>CAVUFT010000001.1:0-451389 GCA_963740725.1 uncultured Actinomycetota bacterium
GAGCGTCAGGCGGCCGAGCGGCACGGCGAGAGGCCGAGGCGGGCGGAGTCAGCGCGGCCGCCGAGCTCGCCAGGCCGAGCGACCGCGCTTAGGGACGCCGCGTTCACCACCTCGTAACTCCCTTTTTGCAGGTCTTTCACGAGAAGCACTACAAGAGGGTCGAACCTGTCGGTGAATGAACGAACCAACAGAGGGAGCAACGATGACCCCCGCCGACCAGGCCGCCGGACGACGGATTTCAGCCGCGCCGACCTCCACTGCCACTCGACCGCCTCGGAGGTCTCGAAGCTCGGCATCCAGCGCAGCGCCGGGCTGCCCGAGTGCGCGACGCCTCCGCAGGAGGTCTACGAGCTCGCCCGCGGCGCGGCATGGACTTCGTGACGATCACCGACCACGACACGATCGACGGCGCCCTGGAGATCGCCCACCTCCCGGACGTCTTCATCTCCGAGGAGCTGACCGCTTCATTCGCCGGCGAGCCGCAGGCCGTTCACGTCCTCTGCTTCGGGATCACCCCCGACGACCACGAGTGGCTCCAGGCTCACTCGGGGAGCGTCGAGGAATGCGCCGAGTACCTGCACGGCAACGAGATCGCATGCGCGCTCGCCCATCCCTTCTACGCGGTGGCGGCTCCGCTCGAGCCGCGCCACCGCCGCCGGCTCGCTGAGCTCTTCGGCGTCTGGGAGGTCCGCAACGGCTCCCGCGCCGCCGAGCTCAACATGCCGGCCGCCGTTCTCCGCCGACACGCGCGGGGAGTGTCGGCATCGGCGGCTCCGACGACCACGCCGGCGTCGACATCGGCCGCACGTTCACTCGCACGCCCCGCGTCGACACGCCCGAGGCGTTCCTCGCCGAGGTCACGGGCGGCCGCGCCGAGGCCGGCGGAGAGCAGGGCAGCGCGGCGAAGTGGGCGCACGCCGCCATCGCCATCGCGACCCGCAGCCTGATCGACGACACGAGCGCGGCCCGCCCGCGCCCGACGCGGTGCTGCGGCTGATCGAGCGGGTCGTCGGCGAGGGCCGCGAGCGCACCGGCGAGGAGGCGCCGACTTCACCGCCGCCGACGCCCGGGCCCTGCTCATCGCCTGGCTCGACTCGGTCGGACTGCCGCACGGCCCCGAGCTGATCGAGCTGATGCAGGAGGACGGCTTCTCCCACGGCGACCTCTTCCGCCGGGCACGCACAGTGCACGACGCCCGCCTCCGCGGACCGCAACGACGGCGGCGCCGAGATCGCCTCGGGCGAGCCCGGGCGGCGTCCTCCTCGATCTGTTCGACGCGTGCATGCCGGTCGTGCCCTACCTGCCGGCTGCCACCTTCCTCTCCGGCGAGCGCGCGCGCCTGCGCGGCCGCGATGGCGAGCGACGCCGGGTCGCGATCGTCGTCGACTCGATCGACTCCCAGCACGGTGTCTCCCACACGATCGAGCGGATCCGCGAGCTCGGCGTCCCCGGCTTCGAGGTCGAGGTGATCGGACCGACCGCGGCGTCGATCACCGCCTGCCCGCCGCCGCCGAGATCGAGATGCCGCTGTACGAGGGGATGCGGGTCGGCGTGCCGTCGCTCCCGAGCTTGCTCGAGGCGCTGACCGAGGGTCGTTTCGACCTGATCCATGTCGCCACCCCCGGCCCGGCCGGCATCGCCGCGGCCATGACCGCGCGGATCGCCGGTCTGCCGCTCCTTGCGAGCCACCACACCGAGTTCGTCGCCTACGCACGGCTGCGCAGCGACAGCGAGGACCTCGCGTTCACGGCCGGCCTCGGGATGAGCCTGCTCTACCGCGAGTGCGAGATGGTCCTTTCACCGAGCGCCGCCGCCGATGCCTCCCTCGGAGAGCTCGGTGTCCCGCTGAACCGTGTCGCGCGCTGGATCCGCGGCGTCGACACGAATCGCTTCAGCCCCGCCAAGCGCCGTCGCCCGGAGCTCGGGTACCGCGGCGAGGGCCCCATCGAGGTCCTCTACGCCGGCAGGCTCTCCCGCGAGAAGGGAGTCGACCTGCTGGCGAACGCCTTCCGCCTGGCGCGCGTCGAGGAGCCGCGGCTGCGGCTCGTCGTCGCCGGCGGCGGACCCGACGAGCAGCGGCTGCGCGAACGTCTCGGTGGTGTCGCGGAGTTCCGCGGCTGGCTGTCGGGCGACGGGCTCGCCGCCACCTACGCCGACGCCGACGCGTTCGTCTTCCCATCGGAGACCGACACCTACGGGCAGGTCGTCGTCGAGGCGCAGGCGAGCGGTGTCCCGGTGGTGGCGATTCGCTCCGGCGGCCCGGCTGATCTGATCTCCGAGGGCCCCAGCGGGCTCCTCTGCGAGCCGAAGGCGACGGAGGTCGCGGCGAAGCTCGTCCGCCTGGTCCGGAGCCCCGCCCTCCACGAGCGGCTCACCCGCGGCGGGATCGCGGCGGCCGCCGAGCGCAGCTGGCCGACTGCCCTCGGGCAGCTCGCCGACGGCTACGCGCTGGCGCTCGCGCCCCGCGAGGATGGCGAGGCGGCTGCGGCGCGCCTCACCGCCGCCGCGTAGCGTTCGCAGCTTCTTGACGCCGTCGTCGCGCCGCGTCGATCATCGCCGCTGCAAGTCGGGTTGGCCGTATGGCAGGCGATGGTTCGGGCAGGCGACCCCTTCTACAGTGAAGACGAGGTGATGATGGAAGCGGGCATCCGAGCCGCAGATCGAGGAGATCGAGGCCAATGGCAACGGCGCCGCCTCTCGCTGCGGCCGCGCCCGATCTCGAGGACCCGCGCTCTCCTGATCAACCGCGAGGTCTCGTGGATCGCCTTCAACGATCGCGTCCTCCAGCTCGCCGAGGACGAGTCGATCCCGCTGCTCGAGCGGCTCAAGTACTGCGCGATCTGGGAGAGCAACCTCGACGAGTTCTTCATGGTCCGGGTCGCCGACCTCCACGACCAGGTCGCCGCATCGCTCCCCGCCGGCGCCGACGGGATGACGCCGCTGGAGCAGATCGAGGGGATCCGCGAGCTCGCGATCTACCAGCGGGACCGGATCGAGAGCTGCTTCGCCCGCGAGCTGAAGCCGGGCTCGAGGAGCAGGGAATCCGGATCATCAGCTACGCGGAGGCCGACGCCGAAGAGCGCCGCGAGATCGACGACCTCTTCATCCGCCAGGTCTTCCCGGCGCTGACCCCGCTCGTCTTCGGCGTCGGCCGGCCGTTCCCCTACATCTCGAACCTCTCGCTGAGCCTGATCGTCGTCCTTCGCGACCCCGAGCAGGACGCCGAGGTGCTGGCTCGCGTGAAGGTCCCGAAGGAGCTGCTCCGCCGGTTCCTGCCGATCGGTGACGGCGCCACCTTCGTGCCGCTCGAGGAGGTGATCTCCCACAACCTCGAGGCGTTGTTCCCGGGATGGAGGTCCTCGGCCAGGCGCTCTTCCGCGTCACCCGCGACACCGACTACGACGTCTCCGACGAGACCGACGACCTGCGCCAGGCCGTCGAGGACGAGATCCGCCGCCGCCGCTTCGGCGAGGTCATCCGCCTCGAAGTCGCGGGCGACCTCGACGACCATCTGATGGAGCGGCTGGTCGGGCTCCTCAACACCAAGCCGAACCAGGTCTACTTGATCGACGGGCTGATCGGGCTCGACGACCTCTTCGACGTCGCCGGGGTCGCCGGCCACACCGACATCCGCTTCAAGCCGTTCTCCAGCGTCACCCAGGCCGCGCTCCAGGGACCGGAGGGCGAGACCGACATCCTCGCCGCGATGCGCGAGGGCGACATCCTCGTCCACCACCCCTACGACTCGTTCACGACCTCGGTCGAGGCGTTCGTCGCAGGCGGTCAACGACCCCGACGTGCTCGCGATCAAGCAGACGGTGTACCGGACGAGCGACGACTCGCCGCTGGTCCCGGCGCTGATCGCTGGCCTCGGAGCGCGGCAAGCAGGCGTTCTGCATGTGGGTGGAGCCCAGGTGTCACTGCTCGTCGCGTCGACATCAGCGACATCCTCCGCGCCGGAAGAAGCTGGACTGCGCTCAGACGCGAAGCTGGCCTACCAACACGTGATGGCACAGCCCGCGAGTCAACACTTCTGAGACGAGTCCGGGCCCTTGCACATGTCGATGACCTCGACCGTATGCGGACCTATAATCTGCTGCTGACCGATGCCGCACCGTCGTACGGCGACCTGACTGATGCGCAGCGCAACCATGCCCGGATGCTCTTCTTCTCACTCTGGCCCGATGGTGGAGGCTTCACCTCGTACGACGCTGGCCTCGACGCGCTCCGGGCTGAGCAAGCTCTCCGCGACGAGCTCATCCAGGTGATCGACTACACCATGGATCGCGCTCGCCACCGCACCCTCGAACTCGCGGGTCAACTACATAACATCCCGCTGCGCGTTCACGCTCGCTACCAGCGCGAGGAGATCCTTGCCGGCCTCAACTACGCCAGCCTTCAGCGCCGCCCCAGCAGCTTCCGCGAGGGTGTCCTGTCTTCAAAGGACACCGGCATCGATGCCTTCTTCGTGACACTCGCGAAATCCGAGGCCGACTACTCCCCCACCACGATGTACCGCGACTACGCCATCAGCCCCACGCTGTTCCACTGGGAGTCTCAAAGCACCACCTCGGTCAACTCAGCAACCGGCCAGCGCTACATCAACCACCGCGCCTTGGGCTCCAACATCCTCATCTTCGCCCGCGAACAAAAGCTCAACGAGCTAGGCACCTCCCCCTACCTCTTCCTAGGCCCAGCCACCTACACCAGCCACACCGGCGACCGCCCCATCGCCATCACCTGGCGCCTAGACCACCCCATGCCCACCGACCTCTTCCAAGCCGCCTCCGTCGTTGCCTAATAGAAAGACAGGATCGGTTGGTCGGAGCCTACGGGGCACACTCGAGCATCCTGGCTGCTGCACTGCCGGCTAGCGCCGCGTCATCCAACTCGAGCGTCTTGCCTTCATCCCAGGCGAGGCCACGGCGCACGCAAGGAGACTCGCTCAGTCTTCCTCTTCGGTGGTCTCAGCAACCTCTGATTCTTCGAACTGCGCTGAATCCTCTTGGGCGGTTCCCGCACCTATGTCGCGTGGCACCGTCTTGCCCATTGCCCGCTCGACGAGTTGGCACAGCAACTCGCGGCGGCCGGCGAAGTACTCCTCAAACTTGTCTGCGCGGAGCAGGTCCGCCGGGACAAGGTGGGAGGTGAGCAACAGATCGAGAGCTGTCGACGAGATCTGGGCCTTTGTCTCAATGTAGCTGAGGTATGAGGAAGGAGCCGCTCCGCCGATGGCCCTGTTGGTTCGAGCCGAGATCGCTGTCTTGTTGACGATGCTCTCGCGGTGCTCGGCGTCGACACCGTTCTCGTTGCACCACTTCTGCGGGAAGATGTGGTGAATGTCGACGGCAAGATTGACGTACTGCACCTTGTCGAGGGCTTTGTCCTCCATCCAGTCGCGAGCCTCATTGCCCAACAGCAACGCGTAGATGCCCTTATAGGCAGCTGCCACGCGTACGGAGCGAGTGAAGGCGTGACTCCACGAATGTCGCATCTTGAACGGTATTCGGGGACGGCCCCTCGATGTCGCCGCGAGCCCATCCTGGGACTTGCTCGAGGTCGCGGACGAACCGCGTCTCGATGGCGCCGCCGTAGAGCTCGCCAAGTATGCCGCACCAGAACCAGCGGGCGATCTGCTTACGCGGACCAATGCAGGTGGCATCGTGCCCAGCACGACCCTGATCGCCGCCAGCGGCACGAGCTGCTTCGGATAGGGCAGGAATCGCGGGTCGAAGATGTGCCTGTCCGCCAGGAAGTCCGAGGCCCAGATGAAGGCCTCCCGCAACGGCCCTACCCACTCAGGTAGTCCGAGCGTCGAGCTTGAGAACGTCCTCGCGCTTGGCTGACACCGCCGGCGGACGGCCTGGTGTCGGCCGGTTGCGCTTCAGTGTGGCGAGCAGCGTGACGGCCTGGAGGAAGTCGGTGTTCTCCAGGCCCGCCAGCACCGGATAGCGGCGAGAACTTGCGCTGCGTTTCGTTCCAGTCATCGTTGAGCCGGAAGTCGGTGCCGTGCTCGTCGAAGTAGTCCTTGTCGCCCGCGAAAGTGGCCGTCAGCAGCTCGAAGACGTTGAGCGGCAGGCCGCCGGTGTTGACCTTCTCGAAGACGGTCGCGACCGCGGACTTGCTGGTGGACTTGTCCAGCTCGATCGCCGGGATGTTGTAGGTCGCGCCGGCTGGATCGACTGCGGCGTGGAACTGGCTGGCCTGATCCTTGTCCTCCAGGGCGAACAGCCAGGTCACGTTCGGCGCCACCGAAGAGTAGCCGCACCGGGAAGAGCCGGCTGCTCGCTCCTTGTCCGCGTCGAGAGGTCGAGGTCGATGTCCTTGCCGAAGTTCGTGCGCACCATGCCGTCGCCGGGGACCGAGATCACTGCCTCGTCGATCCGGTCCTCGCCTTGGAGAGCGAGTGCCATGTCGACGTAGTAGCGGCGCTCGATCAGCTTGCCTCGGCTGTCCTCGTGGCGACAACACCGTCGCCCGTGAGCGCCTGAGTCAGCGAAGTGAGGCGCTGCTGGCCGTCCAGCAGCAGGAGTCGGCTGACGTGCCCGCCGGGGACTTCGATGCCCTCGACCGGCCGGGGCTTGAACCGGATCTGGTCGTTGCCGGTCTTCAGCAGCATCACGACGCCCAGCGGGTGACCCCGCAGGATCGTGACCAGCAGCTGGCGGATCCGCTCGTCCTCCCACTTGTAGCCACGCTGGAAGTCCGGCAGCTGGATCTTGCCGCTCGTCGTCCACTTCAGGTAGTCGCTCAGCTCGTACAGCGGCGTCTGAAACCCCATCACTCATCCCCTGAGTTCGTAGCAAGGCACCTGCCCCAACCGGCCGAGCTGGCCGCAAGCAGATCGCTCTAACCTAATCGCTCCTGCCGACATGAACGTTACGTTCGGTAGTTAACGTTGTAGTGACGGTCGAAGAACGCAAGTAGAGGTCACGGAAGGAGCGTGGATCGGTGACGCCAGGCGAGGCTGAGGCAGGCGGCACTTGTTTGACCGAGCGGCTCCTGTTCGATCAGGCGGGTGACGGTCGCGTCGTCGAATGGAGGCGTGGATTGACTTTTGCCGTCGAGTGAGCCGACAACCTCGCCTTCAGGGTTCGTCGAGACGAGGCTTCGGAACAGGCGATCGAACGCATCGTCGTTGATCACGACAGCCGTTGCGATCACGGCGTTTAAGCTCAGTGCGTCGAGTACGACTCCGAGTGCGTATGCGCGCAGGGTCGCCTGCCTCTCTGGCCTTGTTCATATCTCTGAAGAACGGCCAGACCTCGTAGTCCAGGGGCTTCCCGCCGCTGCCGTCGTGTTCCGGGGGGGCCGAGCATTCTTCGGCTATATTCGCGAACCATGTTGCGCCAGAGATCCAGGTCGGCGGTGATACTGGCCGCGGCTGGATGCTTGCTGGCTGGAACTCGCCGGCTGGCAGGAGACTGTAGTGGCGGCCGTTGGTCACCTGGGTCGGATCCCGTCGCAAGAGGAAGAAGGAACCCCGTGCCTGTCTTGCGACGTTGCGGCGGATCGTCAGGGTCGCTGATTCCGGGATTGACGGACACGCGCTGGCCAGGTCTAAGACGGATCTTTTGATCAGTGCTTCGAAATGGGAGGTTTCGACCATGTCGACCTGGCCCGCCATCGGCTGCACACTGCGCTCTCGTGACTCAGCGGTTCGGACACATCCAACTTGTCGAAGAATGTGGCGAGGCCGAACACATTTCACCACCGTCATCGCTCCAGTCGACTTCGGTCATCCGGTAGCTATGCCTTATTCTCGAACAGAGCGGGCGACTGACATACCGGATCGCGCTCGTGTATTGCGCGAAGGCGTGCCCTGGAGCCCGCAACGGCAAAGTGGTAGCTGCTTCGGCTTCAGCGCCGGTGATGGTTGGCTGGGTTGGTTCCGGGTCCCAGCGCATCTTGATCCTGTCCAACGGAACGGGCGATGTGGGGAGCCAGGTGGATGGCGCCAGCGCAGGTACGCCCGCTACTTGCCAGCGATGGTCATACAGGTTCGCGACCTGACCTGCTATACGGGTCCCACTCTCAATGAGATAACGGCGGACCTCTCTCCAACTGGCCTGATTGGCCTCAACTAATGCTTCCGGCACTGGCCGATCGTGATAATTGCTTGGCGCGTCGTAAGCGTCCCTCCTCGCGACAACCAGATCGTGGGCCTCCCCATGCGTTGCGAAGCCGAGGTCCTTGGCTGCCGCCTGGTAGATAGCGACGAACGCGCGCTGATACGTGTCGACGGTGACGGCTCGTTCGCCGCTCTCCCAGTACGCGAACATCCGCTTCAGAGAGGCGTCACTCGGTACCGCTTCGCCCAGACTGCCGACCGCTCGCGCGAACCTCTCGCATGGCCGGTTTGCCTGCGTCCAGCCGAGTCGCAGGCGAGCATGTCTCAGCGGTGACCCACTAGGACTGGGCTTCGCCTGGTCGTCACCCTGCGAGTCACCTTCAGTCACCACGAGTCACCTTCCGTGTGGAGAGGTTGCAACCCAACCTGGTTGCAGTAGCGGACGCATCCGTCACTGCCAAGTATCACCGGACCGGGGAGAGGACTCATGACGAACTACACCAAGCCGCTGCTCCTCGGCTACCTGAGGATGCATCTGCTGATGACCGATGACGAACTGGCCGACGTCAAGGAGCGACTCGAGCGTTTTGCTGACCTGGAGGGCTTCACTCTCGGCACCGTTTATGTGGAGCAGCTCGAAACAAGTCCGGCGGCCTTTGAAGCGCTGGTTGAGGCGGTCGACCGGTACGAAGCCACCGCTGTGGCCCTTCCCAGCATGCTGCATTTCGCCCTCCTGAGCGCACCAGCCGCCATTAAGGATCGGTTCGAACACGCCACTGGCGCCCGCGTCCTGATCGCCACCACGCCAGCCCCAGTACGGCGTACTCGGCGACGAAACCCGAATTGATCAGCTGCACCTAGCAGCGGCCGAGAACTGCAAACACACCCTCGAACCGGCGGGCGAGCGTACCGATGCCCTGTCATCTGCGCTCGTCCGCCGCTCCAGTGCCGACACACGTCGGCCTGACTTAGCAAGCCGAAGTCAGACAAGAAAGACGGTGCCTCGATGACCAAATTTGACCTCCTAGGCTGTCGCACACTTTGCGGCGGCTGAGATGAGCTCGGGATTGAAATCTGTGGATCGTCCATGGCTGGCTGCGGAGCCTTCGGCGCTCGTCGTTCAGCCGACGACGCTTTGTAATCTGGATTGCTCATATTGCTATCTGCCGGACCGGAAGCTGAAGCGGGACATGAGCCTCGAAGTCGCCCAGGCGATCGCAGCCGGCATTCCGGAGGCGTGGCCGACGTCGGGCACGCTTGAGGTTGTCTGGCATGGCGGGGAACCGCTGACCATCGGGACCGCTGCCATGCGGCAGTTGCTCGGCCCGTTCGAACAGCTGCGGCAGGCGGGCCGGATCATGCACGTGGTTCAGACGAATGCGACGCTGATCACCGACGAATGGTGCGATCTGTTCCGCGAGTTCGATGTATCGGTCGGGCTGAGTATTGACGGCCCGCCCGAGATGTCTGCGAACCGAGTGGACTGGCGCGGAGTACCGGCCTTCGATCGCATCGTCGCCGGCATCTGCAGGCTCAAGGTACGGCACATCCCCTTCACGGTCATAGCTGTCGTTGATCACGAGAACACCAGGTGCGCCGGCGAACTCCTCGACTTCATAGCCGCGCTCGGCTGCCCGTTCGTTGGCCTCAACATGGAGGAGAAGGAGGGCGCCAACCGTCACGACGGGACACCGACCGTCGATCAGGCACGCCGGTTCTGGCGCGATGTCTTCTTATGGAGCAACGACAACCCAGGTATGAGGGTGCGAGAGGTTGAACACCTGCTTGAGTATCTGGCTCTGTCTCCGACGGGCCGCGCGGGGAGCGTGCTTCATGACCCGATTCCGACCATCGGATGGAACGGGGACACAGTGCTGTTGTCGCCCGAGCTCCTCGGCGCTCGTAGCGAGCGGTATCACGACTTCGTTGCCGGGAACGTCCTTACCGACTCGCTACCGGCCATCATCGGTCGTGCTGCGGACCTGTCCTATGTGCAGGAGTTCAGGAACGGCGTTGAGCGGTGCCGGGTCAGCTGCGAGTTCTTCGCCTTCTGCCAGGGCGCACATGCCGGGAACCGGTACTTCGAGCACGGCAACTTCCTGGCGACCGAAACCGAACACTGCAGGACGTCGGTCCAGGCCGTCGTCCTAGCCCTTCACGACATCAAATCTGAGAGGAGCACCACAACATGACAATCCTTGAAGAACTTGCAACAACCGACGAGACCCACGTTGCAGAGATGATCAAGGCGCGCCGGGAGGCGTTACCTGAGGGCGAAGCACCTGACCGCACACTGGAGGGGTGGAACAACAAGTCGAGCTGGGACAACTGGGCCCAGAAGCCGAAGCCGTTCAAGAAGAAGACCGTCTATTTCCGTAACCGGTAGGCAGGGTCAGCTGCCGGACTGCAATGATCGGGTATCGATGGAGAGCGAAGAGTACGGGCTTGCGAAGGTTCTGACGCCGCATATCGACGAGGACGAGCTACGCGATGTCGATAGCTTGGACGGCTCCGGGACGTTGGCCGACTTCGACTATGGGCGAACGTCTGTCCGCTATTTAGCCGTGGCTGAGCGGACCTTGCTCGGCGGGCGGATGTCGAAGGTCGAAGCTGAACGTGTGGCCTTCGATCAGGTGGCGATTCAATCCGTGCTCTTCGAACATTGCGTGCTGGCGTCGAGCGGGTGGACGGACTGCTCCCTGTCGCGAGTGGTGTTTCGCAACTGCAAGATCCTTGGCGCCAACTTCGTTGAGAACAAGTGGGCAAATGTGGTCTTCGAGAGCTGCCGGATCGAGTACGCGACCTTCGATGCGATTCAGGCGACTGCTCCGATCGTCTTCATCGATAGCCGCTTCAAGGAGGTCACCTTCAGACGATCGGACCTTCCGGGCGGTCACATGTCGCGCTGCACGTTGGACAACGTTGAGTTCGACGGCGGTACCTACACAGGCTTCGACTTCCGCGGCAACGACCTCTCCAGGATTCGCGGGGCCGGCTACCTGAACGGCATCCTGATCGAGCCTGTGCAGCGGCAGGAGCTCGCGGAGGCGCTCGTATCGGAGCTCGAACTTCGCTATCCCGACCAGGACGATCAGTGAGCGACAACGATCAACAGCGGCGGGCCTGGATGGAAGGGCATTTGGACTGGGCTGTTCGCGAGTTCGGTGTAGAGCCGCTCGGGACACCGATTCATACGTCGCGTCTGCACTCGGTCGGCTGTCGGGTCCTCGATGCGGGCGAGGATGCCTGGCTTCGGGTGGTGTACGACGATCCCGAATGGGGCGACGGCGACTTCCTGGGTCACAACGTCGCGGCGAACGAGATTCACGGAGTACGGAAGCCCGCGGTCAAGCGGTGGGCCGATTGGGAGGACAGCGGTCGAAGGATGCGTGGGGAGCTCAGCACTTTCGTTGCCGACGTAGCCATCTCGACCGGTATGACTCCCACGGTTGAACCTGCCCTATCCGAGCGTTGGCTCGCCGATCTTGATGCGGCTTTGCAGGCCTTAGCTGTTCATCCTCTGCCTAAGAGTGGCATGGACGCGAGCTATGTGAATGACGGCATCAGGGCCTTCTTCGGAATCGAGATCGACGTCGCCGCTGTGCCGTGGACTACCGCACATTGCGATCTGCACTGGGGCAACCTCACGGCTCCGCGGCTCGCCATCCTTGACTGGGAGATGTGGGGCAAGGCGCCCGCCGGGTATGACGCTGCAACTCTTCTGTGCTCGACGCTGGCGTATCCGCATGCCACCGAGAGCATTCGACGTACGCTCAAACTCTTCCTGGACACGCCGAGCGGGCGCGTTGCGACACTCGCCGCAGCTGTCCGGTTTCTTCGCTTTGCTGACGGTGGAGAGTTGACGGACCTGGCTCTGCCCGTTCGGCGGCTCGGCGAACTGGCCATCGCGCAACTGTGAACCAAGGTCGAGTGATCGCCCACCAAGGAGCGCGGCCGCCTACTCAGTTGATGCGGGTGGTTCGGAGGGCGACTGTGGTTTTGCTGGTTTGGCGGCGTAGGAGGGTTCTGAGGGGGTTGGATTGGTTGTAGCCGACTTGGCGGGAGATTGTTTCGAAGGGGAGGTTGGTGGTGCGTAGGAGGTGGAGGGCGCGTTCGATCCGGAGGTCCTGGACGTAGCGGGTGGGGGTGGTGCCTATGGTGCGGAGGATGGTTCGGTGGAGGGTGCGTTCGCCTATTCCTAGGTCGTGGGCAGCGGCGGGGATGCTGATGGGTTGGTCTAGGTGGTCGCGGGTCCAGTGTTCGAAGGCGGCAGCGGTGGGGTCGTGTTGGGATAGGGCGCTGGGCAGGATGTAGGGGGCTTGTGAGGGGCGCTGGTCGATGACCAGGTGGTGGGCAACGATGTCCGCTACGGCTGGGCTGGTGGCGCGGACTAGGGCGAGGGTCATGTCGACGTGGGCGAATGCTGCGCCGGCGGTGGTGATGTCGTCGTCGTGGACGACCATGCTTTGGTGGTCGAGCCGGACGTGTGGATAGCGAGCGGTCATTGTCGGCGCCAGCTGCCAGTTGGTCACCGCTCGGATGCCGTCCAGGATGCCGGTTTCGGCGAGCAGGAAAGTACCGGCGCAGGCGGAGGCGATCGGGATGTCGCGCGTGTAGGTTTCGGCGAGCAACTCCCTTGCGGGACGGGAATGGCGACCTTTGACGATGTCGATCAAGGCGTCGGGTCTGCGCTCGTTGAAAGCCGGTACGACGAGTAGGTCGGTCGAATCGGCCACGGTGATCGACTCGCAGTCGACGAGGTGTCCGTCCGAGGTCCGCACCGTCGGAGTGAACCCGACGGGCGTGATGTTCCAGCGCTCCGGATCGGAAATTTGGCTCGCGACCGCGTTGGATGCGTCGAAGACTTCGAGGACCGACGCCAAGGCAGAGCCGGAAACGCCATTACACAGCAGAACTGCAATCTCCATGCTGGGAAACTAGCGCCGCGGCCAGAGTTTTCAGCGGGGCAAATCGGGGCATCGCTAATCTGCCCTGAGCTGCCCCGCACCAGTGGCCAAGTCAATCAGGTCGTCGATTGAGTTAGCGACGATGGTTGGGTCGTCGTTGGGGATGTCGTGGCCGCTGTGGCGGGCGACCTTGTAAGTGGCGCCGAGGTCGGCGGCCAAGGATTCTTGGTGGCGTTGCCATCGGTCGTCGAGTTCGGTCAGGTCGAAGGGGCGCCAAGGTTTGAGGTCGACGTCGTCTAGCCAGGAACTGACGCGGCTGGCAATGACGACACTCGGTACGCCGAGGTTGCGTCGGCTCCGCGCTACCTCGCCAACGCTTGCAACCACGTCGTACGAGCCCCACTCACCGTCAGGCGCGATGGGGAGAGGTTCATCGATATCCAGGTTCAGGTGGATGTCACTCGGATCGACAAGGACCAGGCCGGCGACCGGCCATCGCGCGGCGTAGATCAGCGCGATCAGACCTCCGAATGAGTGGCCGACCAGGACGAATGGCCCCTCGAGACCGGTCGTCACAAGCAGCCGGTGCAGTTCCTCCGAGGCTGCGCCGACTGTCCGCACGGAGAGGTCGGCAGGGACCTCGCTGTCGCCGATACCGGCGCGGTCGTACGTCACGAGCGTGGTCGAGTTCCGCAGGGCCGCGATGGCTGCATCCCAGGAATCTCTCCCGGCGCCGGCACCGGAGACGAAAACGACGGTCGGCGCCCCCTCCCCCGCGATCTCGGCTGCAAGCTCATACCCGCCGACGTCGAACTTGGTGGTCGCCATGGCGTCGAGGCTAGAACCCGAGCGGGGCAGCCGACCTGCACCGGCGGCACGCAGTACGGGCCCAGGGGCGGCACGTAGTGCGGACTAAGAACGAGGAGTGATCGAACTGAGTTGATTCTCCTGTTGGACATCTCACCAGCCGAGAGGGAGGTTGGGAGGTATGGAATTCACTCATCTTGGCCGGACCGGCCTGACCGTTAGCCGTATTTGCCTGGGCACGATGAACTTTGGGCCTCATACCAGCGAGGACGACTCGCACGCGATCATGGATGCGGCGCTGGAGAAGGGGATCAACTTCTTCGACACCGCCAACGTGTACGGGCGCAGCGTCGGGAAGGGCGCGACCGAGGAGATCGTCGGCGCGCTGGTTCGCGAAGGACCCGACGAACCGTGAGAAGACGGTGCTCGCCACCAAGCTCTACGGCGACATGGACGAGTGGCCGAACGAGGGCAAGCTCTCCGCGCTCAACATCCGCCGCGCGCTCGACGCGAGCCTCAAGCGTCTGCAGACGGACTACATCGACTTGTACCAGTTCCACCACATCGACCGCGAAACGCCGTGGGACGAGATCTGGCAGGCGATCGAGGTCGCCGTACAGCAGGGCAAGATCCTGTACGCCGGAAGCAGCAACTTCGCCGGCTGGCACATCGCCCAGGCGCAGGCTGCCGCGGCGAAGCGGAACTTCAACGGGCTCGTCAGCGAGCAGTCGATCTACAACCTGATCGTTCGCGACGTCGAGCGCGAGGTGCTGCCGGCGGCGCAGGAGTACGGCCTCGGCGTCATCCCCTGGTCGCCGCTGCAGGGCGGTCTTCTCGGCGGCGTGATCCGCAAGGAGAACGAGGGCGTACGCCGTACCGAAGGTCGCGCCAAGGAAGCGCTCGAGAAGCTGCGCCCGCAGATCGAGCAGTACGAGGCACTCGCCGATGAGCTCGGGCACGAGCCGGGCGACGTCGCGCTCGCGTGGCTCCTCCACCAGCCCGCCGTCACTGGTCCGATCGTCGGTCCGCGGACCATGGAGCAGCTCGACTCGGCCGTACGCGCCGTCGACGTCAAGCTCGACGACAAGGCTCTCGCGAAGCTGGACGAGATCTTCCCGGGCTACAAGACAGCCCCCGAGGACTACGCCTGGTGAGAATAGTGGCTTGAGTCAGCCCGCCTGACGCGCCAAATCGTCTGTACGCCGAAAGTTCGGCGTACAGACGATTTGTCTAGCAGGAGCACAATCTCGGGGCACCGGAACGCCGCGGAGTACGGTTGGGCGCACAGACTGACTGCGGTTGGGGTGAGCGACGTGAACTTCAGCGACGAACTGCTTCGCTTGCTCGAGCAGCGCTCGGACGGCATGACGGACGCTGAACTTGCCGCTCGCCTTGGTCGCCGGCATCAGCAGATCAATCAGTACTGCCGGCAGTTGGCGGGTGCGGGGCGACTGATCAGGGATTCGGCCAACGGGACCATCGTCAATCGACTCGTTGGTGCAGCTACCCGCCCGACAACGCCCGCACCCGGTGTCGGTGAGAATTCGGCGGATCGTGCGTGGCCGCATGAGGCTGCTGTTCAGAGTGCGCTGGTCGGCTGGCTTGTCCGCGAGGGATGGCAGATTGTGCGGGTTGCGGATAGCGAGACCCGGGAGCGCGGGACGGACGTCATTGCGGAACGTGGCGGGGTCCGACTGGAGGTCGAGGTGAAGGGCTATCCAGGGGCAACCTATGCCCGGGGCCCGAATGCGGGTCAGCCGAAGCCGACGGCGCCGACCTTGCAAGCCTCTCATTGGCTGGCAGGTGCGATATTCAAAGCCATGCGGTTGAGAGGGGCCAACGACGTCGCCCGCGTCGTGGTGGCGTTGCCAGATGCCGCTCGGTACGGCGCGTTGTTGACCGAGGTGGATCAGAGTTTGCGTGGTGCACGGATCGAAGCGTGGATGGTCACCGAGAGCGGTGAACCGAGTGCCCACTTCGGTGACTGGCCGGAGGACCTGTCCTGATCCTCACGTGAGGGTGGTCGGGAGCATGCCGATGAGGGCGTCGGCGGCTAGGGATGCGGCGGAGCCGGTGGGGATGGCTACTGAGACCTGCCAGCAGTCTGCTGAGTTGGGGGCTAGCGGGACTGTGACGTGGTCGCCTCGTTTGGCGGCGATGCGTTCTGGGACTAGGGCTACGCCTAGGTTGTGGCTGACCAACGCCAGGAGGGTGTGGACGTCGTTGACCTCGATGGTGATGGGGTGGGCGACGCCGGCTGTGGCGAAGGCGTGGTCTGAGATCGCACGAGCGCCCCAGGTGGGGTCGAAGTCCACGAAGGACTCCCCTGCCAGGTCTGGGAGGGAGACCTGCGTGGCGTTGGCCAGGCGGTGTTCTGCAGAGCAGACCATGACCATGGATTCCGTGGAAACCGGGCGGAGGTCCAGGCCGGGGATGGGGTGGCCGGCGGTTGCTACGAAGGCCACGTCCAGGCGGCCGGACGCCAGTTCGTCGAGCATGGGAGTGGAGCCGCCCTGGCGTACCTCGATCTCTACGCCTGGGTAGGCGGAGCGGAACTTGGATAGGAGCGCCGGTACGTCGACTACGCCGAGGCACTGCTCCAGGCCTACAGAAAGGTGACCGCGGAGGAGTCCTTGTACTGCGGCGACCGCGTCCTTGGCTGCTTCGGCGGCCGCTAGGGTGCGGCGGCCTTCGCAGAGGAGCGCTCGGCCGGCTTCGGTGAGTTCGACGCTGCGGGTGTTGCGGACGAAGAGAGAGGTGTGGAGCTCGCGTTCGAGGGCGCGGATGGACGCGGACAGGCCGGACTGCGAGATCGACATCGCCTCGGCCGCGCGGGTGAAGTGCTTCTGCTCGGCGACGGCCACGAAGTGCTCAAGATGCCTCAGCTCCATGACTCAGAAGTATATGTGATCGGTGTCGACGGATTCTTCGGTCGCAGATGTCACTGTGGGCAACCGGCTGTCTGGGGTTGGAACTTGGTTGCAGAGCTGGCTTGGCCGCGGGCAGACTCACGTCTATGGTCTCGGTGGTGCAGAACGTGGCGGTCGACTGCGCAAATGCCTATGCCTTGGGTCGGTTCTGGAGCGAGGTACTCGACGCTCCCCTGCATCCGGAGGACAAGCCTGGTGATCCGGAGATCGACGTGATGCTTCCGGAGGGCCCGTGGCTTCACTTCAACGAAGTACCGGAGCCGAAAACCATCAAGAACCGCCTGCACCTGTGCCTCCGCCCGAAGACCTCGCGCGACGAGGAGGTCGAGCGCCTGCTGACCCTCGGCGCCACCCTCGTAGACGACCGTCGCGAGCACAGCGGCCCCGGCTGGGCCGTCCTAGCAGACCCCGAAGGCAACGAATTCTGCGTACTCCGCAGCGATTCCGACCGAGCCGCCACTTCCTGAGCCCCTGGTCTGGCGACAACCTTCCATCCGCCCGGCTGAAGCGATCCAACTCCACTTCTTCCGCGGCTACACAGCGGACTCCGCTCCTAACCGGCCCCACGCCCCGCCACTGACGCGATCTTCGCCCGATACCGCGAAAATAACCCACCAGCGGCCGAACATCCTGCCAGCGCTTGGCAGGAGTCGTCGATGAATACGCGGACGGGCCTTCACCGGCGCCGAGGGGCAACGAATCCTGCGTACTACGCAGTGGATCCGACCCAGCTGCGCCTGGTTGTCCACAGCTTTCGATCCGCCCGGCCGGAGCGACCCTAACTCCATATCTTCCCCGGCATGACAGATCTGACAGCGGACGCGATCCGCACACCTTGGCCCTTCGACCCAGCCGAAGATCTCTTGGACCACGCCCAGGAGCATCTGGCAGACGATCAGCCGGATCGCGCGATCGCTGTCTGGAAGCTGCTGATCAAGGCCGGCGGGGAGGCCGGAGATTGGGCTCGCCTCGCCTACGCCGAGTACCTGTTCGAGTCCGAGCAAGAAGATGCCGCGCGAACTGAGCTGGCAACGCTTCTAGCCGGATGGCGAGTGTTCGAGGCCCCGTGGCGTCACACCGCTGAACTGCTGGAGAAGCGCGGGGAGTTGGAGTGCGCTCTCCTTTGGTACTCCGCAGCGGTCGGAGATCTGTCCAAGGTGGCGACCAGCGACGAGCCTCGTTGGGCCAACCGCCTGAGGGCCGGTCGACGAAGGCTTCGGTGGGCGTTGGAGATTCCGCTCGACCGCGAAGACCTACGAGCACCAACCAGCAAAGACGAGCAGGTGGATAAACAGTTCATGGTGACCCGCCTGGTCGTCGAGCCGGAGGTGATCGATGGGCGTCTGCGGTTCTGGACTCGCGACAACTGCGGAACGACTCACTGGCTCTGGTCTCGACTGGAGGCGCAGGGCGCTGAGGCTCTCTACTATCGCTACGTCGAAGGCGTCCTCCGGGCAGCCGAAGGTGGTCGGCGGCTCACCGTCGTGCCGTGCACCTTCGAGAGCTGGCTACGCATGCTCGAAGTCGCCGACGACGCCCGTCGGCTTGCGGATGTGCCGTCACTGATCAGTCGGTACGGCGAAGATCGGGCCATCCCCTGGCCGCCGGGGCGGAATCAGGTGTGCTGGTGTGGTTCGGGGATCAAGTACAAGAAGTGCTGTGGGGCGGCGGCGTGAGATGGGGCTCGGAGCAAGGGATGCGGTAGCCGGCGGGTGGGGATCGGTAGGGTGTGGCTATGGCTGATGAGTTTCGGGTTGAGGTTGAGCTGAACGACGCTGAGCACGGGCTGTCGTTCTGGGAGCGGTTGCGGGCGCTTGATCTTGATGACGACGCGCGGAAGCGGCTGAGCGGCAATGTCACGGTGACGCGGGACGGGTCGCGGTTGATGATCTACGCGAACTCCGAGGAAGACGCGCTGCAGGCCGAGAGCGCGGTTCGGGAGGTCGTCTCCGAGGATCACCTGAGCGCCGACTACACCCTGACCCGCTGGAGCCACGCGAAGCAGGAGTGGGTCGACCCGACCACAGCACCGGACCCGGCAGACGCCGCCGAGCCGAGCTACGAGGGCGTCGAGACCCCGGACCCGCGCTACGTCGTACTCCAGGCCTACAAGCCCGAATTCATCCGCGACCTCGGCCTCTGACCGACCCCGATCCGGTGCTCCGCCTCGGCGCGCTCATCGGGCCGCCGTCGGCGCTTACTACCTGCCGTCGGCGCTGGATCAAACGGCGTCGGTACTGCGGTTAGGTCCATCGGCGCTCGACTTGCAGTCGAAGCCTGCTGACCAGCGTCGATGATGGACCGAATGCAGCAGACGCTGGGCTGATCCTCCATCCGCGCTCGGCGCCGCTGACCCATCGGTGGTCCGTCGAAACGTCGGTGCTGGGGTCAACTCCATTCGCCCTCGACTCACCGCAGTCGGTGTCGGCTGGATGGTGTCGGTGCTGGGTTAGCCGCGTCCGCGCCGGACTGACCGCAGTCGGTGTCGGCCGAACGGCGTTGGCGCTGGGCCGGATGTCGGTGCTGGGTCAGCTCCATCGGCGCTCGGTTCAGCACGTTCGGTGCTGAGGTGTGCCGGCGTCGGCGGTGGGGTGGCGTGCGGGGCGGATCCCGCGGTGTTGGTGTTGAGGTGGGCGGCGTCGGGGTAGGCGGCCTTGGCGTTGAGGTGGGCGGCGTTGGCATCGGGGCGAGCGGCGTCGGCGTTGAGGCAAGCGGCGTCGGGGCGAGCGGGCCGCCTCGGCGTTGGGGTGGGCGGCGTCGGCGTTGGGGTGGGCGGCGTCGGCGTTGGGGTGGGCAGCGTCGGCGTTGGGGTGGGCGGCGTCGGCGTCGGGGTAGGCGGGGGTGGTGTTGGGGTGGGTGGGGTGTGGGGGCGGCGTGGTTAGGGTGGGGGTTGTGGAGGGGACTCGGCTTGATGTGGGGCGGGTTTGGGCTGCTCGGGGGGTGATTGATCCGGGCTTTCTTGATACGCCGTTGTATCGGTGTGAGGCGTTGGAAGCTGAGCTTGGGTGCGGGGTGAGTATCAAGCTCGAGACGGCTAATCCGGTGCGGAGCTTCAAGGGGCGCGGGACCGAGGTGGTCGCTAGCGGGCTGGTTGAGAGTGGGTCGCGAGCGGTGGTGTGTGCCAGTGCGGGGAACTTGGGGCAGGCACTCGCTTGGTCGGGGCGTGGTCGGGGGCTTGAGGTGACCGTGGTGGCGTCGCGGTTTGCGACGGTGGCGAAGCTTGAGCGGATCCGGGCGCTGGGTGCCAGGCTGGAGTTGGTGGACGGCGATCACGAGTTGGCTCGCGATCGGGCTGCTGCGATCGCGCAGTACGAGGGGATTCGGCTGGTGGAAGACAGCCTGGATCTCGAGACTTGTGAGGGTGCGGCGACCATCGGGCTGGAATTGGTGGAGAGCAGGGCGGCGTTCGATACCGTTCTGGTCGCGCTTGGCGGCGGGGCGTTGGCTACTGGGGTTGGGCATGTGATGAAGGAGTTGGCGCCGAAAGTCGAGGTGGTCTGCGTTCAGCCATCCGGCGCACCGGCGATGACGCGCTCGTGGCATCAGGGGCGAGTCGTCACGACTGAATCGACCAACACCATCGCGGACGGAGTCGCCGGTCGGCGGCCTATTCCGGAGGTGCTGGAGGATCTGCTGCAGGTCGCGGATGACGCAGTACTGGTGTCGGAGGCATCGATCATTGCCGGCATGCGGATGCTGCTCGAGCATGCCGGGCTTGTCGTCGAACCATCGGCTGCGCTCGGGATCGCGGCGATTCTCGAAGATCGCGAGCGATTCGCCGGACGCCAGGTGGTGACCATCGTGTGCGGCAGCAATGTCGACCTCGACGCCTATCAACGCTGGGTCGGCCCGTCCACTTCGTGAAGGTGGAGGAGATTCGCTGTGAGCAGAGTGGGGAGCTATCCGGGGCTCGGGTTCGTTGGCAGGGTGAACTGGACGAATCGGAGAGGCGGGAGGTCGGACTGTGGGTGAAGCGACGTATGACCGCGTGGCAGCGGAGTATGACGTGTGGGTTGGTGAGGGTTCGATACTTGCCGATGGCACGTTTGCGGAGTTGATAGGTGAGGTTGCCGGACAGCGGGTGTGTTCGGTGGCGTGTGGGCAAGGGCGAGAGGCGAGATATTTGGCTTCTCGGGGCGCGGTGGTGACGGGGGTTGATCTTTCGGAGGAGCTGATTACCCGGGCGCGGCAGCATGAAGAGGCGGAGCCGCGCAACATCACCTATCTGCAAGGGGATGCGCAGACGCTTGACGGGCTCGACGAC
The DNA here is from genome assembly GCA_963740725.1 of uncultured Actinomycetota bacterium. Taxonomy (GTDB): domain Bacteria; phylum Actinomycetota; class Actinomycetes; order Propionibacteriales; family Kribbellaceae; genus Kribbella. Next base: position 20,980 of record CAVUFT010000001.1, read on the forward strand.
GCCGCGTTCGACGGGGCTGTATGCCATATGGCGTTGATGGATATCCCCGATCTCGCCCTAACGCTGCAATCAGTCGCCCGCGTACTACGGCCGCAAGGATGGTTCGTCTTCTCGATCACGCACCCGGCCTTCAAGACACCTGCGACGGGCGATCTCGTCGACCACGTCAACAAGAGCGCACGGCGTACGGTCGGGAAGTATTTCGAAGAGGGCTACTGGGATGGTCCCGGGCTGCACAACGACGCGTTGCCGGTCGGCGCCTACCACCGCACGCTGAGCACGTACGTCAACACGCTCACCCAAGCAGGTCTCGCGATCGAGCAACTCCGCGAACCACAGCAGTTCGATAGGCAGCCGGTCTGGCAAGAGGTGCCGCAGTTGCTCTACCTACGCACCAGGCGGATCGACTGACCCTCGCCGGAGGCAGGCTGAACCAGTGGATGGGTTGAGGCTGCGGCCGGTGCAGGAGAAGGATCTCGGGTACTTCGCGACGTTCGCCGTCGAGCGGAATGAGGTCGGGAACAACTGGCAAGGCTTCCGGGATGCGCAGGCGCCGGCGAAGCGGTTTGCCGAGGACGGGTATCTCGGCGACGAGACCAGTCGCCTCATCGTGGAGGTCAGCGGTGAGACGGCTGGATTCGTGAGCTGGTTCGTCGGGTCGTACGACTTCAAGACGAAGTACTGGGAGATCGGGATCGCCTTGCGCCCGCAGTACAGGGGGCGTGGGATCGGGTGGCGGGCGCAGGCGATGCTGACGGATTATCTGTTCGAGCACACGCCGGTGCAGCGGATCCAGGCGGCGACGCAGCCCGAGAACATCGCCGAGCAGAAGTCGTTGCTGAAGGCAGGGTTCCAGTTCGAAGGGGTGATCCGGGCGTGCGAGTTCCGCGCCGGCGATTACCACGACGTGTACCTCTACAGCCGCCTGCGCAGCGATCCAGCGGTGCCAGTCGACCAGTGACGGATCACAACGGTTCGGTGACGGGTAGCGAATTCCCCGCTCCCAAGCACCCCGGCGCGTATTAGCCTCGGCGGTCGCACCGTACGGCGGGTCTTCGGCCGGTCACGCTGCGATTCTGCGACTCTGGGAATGCCGAAGGAGAGGGGAATCCGTGTCTCGTCGACGTGGTCTCGTTGCTGGAGCCGTCTTGCTGGCCGTCGCGCTGACAGGCTGCACGGACGTCGCTGCCGATCCCGGTACGCCGTCGCCCAGTACGACGCCTCCCTCGACGCCCATCGCGACCCCGAGCGCCACGCCCACTACAACGGCACCGACCGGAACGCCCACGACCACGCCGAGCTCCACCGCGATCACGCCGAGCGCAAAGCCGACCACGACCCCGACGACCAAGCCCACCACGGGCAAACCGCCGAAGCCCCCGGCCAAGCCGGCATCCCAGGCGCTGCTCGTGGAACGCAAGCTCGACTCCTGGGGCTACCCGGTCGGTGACGTCGACGGCGAGATCACCAAGCGCGCCCGCCAGGCCCTCTGCGCCTACCGCGAGACCGCCGGACTCCCGATCAGCCGCGGCCCACTGACTGCCGCCGACATCAAGTCGGTGCTCTCGGCAACGGCCAAGCCGGTTCCGACCAAGGAGACCGGCATCTACGTCAACAAGACCTGCCAGGTGCTCTACCAGGTCGTCAAGAACACCTACCGCCGGATCGTCTGGGTCTCCACCGGCGGACCGGGGTACGAGACGCCCAACCGCACCGGCAAGGTCTGGCGCAAGATCGCAGGCGCGCACGAGAGCAGCCTCTACGAGGACGCCTTCATGTACGACTCGCTCTACTTCCTCAAGGACCGCCCAGGCATCGCCCTGCACGGCTCCCGCGTCAACTCACTCATCAAGACCTACCCCGCCAGCCACCGCTGCGTCCGCGTCATGCGCCCCCAGATCCACCAAATCTTCGCCGAAACCCCCATCGGCACCAAGGTCCAGATCTACGGCGAGTACTAGCCCGTACTACGCGCCGCTAGTTGGTCCGGGGACCAGCTGCTTCTGCGCGGAGGCCGGCGATGGCCGCTACTCTTCCGGCGGGCGTGAGCTCATCCCCCATCGACGTTCCCTGGAGCCAGGCGAAGATTCGCCAGTAGGCGTGCCAGTCTCGGGCAGCTCGGAAGAGTTCGTCTGCGTCGGCGCGGCGGCCGGCTGTGGATCGCCAGGTTTCGTCGACGGCTGGTTGGACTGCGGCTGCTAGCTCTTGGCGGTCCAGTGGCTTCTCGGCGACTAGCAGGACGCCGGTAGTCAGCCTGGCTAGGTCTGCGTCCCAGCCTTTGCCTGCGAGGGTCTGCACGGCCAGGAGTCTGAAGAGCGCGTCGTCGTCGGCTAGACAGCGACGACCTAGCGCAGACACCGACAGAAGCTGGCCGCGCTTGGTTAGGAGCTTGAACTTGCGCAGCAGGTCGTGCAGCCAGCGGAGATCGGGGATGTCTGCTTCCGACCGCACAGTGGACTCCGGCAGGTCCTGCCAGCGGAACCGGTCGTTGAGCTCAAGCACCAGGGCCTTGGGCAGATACCCGGCCTTGGTCAGGGTGACGCCTTTCCCGACGGACTCCAACAGTGCACGGACCGGCGCGGGCGACTCCGCCTTGGACAGTAGCGGCTTGACGAGCACCGGCAGCACAGCCTTGTTCAACCGTTCACGCTGTGGCCGGCCGTCACGGCTCCATTGCTCGAGCCGTTCAACCTCCACAACATCAATCGGCCGCCGACCATCGGAACCCTCCGACGACACGAACTCCATCGCAATTCGCTCAGCAGCCCTCTTCCAGCCACGCGCACCAGGCTTCAACTCCCCCGCCACGATGGCTTGTTCGAGCCGCGAGGACAGCCGATCCCGTACTGCGGCCTCGGCCGGCCCCGTCACCGGTCCCCACTGGATCAACTCCAGGTCGGGCGGCTCGATCCCGCTCGCGGCCGAGGCTTCGCGGAACGCAGCCAATCCGTCGGTCCGCGATACGGCGTACGCGCCGATGATCAGGTGGCTCTGGAGTGATCGGCACAACTCGGCGTACCGCTCGAGTCCGGCATTGCGCAGCGCATCGCCGAGCGACCATGCGACCTCGTGCTGGTCTCCCGTGTCGAGCATGAACTTCATCGGCAGCGTGTACCAGAGGAAGGTCTGGACATCCGACTGAGTCACGATGCCCAAGCCCTGATCGCCGACCATCGCGGCGATCGCGGCCCGGGCGTTGTCGCGGGAATCCTCATCCATTCCCTCGGACCATGGCTCTGTCATGCGCGCAGTCTGCCGCAACAGCAAGTCATGGCCGAGTCAGGGCGTTGGCCATGGTCTGGTTGGGAGGAGGTCGGTGAGGGTGGCAGCTAGGGCTAGCAGCTGCCTCGTCGTTGAAGCGGGGGGCCGCTATTTGGAGGCCGATGGGAAGGCCCGTTGACGAGTAGCCGCAGTTGACGGAGGCGGCGGGGTGGGCGGACATGTTGTACGGGAGGGTGAAGGCGATGTGTTCGAAGGGCTTGTTGGGGTCTCGGCTGGGGTAGGCGAGGTCGGCCGGGAACGCCGTGATCGGGGCTACCGGCGAGATGATGAAGTCGTAGTCGGCGAAGGCGGAGTCGACTGCCGTGGCGATGACCTGGATCTGCGAGTAGCCCTGGAGTACTTCGAACGGGCTGTAGTCGGCAGCATTCGAGACCCATTCGCGGATCTCGGGGAGGACCTTGTTGCGGCGGTCTTCCGGGGAGAGCTTGCAGGTCGTTCGCAGTACGGACGCGCCAGAAGTGGTCGAGGCCGTCGAGCATCTCGCGGGTGATGATCGGTGGGATCGGGACGATGGTGGCGCCGCCCTTTTCGAGGAGGGCGGCCGCGTTCGAGACGGCTGCGGTGACCTCGGGGTCGACGGGGAGGCCGGGGCCGCCGTCGAGGAGGAGGGCGATCTTGAGGTTCTTGAGTGAGAGCGGAGCGCGTCTCGGTGTTTGCCCAGACGTCGGGGAGCGAAGTCTGGTCGCGGCGGTCGGGGCCGGTCATGACGGCCAGCGCGAGCGCGGCGTCGGCCGGCGTACGGGTCAAGGGGCCGATTGCCCTGCCTGGGTAGGGAATTCCGACTGCTATGCGGCCGTGGGTTGGCTTGAGGCCGACTACGCCGCACCAGCCGGCGGGGAGGCGGATCGAGCCGCCGATGTCGGTGCCGACGTGGATGGGGCCGTAGCCGGCGGCGGCTGCTGCGGCGGCACCTGCGCTGGAGCCGCCTGGGGTCAGGGCGAGGTTCCAGGGGTTGCGGGACAGCGGGTGGAAGGTGGAGACGCCGGAGGAGAGCATCCCGTACTCCGGCATGGTGGTCTTGCTGAAGATCACGGCACCGGCTTTGCGGAGACGGGCTGCTGCGGGGTGGTCTTCTGGGGCTGGGATGAGTTCGGTGGCGGCGGTTCCTTGCGGTACCGGGGTGCCGCGGGTGGCGATGTTTTCCTTGACGGTGACCGGTACGCCGTCGAGCGGGCCGGCTTCGTTGTGGCGCCATCTGTACTCCGACTCGCGGGCGGCTGACCGTGCGGCGTCGGGGTCCAGGGCGTAGGTCGCCAGGAGCTTTGGTTCTAGTGCGTCGACTCGGGCGAGGACGGCTTCGATCACCTCGACCGGGGACAGATCGCCTTGCTGGTAACGCGAGATGAGGTCGACGGCGGTCAGATCAGCCAAGTTGTCGGTCATCGGGCTCCAGACGAGTCGTTGTCGGATGTCGGTCGTGGTGTCGGTTGAGGCGTGGTCTCGGCGGCGGTTAGTTGGGTGGGTTGAAGCGGCCGTCGATGGCGGTCCAGCCGCCGTCGACGTGGAGGACGCTGCCGGTGACGAAGGAGGAGGCGTCCGAGGCCAGGTAGACGACGGCGCCGGCGAGTTCGTCGGGGGTGGCCCAGCGGTGGAGAGCGCTCTTCTCGGCGTACGCGTCGTACCAGGCCTTGTTGGCTTTGATCTGCTCGGTGAGTGGGGTTTCGACGACGCCGGGGGCGATGGCGTTGAGTCGTACGCCGGATGGGCCGAGCTCGGCGGCCGCAGTACGGAGTAGTTGGACCAGGCCGGCTTTTGTTGCTGCGTACACCGATTGGCCTGGTTCGACGGTGGTTGCGCGGATGGAGCTGAAGCCGATGATGCTGCCTTTTCCGCGCGTTGCCATCGGGCCGCCGAAAGCGCGAATGAGGTCGAACGAGGCGCGGAGATTGAGGCTGACTACTCGATCGAATTCCTCGCTGGTGTAGTCGAGGATGCGCTTTCTGACATTAGTGGCGGCGGTGAAGACGAGCACGTCGACGTCGCCGAGTTCGTTTGCCGCGGTGGTGATCGCTTGCGGGTCCAGGACATTCAGCTCGTACGCCGTAATGTCGCTCGCGCCAGCCTCGTTGCCTTGGGCCACTGTTTGCTGGGCGGTTGCGAGGTCTCGGTCTGCGCAGGTTACCCGGGCGCCGTGGGCTGCCAGGGCGAGAGCGCTTTCTCGGCCGATACCGCTGCCGGCGCCTAGGACGACGACGTGTTTGCCGTCGAGGCGGAACAGGTTGGCGTAGTCGGTCATTCGCCACCTCGCTTGGTGGTCGGGCGGATGATCGCCATCCGGGTCGTGGTCAGCTCGTCGATGGCGAAGCGCGGGCCTTCCCGACCGGTACCGGAGTCCTTCACCCCGCCGTACGGCATCACGTCCGAACGGAACCCCGGGACCTCGTTCACCACCACTCCCCCGACATCCAACCTGTCGATCGCGGCGAACGCGGTCTCAAGCGACGAGGTGAACACACTTGCATGCAACCCGTACCGCGACTCGTTCACCGCGCGGAAGGCGCTCTCGATATCCGGCACCGAGCGAATCGCGATCACTGGCCCAAATATCTCCTCATCCCAAGCCAACTGCCCATACGGCACATCCAGCAACACCGTCGGCCCCAACGGCTCAGTCGAAGTTTGAGTCGGTGGCTGAGGTCGGTGGTGTGGCGGCGGATACGTCGTCTTGGGTGACGGTTGGCGGCGCCGCAGGATCGGTCGGGGTGGGGGCACCGGCGATGCTCGTCCTCTTCGAGGACGTCGGGGTGGGTGCCGTCGTTGGTGGGTAGGCGAGGGTGGCGCCTGCGGTTAGGGCTTCGGTTATCCAGGTGCGGACTCGGGTGGTGGAGCGGGGGTCTATTAGGGCGGAGATTTGGGTGTTGGGGTTGCGGGGGTCGCCTACTACTACGGATGAGAGGCGGGATTGGAGTTTTTGGAGGAGGGGGGCTCGGGTGGGGTCTACTGCTATGACGCGCTGGACGGAGATGCAGGCTTGGCCGGAGGCGTAGTAGCCGCCTTTGATGATGGCGTCGGCTGCGGCGTCCAGGTCGGCGTCTTCGGCTACGACCAGGGCTGAGTTGGAGCCTAGTTCTAGGAGGACTTTCGTGGGGGCTGCGGCTTTGGCTATTTGGTGGCCTACTGAGGCTGAGCCGGTGAAGGAGACTGCGCCGATTCTTGCGGTCGGTGGTGAGGGTGGAGCCTACGTCTGCGCCGCCGGTGATGAGTTGAATGGCTTCGGCTGGGGCGCCTGCTGTGGTTAGGGATTCGCGGAAGAGGTGGACTAGCCAGAGGGTGGCTAGTGGGGTTTGCGGGGCTGGTTTGACGATGATTGGGCAGCCGGCGGCTAGGGCGGGGGCGATTTTGTGGGAGGCGAGCAGGAGGGGGTAGTTGAAGCCGGTGATGCCGATGACTACGCCGATTGGTTTGCGGACCCAGAAGCCCATTAGGCCGTCGCCGCTCGGGGAGGAGGTCTAGCGGGACTGTTTCGCCGTGGAGGCGGGCGACTTCTTCGGCTGCGGTTGGAGGGTGAGGAGGGTGCGGTCGAGTTCTACGCGGCAGTCGACGAGTGGCTTGCCGGTTTCTAGGACCAGGAGGTCGATGAACTCGGATCGGCGTTCGGAGACGGCAGCGAGCGTTGCCTGGAGAGCTGCTCGGCGTACGTGGGAAGGGAGGCGGCCGACCTGGTCGCGGATACCGAGCTGCGTGATCTAGGGCTTGGCGGGCTAGGTCGGTGGTGCCGACTGGTGCGTCGGCGACGCGGCGTTCCGTCGTACGGGAAGATGACCGGCGCGGTGGTGGGAGTTTCGATCCAGCCCGGGCCGATCGGGAGACCTGCGGGGTAGTTGCTCATCCGAACAGTTCCTGAGAGGTAGTCATGTCGGCTCCTCCTTCAAGAGGTCGGTGGTGGTCGCGCCGGCGAGGGCTCGTTGGAGGGTGGGGATGGCGGAGACCAGGCGGCGGGTGTACGGGTGGCGTGGGGGCGGCGTAGACGTCGCCGGTCGTGCCGGTCTCGACGATTTCGCCGGCGTGCATGACGGCGACGCGGTCGCAGACGTGCTTGACGACGGAGAGGTCGTGGGAGACGAAGATCGAGGGTGAGGTCGAGTTCGTCGACGAGGTCGGAGATCAGGTTGAGGACCTGGGCGCGGACGGAGACGTCGAGGGCGCTGACTGGTTCGTCGGCGATGAGGATTCTGGGGCGGGGGGCGAGGGCGCGGGCGATGGAGATGCGTTGGCGTTGGCCGCCGGAGAACTGGTGCGGGTAGCGGTCGCCGGCGTCGGCGGGGAGGCCGACTGCTTCGAGTAGCTCGCGAACGCGGTCGCCGGAGGCTGGATGGCCTTGGACTACGAGTGGTTCGGCGATGATGTCGCGGACTCGCATGCGGGGGTCGAGGGAGCTCATCGGGTCTTGGAAGACGAGCTGCAGGTTCTCGCGGAGGAAGCGGAGGCGGCGTTCGGGGAGGTTGGTGATGTCGGTGCCTTCGACAACTACCTTGCCGGAGGTCGGCGCGGTCGAGGGCGGCGATGATGCGGAGCAGGGTGGACTTCCCGCAGCCGGATTCGCCGACGATGCCGAAGCGTTCGCCTTGTTTGACTTCGAGGCTGACGCCGCGGAGAGCGTGACTACCGGCGGCGCTGGCCGAAGCAACGAAGTACGGGGCCGCGGGTAGTCCGTACGAGCTCACTCACCTGAACCACAGCTTCACTCATCAGAAACCCTCTCTTCTGTGGTTGAGGCTGGTGGTGTGGCGGCGGGGACGTCGTCTTGGGTGACGGTGGGCGGCGCCGCAGTGGTGTTGAGGGTGTCGGCAGCGGGGAAACGGGTGTTCCGTCGAAGCATCCGCCGAGTTGAGGTGTTGGCTGGGTGGTGGCAGGCGTGGCCGTTGGGTGGGGGTGCCGGTCCAGGGTGGGGTGGTGGTGCAGAGGTCGGTGGCGTGGGGGCAGCGGGTGCGGAAGACGCAGCCGGTCGGGGAAGGTGGCCGGCGGCGGGGACGTTGCCGGGGATGGTGGGGAGGCGGCGGCGGGCTGGTTCTCGGCGCTGACTGGGCCGGAGTCGGCGGATTCGAGGTCGGAGGCGGCTAGGAGGCCTTGGGTGTAGCGGTGGCGGGGGGTGGTGAAGACCTCGTGGACGGGGCCGGACTCGACCACTCGGCCGCCGTACATGACGAGTACGCGTTGGCAGATCGTGGCGACGACGGCTAGGTCGTGGGTGATGAAGAGGAGGGCTGATTCGCGGGCGGTGACGCCTTGGAGGATCAGGTCGAGGACCATCGCTTGGACGGTGACGTCGAGGGCGGTGGTTGGTTCGTCGCAGATGAGGAGGGCGGGGTCGTTGGCTAGGGCAATGGCGAGGACTACTCGTTGGCGTTGGCCGCCGGAGAGTTGGTGGGGGTAGGCGCGGGCTACGCCGGGGAGTTGGACGCGGTCGAGGAGGTCGATGGCGGCGGCGCGGGCGGCGCGGCGGCCGGACGGGTGTGGTGGATGAGCATCGTCTCGGCGATCTGGTCGCCGATGCGCATGGTCGGGTTGAGCGCGGTCATCGGTTCTTGGAAGACCATGGCGAGGTGGCGGCCGCGGATGCGGGACAGGCGGCGCTCGTCGGCGCCGATCAGGTCGTGGTCGATGCCGGTGAGGCGTACTGAGCCGGTCGCGTGGACGTCTTCGGGGAGCAGGCCGAGGACAGAGCTCAGCGCGGTCAGCGACTTGCCGGAGCCGGACTCGCCGATCAGGCCGACCCGCTCCCCCGGGCCGACCGTGAGGTCGACATCGCTCGACCAAGAGCTTGTCGCGGACGGAAACAGTCAGCCCGCGCACGGTCAGTACGTCGGCGTCGTTGTTTCGGCGGTGACTCGCTGCTGGTCATCGGCGGTCGTCCAGTTTGGGGTCGAAGCGGTCTCGGAGGCCGTCGCCTAGGAGGTTGAAGCCCAGGACGGCGATCGCGATCGCTACGCCGGGGAAGACGGCCAGGCGAGGGGCGCTGAAGAGGAACTCCTGGCTTTCCTGGAGCATCCGGCCCCAGGATGGAGTCGGTGGTGGGGTGCCGTAGCCGAGGAAGGAGAGCGCTGCCTCGGCGAGAACGGCGATCGCGAAGGAGACCGAGGCTTGGACGGTGATCAGGCTGGTGACGTTCGGGAGCACGTGGCGTAGCGGCGATCGCGAAGCGGATTACGCCCGGCCGCGCGCGCGGCGAGCACGTACTCCGTGCGCATCACCTGCAGCGCCCCGCTGCGGATGATCCGCGCGAACGAAGGCACCGTGGCGATGCCGATGGCAACCATCGCCGTCAACGTGCTCGCCCCGAAGACAGCGCCGAACATGATTGCCAGCAGCAACGCCGGGAACGCCAGCAGCAGGTCGTTCGCGCGCATGATGAGTTCGCTCGACCAGCGGCGAGTCATCGCGGCCAGGATTCCGAGCGGTACGCCGATCACGGCGGCGACTCCGACTGCGACCAGTCCGACGAACAGCGTCGTTCGGGAGCCGACCATGATCTGGCTCAAGCAGATCCCGGCCGAACTTGTCGGTGCCGAGCCAGTGCGACCAAGAGGGCTTGGCCAGCCGGACAGCGGGGTCGACGAGCGTCGCGTCGTACGGGGTCCAGACGAAGGAAACCAGGGCCATCAGCACGATGACGAGCACGATGAGGCCGCCGACGACCAGACTCGGGTTGACCCGACGCCCCGCCGTACGCCGGACTACAGGCAGCGCCGCTCATCGTGCCCCACCCTCAACCGCGGATCCAGAGCGACGTACAGCAGGTCGACGAGGAAGTTGACCACCAGCACGGCGACGACGAGCAACATCACCACGTCCTGGACCAGCAGCAGATCGCGATTGGAAACCCCATCGAGCAACAGGCTGCCCGAGACCAGGGATCACGAACACCCGCTCAACTACAACGGCCCCGATCAGCAGCGTCGCAAGCTGCAGACCAAGAACCGTCACCACGGGAACAGCCGCATTCCGCAACCCGTGTCGCCAGAGCGCGGGAAACGGCCGGAGCCCCTTCGCCCGCGCAGTACGGAGATAGTCCTCCCGCAATACGTCGAGCACCGCGCTCCGGACATACCGAGTCAGCACCGCACCCTGCACCAACCCCAGAGACAAAGCCGGCAAAACCAACTGCCGAAGAAACATCCCCGGATCCGAAGCCGGCGGCGTCCAACCATTCGCGGGAAGCCAGCCCAGCTTCACCGCGAACAGCATGATCAGCAGGATCCCCGCCAGAAACGCCGGTACTGCGACGCCCAGCTGCGAGATCGCCGACAACGCCAACCCGGAGATCTTCCGATGCCGCGCCGCCATCACCGTACCGGCCGGAACCGCGACCACCAGCGCGACGATCATCCCGACCACCACCAGCCACAGCGTCACCTGCAACCGGTCGAACACTTGCGGGCCGATGGCAACCTTCGACACGTACGACGTACCGAAGTCCGCGTGCAACAGGCCGCCCAGCCAATCGAAGTACTGCGTGGCCAATGGCCGATCCAACCCGAACTGCTGCCGCAACTGCGCGACCGCCTCGTCCGAAGCGTTCACGCCGAGCGCGACCCGCGCCGGATCGCCCGGCAGCACGGCCATGAACCCGAAGACCAGGACCGAGCTGACCGCAAGACTGACCAAGAGCACGGCGGTGCGCTCGACCAGGCGGAGGACCATCGGTTCAGCTCACCTCTCGGCGACTCAAAAGGTTGGAAGGCTCAGGACCGGGACAGCTTGGACAGGTCGAAGGACTCGGTGATCGCGTTCACCGGCAGCCCGGTGACGTTCTTGTCCGCGACCATCAGGTTCGGCAGCAGGAAGAGCCAGTCCGCGGCGGCCTGCTCGGAGATCCGGCGCGCGGCCTTCTTCATCTCCGTCACCTGCGTCGCCTCGTCACCGGAGTCCGCCGCGGCGAGCTCCTGCTGCAGCGTCGGGTCGTCGTACCGGGTGTAGTACTTCGGGCTGAACACCGCGCCGAGATCCCGCGGTTCGACGTGCGAGATGATCGACATGTCGTAGTCCGCGTTCTTGAAGACCGTCGTCAGCCACGCGGCCGGGAACTCGAGCTGGTCGATCTGCACCTTGAGCCCGACCTGCTCCAGCTGGCTCTTCACCACCTGACCGCAGGAGGTTGCGTAGGGCAACGTCGGCAGCCGGAGCCGCAGCGTCGCACCGGCGGCACCCGATGCCTGCAGCAGACCCTTCGCCTTGTCCTTGTCATACGGCGCGACCTGGGTGAGATCCTCGTACCACGGGTCGGTCGGCGGCACCATGCTGCCGATCAGCTTGCCGCGACCCGCGAAACACGTGTCCAGCAAGGCCTTGTGGTCGATCGCCATCCGGATCGCCTGCCGGGTCCGGACATCCTTGAAGACCGGCTTCGAGTTGTTGAACGACAGCACCACCTCGCCGTTCGTCGTCCCCTCGATCACCTGGTACTTCGTATTGCTGGTGAACTGACTCAGAGCCTCGGGAGCCTGCACCGTGCTGATCACGTTGATCGTGCCGGTGAGCAGCGCGTTGTTCAGCGCGGTCGGGTCCTTGAAGTACTTCAGCGTGACCTGGTTGAAGAACGGCTTCGTTCCCCAGTAGGAATCGTTGCGCTGCAGCACGATCGAGTCGCCGCGCTTCCAGGAGCCGAACTTGTACGGCCCGGTGCCGACCGGGTCGGTGGCCAGCTTGTCGATGCCGGTCTGGGAGAACATCGCCCCGATCCGGGTCGTCATCCGGAACAGCCAGTCGTTGCTCGGCTTGCTCAACGTCACCTGGAGCTGCGTCGGCGAGACGGCCTTAGCGTCCTGTACTACGTCCATCGCAGCCTTGAGCGAGGTCGTCCAAGCGGACTTCACCCGGTTGATGCTGAACACCGCATCGGCCGAGGTGAACGCGGCTCCGTTGGTGAACTTCGCGTTGTCGACCAACTCGAAGGTGTAGGTCTTGCGGTCCGGCGAGACCGTCCACGACTTCGCCAGGCCGGGCACGATCTTGCCCGACTCGTCCTGCTTGACCAGGCCCTCGTAGATGTTGGTGAGCAACACCTGCGGGATCGCGGCGCCGTCGGTGGTGGTGAAGTCGAGACTGGCCGGCTCGGCGACAAGCCCGATCGCCAGCGACTCCTGCGCGCCGGGACTGCTGCTCGAGGAGGTGCCCGAACCCGCCGAACACGCCGCGATGAGCAGCAGCGCGGCTGATCCGGCGAGCGCGACCGCCCGGGTGAGGTACGTGTTCACGCGAAAGCCTCCAGTGCGCCGTCTGATCCGTCCGCCCGATCATGCCCTGCCCACCCGGTCCACCGCCCGCCGCATCGCCGAGCCGAGCGCTCTGCCCGAGCACCGACGCGAGCGTACGGCGTACTGGTCGGACCAGTAGACCAGGTCGTAATAGAGCACTAGGTTTGTCCCTACTCAGACGACTGTCAAGCGATCGACCGAGGTGATGCCGATGGCGAAGGCGCAGTTCGAGCCGGTGCAACCCGTGCGCGCCTACGAGCGGATCGTCGAGCAGATCGAGGAGGCGCTCGCGCGTGGCGACCTCTCCCCCGGTCAGCGGTTGCCGAGTGAGCGCGAGCTCGTCACGCCAGTTCGCGGTCAGCCGGTCGACCGTCCGCGAGGCCTTGAGGGTGCTGGCGAGCAACGGCGTGGTGAGGTCGCGGCCGGGTGATCCGAATGGGCCGGAGATCCTGCCGTACTCGCTGGGAGCGCTGCGCAAGCAGATGACGCGGCTCGCGCGGGTCGATGAGCTGAGTCTGCGGGAGCTGATCGGATTCCGGATGATCATGGACGGCGCGGCGATCCAGCTCGCGTCCCGGCTGCGGACCGACGAGCAGCTGGCCGAGATGGAGCAGACGCTGGTCGCGATGCGCGCGGCGATCGACGTCGACTTCGAGGCGTTCAGCGAGGCGGATGTGGCCTTCCACGAAGCGGTCGCCCGGGTCAGCCGCAACTCACTGATCCAGGTCTGCAACGAGGTCGTCCGCGGCGTCGTCCTGGGCCTGATCGCGGACAAGATCGCCCACGCGCCCAACAGCCGCGCCCTGATGCTCGAATCCCTGCAGCACCACACCGAGGTGGTCGCAGCAATCCGTCTCGGCGACGGCCACGCCGCCGCCCGCATCGCCCGCCAGAACCTCTACGACTACTACGCCACCTACGTCCCCACCCCCGACCGCGCCCACCTCCAAGCCCTCATCGACGACGCCTGACCAACGCCCCGTACTGCGGGTCGCAGCTGATCGCCGCTGGCGGGATATTCGGCCACTGATCGGTTCTTCGCCCGCTGCCAGACTTGTTTCGTGTCAGCGGACGAACATCCCGTCAGCAGCCGACCCCTCCGCCTAACCGTCGCTGGCTGGCTACTCGGCCACTGATGGGTTGTTCGCCCGCTGACAGGGTTGATTCGTGTCAGCGGACGAACATCGCGGCAGTCGGGCGGCGGAACGTCGTGGTGGCGGGCTAGGGCCGGGCGCGGGCGTATCAGCCGGTCTGGCGTTGGTGGGAGCGGGCGATGGCGCGGTTGACGCGGGCGAGGAGTTCCATTGGGCGGCTCAGGTCGGCCCAAGTCACCCGGACGACTTCATACCCGAGGTCGCGGAGCCGGTCCTCCCTGTCCTTCTCGGCGATCAGCGCATCGGCGCCACTGCCCGCGTACTTCAGCGCGCCGTCGAACTCGATCACCACACCCCATCGTTCGAGCAGAAAGTCGACGCGGGCGACCAGGCGACCCGCAGAGTCACGGATCTCCACCTGAAGAGCAGGTTGCGGCAGCCCCAGATCCGCGAGCAGCACCCTGAGCCGCGATTCACCCACCGATTCCGCCAGTCCGTCCCCGAAAGCAACCGCCCGGGCAGCCGTTCTGACCCCGCTTCGTCCGTTGAACAACTCCACCGCAGCTGCCAACTGATCGGGCGTGGCAAGGCGTCGACGCAGCGCCTCGTCGACGACGGAAACCGCGACGGCGTACGACGTACCCCGAATGGTCTCCACCACTGCCCGCGGCGCCGGCGTCAGCTGCAGGCGACGAACCTCAACCGGGTCGAGAACCGGAGGGCGCGCAGCATGCAGGCAAACCTCACGCCCGGATCGCCCGTGACCAGCGACCCGGGTGAGATGTACCCGGCTCAGATCAAGATCCGACACCTGGATCCCATGCTGCAACACGGCCGACTGATGGCTCACGATCGCCCCGCGACCGACCCGGTGATAGATCGCCGAGGTGGTGAGAACATGGCGCCGGATCGCCCGGTCCCAGACATTGCGTGACGCGTCCTCAGGCCCAGGATCCGCATAAGCCCCATGACATAGCCGAATCCAGTTGCCCTGCCGGACCCGCCGCCCGATCTCATCGTCTGCATACCCGGCAGCGATCGCATCCGTCCGGCTGAACCAGCCACCCCGCTTTGCCGCCTGAGCAGCGAGTTTCACATTCATACCCCAGAACATGCCGCGCCCGGCCGCCCGCAGTACGGACAGTTCTGTCCCTGTGGACAGCCCGCCGATCACCGTTATTTCGTCCGCTGAGGGGTTATCAAGCCGGCAGCGGACGAAAATCGCGGCAGTGGGTGCTAGCTGTCGTGTTCGATGACTCGGATTCGGGGGACGTTGAGGGTTTTCGCGGGCCTGGGCGGGCCAGTCGGAGCAGAGGAAGCGGGCTGCTGTTTCGGGCCAGGCGACTACTACTACCTCTTGGCTCTTGGTCTTGGAGACCAAGGAGTGGAGGGCCAGCAGGACCTCGCCGTGGGTGATGGAGACGTTGACCCGGCAGTCGTTCAGGCCGCGGAGTCTTCGCGAACTGTGTTCGATCACCGAGGCCAGGTCGAACTGCGGATCGGCGAGCGCCGTCGTAGTACGGGCTGACACTGCGCTGCCCGACAAGCCCGGCAACGTCGGCGAAACTGGACCCCAGCAGGGCCATCGGACCGCCGATTCCCTCGGTCGGATGACTCGAGATCAGCAGGTGATAGTCGACGGTCTCTTCGCGCCTTGCATGCAGGGCGGCCACGCGGCGTGCGTCGCCCTCACTCATCTCCCGCTCGATGAGCACCACCACGTCATACGTCATCGTGGCTCCCTTCGCGTCACTTCCGTTGTACTCCCGTACTCCAGCTCACGCAGGCACGATCACGGCGAGGCGACAGAAAAGTCATCGAACTCTCACACTCCTCACTGCATCAGTTCAGGTACTTCCTCCGCCCGGATCCGCCCCCGATCGCCACCGGCCGTCCTCATCCGTACTACGCCCTGCGGGTCCGCCGGCCGCCGATGATGCCAGTCGGTCACCGCCTGGTACGCCGCTGCGACGGCCAGCAACCGGTCCTCGCCGAACGGCTTCCCACCCAGGATCGTCCCGATCGGGATCCCCGTCGAGGTGAACCCGATCGGCAGCGCCAACTCCGGCAACCCGATCGAATCGAACGCGTTCGGACTGGTCTGCACCACCACATCGCACTGCTCGAACAAGTCGTCCAGCACCCGCTGCAGCAACAGCGCCTTCGCCCGCTGGCCGATCAGATACTCGCCGGCACCGAGCAACGCACCCTGGAGCCAGCCTGTCACCGAGACCCCGAAACCACGCAGATCGGAGCGCAACATCGGCAGGAACGGCTCGCTACGTTCCGGCAATCGCACATTGTTGAACGCCGTATTCGTCAACACGTCCCACTCGTCGGGCAACGTCACGTCGACCACGCGAAGATCCTGTACTCCGGCCAGGGCGTCCAGCGCCGCTCGCCGAGCAGCCGCGACCTCGGTCGTCCCGCTGGTGAATCCCGGGATCACCCCGATCCGGGTCTTCCAGCGAACCTTCACCTTGCGACCTCGCAGTACGGGCGTCGCGGCGGTGACCAGGTCGGGGACCGGCGGCAGGCCTTGGGTCCGCGGGTCGTTGACGTCCTCGCCGGCCATCGCGGTCAGCATGATCGCGGCGTCCTTCGCGTCCCGGGCGAGCGGTCCGGGATGGTCGCGGGTGTAGCTGAGCGGCACGATGCCGTGCAGGGAGACGCGTCCCATCGTGGGTTTGAGGCCGGTGAGGTTCTGCGCGTTCGAGGGGGCGATGATCGAGCCGCCGGTCTGGGTACCGACGCTCGACGTCGCCATTCTGGCCGCGACGGAGGTAGCCGATCCGGAGGAGGAACCGCCCGGATCGACGGTTGGATCCGCGGGAGTCCAGGCGTTGACGGTCGTGATCCGGCCGTCCGGCGTGGTCGCCCGGGTGGTGGCGAGCGGGCCCATCTGGGTCTTGCCGAGAACGATGCCGCCGGCTGCGGTGAGTCGGCGTACGGCGGTCGCGTCGTAGGGCGGGAGGAACTTCTCGAACAGGTAGGAGTTCGCGGTCGTCGGGATGCCGCGCGTGTAGTAGTTGTCCTTGATAGCAAGGGGAATGCCGTGCAGGGCGCCGCCGCGCGATCGGCCGAGGGCCTTCGCTCGGGCGAGTGCTTGGTCCGCGAGGACGAGGTTGAAGGCCTGGTACGTCGTGTCGAAGCTGGCGATCCGGGCTAGGTAGGCCTCGAGGAGCTTTTCGGGCTTCAGGCGGCCGGTGCGGATCAGGGTCGCGGCTTCGGCGATGGTGAGCTCGGTGAGATCGGCGAGCGCCTCGGGGCGGACCGGTGTGGTGATGTCTTGGAGGGACGCGGGGGCGGTCGGGCCGGCGTACGCGACAGCCGGTAGGGCGACCGTGCCGACGGTCACGGCCGCCGCTAGCGCGCTGGCTCTCTGGAGGAACGCCCGCCGGTCGACCCGGGTATCCATCGGCCCGTCGTCCTCCGACGGACGCAAGGCGGCGATCGGCGATCGCGCCGCCGGGGTCTGCGGACTGCCGGGACCGGCCGGGGTCTGCGGGCGAGCTGCCGGGGTCTGCGGGCGAGCTGCCGGGGTCGCCGTCATGACTGGCGCTCGATGTCGATCGACGGGTAGAGCGCGGGTGGCGCCGCCTGCTGCGCCAGGGCGGCGTGATCGGCTGGGTCGGTTCCTTCCGGTACTGCGAATTGGTACTCGGCGAGCGGAAGTACCGTCGTACGGACGAAACTGCGCAGACCCGCGAGCGCGGTGTCGCGACCGGGGCTGCCGGTTTCCGGATCCGGCTGAGTGCCGGCTGGGAGCTGGTCGAGATCGATGCCGATCGAGGCGAGCCGGGCGCGAATCATCACGTCCAGCTCGGCATCGGTGGGTTGGCTCAACGTCACCGGAGTACTCCTCAAGGTCTGCGGCGGAAACTGCAGACCTTTATGTCACGACATGTGAGCCGCCACATTTCACTGACGTCGCAACGCTGTTAAGCCTCAGGAACTCGCCCTTGCCGCGAGCGCTGCGAACTCCTCCCGGCCGAACGCGACGCCGCCCAGGCCCCAACCACCCTCGGCCGCTTCGGTCAGGATGACCCACGTCCGGCTGGTGTCGTCGGTGCTGTACTTCGCGACGATCTCGCTCGCCTCCCGGACGATCTGCTGCTGGCCTTCGCGGTCGAGCGATCCCGGCGGAGTGATGATCTGGACCCGGACGACGCGCGCGGACGCAGCGCTCGCCACGGAGATCGCCGTACCGGGCAGGCGGTGGATGAACGCGGCCGTGTTGTCCAGGTGCAACGGGCCGGGCTGGACGACGCCTTCGGCACGGAGTACGGCGTGGGTGAGTTCGTCGCCGAGTGGGCTGTCGGCGTCGGCGGGGAACAGGTCGGCCGGCGCGTAGACGTCGATCATGGGCATGGCGGGCTCCTCACCAGGGCTGCTCAATGGATTATGACGACCGTCATAGCGGACGCTAGAATATGATGGCTGTCATAGTCAAGGGAGGGCGATGGCGAGCGACGTACGGACCCGGATGATCGAGGGCGCGATCGTGCTGCTCGCCCAGCGCGGGCTGCAGGGCGCGTCGTTCTCGGAGGTCCTCGAGCTGACCGGCGCGCCGCGCGGTTCGGTCTACCACCACTTTCCCGGCGGCAAGGATCAGCTCGTCGCTGAGGCGATCACGCTGGCGGCGGATCGAGCACTGGCATCGCTGCAGACAAAGGCCGGGCGTCCGGCTGTCGAGGTGGCCGAGTTCTTCCTCGAAGGTTGGCGTTCGTTGCTGGTGCGATCGGAACTAACCGCCGGGTGTTCAGTCCTCGCGGTGACGATCGCGACCGACTCCCCCGTACTGCGTACTCACGCCGCCGAGGCGTTCCAGCGCTGGCGAGCCGGCCTCGCGGATCTCCTGGTGCAAGGCGGTCTGAGTACCACCGACGGCGAGCGCTACGCCGCAGCCCTCCTCGCCGCCAGCGAAGGCGCAGTCGTCATGAGCCGCGCCGAACAGGACCTGACCGCCTTCGAACTGGTCGCCTCAGTCCTGGTCGACCAGATCCGCGCCGCTTCCTCGTAGCCGGAGGATTCCCCCAAGGCTGATAACCCAACAGCTCACCATCACCGCGGTCAGCCGGCGGGTGACATCCTGGTGGGTGTGGAGCGGGTGGTGGTTGTCGGCTGTGCCGGGAGTGGCAAATCAACCCTGTCCAGGGAGCTGGCCGCTCGCGCCGGGTTGCCGTTGACCGAGCGGGATGCGCTTGGCACTACGGCGAACACTCCGCATCGAGCTGTTTCGCCGTACCGATGGAGCGCATCGACCCAGCGGCCTGGACGTTTGGCGCACTGCCGAACATCCCCTCCGCTGGGCGTGGACCTCTCACCAAGCCCGTCGCCGTGAAGGCCAAGCCCTGATCACCCGTCCCGACCTCGCAGACTCCCACATCATCCACTTCACCCACCCGACCCAAGCAAAACGCTGGATGAGCCAGCTCCGCCCGCACTGAAGCCCGGTAGCCAAAGGCAGCGGGAGCTATTGGTTGGGGGTGGTTAGGCGGGCTCGGGTGTCGGGGGTGAGGGTTGTCAGGAGGTGGGGAGCGTCGAGGAGGTGGACGCTGCCGGGGTCGAGGAGGTGGGGGTGGAGGGCGTAGACGTCGGCGCCTGATTTGGGTTCGATGTCGCCGTTGATGACGGCGACGAAGTCGGCTCGGGTGGCGGCGTCGAGGTCCCAGTAGCGGTCCGGTTCGAGGCGGGCTGTGAGGCGACGCGCGAAGGAGGCGACGTCTTCCGATTCACCGCGCAGGTATCCGACGACAGAGCCATCGGCGCAGCGGACGACGACTTCCGTACTACGCGCGGCTGCGTGCCAGCAGCAGACTTCCCAGAGGGTGACGCGGTCGCCGGCGCCGTGGACCTCCTCGAGCGTCGCCGCCATCAACGCGACCTGACTCGCCTGGCGAACCAGGCTGTTCCCGTAGCCGGCCGCGCTCAGATTCACGTCGTACCAGCGGAGCTGCATCGTCCGCAGGTCGATCCCGAACGGCAGCAGCGTCTTCGCCGACCCGGTCAGGTCGAACCGCTCCTCCACCGCCGCCGGATCGAACAGCTCCACCGGATCGCGCATCAACCCGATGAACCCGCGTTCCAGCGCATCAAAGGTGACGCCGTTGAAGCTGAACACGACGGGCAACACATACCGCCCGCCGACGCGACGCAGTGCTTCCAGATCGAGATCGACGTACTCCGTGGCGCCGCGCGGGCCGGGTGCCGCGGTGAGGTTCCCGGAGTGCACCATCGCGTCCTGGTCGAACCGCAACCGGGTCGGATCGCACAACCCGACGTACGCCCATTCGTCGTCGAACACCGCGACGGCGAGATCGAGATCGGCGCGCTGGTTCGGTGGTTCGACCCAGTGCAGGAAGAGCCGGAGCAACGCGTCGTCCGGGATCGGCTGCACACTCCCCCGCGTCATCCGCCGCAACGTCGACGACGAACTCCGCTCCGAACCGGGAGCCACCAGCTGCACCAACTCCTCGTCGAGGAACGCGCGCCGGACCGTCGGCAGGTCAGTTGCCCTGCGCAACATTTCACCGACCAGTACGCCGGACAGCGCGGTGGCGAGCTCGGCGGGAAGCGGTTCGCGTTCGTCGACGGCGGTCCAGAGCCGGGTCGTTCCGCCGCGCGGGAAGAAGAGGCGGAGGTCACCTGGCGGCGTACGGACTTGGCCTAGGGCTGCGGTCAGTACGACTGGTGATACGTCCGAGACGGCGGTTGTCAGGGCGTCGACCAAGGTGCCGTGCGCATCGGGTGGCAGGGCGCGCGCGAGGTGGACGAGTCGGCGTACCAACTCGCCCGGTCTGTCGCGGAGGAGGTCCAGCGCGTGGCCGGGTCTGTCGGCTGCGAAGGCTTCTTCGAGGCGGCTGGCGAAGGTCTTCAGGACGAAGCGACCGTCCTCGACGCGGACTTGCGGATGCTGGACCGCCTCCGCGTAGACGGCTCGGCCGGCCGGGCTGTTGGAATCCAGCCAGCCCTGACCCGGTCGCGTCAGGACGGTGAGGTCCGATGCGGGTGCGAGCGGGGTTTTGCGAAGGATGGCGAAGGCGAGGGCCGTGACGGGGTAGGCGGCGGCGTGTTCGAAGGGGTGAAGGTTTTCGGCGATCCGCTTCCAGGCGCGCGGGTGGCGGTGCAGGTCTTCGACGAGGTGCTCGAAGGGGATGCGGTTCAGCCGGGCGAGGACGGTGCGCCGGGTGACGCGCGGGGCCGAGAGGCGGCGTACCGGTGCAGTGCGAAGGCTGGGGTCGGCGTCCATCAGGACGTAGAGCAGCCGCAGTACGTCGGTGGCGGTCTCGGCGAGGACGTCGAGGAGCTCGGGGTGGTCGGTGACAAGCGCGGCGAGGGCGACCGCACGGGTTTCGCGAACGGGGATGTCGTCGGGCAACCATGCGGGATCGGTCAGCAGCACTCGGAGATCCGCGCGATCGACGACCGACAACGGCGCCCGTCGAGACAGCAGCTCAACCGCCGTACTACGAACCGCGTCCTCCCCCGCCAATCCCAACAACCGAAGCCGAACACCTACTTCGTTCGAGTCATCCGCCGCAGTCAGGCTCACCGAGTTGTCTGGTGGGGTGGGCCGGGTGAGGCGGCTCGGGGGTGAGGAGGAAAGGGTCGTGCGGATCCAAGGGGCGTAGGCAGATGGGGCAGGCGGTGTAGTCGGAGCCGTCCCAGCAGGAGGTGCAGACGAGGTGGGCGCAGGGTGAGACCGGGTGGACGGTTCTTGGTTCGCCGCAGAGGACGCAGGGTTGGTGCGGTTCCTGGAGGAGGCGGGCGAAAACCCTGTCGATGTAGAAGGTCTCGGTGTTGCCAGGGACGCTCTCGGGGAAGCCGCGGAACAGCGGGACCAGGTCGGCCTTCTTGCCCGACTCCGTGTCGAGCAACTCGAGAAGGGTCTGGCCGAAGCCGGTCAGCGCGAGCGGGCTGAGACCTGCGCAGTACCTGTAGAGACTGGCTGACAGGAGAAAGCCCCGCTGGATCAGGTCTGCCTGCAACGCGACCAGGCCGGCCTGGGTGGTCAGCGGATGACGGAGCCATTGCCAGGCGGATCGGCGTACGGGCGGGGTCAGCCGCACGGCGTCGACCAGTCTCCGACGGCGTAGCAGCACCGCGGCGGGCGCGTCAGGCATCGATTCCTCCCCCGGTTGGACAGAGCTGCCAGGGGCGGAGAGCGGACGCGCTACATGCCTTGGTGAAGGAGAAGGAAGCACGTCCAGGAGCCGCCCCTGGCAAGAAGAACGCTACCGGCCCGCCACCGACAGTTTTCGTACGCCGATCATGGGGCTGCCGCGCAGACGGCTGATGCGTCTGCGGTGGGGCCGTCGGAGTCAGGCCCGGAAAGAGAGAAGTCCGGTATCAGGGTCGGGGCCGCCCCGCCCAGACCCCGATACCAGACACCACAAGAGTAGAGGTGGTGGACAAGTCCTCAAGCACCGGGACCCCGAAATGGCACTGATGCGCCGCGAGCAAACCCTTGAATGGATCAGACCAGTTCGGGTAGTGGATCGGACCACTGATACAGCAGGTAAGCGACCCGCTGCACAGCGAGACCGAGAGCGCGAATCAGCACACGGATCGTGGCAGATCTTCTACTCCCGGAAGTTGTCTGAGAATTGCCTGTGAATTAGTCCGCCGGGAGCCCTCGGAAGAATCTTTCGCCGGCTCCGTAAGAAACCGGTAAAGAAATCCGCGCCGAACTCCCGGAAAGGCGCGCCGGAACGCCCGTCCGCGCCGCATTGTCCAACCAGTGGACGGATTCGCCTCACACTCGGATGATCTCGCCTCAACAGCCAGTTACCATCGAGGAAAGAAACCGCTCAGGTCTACCGTGTGAGGCCACATGATTCTGATCGGTCGGAGCAGGTGGGTGCCGCCCCGCCACTGGAAGCTCTGGTCGTTGCCGGCTCCCTCCTTGGGCTACGTGCTCGGGGTCGAGGCTGTCGCGCTCGCGATCACCATCGAGGCCGTCGCCACCACGCTGCGTGCCGGAGTCAGGCCGGCCGAATGGTCCGCATTCGCTGTTCTCGCGGTCGCCGCGATCCTCCATCTGGAATCCGCCCGCGGTATCGAGCGTCGCCGACAGTTCCCGCCGAGCACTTCGCCGTACGCGAACCTGAAGAGCCTTTGGGTCTTCGCCGGCCTGTTGCTGCTTCCGCTCGCCCTGGCGATCGCCCTCATCGTCGTGTCGTACTGCTACTCCTGGATCCGCTCCTACGGCCGGACGATCGCGTACCGCAAGATCTTCTCCGCCGGCACCTACGTCCTCGCGAGCGCCGCAGCGGCCGCCGTACTACGGGCAGGTGGTCTGCTCTCCGAACCACGTCTGCCGACCACGTTCTTGGGTCTCGTCGTCATGGTCGCCGCGATGATCACCTGGTGGCTGGTGAACTTCGCGATGGTGGTCGGGGCGATCCTGCTGGCCGCGCCGGACGCGTCGGCGCGCGGCGCCCTCGGCAATCTGTCCGACCAACTCGTCGTGATGGCCGGGCTCGGGCTCGGCGTCGCAGTTGCCGCGCTGCAATCGTCGTACCCGTGGGTCGTGCCGATCCTGATGCTGACGGTGCTCGCACTGCACCGCGACTTGCTGCTGCCGCAGTTCCAGCGCGCTGCGGGGACGGACGCGAAGACCGGCCTGGCGACACCGTCGTACTGGGCCAACGCCGTGCCCGTCGAGTTGGCGCGGGCCGAGTCGCTGCGGAGTTCGGTCGGGCTGCTTGTTGCTGGACCTGGACAGGTTCAAGGAGATCAACGACACCTACGGCCATCCCGCCGGCGACCGGGCGCTGCGTGCGGTCGGCGAGAGCGTGCGAGCCGAAGTACGGCAGGGAGATCTCGTCGCACGCGTTGGTGGCGACGAGCTGGCTGTCTTGCTGCCGGGTGCCTCCGAGGACGAAGTACTGGAAATCGCCGAGCGGATCCGCGAACGCCTGACTGCGTTGACTGTTTCAGTCGACACCGCTGTCGATGCGACCGCGATCATCCAAGGAGTGCCCGCGTCGATCGGCGCTGCTGTCTACCCGGATGTCGCGGACACGATGGATCAGCTCGTGCTAGCAGCCGACAACGCTCTGTTGACCGCGAAGCGGGCCGGGCGCAACAAGATCGTCACTGCCCGCCCGACACCGCCTGCGATCACCGACCTGAAGATCACCGAATCCTGAGCAACGCCTTCCCCAGCAGGGCACGGTCCTCCATCGCCCGATGGGCGTCACCGAGCTGATCGAAGGCGAAGACGCGATCGATCACGGGTACGAGATCGCCGGCCAGCACGCGTCCGATCACCTCGGAGTTGGAGACGTCCTGGCTGTCGGCCTGCACGTCCCGGATCCCTTGCGTGGTGATACCGCGCCGCTTCGCCTCGGCTTCGTCGTACTGCGCGAAGCTGCCGCTCGGCGTACCGTGCGCGGAGAACCACCCACCGTCCTTCACCGTGCTGAACGCGGCCGCACCGAACTTGCCACCGGCGCCCTCGAACACCACGTCGACACCATTCGTTGCCTCTAGCACCAACTTCTCCCAGCCGGGCAGCGTGTAGTCGATCACGACATCCGCTCCCTGAGCTTTGGCGAGATCGAGCTTCGCCTGGCCGCGCGCTGCCGCGACGACGTGAGCGCCGGCCTGGTGGGCAAGCTGAATCAACAGCAGCCCCATCCCGCCGGCGGCCGCGGTGATCAGCACCTCCTTGCCGGCGAGATCTGGCGCTGACTTCATGAGCAGGAGCGCGGTGAACCCATCGCCCAGCGCAGCAATCGCAGTCTCGACGTCGAGCCGCTCCGGTAGCTCGACCAAGGATTCAGCCGGTACTACGACGCGCTCGGCGTGTGCGCCGAAGCTCTCCGTGCGGCCGATGACCGTCTTGCCGATCCACTCCTCGTCGACGCCCGGCCCGACCGCGTGGACCTTGCCGCCGACCGAGTGACCTGGCACGTAGGGCGGGGTCACGTTGAAGTACTCCCTGCTCAACCCTTGGCGGATCGCGGTCTCCACCCAGATCACATCGGTCACCTCGGCGTCGATCACCACCTGTCCTTCCCCCGCCAAAGGCTCCGGCCAGTCCCTTACCTCGATCACCTCGGGTCCACCGAACTCCGTCACCACTGCTGCCCGCATATCTGTCCACTCCATTCGCTCTCTGTCCGTCCCCCAAACCCTGCAACCTCAACCAAGGTTCGGGTCAAGTGCGGACCGCCAACACTGTCCAAGCACCGGCGCCGAAGCTCCGCTGAGCGCGGCGAGGCTGCTCGGAGCGGGTTCCCAGCGAGGTTGGTCAGTGTTGGCGGTGGATGAAGTTGGGCGGGATGTCGGTGGGGTTGAGTACTGTGCGGTGGGTGGTTGAGCTGGTGTTTTTCGCGGCGGAACCGCCTCGGGTGGGGCGGTTGGCTGTGCATGGGGATTTGGGTGCGGTGGGGCTGGTTGCCGATGGGCAGGTGGAGCTGGTTCAGCTGCGCGGGGACAAGCTCCGGCGGGTGAAGGTCGCGGCGAAGCTGCTGTCGGCGAGCGAGGCGTTGGAGTTCTTGACGCGGCCGGCGGAGGAGAGCGATTCGGCCAGCCATCGGGCTTGGCGGGCGGCGGCGTTGGCCGGGGTCGGGCTGGTCGCACGCGGGCGGTTGGTGCCGGACAAGGGGACGACCGGGGTCGGTGCGTGGCGGGTCGGGCCGTTGGACCCGGCGGATCGCGGCTGGCTGAAGAATCTGGCCGCGTCGATGCCCGCGGCAGCGTACGCAGTACCGGTGGAAGGGTCGCGGCCGCTGCGGTTGGCGGATCCGGAGCAGTTGGTGCGGGCGTTCTGGGATGCGCTGGCAGATGCATTGGTCCGTACGCCGGCCGCCGGGCTCTCCGTGCGGGAAAGCGCCCGGCCGTTCGCTGATCTGGAGCCGATGCAGATCGCCGGGCCGACCGAGTGGCTCGACGAGACGGCGTTGAGTGAGGAGGCCGGCGCACGGCTGGTACTGCGGATCGAGCCGCCCGAGGATGATGCCGACTTCAGGGCGGTGCTGCAGCTGCGAAGCGGCGTCGATCCGAGTCTGCTGGTGGATGTGGCGGACGTCTGGAACGCGCCGGCCGCCGTACTGGCTGCTCTCGGGGAGCGGGCGGAAACCGATCTGCTGTTGGCGTTGCGGCGTGGGGCGCGGGTTTGGCCGCCTCTCGGCGCGGCGTTGAAGGACGCGGCACCGCAAGAGGTCGGGATCGACGACGAAGCGCTCGACGAGTTGGCGAGCGACAGTGCGGCGTTGGACGGGGCCGGGATCGAGGTGCTGTGGCCGGCCGAGTTGTTCGCCGGCGAACTCGCAGTACGAGGTGCTGTTGCTACTCCGACGCCGGGGGCGGTGACGGGGCCGGACTTCAGTCTGAACGATCTGCTCGCGTTCAAGTGGCGGCCGACGATCGACGGGCAGGAGCTGACCGAGGCCGAGATCTCCGCGTTGGCCGAGGCGAAGCGGCCGATGATCCGGATGCGCGGGCGCTGGGTGCGGATCGACCAGGACCTCGCGCGGAAGCTGCGGCGTGGTGGTTCGCGGAAGTTGACCGGGGCCGAGGCGCTCGGGGCTGCGCTTGACGGGGACGATCGAGGTCGACGGTGAGCTGGTTGCTTTCGACGCCAGTGGTTCGTTGCGGACGATGCTGGATCGGCTGCGGTCTGCGCGGGATCCTGAGCCTGCGGACGAGCCGATCGGGTTGCGGGCGACGCTGCGCGACTACCAGAAGCGGGGCGTCGCGTGGATGGCGCACTTGGCCGATCTCGGGCTCGGCGGATGTCTGGCGGACGACATGGGCCTGGGCAAGACGATCCAGGTGATCGCGCTGCATCTTCAGTTGCGGCGGCGAGGACGCGGGCCGACATTGGTGGTCTGTCCGTCGACGTTGCTGGGGACTTGGGAGCGGGAGCTCGGGAAGTTCGCGCCGGACGTGCCGACGCGGCGGTATCACGGGACCGGACGCAATCTCAGCGATCTGGCGGCGGACGAAGTGGTGCTCACGACGTACGGGGTCGTGCGGCAGGATCACCGGGTGCTCGGCGAGATCTTCTGGGGACTGGCGGTCGCCGATGAGGCGCAGCATGCCAAGAACCCGTTGTCCAGGACGGCTCGTGCGCTGCGGACGTTGCCTGCGGCAACCAGGCTCGCGTTGACCGGTACGCCGGTGGAGAACCGGCTGTCGGAGTTGTGGTCGATCCTGGACTGGGCGGCGCCGGGGTTGCTCGGGACACTCGACCGGTTCCGGCACGACATCGCCGTACCGGTCGAGCGGTACCACGACGAGGAGGCGACCGCTCGGCTCGCGCGGGTGACGCGGCCGTTCCTGTTGCGCCGGAAGAAGTCCGATCCGGGGATCGCGCCGGAGTTGCCGCAGAAGACCGAGCACGACGTCGTCGTGCCGCTGACTGCTGAGCAGGCGACGCTCTATCAAGCCGTGGCGAAGGAGACCTTGGCCAAGATCGAGGAGGCCGAGGGGATCGCGCGGCGGGGGTTGGTGCTGAGTCTGCTGACGCAGCTCAAGCAGGTCTGCAATCACCCGGCGCAGTTCCTGCATGAGCCTGGGCCACTCCCCCGGCGTTCCGGGAAGCTTGCGGCGCTCGACGAGTTGCTTGACGTGATCCTGGCGGAGGGCGAGTCGGTGCTGATCTTCAGCCAGTACGTCGAGATGTGCCGGTTGATCGAGGCGCATCTGGCTGCTCGGCAAGTTCGATCGCTGTTCCTGCATGGTGGGATCGGGGTGCGGAAGCGGGAGCAACTGGTCGAGCAGTTCCAGGCGGGTGAGGCGCAGGTGTTCTTGTTGTCGCTGAAGGCTGGTGGGGTTGGGCTGACGCTCACGAAGGCGACGCATGTCGTGCACTACGACCGTTGGTGGAACCCGGCCGTTGAGGATCAGGCGACTGATCGGGCTTATCGGATCGGGCAGGATCGGCCGGTTCAGGTGCATCGGCTGGTCACCGAGAACACGCTCGAGGATCGGATCTCCACGGTGATCGCGGCCAAGCGCGATCTCGCGGACGCGGTCGTCGGCTCGGGCGAGGCATGGTTGAGCGAGCTGTCCGATACCGAGCTCAGCGAGCTGGTCGAGCTGTCGACGACACCCGCGAAGTCAGGCGCGGCGAGTGCCTACAACCCTTCAGCCGTTGGGAAAACGCCATGAACGAGCGTACGCCGTGGCAGGGGTGGCGGCGGTCTGAGGAGAATGCGGGGTTGCCTGCTGCGAAGGGGCCGGGGAGTCGGCGGCCGTTCGGGCAGACGTGGTGGGGGAAGGCGTGGGTCGATGCGCTGGTGCATCGCTCGAACCTGGATCCGGGGCGGTTGAGTCGCGGGCGGTCCTATGCGCGACGCGGGAGTGTGCTCGAGCTTTCGGTGGATCCGGGGGTGGTGAGCGCGATCGTCCAGGGCAGCCGGACTACGCCGTACGAGGTGAAGGTGCGGATCCGGGCGTTCACGGATGACGACTGGGAAGCCGTTCTCGACGTGGTGTCTGCTCAGATCGGGCGGGTCGCGGCGTTGCTCGACGGGGAGTTGCCGCCGGAGGTTGTCGATGATGCGCAGGCCGCCGGGTTGGAGTTGTTGCCGGATGCGGGTGAGGTGAAGACCGCTTGCAACTGTCCGGATTTCGCTGTTCCTTGTAAGCATTCGGCGGCTGTGTGCTTCTTGATCGCTGATGCGCTGGATGAAGATCCGTTCTTCTTGCTGTTGCTGCGCGGGCGCAAGCGCGATGAGTTGATGGCGGCGTTGCGGGCTCGCCGGTCGGCTGGTGGGGAGCAGCCGGTAGTGAAGCGGCGGCCAGTCGGCGTACCGGCCAAGGCTGCGTTTGCGAAGACGCCTGGGCCGGTGCCGTTGCCGCCGAAACCGTTGGCGCAACCGGGTGTTCCGTCGGCGGTGTTGATGCTGGATCCGCCACGGCAATCGGGGATCGACGCGCAAGAATTGGTGGCATTGGCAACAGATGCGGCGCGACGGGCTTGGGAGCTCGCGTCGGGTGATGGCGATGGTGGGTTCGGGCTCACGCGTGATGAGGATCTGGCGCGGCGGGCGGCGGGGTTGCTGGGGACGTCAGCGCTTGCGGATCTCGCACATCGAGCCGGAGTACCCGCGCGACTTCTGACCAGCTGGGCCATCGCTTGGCGCGAAGGCGGCGCCGGCGGCTTCGCAGTAGCGGTCTCGACCGTCGATGGCGGGCTTGATGTTGACAGTGCAGTGATGGAAGGGCTTGAGGTGTTGGGGGCGGGCGCTGTGGTGGAGGGGAATCGGGTGACCTTGGAGCGGCGGCAGTTGCGCGTCGGGGCTGACGGACTTTGGTACTTGTTCGGGGAGCAGTTCGGGGATTGGGTGCTGCGCGGTCCGGGTGCCGCGGATCCGCGCGAGCTGCTCTGAGCTAGTCCGAGCCGCGGGATGCCACGAATGCTTGGGTCAGGCGGGAGATTACGTCGTACGGGATGGGCTTGTTGAGGGGGAACTTCAGCGTGCCTTGGCCGGAGCGGTAGGGGGCGAGGTCGGCCGCGAGGGTCTCGTCGCCGTCGGGGAGTGGGTAGACGGCGATGTGCTGTTTCCAGCCGCTGAAGTAGAGGAGTGCCTTGTCGTCCATCGTGACGGTGGGGATCTGGTAGCTGATCTTCTCGCCGGCGTTCGGCACCGCGGCCAGGATTGTCTGCCGTACTTGCTGGAGGATTTCCTGCACGTCGGCGGGAAACTCGGCGATGTAGTCGTCGACAGAAGTTGCCATGGGCCCATCCTGCGCCCCCGCCCAACATTCGGCCAGACGCAAGCTTTTCGATCACTGCTTAATGGCCCATTTCGGTTTGCATCGACCCGAATTGCTGCGCAGACTCGTTGCTATGGCCGAGGCGCTCAGCATCGATCTGCTCGGCCCGCTGACGATCCGGTCGGGCAGTTCCGACCTGAACGCCGGCCCGGTCCGGCAGCAGGCATTGCTCGCCGTACTGGCACTGCGGGCCGACCAGGTGACGTCCCCCGAGCAACTGCTCGATCTGGTGTGGGACGAGGATCCGCCTGCCACCGGACCGAAAGTCATCCCCACGTATGTCTACCGGATCCGTAAGTTGTTGCCGCCCGGCGTCTCCCTCGAACACCGCGCCACCGGCTACGTCCTGCACCTGCCGCCCGGTTGCCTGGACGTCGATCGCTTCGAGACGAAGGTCGCAGCCGCCGCCCGGGCCGGCAATCCGGCGCTCTATCGCGAGGCCCTCGCGTTGTTCCGCGGCGAGCCGCTCAGCGGACTCCCCGGCAACTATCTCGCCGGTCAACGTCAGCGGCTGATCGCCCGCCGCGACGTCGCCGTCCGCGACCGCCTCGACCTGGAACTTGCTTCAGGCAACCATGCTGAGCTCGTCCCCGAGCTGCTCACCCTCGTCTCCGCCCATCCCCTCGACGAGCGCTACGCGAGCCGCCTCATCTCCGCCCAGTTCCACAGCGGCCGCCAAGCCGAGGCACTGGAGACCTACGCCAGGACCAGGACGACCCTGCTCGACGAGCTCGGCGTCGAGCCCGGTCCCGAGCTGCGAGCCGTCCACCAATCCGTACTACGGAACGAAAGTTCCGCCGCCGGACACGACGAACTCCCGTACAGCGGCGCCACGTTCATCGGCCGTACGACGGAACTCGCGACCGTCGTCGCCGCACTCGACCCGGCGACTCGGACCGCTCCCCCGGTCGTCGCCATCGACGGAATGGCCGGCATCGGCAAGACCTCGCTCGCGGTCCAGGCCGGCCACCGACTCGCCTCGGCGTACCCGGACGGCCGGTTGTTCGTGGATCTGCACGGTCACACGCCCGGCCGGGTGCCGCTCACGACCGAGGCCGCGATCGACCACCTGCTCCGCGGCATCGGCGTACCGGCCCAGCAGATTCCCGGCTGTCCTGGAGGACCGGTTGGCGCTGTGGCGATCGAGGACGGCCGGCCGACGGCTTCTCGTCGTCCTGGACAACGCGCCGGATGCGCGGTCGGTCCGGCCTTTGTTGCCCGGAGCAATCACCTGCGCGGTGCTGCTGACCAGCCGCCGGCAGCTGACCGATCTCGACACGAGCCAGCGGATCGCGCTGGAGCTGCTGCCCGGGACCGACGCGGCGAGCCTGCTGACCGAGATCGTCGGCGCGGATCGGACCAGCACCGAGCAGTCGGCCGTCGAGGAGCTTGCCGAGCGCTGCGGCTGGCTGCCGCTGGCGATCCGGATCGCCGGATCGAGGCTGCGGCACCGCCCGTCCTGGACCGTCGCGCATTTCAACCAGCGGCTCAAGGACCACGATCGCCGGCTGAACGAGCTGAGCCGGGACGCTGGTGGCGTCGCACCGGCGTTCGCCGTCTCGTACGAGCAACTACCCGCCGACCAGCGTGCCGCCGTCCGCCGGCTGGGGTTGATGCCGGGCAAGGACGTCGATGCGTACGGCGCCGCCGCGCTCTGCGAGCTGCCGGTCCGCGACGCGGAGCAGATCCTGGAGAGCCTGGTCGACGCGAGCCTGTTGCTCCAGCCCGTCCCGGACCGGTTCGAGTTCCACGACCTGTTGCGCGAGTACGCCGGCCAGGTGGCCGCCGATGAGGAGAACGAGGCCGACCGCGACGACGCGATCGACCGGCTCCTCACGTACTACGTCCGCACGGCGCACCGCTCGGCGGCGCTACCACCATGAACTTCTTCTCGATGCGCCCGAGGGGGCCGAATCGGGGCCTGACGTCAGCGCCGATCTGAGCTGGGCCGACACCGAGCGGGTGAACCTCGTCGCTGCCGTCGAGCTGGCCGAGCGGACCAAGCGGGACGAGCTGGCCGGTGCGCTGGCGATCGCGGTCGCGCCCTACCTCCACGACCGGGGTCGGCAGGACGAGCTGGACGTCGTACTGACTGCTGGACTCACGGCCGCGCAGCGCTCCGGGAATCGATCGGCCGAGGCGCGGTTGCTCTACCTGCGCGGACACATCGGCCAATTCCGGTGCGGTCCGGAGAAGGGCGTCTGCGATCTGCGGCGCTCTGCGGAGCTGGCTGCGGACGAGGCGCCCGCAGTACGGGCTCATATCCTCGGGTCACTCGGCTACACCGCCGGGGCGCTCGACCTCAGCTCCGACTGGCGTGACCTACTGCGCGAGTCGCTTCGCCTGGCGCAGTTGGCCGACGACCGGCGAGTGATCGTGACACCGCTTGGTCACCTGGCTGCACTGCACGCGCGGCAGTGGGAGTTCCGGACAGCGCTCGAGTACTACGAACAAGCGCTGTCCGTGGCCCGTGATCTCGGCGACGAACGCCTCCAACCAGATCTGCTCAACGGAATCGCCCGCTGTCTGCTAGATGCCGGCAAGCCGTACGACGCGTTGCAGGCGGCTCGTGCTGCGCAGCGACTGGCGTCTCAGCTCACCCAGGACTTCTCACTCAGCTACACCCTCTGCTACTTGGGCGATGCCTACCGGCAGCTCGGCTGGGCCGACAAGGCGGTCGATACGCATCAGCAGGCGCTGGAGATCGCGGTCGGCAACTGCACTCACCTGGACGATGTGGATGCCCGGCTGAGTCTCGGAGCGAGCCTGCTCGCCGCAGGCCGTAGTACGGAGGCAGACGAGCAATACACGCTCGTACTACGCCTCTGCGAGGAACGCGGCCACGTGCTCGGGATCGCTCAGGCGTTGACGGGACTGGCCGACTGCGTCGAGGCGACCTATCCCGGACAGTCGCGGGCCCTCCTCGAGCGCGCCCTCGAACGGGTCGACGGCGGCGTCCACCCGGTCGCGGCCGAGCGGCTCCGGAACAGATTGACCGGGGTAGCAGCGCCGATTCAGTGAGATTTCATCGCCCTGCGTCATTGTCGTGGAACACCTCGACGAGCGAGAGGACGGCATGATGCGCGAAGGCGGCGTACGGCGTACTGGGCGGTCTGGAGGTTGTTGTGGATCGGGTGGTTCGGCGTGGGACTCGGGTCGTGGCGGTGCTGGTGAGTGTGCTGGCTGCGACGCTGACGGCGATGTTGACGGGCGGATCCGCTGACGCCAAGGTGGCCGGCAATCCGGTGACGATGACGAGTGGGTTCTACGTCGACCCGGACTCGAACCCGGCCGTCTGGGTGCGCGACCACCCGTCCGACCCGGACGCGACCGCGATCCGGACGAAGATCGCCGAGCAAGCCGGTGGACGCTGGTTCGGGAACTGGAGCGGCGACATCCAGCAGGCAGTCTCGGCGTACACGACCGCTGCGGACGCCGCCGACAAGCTGCCGATCCTCGTCGCGTACAACATCCCCGGTCGCGACTGCGGCGGGGATTCCAGCGGTGGCGCGGGATCGCCCGAGGCGTACCAGACCTGGATCAGCCAGTTCGCCGACGGGATCGGCGACCGGCCGGCGATCGTCATCATCGAGCCGGACGCGCTCGCGCAGCTCGACTGCATCCCGGCGGACGTGCAGCAGACGCGGCTCGATCTGCTCAAGTACGCCGTCAACCAGTTCGCCACCAAGAATCCCAACACCTGGGCGTACATGGACGGCGGCAACGCGACCTGGATCGAGGCCGGTGAGATGGCGCGGCGCCTGCAGGCAGTCGAGGTCGGCAAGATCCGCGGCTTCGCGCTCAACACCTCGAACTACCAGACAACCGCCGCTTCGGTTGCCAAGGGCAACGCGATCCGGGGCGCTCTGAACAGCAACGCCCAGTTCGTCATCGACACCAGCCGCAACGGCAACGGCCCCGACGACCAGAACAACTGGTGCAACCCACCCGGCCGCAAACTCGGCGACACCTCCCGCGACGGCAGCCACATCTCCGGCACCGTCGACGCCCTCCTCTGGATCAAGGTCCCCGGCGACTCCGACGGCAACTGCGGCCTAGGCACCGACATCCCCGCCGGCACCTTCTCCCCGATGCTGGCGAACCACCTCATCACTGGCAACTAGAGAAGAGGCCGGAGCTCCTCGGTCAGACGGGCCGCGATCTTCGCGTGCCCGTCGACCGAGGGGTGGACGCCGTCGGTGCAGTCGTCGTGGGTGATCCAGTCGGTGGTGTCGATGTAGATGACGTCGTCGGCTGCCTTGGCGGCGGCTTCGATGGTGGCGGCGTGTTTGCCGCTGAAGGGGCTTAGGGCAACGATTGTGGCGGCGGGGTACGTCGTACGGACCCGCTCCAGGTAGGCGCCGTATTCCTCGGGGGTGAGGGTTTCGTCGTTGACGCCTAGGTTGAGTACTACGACGTGGGGTTGCTCGACGCGTTCGGCCGGGGAGCCGGCGAAGTTCCAGCCGAAGGAGTCCAGGCCGGTCGGGACCTCGCCGTTGCCGGGGCGGGCGATGCCTTGGCGGCCGAAACCGACCTGGTACGCCGTTGCGCCGAACGCGCGGGCGGTGAGATACGCGTACGACTTGGTCCCATCGGCGCCGGCGGACTCCGGGTCGGCGCTGAGCGCGCGGACGCCCTGGGTGATGGAGTCGCCGTAGAACTCGATCCGCGGACCGGCCGGGCGGCCGATCAGGCGGAGGCGGGTGTTGACGTCGAGGACGAGGCCGGCGAAGACGACCGCGCAGTCGAAGGGCGGGTTCCAGCGGTTGACGAACTCGTTGACGTCCTTCACCACGACCTCGACCGTGTGCCGACCGGTCTCGGCGGTCAACTCGATCACCGGCTGCTCGATCAGGTGGAGCTCGGGTTCCTGCTCGTCGAGCGAGATCCAGAGGTGCGGCGCGACGGTCAGCCCGTCGGTGTCGAAGAGCAACTGGACGCGTTCACCGGCGAAGGAGAAGCTGATCCGCGACCCGGAGTTGACGGTGATCGCAAGCCCAGGCTGCTGCCCCCACTGCCCCTCGAGCACAATCCGCGGATCACTAGGAGCAACTACCTCACCCGCTTCAAAGTCGTTCACAAGACCTCATTCTGCCGTGCCGCAGATAGCCCGGC
The DNA here is from genome assembly GCA_963740725.1 of uncultured Actinomycetota bacterium. GTDB lineage: Bacteria > Actinomycetota > Actinomycetes > Propionibacteriales > Kribbellaceae > Kribbella. The sequence continues at coordinate 55,406 of CAVUFT010000001.1, forward strand.
CCCGCCAGGTCAGGTGGCGGGGCCGGGTGCTCCGTACTACGGCGCCCGTAGTACGGGCTTATCTAGAAGCCGGAGTTGCCGGGGCCTCTGGTGAGGGCGAAGTTGTAGTTGTTGATCAGGCCGCCGGAGGGGGTGTTGGTGACTGTGACGTTGTTGAAGGTGCCGGAGCCGGCGGTGGAGAGTTCGAAGCCGTAGGTGCCGGTGTTCTGGATCTTGACGTGGTCGAAGGTGATGTTGGTGACCTGCTTCTGCCAGCTGAAGAGGACGCCGGAGTAGGTGCTGTCGAGGATGTCGACGTCCTTGATCAAGACCGGCGCGGTGATCTCGCGGGCTTCCGCGTAGATCCAGAGGGCGCCCTGGCTGCTGTTCCAGTCGGTGTTGAAGCCGCCGGCTCGGGTGATGGTGTTGCGCTGAACGACCGTCGTACCGCTGAACGGTTGCGCACCGTGCCAAGTGGAGATGGTGATCCCGGAAGCGGTGTAGACCGTGTCGGAGAACAGGTTGTCCTCGATCCGGTTGCCGTTCCCGCCGTAGATCGCTGCCGTGTTCGCCAGCGCCGGCAACTGCGCCGTGTTGAAGGTGAAAGCACAGTTGGACACAGCACTGTTGAACGACCACATGGCCAACGCATCGTCACCGGTGTTGCGGAAGACGCTCTGATCCACACGCGAGTTGCTCACCGGCGAACCATCGCCGCTGAAGGTGTTCAGATTGACCCCATCGGCAAACATGTCGCGGATCCGCACACCCACGGCGTACAGGCCGTTGGTCCCGCTGCTCGCCCACAGCCCGACCTTGGAGTGCTCCAGCCACACGTTGTGGATGAGCGACGCACTGAAGTTGCCTTCAAGAGCAGCGTCGGTGGTGACCGAGCCGTCCGGATCCCGGTAGCGAACATCGCCGGCGAAGGTGAAGTCGGCGAGCTGGACCTTGCCGCCGTTCACCGCGAAGAACCCGCCACGGCCGTTGGTACCGCGCAGAGTCGTGTACCACATGCCCGCGCCGCGGATGGTGACGTTGTCGATGTTCACCACAGCGTTCAGATCGAACGTCCCGGCAGGGATCCACAGCGTCTTCCCCTGCGACTTCGCTGCCGAAACCGCCGAGTTGAAGGCGGCAGTGTCGTCGCCGGAACCCGAGGTTGCCCCGTACGACGTGACGTCGAGCGAGCCGGCCGGAGCGGTCAACGCGGGCGCGACGACCTCGGTGTCGATCAGGTCGACCGTGATCGGCGTACCGGTGTCGTTCTGCAGCTTGATCACCGTGCCGGCCGGGTAGCTCGGCAGCGTCGTCCGGGCCTCGTCGTAGAAGCGATGCCCAAGCCCCAGCCCCGGGTCGTTCGGGAACGGGTAGCTGCCGTAGACCCAGCTGTAGACCGAGGACAGCGTGATGTCCTTGACCTTCGTGCCGCCGACGTAGATACCCAGCGGCGCAGTGATCCCCGTACCGCCAGAGTTGTCCGGGATAGACGCGCGCACGACCAGCGAGTTCGTCGGCTGGGTCAGGGTGAACTGCGTGTACTTGCCCGCATTGTCGAGCCGTACTGCGCGTCGCCCGGACGACTCCGACGCGACAGTCCGGTAGGTGCGATCCGGTCCGATCACAGTGCCGTTCGTGCTGCTGTTCTCAGCCTCGTACTCCGTGTAGGGCACCGTCGCGCCACGAGTCGCCAGCGCTACCGAGCCCGGCACAGTCACGTCATCGAGAGCCACGTTGCCGCTGTCACCACTGTCGTACTGGTAGCCGATCAGATTGAGCCCCGACCGCAAAGCAACTGACTGCGTCACCGTTGCCCAGCCGGACCCGGACGCCAACGAGACCTGCCCCGCCTTCACGCCATTCGCATAGGCGCTCAAGGTCTTCGCGCTGCCGGAGGTGTTGTTATAGCGCAGCGAGACCGTGACGGTGCCTGCGACCGGGACGTTGACCGTCCGGATCACCCGTGCCCCGACAGCGGTGAAGCCGGTGACATAGCCGCTGCCGGTGTACCCGGCGATCGACGTACCGACGCTTGTTCCGCCGGAGAGGAAGCCGCCTTCGATGCCCGCACCGGTCCCGGGCGGCGGCTCGTCACCAGGCGGAGCCACCGTGACGTTGTCGAGGTTGACGTTGCCGGAGTCGGCGGTGTCGAACCGGTAGGCGATCGAGTTGCTCCCGGCAACCAGCGGGACCGGCTCGGACGAAGTACCCCAGGTGTCCCAGTTGGCGGTCGGTGCCAGGCTGATCTGGCGAACCTTAGTGCCGCCCGCATAGAGCGACAGGGTCATGGCGACACCGGTGCCATTGGCGTAGCGGAGATTCGCCGTACCGGTGCCTGCTTTGGATGAGCTGACGGCGAAGGTGGTTGCCGCGTTGCCTTTGTTGGCGTCGACGTAGCCGCCGACGAAGCCGGAGCCGGTGAAGCCGCTGTGATCGGTCGCGACCACAGTGCCGCCTGTCAACGCCGCGTTCTCGGCCTCCAGAGTGCCCTCAGCCGGTGCCGGTGCATCCGTGACGGTCACCTTGTCGAGGTTGACGTTGCCGGAGTCGGTGCTGTCGAAGCGGTAGCCGATCGCGTTGGAACCGGCGGACAAGGTCAGTGTCGAGTGACTGTCGGCCCAGGAGTCCCAGTTGGCGGTCGCGGGGAGGCTGACCTGGCTGACCTTCGTGCTACCGCGGTAGAGGGAGACCGTCTGAGCGGATCCGGTGCCGTTGGCATAGCGCAGTACGACGTCGTAGCTGCCGGCTGCGGAAACGGAAACATTGGAAGTTGCCGTTGCCGTGCCCTTGTTTCCGTCCGTGAAACCACCGACGAAGCCGGAGCCGGTGTAGCCGGTGTGATCGGTCGCAACGACCGCTCCCCCGGCCAGAGTGCCGCTCTCGGACTGAGCAGTGACGGTGGCAGCTGTTGCTCTCGTTGGAACCGCTAACAAGGCAAGCAGTACTGCGGCCGCCAGGATGCGTTTGGGCATGCTGAAGATCCCTTCTGGAACAGGGCGGAGTACAAGAAGGTGGGCTACTAGCTAGCCCTTGACCGCGCCGCCTAGAGCGCCGGACTTGAGGAACAGGCGTTGGAAGATCAGGAACAGCGCGACCGGGATGACGGTCGAGATCGCGAGCGCGGCGAGGAACACGTCCAGTTCGACGTAGCGCTGGAGAGCGGGCAGCCGCACCGAGAGCGGTTGCTTGTCGGGATCGGGCAGGACGAGCAGCGGCCAGAGGAAGTCCTTCCAGGCCGCGATCACGGCGAACACCGAGACCACACCGAGGATCGGCTTCGACATCGGCAGCACTACGGACCAGAACAACCGGTACGGCCCAGCGCCGTCGACCCGCGCTGCCTCGAAGACCTCACGAGGCAGGTTGTCGAAGAACCGCTGCACGATGAGGATGTTGAAGGCGTTTGCACCGGCCGGTAGCCAGACTGCCCAGAACGTGTTGACCAGAGACGCCTTGAGCAGCGGTGGGTCGACCACCGTCAGGTAGAGCGGCACCAGCAGTACTACCGACGGCACGAACAGTGTCGCCAGCACGACACCCGTAATGACCTTGCCGTAGCGAGGACGTAGTACGGACAGCGCGTAGCCCGCTGTGGTTGCTACCAGCAACTGCATGAACCAGGAGCCGGCAGCGAGGATCACTGTGTTGAGGAAGTACTTGGAGATCTCCACTCGCGACCAGGCGGTCGACAGGTTGGCCCAGTCGAACCCGTGCGGCCACAGCGCCAACGGCTCTCGCAATGTGTCCTGGGTCGGAGTGATGGCGGCCTTGGCCAACCACAGCATCGGCCCCAGACCCACCAGCGAACAGGACAAGCAGCAGGACCGCGTGCACGCCCCACGTAGTACGGCGTACACCAGGACGCCGCCACTCTGCAGGGGACAGAAGACCGCGACTCATGACTTGCTCCAGGAACGGGTCAGGCGGAAGTAGATGGCGGACAGGAGACCGAGGACGACGGCAAGCATGATGCTCAATGCCGTAGCCATGCCGTACTCGCCACCGAGGCTGTTGGCGAACGCGTAGTCGTAGATCAGCAGCAGGACGGTCGTCGTGGAGTTCGCCGGGCCGCCGCCGGTGAACAGGAACGGCTCGAGGAACACCTGCGCGGTGCCGACGATCTGCAGGATGAACGTGATCAGCAGTACGCCGCGTAGCTGCGGCAACGTCACATGCCAGACCTTCCGCCAGATGACGGCCCGGTCGATCTCTGCTGCCTCGTAGAGATCAGTGGAGACTCCGGTGAGTGCAGCGAGGTAGATGATCACCGTGCCGCCCGCTGCTGCCCAGGTCGCCTCCAGTACCAGCGCAGGCATCGCGCTACCCGAGTCCTGCAGCCACGACACCGGGCCGATCCCGACCGCGCCCAGCAGAGTGTTGAACACCCCGTTCGGCCCGGCGTCGTAGAAGAACTTCCAGAGCAGTACTGCGACCACCGGCGGGATCACCACCGGGAGATAGGCCAGCGCGCTGTAGAGCCCCTTGAACCGGCGCACCTCGCTCATCAGCACCGCTGCGACCAGCGGGAACCGGGTAGCCGAACAGGAGTGCCAGCAACGCGAAGTACAGGGTGTTCTTCACGGCCGTCCACAGCAGTGGGTCGTCGAGGACGTCCTGGAAGTTCTGCAGTCCGACGAACGTGGACGGTGTGACCAGGTTGGTCTCCTGGAAGCTCATCACCACCGCACGGACGATCGGGTACCAGGAGAACAGCCCGAACACCACGCAGCAGCGGCAGCAGGAACACCAGCGTGCTGAGGCCACCACCAGGAAGCCGAGTACGCCGTACTGCGGCCCGCTGGACGCGAGTGCTCGCCACTACTGACTCAGCCACGGTCGAGCAAGGCCTGTGCTTCGGCGTCGGCCTTCTTGAGCAGGTCCGCGATGTCCGCGTCCTTCTTGGTCAGCACCGACTGCACGACCGGGTCGAGGATCTTGTAGACCTCCTGCGTCGACCGGGCGGGTTCGGTCACTAGCGGCTGGTCGAACATCTTGTCCGTGTACGGCGTCATCTGCTTCAGCGGCACGTTGACGTACTGCGCCACCCAGCTCAGCGACTCGTCATAGGTCGCCTTGTCGAACACCGGCAACTGCGGCGCACCCACTGGCTGCTTGGAGGCTGCAGTGGTCTTGGCATCCAGTACTGCGGCGCTCTCGTCAGCAAGCTTCTTCATGTAGAAGAAGTCGATCCACTTGACCGCAGCTGCCTTCACCGCATCGTTTGCCTTCGCCTGACGGTCGCCAGCGTCCCGCCGCCCAGTACGCCGGCGTCCGGCGAGTCCGGCGAGCGGTATGACGGTTACGCCGTAGTCAGCGGGCTTGAGAGCGTTCTGCGTGACCAGCGAGCCGTAGTTGCCGCCACCGGACTGACATACATGCCGATCTGGCCGGCTGCGAAAGCCTGGTTGATGCCGGCCCAGTCGTAGAGGAAGTTGGACCCCATGCTGTTGTCGTCCCAGCGCATGGCGTGCAGGCGCTGCAGCACCTCGGTCATCTGCGGGGTGTCGAGCTCAGCGCTCGCCTTGTCGCCGTCGAGCTTCTCGGTGCGGCCGCCGAACGCGTAGTCGAGCGTGGTCAGGATCCAGCCACCAGTGTTGTCCGTGAGTCAGCTGGGCGTAGCCGGCCTTGCCCGTCTTATCGGCGATCTGCTTGGCGTCCTGCCGGATCTCGTCCCACGTAGTCGGCGGCTTGTCCGGATCCAGCCCGGCCTGCTTGAACAGCGTCCGGTTGTAGTGCAGTGCCTGCCCGTACGCCGCGATCGGCACGGCCCACATCTTGCCGTCCTCAGCCTGACCCGACTTGGCGACGTTCGGGCTGAACTTCTTCGCATACGGGCAGCGCGTCAACCAGACCGCTGATGTCCGCGATCTGCTTGCGCTCGATCAGGCCGCGGCCGTCGGTGAACGGCACGGTGAACACGTCGGGCAGCGTGTTGCCGGCAAGCTGCGCGGTGAACGTGGTCGCCGTCCAGTTGTACTCCTGCGGCACGACGTCGATGGTCGGGTTCGCGGTCTCGAACTGCTTGACCCGCTCGTCGAAGGCAGCGATCGCGCCCTTGTCGAGGCCCGGGATCGCGGGCGACCTTCACGGTGACCGGCCCGGCGGGGGCATCCGCCTTCTTGTCATCGGACGACGAGAGCAGGAGGTCAGCGCTGCGGCCAGCGCGACCGCCAGGGTTAGTGCGGGGATGGACTTCATGGTCGTTCTCCTACTGAGTCTTCGAGCTGCAGCCAGGCGGCGGAGTCGGTGGGCAGGTGATCGTCGGCGAGTTCGGTGCTGGAGAGGAGCACGGTCGCGCCAGGGGGAAACGCGGAGTGGTTCGTCGCCGAAGTTGACGACGCAGACGAAGTGCGGGCCACGGTGGAAGGCGATGACGTCGCCGCTGGTCAGCGGGTGCCAGCTGAACTCGCCGGTGCGCGGTCGGCGCGCCAGCAGTTCGCAGTACAGGCTGAGCATCGAGCCGGGATCTTGCTGTTGTGCTTCGACCGAGTACGAGCCCCAGTCGCCGGGTTGCGGCAGCCAGGGGGTGAAGCCTTGGGTGTTGAAGCCGAAGCTCGGACCGGTAGTTGTCCAGGGCAACGGTACTCGGCAGCCGTCGCGGCCGGGATCGGCTGCCGGCCGAGCGATGGAAGATCGGGTCCTGCAGCGCGACGAGCGGGAGATCCTCGACCTCGGGAAGGCCGAGCTCGTCGCCTTGGTAGATGTAGAGCGAGCCAGGCAGCGCAGCGGTCAGCATCGCCGCAGCCCGCGCACGCCGTTGCCCCTTGGCCAGATCAGTCGGTACGCCGAACCGCTTCGTCGCGAAGGAGAACGAGGTGTCCTCGCGGCCGTAGCGCGTGGTCGGCCTGGTCACGTCGTGGTTGGAGAGCACCCAGGTCGCGGGCGCATTCACCGGCGCATGCGCGGCCAGAGTGGAGTCGATCGAGGCGCGCAACTCGGTCGCGTCCCAAGGCCGGCCCATCAGGTCGAAGTTGAACGCCGTGTGCATCTCGTCGGGACGCAGGTAGCGGGCGAAGCGCTCAGGATCCGCGAGCCAGATCTCGCCGACGAGCACCCGCTCGTCGTACTCATCGGCTACCTTGCGCCAGCTTCGGTAGATGTCGTGGAGCTCGTCGCGATCGACGTACGGATGGTCCTTGTTCTGGCCGACGGGCGGGAAGGTCGGGTCCTTGACCGGCATCGTGGCCGAGTCGATCCGGATGCCGGCGACGCCGCGGTCGAACCAGAATCTGAGGATGTCCTCGTGTTCGCGACGGACGTCCGGGTGGTTCCAGTTGAGGTCGGGCTGTTCGGGCGTGAAGAGGTGCAGGTACCACTCCCCCGGCGTACCGTCCGGGTTCTTCGTCCGGGTCCAGGTCTCGCCGGAGAAGCTCGAGACCCAGTCGGTCGGGATCTCCTCGCCGCCGCGGAACCAGAACCGGTCCCGCTCCGGCGAACCCGGTTCGGCGGCGAGCGCAGTACGGAACCATTCGTGCTCGCTGGAGATGTGGTTCGGTACGACGTCGATGATGGTCCGGATGCCGAGCGCGGCCGCTTCCGCGATGAGTTGCTCGGCCTCCTCGACGGTGCCGAACGCCGGGTCGATCACGCGGTAGTCGGCCACGTCGTACCCGCCGTCGGCCAGCGGCGACAGGTACCACGGGGTGAACCAGATCGCGTCGATGCCGAGGGCACGCAGATACGGCAGCCGCGACCGTACGCCGGCCAGGTCACCGGTGCCGTCGCCGTTGGCATCGGCGAAGCTGCGCGGATAGATCTGGTAGATCACCGCACTCCGCCACCACTGCTCTGTGCTCACCCGGACTCCCTTGATTTATGATAGGTTTAGCGCTCCACCTTGAGCTGGACCGTAGAGTGCCGGGAATCGAAATTGTCAACAGGTCGGCCGGAAGGAGCAGCGGTGCGGGTCACGCTGAAGGACATCGCCGACGAGGCCGGGGTGAGCATGATGACGGTCTCGAATGTGGTGAACGGCAAGCGGGCGCGGGTCTCCCCCGAGACCATCGAGCGGATCCAGCGGATCGTCGCCGAGCGCGGTTACGTGCCGAGCGCTTCGGCGCGCAGCCTGGCGGCGAAGTCGTCGCGGCTGATCGGGCTGCTGGTGCCGGCCGCCGACGAGGACAGCCTGATGATCAGCCCGCACAACGTGGCGATCGTCGGGCAGATCGAGCGTGAGCTGCGCAAGGGCGGCTATCACCTGCTGCTGCGCGGGATCGCCCAGCCGGCCGAGGTCGCCGAGGCGTTGCAGTCGTGGAGTCTCGACGGCGCCGTACTGCTCGGGTTTCTGGATGAGGAGATCGATCGGCTGACGCCGCGCGCTGTCGGCAAGGTGTCGCTGCTCGCGATCGACAGCTATTCGGCGAATCCGCTGACCACCGGCGTACGGTCCGATGATTTCACCGGTGCGTTGCTGGCGGCGCGGCATCTGATCTCACTCGGGCATCGCGAGATTGTCTTTGCCGGGCCTTCGTTCTCCTCAGTTGGCGTGGTTCATCAGCGGTATGAGGGATTCCGGGAAGCCTTTGCCTCGGAAGGTCTGGAGTGGCGGGAGCGGCTGGTCAGCGTCGAGACGACGACTCATGCTCGCGGTGTCGCGCTCGGCAGGGTCCTGAAGGAAGAGCATGGGGAAGCGACGGCGGTCTTCGCGACGGCTGACATCCTCGCGATCGGGATCATGGAAGGGCTCGCGGAGAGCGGTTTCTCCGTTCCTGGCGACGTCTCCGTGCTCGGGTTCGACGACCTGGACCTCAGCCGCTACGTGACGCCTCGGTTGACCACGATCGCGCAGGACATCCCGCAGAAGGCGGGGATCGCGGTCCGCCAACTGCTCGCTGCCGTGGAGGGCAAGGAGCACCTGACGGACCCGATCACGCTCGACGTGCGCCTGATCGAACGCGACTCGACGGCCTCACCACCCGTCCTTGTGCGCCCGGGCCTCGAAGAGCAGGATGCCCGCGGACAACGCGACATTGAGTGAATCGGCCTGACCGAGCATCGGGATCGACACCTTGCCGAAGCCCTGCTGATGCCACTTCTCGGACAGCCCACCACCTTCCGAACCGACCACGAACGCGGTCGGCTTTCCCCTGTACTGCGTAACGCGGTAGCTCCCCGTTGCTTCAGGGTCGGCCAGGTGTACGTCGACCTGGTGATTGCGCAGCCAGGCTGCCGCCTCGGGGATGCCGTCGAACTCGAGTACCGGCGTACTGAGCACGAGACCGCGACTGGCGGCGTACACGGCCGGATGGCTGGGACGGGCCCTTCTGTTGGTGAGCACCAGACAGTCGGCGCGAGCAGCGTCGACCGTGCGGATCAGGGTGCCGAGATTGCCGGCGTACTCGACTCCGTCCGCGACCAGGATCAGCGAGGACTCGTCGAAGCGGAACTCCTCCTGCCGCCAGACCGGGAGCCTTGCGATCGAGATCAGGCCGTCCGATCTGTTCTTGCGAGTGACTCGCGCGTAGAGCTTGGGCGAGATCCGGTAGATCTCTGCTGCTCGGGAAGCAATTTCTTCCGCTGTCGGTGCCCTCTGCTTCTTCGGGACAGTAGAAGAAGGTGTCGATGGTGGCCTGGGTGGTGAGCAGCTGGTTGTGCTCCCAGGTGCCCTCGACCAGGATGCGGCCGGGGACAGAATCCTTGCGGACGGCGAGCAGCTCGCGGTACTGCGGGTGCTGAGCGCCGATCGGCAGGGCGTCGAGACGTGACGGTGCCATGGTGAGACTCCGGTGTGATGAGCACAGCAAGCTCTCCCGGGGACACGGATGTCCGCGCCGGGGTGCCTGCTGGGGGTTGGCTAGAGCGTTTGAGGACGCACTAGCCGAGGAGTCTCATCATGCTTGCGATGGTAGGGAGACGCCGCTGCGGCGTCACCTGGTTTTAGGTTGTCCACAGGCGGCCGGGCCGTCGGTTTCCGAAGTGTGGGTCGGGGTCGATAAAGTCCGGGGTCTGGTCGCCTTCTGGGACCGCACGGGAGGAGGACCTGATGGACGCCACATTGCTGGACGCGGAGGCCGAAGCGGCCGTACTGCGCGTCTACCGGCAGGTGTTCGCCGTGCTCGCGCGGGAAGCCGGCGCGATGATCGTGGATCCGGACCTGCTGGACGTCGACCAGGCGATCCTGGACGCGTTCGCCGAGGCCGGCAGCGACGGGTTGACCGTGGAACAGGCCTCGCTGGCCTGCCGCGGATATCCGCACGAGGTGATCGTCCGGCGGTTCGAGGTGCTCCGGCAGTACGGCGCGATCACCAAACTGGTCGACCGGCCGAACGAGCTGCGCCACCGGGCCGCCTTCGCGCCGTACGTGATGTTGATGTTCCTCAAGCGGATGTCCGTCCAGGGCGGGCAGGCCGAGCTGCACCAGCTGCTGACGCTCGAAGCCCACAGCGTGAGCGACCCGCGCGCGACCGAGGACCAGGGCCAGGCGTCGATCGAGCGGCTGACGAAGGTCTTCCGGCTGCTCGGGAACGAGCTGGCGATCCTGGTCTCGACGTCGACCACCGCCCAGTTGCGCGAGAACGCACAGCTCGCGTGGGGTAACGAGCGGCTGATCGAGCAGGCGGAAAAGGTGCACCGGATCGTCCTGGAGCGCTGGCCCACGCTGCACCGGGCCTGCACTTCGTTGCGGATGTCGCTCGCGGCCTATGCCGATGCAGTGCAGCTGGCAGCGGGCCGGTTGGTGGAGAGAGCCGGTACTACGCGCGCGCTCGGGCTGCTGCCGATCGAGACCTGGCTGACGTTCACCCGGTCGAGCGAGACCGAAGTACTCGCGAGTGTGCTCGACGGGCTGCTTTTCGACGCCGCCGCACCGGATTTCTCCCCCGAATCGATGCTCGAGGCGGTCGAATCGGGCCGTCGTACCGGTACTGCGCGGATGGCGCCACCGCGGCCTTCCGCGGAGACGGACGCGCCGGAGTCGGCGGCGGCGACGGACCGGGAGGATCTGCGGGCCGAGGCGGAACGGATCCTGGCGGGGCGACCGAGTGTGTCGATCATTGATGTGGTCGACGACGCGGGTGACTGGATCACGGCTCGACGGGTCCTGGCAGAGCTGACGGCGGCGCATCTGCATGACGAGCTGGATTACGAACTGGTCTGGGCGGACGGGATGCGGATCGATCCGACGGCAGGGACGCCGTGGGCGACCGAAGGCACGTTCCGGCGGGTGACGCGATGACTGCCGAAAGTGTGGTCGAGGGGCGTCTCTACAACGCTCTGTGGTGGGCGAAGGTGCAGTCGGGCGGGACTTTACAGGTGTCGCCGGATACGCCAGCCGTCGCTGGACTGACCCGAGCGGCTGAGCCCGACGGCTCTTCCGTATGGATGCTGCCGACGCTCCCGGACGGCGCAGGCCATTCCGTTCTGGAAGAGCTGGGCACTCCCCCGGTCGCCGTCGAGCAGCCGAACGAAACCGCCCGCGTGCTCGCCATCTGCGTCACCTGCTGCTGGCCCGACCGAGACGGCCCAGCCTGGCCCGGCGCAGTCGGCACCCTGACCCAGATCAAGGCCGTCTACGCCGGTATGCGCGGCCGCCCCGAGCAATCAAGCGACCTGACCCTCATCATCGGCAGCCTCCGCCGCCTCCACGCCACCCACTGGCTCCTCTGGAACGAAAAGGCCGGCGAGGTCCGCCTAGGTCCGCGTGTTGTTACCTGGGGACCGTCTCAACTGGCCGGGCTTCGAGAACTCTGCCGAGTCCTCCCTGACCCGCCGGCTGCAGTTTTAGTGTCGCCTATGGCCCCTGAGGTCGAGCCCGACCCATTGCCAGCGGCCACGGAGGTTGAAGATGACTGAGCAGCACGCTCTCTTCGACAACCTCCTGCAAGACCTCAGCGACCGGTCGCGCGACGAAGTACTGGCTGCTTTCAGTGCTGTGCAGTACGCCGCCCACCCGGTGGCCGAAGTACAGCTTGCCGGGCTTCGGGATGTGACGCTGCGCCGTCAGGTGCAGAAGATGCTGAAGCTGATCGGCCGTGTTCTCGTCCAGGTCGACGGCACCCACTGGACCGCCGGCTACGCGGACGACATCGCGGAAACCCTGACTGCGCAGGGCTGGCAGCCGCTGTCCGTGGTCGACCGCGCCGTACTCGTACTGGTGTTGGTCCACTCAGTGGCGATCCCGCGGAGCGAAGGCATCTTGACCGGCGACAGCTGGAAGTCCGCCCGTCCGACCACCGTCGACGAACTCCGGACGACGAAGATCAGCAGCGAAGAGCGCCGCCTCTCGCTGCAACGACTCCGCGCCGCCGGCCTGATCCAGCTCTCCGGCGACCACTCCGGCGGCCCGAGCTACATCCCCGGCCCGCAACTCCAACGACTCACCCCCGCGGCCCGGCGCCGGTTGCAGGATCAGCTGATCCTCGCGGCCGCCCCGGCCAGCCCGATCGCGGAGGCCATCCGCGCGCGCAAAGGCATCACCGATGAAGAAGGAGCGGCATGAGCAGTCCCGTTGAGGACGGACCGTTCGACATCCTCGGCTCGAAAGTGCTGCTCGGCGTCCAGGTCGTCGATCTGTCCCGGCTGTCGACCCACCCGATCCCGATGGTCGGCCAGGGCCTCGTCACCGTCGCCGGCCAAGGTCCCGTCGACTCCAACGGTGCCGGTAAATCCTCCTGGATCGCCGCGCTGTCGCTGCTCCACGCCGACGACCAATGGCGCCTCACCAGCGGCGCTCCTGGCGCGGCCGAGCTCCTCTTCACCGCCGAAGCAGCCGGCCAGGAAGGCAACTGGTCGAACGTCGACCGCGGCTACATCATCGGCGTCTTCTCCGACCCCGAGCTGACCGATCTCGCCGAGATCGAGGCCGCCGCGATCACCGTCTGGATCCGGATCAACCGCAAAGCGTCGTACCTGGATCTCCGCTGGAAGAACGGCCTGCACGTTCCCTTCGGCGCGACCGAGGCCGAACGTGCCGCCGGAGCAGACGCCTTGTGGGCAGCCCTCCCGCACTCCAACGGCCGCACCGACTTCCACGCGAACAAGCTCTCCTCCGTCCTGTACGGCGGCCAGGTGCGCTGCGTGTCGTTCCTGTCGACCTCGGTCCGTTCGTCACCGACCGCGAACCTGCTCGCCGAGCCGCTGAACGAACTCGGCCCGGCCCGGATCTTCAACGCGATCGCCACCCTGACCGGCCTCGATCACGAGCTCGAGCAGGAGCAGGCACACCGGTCCGCGGAACACACCCAGCGCGAGGCGACCAAGCAGGCGACGGCCGACCTGCAGCGCTGGGAGCAGGAGATGGCCACGGTCGAGGCCGGCATCCTGCAACGCGCTGCGGCTCGTTCCGCTCTCGCCGATGCACGCGAGTCCTGGAAGGCGCGATGCGCTCGCCACCTCGTCGACGGCGATGCCCGCAACAGCGAGATCCTGCACGAGCTGACCGAGCTGGACCAGCGGGTCGCCGAGCAGGAGGCCCGGCGGGAAACAGTCGACACGGAGATAGATGCCTTCGGCAACGAAGAGACTCTGCTCCGGGATGCTCAGCTGACCCGGCAGGAACGCGACCAGCTCGATGCGCGAGATCGCGAACTGGACCTTGCCCAGCGTTCGGTCCGTGAGCAGCTGGAACGGCTCGGCCAGGAGCACCGCCGACTGGTCGAGGCCGGCCGATCCGCTGACGGCCGGGATCTGGATGCTGCCGCCGCGGAACAGGACGAGGCGCGCGAGGCGCTCGAAGAGCACATCGGACGCGATCACGCGGCACGTACCTATGTCGACCAGGCCACTGCGTTGTTGCGTGAGGCGGAGAGCGGTCAGACCGTGTCCGCGCCTCAGCAGCAGGTGCTGGAGAACGCGGGGATCGCTTGTGGCGCCCTGACTGACATCACCGAACTGGGTGAGAACGACCGTACCGAGTGGGAGCCGCGACTGGCGCCGTACCGGGAAGCGGTGGTCGTCGACGCTGAGGATGCTGCGCTCGCTGCCTCTGCCTTGTCGGACGCCGGCTATGCGGGCTTCCTGCTGGTGCTGGCGAATCGCCCCGGTACTGCTTTCAAGGGCGGGCCGGCCTCGGCGGACAAGCGGTTCAAGCTGGACGCGTTCTTCGTGGCGCTGGCTTCCCGGGCCGCGAAGGAGGTCATCGACGAGGCTGCTGGTGTCGTCGCCGTCGGACAGTTCGACGAGGCGATCACCGGCCGGACCGCCCGGATCGAGGCGGCTCGCCGTCGACTCGAGGCCGCCGTCGAGGCACGTTCGGTCGCAGCTTCGCGCTCTGGAGCAGGCACGTTCACGAGTAGAACAAGCCGAGCGCCGTACTGCGGCTGCTCGCGCGCTGGGGGCCGCTGCCGACGTACAGGAGCAGATTCTTGCGCTCCGCGAGGCAAATGATCGGCACGAGAACGACCGGGATGCGCTGGCTCCTTCACTGCAGGCTGCCAAGGAGGCGGCCGAGGCTGCTGCCGGGCAGCAACTGGTTCGGGACGAGCGGCTGAAGAACCTCGAGGCCACCCGGCGGGACCACGACCGGATCCTCGACGACCTCGCCGGACGCCGACTGGTGCTGCTGGATGAGCAGACCTCGCTCGACCTGGTCGCGCGGACCACCGCCTGGGGAGCGTCGGCCGCCGAAGCCAACGAATTCTTGGTGGGGCTGCCGGACGACACCCAGCGCCGGACCACGGCCGACTGGAACCACCAGGCCTGCACCCAGCTCGACGACGTCGTACGCCGCTGCTTCCCGAACGCCCGGTCGCGCGAGGAGATCCCGTCCGAGCTCTGGGAGATCCTGAACGGCCCGGACGGCTGGTCCAACGGGACGCTCGGGGCGCGGGTTGCCCTGGTGCCCGCGTTGCAGCGGACGCTCGCGAGTCACCTGGCGCAGCACGAGACCTTCGACAGCCTCCAGCAACAGCAGATCGCCAGCCAGCGCGCCGAGCGGAATGCCGCTCTCGAGCGGGCTCGCGAGGGGCTGGGTGAGGCGGAAAGCACCGCTCGGGCTCACCGTGCATCGCTGGCTGACGGGATCAAGTCGCGGCTTCGGCTGGTTTCGGCTGAGTTCGACCGGCTCGATCAGCAGTACGGCGGGTATGGGGCGAAGCTCGAGTATCCGGAGCCCGATCCGCCGGCCGAGCCCGACAAGCCGTGGAAGTGGACCGTCACGCCTAAGTGGCGGCGGTCCGAGGGCGGGCCGTTCTCCGCGTTCAACGTCAAGGGCAACACCGCCCAGATGGACGAGAAGGCGGTCAAGCTCGTCTGCGCGGCCGCTCTCGCCGGCGGTAGCGACCGTCCGCTGCTCCTGATCCTCGACGAACTGGGCCGCAACCTCGGCTCCCAGCACCGCCGCGAAGCCGTCGCCCTGTTCGAGCAGATCGGCCGCGACCGCAACATCACGGTCATCGGCGCCCTCCAGGACGACATGGAGCGCTACGCCCTGGCCTCCTCCCGCCTCTACGTCAAACTCCGCCGCTCCTCCGACACCATGGCCTACAACCAGGCCCCCGTCGTGAAGGGCAACGAGGAGTACGCCGCCCGAGTAGAACTCCTCAAAACCTGGCTCGACTCCTACCGAGGCCCCACCCCCACCCTCGACCTCCCCCCAGACCAACTCCCCACCGACCCTGTGACAACCGCGGCCCCCAACACCCCCGCACCGCCAGCTTCCGCAGGTTCGCGGGTTTCGGCCGCGCCGCAGGCGCAGGCCTCCTCGGGCGACGCCACCTCCAGCACGAACTCGGCCGACGCAGCCTCAGCCCCCGCAGCCTCTCCGGCCGCATCGCAGGCAACCCCGCTTCCGGATGCCGCTACCGCACCCGCCACCAAGCCGCGCGCCTCCCGGAAGTCTCGCCGCAAGAGCACCGATGACTCCGAGGGCTCAACCGACTAGTTCTTCGCGTTTCCACCAGCATTTTCTGGTGGGTGGTCGGGTGAGGCTCGCGGGTGGGTTTGGGTGGGTGGTTGCGGAAAGGGGGACCCGGTGGGTAAGGGTGACCTAGGTGTCGTTCACACTGGGGTGGTGACGTGTCAGCTCTTCCGCTCGGATCGTTCACGCCGCGTAGGCGGAGCTCTGGCCAATCCGTCCCAGGTCGGCGTACCGTCTGCCGGGCAGGTCCAGCCGGCTACAGAGCGGAGGGCGTGAGATGGCATCTTGGCTGCTACGCGCCCAGTGGACGCACCGTGACGAAACCATCGAGCACCGGGCACTCCGGGTAGGCCGCACTCTGACGGCCGTGGCGGTGGCCTTTCCGGACGTCCACCTCTGGACCCAGGACGAGCGCTGGGGGTACCACGTCCTCGAGGCCGACGCCGCGACTCCCCTGCAGGAGATGGTCGAGGCGACCACCAAGGTCCTCTCGAACGGCTCCAGCACCACGCGTCTCCACCTCCAGAGCACCGGTGACCTTCCGTGGCTGTTCGACCTCTCCATGGGAGGCACGCTCACCACCGCGGCCGATCAGCTGACCCTGCACTGGAGCGACGACGACGCTCTGATCCAGTCCGAGCGCTTCGCCCAGGTCCTCCGAGCCGTCGTGACGATCTGGGAACCCGAATGGGCCAGCATCGCCGACACCGAACTGGCAGCGGCCGCGGGCGTCTTCCGCCGCGGTATCCCGATGATGGGCTGGCTCACGTACGTCCGTGGCCTGGTAGCCGGCGCCCACGGCATCGACATCAACCTCACCCCGTTCGAGCGCGGCACCCTCCTCCAGGCACCAGTAGCCCCTGCAGACCTCACCCCGGTCCACGTCTGCGCCGCCGCAGCCCTGGTAGGCATCGCCCCCGAAGGCTCCTGACCCCCACTTCGTACCTAGGGTGGGGCCATAACCGCCGCCACCGACGTTCTCGCCGTATCAACCGCGTGGGACGCCGCACTCGTCCGCAACGACGCCGAGCTCATCGGCACCTATATGGCCGACGACTGGGTCTACGTCGGACCGGCTGGCCCCACTCCCAAGGCTGGGATCATCGGCTGGATCGCCGGCGGTCAGCTGGCTCACCACACGATGGAGGCCGTCGGCGCCCCACGAGTCATCGTTCACGGCGAGACCGCCATCATCACCTCGCGCAAGCGCAGTACCGGCGCCTGGGAGGGTGTCTCCTACGCGGCAGACGAATGGATCAGCGAAACCTTCACGCTGACCGGAGGCCGTTGGCTCTGCATCCTCAGCCACAAGTGCGCAGCAGAGCTGTAGCGCAGGGCCGGGTCTGAATTGGTCTGGAAACACATTAAGGGCCACCCGTGTGGGTGGCCCTTAACAGTGTGAATGTCCGGCGACGTCCTACTCTCCCACGACCTCCCGGTCGCAGTACCATCGGCGCTGAAGGGCTTAACTTCCAGGTTCGGAATGGAGACTGGGTGTTTCCCCGACGCTATGGTCACCGTAACTCTATAGAAATATCAACCAACCACCTACAAGTCACCATGGTCCTCACCTGAGGACATGGGCTGGGGTTGACCGTATTTCGGGAACCGTATAGTGGACGCGATACATAAGCGCAGATGTTTGCTGCCAACAGTGTTGGTATGAGACAAGCCCTCGGCCTATTAGTACCAGTCAGCTCCACACTTTACAGTGCTTCCACCTCTGGCCTATCAACCCAGTGGTCTACTGGGGGCCTTACCCGATTAACTCGGTGGGAGACCTCATCTTGAAGCGTGCTTCCCGCTTAGATGCTTTCAGCGGTTATCACTCCCGAACGTAGCCAACCAGCCGTGCTCCTGGCGGAACAACTGGCACACCAGAGGTTCGTCCACCCCGGTCCTCTCGTACTAGGGGCAGCCCTTCTCAAGTCTCCTGCGCGCGCAGCGGATAGGGACCGAACTGTCTCACGACGTTCTAAACCCAGCTCGCGTGCCGCTTTAATGGGCGAACAGCCCAACCCTTGGGACCTACTCCAGCCCCAGGATGCGACGAGCCGACATCGAGGTGCCAAACCATCCCGTCGATATGGACTCTTGGGGAAGATCAGCCTGTTATCCCCGGGGTACCTTTTATCCGTTGAGCGACGGTGCTCCCACATGCCACCGCCGGATCACTAGTTCCGACTTTCGTCCCTGCTCGACATGTCTGTCTCACAGTCAAGCTCCCTTGTGCACTTACACTCGACACCTGATTGCCAACCAGGCTGAGGGAACCTTTGAGCGCCTCCGTTACCTTTTAGGAGGCGACCGCCCCAGTCAAACTACCCACCAGGCACTGTCCCTGATCCAGATAATGGACCGAAGTTAGACAGCCAGAACAACCAGAGTGGTATTTCAACGATGACTCCACCCGAACTGGCGTCCAGGTTTCACAGTCTCCCACCTATCCTACACAAGTTGTACCGACCACCAATACCAAGTTGTAGTAAAGGTCCCGGGGTCTTTCCGTCCTGCTGCGCGTAACGAGCATCTTTACTCGTAATGCAATTTCGCCGAGTCCATGGTTGAGACAGCGCCCAAGTCGTTACGCCATTCGTGCAGGTCGGAACTTACCCGACAAGGAATTTCGCTACCTTAGGATGGTTATAGTTACCACCGCCGTTTACTGGCGCTTAAGTTCAAAGCTTCGCCGGCCTAAACCAGCTAACCTGTCCCCTTAACGTTCCAGCACCGGGCAGGCGTCAGTCCGTATACATCGAATTACTTCTTCGCACGGACCTGTGTTTTTAGTAAACAGTCGCTTGGGCCTGGTCTCTGCGGCCATCAACGCTTCCACGGGCAAGCCATGTAACGTATCCGGCCCCCCTTCTCCCGAAGTTACGGGGGCATTTTGCCGAGTTCCTTAACCATGGTTCACTCGATCGCCTTGGTATTCTCTACCTGATCACCTGTGTCGGTTTGGGGTACGGGCGGCTCTAACACTCACTACGAAGTTTTTCTCGGCAGCATGGGATCATCCACTTCCCCTGAACGGGTCCGCCTCGGCTCTCAGGCATCATGAGACACGGATTTGCCTATGCCTCGCCCTACCACCTTGCCCGCGGATCAGCTTGCGCCTACCATCGCCGCGGTTGGACTACCCTCCTGCGTCACTCCTCAGTGCACCTAATACCAGCTAGGGTCGAAAGATCCACCAATACCTGCCCGAAGGCATCGCAGGCTTCTCGTTCTTAGCATCACCAGGTTCGGTCGGGTCGTGTTAATGCCGGTACGGGAATATCAACCCGTTGTCCATCGACTACGCCTGTCGGCCTCGCCTTAGGTCCCGACTTACCCAGGGCAGATTAGCTTGACCCTGGAACCCTTGATCATTCGGCGGACGGGTTTCTCACCCGTCATTCGCTACTCATGCCTGCATTCTCACTCGTGCAGCATCCACAACTAGATCACTCTGCTGCTTCACACGCTGCACGACGCTCCCCTACCCATCCACACACCTGGACCAAGACCAAAGTCTCGGCCGGGTACATATGTGAATGCCACAGCTTCGGCGGATTGCTTGAGCCCCGCTACATTGTCGGCGCGGAATCACTTGACCAGTGAGCTATTACGCACTCTTTCAAGGGTGGCTGCTTCTAAGCCAACCTCCTGGTTGTCTGGGCAACTCCACATCCTTTTCCACTTAGCAATCGCTTAGGGGCCTTAGCTGGTGATCTGGGCTGTTTCCCTCTCGACTACGGAGCTTATCCCCCGCAGTCTCACTGCCGCGCTCTCACTTACCGGCATTCGGAGTTTGGCTGATTTCGGTAAGCCGGTAAGCCCCCTAGACCATCCAGTGCTCTACCTCCGGTAAGAAACACGCGACGCTGCACCTATATGCATTTCGGGGAGAACCAGCTATCACGGAGTTTGATTGGCCTTTCACCCCTATCCACAGGTCATCCCCCAGGTTTTCAACCCTGGTGGGTTCGGTCCTCCACGCGGTCTTACCCGCGCTTCAACCTGCCCATGGATAGATCACTCCGCTTCGGGTCTAGAGCATGCGACTAAAGCGCCCTATTCAGACTCGCTTTCGCTACGGCTACCCCACACGGGTTAACCTCGCCACACACCACTAACTCGCAGGCTCATTCTTCAAAAGGCACGCCGTCACACCCACACAAGGTGAGCGCTCCGACGGATTGTAGGCAACCGGTTTCAGGTACTATTTCACTCCCCTCCCGGGGTACTTTTCATCTTTCCCTCACGGTACTAGTCCGCTATCGGTCACCAAGAAGTATTTAGGCTTAGCGGGTGGTCCCGCCAGATTCACACGGAATTTCAAGAGTTCCGTGCTACTTGGGAAAACACTCGGAAGTCACTGTCTTACATCTACGGGACTATTACCCACTACGGTCCGACATTCCAGCCGGTTCGACTTCAACAATGATTTATAACTCCCTGACCCCACGGCATTAGGATCTGAATGCTCCCACAACCCCACATACGCAACGCACGCCGGCTATCACACGCACATGGTTTAGCCTCATCCGCTTTCGCTCGCCACTACTCACGGAATCACTATTGTTTTCTCTTCCTGCGGGTACTGAGATGTTTCACTTCCCCGCGTTCCCTCCAGAACCCTATGTGTTCAGGCACTGGTAACTGGCTTTAGAATGCCAGCTGGGTTTCCCCATTCGGACACCCCCGGATCACAGCTTGGTTGCCAACTCCCCGGGGCTTATCGCAGGCTCCAACGTCCTTCATCGGCTCTTGGTGCCAAGACATCCACCGATTGCCCTTAGTAGCTTGTCACACAACAAAAACTACAAAGATGCTCGCGTCCACTATACAGTTCTCAAAATACGGGCAGGAACACCGACCCAAATCACCACTTACCTCGGAAACCCCCACCCCCAGGGAAAACACACCCAGAAGAAGAAGCCTCACCAGCAGTTTGGTGGAAGCCGGCCCCAGCCACACACCTACACCAACCCTGAGATCCGCAAAGATCCAGCAGTTGATGTAGTAGTGACCCAGAAAAACCAGTCCATCTCTCCGAAGAGATCCGGCCCGATTCCTCAGGACCCAACAGCGCGCCTCGGCGATCCACTCGACTCCGCTCGGCGTTCCACGCTCACACCCACAAGTGGATGTTCGCAGTACTAACCTGCTCGGTTCTGCTTGCTCAGTCTAATGGTCAATGTTCCACATTCCGAAGCACCGTCGCCTTGAGACATTCGCTCAAGATACGACGAGTAGACACCAGCCTCTTACGAGCGTCTGGTGTCAATGCTCCTTAGAAAGGAGGTGATCCAGCCGCACCTTCCGGTACGGCTACCTTGTTACGACTTCGTCCTAATCGCCAGCCCCACCTTCGACGGCTCCCTCCACAAGGGTTAGGC
The DNA here is from genome assembly GCA_963740725.1 of uncultured Actinomycetota bacterium. GTDB lineage: Bacteria > Actinomycetota > Actinomycetes > Propionibacteriales > Kribbellaceae > Kribbella. The sequence goes on from CAVUFT010000001.1 coordinate 76,562, forward strand.
CACCGGCTTCGGGTGTTGCCGACTTTCATGACGTGACGGGCGGTGTGTACAAGGCCCGGGAACGTATTCACCGCAGCGTTGCTGATCTGCGATTACTAGCGACTCCGACTTCATGGGGTCGAGTTGCAGACCCCAATCCGAACTGAGACCGGCTTTTTGGGATTCGCTCCACCTTACAGTTTCGCAGCCCTTTGTACCGGCCATTGTAGCATGCGTGAAGCCCTGGACATAAGGGGCATGATGACTTGACGTCATCCCCACCTTCCTCCGAGTTGACCCCGGCAGTCTCCTATGAGTCCCCACCATAACGTGCTGGCAACATAGGACGAGGGTTGCGCTCGTTGCGGGACTTAACCCAACATCTCACGACACGAGCTGACGACAGCCATGCACCACCTGTATAGGACCCTTACGGACCCCCCATCTCTGGAGGATTTCCCTATATGTCAAACCCAGGTAAGGTTCTTCGCGTTGCATCGAATTAATCCGCATGCTCCGCCGCTTGTGCGGGCCCCCGTCAATTCCTTTGAGTTTTAGCCTTGCGGCCGTACTCCCCAGGCGGGGCGCTTAATGCGTTAGCTGCGGCACGGAGGACGTGGAATGTCCCCCACACCTAGCGCCCAACGTTTACGGCGTGGACTACCAGGGTATCTAATCCTGTTCGCTACCCACGCTTTCGCTCCTCAGCGTCAGGTAAGGCCCAGAGAGCCGCCTTCGCCACCGGTGTTCTTCCTGATATCTGCGCATTCCACCGCTACACCAGGAGTTCCGCTCTCCCCTGCCTACCTCTAGTCTGCCCGTATCGGAAGCAGGCTCGGAGTTGAGCTCCGAGTTTTCACTCCCGACGCGACGAACCGCCTACGAGCCCTTTACGCCCAATAATTCCGGACAACGCTCGGACCCTACGTATTACCGCGGCTGCTGGCACGTAGTTGGCCGGTCCTTCTTCTGCAGGTACCGTCACTCTCGCTTCGTCCCTGCTGAAAGAGGTTTACAACCCGAAGGCCGTCATCCCTCACGCGGCGTTGCTGCGTCAGACTTCCGTCCATTGCGCAATATTCCCCACTGCTGCCTCCCGTAGGAGTCTGGGCCGTGTCTCAGTCCCAGTGTGGCCGGTCGCCCTCTCAGGCCGGCTACCCGTCGACGCCTTGGTAGGCCATTACCCCACCAACAAGCTGATAGGCCGCGAGCCCATCCCCCACCGCCAGAACTTTCAACCCCAAACCATGAAGTAAGGAGTGATATCCGGTATTAGACCCCGTTTCCGAGGCTTATCCCGAAGTGAAGGGTAGGTTGCTCACGTGTTACTCACCCGTTCGCCGCTCGTGTACCCCCGAAGAGGCCTTACCGCTCGACTTGCATGTGTTAAGCACGCCGCCAGCGTTCGTCCTGAGCCAGGATCAAACTCTCCGTTGAAATCTATATACCAACCCACAGCCAAAGACCGCGAGTAGATAGACTACTTTGAGTGATCCTTTGATATCTCAGAAACAATCAAACTGACTTGAATCATTCAATTACATCAAAGGAATCCGAACACGAACAACAGACAACCCAACACCCAAAAACCATGAAGGCCCAGGGGTGGATGAATCATCCAATGCCGTGAAACGGGTTAATGCTAAATTTCGGCATTGACTTTCGGCACGCTGTTGAGTTCTCAAGAATCGGACGCACACCGCGCTCCACACTCTCGTGTTTAGCTCCGGGGCAACCCGCCAAACATTACTGTTTCGGTCCCAGCCAGTCAAATCCGCTGTTTTCCGGCCCAGCCACCCGTGAGGCAGTGACCCAAACCCGCCAGAGGCGCGTCTCGGCTACTAGAACCTTCAGGGAGTCCGGAGCGACCGGCCGCTTCCGCGTCCCGCACTCGCTCCAACAAGAAGAACATTACTGACATTCGCGGTGAAGATGCAAATCGAGGTCGGCACCTTGGCCGAACCCTTGCAAAGCGCCTTCACCAACCTCCCGAACAGGCAGATCGGAGGGGAGCAAGGCTCCCCTCCGATCGAGTACCGCATCGTCCAGCAGACGCCTCTCGGCGAGTGGCCGCTCGTAGCGGCTGAGTGTGAGGCCCGGGGGTCATGTACTGGACGACACCTCACATAACCGAGCCCCCTCGCCACCTATTCCCGGGCGCAGCTGATCTCTTCGCCGTTCTGGACGAACACCACTCCCCCGTCCTCGAACCGCAGCTCGGTGTCCGCCATCCAGGCACCGAACCGGTCTGGTGAGACCGCCTGGAACGGCATCGCCGACTGCCCGTCGAATGTCACGAGGATCTTCCCGCCTGCCGCCCGCTCCACCGCGATCTTCAGCTTGTCCCGCAAGCGGTACGTCCCTACCCTGCCGGCCATTGCCTCGTCGTCGAGCACCACTCGCTCGCTGACCTCCGCGGGATAGTCCTCCCAGCCATAGGCGTCGGCGATCCTGGCGAGAGCGTTCTGCACCACCCAGAACCCGTTGTCACCGTTCGTCATCACGGCTGCGCCCTGCCCGGAGTCCCGATACGCCAGCAGATGGCACCGGAATCCCGCGTTCGATCCGCTGTGCCCGAAGATGCGCCCTTCCTGGCCGAGGAACAGTCCGAGACCGAGCGCGTCGAGCCCACCGATCCGACTCGTCGACGGCACCTGCGGAGTGAGCGCCTCGCGTGCCAGCGTCGGCGAGATCAATGCGCCGCCGACCCCGTCGTACGAGTTCTTGACGGCCTGGGCGAAGGTGAGGAGGTCACTGGGGGTTGTCCAGAGTCCTGCGGCGGCTAGCTCGGGGTAGCTATGCCAGCGACCCTCCCAAGGACGGCCGAGTTCGTCGTGTGCGACGGCTGCTTCGCCATGCCGGTCCTCTGGGAGCGGCTGGGCGTAGTCGCTGTCGGACATGCCGAGTGGATCCAGCACGAGCTCCCGCATGAGATCGCGGAACGACGTACCGGTGACGTCTTCCAGGAGTTGCTGTACGACGACGGTGCCGCCACCGGAGTACCGGAATTGAGTCCCGGGCACAGTGTCGACCCGTACGCCGAAGTTGTTGGCCGGCGCTATGCCATTGAGGGTCTGCACCGCCGTCGGCAGGTCTTCGCCGGAGCAATACCCCGGGAACCCTGACACGGTGAGACCGGCGCTGTGGCTGACCAGTTGCCGCAAGGTGACGACCGGTTGCCAGAAGCCTGTCCGCGGGATCTGCCATGACTTGAGCCGGCGGTTGACGTCCTCGTCGAGCTCGAGGAGGCCCCGGTCGACCAGGCGTAGCGCCGCGAGTACGGCGACCGGTTTGCTGATCGAGCAGGCCTGGAACAAGGTCCGGTCCGTCACCGGGTCGGCACGGTCCACTTCCAGTACGCCTGCGGATCCCCGATCGACGATCTCGCCGCCGTCGAGCACCGCCCAGCTGATCCCCGGCACCTGGTACTCCGCCAGGTCGGCTTCGATCTCGTCCCGTACTGCGTCGCTCACGCTGTCCCCTCCCGAGTCGGATCCTCGGAGCGTAGCCACGGGAAGGTTCGCCTCACTACGGTCGCGGAGATCGGAGGATCGCCGCGACCGTAGTACGGGCTACTTGGACGGTTGCGGTGCTGAGCAGTCGATCTTCGGGTTGGCGCCGATGTAGTTCAGCGGCCCGGCGACGATGGTGACCAGAGTCGTTCCCACCTTCGCGCAGGTCGCATCCGATCCGGCGAAGTAGTTCCGCTGGACGGCAGCGGCGAGTCCGATCAGCAACCACACAAGAACAAGAACCGTGATGACGCGAGAACCTGTCGTAGACGCTCTACGAGTGGCCATGTCCACCTCCTGGATACAAGCCACCCCCGTGTGACCACGAACAGGTGCCCGCCGCTGACGCAGCGAAACGGTGCATCCGGATGTCAGACGTCCGCGACCTCGTAGTACGGCTTGATCTGGGTGTTGACGAAGTTGCCGATGCTCGGTGCGGCGAGCAGACCGGCGTACGTCGGCTGCGGCACGTCGAAGTACTGATAGACGCTGCCGTTGACGTACTCGATCTCGAGCGTCCGGCTGGACGTGCTGTACCCAACCGATCGCACACTCGTCGACTCCACGAATCGCCGCCTCATGAACCCAAGCTTTTCACTCCCTTCGTACGACGCCCGCCTAGCCGGCGATTTCGTCGAGTGGTGGGTGGTCGGGGATGGCCGGTCCGGCGGTGATCCGGGCAAGCACTCGGCTGAGGTCGCCGACGGCGGTGTTGAGCTGGCTGAGCAGGACCGCGTCGAGGACCGGTCTGTCCTCGACGCCGAGATTGGCGGCGAAACGGGCCCGGGTCTCGTCGTTGGCCTGCTGGAGCATGGTGTCGAGCGCCTCCTGAAGCTGTGGACTCGGCACCATCTCCTGGCGCTCCCGCCATTTCGCGATCGTGCGCGAGGCGACGCCGAGGCGCTCGGCGAACGCTTCGTTGGTCATCCGCATGGCTGCGCGCAGCGCGTTCGCATGTCGGCCGGTCCACTGGTCGATGACTGTCATCGGCTCGCTCCTCGCGATCTTGATCACTCCTTGCAATCAGATTACGTGGATCGAGTGACCGTTTGGGGTCCCAATCAGTGCCCTGTGGATACCGCCTGAGTTCATGGTCCGGGCAGCCGGACGGGCGTTGACTGACCGGCATGGACAACACCGGCGGTAGACAGACGGCGCTCCTGCAGCGACGTCATCTGAAGGTGGCGACCGCGGCCCGGCCGCGGCGCTTCGAACTGGTCCGGCACACCGACGTGTCCGGCGTGAGCGGCACCGGCGTGGTCGCCGAGGGCGTCGAGTGGTCCGACGGCACGGTCACCCTGCACTGGATCGGCCGCTACCCCACCACCACCGTCTGGCAAGACGGCATCGAAGCCGTCCGCGCCATCCACGGCCACAACGGCGCCACCACCATCCACTGGCTAGACACCTGATCAGGTAGGACCGGCGCCACCCCTGCACGACGCCGGTCCTACCTCCACTTCTCACATCGAGGCAGCCGGAGAGCGCCGCGCCTGGGCAGACGGAGAGCGGCGCCCGAGGGCGTCGTGTCGCGCGGGAAAGCGGTCAGCCGGCCTGCGTCGGCGGTGGACCGAGAGCGTCGCGTGGGACAGCGTCAGCCAGCTAGGGAGCGGAGGGCTCTTCGGCTGGGGGTGAGGGTTACTGGTTTGTAGGGGCAGCGGGCGTCGGTGAGGGTTTCGTAGGCGCGGATGGCGCGTTGGGCGGCGTCCCAGCCTTGTTCGGCGGGGCTTTTGCCTAGGCCTCGGTTGCGGATGAGGGCGCCGTAGAAGGCTGAGCAGAAGACGGTGGCCTCGTACCAGCCGATCACTGTGCTGGTGCCGATGTAGGTGATCTCGTCCTGCAGGCAGTCGCGGATGGCGCGTTGCCAGCGGCCAATGCCGGTTTTGCAGCCGTCGGCGATGACGACGCCGCTGGAGATCCCCCATTGGCGGTCCAGGAACCAGTCGGCGAGGGCGGTCAGCGAAACCTGCGTCTCGCCGTCGGTGCTGAGGAACGACGGCTCTTCGCTGTGGTCACCGTGTGCCATCACGTGCAGCACCGACGACGGGGTGGTCAGGGCTGAGAACGCCGTCTCATGATCACGGGTGCGGACGAAGTTGACGTCGATCACCGGGCGGTTCCAGCCGGCGTTGATGTTGCTGGTGATGCCCTGGACGAACGTCATCGAGGCGTCGAACGAGCTGTCCAGACCCAAGTCCACCAGTGTGATCAGACGGTTTTTCATCGGCCACCCCTTCACCTGCCGGCCCCCGCCTCCGAGGGGTCCCGGAACCCATCATGACCCAGCCCGGCGACAGTTTCCGCCCGAGGTCCACATACCGTTGCAGGCATGGAAAACACCCTCGCTCCGACGGTCACGCTGAGCAACGGAACGGCCATGCCGCGGCTCGGTCTCGGCACCTCACCGATGAACGACGCGGACGCCGAGCATGCCGTAGTACAGGCTCTGGAGGCTGGATATCGGCTGATCGACACCGCCGAGAACTACCGCAACGAGGTCGGTGTCGGGCGGGCCTTGCAGGGGATATCGCGTGACGAGGTGTTCGTCACATCCAAGTTCAACAAGCGCTGGCACAGCGTGGAGGGCGCCCGGACTGCGTTCGAGGCGAGTTCTGAGCGGCTGGGGCTGGAGTACCTCGACCTGCTCCTGATCCACTGGCCGAACCCGGACCAGGACCAATACGTCGACGCCTGGCGCGGGCTGATCGCGCTCCGCGAAGCCGGTCTCGTGAAAGCGATCGGTACGTCGAACTTCAAGCCGACTCATCTGCAGCGCCTGATCGACGAGACCGGGATCGCACCGGAGGTCAACCAGATCCAGCTAAGCCCCCTGTGGACCAAACAGGAGAACCGCGACTTCCACGCCAAGCACGGCATCGTCACCGAGGCCTGGAGCCCGCTCGGCAACGGCAGAGGTCTCCTGGAGCAGCAGGCCGTCACCGAGATCGCTCGTGCGCACGACAAGACGCCGGCCCAGGTAGTCCTCCGCTGGGAGATCCAGCTGGACGCAGTACCGATCCCCAAGTCCGCCAACCCCACTCGCCTGGCCCAGAACCTCGCGGTGTTCGACTTCGAACTCACCGCCGACGAGATGACCACCCTGTCCGCACTGAACGGAACAGGCTCCTCCCCCGCCGACTCAGACCGCTTCGGCCACTAGCCCGGGGACGCACCGAAGCGCCCGCTCGCGTCTACCTCGCGGTGATCTCGTCTCCTGATCTGATCGCCGTAGACGCGCTGCGGCCCCCGGGGGATGTGGGAAGTTCCCGGGGGCCGTGGCGCTATCAATTAGGGGTTAGCTGCAGCCGGAGGTGCTGCCGCAGCCTTCGCAGACGTAGCAGGAACCGGACGGGCGCATCTTGGTGCCGCAGGTGAAGCAGAGGGGTGCGTCCACCGAGGTGCCGGTGATGAGTTCGAACATCTCTGCCGTGGTGCGGACCTCGGAGGTGTCGAGGAGCTTGGCGCCGGCCTCTTCCACCGCAGGCTCGGTGGCCGGCTCGGGACCGGCTCGACGGCCTTGAGGGACTCCGCCTCGGAGACCTCCACCGGTGCTTCGTACGAACCGGTGTCGAGCTGGCGGGAGCGCTCGTCGGCCGAGTAGATGCCGAGGGCCGAGCGCTCGTCGAAGGACAGGTGGTCCAGCGCCAGGCGGCGGAAGATGTAGTCCATGATCGACTGCGCCATCCGGACGTCCGGGTCGTCGGTCAGACCGGCCGGCTCGAACTTCAGGTTGGTGAACTTCTGGACGTAGGTCTCCAGCGGTACGCCGTGCTGCAGGGCGATCGAGATCGCGATCGAGAAGGCGTCCATCACACCGGCCAGGGTCGAACCCTGCTTGCCCATCTTCAGGAAGACCTCGCCCAGACCGTCGTCCGGGTAGGACCCGGCGGTCATGTAGCCCTCGGCGCCACCGACGCTGAACGACGTGGTGCGCGACGGACGCGACTTCGGCAGCCGCTTGCGGGTCGGCCGGTACTCGATGATCTTCTCGATCACCGGCTCGGCAGCCTCCGAAGCAGAGGCAGCGGCCTTGGCGGACTTGGAGTCCGACAGCGGCTGGCCGACCTTGCAGTTGTCGCGGTAGACGGCGAGCGCCTTCAGGCCGAGCTTCCAGCCCTGGAAGTAGACGTCCGCGATCTCCTCGACGGTCGCCGTCTCCGGCAGGTTGACCGTCTTCGAGATGGCGCCGGACAGGAACGGCTGCGCGGCCGCCATCATCCGGACGTGGCCCATCGGCTTGATCGACCGCTCACCCATCGCGGTGTCGAAGATCTCGTAGTGCTCGGTCTTCAGACCCGGAGCGTCGACGACGTGACCGTGCTCGGAGATGTACTCGACGATCGCCTCGATCGTCTCCTCGGTGTAACCGTGCTTGCGCAGCGCCCGCGGGACGGTCTGGTTGACGATCTGCATCGAGCCGCCGCCGACCAGCTTCTTGAACTTGACCAGCGAGAAGTCCGGCTCGATCCCGGTCGTGTCGCAGTCCATCATGAAGCCGATCGTGCCGGTCGGGGCCAGCACCGAGGCCTGCGCGTTCCGCCAGCCGTTCTTCGCGCCGATCTTCAGGACGCCGTCCCAGGCCGCCGTGGCGTGCTTGTGGACGTCCTTGTCGATCTCGTCGAGGGTGCGGATCGCGTCGTTGGCCGCGGCGTGCTTGCGCATCACCCGGGCGTGCGCTTCCTTGTTCCGCTCGAAGCCGTCGTACGGGCCGACGACGCCGGCGAGCTCCGCCGAGCGCTTGTACGACGTACCGGTCATCAGCGAGGTGATAGCGCCCGCCAGTGCGCGACCACCGTCGGAGTCGTAGGCGTGGCCGGTCGCCATCAGCAGCGCGCCGAGGTTGGCGTAGCCGATGCCGAGCTGCCGGTAGGCGCGGGTGGTGTCGCCGATCGCCTCGGTCGGGAAGTCCGCGAAGCAGATCGAGATGTCCATCGCGGTGATGATCAGCTCGACGGCCTTGACGAACTTCACCGAGTCGAAGGTGTCGTCGTCCTTCAGGAACTTCATCAGGTTCAGCGAGGCCAGGTTGCAGGACGAGTTGTCCAGGTGCATGTACTCCGAGCACGGGTTGGACGCGGTGATCCGGCCCGTCTCCGGCGTCGTGTGCCAGTCGTTGATGGTGTCGTCGTACTGCAGGCCCGGGTCGGCGCAGGCCCACGCGGCGTGGCTGATCTTGTCGAACAGCTCGCGGGCGTCGACGGTCTCGATGATCGAGTTGTCGATCCGGGCGCGCAGCCCGAAGTCGCCCTTCTCCTCGACCGCGCGCATGAACTCGTCGGTCACCCGGACCGAGTTGTTCGCGTTCTGGTACTGCACCGAGGTGATGTCGCGGCCGCCGAGGTCCATGTCGTACCCGGCGTCGCGGAGGACGCGGATCTTGTCCTCCTCGCGCATCTTGGTCTCGACGAACTCCTCGATGTCCGGGTGGTCGACGTCCAGCACGACCATCTTGGCCGCGCGCCGGGTGGCGCCACCGGACTTGATCGTGCCGGCCGACGCGTCCGCGCCGCGCATGAAGCTGACCGGGCCCGAAGCGGTGCCGCCGGAGGACTGCAGCAGCTCCTTGGAGGAGCGGATGCGGGACAGGTTCAGACCGGCACCGGAGCCGCCCTTGAAGATCAGGCCCTCCTCCTTGTACCAGTTCAGGATCGAGTCCATCGAGTCGTCGACGGCGAGGATGAAGCAGGCCGACACCTGCTGCGGGGACGACGTACCGACGTTGAACCAGACCGGCGAGTTGAAGCTGAAGTACTGGTGCAGCAGCATCCAGGTCAGCTCGTGCTCGAACACCTCGGCGTCCGCGTCGGTGGCGAAGTACCCGTGGTCCTCGCCGGCCTTGCGGTAGGTCTTGACCACGCGGTCGAGCAGCTGCTTGAGGCTCCACTCCCGGTTGTCGTGGCCGACCGCGCCGCGGAAGTACTTGGTGGTGACGATCGTGGAGGCGTTCACGCTCCAGTAGTCGGGGTACTCGACCCCGCGCTGCTCGAAGACGGTCTCGCCGGTCTTCCAGTTCTGCTGTACGACGTCGCGGCGCTCCCACGTCACCTCGTCGTACGGGTGGACGCCCTCGGTCGTGAAGATGCGCTCGATGGTGAGTCCTGCCGGGGCGTTCTTGCCCCTGCGGAACCCGGCCGTCGACCTCTTGGTCGACCCCGAATGGCCGGTCACCGTCTCTGTCATGGTTGCTCCTCGCCCTGTGTCTGCGGTCTGTCGGGACCGCCCCGTTGAGTCCTGCACGTAACGCCTGTACTGCGTACTGCGCGCGCCGTTCACCGGCCCGTACTGCGTGGTGCTGATACTGCGAATCCCCGATTTATGTCTGTGGTGCCCTGCGGGGCCGGTTCGGTGCCTTCGGGCTCCTTCTCGGCGCGCAGCAGCGCGATCTCGGTCTCGAAGTCGTCGGCCGACTCGAACTGCCGGTAGACGGAGGCGAACCGCAGGTAGGCCACCTCGTCGAGCTCCCGCAGCGGTCCGAGGATGGCCAGGCCGACCTCGTGCGCGGGAACCTCCGGCGAGCCGCTGCCCTTGAGCGTGTCCTCGACCGTCTGGCCCAGCCGGGCCAGCGCGTCCACGTCCACCGGGCCGGCCCTTGCAGGCCTTGCCGACGCCTCTGATCACCTTCTCGCGGCTGAACGGCTCGGTCGCGCCGGACCGCTTCACGACCGTCAGCTGCATCTGCTCGACGGTCGTGAACCGCTTCTCGCAGACCGGGCACTGCCGCCGGCGGCGGATCGCTCCGCCGTCCTCGGCGACCCGGCTGTCGACGACCCGGGAGTCCACGTGCCGGCAGTACGGACAGTGCATGTCGGATCACTCCTCCCGAGTGCTCCACCCGCGCTTTCCGGGGTGGATCTGTGGATCGAGCTGGGGACAACTTGTGTATGACCTGTGAGTAACCAACCACTACCTGTGGAGAACTACAGGCGTGTAACTACTACATCTAGGGATGCTACGTCCGGCCTCCGACAGTTTGCAAGAACGCCCGAATCCCGCGCGCGTCTCCTTGTTCCAACAACAACCCGAGCTCCGTGTACTCCCGCGTGGCGCCGTCGCGAAGCCCGTCCGGAGGAGCAAACTACGCGCCGCCGGAGGGCCTGCGGATGGGCGAGGATGTGGGTATGAAACCGGTCATCCTCGACGTCGACACGGGCCTCGACGACGCCTGTGCGCTGCTGCTCGCCGCCCGCCATCCGGACCTCGACCTGCTGGCGGTGACCTGCGTCGGCGGCAACGTCGGTCTCGACCAGGTCGTCGTCAACACGCTGACTGTCCTCGAGGCGGCCGGGCGCACCGACGTACCGGTGGCTCGTGGTGCTGCCACGCCGCTCCTGCAGCCGGTCCGGGCGGCCCCCACGTTCACGGCGCCGATGGACTCGGCGATCTCGACTGGCCCCGATCAACCCGTACTACGGATTCTCGGCACGCCGTGGAGCTGCTCCGGGACGTGCTCCTCGATGCCGCGAGGACCGGCGAGCGGGTGACACTCATCCCGCTGGCTCCGATGACCAACATCGCGCTGCTGCTGCGGACCTATCCGGAAGCGGCCGCGGGCCTGGCCGAGATCATCTTCATGGGTGGCGCCGCCGGGATCGGCAACGCGACGGCGTCGGCGGAGTTCAACATCTGGACCGATCCGGAGGCGGCCGCGGTCGTGCTGGCCGCAGCCGGCGAACTTGGCGTACCGATCACGATGTACGGGCTCGATGTGTTCTACGACGTCAAGATCACGCTCGATGAGGCGCGTGAGCTCAAGGGGTCTACATCAGCCGATCTGGCCCGGGCGTTGATCGAGAAGCGGAGTGAGCTCTACGGGGCCGCCGGGGCGAGCATCGGCGACGGTGGCGCCGTGTGTGCCGCGGTGGAGCCGGACGGGCTGACCACGCAACCGTTCCCGCTGCGGATCGAGCTGTCCGGGAGCTGGTCGCGCGGACGGACGATCGTGGACACGCGCGACTGGTCGCAGGACCTCAGCAGCGACCCGTACGGCGCGGCGCCGACCGTGGTGCAGGTCGCGACCGCCGTCGACGCCCGCCGCTACGCCGACCTCTGGCTCCGCACCGTCAGCTGAACCTGGCCAGAACCGGACAGCGAGTCTTGTCCTGACGAACTTGTGCGTGATTGGGTGGTAAGCGTTTACCGTCTGTCGAGGGAGCGCTTGTGCCTACTGCGACCGAAGCCCGCCGCCGTTATGCCGTGGTCGGATTGGGGGCCCGGGCGCAGACCTTTGTCGACGCGTTGGCCGGCCCGTACTCCGATCGCGCGGAACTGGTCGGATTCTGCGATGTGAATGCGACCCGGATGGGCGTCCACAATCGCCGGCTGGCCGCGAAATTCGGGCATCCGGAGGTTCCGCAGTACCGGGCCGGTGATTTCGATCGGATGCTGAAAGAGCAGCGCGTCGAGGTCGTCGTGGTGACGTCGATGGACCGGACCCACGACGACTACATCGTGAGCGCGCTCGAGGCGGGGCTGGACGTCGTCACGGAGAAGCCGATGACGATGGATCCGGCGCGTTGCCGGCGCATTCTGGATGCGGCCGAAAATGCCTCCGGATCGGTGCGGGTGGCGTTCAACTATCGCTACAACCCGGTGCACGAGAAGGTCCGCGAAGTCCTGCAGTCGGGGGTGATCGGGGAAATCGGGTCGGTGCACTTCGAATGGCTGCTGGATGTTCGGCACGGCGCCGACTACTTCCGTCGCTGGCATCGCGAGAAGGCCAATGCGGGCGGGTTGATGGTGCACAAGGCGACGCATCACTTCGATCTGGTGAACTGGTGGATCGATTCCGAGCCGGTGAAGGTCTTTGCCGACGGCAAACTGTTCTTCTACGGCTCGGAGAACGGGCAGCGGCGTGGGCTGGCTCGCGACTACGAGCGGGCTGACGGGTCGGCGGCGGCTGCGGACGATCCTTTTGCGATCAAGCTCGCGGCGAACGACGTACTGCGGGAGCTTTATCTCGAGGCCGAGCACGAGGACGGGTATCACCGCGATCAGAACGTGTTCGGCGACGGGGATCACGATCGAGGACGACATGGCGGTGCTCGTTCGCTATGCGTCGGGGGCGTCGCTGAGCTATCACCTGACGGCGTACTCGCCGTGGGAGGGCTACCGGATCGGCTTCAACGGGAGCGCAGGACGGCTGGAGTTACTGGTCAGGGAGAACACATTCGCTACCCGACCTGAAGAGGTCCGGCATGCGACCGCCGTACAGCATGGGGACGCGGCTCCGGGTGAGACCGAGGCGCTATTGACGCTGCATCCTTTGTGGGAGCCGCCGCGGACTCTGCTGCACCATGAGCTCGGCCAGGGACATGGCGGCGGAGATGCGCGACTGCTGGAGTCTCTCTTCGGATCGCCCGAGGAAGATCCACTCGGACGCAGTGCTGATCAGAACGACGGTGCTCGCTCGCTCTTGGTAGGCCTCGCTGCCAACAGGTCCTTCGAGACCGGGCAGGCGGTCGACGTCTCGACTTTGCTGAACAACTAGAACGGATGAGGTGCGCGGTCCATGCCCGACCGTGACCGCCGGGGCAACTGGCCGGCTGAGACCAGCAGGTCAGCGGACGGGGATCTGGAGGGTTTGGCCGGGGGTGATGTCGGCGGGGGTGCGGAGGTTGTTGAGGTCGGCGATCTGTTCGACGACCGAGGCAGCGTTCACGCCGGGGTTGGTCTCCTGGGCGATCGACCAGAGGGACTGGCCGGCGCCGACCTCGACCGAGATGGTGTGGGTGAACTGCGGCGCCGGGTCGAGCACGCCGGCGACCCGGAGGCCGAGGACCGCGATCGCCGCGCCGAAGACCAGCACCGACACGGTGGTCAGCAGCATCCGGCCGCGACGGGTGAGGCGGAGCGCGGACGGCTCGATCTCCTGCCCGCCGGGCCGTCGGCGCGGGTGGACGCACGCGCGAGGTGGCGGCCGAGGTCGTCACCGGAACAGGCCCGGACCGGGAGGCGCTCGGTCGACGTCCCGGCGATGCGGCGGCGTTTCGCTCGTCCGGGTGACCGTCCACCTCGCGGCACAGCCGTCACCTGAGTGGTCGCGCCTGCTGCCAGGGCCGCTGTGCTCATCGGATCCTCCAGACCTCGTTCAGACCTCGTCCTGCGGTGTCGATCTCTGTCTACCGGGCGCCTCCGACAGTTTTCGTCGAACCTGTTCGGCGGACCCGTCCGGCGACCCGACCCGAACACCTGTTCGATCGAACGCCTGTACGAATGATTAACCGAACCCCGGCCGGGATGCAACCATTTCCAACCACGACACGCCGCCGAAATTCCCGCCGCCCGGCACCCCGCCGGGCTCTATAACCTGACACACGAACAAACGTGCGAACCGACACGCCTTCGAACAGATGTTTGAAGAATCTCAGGATTCGGTCTACGGTCTTCTCAGTCGTTGAAAGCATGGCCGGGGATGGAACTGCCGGCCCGACCCGAGGAGAAGTCAGCCGATGGCCAGGACGCCGAGCGGTTCCAGCAAGGACGATCGCGCCGCCGCGGGGGCCACCACAAGGCCGCCGCCAAGACCGTCTCCGAGCTGCCTGACGGCCCGCCGACGCCACCGGTCTGACGCCGCGGCAGCGCCGGGTGCTGGACGTGATCCGCGATTCCGTCGACAGCCGGGGCTACCCGCCGTCGATGCGCGAGATCGGCGAGAAGGTCGGCCTGACCAGCTCCTCGTCGGTGTCGCACCAGCTGAAGGTGCTCGAGCAGAAGGGCCTGCTGCGCCGCGACCCGAACCGGCCGCGCGCGATCGAGGTCCGTTATCCGGGCGAGGTCGCGGACGCCGCGGCCCGCCGCGGTTCGGTCGGCTCGGTGCGGCAGACGTCGTACGACGAGACCGGGGCCGGCGACGCGCACCCGGACGCGGTCTACGTGCCGGTGGTCGGCCAGATCGCCGCCGGTAACCCGATCCTTGCCGAGCAGGACATCGAGGAGGTCTTCCCGTTGCCCAGGGCAATGGTCGGCGAAGGCACCCTGTTCATGCTGAAGGTCAAGGGTGAGTCGATGATCGACGCGGCGATCTGCGACGGCGACTGGGTGGTCGTGCGGCAGGAACAGACCGCGGAGAACGGTGACATCGTCGCTGCCATGATCGACGGCGAGGCGACGGTGAAGACGTTCAAGAAGACCGCGACGCAGATCCTGCTGCTCCCGCACAACCCCGCGTTCGAGCCGATCGACGGCAAGGACGCGACCATTCTCGGAAAGGTCGTAACAGTTCTGCGGCGTGTCTGACATCTCAGACGGCGAGCGCACTCCGCCGGGACATGTCAGGATTGAGTTATGACGACTGTCTATGACTTCAGCGCCACCCGGATCGAAGGCAATGAACAGTCTCTTGCCGACTTCCGTGACCAGGTGCTCCTGGTGGTGAATACGGCCTCGCAATCCAGCCAGACCCCGCAGTACTCCGGCTTGCAGAAGCTGTACAAGACGTATCGCAAACAGGGCTTCTCCGTGCTCGGATTTCCCTGTGACCAGTTCGGTCACCAGGAGCCTGGTGACGAGAACGAGATCGCGAACTTCTGTCTCGACGATCTACCACGTCACGTTCCCGATGTTCTCGAAGATCGACGTCAACGGGTCGAAGACGCTGCCGCTCTACAACTGGCTCAAACGCGAGCAGGGCGGGCTGCTCGGCGGGCGGATCAAGTGGAGCTTCACCAAGTTCCTGGTCGCCCGCGACGGCAGCGTGATCGCCCGGTACGCGCCGACCCACACGCCGGAGAAACTGGCCGACAAGATCGAAGCGGCCCTCGCCGTACCGGCCCCGAGCCACCGCGAGTCGAGCGACTGACCGGCGCCGCACGCTGGGATCGATACCGCTAGTCGACTCCCTCAGACAGTCGGATACCTCGCTCTCACGTTCTGGGCACAGCCATCGCTGTCTGCAGTGCGCTGCTTGACTACTCTTGGGGTCGCAGTGTGGCCGCGTTGCTGGGGTCAGTGCGTCGGTAACCTGCTAGGAGGTAGGTGAGCCCTTGATCGTCACGGGGTGACCGGTGGGGCTGGCGCAGGGCGGCTGTCGGGATGCGCGGGGTCAGCGGGTTACTGAGTCTGGGTTATGTCCAGGCGGAGGCCTCGCCAGACGGGGTGGCGGAGGCGGCCGTCGCCGGCCCAGCCGGAGTAGGTGACTTCGGCGACCAGGAGCGGGTCCAGCCAGTGGGCGGCTCGGCGGTCGGCGGCAGGGATGGTGGAGGCGTCGAAGGGTGGGGTGGTCGATCTCCAGGGCGGCCAGTTCGGCGCCGAGGATCTCGAGCATGGCGAAGTCGAGGCCGGAGCCGACCTTGCCGATCAGGACCAGGGTCGCCGCGGCGTCGTACGCGCCGCAGTACAGGGAGCCGATCCTGCCGTCGCGGTTCCCCTCCCCCGGGTGCCAGCCGCAGAGGATGACGTCGCGGGTGATGACCGGTTTGACCTTGACCCAGTCCGAGCTGCGTTTGCCGGGCAGATAGCGCGACTTGCGGCGCTTCGCGACGACGCCTTCCAGGCCGGTCGACGCCGACAGGTCGAGGGCTTCTTCGCCGTCGGTGTAGGTCTGCGGGATCTCCCAGAACGGGTCGGCGAGCTCGAGCGATTCGAGCACCTCGCGGCGCTCGTCATAGGTTGCCTCTAGCAACGACTTTCCGTCGAGCTGGAGGATGTCGAAGAGTCGCACCGAGACCGGGACCTGGTTGATCAGCTGGGCCAGGTGGCGAGGATCGCGCACGTGCATTCGCCGTTGCAGAAGGCCGAAGGACGGTGCGCCGTTCTCGTCGAGGGTGACGATCTCACCATCCAGTACTGCGGGGAGCCGCAAGCCGGTGTCGCTCGCGAGCCCCACCAGCTCCGGATATCCCGCGGAGACATCACGGCTGTTGCGGGACCACAGCCGGCAGCCGGAGTCGTCGACCTCGGCGATCACCCGGATGCCGTCCCACTTCATCTCGTACGACCACCCGGCCCCGGACGGCATCGCCCCGAGCGCCGCCATCATCGGCAAGACCGGCGGACCAGCGCCGGGACTCATCGGAGCCCTAGTGGGTCGAGTCGTGCGGAGATCATCGGGGTCACGTGTCCTGGAGTCGTTTCAAGGCGCCTAGCACCTTTTCACGATCGGCTGTGGGCCACATCGGGGGCAAGGAGGCGCGCAGGTAGCCGCCGTACCGGGCCGTGACGATGCGTGGGTCGAGGATCGCGACCACGCCTCGGTCGGAGGTTCGGCGGATCAGGCGGCCGGTGCCCTGGGCCAGCAGGAGTGCGGCGTGGGTCGCGGCGACGGCCATGAATCCGTTGCCGCCGGCCTCGTCGACGGCTCGTTGCCGGGCCGCCATCAAGGGCTCATCGGGGCGCGGGAACGGGACGCGGTCGATGATCACCAGGTTGCAGGTCGAGCCCGGTACGTCGATGCCCTGCCACAGCGACAGCGTGCCGAACAGCGAGGTCTCCGGATCCTCGATGAACTCCCGCGCCAACTCACCCAACTGCGCATCGCCCTGGCAAAGCACCTTCAGATCCGTCGCCTCGCGAACAGCAGCCGTCGCGGCCTCGGCAGCACGCCGGGACGAGAACAGCCCGAGCGTCCGCCCACCAGCCGCGGTGATCAGATCGATGATCTCTTCGAACTGCTTCTTGCCCAGCCCATCGCGATGCGGCGGCGGCAGGTGCTTGGCGACGTACAGGATCCCCTGCTTCTCGTACTCGAAGGGCGAACCGACGTCGAGCCCACGCCACGGCAGCGGCCCGGTGTCGGAAGTCACGTCAACCGAAGGCATCTCGTCGTCATCGGCCAGCTTGTCGGACGGCCGCAGCCCGACCTGCCGCGCGATCGCATCGAAGTCGCCGCCAAGGGTCAGCGTCGCCGAGGTCAGTACGACGGTCCGGTCCTTCAGCACGAGCTCGCGCAGCAGCCCGGCGACGGTGAGCGGGGCGATTCGCAGTTCGCGGCCGAAGCGCTCGCGATCGACCAGCCAGACCACGTCGAGATCGTTCAACGCCGCAACGCGTTCGGCGACGTCGAAGATCTCCTTCACCGCGCCCTTGGACTGCCGCTTGGCGCCGTCCGGGTCATCGGCGGAGGAGTCGTCGGTCTTCTTGTTCAGGTCGGAGTAGACCGCGCGTGACGGCGTCGCGGACCAGCGCGGCGGCTTCGAGGACAACGCCGTTCGCCGCCTCGATCCGGCCTTCGCGGGTCTCGTCGAGCGCCGCCCGCAGTGCGTCCGAAGCGTCGATCAGGTCGTCCGCGTGGTCGTCGTCGATGAACCGGCGGGCTCGCTTGGCGGCTCGCTCGACCATCTGCGGCGACAGCTCGGCACCGGCCGCGCCGGTCACCCTGGCGGGCAGCTCGTGCGCTTCGTCGACGATCACCACGTCGTGCTCGGGCAGCACGGTCCGGTTCTCGAACGCGTCGATCGAGAGCAGCGCGTGGTTGGTGATCACGATGTCGGCCTTGCGGGCCTGTTCCTTGGACTTCTCCGCGAAGCATTCGTCGCCGTACGGGCATTTCTGGGCGCCCAGGCACTCGCGCGCGGCGATCGCGACCTGCTGCCAGGCCTGGTACTGATGGGTCGGCGCGTGGTCGCGGTCGCCTGCCTCGCCGTCGAGGAGTTGCTGCTCGGCCCAGTCGCGCAGTTCGAGCACCTGCTGCCCGATCGGACCGGCCGGCGGGATGTCGATCAGCATGCCGTCGTCGTCGGGCGCGCCCTCGCGGATCCGGTGCAGGCAGGCGTAGTTGTTCCGGCCCTTCTGGATCGCGTACGCCGGGCGGCGCGGCAGCAGCTTCTCGGTCGCGTCCAGCAGGGCCGGCATGTCGCGATCCACCAGCTGGGACTGCAGCGCCAGGGTCGCGGTGGAGACCACTACCCGGCGGTCCTCCAGGGCGTGCAGGAGCGCGGGCACCAGGTATCCGAGGGACTTCCCTGTTCCCGTCCCGGCCTGGACGAGGAGATGGGATCCGTCCTCCATCGCCCCGTTGACCGCCTCGGCCATTTCGACCTGGCCAGGTCGTGTCTGACCACCGATCCCGGAGACCGCAGCCTCCAGCAATTCCCGCACTTCGACAACCACCGCATCACCCTAGCCCGACCAGCCGACAATCCCCGACCAGCAACCCAGCCCCTGTGGAAAACCCGAGAACTACCGCCCTACGAGCGGGGAAAGGAAAAACAGGGAAGGCGGGGTGGGTGCCGAGCCGTGGCGAAAGCGTGGTTCCCGGCGGAGGCAAAGCGGGTGGGGGCGCTCGGGGTTAGACGACTGCGCCTCGGTCTGGTTCGGTGTCTCGGTCTCGTTGTTTGGTTTTGGGGCGGGGCGGTGGGGCGGGGTAGCGCTTTTCCAGCTCGACCAGCAGGGGGGCTGCGGTGAGGTTGGAGGAGTAGGTGCCTACCAGGATGCCCAGGAGGAGAGCCAGGGCGAAGTCGGCCAGGGAGTCGCCGCCTAGGAACAGCAGGGCGGCGAGGATGAAGAGGGTGCTGATGCCGGTGTTGATGGTTCGCGGCAGGACGTTGATGATCGCGGTGTCGACCACCGGGCCGAGGGTCTCGGTCGAGCGGGCGTTGCGGGTTTCCCGGATTCGGTCGAAGACGACGACCGAGTCGTTCACCGTGTAGCCGATGATCGTGAGCATCGCGGCCAGGAAGATGCCGTCGACCGGCTTGCCGGTCCAGGCGAAGACGCCGACCACCACCGCGACGTTCTGCAGCAGGGCCAGCACGGCGCCGGCGCCGAAGGTCCAGCGGAAGCGGATCGCCAGGTACGCGAGCTGCGCCAGCAGCGCGACGCCCAGCGCGATCAGCGCCTTGTTCGCGGAGCTCGTTGCCGAGCGACGGGCCGATGCTCTCGTTGCGGATGAGTCCGTGCCGCCGCCGATCCGGGAGATCGACTCGCGGATCTTCTCCGCCTCGTCGTCGCTGATCGTGCCGGTCCGGACGGTGATGTCGTCGGTACCGGAGGACTGGACGACGGCGGTCGGGTAGCCCGCCTCGGCGACCGCGGCGCGCGCCTGGTCCGGCGTGATCTGCTGGGCGGTGCTCACCTCGAGCAGCCGGCCACCGGTGAACTCGATGCCGAGGTTGAGACCGCGGATCGCCGACCCCCGCGATGCTGACCACGATCGCGACCGCGGTGATCACCAGCCACCGCCGGCTGTGCTTCATCAGCGGCGGGCGCTTGCGCCTCGAGCCAGGTCCGGACCCGGCCGTGCCCGGCGATACCGCTCAGCGCGGGCCGGTTCAGCACGAACTTCCGCGAGACAAGGAACTCGGCGAGCACCCGGGTGACGACCAGCGCGGACAGCATCGAGGCGAGCACGCCGATGCTCAGCGTGACACCGAATCCGCGCACCGGCCCGGCGGCCAGGAAGAACAGCAGCCCGGCCGCGAGCAGCGTGGTGATGTTGGAGTCGGCGATCGCGGACAGCGCGTTCTGGAAACCGCTGCGCAGCGAGCGCCGCAGCCCGTCGGTCCGCCCGCCGATGTAGTCCTCGCGGGCTCGCTCGAAGACCAGGACGTTCGCGTCCACCGCCATACCGATCGCGAGCACGAAGCCCGCCAGGCCGGGCAAGGTCAGGGTCGCGCCGAGCGCGGTCAGCGCGGCGTACGACATCCCGGCGTACGCGATCAGGCCGATCACGGCCATCAGGCCGACCAGCCGGTAGACGATGATGATGAACAGTGCGGTCAGCGCGACGCCGATGATGCCGGCCAGCGCGCTCGCCTGGATCGCGTCCTTGCCGAGCGAGGGGCCGACCGTCCGCTGGTCGATGACCTCGACCGGCAGCGGCAGCGAGCCGCCCTAGATCAGCGCGGCCAGGTCCTTGGCCTCGGCCTCGGTGAAGGTGCCGGTGATGGTGCTGGTGCCGCCGGGCGATGCCGATGTTGCAGAGCTGGGTGCCGCCGTTGGGGTCGACCTGCGGCGCGGTGATCACCTCGTTGTCGAGCACGATCGCGACCCGGCGCTGCGGCGTGCCGGCCGGCTCACAGGCCGCCTTGCCGGTGATCTTGGCCCAGATCTTGCCGCCGTCGTCCTTGAAGTTCATCTGGACGAACCAGCCCGCGCAACCTGCTGGGAGTCGAACAGGCCTCCGCGCCGCTGACCTTCTCACCGGTCATCGCGGGCTTGGCCAGCTTGCAGTACGCCGCGCCGCCCTCGCTCGGCAGGTAGAGGTCGCCCGCCGCCGGTTTGGCCGGCTTCGTCGGCGACCTGGTCGAGCACCTCGTGGAAGGTCAGCTGCGCGGTCTTGCCGATCACCTTCGCGGCTTCGCGCGGGTCCTGGACCCCGGGCAGTTCGACGATGATCCGCTTCTCGCCCTGCCGGGTCACGCTCGGCTCGCTGACCCCGAGCGCGTCGATCCGGCGCCGCAGTACCTCCAGCGCCTTGTCGGTGGTCTTCTTGCCGGCCTTGACCGTCGGCGAGTCGCTCGTCTCCAGCACGATCTGGGTCCCGCCGCGCAGGTCCAGGCCGAGCTCGGGTTTCGCGGTCAGGACGACGTACTGGACGCGGCCAGGACGAGGAACGCGAACAGCGCGCGGACCAGGGACGAGCGGTTCACTGACAGCCTCCGGGAGGTGGGCACTCGGCCCTAAGTGCGGGTGTCGTGACATAGATGCAGTCCACGGGGAATGGAACGCGACAGTGTACGGACCAGCACAAACCGCGTCCGGCTGGCTACCCAGCGCCATGGCATCACTCCGCACCAGAACTTTGGCCTCTAACGAGTAGTTGACTCCTCCTCGTCATCAGAGGAGGAGGAGTCGATGCCGTTCTCAATGGCGTAGCGGACCAGCTCTGCCCGGTTGTGCAGTTGCAGCTTGCGCAGAGTGTTCTGCACGTGGTTCTCAACGGTCCGGTGCGACAGCACCAACCGAGTCGCGATCTGGCGAGCAGTCAGGCCGCGTGCGACGAGCCGTAGTACCTCTGTCTCCCGCTCGGTCAGCTGCGGCACCTCTGGGCCCGCTCCGAGTCGCCGGTACTCCCCCAGCAGCAACCCGGCCAGCCCAGCACTGAAGACTGCATCACCTTCAGCAGTACGCCGTACTGCGTCGTCGAACTCCTCCAGAGACGCGGACTTCACCAGATAGCCGGAAGCACCATTCTTCACAGCAGCCAGTACGTCGGCCTGCTCAGCGCTGGCCGACAACACGAGCACCCTGGTGTCCGGCAGCGCAGCGGTGATCTCCCGAGTCGCGTCGACCCCGGACCCCTCCCCCAGCTGCAGATCCATCACCACCACATCCGGCCGAGTCGCCAACGCGATCCGAACCGCACTCGAGACATCCGCAGCCGTCGCACACACGTCGTACCCACGACTCCCCAGATCCCGCGCAACACCCTCACGCCACATCGGATGGTCGTCGACGATCATGACGCGCGTCATTTTCCTACCTTCATTTCCCACTCGGTGCCTTCGCCTGGGGCTGTGCGGACCGAGACGGTGCCGCCCAGGTCGGTGATGCGGCCGCGGATCGACTGGCTCACGCCGAGGTGACCATCGGAGCCGGCCTGTTCGAATCGGTCGGGCGTCGTCCCGGTTCCATCGTCGCGGACGGACAACAGGACGTCGGCACCGAGGTCCTCCACGACCACCCACGACCGTGCAGTCGGCCCCGCATGCTTGTCCACGTTGCTCAGTGCTTCCTTGACCACCGCAACCAGTTCGGTCGCTGTCGCCGTCGGCAACAGCACCTGCTCCGCCGGTACTACGACGTCCACCCGAGTAGTAGCCAGCGGGATCAGCAGCATGCAGAGGTCTATTCGTCCTCGGTCACCGGTAAGCGGTCTGGACGCCATCAGAGTGCGCAGGGCAACCTCCTGCTCCGCAGCAAGCGCCGCCAACTCGGTTGCTTCGCCGCCTATCGCAGTACCGCGCCTCTGCACCTGAGCAAGGACCTGCAGTACTCCGTCGTGGATCGACCGGCCCAGCCGGAGTCGCTCCGCAGCAGCACTCTCCGCAGCGATCGCCTCGCGCAGGCGGGCGTTGGCACGGCGCATGGTGGTCGCGGCGTACCCGACGACCAGTCCGGAGACCAGAAGCAGCTGGACGTTGCCAAGGATCTTTGCTGCGTTGTCCACACCACGTAGCGACAACAGGGCAAGGCTGATGGTGGCAGCACCGAGCAGTCCGCCGTCCCGGCCGCGGGAGATGCCCAGTGCGATCACCGGACCGGCCGCCCAGACAGAGGTGAGCACTGAAGCTCCACCGCGGATGTCCTGCAGCGGCTGGGCCAGCAGGGTCGCGTACATGCAGAGGATCGTCACCACCAGGTCCGCGAAGGCCAGGCGGGTGTTGCGCCGTCCCCAATGCCGGCTGTAGCCGATGGAGGCCACGACGGTCCAGCCACCCATGATGGCGAGCTGGGCGACCGCTCCCGACGGCCGGACGATGCCGTCCCAGCGGGACCAGACGCCGAAGCAGGCGAACAGCCAGGTGATCACCCGGAACACCACCAGGGCGCGCCACAGCGGCAGCAACAGATCCGCGGAGTCACCACGCGCCCGGACATCTTCCATGGCGCACAGTCTGCCAACCGGCCCGGCCGCTGCGCTCCGTGGTGGTACTCCAGTCGACTGAGTGGTCTTACTCAGTCGCGTGTGCGCATGATTCCCCGCTGTTACCCGGAAAATTCCGGCGAACTACTTCAGCAAGCACGATTTTCCCCGTACTGTCGCGCAGAAGACACGCTCGGGGGAGCACGAGTCACACTCCGTTACCACCTGACGGAGTGGATTTTCATGAGCAGGGAGGGAAACGTGCGCAAGGTATCTGTCGGGCTGGTCAGCCTGGCCATTGCGGCAACGTTCGGTCTGAGTATGAACTCGGCCAGCAATGCCGTTACACAGCAGCCGCCCGTGGGCGGCGCCACCACCGCCAGTGAGGTTCAGCCTTCTGACGAGCTGCCGAACCCGCTGGAGGACAAACGCCGGGAGCTGCGCCAGGAAGCCATCACCAAGCTGCTGAACGGCACTGGCAAGGCCCAGAAGATCGGCGCCAGCACGGTGATGAAGCTGGGCACCAAGACCAAGGGTGCCAAGGGCACCAAGAACGCCCAGGGCAAGGTCGACCAGTACGTCGAGCTCTCGCGCGAGAAGACCGACAAGATCTTCGTGATCCTCGCCGAGTTCGGCAACCAGCGCGACCCGCAGTACCCCGACCAGGACACCGACCCGGCGACGCCCGGCCCGGCGACCTTCGACGGCCCGTTGCACAACGCGATCCCGCAACCGAACCGGGCGCTGGACAACTCGACCGTCTGGCAGGCCGACTACTCGGCGCAGCACTACCGCGACCTCTACTTCGGCACCGGTAACTCGGTCAAGAAGTACTACGAGAAGCAGTCCTCGGGCCGCTACTCGGTCAACGGCGAGGTCAGCGACTGGGTCAAGGTGCCGTACAACGAGGCCCGCTACGGCCGGTCCAACGGCTTCCCGTGCGCCGGCAACGTCTGCAACAACACCTGGGCGCTGGTCCAGGACGCGGTGAACCAGTGGGTCGTCGACCAGAAGGCCAAGGGTCAGACCGACGCGCAGATCAAGGCGGACCTGGCGACCTACGACCAGTGGGACCGTTACGACTACGACGGTGACGGCAACTTCAACGAGCCCGACGGCTACATCGACCACTTCCAGATCGTCCACTCCGGTGGCGACCAGGCCGATGGTGACCCGCAGCAGGGTGAGGACGCCATCTGGTCGCACCGCTGGCGCGTCCAGACCCCGGGTGGCCCGGCCAACTTCCCGATCGGTGGCGCCCAGATCGGCACCACCGGCATCTGGGTCGGCGACTACACCGTCCAGCCGGAGAACGGCGGCATCTCGGTCTTCGCGCACGAGTACGGCCACGACCTCGGCCTGCCGGACCAGTACGACACGGCCGGCGGCGAGAACGGCGTCAACTGGTGGACGATCATGGCGCAGAGCCGGGTCGGCAAGCCGGGCGACGGCGGCATCGGCGAGCAGGCGGCCGACTTCGGTGCCTGGGACAAGATGTTCCTCGGCTGGCTGGACTACGAGATCGTGAACTCCGGCCAGAACCGGACCGTCGAGCTCGGCCCGTTCGAGTACAACTCCAAGAAGGCCCAGGGCCTGGTCGTCACGCTGCCGAAGAAGCAGGTGGTCAGCCCGCTGGTCACTCCCGCGGTCGGCGCCAAGCAGTGGTGGAGTGGTCAGGGCAACAACCTGAACACCTCGATGAGCCGCCAGGTCACCCTGCCGGCCAACGACCCGGCCAGCCTCACCTTCCAGGCCAACTGGGACATCGAGGACTGCGGTCCGGACCCGTGTGACTACGCCTACGTCGAGGTCAACGACGGCACCGGTTACAAGGCCATCCCGGGCAGCATCACGAAGGCGGCCGAGGGCAACGGCATCGACGGCACCAGCGCAGGCTGGGTGCCGGCCACGTTCGACCTGTCGGCGTACGCCGGCAAGACGATCGGCCTGCAGCTGCACTACGTGACCGACCCGGCGGCCGGCGGCAAGGGCTTCTTCGCCGACGACCTGAAGGTCACCTCGGGCGCCACCACGGTGCTCACCTCCGGCGCGGAGACGTCGCCGGAAGGCTGGACGCTGTCCGGCTTCAGCTCGGCCGGGAGCAGCCTCACCACGCTGTTCGACAACTACTACATCGCGACGAACATCAACCACGTGTCGTACGACGCCAACCTCAAGACCGGCCCGTACAACTTCGGCTGGCTGAACACGCAGCCGGACAAGGTTGAGCACTTCCCGTACCAGCAGGGCCTGCTCATCTGGTACGTCGACACCTCGGTCGCCGACAACAACGTCAGCGTCCACCCGGGCACTGGCCGGGCCCTGCCGATCGACTCGCGGCCGGTCCCGATCAACCGGATCGACGGAACCGTCTGGCGCCCGCGCGTCAGCGGCTACGACGCTCCGTTCGGGCTTACCAAGGCTGACTCGTTCAACCTGCACTTCAACGGCCAGACCAGCTACATCCGTGGTCAGGACGCGGTGCCGACGTTCAACGACAGCAAGACCTACTGGTTCCCGGAGCTCCCGAACAACTCGGTGAAGATCCCCAACAACGGGGTCAACATCAAGGTGACGGGCCAGAGCGGCACCTCGATGACCGTCAAGGTCTCGAAGCGCAGCTGATTGCCTCCAGCACCAAAAACCGCGGCCCCTGGGATTTCCCAGGGGCCGCGGTTCTTTGCTGTCTCAGACCGTTGCAGAGACCTCGTACGGCGCGAGCTCGTCGGCCAGGCCGGCGTGCACCCGGGCGGCGAGGCGGGTGCCTTCGCCGGTGTGCTCGAGCGTGTCGACCGAGCCCTCGGAGTGGATCCGGGAGACCAGGTCGCCGCGGTCGTACGGCAGCAGCAAGTCGACCGAGACGTCCGGCTGCGGCAGCGACGACTCGACCAGTTCGGTCAGCTTGTCGATGCCCTCGCCGGTCTGCGCGGAGACCACGATCGCGTGCGGCTCGCGGTGCAGGATCGGCGCCAGCGCCATCGGGTCGGCCAGGTCGGCCTTGTTGATCACGATGATCTCCGGGACGTCACCCGCACCGATCTCGGCGAGCACCTCGCGGACCGCCTGGATCTGGGCCATCGGATCGGGGTGCGAACCGTCCACCACGTGCAGCAGCAGGTCCGCGTCCGCGACCTCCTCCAGCGTCGAGCGGAACGCCTCGACGATGTCGTGCGGCAGGTGCCGGACGAAACCGACGGTGTCGGTGAACGTGTAGACCCGGCCGTCCGACGTCGTCGTACGCCGGGTGGTCGGGTCCAGCGTCGCGAACAGGGCGTTCTCGACGAGCACCCCGGCACCGGTCATCTTGTTCAGCAGCGAGGACTTGCCGGCGTTGGTGTACCCGGCGATCGCGACCGACGGGATCGAGTGCCGGCGGCGCTCCTGACGCATCGTCGAGCGGGTGCCCTTCAACTCCTTCAGCTCGTGCCGCAGCTTGGCGATCTTGGTGTTGATCCGGCGCCGGTCGGTCTCGATCTTGGTTTCACCGGGACCACGGCCACCGATACCGCCACCGGCCGCACCGACCCGGCCACCGGCCTGGCGGGACAGGTTTCCACCCCAACCACGCAGCCGCTGCTTCATGTACTGCAGCTGGGCCAGCTCGACCTGGGCCTTGCCTTCCTTGCTCTTCGCGTGCTGGGCGAAGATGTCCAGGATCAGCGCGGTCCGGTCGACGACCTTGACCTTCAGCTTGTCTTCCAGGTTGCGCAGCTGGGCGGGCGCCAGCTCGCCGTCGGCGATCACCGTGTCCGCGCCGAGCGAGGCGACCAGGTTGCGCAGGTCGGCCACCTTGCCGCTACCGATGAAGGTCGCGGGGTCCGGCTTCTTGCGGCGCTGGATCACGCCGTCGAGCACCTCGGAACCGGCCGTCTCGGCCAGCAGCTTCAGCTCGGCGAGCGAGTTCTCCGCGTCCTCGGCGCTGCCTTCGGTCCACACCCCGACCAGCAGCACGCGCTCCAGCAGCAGCTTGCGGTACTCGACCTCGCTGATGTCGGTCAGCTCGGTCGACATCCCCACCACGCGCCGCAGCGCCTGGCGTTCCTCGAGCTCCAGGCCTTCGGTGCCCAGATCGTCGGTGCGCAGAGCTCGGTCGTTCGGTCGTAACCCGACGAAGAGTCCTCGACGTCCTCGTCCTGGTCCAGGTCGAGTTCGACGTCTGTCTCTTCGTATGCGTTCGATTGGGTCGTCATATACCTTCCATCGTGGCACGGATCACCCACACAGGCGACCCGATTAACTGTCCAACGACCTCACGCGGTAGAATTCCCCGTTCAGGCGGGCAGCCAGGCCCGATCGAACTCGCCGCGGGCGTGGACCACAGCAGGTCCGGTCAGCTCCAGGTGGTTGTCCTCCCGCCACGTCACCGACACAACACCACCCGGTACGCCGACCCGGTACGTGACCGGCAGCTCCTGCCGGGCCGCCCGGGCCGACGCCACGGCGACCGCGCAGGTCCCGGTGCCGCAGGACCGGGTCTCCCCCGCGCCGCGCTCGTGGACGCGCATCTGGACCTCGTTCGGGCCCTTGCGGACCACGAACTCCACGTTCACGCCGTTCGGGAAAGCCTCGACCGGGGACCAGCTCGGGCTGCTCGACCAGCGGACCCGGGCTCGCGCAGGTCGTCGACGAAAGCGACCGCGTGCGGGTTGCCCATGTCGACGTGCGACGGCGGGCCACTGGTGCCCGTTCGCCTCGACGACGATCCCGGCCGGGCCGGGGAACGACGGGCTCACCCATGTCGACGGTGATCGTGCCGTCGTCGTTGAACGACGACCTCCTTGACGCCCGCCCGGGTCCCGATCCGGACCGGCTTGTCGCCGATCAGGCCCGCCTCGACCAGGTACCGGACGAACACCCGGATCCCGTTGCCGCACATCTCCCCGATCGAGCCGTCGGCGTTGCGGTAGTCCATGAACCAGTCGCCGCCGTCCTCGACGTACGACTGCTTCGACCCCTCGATCACCCGCAGCACCCCGTCGGCGCCGATCCCGGCATGCCGGTCGCACAGGAACCGCACCAGCCCAGGCGTCGAGATCCCCGTGCACGGTCCCGTCGGGATCGGGCAGCAGCACGAAGTCGTTCTCCGTCCCGTGCCCCTTCAGCCAACTGAAAGTCTCTCCCACAGGACCGATCCTACGGGGCCGCGCCGTCAGCCCAGGTCGTCGCAGGATCCCGCGAACCTGAGCAGGGTCGCTTGATCCCAGCCGAGGCTCGGAGCCGCGTTGTCCACCTGGACGAGCTGGGTGCTGCCGACCTTCACGTGCACCTCACCCATCGCCTTCCCCGGCGCACGGCCGTTCGGCGACCAGACAGCTTCCCGCTTGCCTGCCTTGAGATGGGTGAGCTCGTTCCACGGCTTCTCGTACTTCTCCACCAGCATCTTGCCGGTCGCCGGGTCCTTGCGGATCTCGGCCTGCCGGATCCAGAGCTGGGTACGCCGCTCGTCATACACGCGGGGGTCGAGTTTCGGGTCGTAAATGATCAGGGTCCAGGTGCTGTAGCCCGCACCAGGCTGGATCACGCGGAGCTTCCACCCCTTCGGCATCAAGGTGCAGACCAGGTCGGAGTTGCCCCAGACATCGCCCGCAGGCACCAATGGCACGGGCTCGGTGGCGGCCGGAGAAACTTTGGTCGCCTCCTTCTCCGGTCCCCTGTTCGGTGCCTTGTCGAAGGTCACGCCCGGGATCGAGGTCACCGGCGTCCAGGGCACGGTCGGATCACCGGCTCCTGGGCCTGCCGAGGCAAGCGGCGGCTCGGTGGCATCGTGCGGACCACCGGGGTACAACGCCAGGCCGGCTGCCGCGATCAGGCTGACGCCGAGAGCTGCCGATGCGGCACCGGCTGCCCGCCGGCGGCGTAGTGAGTGACGGCCGCGGGACAGATCGGCGGCCATCGCCTGGTCGGTCGGGTCCGCGGCGTCCCCGGCCGCGTCCTCCAGCAGAGTTTTCAGGTCGGTCATCGGGCACGCTCCAAGGTGTCCAGAGGGTCGTCGATGAGATCGCGGAGTTTGGCGAGCGCCCGGGCGGTCTGGCTCTTCACGGTGCCTTCGCTGCAGTCCATCACCCGGGCCACGGCGGCGACGTCGAGGTCCTGGAAGTACCGCAGTACTACGACGGCGCGTTGCCTGCGAGGTAGCTGGGCCAGGGCGTCGAGGACCGTCAGCCGGTCCGCGTGGTCGGGGCCTCTCGGCGGATCCGGGTCGTGAAGTTCCGCAGTACTGGTTTCGCGGGAGCGCCAGAACCGGCGGCGCTCGTCGATGAACGCGTTGATCAGGATGCGATCGGCGTACGACGAAGCGCCCTCGGTCTGGCGCACCTTCCCCCAGTGCACGTACAGCTTGGTCAGCGCGGTCTGGACCAGGTCCTCGGCCCAGTGATGATCTCCGCCCGCCAGCAACCGTGCGGTCCGCAGCATCCGGCCGCGGTGCGCGGCGACATACTCCAGAAACTCCTCGTCCCGGCTCATCCGTGCCTCTCCGTTGATCTCACCCTGAACTACAGCCCAGGTCAGCGATCGGTTGCACGAGGTGCTGGAGTACGTCCGCCGCGTTCGGTCAGCCCCAGGCGCCGGCGATTTGGCGGGTGGTGGCGTTGAGGCGGTTGAAGAGGTTGGTGACGCCGGTCATCAGGACCAGCGCCGCCAGGCCGCGCTCGTCGTAGTACCGGGCGGCTTCGTCCCAGATCTCGTCGGAGACGCCGGGGGCCGCGTCGGCCAGCCGGGTCGCGGCCTCGGCGAGGGCCAGCGCCGCCCGCTCGGCGTCGGTGAAGTACGGCGTCTCGCGCCAGGCCACCAGCGCGGCGAGCCGGTCGTCGGTCTCGCCGGCCTTGCGGGCGGTCTTCGTCCCGCCGTCCACGCAGGCGCTGCACCCGTTGATCTGGCTGACCCGCAGGTGGACCAGTTCGAGCGTCGTCTCCGGTACGCCGCCCAGCTTCGCGGCACCCATCAGTTTCTGCGCCGGGCCCATCGCCTCCGTGATGACCATGACCGGGTTCTTCATCCGTGACTGCATTGTCGGCTCCTTCTCGGTGTCTTGTTCCTGTTCGGTGTGAACAGGACAGATCGGACCATCGGGAGCACTGCCGCAGCGAGGCTCGTGGGACACCGTGGGACAGCGGAACGCCCTCCCACCTGCACTAATGTGCGGAGAGATGATCGTCCCGAGGTGGGACACAGCTGGAGGTGGTGCGTGACACAGCGGGCCGCATCGCCGCGGACGGAGCTCGCCGGGCGGTTGCAGGCGATCCAGGAGCTGTCCGGGCGGAGCTTGCGCGAACTGGAACGGGCCACCGGCATCAGTTCGTCGTCCCTGTCGCGGTACTTCGCGGGCCGCAGCCTCCCACCCTGGACCTCGGTGGTCGCCCTGTGCCGCCTGGTGCAGCGCGATCCCCGTCCGCTGCGCGAACTCTGGGAGCAGGCCTCCCGGCTCCCACCGGCGCCGCCACCGGCCCGCCCGAAGGTCGCCGGCCGCAACGATCTCCCGCTCGACGTCGCCGACTTCACCGGGCGGCTGGCAGAACTCGACGCGGTCCGGGAGAGCCTGGCCGCCGGACGCGCGGTGGCGATCGACGGGATGGCCGGGGTCGGGAAGACCTGCCTGGCCGTCCATCTGGCCCACCAGTTGGCAGCCGAGTACGCCGATGGCCGGCTCTACCTGGATCTGCACGGCTTCACCCCGGGTCGCGAACCGCTGGAGCCGGCGGACGCAGTACGGATGTTGCTGGCCGCTCTCGAGGTCCCGGTGCCGGGCGGATCGGACGGGCTGGAGGAGCTGGCAGCGCGCTGGCGGGCCGAATTGGCAGATCGCCGGGTCCTGGTGCTGCTGGACAACGCGGCCACCGCCGAGCAGGTCCGGCCGTTGCTGCCGGGTGCCGGAGCCAGCGGGGTTCTGATCACCAGCCGCAACCGGCTCGTCGAACTCGACCAGCGTCCCGCCCGTCTCGCTGGAGGTACTCGACGACGCCGACGGGATCGAGCTCCTGCGGCAGGCGGGCGGCCCGGGCGACCGGGTGACGAACGAACCGGACGCGGCAGCCGAGGTGCTGCGGCTCTGCGGCGGGCTGCCGTTGGCGATCAGGCTGTCGGCGGCGCGGTTGCGGCATCGCCCGGGCTGGACCGTCGGCGTACTGGCAGACCGGTTGCGGGCCGGCTCGGACCACGTCGACACAGCGCTCTCGATGTCGCTGCGGCAACTGGACCACGCCCAGCGGGGTACGTTCCGGCTCCTCGGTCTGTTGCCGGGAGCAACCTTCGACGACTACGCGGTGGCTGCCCTGACCGGCCGTTCGCTCGCGGTGACCCGCGCTGCGCTGGAGGACCTAGTCGATAGCCATCTCGTGCAACAACCGCGAGCGGATGTCTACCGGCTTCATGACCTGGTCCGCGCGTACGCCGGTCGGCTCGCGGCTGCCGAGGAGTCTGCGGCGGAGCAGCGGCAGGCCGTCGTACGGGTGCTGGACTACTACCTGCACACTGCTGCGGCGGCGAGCAAGCTCCTCCGGTACGCGTACCCGGACGAGGTCCCGCTTTCCTGTCCCGAGCCGGCCGCGATGCCGGTCTTCGCAGACCAGGATGCTGCCCTGGCTTGGTTCGACCACGAGTATCCGAACCTTGTCGAGGCGCTTGCGGTCGGATCAGATCTGCACGTCAGCCATCTACCGCGCTTGCTCCGCCCGTACTACTTCCGGCGCGCCGCCTCCGCCGACGAGAACCGCCTGCTCGATCTCGCCCTCGCCGCCGCGGAACGGCTTGGCGATCCTGCCCTGGTCGCGACCGTCCAGGCGGACCTCGGCTTCGCCCGCTACAGCGCAGGCCGCTTCCCGGAAGCCTTGCAGTACTACGAATCCGCAGCGGCCGCGATGCCCGGCTCGGCCTCTCTGGCGGTTCGCCGCGGCTACCTCCACCAGGATCTCGGCGAGACGGCCCGGGCGATGGCGCTGTTCGAGCAGGCCGCTCAGCTCTTCGACGCCGACGGCCGGCCGAAGGGTGTCGCCCACGCGACCGCGTTCCAGGCCTGGGCGGCGTACCAGCTCGGGCAGCCGGCCGAGGCTGCCGCACTCGCCGGGAAAGCCCTGGCGCTGCAGCGGGACGCGGAGGACTGGCCGCCACCGATCACGGCGCTCGTCACCCTCGGCGCGGCGATCGGCGGTACCGCTCCCGAGACGGCGATCGCCCACCTCACCGAGGCGCTCCGGCTCGCTCGCGAGGACGACCACGTGCAGAACCAGGCTTGGTGCCTCAACTATCTCGCCGTGGCCCTCCGGCACGCCGGCCGGTACGACGAGGCGCTCGCCGACCACCGGAAAGCGCTGCAACTCGTCGAGGACTCGAGCGAGCGCCAGTGGGCGGTGAACTTCCTGAACAGCTACGCCGAAACCTGCCTGGCCGCGGGTCGGATCGACGATGCCCGCGGCATCTACCAGGAGGCGCTGGCCCTCGCCGAATCCACCGGCTACGCCCACGAGGCCGCGGTCGCCCGCCAGGGCCTCACCAACGTGTCCCAGTAGACCCCCGACCTGCACCGAGCCGCCCGCGGTGCGCGACTCCAGAATGCAACTACGACTGAACAGCGCCGGTCCGGAACAGGGCCGTCCACCAGGTGGTGCCGCTACGACGCTTCACGCTGATGCGACGGCTGCTGCGTTGGCGAGGCTCGGCCGGGCGGCTGCGCAGTGAGTAGTCCCCGTCGGTCTGGAGATGGCGCAGGGACATCACCATGCTTTGCGGTTCCATGGGTGGCGCTCCTGTCTCTGGTCGACGCCGCCGGTCGGCGCCTGACACAGCTACGTCGGAGCGCCTCGAGCTTCTTCGACATCTGGCCGGGTGGCAGGATTCCTTTTATGCCGGACGAGCTGGTCGCCTACTTCTTCGAACGCGAGGACGCCGAGCAGGTCGCGGAGGCGTTGGACGGCTCGCTGCGCCGAGGCCGCTTCCAGGGCGAGGACGACGACGAGGACCACCCGTGGATGGTCATCCTTCCCGCCACCACCAACCCCGCAGTACTGGAAGACCTACTCACCCAGTACGACGGATGGCTGGACTCCCCCACCGAGCAGCAGCCCACCATCCCCCCACCCCAGCTACCCACAGCCCCCAAACGCCTCAAGAACCCCTAGCCCACTCGCGATCCAGGAACTGCAGCACCGACCCACGGGAGCTGGAAGGAGCCACTTACCGGCTCGACTGGCCGGTTTTGTTCGACTCCCCTGCTCGACTCGCCGGTCTTCCGCCCGAAGTACGGCTGGTCGAGCCGGTAAGAGACAAGACAGAGGCCGGTCGAGCCGGTAAGTGGACGGTTCGATCCGGCGCGCTCGACACCCTCGTCGCTGCCCTCCCGCAGGCCACCCGAGCCATCGTCCCCGGCAACCACGGCAGGGCTGCCGCATCTCCCGAGTTCACCAACGCACTCCTGAACTTCCTCGCCTAGCAAGGACTCCCGGACGGCGTGCTCGCCCTCCTCGTGGTGTGGTTACCCCACTGCTCCAACAGTGGGGTAACCAGACCGAGGAGAGGTAACCCGGCGCCATCGGGTGAGGGTTCGCGGGTGGGGGTTGGTGGGTGGGGGTTGGTGGGTGCGACTAGCGGGGCCAGACGGTGCCGGCGGCGCCGCCGCCTCGGCGGGTGGGTTCGGCGGCGGCCAGGTAGCGGCCGCCGGGGAGGAACTCCAGGGCTGCTACGGCGCCGATCTCGGCGGCCGAGGTGAGTTCGTCGCCGGATTTGACCAGCGTGTGGCCGTACGGCGTGAGCTCGTTGCCGTACTTGACGATGAACGGGGGTTCGGCGGAGACGTTCGCCGTGTTGCGCTGGGAGGCGCGGGGGTCGGCGATTGCCTCAGGCAACGACATGTCCCGGTCCAGCCGGTTCGTCAGCACCTGCAGGACGGTGGTGATGATGGTCGAGCCACCGGGGGAACCCAGCGCCAGGAACGGCTTGCCGTTGCGCAGCACGATGGTCGGCGACATCGAGGAGCGCGGCCGCTTGCCGGGCTGGATGCGGTTCGGGTCGGCCGGGTCGTAGACCGCGGAGAAGTCGGTCAGCTCGTTGTTCAGCAGGAAGCCACGCCCCGGAACGAGGATGCCGCTGCCGCCGGTCTGCTCGATCGTCAGCGTGTACGACACGACGTTGCCCCACTTGTCCGCGGTGACCAGGTGAGTCGTCGACAGCCCCTCGGTGTCGGGACGGTCAGCCGTCGCGATGCCAGCAGCGCAAGGCTGGTACGACCCGTCCGGCGAGCCGGCCTTCAACGGCTTCACCGCAGCGTGCGCCGGGTCGATCAAGCAGGAACGCTCCGCCCCGAAGCCCTTCGACAACAGCTCCTTGGTCGGAACATCCGTGTACGCCGGGTCGCCCACGTAAGCACCCCGGTCGGCAAACGCCAGCGCGGACGCCTCCAGATACGTGTGCAGTCTCTGCGAGTCCGGCAGCTGCGACAAGTGCTTCGGCGCCAGGATGTTCAGCGCCTCCCCCACCGTCGTACCACCCGACGACGACGGCGCCATGCCGTAGACGTCGAGGCCTTCGTAGTGCACCTTCGTCGGATCCCGCTTGATGACCTTGTACTTCGCCAGGTCGGCAGTCGACAGATACCCAGGCATCACCGGCAACGTGGTCCCCGCGGCCTTCGGCGGTGTCTTCACCACGCTCTCGATCTCGTGCGCGATCGGCCCGTTGTAGAACGCCGACGTGCCCTTGCGACCGAGCAACTCGTAGGTCTTCGCCAGATCCTTGTTCCGGAACACCGATCCGACGACGGGCGCATCGCCACCAGGCAGGTACAGGTTCGCCGTCGGCACGATCGCCGAGAACCGCGCCTTGTTGTCCAGCGTCTGGTTGCGGAAGGTCTGGTCGATGACGAACCCGTGCTTGGCCAGGTCCGCGGCAGGCTGCAATGCCTTGCCCAGCGACAGCGATCCCCACGACCGCAGGGCGGAATCCCAGGTCGCCAGCGTGCCCGGGATACCGACCGAGACGCCGGACGTCACCAGCTCGGGGAAGAAGTTGTACGGCTTGCCGGTCGCCGGGTCGATGAACGCGTCGCTCGGCATCGTCGCCGGCGCGGTCTCCCGGCCGTCGATCGTGTACACCTTGCGGCTCTTCGCGTTGTAGTAGACGAAGTAGCCGCCGCCACCGATCCCGGCGGAGTACGGCTCGGTCACGCCGAGCGCGGCCGCGGTCGCGACGGCCGCGTCGACCGCGTTGCCGCCGCGCCGCAGGACGGACAGGCCGATGTTGGTGGCGTCGGCATCGACGGAGGCCACGGCACCGCCATAGCCGACCGCTGTGGGCACCTTCGGCGTGGGCGCCGGCGGGTGGTGAGCGGCCGCAGTACTGACGGTCAGGCCGGACAGGACAAGCGCGCCGGCTGTCAGGGCAGCGGCAAAGCTTTTCGGTGTCACCGGGATCCTCCGCAGGGGTCGGCAAACAAGGGACAAGCCCTTGCCTACCTTCTCGGCGCTGCGATTACCAGTCGAAACCGTGTCAGGACAGCGAGCAAGATGCCATGAACCGCTGGAACGAGCCGTCGTCCCACTCCGGGTGCTGCTCCGGCAGCTGCACCACCAGCCAGCGCTCGCCGAGCTTCACCTGACCGATCTCGCGCCCGGCCGCGGTCCCGATGTGGAAGACCTTGCCGTCCTCCTGGGTCACCCGCAAGGAGAGCAGGCTCTGCGCCTCGGTGGCGGACCGTAGTACGAGCTTGGCGTTCTCGTCCGACGTCCGCACGCTCGGCGGAGTCAGTACGACGCGGTCGGCGGCGATCGGGGTCTGCGGGGTCCAGCCGCTCGGCACGAGTGTGCAGGCGACCGTGCTCCACGGCTTGGTGTTCGGGACCAGATCGAGCGCGGCGCCGGCGAACATCGACATCGTCTCGCCGGCCGGGCCCGGGCTCGGCGCGGCCGGCGGCGGGTTCGCGGTGGTCTCGGTGGTGGCCCCACCAGTGGCCACCTCCTTGTCCGCACCGCCCCACCACTTCAGCTGGTTGCCGAAGGCGAACACCGCCGTCGAGACGGCGGCGATACAGAGCACGCCGGTGGTCCGGCGGCGGGCCCGGATCCGGAACAGCGCCCGGCGGCCACGCGCCACGTCCGCGTCCACATCGGCCGGCGGCAGCCCGTCGACCGCCTGGTCGGCGAACTGCGTCAGCAGCTTCTTCACCTCGTCCACGTCTCAACTACTCCCGGTCGCGGGATCGGTGGCCGGGTCCTCGGCCATCAGATCCTTCAGTCGTTTCAGGGCTTTCGCCGTCTGGCTCTTCACTGTCCCCTCGGTGCACTCCAGGATCCGCGCGCAGCTGGCGACGTCGAGATCCTGGAAGTACCGCAGGACCAGGACGGCCCGTTGCCGCGGCGCCAGGTCGAGCAGCGCGCGCCGGACGGCCAGGGTGTCGACCTGGTCCGTCTCGTCGGACAGCCGTGGTTCGAGTGCCTCCGCGGTCACCACCTCGGGGTGGCGGCCGGCCCGGCGGCGCTCGTCCAGGAAGGCGTTGACCAGGATGCGGTGCGCATACGGTCCGGCGCCTTCGTGCCGGATCCGGTGCCAGTGCACGTACACCCGGGTGCAGGCGGTCTGGACCAGATCCTCGGCGGTGTGCACATCGCCAGCGGTGAGCAACATCGCCGTACGCATCAGTCTGCTGCGATCCGCGAGCACGTACTCGCGGAACTCGGCCTCACGGTCACCCCCTCGCATCGACAGCCCCCAGGCCTTCTTCCACCCCGACTACGTCGGTAGCGGCCGATCGGTTGCCTTGCGCCGCGCGAAGGATTACCCGATTTCTCCTGTCCTGCGGTCGCTTCCCGTACGACGGACAGCGCGCGCTCGACCAGATCGGGATCGTCGTAGGCGAGCCAGGTGATCCGGGGGTCCTTGCGGAACCAGGAATCCTGCCGGCGCGCGAATCGCCGGGTCGCCTGCGCGGTGCGTTCGCGGGCCTCGGTCTCGCTGATCTCACCGGCCAGCAACGCGATCACCTGGGAGTACCCGAGCGCGCGGTTCGCCGTCCGGCCTTCAATCAAACCCTTGTCCAACAGGTCGCGGACCTCGTCGACGAAACCGTTCTCGAACATCCGGTCCACCCGGCGATCGATGCGTTCGTCGAGGACCGGCCGCGGGACGTCGAGTCCCAGCTGGACCGCACCCGGGTAGATGTAGGTGTGTTCGGGGAGGGTCGCGACGTACGGCGTACCGGTGATCTCGATGACCTCCAGCGCGCGCACGATCCGCCGTCCGTTGCTCGGCAGGATCTGCTGGGCGGCCGCTGGATCCTTGGCGGCGAGCCGTCGATGCAGCTCGCCGGATCCGTGCTCGGCGAGCTCGGCTTCCAGCCGCTCCCGTACTGCGGGGTCGGTGCCGGGGAAGGCGAAGTCGTCCAGGATCGCGCGGACGTAGAGCGCGGAGCCGCCTGCCAGCACGGGCACCACCTGACGCCGCAGGCAGTCGTCGATCGCGGCCCGCGCGAGTTGCTGGAACTCGGCGACCGTCGCGGTCTGGGTGACGTCGAGGATGTCGAGCAGATGATGGGTGATCCCCTGCTGCTCGGCGGCGCGTGATCTTCGCCGTACCGACGTCCATCCCGCGGTACACCTGCATCGCGTCGGCGTTGACGACCTCACCCCGCCCCCGAGCGGAGCGAGGGGTCTTTCTTTCCGCTCAGTCGTTTGCACAGGGCAACGGAGAGGTCGGATTTGCCGGCCGCCGTGGGGCCGACGACAGCGACAACGAGTGGCACGACCATCACACCAGTGTGACAGTGCCCCTCCTCGGCTCGCCGGACAGGCGTGAAGTCTTGCCCAAGTCTGCCCGCGAGGGGCTTGTGATGACCCTGTGCGTTCGGTAGGAACAAGGGCAAGGAGTTCCGGTCCGCTACGGGGGGCCGAGATGATTTCGCGAGCAGTACCGACTCGGGAGGAACGCACGTGACGAATCAGTTCGACGAAGAGGGCGACGCCGCCAAGGACGCACTGGACCTGGACGGTGGGATCGACTCCGCTGACGCCAAGCGCAGCGGTGGCGACGTGGAGCTGAAGGGCAAGAGCGGCGGCGACGTCGAGGCCCAGAAGAGTGGCGGCGACGTCGAGGTCAGCGGCCCGGACAAGAGCGGTGGGGACGTCGAGGTCGGCGGCCCGGACGAGAGCGGCGGCGACGTCGAGTAGACCAGACCGCCGGGATCCCACACCTGGGGCCCGCTTGGTGGGAGTATCCAGCCTAGCTGTCTGTAAGTAGTTCACTACGCTAGGAATGGGAGCCCCACGCGATGGGCATCTTCGACAAGTTCAAGGGCAAGGCCGAGGACCTCAAGGAAAAGGCGACCGAGCTCGTCGACGAGCACGGCGACAAGGTCGGCGGGGGTCTCGACAAGGCCGGCGACTTCGTTGACGAGAAGACCGGCGGCAAGTACGGCGACAAGATCGACCAGGGCGTCGACAAGGCCAAGGACGGCCTCGACGGGCTGGACGGTCAGGACGACGACATCGCCAACAAGGCCTGACGTCTGCAGGTGCGAGGGCCGCGAGGAGATTTCTTCTCCTCGCGGCCCTTCGGCTCTGTCCGGGCTTGTCGGCGGCGACGTCTAGGGTGGCGGGATGGATCGGTTCCAGGTGATTCCGGCGGCGTACGTCGTCCTGCGGCGTGGCGACGAGGTGCTTGATGTTGCTCAGGGCCAATACCGGCTACATGGACGGCTACTGGGCGGTGCCGGCCGGGCATGTGGAGAAGGACGAGTCGGTGCTCGCTGCTGCTCTTCGCGAAGTGCGCGAGGAGGTCGGCGTCGAGATCGAGCCGGACGACCTGATCCCGGTCACCGCGATGCACCGGACCGGCGGGAACGGCCAGGCGATCGACGAACGCGTCGACTTCTTCTTCACCACGACGCGCTGGCGTGGTGAGCCTCGTTTGATGGAGCCCGGCAAGGCTGCGGGTCTTGCCTGGTTCGCGTTGGGCGAGCTCCCCGACCCGGTGGTCCCGCACGAGGCGCGGGTGCTGAAGGGGATTCAGGCAGGCGGTCTGCCCGCAGTCATTGCGCAAGGTTTCGAGTAGTTCTTCGGCTGTTCACCGTCGGGCCCTGCGGCTCGCTCTACAGTGCCTTCGTTGTCAACGATCCAGCGGAGGCAGTCATGAACGTCCAGAACGACGAGCGGGCCGAGGGTACGAGCAGGCGGCGGGTGCTGCAGGCGGGCGCAGCCGGCGTTGGCGCGCTCGGGATCGGCGCGCTGCCCAGCGCCGTCTCCCCCGCCTCGCACTGCCGTTCCGGCACCACGATTCCTCCACCGCCTCGGCCGCCGGCACCCAGAGCGCGGCTGCGCGGCGTACGGGGGATCCTGACAACCCCCGCTTCACGCTCGCTGTGGTGCCGGACACGCAGTACCTGTTCGACACCGACCGGGGCGACGCCGCGCCGTTGACCGCGTCGTTCGAGTATCTGATCGAGCAGCGGGAAGCCGACAACATCGTCTTCACCGCGCATCTCGGCGACGTGGTCGAGAACGCGCTCGCGATGGAGTTCGCCCAGGCCGGGCCGGTCTTCGACGTCCTCGACAAGGCGCGGATGCCGTACTCCGTGCTGGCCGGCAACCACGACATCGACGGCAGCACGGACGACCAGCGGGGCGATACGCCGTACCTGCAGATGTTCGGGCCGCAGCGGTTCCGGAAGTCGAGCACGTACGGCGGGTCCTCGCCGGACGGGTACAACTCGTTCCACGTGTTCCGCGCGGCCGGCCGGCAATGGTTGCTGCTGGCAATGGACTGGCGGCCGTCGGACGCCGGCTTCGCCTGGGCCCGCAAGGTGATCGCGGACCACCCGCGGCTGCCGGTGATCCTGACCATCCACGAGATCGTGTACGCCGACGCGGGCGACCCGGTCGCGAAGTTCTCCGACCACGGCAACCGGGTCTGGGAACAACTTGTCGACGGCAACGACCAGATCTTCCTCACCCTGAACGGCCACTACTGGCCGTCCGGTCGCGTCGTCCGGCAGAACAAGGCCGGGCACGACGTACACCTGCACATCACCAACTACCAGGACCGGTACTACGGCGGCTCGGCGATGATCCGCCTCTACCACTTCGACCTGGCCCGCAACACGATCGACGTCGAGACGATCGCGCCGTGGATCATGGACCAGAACCCGGCCCGGCGCAGCCTGCTGGCCGAAGGCGAGATCGAACTCACCGACGAGACCAACCGGTTCTCACTGCCCTTCGACTTCACCGCACGGTTCGCTGGTTTCGACCCGCAGCCGGTGCGTCCGGAGCGTCCGGCATCAGCGCTGGTGATCCCGGGGACGCTTGCTTACTGGCGGCTCGACGGAGCTGTCGGGTCCAAGGTGGTCGACCGGTCGGGGCGCGGCAACGACCTCACGCCGGTGCTGCTGCCGGGGAGTGCGGCCGACAGTCTGCAGGTTTCGACCGAGCATCACCCGGATCAGCCGGCGCACGCGAGCTGGTTGTTTGCCGGAGGCAAGGATCCGGCACGCGGCGGATACCTCCGTACTGCGGACAACGCGCCGTTGAACCGGCAGACCTTCCGCAACGGCTACACGATCGAGGCCTTCGTCAAGCTGGCCGATGACGGTGCCGATCACTCGTGGGAGGGGCTGCTCAGCCGGCTGGGCACTGGCGCCGATGTCGGCAAGACCGGCAGCGACCCGTCCGAGCCGGTCGCCAAGCTGGGCTTCTCCGGTGGACGTCAGGTGCAGTGGGCGGTCTATCCGCTCGACAAGAACGACACCTTCACCAACTGGGGCCACGAGCAAGTTGCTGGGCGCTGGTTCCATCTCGCGGTCGTCAACGACGGCAAGCACAGCACCTTGTACGTCGACTCCTCAGAGCTTCTCCGCAACCCGTCCACCCGGTCGAACGGCCTCAGCACCACGGGCGCCGCTTGGCTCCTGGGTGCCGGCCACTACGCCAACACCGTCGACCAGGGCTTCGCCGGCTGGATCGGCGACGTCCGCATCGTCGACCACGCCCTCAAACCGACCCAATTCCTCAACGCCTGACCCCGTCGGCGGTCGCCCGGCCGCCTTAGGTGGAAACTTTCAATCGCCATATTCAAGTTTGTTTCCACTCAAGGCGCGCGGGGCTTACCAGGGGACGGCGGTGAGGGCGGCTTTGCCGATCGGGGCCAGGTCGGTGAGGAGCTGGTCCTGTTCGGCGGGGGTGAGGATCTCGTAGGCGGGTTCGGCGAGAGCGTCGGTGAGGTCCTCGATACGAGCTTTGGTTTCGCGGCCCTTGTCCGTGAGACCTGAAGCGTCGACCAGGCCTCTTGAGCGCATTCCGTCGATGACCGCCGCCAGCTGGGCTGCGGGGAGGTGGTGGATCCGGCCGAACTTCTCGGCGGGCATGCCTTCCCAGAGGGCGTGGAGCACGTGCGCCTCCGTTCCGCCGATGCTCTCGGTGACCAGGGCGGCGATGTGACCGTCGCCGCGGTGTTCGCGGAGCAGAGTCGCCGCGTGCCAGAGGCGGGCGACCGGCTCGGTCGGCGCGGGGAGCGCCCGGAGCGCGGCGTAC
Organism: uncultured Actinomycetota bacterium; assembly: GCA_963740725.1. Taxonomy (GTDB): domain Bacteria; phylum Actinomycetota; class Actinomycetes; order Propionibacteriales; family Kribbellaceae; genus Kribbella. Next base: position 118,018 of record CAVUFT010000001.1, read on the forward strand.
AGGGGGCGTCCGACCGTCGGCGCGCTGTACGCCGCTTTGGTGGCGAGGTCGGCGGCACGGGCGATGCTCGGGTCGTCGGCGAGGTCACCGAGGACGCGGCGGAGGCCGGCGGTGCAGCCCTGTTCGCGAGCGGCGAGTGCTGCCTGCGGAGTGGTCAGCTTCCAGACGTACGGGATGTGGCGGGCGACCTCGCCGGGCGCGAAGTTGTAGAAGATCGCGTGGACGACCTCGGCGGGGGCCAGGCCCAGCGGGGCGGCGCGGCCGGCGAAGTAGACGTCCCAGGTGTTGCGGAGCCCGAGCGCCATCAGCGCCTCGTCCACCTCGTCGGCGAAGTAGGCAAGCTCGTGGATCGGGCTGACCAGCTCGTGCATACGGCGGGCGATCGACATGATGTCCTCCTCGTGGTGGCGCCCCTGCTGGGCAGCCGCTCACCAGTTCCACGAACCCCGGTGCCCCGATCCGACACCAACCGCACAGAAATTCTTCAGATCGCGAGCTGGGTGCGGATCAGGTCGGCCTGGGCGGGGAGGAGAGCCAGTTCCTCGGGGGTCAGCGTGACGTTACGGCCGCGGGAGGCCAGGGCTGCGTCCAGGCCGGGGGTCGGGTCGACGGAGTTTGCGAGGTAGACGGCCAGGGCCTCGCGGAGGAGTGGCGAGAGGGTTGCCCAGGCTGGGTCGAGGGCTACCTGGGCGAAGATGATCGCGGTCATCGCGATGTCGAACTCCGCCGGGCCTTCTTCGGCGTTGCGCCAGTCGATGACGACCGGGCCGTCGGCGGTGTGGATGACGTTGTACGGGTGGAGATCGCCGTGCATGACGACCAGGCCGGCGGTGCCGCTCGGAGCCGGGATCGCGTGCAGGCGGCGGTGCAGGTCGGCGTGTACGCGGCCGAGGTCTTCCGCGGTCAGGTCACCTGCGATTGCTGCATCGGCGAGAGTCGGACCGGTGAGCCGCTGGATCACCATGTCCGCGCCGTCGACCTGGCGGACCGCAGGCACCGGGTAGTCGTACTTCGCCACCCACCGCATGAAGTCGGCCTCGTCCCGCACCGGATACCCATTGCGATACCGCCGCAACACCCACTCGTCGTCGATCGAGTAGACGTCCGCATCCCGCCCAGCCGCAAACGGCTCCGCGTCAGCAGGAATCAGCCCCGCCGACTTGGACACCACCGCGTCGGCGGGCTCGGACGACACGTCAGCCGGCTCCGACGATCGGGGCGGCGGGCTCGGGTGACGGGTCAGCCAACTTGGCAGCCGCCGGTGGCTGGTTCGAGGGGGGCGGGCTTGACGCCGATCTGGGGCATGCCGAGCATGACGCCGGGAGCGCCGGTCGCAGGAGGTGCGTCCTGGAGGCGTTCCCAGGCGTCGCCGGCGCGCGTACGGCGTACGGAACCGAAGGTGTCGGCGACCAGGTGGTGTGGCGCGGCGTAGGTGACCTCGACCGTCGCCATGTCGCCCGGGCGCGGCTTCTCGACGCCCTCGGGGAGCGCGAAGTGGACGAGGCGGTTGTCCTGCGCGCGACCCGAAAGCCGGTGGGTGGCGGCGTCCTTGCGCCCCTCCCCCTCGGCGACGAGCACCTCGAGCGACCGCCCGACGATCGCCTTGTTCTCGGCCCAGGCCATCTCTTCCTGCAACGCGACCAGCCGCTCGTAGCGGTCCTGTACGACGTCGCGCGGCACCTGCTCCTCCATCGATTCGGCCGGAGTGCCGGGCCGCTTCGAGTACTGGAAGGTGAACGCCCCGGCGAACCGCGCCTGCCGGACGACGTCGAGCGTGCCCTGGAAGTCCTCTTCGGTCTCCCCCGGGAACCCGACGATGATGTCGGTCGTGATCGCCGCGTCGGGCATCGCGGCCCGGACGTCCTCGATGATCTTGAGGTAGCGGTCGCGCCGGTACGAGCGCCGCATCGTCTTGAGGATCTGGTCCGAGCCCGACTGCAGCGGCATGTGCAGCGACGGCATCACGTTCGGCGTCTCGGCCATCGCCTCGATCACGTCCGCGGTGAAGTCACGCGGATGCGGGGAGGTGAACCGGACCCGCTCGAGTCCCTCGATGGTGCCGCAGGCGCGCAGCAGCTTCGAGAACGCGTAACGGTCGCCGAACTCCACGCCGTACGAGTTGACGTTCTGGCCGAGCAGCGTCACCTCGAGGACGCCCTCGGCGACGAGTGCCTCGACCTCGGCGAGCACGTCGCCCGGGCGGCGGTCCTTCTCGCGGCCGCGCAGCGCCGGGACGATGCAGAACGTGCAGGTGTTGTTGCAGCCGACACTGACCGAGACCCAGGCGGAGTACGGCGACTCGCGGCGGGTCGGCAGCGTCGAGGGGAAGACGTCGAGCGACTCCAGGATCTCGACCTGGGACTCCTCGGCGATCCGGGCCCGCTCCAGCAGCACCGGCAGCGACCCGATGTTGTGGGTCCCGAAGACGACGTCCACCCAGGGCGCCTTCTTGGTGATGGTGGCCTTGTCCTTCTGCGCCAGGCAGCCGCCGACGGCGATCTGCATCCCCGGCGTCCTGGCCTTCACCGGCGCGAGGTGCCCGAGGTTGCCGTACAACTTGTTGTCGGCGTTCTCCCGGACCGCGCAGGTGTTGAACACGACCACATCGGCCTGATCACCCTCGGGCGCACGGACATACCCCGCGTCCTCCAGCAGCCCGCGCAGCCGCTCGGAGTCGTGGACGTTCATCTGACACCCGTAGGTGCGGACCTCATATGTACGCATAACAGCCACCAAGAGTACGTCGTACCGCGGGTGGAGCTAACACCACCACAACCGGGGATCTGTGGCCCCTGACCCGAACCCTCCGGGCAAGAACACTGGAACCCATGAACAGTTCTCGTCGTCAGTTCCTGACCCAGACCGCCGCCGGGGCCGCCGTGCTCGCCGGCGGCTCCTTCGCAGCCGCCTCCCCTGCCTCCGCGCTCACCACCCCGCAGAGCGGAACCCGGATCACAGCCATCGCGTCCGGCACCCGGATCACCGCGTTGACCGATGTCACGGTGATCGATGTGGTGACCGGGCGGCGCACCAAGCATCAGACCGTGTTGATCAGTGGGGAGCAGATCATCGGGGTCGGGCGGTTGCCGGTGCCGCGGGGTGCCACCGAGATCCAGTTGTCCGGGAAGTTCGTCATCCCCGGGCTCGCCGACATGCACGTCCACTCGCTGGGCGACGAGCGCGTCTCGCCGCCGCTCTACCTCGCGAACGGCCTCACCACCGTGCGCGAGATGGCCGCTCCCGACCCGATGCTCTACGACTGGCGCGACCGGATCGACGCGGGCACCCTGCTGGGTCCGCGGATGGTCGTGGCCAGCCAGATCATCGACGGCGACCCGACCCTCTGGGACCCGAACCTGCTGCACGTGCTCGTGGTGAAGGACGAGAGCGAAGCGCGCGCCGCAGTACGGCAGGTGAAGAGTGAGGGCGCGGACTTCGTCAAGGTGTACTCGCGACTCGCGCCCACGGCGTACCGGGCGATCCTTGACGAGGCGAAGCGGCTGGGCCTGACAGTGCACGGGCACGCGCCGGACCAACTGCCCATCAAGCAGGTGAGCGCCGCCGGGCAACGCAGTATCGAGCACATCCACTCACTGGCCTTGTCGGTGTCGAGCCGAGAGGCCGACGTACGCCGGATGCAGCGCGCGATCAACATCCAGACCGGGGACTACAACGGCTGGTTCCGCCAGATGCACCCGATCGAGTGGATCGCTGCGAACACCTACAGCCCATCCCGCGCGGCCGACGTGTTCGGCACGCTGCGCCGCAACCGCACCCGGGTCACGCCGACCCTGACGATGCACCACGTGCTCGACCTTCCCGACTACACCGGCCCGGACCCGGCAACCCAGAAGTACCTCAGCGAAGACTCGATCGGGACCTACGACTACGTGATCGAGAACCTCTACAAGGCGAACAGGAACGCCGAGGAGATCTCGCACCAGCGCCAGATGTGGGAATACCGGCAGCGGTTCGTCCAGGAGTTGTTCGCGCACGACGTACCGATTCTGGCCGGCACAGACACCGGTACGCCGTACATGGTGCCGGGGTTCGCGCTGCACGACGAACTCGAGTTGCTGGTCGGCGCCGGGGCAACGCCTCGTCAGGCTCTGCACGCCGCCACCGTCGAGCCGGCCCGCTTCCTCGGCCTGAACACGGGTGCGGTCGAACCCCGGAAGATCGCCGACCTGGTCGTGCTCGACGCCGATCCGCTGCAGGACATCCGCAACACCCGGCGGATTCACACGGTCGTCACCCGCGGCCGGGTGATCTCCCCCGCCGCGCGGCAGAAGATGCTGACCGACGTCGAGGCTGCCGTCAAGGCTCCGCCGTCCGTCGCCGCCCTTGCTGCAGGCGGCTGCTGCGGAACCAGCCGTCCCGGACACTAAAGAACAGCGGGGAGCAGACTGTGATCGCCATGTCACAGTCTGCTCTCGTATATTGCAGATCGTTACCACCGTGGAACCAGTCAGCGCTGCGGGCCAACCCCCCGCTCCGCTAGGTTCTGGCCATGAGTGATTCCGGCACCCTGACGACAACTGGTCTTGTCGCCCTGACGGACGTCAACAAACATTTCGGCGACCTGCACGTGTTGAAGGACATCAACCTGTCCATCGGCAAGGGCGAGGTCGTGGTGGTGATCGGACCGTCCGGATCCGGCAAGTCGACCCTGTGCCGCGCGATCAACCGGCTGGAGCCGATCGACTCCGGCAGCATCACGCTCGACGGCCAGCCGCTGCCCAGCGAGGGCAAGGCGCTGGCGAAGCTGCGCGCCGACGTCGGCATGGTCTTCCAGAGCTTCAACCTGTTCGCCCACAAGACCATCCTGCAGAACGTCACGCTCGGCCCGACGAAGGTCCGCGGCCATTCCAAGGCGGAGGCGGAGAAGAACGCCCGCGCCCTGCTCGACCGGGTCGGCGTCGGCGCCCAGGCCGACAAGTTCCCGGCCCAGCTGTCCGGTGGTCAGCAGCAGCGCGTCGCGATCGCGCGGGCGCTGGCGATGGACCCGAAGGTGATGCTGTTCGACGAGCCGACCTCGGCGCTCGACCCGGAGATGATCAACGAGGTGCTCGACGTGATGGTCGAGCTGGCCAAGCAGAGCATGACGATGGTCGTGGTCACCCACGAGATGGGCTTCGCCCGGAAGGCCGCCAACCGGGTGGTCTTCATGGCCGACGGCCAGATCGTCGAAGAGGCCGCTCCGGAGAAGTTCTTCACCGACCCGCAGACCCAGCGGGCCCAGGACTTCCTCTCCAAGATCCTGACGCACTGACCGCCACTGCCCGTCCCCTGAAATTCCTGAGCAGTACCGAATACACGGAGGAAACCAAAATGCGACAGCGGATCATCGCTGCCCTCGGCATCACGGTCCTGGCCGCCACCGGCCTGACCGCCTGTGGCGACGACTCGGGCTCCGGCGGCGGGGGCGACAAGATCGTCATCGGCGTCAAGTTCGACCAGCCCGGTCTCGGCCTGAAGGAAGGCTCGAAGAACACCGGCTTCGACGTCGACGTGGCGAAGTACGTCGCCAAGGAACTCGGCTACGCCGAGGACAAGGTCGAGTTCAAGGAGTCCCCGTCGGCCCAGCGCGAGACGCTGCTGGCCAACGGCCAGGTCAAGATGATCCTGGCGACCTACTCGATCACCGACGCCCGCAAGGAGAAGGTCTCCTTCGCCGGGCCGTACCTGGTCGCGGGTCAGGACCTGCTGGTCAAGGCCGACAGCACCATCACCGGCCCGGAGGACCTGGCCGGCAAGAAGCTCTGCTCGGTGACCGGTTCGACCTCGGCCCAGAAGGTCGCGGACAAGTACGCCAAGACCGTGCAGCTGCAGAAGTACGACACCTACTCCAAGTGTGTCGAGGCGCTGGCCGGCGGTGCGATCGACGCGGTCACCACGGACAACACGATCCTGGCCGGTTTCGCCGCACAGGCAGCCAACCAGGGCAAGTTCAAGGTGGTCGGCAAGACCTTCTCCGAGGAGCGCTACGGCGTCGGCCTGAAGAAGGGCGACACCGACACCTGCACCAAGGTGAACGCGGCCCTGAAGAAGATGGTCGACTCCGGGGACTGGCAGAAGGCGTTCGACGCCAACATCGGCCCGTCCGGGCTGAAGCTGGACGCGGCGACGAACCCGCCGAAGTCGTTCGACACCTGCGCCTGACCTGACCTTCGTGGGGAGGGACCGCTCCGGTTCCTCCCCACGACCTCGTTCCCCCGCTGGAGCAGCATGCACGTCATCTCCGAGTTGTTCTCCGACTATCCGATCTTCAGCGCCTTCAAGGAGACCATCTACCTGACGCTGGTGGCGGCGGTGTTCTCGCTGCTGATCGGCACCGGCGTCGCGGTGATGCGGGTCTCGCCCATCCGGGTGCTCCAGCTGATCGGCTCCGGCTACGTCAACATCGTCCGGAACACGCCGCTCACCCTGGTGATCCTGTTCTGCAACCTGGGCCTGTTCATCCAGCTGGGTGTGTCGCTGGCCAACAAGAGCTCCGACACCTTCATCGACACCAACAACTTCCGGCTCGCCGTGCTCGGCCTGTCGGTGTACCACGCGTCCTTCGTGGCCGAGGCGATCCGCAGCGGTGTGAACACCGTTCCGATGGGCCAGGCCGAGGCCGCCCGGGCGATCGGCCTGCCGTTCCTGAAGACGCTGCGCCACGTCGTCCTGCCGCAGGCGTTCCGCGGCGCGATCGCGCCGCTGGCGAACGTCCTGATCGCGCTCACCAAGAACTCGACCGTCGCCTCCGTGATCGGCGTCGCCGACTCGTCGGCGACGATGAAGGAAATGATGGAGAACCGTCCTGACGTGCTGGTCGCGGTCTTCGGCATCTTCGCGCTGGGCTTCGTCATCCTCACCCTGCCGGTCGGCATCCTGCTGACCTCGCTGTCCAAGCGCCTGGCGGTGAAGCGATGAGCGCCGGCGTACTGTTCGACGCCCCCGGCCCACGGGCCAAGCGCCTGTACGCCGTGATCGGCGCGGCCAGCATCGTCATCCTGCTGCTGATCGTCTGGTTCGTGCTCGCCAAGCTCGACGACAAGGGCCAGCTCACCGCCGCGAAGTGGAAGCCGTTCCTGACCGGCGAGATCTGGTCGCAGTACCTGATCCCCGGCATCCTCGGCACGCTCAAGGCGGCCGCCATCTCGGTGGTGTTCGCCAGCGTGCTCGGTGTGCTGCTCGGTGTCGGCCGGCTGTCCAGCGCGAAGTGGATCCGCTGGCCGAGCAGCGTCGTGGTCGAGTTCTTCCGCTCGGTCCCCGTGCTGCTGATGATGCTGTTCGCGTACTTCCTCTACGGGCACTACGAGACGTTCCCGCCGGACCAGCTCGCGCTGGCGGGCGTGGTGACCGGGCTGACCTTCTACAACGGCTCGGTGATCGCCGAACTGGTGCGCTCCGGCGTGCACTCGCTGCCGAAGGGGCAGAACGAGGCGTCGCTGGCGATCGGCCTGACCACCAGTAAGACGATGCGGCTCGTGTTGTTGCCGCAGGCAATCACCGCGATGATGCCCGCGATCGTCGGCCAGCTGGTGGTGGTCCTGAAGGACACCGCGCTCGGCTACATCATCACGTACGAGGAACTGCTCCGGAAGGCGGAGCAGATCGGGAACTTCAAGTCGAACCTGCTGCCGGCCCTGATCGTCGTCGGCGTGCTGTACATCATCATCAACAACATCGTCGGCCTGCTCGCCATCCGGCTCGAGGCCCGCACCCGCCGCCGCGGCCGCTCGGCCGGCGGCCCGCTGGCCCCCGACCAGATCGACCAGGCCGCGGTAGAGATCGCCGCAGCCAACGCCAACCAGGCCTACACCGGCCAACCCGGCGCCTGACACCAGCATGACCGAAGAACGGACCCAGGGACACCTTCCCAGGGTCCGTTTTTCGGTTGCGAGGGTTCCAGCCTGCCGGGGAGACTGCCCGGATGACTGCTGACTCCGACGGGCGCGCTGGGATTGATGCCGGGTTGGTCCGGCGGTTGGTGAAGGCTCAGTTTCCGCAGTGGGCGGAGCTGCCAGTCGAGCCGGTGCGGGTGGAGGGGTGGGACAACCGGACGTATCGGCTCGGGGAGTCGATGACGGTGCGGTTGCCGACGGCCGCGGGGTATGCGCCGGCGGTGGACAAGGAGGATCGGTGGTTGCCGATCCTGGCGCCGCACCTGCCGGTCGCCGTACCGGAGCCGCTGGGCAAGGGGGTTCCGGGTGAGGGGTATGCCTTCAACTGGTCGATCCGGCGGTGGCTCAGCGGGGAGACGTCAAGTCCTGAGCGGATCGACGACCTGGTGGAGTTCGCGGTCGCCGTGGCGGAGTTCATCAAGGCGTTGCAGTTGTGCGATGCAACCGACGGTCCAATCGCCGGAGCCCACAGTTTCCATCGGGGTGCGCCACCGGCGTACTACGACGACGAGACCCGCCGGGCCCTGGTCGCCTGGAAGGACACGTCGACACCGTTGCCGCGGCCGCTGTCTGGGAGGCCGCGATCGGGTCGGTGTGGGACGGGCCGCCGACCTGGTTCCACGGAGACATTGCCAGCGGCAACCTTCTCGTCGAGGACGGGAAGCTGTCGGCGGTGATCGACTTCGGTACGTCGGGGGTCGGCGATCCCGCGTGCGATCTGGTGATCGCCTGGACGATGTTCGACGGGGAGAGCCGCGCGGCGTTCCGTCGTACGGTGGATCAGGACGCCGGGACCTGGGCCCGGGCGCGCGGCTGGGCGTTGTGGAAGGCGCTGATCGTGATGGCGGCGGCCTCGGAGAGCGACGAGAAGAGCGTCGCCGTGAACCGCCGCGTGATCGAAGAGGTGCTCTCCGACCACGCGGCGATCGATTAGCGCAGGGTGTTGAAGGAGTCGCGGATGATCTCCAGCGCCTCCGTGGTCTCTTCCTCGGTCAGCGTCATCGGCGGAGCCATCCGCAGGACGTTGCCGTAGAGGCCGCCCTTGCCGATCAGCAGGCCGCGGTTCTTGGTCTCCTGCTGCAGCTTCGCCGTCGTCGCGGCGTCCGGCTTGTTGTCGTCCGGCGTGACGATCTCGGCGGCCAGCATCAGGCCCTTGCCGCGGACGTCGCCCAGCTCGGGGAACTCCTCGGAGATCCCGCGCAGGCCGTCCATCAACTGGGCGCCGCGCTTGGCCGCGTTCGCCTGCAGGTCGTGGTCGACCAGGTAGTCGATGGTCGCCTTGGCCGCGCTGGTCGAGATCGGGTTGCCGCCGAACGTCGAGAGCGAGTTCGCGCTCAGGCTGTCCATCAGCTCAGGCCTGGCGACCACGCCGCCGATGGCGAACCCGTTCCCGAGACCCTTCGCGAACGTCATCGCATCCGGTACGACGTTGTGCGCCTGGATGCCCCAGAAGTTGTCGCCGGTCCGGCCCCAGCCGGTCTGCACCTCGTCGGAGATGAGCAGGATGCCGAACTCGTCCAGCACCTCCTTGAACGCGGCGTACAGGCCGTCCGGGGGTGACGAGAAGCCGCCGACGCCCTGGATCGGCTCCAGGATCATGCAGGCGACATCGCCGGAGGTGGTGGTCTGGATGACCTCGCGCAGATCGTCGGTGCAGACCTTGATGTACTCCGCGTCCGGCAGGTCCTTGAACGGGCTGCGATAGCGGTAGGCGCCCTGCACGTACTGCACGTTCACCGGCGAGAGGCTGCTGGCGGACCAGCCGCGGTTGCCGGTGATCGCGACGGTGCCGAACGCGCGCCCGTGGTACGAGTTGCGCAGCGCGAGCACCTGGTTGGAGCGGCGCTTCTGCGTCGCCAGCAGCAGGGCCGCCTCGTTCGCCTCGGTGCCGGAGTTGGTGAAGAAGACCTTGGCGTCCGGGATGCCGGACAGCTCGGCGATCTTCTCGGCCAGCTCGATCTGGCGGCGGATCAGGTACACCGTCGAGGTGTGCGCGATCCCGGTCTCGAGTTGCGCCCGGACGGCGTCGGAGATCTCGGCGATGTCGTACCCGATCGCGTTGGTCAGGATGCCGGCGAAGAAGTCCAGGTACTCCTTGCCTTCACCGTCGGTCACCCGGCGGCCGGATCCCTTCACGATCTCGATCGGCTGCTCGTAGTACAACGACAACCAGTCGGGCATGACGGCCTTGTGACGCTCCCAGAGCTCCGCATGAGTCATGTCCTAAGGATTACCTCATCGGTGGGCTTCACTGATAGGGGCCCGCTATGGATCTACTCTGCTGCTCGTGACAATGCCTGCTGTTCCGCATGTGGATATCGAGTCGCTGGAGCACTTCGACCGGGTCGTGGCCGCCGGGGCCACCTCGATGACCGGCTGGCGGGTCCAGTCCGTGCCCCTGCTCGAACGGACGCCCGTACTACGGAAGCTCCGGCCGGCCGGGTCGGTCTTCCTCGGCTGCGCGCTCGACGAGGAAGCCGCCACCTGGATCCGCGACGGCGGCGGCTTGATCTTCCCGGCGATCCCCGAACTGCCCTTCGATCCCTACCGCGGCTTCCTGTACTCCGCTGACGAGCTGTACGCCGACTTGTCCGCGGGCTACGAGGCCACTCCGGACGCGCAGATCTACGCCTGGTCGCGGCAGCAGGGCGAGCGGGGCGACACCAGCCGGACCCTGGCAGCCGCACTGCACGATCACTCGATCGCAGACGCGCTGGCAGAGCTGCCCGGCGATCGGCCGTGGATCGGAGTGATGGGCGGACACGGGATCCTGCGCGGCGACCCGGACTACCGCTCCGCAGTACTGCTCGGGCGAACGCTGGCCCGCTCGGGTCTGATGGTCGCGACCGGCGGCGGTCCGGGCGCTATGGAGGCGGCGAACCTGGGCGCGTCACTGGCGTCGTACGACGATGCTTCGGTCGATGCAGCCCTGACCGAGCTGGCCCGGGTCCCGTCGTTCCGGCCATCGATCGCCTCGTGGGCCGCGGCGGGGCTCGCAGTACGGGCGTCTTTTCCTGGTGATGGCGGGGTGTCGATCCCGACCTGGTTCTACGGGCACGAGCCGCCGAATGTGTTTGCTGGAGCGATCGCGAAGTACTTCTCCAACGCGCAGCGCGAGGACGTCCTGCTCAGCCGGGCACGCGGCGGCATCATCTACCTGCCAGGCGCGGCCGGCACGGTCCAGGAGATCTTCCAGGCCGTCACCCCGAACTACTACGGCGACCAGGCAACCCAGACCCCGATGATCCTGGTCGACACCGACCACTGGACCACGAAGGTCCCGGTCTGGGACGTCCTCCAACGCCTGGCCGCGGACCGCGCCATGGCCTCCTCGATCCACCTGGTCGACACCATCGAAGAAGCCACCAAACTCGTTGCCCCCTAAGCGGTGGGGTCCGGGCCGAGGGCTAGGTCCAGGAGTTCGCCCAACTGGTTGAGCTGGGTTTGGGTCAAGGCTTGGAACGAGGATTCGACGACGGTGTCGACTGCGGCCTGGCCGGCGGCGCGGAGGCGGGCGCCTTCCTCGGTGAGTTGATGGCGTACTGCGCGGCCGGGGCCGGGGACGCGTTCGATCAGGCCGCGGTCGGCCATCCGGGTCGCCAGTGAGCCGAAGGACTGGTCGGTCTGGAAGGTCAGTACTGCGAGGTCGTGCAGCGAGGCGTCCGGCTTGCGATGCAGGTGGCGGAGCGTGTCCCACTGCACGAGCGAGAGGCCCAGCGGGGCGAGCGCCTGGCTCAGCGCGCGGTGGTGGCGATACTGCAGCCGCTTCACGGCGAGGCCGACCTCGGCCGGTCGATACGTCATGGCGAGCACTGTATCAGGTTGCTTATATCAGGAAGCTGATCTAAGTTTCCTGATATAAACCTCGAGACGTTGGGAAGACACCATGACGTTCCTGTTGTTGCACGGTGGCGGTGGAGTGGCGACGATGGCCGGCTTCGCCGACCTCCTGGCCGAGCGCACCCATGCGCGGGTCCTGCTGCCGACCCACCCCGGCTTCGGAGGCACCCCGAAACCCGAAGGGCTGAACAGCGTCACCGACCTGGCCCGCCGGTACGTCGAACAGCTCGACCAACTCGAGCTCAGCGACGTGACCGTGATCGGCAACTCCTTCGGCGGCTGGCTCGCGGCCGAGATCGCCTTGCAGCACAGCCCCCGAGTCAGCCGCGCGGTGATCATCGACGGAATCGGCATCGAGGTCGACGGCCACCCGATCACCGACGTCAGCGGCCTGTCCGTCGCCGAGCTCCGGGCCTTCTCCTTCCACGATCCGAGCAAGGCCCGGTACCGCCGGCCGGGACCACCGGTCCGAGCCCGGATGTGCGCGCATTGATCAGCTACACCGGCCCGGCCATGCTCGACCCGACACTCGCCAAGCGACTCGGCGACATCGACATCCCGGTCCAGGTGCTGTGGGGCGAGAGCGACGGGATCGCCGACCCGGAGTACGGACGGGCTTTTGCCGCCGCGATCCCCGGCTCGACCTTCACCCTGCTCCCCCGCACCGGCCACCTACCGCAGCTCGAGACCCCTGAGGAACTGCTGGGCGCGCTGCTCGAAGCCAGAGAGCTGGAACGTCTCCTGGTGGAGGAGAACGACTAGGACTTGCGGAGGAGGCTCTCGGCTTGGTCGAGGAAGGCGTCGACTTCCTGTACGGAGTAGCCGTGGGTCAGGCGGACCGGGCTGAAGCTCACCTCGTGGATCTCGTCCGCGGTCACCGGGCGCTCGACGTACCGGCCCTCGACGGTGGCCATCAGGCGTTCGAGGAAGGCGTCGACCTGGTCCATGTCGTAGCCCTCGCGCCAGCGGACGCGAGTGAAGAGCGGCTGGTCCACCTCAGGCCTTGTTGGCGGCGGCGAGCTGGCCGCAGGCGCCGTCGATCTCCTGGCCGCGGGTGTCGCGGACGGTGGTCGGGATACCGCCGGCCTGCAAGCGGCGGACGAACTCGCGCTCGTCGGCCGGGTCGGAGGCGGTCCACTTCGAGCCCGGCGTCGGGTTCAGCGGGATCAGGTTGACGTGCACCCAGGCCCAGTCGCCGCGGGCGCGGAGCTTCTCGGCCAGCAGGTCCGCGCGCCAGGCGTGATCGTTGATGTCGCGGATCATCGCGTACTCGATCGAGACGCGGCGCTTGGTCTTCTCCGCATATCCCCAGGCGGCGTCGAGGACCTCGTCGACCTTCCACCGGTTGTTGATCGGGACCAGCTCGTCACGCAGTTCGTCGTCCGGAGCGTGCAGCGACAGGGCCAGCGTGACCGGGATGCCCTCGGTCGAGAGCTGGTTGATCCGCGGCACCAGGCCGACGGTCGAGACCGTCACGCCGCGCGCGGAGATGCCGAGGCCCTCCGGCGACGGGTCGGTGAACCGGCGGACGGCCCCGATGACGGCCTTGTAGTTGGCCATCGGCTCGCCCATGCCCATGAAGACGATGTTGTTGACGCGGCCCGGACCACCGGCGATCTCACCGCGGGACAGCGCCCTGGCGCCATCCACGACCTGCTCGACGATCTCGGCGGTGCTCATGTTCCGGGTCAGCCCGGCCTGGCCGGTCGCGCAGAACGGGCAGGCCATCCCGCAGCCGGCCTGCGACGAGACGCACATCGTGGTGCGGTCCTTGTAGCGCATCAGCACGGACTCGACGAGCGAACCGTCGAGCAGCTTCCACAGCGACTTGCGGGTCGTGCCGTTGTCGCACTCCATGTCGCGGACCTTGGTCAGCAGCGGCGGCATCAACTCGGCGACCAGCTTGTCCCGCGTCGCGGCCGGCAGATCGGTCATCTGCGCGGGGTCGTCGGTGAGCCGGCTGAAGTAGTGGTTCGACAACTGCTTCGCCCGGAAGGCGGGCTCCCCCAGCGCCGTCACCGCCGTCCGCCGCTCCTCGCCGGTGAGGTCGGCCAGGTGCCGCGGCGGCTTCTTGGCACGGCGCGGTTCATCGAAAACAAGCGGGAGGGAGGTAGTCATCGCCCCCAATTGTCGCTCGCGGCCCACCCCATTCACAAATTCACATCACCGTGTGCTCGGTCACCCGGGTCCGGATCCAGTGCTCGATCAGGTCCAGGTACCCGCTGGCGAAGCGATAGTCGTGCAGCCGGTAGCCCGCCTCCTCGTCGCTCATCCCGATCGCCGCTGGGCGGCCCAGGTTCATCGCGTGGCCGGTATTGGGGAAGAGGACGACGATCGACTCGCGATTGTGTTCCAGTGCCCGGCTGACCCGTTCGGCGCTCTCCACCGCGGGCAGGTTCGAGTCGTCGACGCCGACCAGGAAGAGCACCGGCGCCTTGATCACGCGATAGGAGTCGACCGGATCGTTGGTCCACAGATCGCTCGGTTCCTCCGGCTCCCCCAGATCGGCCAGGAGTTCGCCGTACGACGCCCAGGGTGGCACCGGTCCGAGTATCGGCTCCTGGATCGCGTACTCCTGCAAGGTGATCCGCTGCAGCTCGTTGCTCGCAGCAACCATTGGCACCAGCTCGTCGTACCGGCGGCGATGCTCCTCATTGGGCTGCCGGCTGAGGTCGACCGCGAAGATCATCCGCCACATCTCGCGGATCCACTCGATCTGCTCCTCCGGCACGCCTTGTCCGTGGAGATCGAACGCGCGTCGGTGGATCTCGGTCTCGACTGCGGTCGTCCCTGAGGCACCGATGACGCAGACGAAGGCGACCTCCGGATCGCGGGCGGCAACGAGCGGCGCGACCCAGGAGCCGTTGCTGAATCCCCAGATGCCTACTTTCTCGACGTCCGGCCGGGTTCGCAGGTAGTCGATCCACGCCGCGGCATCGTCAGCCTTCTGGGCGAAGGTCGGCTGCGGATCGCCCTCGGACTCACCCCAGCCGCGACGGTCGAACACCAGCGCCGCGACGCCGTTCGCGTGAACTGCTCGGCGAAAGCCCGGTAGTAGTCGCGAAGGCCGCCTGCTGCGCCGTGGATCATCACGACGGCCGGATGCGGACCGGGACCAGGCGGGGACATCAGCGTGCCGGCGAGCATGCCGTCTGGTCCGTCGATTGTCACGTCCTCGTCGGCCCAGCCCTCAACGCGGTCGGTCAGCGCCAGCCACTCGCCGTCCTCGCTCCAGAACCCGTCCACGGTGGGATAGATCCGGACGAATCGATCGGCCTCGGCGAAGAAGAGGGTCGGCGTACCGATGAACTCATCGGCGTTGACGAAGACGGAGATGCGCCGGCCATCGTCGAGCTCGTACTGCGCGCTCAGCTTCCGGTACTCGTCGAGGCTCAAGATATGCACCCGGTGAAGCTCGATCGAGCCCTGCTCGTCGCCCGTCTCGCAGGTGCCGACGAAGGTCTCCCCGTCTCGCTGCCCCTCGAACCGGATGGTCTCGCCGCGAGCTACCACCTCGCCCTGGAGACCGGCGAGCTTCGCCTCGAGCTCGCCTCGGAGATCGGCGAGTTTCACCTCGAGCCGGAAGACCCGCTCGGCCGGGAAGGCGAACTCCACCACCCCGTCCGGAACCAGCTCGCCGGTCAGCATGACCACCCGGCGTACGCCATCGACTTCCAGGCACCCCACCCATTCGTCCATATCTGAGAGATTACTCTCGAAACAAACCTCTCACAATGCCACGACAGCAACCGGCGCCCCGCAGTACAGGCTCGTACTGCGGGGCGCCGGTGACCGTGGTCAGGCCGAGTAACCCTTCGGCGGGATCAAGGTGGCGAGCTGGTTGAAGGTGAGCCAGTAGGTGGCCGGGCCGAAGCCGGCCGGGTCCGCGATCAGGACTGTCGAGTCACTGGTGTCGTAGCCGATCACCGTGAAGTAGTGCCAGATCGTGTAGTTCGGGTAGCCCGGCGGGTGGTTGTTGGCCGGGGCGACGATGTTCGCGACGATCGGGTAGTTGTTGTCGATGTCGAGGATGATGTCCCGCCAGAGCAGATCGCGCTGCGCCTGGGTTGGCGGGTCGTTCGGCATCTCCTTGGTCTCGTACCAGCCGGTGCCGAGGTGGTTGTTGAGCACCCGGGTGACCTGGCCGATCCAGTCGGTGCCATTGGTAGTGGTCGGCAGCTCGTTCGCCAACTGCTGCTGGCTCGGCGGCGAGATACGCGCGGAGAGCGCGATCCTGGTCGCGGCCGGGCCACACCAGTAGCCGGTCTGCTGGTACTGGAACTGGATGTTCAGCGTCCGCAGGCCCTGGGCGACATGCGCGCCGGCCGGGACCGGCTTGGCAGCTGCTGCAGCATTGGCAGCCTGTACTGCGGCCGCTTGTACGGCGGCGGCTTGCACCGGGTTGTCTTGCGCTGCACGGCTAGCGGAAGCCAATGCTGATGGCATCGATACTCCGACTACCAGAGCCAGACCGCAGGCAGCGGCCTTCAACTTCGTCGTGGTGCGCCTCCCGAGCCTCACGGGCGGCTGGTTCAGGTGACCTCGCATGTCAGCTCCTCAGCCTCATCGCGGCGACCGCGCGGCCACCGCACAAGCCAGTGCAGACCGCCGCGAGATGGTTGTAAACCCACTCTCCGAGCACATCCGGGCACCCTCAGCGACCGCTTGCGCGACATTTCCGCAGGTCAGAGGCGCTGTCAACAGGTTGCGAACGGTTCGCCAGGGCCGTCAAAAATTGACGCCCGCATTTCGACCTGAATCGAAAAGCGGTGGGGAATGGGGGTCCGGGCGGGCCCGTTGGACTCTGCATCATGGTCTTGCCAGGTGCTCTCCCCCAGCCGTCGCTCGCCGGCGTGCCATTGTCCGTCCTCGACCGCTCCCGGACCCGATCCGGCGAGAGCGAGGCGGAGACACTGCGCGGCACGGTCCGGCTGGCTCAGCAGGCCGAGGAGCTCGGCTACCACCGCTTCTGGGTCTCGGAGCACCACAGCGTCCCGGGCGTGGTCGGGTCAGCGCCGACGGTGCTGGCCGCTGCAGTCGCTGCGGCAACCAGCCGGATCCGGGTCGGCACGGGCGGAGTGATGCTGCCGAACCATCAGCCGCTGGTCGTCGCGGAACAGTTCGGCGTACTGGAATCGCTCTTTCCTGGCCGGATCGACATGGGGCTCGGCAGGTCCGTCGGCTTCACGAACGGGATCCGTCGCGCTCTCGGTGTGGAGAAGGACGCGGCCGAGGACTTCTCTGCGCAGGTTGAAGAGTTGCTCGGCTACTTCACCGGGAAGCAGCAGAACCATCCGCAGGTGCATGCGCGACCCGGCGAAGGCTTGCATGTACCGGCGTACGTGCTGGCTATCGGCGAAGGCGCACTACTTGCAGCCTCACTGGGACTTCCACTCGTCATAGCTGGGATCAAGGGCGAGCAGGAGCTCCTGGCACTACTAGAGCGCTATCGCTCTTCCTTCCGCCCGTCCGCTTGGGCCAGCAGCCCGTACGTCGTACTCGCGGCGACCGTTGCTGTCGCTGCGACTCGTGACGACGCGCGGCGTCTGCTGCTGCCCGAAGCCTGGGCCAGCGCCTACTCGCGGACTCGAGGTGTGTTCCCGCCACTGCTGCCTGTCGATGAGGTGCTGCGGCTCGACATGACCTCGAAGGAGCGCGCCATTTTCGAGCAGTCTCTGCAGGGGCAGATCTACGGCACGCCTGCTGAGGTGGACGCGGAACTAGGCGGACTCGTGCAGCGCACCGGTGCGGACGAGGTGCTGGTGACGACCAACACCTACGACCGCGGCGACCTACTAGCGTCGTACAAGCGGCTGGCGGAGCTCAGCGGTAGCTGATCGGTGCAGACGGATCGCGGAGATCAGGAAGAAGATGCCGCCCAGCGTCGCGTATCCGGCGAGAGAAGTGAGTGACGGCTTCATCCCGCCCGCCTGCAGAATGAAGCTGGTGCCGGCGACGGCCGAGATGCCGCCACTGAGGATCATCGGCCACTGGCCGCCGAGTCGGTAGCGCTGGACCGCGACGGCCAGCTGCACGATGCCCGCCGTGATCGCCCAGGCGCCCCACACCCGCAGAACGCTGGGGATGCCGTCGGCGGCGGCGATGGCCAGGCCGATGGCGGCGAGCAGGCTCAACGCCATCGTCAGGCGCAGGGGTCCCCGTGGGCGGACAGCACCTGAGGAACGGAAGTCGATCACAGCCGCGGCAACGTCGAAGAGTGGATAGATCACCAGCAGGGCGATGCTCACCGGGTGGAGCTCCGAGGCAGTGAGGGCGAGTAGGGCCGCCCAGACGACGGCGAAGCCGAAGCGTACGTAGTACAGGTCTCGCAAGCTGCTGGACATTCGGGTTCCTCTTTCGCAGGTTCTTTGGCAGACAGAACGATCGGTCTGCTTAAGACTGCGGACTCTCGGGCTAGATGTCAAGACAGATCGTTCTATCTGCTAGTTTGGGAGGCATGTCGGAAGCAAGGGCGCGACTCCTCAGGACGGCGAGCGAGCTGTTCTATGCCGAAGGGCTGCACTCGGTCGGCATCGATCGCATCGTCGCGGCCGCGCCGGTCACGCGCGCCACGCTGTACAAGCACTTCCCGAGCAAGGACGAGCTCGTCGTGGCGTACCTGACCCAGGCCGACGACGCGATCCGGGCCCGGGCGACAGCCGCACGGGCCGAGGACGCCTCCCCCGACGACATCATTCGAGCCGTCGCCGGATCGATCGCCGACGACATCCGGAGTACTGGCTTCCGGGGCTGCGCGTTCCTCAACGCCGCCGCCGAGTACGCCGACCCGGCCCACCCGGTTCATCAGGCGGTGCTCAGGCATCGGCAGTGGTTTCTGGACACGATGACCGAGCTCTTCACCGAAACCGGCAAACCCGATCCGGAACCAGCCGCCCGGCACTTCGTCATGCTGCGCGACGGCGCAATGGCGGCAGGCTGCTTGACCGATCCTCAGGCGGTCTGCGACACGTTCCTGCGCGGGATCGAGGGACTCCTCAAGTACCGCAGTCGCGAGGGCTAGCGGCTGATCCGGTCCTGCAGGCGCTTGCGGACGTCCGGCCACTCGTCGGCGAGGATCGAGAACACCACGGTGTCGCGGAACGAGCCGTCCGGCAGTCGCTTGTGCCGGCGGAGTACGCCTTCGCGAGTCGCACCCAGCTTCGCGATAGCTGCCTGGGAGCGCTGGTTGGTCGATCCGGTCTGGATCTTGACCCGGCCGAAGCCGCAGTCCTCGAACGCGTGCTGCAGCAGGAGCAACTTGGTTGCGGAGTTCACCGCAGTCCCCCACACCGACGGCGTGTAACCGGTCCAGCCGAGATGCACGGACTCGTTGTGCAGATCCACATCGCCGAGACTCGACGTACCGATGACTGTTCCGTCCTCGACCAGCCTGACCACGTACGCCGTACGCTTCGCCGCGCCCGCGACCCAGTCCGCGCGCATCTCGTCGGCGTTGGCGGGCATGCCGGGGATACCGCCGCCGAAGCCACCGGCGTACACCTGCTCGTTGCCGATCGCGGCGTACAGCGCATCGATGTCATCGGCAACGAGTGTGTCCAGGCGGACGATGTCACCGATCAGGGAACGGCCGTCGGGTGCTGTGGTCATGTCGCCCATCAAACCAGGCGACCCGGTTCATTTGACCAGCAGGTGCAGCAGCAGCCAGACGGCGGGAGCCGTTGCCAGCAAGGAATCCAGCCGGTCCATCACGCCGCCGTGACCGGGCAGCAGGTTGGACATGTCCTTGATGCCGAGGTCCCGTTTGATCATCGACTCGGCCAGGTCACCGACCGTCGCGGTCAGTACCGCGACCACACCGACGATCGCACCGACCCACCAGTCGCCGTCCAGCAACCAGACGACCGAGCCGATCCCGGCACCGATGCAGGCCAGGGTCGAGCCGGTGAAGCCTTCCCAGGTCTTCTTCGGGCTGATCGTCGGCGCCATCGGGTGCTTGCCGAACAGGATCCCGGCGACGTACCCGCCGACGTCACTGGCCACCACGACCAGGAAGAACGTCACCACCCGCTCCGGGCCGTCGTGCTCCGGCTGCACCAGCAGGATCGCGAACCCTGCCAGCAACGGCACATAGCTGATCAGGAACGTTCCGGTGGTGATGTCGCGGACGAAACCGACCGAACCGTCCGGCATCCGCCAGAAGATCGTGGCGAGCACCGTCAGCGCCATCGCGACCAGCAGCGCGAGCGGGCCCCCGAAGTACGCGGAGACCGCCATCGCGGCCGTCCCGGCGAACAACGGGACCCGGTGCAGCTTCGCGCCGGCCGCATGGAAGACGCGGATGAGTTCGTCGACCGCTACCAGGACGGCAGCGAGCACGACGAAGATGAAGAGAACCTTCTGCCAGAAGAGCGAACCGAGGATGACCGCACCGAGGCCGACACCGACCGCGATTGCCGCGGGCAGGTTGCGCCCGGCACGGCTCGGTGCGGGCGTGCTCTGGTCGACGCCCATCACACCTCGAGCAGTTCGGCTTCCTTGTGCTTGAGCAGCTGGTCGATCGAGTCGACGAACTTCTTCGTCATCCCGTCGAGCCGCTTCTCAGCACTCTTGCCTTCGTCCTCGCCCGCCTCGCCGTCCTTGACGGTCTTGTGCACCTGGTCCATCGCCGTCCGGCGGATGTTGCGCACCGAGACCTTGGCGTCCTCGCCCTTGGTCTTCGCCAGCTTGATGTATTCCTTGCGGCGTTCCTCGGTGAGCTGCGGCATCTGGACCCGGATCACCGAACCGTCGTTGCCCGGGTTCACGCCCAGGTCGGAGTCCCGGATGGCCTTCTCGATCGCGGCCATCGCGCCCTTGTCGTAGGGCGAGATCAGGACGGTGCGCGGCTCGGGGACCTGGAAGCCCGCCAGCTGCTGCAGCGGCGTGGGCGATCCGTAGTAGTCCGCCACGATGTTCGCGAACATCGAGGGGTGCGCCCGGCCGGTGCGGATCGCGGCGAAGTCGTCCTTGGCGACCTCCACGGCCTTCGCCATCTTCTGCTCGGCATCGCGGAGTGCTTCGTCGATCACGACATTCCTCGCTTCCTAGAGGCCGCATCGGTGCGGCCGCTCCAACCCTACGAACGCTGGTTTACCAGATAACGGACGTCGGCCCGTGTGTTGGCCGTGATCTTAGTGCTTCCGGCTGTTTCGGGTCCTACTGACCCGGTGAGACGACCGTACCGATCTTCTCGCCGCGCACGACGCGGGCGATGTTGCCCTCCTCGAGACCGAAGATGACGATCGGCAGCGCGTTGTCGCGGGCCAGGCTGATCGCGGTCGCGTCGGCGACCCGCAGGCCGCGGGACAGGAAGTCGTCGTACGAGAGCTGGTCGAACTTGACCGCGTCCGGGTTCTTCTTGGGGTCGGAGTCGTAGACCCCGTCGACACCCTGCTTGCCCATCAGCAGCGCCTCGGCGCCGATCTCCAGCGCGCGCTGGGCGGCGACCGTGTCGGTGGAGAAGTACGGCATCCCGGAGCCGGCCCCGAAGATCACCACGCGGCCCTTGGCCAGGTGCCGGTCGGCCTTGCGCGGGATGTACGGCTCGGCGACCTGACCCATCGTGATGGCGGTCTGGACCCGGGTCTCGACGCCCAGCTTCTCCAGGAAGTCCTGCAGCGCCAGGCAGTTCATCACCGTGCCGAGCATGCCCATGTAGTCGGCGCGGTTGCGCTCCATCCCGCGCTGCTGCAACTCGGCACCGCGGAAGAAGTTGCCGCCACCGACCACGATGGCGACCTGGACACCGGCCCGGACCACCTCGGCGATCTGCTTGGCGATCGAGTTCACCACGTCGGGGTCGACGCCCAGCTTGCCGCCGCCGAACACCTCGCCCGACAGCTTCAGCAAGACCCGGTGATAGGCCGGTGCGAACGGCGAAGAGGCCGGATTCGTCTCGGTACCCAGGGTTTCCGTCACGATTCCGGCCTCCTCGTCGACCTGCGTTTGACTAGTGCGTCGCGACCGTCAGGCCCCGACCTCGAAGCGCGCGAACCGCTTGACGGTCACGCCGGCCTCGTCCAGAACAGCCTTCACGGTCTTCTTGTTCTCCTGGACCGACGACTGCTCGAGCAGCACGACCTCCTTGAAGAAGCCGTTCACCCGGCCCTCGATGATCTTCGGCAGCGCCTGCTCGGGCTTGCCCTCTTCGCGGGCGGTCGCCTCGGCGATCCGCTTCTCGTTCTCGACCGTCTCGGCCGGGACCTCGTCGCGGGTGGTGAACTCCGGACGCATCGCGGCGGCCTGCATGGCGGCGCCGCGGGCGGCCTCGATGTTGTCGCCCTCGAACTCGACCAGCACGCCCACCTGCGCGGGCAGGTCGGCGGCACGCTTGTGCATGTACGCCGCGACCTTGCCGTCGAAGACGACGACCTTGCCGAGCTCCAGCTTCTCGCCGATCACCGCGGCCAGCGCCTCGATGTTCTCGGCGACGCTCTTGCCGTCGGCCAGCTTCTCGCCGAGCAGACCCTCGACGTCACCGACCTTGCTGGCCGAGGCGTGCGCGACGATGTCGGCCGCGAGCTGCTGGAACTGCTCGTTCTTGGCGACGAAGTCGGTCTCGCAGTTGAACTGGACCATCGCGTTCTCCGCGGCGGCCACCAGGCCGTTGGTCGCGGACCGCTCGGCGCCACGCTTGGCCGCCTTGGCCGCGCCGTGGATGCGCAGCTCCTCGATCGCCTTCTCGAAGTCACCGTCGGTGGTCTCGAGGGCCTTCTTCGCATCCATCATGCCCGCGCCCGTTGCGTCGCGGAGCTTCTTGACGTCAGCGGCGGTGAAGTTCGCCATTCCTCGTTCTCTCGTCTTAAGTGATGCGTCAGCTGGTGGGTTCGCCGACCGGCCGGAGCCGGTCGGCTGGTCGCCGCCCCGGCGGGCGCCGGCCACCGCAGTACGGGGGCCGGCCTGCCTGCCGGACGGCGACGGACCGATCAGGCTTCTTCGGTCTTCGGCGCCTCGGCGTCCGCGGCCGGAGCCTCGGTGGCCTCGGCAGCAGGAGCCTCGTCAGCCTTGGCCTCAGCGGCCGGGGCTTCCTCGGCGGCGGGGGCCTCTTCGGTCTTCACCTCTGCGGCAGGGGCCTCGTCGGCCTTCGCCTCGGTGGCCTCGTCAGCCTTGGCGGCAGGCGCCTCGTCGGCCTTGGCGGCGCCGTTCTGGCTCTCCAGCAGCTCGCGCTCCCAGGCAGCCATCGGCTCCTCGGCACCCAGCTCCTCGCCGGCCGCGGCCGCACCCTGGCCGCCACGCGACATCAGGCCGTCGGCGACGGCGTCGGCGACCACGCGGGTCAGCAGGCCGACCGAACGGATCGCGTCGTCGTTGCCCGGGATCGGGAAGTCGACCTCGTCCGGGTCGCAGTTGGTGTCCAGGATGCCGATGATCGGCAGCTTCAGCTTGCGCGCCTCGTCGACCGCGAGGTGCTCCTTCTTGGTGTCGACGATCCAGACGGCGGCCGGAACGCGGGCCATGTCACGGATACCGCCGAGGGTCTTGAGCAGCTTGTCGTGCTCGCGACGCTTCTGCAGCAGCTCCTTCTTCGTCACACCGGAGGCCGCGACGTCGTCGAAGTCCAGCAGCTCGAGCTCCTTGAGGCGCTGGAGCCGCTTGTTGACGGTCTGGAAGTTGGTGAGCATGCCGCCCAGCCAGCGCTGGTTCACGTACGGCATGCCGACCCGGGTCGCCTGCTCGGCGATCGCTTCCTGGGCCTGCTTCTTGGTGCCGACGAACAGGATCGCGCCGCCGGAGGCGACGGTGCTCCGGACGAACTCGTAGGCGCGGTCGATGTACGACAGCGACTGCTGCAGGTCGATGATGTAGATGCCGTTGCGCTCGGTGAAGATGAATCGCTTCATCTTCGGGTTCCAGCGACGGGTCTGGTGCCCGAAGTGGACGCCGCTCTCGAGCAGCTGCTTCATGGTCACGACGGCCATGAGGTGTTCCTCCTGTCGCACCGGTTCATTCACGAGCCGGTGCATGTTCGGTTGTCCCGCGCCGGACCGGACGGTCCGCCGCGCCTGACGCCCGCCACGACCCTCCACCCGGCGAGCCGGGACCGAGGAGGTTCGGGGTTATGCAGGCGTGCGTAGTCGACCCACTCGCGTGGGACGCCACCGAAAGTCTACGGGAGACCCCCACCCAGGTCGAATCGGCCCACCCCACCATCCACAACCCCCAACTTCACCCCGGCAAACCACCCATTTCCCGGCACATTCCAAGCATGACCTCCAACCCCCGAGCCCCCCGCCCAACCACCACACCCACCACCCGCGGTCCTCGCCTCCGCCACACCGTGCAGGCCGCCGTCGACTGCGGTCTTCGCGCCACCGCGCTGGCCTTCGTCACCGGCGTCCTCGCCTTGGCCCTGCCACCGCCGACCGGCTTCGCCGCGCCTTCCCGGCTCCCCGGCAGGTGTTTGGCCGCTCTCCCCGCGTCCAGCGATCGTCCGCGGCTTCGAACCGCCGCCCAAGCCCTGGCTCCCCGGCCACCGCGGCCTCGACCTGGCCGGCTCCCCCGGCCAACCCGTCCTGTCCGCCACCGCCGGCACCATCACGTACGCCGGTCCGCTGGCCGGCCGCGGCGTAGTCGTCGTCACCAGCGGCCCTTTCCGCACGACCTACGAGCCGGTCATCCCCACCACCCACCGAGGCGCCACCGTCACCCCCGGCACCCAACTAGGCACCCTCTCCACCGCCGGCACCCACTGCCCACCCCACCCCTGCCTCCACTGGGGCCTCCTCAACTCGACCACCTACCTCAACCCCCTCACCCTCCTGAGCTCCCGCCCGGTCCGCCTGCTCCCCCAAACGCCAACCACCGATGCCCAACTCGCAGGCAGCACACAGCACCCGCCACCCACAGACGCAGGCAGCAGACCTGCCGACGACGCCCAGGTCGCGGAAACCACAGAACGTCCACCACCAACCGCCCCCGCAGATACGCCCCGCAGCAGCCCAGCGGACCGCAGTACGAGGCCTGCGTCAGTGGTCGTCGGAATCGCCGCCGCCCTCACGCTCGGCGGCGCATTCCTCATCAGGCGCCACTGATGAGCACCACCCAGCACTCCAGCCGTGATGCTCGCCGAGCCCGCCTCCGCACACTTGCGCGGGACTCACGCGCTCCGTGCCGGAGCCACGCACACTTGCGCGGGACTCACGCGCTCCTGTGCCGGAGCCACGCCCACTTGCGCGGGACTCACGCGCCTCTGTGCCGGAGCCACGCGCACTTGCGCGGGCGTCAGCTGCCCTGGACTCGCGCCTGCCAGGCGTCCTCGTCGCGGGAGCGGCGCTCGACGCCGGCCGGAAGCTTGCCTTTGGCAAGGTCGGTGAGCGTGGTGTGCTCCAGCACGTCCCGCAGACTCGCCCGGGCCGC
Source organism: uncultured Actinomycetota bacterium (assembly GCA_963740725.1). GTDB lineage: Bacteria > Actinomycetota > Actinomycetes > Propionibacteriales > Kribbellaceae > Kribbella. The sequence goes on from CAVUFT010000001.1 coordinate 143,106, forward strand.
GATCCAGACCCGCTGCAACACGACCGCCTGCTCGTTGTAGTCGACGCTTTCCGGCCGCACCCCGGAGATGCTCACGATCGGCCCGTCGACCGCCCGCATCACGTCGGCGACCGAGATGTTGTTCGGGTCGACGGCGAGCTTCCACCCGCCGGACTGCCCCCGCTGGCTCGACAGCACCCCGGCCCGGCGCAGATCGGCGAGGATGCCCTGCAGGAAGCCGTGCGGGATGCCCTGGGCACGACTGAGTTCCTCGGCGGACACGACCGTGGGGTCGCTCGCCATCCAGTGCTGAGTGATCTCGATCAGCGCTCGCAACGCATAGTCAGACTTCGCCGAAACCCGCATGCTCCGCAGTCTGCCCTATCCGGGGCCTGCGTCACGCCCGTGGATGGGCTTGTTCGTACGCGCGTCGCAGTCTGTCCCCCGAGACATGGGTGTAGACCTGGGTCGTCGCGAGCGACGCGTGACCGAGCAACTCCTGCACGCTGCGCAGGTCGGCACCCCCTTCGAGCAGGTGCGTTGCCGCGGTGTGGCGCAGTCCGTGCGGCGACAGATCGGGCGCGTCGACCGCGTCGATCCGGGCGTGGACGACCCGGCGTACGGTCCGCTGGTCGATCCGGCCACCTCGTGCACCGAGGAACAGCGCAGGCCCGCTCCCAGGCTGGACCAACTGGGGTCGCGCAGTCTGCATCCAGGTCTCCAGCGCGGCTGCCGCCGGTACGCCGTACGGGACTGATCGCTCTTTTCGCCCCTTGCCGAAGACACGGACCACCCGGCGGGAGGAGTCCACCTCGTCGACGTCGAGCGCGCACAGCTCGCCGACCCGGATCCCGGTCGCGTAGAGGAGTTCCATGATGGCGAGATCGCGCAGTCCGACCGGGCTGCCGTCGTCGGCTGCGACCGCGGCGGCGTCCAGTACGGCGCGGGTGTCGGCCTGGCCCAACACGCCCGGCAGCGGCCGATGCGGCTTGGGGCTGGCCAGGAGCGCGCCGGGGTCGGTCTTGATCCGCCCGGTGCGCTGGGCCCAGGCGGTGAACACGCGGGCGGCGGTCGCCCGGCGCGCCATCGTGCTCCGCGCCTTGCCCAGGCTCTGCTGCTTGGCCAGCCAGGAGCGCAGCCCGCGGATGTCCAGCCCGTTCAGATCCGCATCGTGACCAAGCCGAGTCAAATGGTCGAGCAGGTCCGCGATATCACCGAGGTAGGCTCGCACCGAATGTTTGCTGAGGTCTCTTTCCGCCGTCAAGTGCCGTTCGTAGTCAGCCAGTAACACAGTGAAACCTTCTGACAGGGAAGGGATTTCGCTGACATCGTCCGGCGGCATGACTCGACCATGCGGGAGCGTCCACGGCATCGCAAGCCACCGCGCTGGGTCGAGACAGAGGAGGTCTGGTCCGTAGACCAATGGTCGACTACTGTTCGGCCCGATTGCCCTAGTAGCAACGGAGGCACCCCTGACCATGGCCCCCTCAGCGAACGGACAGACCGTAGGCCGGCGCCTGCCGGTCGAGTCGGCGTTCACTCGAGTCGAGGATGCGAGGCACCGTCTGCCACGCCTGTTCGGTCGGCGCGACCTAGTCGTGCTCGGCCTCGGCGTGATGATCGGGTCCGGCATCTTCAGCCTCAGCGGCAAGGAAGCGGCGACCGCCGCCGGCCCTGCCGTGATCTTGTCGTTCCTGATCGCGGCGCTCGTCTGCGTGCTCGCGGCCGCCTGTTACGCCGAACTGTCCTCCACGATCCCGGTTTCCGGTAGTGCGTACACCTTCAGCTATGTGACGTTCGGCGAGATGTGGGCCTGGCTGGTCGGCTGGGCGCTCGTGCTCGAGCTCGTCACCGCGGCCGCCATCGTGGCCCGGGTCTGGTCCGCCTACTTGATGGCGACCCTGAACGGTTTCGGCGTCACGCTGCCCGACGGCCTGGCCCAGTTCTTCGGGCCCGAGGCCAAGGTGAACCTGGTCGCACCGCTGCTGTTGCTGCTGCTGACCGCGATGATCGTCACCGGGACGAAGCTGTCCTCCCGGGTGCTGACCGTGGTCGTGGCGGCCAAGGTCGCGGTCATCCTGCTGGTCGTCATCGTCGGCGCCACGCACATCAACTGGGCGAACTACCACCCGTTCATCCCGATGAGCCGGGCCGCATCCGCGACCGCCAGCCCGACCCTGCTCAGCTGGATCGTGGACTCGTCGTTCGGCTCGTTCGGCGTGATGGGCATCTTCACCGCGGCCAGCTCGATCGTGTTCGCCTTCATCGGCTTCGACCTGATCGCGACCGCGTCGGAGGACGCCCGGAACCCGCGCAAGACGGTTCCGCAGGGCATGCTGCTCGGTGTCGGCGCCGTCACCATCCTGTACGTCGCGATGGCGGTGGTCCTGGTCGGTCTGCGGCCCTACGGCCAGCTCGGTGGTGCCGCACCGGTCTCCGAGGCGATGGACGCCGTCGGGGTCGGCTGGGCGGCCGACGTGGTCAACCTGGGCGCGCTGCTCGCGTTGATGACCGTGATCATGGTGGTGCTGATCGCCCAGAGCCGCGTCCTGTTCAACATGGGTCGTGACGGGCTGCTCCCGAAGAGCCTGGGCCGGGTCAGCCGGGTCTACTCCTCCCCCGCGCGCGCCGCCACCGCGGCAGGCGTCGCGGCAGTGGTGCTCACGCTGTACCCGAAGGTGATCGACCTCGAGGAACTGCTCGTCATCGGCGCGCTCTTCTGCTTCGCCTTCTGTGCCGTCGGCGTGCTGCGGCTGCGGCGGACCGAGCCGAACCTCGAGCGCGGCTTCCGGGTGCCGATGGTCCCGCTCGTCCCGCTGCTCTCGCTCGGCGCGACGCTGTGGCTGATGCTGAACCTGAAGACCAGCACCTGGTGGATGTTCATCGTCTGGATGGTCTTCGGACTCGCCGTCTACGGCCTCTACGGCCGCTGGCACAGCCGGCTGGCCAACGAGGAGAGCTGGGACTTCGAGATCGGTGACACCGACCCGGGGACCGGCGGCCTGCATCCGATCCGGCCGACCGACACCGGACACCGCCGAGCTCCGCGCGGTCCGTACGCCGCCGAAGCCGAACCGCGGCAAGCACATGCGCAACTGACCTGGGGCGCCGCCGCCGTCCCGGTGCCGGCGCCCAGGTTTGTCCACAGGTTCGAATTCGCGGCTGAAATCGGTGGCGATCCCGGCATGTTCTTAGCCGGAGGTGGTCACCGATGCGAGCCACACAAGCAGTCGGGCGGTACGGCGAGGAGCTCGCCGCGAAGTATCTGGTAGACGCTGGTTTCGCCATTCTGGAGCGGAACTGGCGCTGCGAGCTGGGCGAGATCGACATCGTCGCCCGGGACGGCGACACCCTCGTCGTCTGCGAGGTGAAGACCCGGCGGGGCCTCAACTACGGCTCGCCGCTGGAATCCATCACCTTTCGCAAGCTGACGACGCTGCGCGGGCTGGCCGGCCGCTGGCTGCATCAGCACAGCATGCGGCCACCCCAGGTCCGGATCGACGTCGTCGCCGTCCTCCTCCCGCACCACGGGCAGCCCACGGTCGATCACGTCCGGGGCGTGGCCTGATGCCGCTCGCCCAAGCCTGGTCCGTCGCCCTGGTCGGTCTCGAAGGTCACCTCGTCGAGATCGAGGCCGACATCGCGCAGGGCCTGCCGAAGACGACTCTGATCGGTCTGCCGGACGCTTCGTTGTCAGAGGCAAGGGATCGGGTCCGGGCCGCGGTCGTCAACTCCGGCGAGCGGTTTCCGGACCGCAAGGTGACGATCGGCCTGTCCCCCGCAACCTTGCCGAAGACCGGGTCCCACTACGACGTCGCGATCGCCTGTGCGCTGCTTGCTGCCGCCGGCGTCGTCGAAGGTCCGCGGCTGCGCCATGCCGCGATGATCGGCGAGCTGGGTCTCGACGGGCGGATCCGTGAAGTCCGTGGCGCCCTCGCGATGACGCTGGCCGCGTCCCGCTCCGGCTTCGAGCGAATCGTCGTCCCCGAGCTGAACGCTGGTGAGGCACGGCTGGTGCCTGGTATCGCGGTCTACGGCGTCCGTTCGCTGCGTCAGGTGCTCGCGATCCTTCGCGGGACTGAGATCCCCGACGAAGATCCGCCGCGGGCCGAGCCGCGGCTGCTCTCCGAGTCACTCACGCGGGTCCCCGAGGTAGATCTCGACGACGTGCTCGGCCAGCACGAGGGCAGGCGTGCAATCGAGGCGGCCGCCGCCGGTGGCCATCATCTCTACCTGCACGGACCACCGGGCTCCGGCAAAACGATGCTCGCCGAACGCCTTGCCGGGCTGCTGCCTGACCTGAGTACCGACGACTCGCTGGAGGTATCGGCGGTGCACTCGTTGGCCGGCCTGCTCACCGGTGATGCCGAGCTTGTCGTGCGACCGCCATTCATCGCACCACATCACACGGCTTCTCTGTCGAGCCTGGTCGGTGGCGGCTCGGGCATGCCGCGCCCCGGAGCCATCAGCTGCGCCCACCGCGGCATCCTGTTCATCGACGAGGCGCCGGAGATGCATCCGCTGACGCTCGACACGCTGCGGCAACCGCTGGAGTCCGGATTCATCGAGGTGCACCGCGCGGCTGCCGTGGCGAAGTTTCCGGCCCGCTTCATGCTCGTGCTCGCGGCGAATCCCTGTCCATGCGGCCAGGCAGGTACGCCGTACGGGATCTGCAGCTGTACGCCGCAGGTGCTCCATCGGTACCGACAACGGATCAGTGGGCCAATCAAGGACCGCATCGACATCCAGCGCCAGATCCTGCCCGCCTCCCGCGGCAGCGAGGACGGTGAGCAACCCGAGTCCACAGCAATCGTCGCCGAGCGGGTGAAGGCCGCTCGCGACCGCCAGACCTACCGGTACCGCGACACCGGCTGGCTCCTGAACAGCCAGGTCCCCGGACCGCTGCTGCGACGTCAGTTCCAGCTCGACTCCGCGGGCCAGAAGATGCTCGAAGACCTCTACACCGAGGGCCGCCTAACTGCCCGAGGCTTCGACCGCGTAGTCCGCCTCGCCTGGACCCTGGCCGATCTCGAAGGCATTCCACGCCCCACCCCAGAACTAACCCACCAAGCCTACCAACTCCGCAGCGGCGAACCCCTCACTCCCCTAACCGACCACAAACCCATCAGGAACGCCTCATGACCACCACCAACCCAACCACCAAGGACACCAACCACCCCACCCTCGCCGCCCAAGCCACCGGCCCCGATCAAATCCGCAGGTCGAACACCACCCGACTCCCCGACGGCTCCGGCAGCACCGGGCACGCCGGCGGCTCCGGTAGCGCGGGGCTTGCCGGTTCGAGCTCTGGGGACTTGGAGCGGATGGCTCGGGTGGGGTTGTCGCGGGTTGTGGAGCCGGGGGATCCTGCGGCGCTCGACGCGTTCGATGGGTTGTCCGCGCTTGAGATCTGGGAGTTGTTGCGCAGTGGCGCACCTCGGATGGAGCGGTGGTCTGCGCGGCTGGCGAATACAGATCCTGAGCGGGATCTCGAGCGTGCACACGTGGTCGGCGGGCGGTTCGTGATTCCTGGCGACGCCGAGTGGCCGGAGCAGATCGAAGTACTCGCCGACGCCGGTCAGCAGGCTCGCCGAGGTGGAGTGCCGTTCGGCCTCTGGGTTCGGGGCGAGGCCAATCTCCGTCAGGCGTTGGAGAAGTCCGTCGCGGTCGTCGGATCGCGCGCTTGTTCGTCGTACGGCGAGCATGCGGCGGCGGAGCTGTCCGCCGGGCTGGCGGACAACCAGGTGACCGTGGTTTCGGGTGGCGCGTACGGAGTCGATGCCGCCGCTCATCGCGGAGCGCTGGCCGCCGCGGGGTTGACGATCGCAGTACTCGCTTGTGGCGTGGACGTCAGCTATCCGAAGCGCAATACCGCGTTGTTCGATCGGATCGCAGCTGAGGGTCTGATCGTGAGCGAATTGCCGCCTGGCTGTTCGCCGACCAAGCTGCGATTCCTTGCCCGCAACCGGTTGATCGCGGCGAGCACGCTCGGGACGTTGGTGGTCGAGGCCGCAGTACGAAGCGGTGCGCTCAACAGCGCCGGCTGGGCCGAGCAATGCGGACGTGCAGTGCTCGCGGTTCCCGGGCCGATCACCTCGCGAATGTCAGAAGGTGCGCATCTCCTGGTGAGAGAACGCAACGCGGTCCTGGTGACGAGCATCGCGGACATCCTCGAAGCAATCGCCCCACTCGGCACCCAACTGACGTCGTACCCGCACGCCCCCGCCGAACCCACCGACGGCTTCGACCTGGAAGTCCGCCGCACCCTGGACGCCGTCCCCGTCCTCAGACCCGCCCCCGCGGCCCGCATCGCAGTCACCGCCGGCCTCGACACCGCCACAGTCCAGGAATGCCTCGAAACCCTCGCCGAAGCCACCCTCATCGAATACACCCCCACCGGCTGGCGCCTCTCCCCCACCCACCGCCAATCCCTCGGCACCCCCTAAAACCCGCAACTCAGCACCCACCCTGGCCCAACTCCTTCCCGTCTCCACCGCACCCCAGCCCTCCATCACCCTGAATCCCTTGAATATCTGGGAGTTGTGCGGATCCGGCTTGCTGCAGACGGGCGAGAGGAACTCGGCGCCATCTACCAGAGTCACGTCGATCGACCGCAGCCGTTCGTCCCCAACGACGAGATCGAGAAGGTGACCTGGTGGAGACCCTGCCGATCCCCTCGCCGACGCCGATGCTCCTGACCTTGCCGTCATCCGCCTCGCCGTCCAGCGCACCAACTGAGGATCAGCCGTCGGCATGCCGGTGATGTCGAGAGCGAAGCTGAGGCGGCGGGCTCATCTCCATCCGATAGCTGAGCCAGATCGGGCCCATAGGTGGCCTGGGGTGCTCGGGCGTGAGCGCTCGGCCGGGTGGGTGCTCGGGGGTGGGTGCTCGGGGGTGAGTGCTCGGCCGGGGTGAGTGCTCCCCGGGGTGGGTGCTCGGGGGTGAGTGCTCGGCCGGGGTGTAGTGCTCTCTGCGGAGGGGGATTTGTCGGGGTGGGTGGGCGGTAGGGTCGGGAGTGGGCGTGACTGGCGCGGGTGGGGTACCACCGGGGAGCGGCCCGTAGGACTCGTGTGAGCGTCGACCGCCTGGGCGCTTCTCAGGGAACGTTACTGAGGAGGTCTGGTGGAGCTGCGGTATGGGATCAATCCGGGGCAGGCGGCTAGCGCGGAGCCTGTGGTGGCTGGTGAGTGGCCGGTGCGGGTGGTCAATGGGGAGCCGTCGTACATCAACGTGCTGGATGCGTTGAACGGTTGGCAGTTGGTGCGGGAGGCGAGTCTCGGCCTGGGGAAGGTTGCGGCTGCGTCGTTCAAGCATGTGTCGCCTGCTGGGGCGGCGATTGCGGGAGATCTTGATGAGGTTGCCGCTGGACTGTACGGGGTGCAGGGCGGTGCGGTTGGTGAGCTGACGAGCGCCTATCTGCGGGCGAGGGATGCGGATCCGAAGTCGTCGTACGGGGACTTCGTGGCGGTGTCGCGGCCGGTCGATCTGGAGTTGGCTGAGGTGTTGGGCGGGTTGGTGAGTGACGGGATCATCGCGCCGGGGTTCGAGCCGGGGACGGTCGAGCGGCTCAGCAGGAAGAAGAGCGGGCGGTTCCTGGTGATGGAGGTCGACGAGGAGTTCGTGCCGCCGCGCGAAGAGGTGCGGGAGGTGTACGGCGTACGCCTGACGCAGGAGAGGCCTCAGGCGCAGTTGGCTGGTGAGAGTGGAGTGGATTTGGGGTTGGGGATGGTGGTTGCTCGGTACACGCAGTCCAACTCGGTTTGCTATGTGCGGGGTGGGATGACGATCGGGATCGGGGCGGGGCAGCAGTCGCGGGTGGATTGCACTCGGTTGGCGGGGGCGAAGGCTGATATCTGGTGGCTGCGGCGTCATCCGAAGGTGCGCGGTCTGGTGTTCCGGGACGAGATCAAGCGGCAGGACCGGATCAACTGGCAGGTGCGGTGGTGCGAAGGCGACCTGACGGCGTACGAGCGGGAGCGGCTCGCGCAGGAGCTAGCGGAGCCGGCGCAGGAGTTGACGAGTGCGGAGCGCGCGGAGTGGATCGAGCAGCTCGACGGGGTGGCGTTCGTGTCCGACGGGGCGTTGCCGTTCCGGGACAACGTTGATCATGCTCAGCGGCACGGCGTGCGGTACATCGCCGAGCCGGGTGGGTCGATCAGGTCGGACGAGGTGGCGGCGGCCTGTGCCGAGTACGGGATCACGCTCACCCGCACCGGCCTCAGGCTCTTCCACCACTGACAGGAGTCCCTGCCTGATCCGTCTGGTCAAAGGCCGGCTCACCCCTGCTCGCATGCTTCCCCCATTGCTCTAGCAGTGGGGGAAGCAGTCCAAGAGGAGGGAACCCGACGACGGAGGGGCGGGAGGTACCGGGGGTCAGCGGCCGAAGTCGGAGTCTTTGGGGACTTCCAGGTCGGACTTGGCGAGTTCTTCGATGTTGACGTCGCGGAAGGTGACGACCTTCGCGTTCTTGACGAAGCGGGCCGAGCGGTAGACGTCCCAGACCCAGGCGTCGGCCATCGTCACCTCGAAGTACACGTCACCGCCTTCGGTGCGGACCTTCAGGTCTACCGCGTTGCACAAGTAGAAGCGCCGTTCGGTCTCCACGACATATTTGAAGATCCCGACGACGTCCTTGTACTCCCGATAGAGCTGAAGCTCCATATCGGTTTCATACTTCTCAAGATCATCGGCGCTCACGCTTCCACCTCGCTAGCGCTCGGTTCCAGCTTGAGCGCAAAGGCGGCTGTGTTGTCTGTTCGCTCGCTACGCTCACTCATCGGCTCTCCACTCCGGTGGGACTGGTCACATTCTGTCCCATATCGGGCCGCAGACTGCGGCGGACATTCTCGAACCGCCGTCGATGTTGGGGACACGGGCCGTATTCGTCCAGTGCCGCCTGGTGTTCGGGGGTGCAGTAGCCCTTGTGGACCGCGAAGTCGTACTGCGGATACACCTCGTGCCAGTGCTGCATGATCCGGTCGCGGGTCACCTTGGCGATCACCGAGGCGGCCGCGATGCAGGCTGCCACCCGGTCGCCCTTCCAGATCGCCAGTCCCGGGACGCCGAGACCGTCGACGCCGAAGCCGTCGGTCAGCACGTACGACGGGCGCTCGTCGAGCCGGAAGAGTGCCCGGCGCAGCGCCTCCACGTTGGCGACATGCATCCCGAGCCGGTCGCACTCGGCTGCCTCGATCGAGACCACCGACCAGGCGAGCGCGCGGTCGCGGATCTGGTCGTAGCAGCGGTCGCGGGCCTTCGCGGTGAGCAGCTTGGAATCGGCCAGTTCGGGGATCTGGCCGCGTTTGCCGTCCGGCAGGATCACCGCGGCGGCGACCAGCGGGCCCGCGCACGGTCCACGGCCCGCCTCGTCGACGCCGGCGATCGGGTCCAGCCCGACCCGGCGCAGGGCACGCTCGTAGCCGTACAGCCCGGCGTCCCGCCGAATCGTGCTGCCCCGTGGCAATGCGCTCATCGGCGACTCCACAGGCTGGACACGGGACGGACTCGGCGTCTTCGACCGGCCGCGCCGCGGGCTCGGCGCGACGACGGGACCTGCCCCGCAGACCTGCGAGCTCGGCTCGGTTACTGCGGCAGACGCGGATGGCCTGGCAACGGGACCTAGCGAGGTGTGCACGGTCACGGGCCTTCCTTACTTGGGCGGTGGGGTGAGGGAGATCGAGGGCTTGTCCGGCGGCGGGGCGGCCGCGGCGGGGATGTCCTTGAAGGTGTCCGGGATCCCGAGTTTGTCGAACCGGTTGGCCGGCCAGACCACCAGGATCGCCCGTCCGGTGACCTTGTCCAGCGGCACGAAGGCCGCATCACCGGGCGAGCCACCGTCGGGGCCGGTGTCGCTCAGGTGCACCCGGGAGTCGCCGGACTCGGACCGGTGGTCGCCCATCACGAAGATGCGGCCGGCCGGCACGGTGACCTGGAACTCCATCGCCGACGGCGCGTCGCCGGGGTACAGGTAGCTGGTCTCGTCGAGCGGCTTGCCGTTCACCAGCAGGCGGCCCTTGGAGTCGCAGCAGGCGACCTTGTCCCCCGGCATCCCGATCAGGCGCTTGATCAGGTGTCCGTGACTGGAGTCCGGCAGCAGGCCGACAACCTCGAAGAACCGGCCGATCGAGCCGCGCTTCTGGCCGCTCTCCTCCTGGCCCAGCCAGCCGCCCGGATCCTCGAACACGACCACGTCGCCGCGCTGGACGTCGGTCAGCTTCTCGACCACCACCCGGTCGCCGACCAGCAGGGTGTTCTGCATCGACTCGCTCGGAATGATGAACATCTGGCCGACGAAGGCCCGCAGGATCGACGAGACGATGAGAGCACCGACCACGATCAGCACGAACTCGCGAGCAGCTGCCGCGAGCCCCGAGCGGTGGGGTGATTTCTCTTTCGTCGCAGTCGGTGTCTCAGTCACTTCTTCAGCCCCGGCTTCTTGAAGGTTTCCGGAGGACGCAGCATCGTCATCCGGTCAGACGGCCAGATTACGCAACAGGCCCGGCCAACCACGTTTTCGACCGGAACGAATCCTCCACCGGGGCCACCCATATGGGCACGGGAGTCGGCCGATTCGGCCCGGTTGTCACCCATCACCCACAGGTGGCCGGGCGGGACGACCACGTCGAAGGGCTGCAGGGAGGGCTTGGCACCCTTCAGCAGGTACTCCTGCTCGTCGAGCGGGATCTTGTTCACCATGATCCGCCCGGACCGGTCACAGCAGATCACCCGGTCGCCGCCGACGCCGATCACCCGTTTGACCAGGTGACCCTCACCGCTGCGCGGCAGGATGCCGACGAACTCGCCGATCCGCCGGATCGTGCCGGGCGGCTTCTGCTCCTCGTTCAGCCAGTGGCCGGGGTCCTTGAAGACGATGATGTCGCCGCGGTCGACGTCGCGATGCAGATAGCTGACCTTCTCGGCCAGGATCCGGTCGTTCGTGGTCAGCGTGTCGTACATCGACTCCGAGGGCACGTAGAAGGCCTCGGCGACGAAGAGCCGCAGCACCACCGTGATGACGAGTGCGAGCACCGTCACGGTGGTCATCTCGACGAGCAGGCTCAGCAGCGGATTCCGCTGCTTGAGCCTACGGTGACGTCCTTTGCTGCGACGTGCTCTCCTGGCGACCGGGCGAGCGCGAGTCGCAGTGCTCGGCGCCATACTTGACCGTCGTTACTAGACGATCAGGAGGCCGGGATGTTGTCCCGCTTCTCCTTGATCTTGGCTGCCTTGCCGCGCAGCTCGCGCAGGTAGTACAGCTTGGCGCGACGCACGTCGCCGCGGGTCACGACCTCGACCTTCTCGACGATCGGGGTGTGGATCGGGAAGGTGCGCTCGACGCCGACGCCGAAGCTGACCTTGCGGACCGTGAAGGTCTCCTGCAGGCCACCACCGTGGCGGCGGATCACGACACCCTTGAACACCTGGACGCGGGACCGGTTGCCTTCGACGACCTTCACGTGGACGTTCACGGTGTCACCGGCGCGGAAGGCCGGGATGTCGTCGCGCTTGCTCGCGTTGTCGAGCTCGTTCAGGAGGTTGCTCATCAGGTGTCTCTCTCTCGCAGCTGCCACAGGTCACCCACGAATGCTCGGTGTGAGAAGTTGAAGATGTCGCCGCGCGGTGGTCACCCCCTGTGGCAGGAGCACCGAACTGGCAACAGCGACCAAGTTTGCCACACGATCGTGGCCGATCCGAAATCAGCGCCGGCGTCGCCGCTTGGCCAGCAGCACCAGGTCGACCTTCGCCGTGTGTGACTCCGTCCGCACCTCACGGTAACCGGCCTTGCGGTAGAACCGCAGGTTGCCCTCGCTCTCGGCCCCCGTGAACAGCTCGTACTGCGTGACGTCGGCCGGCGCGGTCTGTTCGGCGACCCGGAGCAGCTTCGTCCCCACGCCCTTGCCCTGCCAGTCGGGAGCGACCATCAGCCGCCCGATGCGGGCCACTGAGCCGTCCACGGCGACATGGACGGCCCCGACGATCCTGGTACCGGCCACGGCCTTCCAGACGCCACCGGCGCTCACCCGCTCGACCGAACCCTCCAGCGCCTCCTGCATCGGCGGAATGCTCAGGTCGTCATAGGCCTTGGCCTCCGACACGTACGCCGCCAGCTGCAGCGTGTGGATCTCTCCCGCATCAGCAGCAGTTGCCGGGAGCACCTGCACCGCGTCAAGCGCCGCCTCTTCCCCAGCGACAGCAGCACCCCAGGCAGCCAGGAGGTCCGGCCGGCGCTCAGCAGTACGGCGTACGGACTCTTCGTGGCGCCATTTGGCGATCAGGCCGTGGTTTCCCGACAGCAGGATGTCCGGTACGGCGTGGTCTCGCCAGGTCGGCGGCTTCGTGTAGACCGGGTACTCCAGCAGGCCGTCGCCCGAGTGGGACTCCTCGGCCAGGGACTCCGGGTTGCCGATCACTCCGGGCAGCAGGCGTGCCACAGCCTCGACCATCACCAGTACGGCGACCTCGCCACCGTTGAGCACGTAGTCGCCGATGGAGACCTCGTCCACCCGCATCCGCTCAGCAGCGTGTGCCGCGACCCGTGCGTCGATCCCCTCGTAGCGCCCACACGCGAAGGCCAGCCACGGCTCAGCAGCGAGCTCGTAGGCCAACTCCTGCGTGAACGGACGGCCAGCCGGCGTCGGCACGATCAACCGGGGCTGCGACGGCCCGTCAGCAGGAGCGACAGCGTCCAGCGCCTCACCCCAGGGCTCCGGCTTCATCACCATCCCGGCACCACCGCCGTACGGCGTGTCGTCCACCGTCCGGTGCCGGTCGTACGTCCACTCGCGCAGGTCATGCACCCGTACGTCGAGGAGCCCGCTCTTCGCCGCCTTGCCGACCAGACTCAGATCCAGCGCGGCCAGGTACTCCGGGAAGATCGAGACGACATCCAGCCTCATTGACTGCTGGACCCGTCGACCTCAGCGCCCTCGGGATCGAGCAGCCCCGGCCGGTCGGCCACCAGGACGAACTTGCCGTCCAGGTCGATCTCCGGAACGAGCTCCTCGACCAGCGGCACCAGCACTGCGTTGCCGGCCGGCCTGCGGATCTCCAGCAGGTCCTGGGACGGCAGGTGGATCACGTCGATCACCTCGCCGGCCTCGACACCGTCAGTGGTCCGCACGGCCAGACCGATCAGCTCGCGGTCGTAGTACTCGTCCGACTCCTCCGGACGCTCGTCCTCGCCGATCTCCGCCTGCAGCTCCAGGTTGCGCAGCAGCTCGGCGGCGGTCCGGTCGGGCGCCTCGACGAACTTCGCCAGCAGCTTGCCGCTGTGCCACCGGGTCGACTCGACCGTGAGGGTCCGAGGCGGCTTGGTGGTCGTGACGAGCTCCGCCCCGTCGGCGAACCGGCGGTCCGGCTCGTCGGTCCGGACGATGATCCCGACCTCGCCCTTGATCCCATGGGCCCGGCCGATCCGGCCGACAATCACCAACACCTCGATACCCCTTTGATTCTGGTTGTTCCGGGCCCAGTCTGGCCGAAGAGACGCCGAAGGGCCGCATCCAGCCTCGGATGCGGCCCTTCGGGAAACGCTTGCGAGTCAGCGGCGCGGGCGCCGGTTGAACTCGTCGACGAAGTCGATCCGGACCGAGGACTCGGAGCTGAGCGCCCCGACCACGGTACGGATGGCGGTCGCCGTCCGGCCGTTGCGGCCGATCACCTTGCCGATGTCGTCGGGGTGCACGTGCACCTCGAGGGTGCGGCCGCGGCGCAGGTTGCGCGAGCGGACGCTGACGTCGTCAGGGTTGTCCACGATGCCTCGGACCAGGTGCTCGAGCGCCTCGGTCTCCATCATGGTCAGGCCTTGGCGTCGTCGGCCGGAGCAGCCTCGGCGGCGGGAGCCTCGGCGGCCGGGGTCTCCTCGGCGGCCGGAGCAGCCTCGTCGGCCTTCGGCTCGTCCTTCTTCGCCGCGGCCTTCTTGGCGGTGGTCTTCTTCGCCGTGACGGCCTCGGTCTTCAGCGTGCCGTGCGCCTCGGCGAGGGCCTCGTTGAAGATCTCCAGCTTGTCGCGCTTCGGCTCCTTGACCCGCAGCGGCGCCGGGGCCGGCAGGCCCTTGAACAGCTGCCAGTCACCGCTGGCCTTGAAGATCGCCTCGACGGCCTCGGTCGGCTGCGCGCCGACGCCCAGCCAGTACTGCGCCCGGTCCGACTCGACGTAGATGAACGACGGCTCGGCCTTCGGGTTGTACTTGCCGATCTCCTCGATGGCGCGGCCGTCACGCTTGGTGCGGGCGTCCATGACGACGATGCGGTAGTGCGGCGCACGCTTCTTGCCGATGCGCTTCAGACGGATCTTGACTGCCACGTTTGTGTGGTCTCCCTTGGGAATTCATGTCTGGTTGAGCGAGCCACCGGCGTCGTGGGGACAACGGGTGACCACTCGGATGGGCCGACCGGGACGTGGAGTTAGAGGGCTGCACGTGGTCCGGACGACACTCAGCCGAACATTCTGCCAGAAACAGACCCCACAACCCAATCCGGTCCGTCGATGGCAAAAGCGCAGGTCAGGCGCGGAACGGGGCGAGCTCGGGCAAGCGGTTGCTGTAGCCGTCCAGAAGCTGGTGCGCAGCGGTCACCGAGTCGATCAAAGGATGCCAAGCGAAAGCCCGTACTGCGGCCGCCCGCGAGCCCGTGGCCGCAGCCTCGATCGTCGAGCGTTCCACCGCCTTCACCGCACAGACCAGCCCGGCCTGGTGATCGGTGAACTGAGTGACCGTGAGTGGCCGAGCACCATTCGCATCCACCGTGCAAGGAATCTCGACCACGGCATCGTCATCGAGGTGCCGCAGCGTCCCCCGGTTACGCACGTTGAGGATCAACGAGGCCCGCTCGTTGTGCGCGATCGCCCGCATCAGCGACAGCGCCACCTGCTCATAGCCGCCCGCGGACATGTCCCGCTCGTCCCGCTCCCCCGCGTCGGCCACTGCACGACTCTCGACCATGTACGTCGACTCACGCTCGGCCCTGGTCTTCTGCCACAGCTCCAGCGCATCACCAGGCCGCCGAGCCGTCTCCGCATAGAACGCGGACTGCTGCTCCAACAGGAACGTCCCCCGCGTCTGCTCAACAGCCTGTACTGCGGCCAGCGTCTCCCGCGCGAAGTAGTAGTAGTGCAGGTACTCATTAGGGATCGACCCCAACGACCGCAACCACTCGACTCCGAACAGCCGCCCCTCCTCGAACGCACCGAGAGCAGACGAGTCAGCCAGCAACGCCGGAAGGTGGTCCACCCCACCGGACTGCAGACCACGCAGCCAACCCAAGTGGTTCAGCCCTGCGTAGTCGTAGAACACAGTGGACGCGTCCAGCCCGAGAGCGAGCGCAGCACGACGCCCGAGCCCCGACGGTGAGTCACAGATCCCGATCACCCGGTCACCCAGGTACGGGATCATCGCCTCGGTCACCATCCCGGCCGGGTTGGTGAAGTTGATGACCCAGGCCTCCGGTGCCAGCTCAGCGATCCGCTGCGCGATCCCTACAGCTACAGGCAGCGTCCGCAGCGCATAGGCGATCCCGCCGGCTCCCACGGTCTCCTGCCCGAGTACGCCGAGGTCCAGCGCGACCCGCTCGTCAATGGTCCGCCCCTCGAGCCCACCGACCCGGATGGCGGAGAAGATGAAGTCAGACCCGCGCAGGGCCTCGTCGAGATCAGTCGTCTCGGTCACGGCAGGCGCATCGGAGTACCGCGCAGCCTGCTGCCGCAGTACGGCGCCGATCGACGACAGGCGGGCCCGGTCGGTGTCGTAGAGCATCACCGACGTGATCCGGCCGTCACCGCGGTCACCGAGCAGCGCCTGATAGACGAGCGGCACCCGGAACCCACCGCCGCCAAGAATGGTCAGTCTCATGCCAAGATCACCTGTACCCCCGCCTCTGTCAGTTGGGTCCGGGTCGCCTCGTCGGCGGCGGACTCGGTGACGACCACCGAAAGCTCGGTCGGCTCGCAGACCTTCGCCACGCCGTGGCCGGGGAACTTGGTCGCGTCCGCGAGCAGCACCACCCGGTCGGCGGCCTTGATCATCGCGCGCTTCACCGGTACCTCGATCATCGTGCTGTCCATCACGCCACCGTCCGGACGCACACCACTCGTCCCTAGGAACAGCCAGTCGACATGTACCTGCCGCAGCGACTCCTCGGTCAGGTAGCCGACCAGCGAGCGGTAGCTGCGGCGTACGAAGCCGCCCAGGATGATCAGCTCGATCTCCTCGTCGTTCTGCAACTCCTCCAGTACTGCGAGGTTGCTGGTCACGACAGTCACCGACCGACCATGCAGATGCTGGGCCAGCCGGAGCGCCGTCGTACCGATGTCCAGCAGCACCGACTGGCCGTCACTGATCAGCGAGGCCGCGCGGCGAGCGATCCGGTCCTTCTCGTCCACGTTCACCACGCTCACGTCGGCGAACGGCTCGTCGCCACCGTCAACGGCCAGCGCTCCGCCGTACACGCGGGTCAGCCGGCCCTGCTCGTGCAGCTGTTCCAGGTCGCGACGGATCGTCGCTTCACTGACTCCCAGCTGGGCAGCCAGCACCTTCACGCCCCCGGCCCCGTCGGCCTTGAGCGCACGGACGATCTGATCCTGACGCTGCTTTGGCAACACGGAGAGACCGTACCACGCAAACTACGTCATAGTCGCTCATCTGATTGCACACCTATTGCGTAGTTTGCTCAAACGATCCACACTGTCTGCACGAGTTTGAGCGACCCTGCAGGAGTGTGCTGGTGATGAGCGAACTGGACGTGGTCGTGTCCGGGCTGGTCTTCCATGACCTGGTGCTCGGTCTGCCCACTCCCCCGCGGCCCGGCACCGAGGTCTGGGCGGATGACTCCGCCGAGAGTCCGGGTGGCATCGCCAACTTCGCGGTCGCCCTGGCAAGACTCGGTCTGCGGACCGGCCTGGCCGCGGTCTTCGGTGACGACGACCTGGGCAACCGGACCTGGCAGCGACTCGAGGCCGGCGAGGGCATCGACCTCACCCACTCCCGCAAGGTCAGCGGCTGGCCCACCCCACTCACGGTGGCCCTTGCCTACGACAACGACCGTGCCCTCGTGACCCGAGGCACGACTCCCCCACTCAGCGCAGACGACCTCCTGCAGACACCACCGGCAGCCAGAGCCGTTGCCGCGCACATCGGTCCGTGGCCGAACGAGTGGCTGGCCAAGGCGAAAGCAGCAGGCAGCCTGGTCTTCGCAGACGTCGGCTGGGACCCGGCCGAGCAGTGGGACTCCGCAGTACTCGACCAACTCGAACACTGCGACGTCTTCCTCCCCAATGCCGGCGAAGCAATGAACTACACCCGTACTACGACACCGACCGCCGCGCTGCGGCAGCTGGCTGAGCGGGTGCCCGTAGTCGTCGTGTCGGACGGCTCCAACGGAGCGCTGGCGATCGACGCCGGCTCCGGCGAGGAAGTCGCAGTACCCGCGTACGTAGTACCGGCTGTTGACACCACTGGAGCGGGCGATGTGTTCGCTGCCGGGTTCATCGCGGCCACCTTGTGGGAGCTGCCGCTGGCCGAGCGCGTGCGGTTCGGCGCGCTCGTCGCTGCGCTCTCGGTCACCCGGCTGGGCGGTGCCGACGCGGCGCCGACCTGGGCCGAGATCGAGGCGTGGCAGAACCGCAATCCATCAGACGGGGCAATCGACGCACTGATCAGTGCGCAGCAAGGAAGGTAGAAACATGGAGCTCTCTCGTCGCACCTTGATCGCCGGGGGCTTCGCCGCCATGCTCGGCGGAACCGTGGTCGGCTGCTCGTCCAGCATGGACACCGGTTCGACCAAGAAGAATGCCACCGGCAACATCGCGCTCTGGTGCTGGCCGGGCGGGCTGGGCAAGTCCGTGCTCGACGACACGATCGCGCACTTCCCCGACCAGCACATCAAGTACTCCGAGGTCGGCGGCGACTTCAAGCAGAAGTTGCTGACCACCTTCAACGGCGGGACGTCGATCCCGGACATCACCGGCGTCAAGGGCGAGGACATCGCCTCGATGCTGCCGCAGGCCAACCGGTTCGTCGACCTGAAGTCGATCGGCGCCGACTCGATCCTGGGCGACTACCTGGACTGGAAGGTCAAGCAGGCCACCACGCTGGACGGCAAGGTGATCGGGATCCCGATCGACATCGGCCCGACCGCGCTGTTCTACCGCGAGGACGTCTTCGCGGCCGGCGGACTGCCCAGCGACCCGGCCAAGGTGGCTGAGCAGCTGAAGACCTGGGACGACTTCATCGCCGCCGGGGTGGAGCTGAAAAAGTCCAACCCCAAGGCTTTCATCGTCGCCGACGCGACCGACATGTACGGCACGATCGTCAACCAGGGCACGGCGCGCTACATCGACAAAGACAACAAGTTCATCGGCGACCAGGACCACATCCGCAAGGCGTGGGACACCGCGGTGAAGGCGGTCACGCTCAAGGTCGACGGCAAGACGCTCGGCGGTTCGCCGGACTGGAACGCGGGACTCGACCAGGGCACCGTGCCCACGGTCACCGGTGCTGCCTGGGTCGCGCTGGACATCAAGGCCGCCTGTAAGACCAGCGTCGGCAAGTGGCGGGTCGCGCCGACCCCGAGCGGCCCGGCGAACTTCGGCGGTTCGTTCCTCACCATCACCAAGAACGCCGCCGATCCGAAGGCCGCACTCGAGGTGATCAAGTACATGCTCAGCGCCGACAACGAGGCGAAGGCGTTCGCCGACGCGCAGATCTTCCCGGCCACGCCCGCGGCGTACGACAAGCCGCAGCTCAAGGCGGCCGACCCGTTCTTCGGCGGCCAGGTGCCGATCGAGATCTTCGGCCCGGCGGCCAAGAACATCCCGATCGCCTACGAGGCACCACTGGACAGCGCGATCGCCGTACCGTTCACCGACGGTCTCAAGCTCGTCCAGGCCGGCAAGAAGTCTTCGGACGCAGCCTGGGCGGAGGCCGTCTCGAAGGCGAAGCAGATCGGCAAGCGTCAGGGCGTGCAGTGACCCTGACCGCGACAGCTCCATCGAGAAGAGCCAGTACGGCGAAGCCGCAGCGCCGCCGGGGCATCCTGTCGTACTGGCGCTTCTACCTCGCGCTGTCGCCGTTCTACGTGATCTTCCTGGTCTTCGGGCTCTACCCGGTCGCATCGACGATCCTGCTCGCGTTCCAGAAATGGGACGGGCTCGGCCCGCGCAAGATGGTCGGGCTGCAGAACTTCGGCTTCCTGATCGAGGACAGCACGTTCTGGTTGTCACTGTGGAACACGGTCATCCTGTTCGTGATGTCGACCGTGCCGACGCTGGTGATCGCCATGACGCTCGCGGTGATGCTGCACTCCGCCGTACGGTTCAAAGGCATCTACCGGATCGCGTACTTCATCCCGAACATCACCTCGCTGGTGGCGGCGGCGATCTTCTTCGCCGCTGTCTTCAGCACCAACTTCGGGTTGATCAACTCCGTACTACGGTCGCTCGGGTTGCCCACCGAGGACTGGCTCCGGCAGCCATGGGGGATCAAGATCGCGATCTCCACGATGATCGTGTGGCAGTGGGCCGGCTACAACACGATCATCTATCTGGCCGGGTTGCAGGCGATCCCGACCGAGCAGTACGAGGCAGCGAAGGTCGACGGGGCCGGGCCGTTCCGGACGTTCTTCTTGATCACGCTGCCGCAGTTGCGTCCCGTCGTACTGTTCACGGTCATCATGTCGACGATCGGCGGCCTGCAGACCTTCACCGAGCCACAAGTGATGGTCGGCAACAACGGCGGCACCGGGCAGAGCGGCATGACCGTGGTCATGTACTTCTACAACCAGGCCTTCTTCAACAACGACTACGGGTACGCCGGGGCGATCGCGCTGAGCATCTTCATGCTCGTGTTGTTGTTCACGGCAATCAACTGGAAGTTGCTGGGCGGAAGGGGACGGCAGTGAAGGGCATCAAGTGGCCGGGGCTGGTGATGCATCTGCTGCTGGCGGTTGCCGGGTTGCTGTGCCTGTTCCCGTTCTACTGGACGCTGGTGATGGCGACCAACACGACGTCGGACATCTACCGGTACCCGCCGAAGTTCACCTTCGGGTCGCAGCTCGACGACAACATCCATGCGGTGCTGCAGAACGTGGCGTTCTTCCAGTCGATGGGGAACACGGCTGTGGTGGCTGTCTCCACGACCGTGCTCGTGCTGTTCTTCGATTCGCTGGCGGCGTTCACCTTCGCGAAGTTCCGGTTCCCGGGGCGCAACGCGTTGTTCGTGATCCTGCTGGCGACGATGCTGCTGCCGGCCCAGCTGGGCGCAGTACCGCAGTTCCAGACGATGGCGGCGTTCGGCTGGGTCGGGTCGTTGAAGGCCTTGGTCATCCCGGCGGCTGCGAACGCCTTCGGGATCTTCTGGTTGCGGCAGTACTTCCAGAACTCGATCCATGACGAGTTGGTGGAGGCAGCGACGCTGGACGGCTGCGGCTTCCTCGGCATCTACCGGAATGTGGCGTTGCCCTCGGCGCGGCCGGCGCTGGCGTTCCTCGGGATCTTCACCTTTGTTGCTTCGTGGAACGACTACTTCTGGCCGTTGATCGTGCTGACCAACCCGGATCACCTGACGCTGCAGGTCGCGTTGTCGTCGCTGAACCGCAGCCACGGCGTCGACTACAGCATGGTGATGACGGGCGCGCTGATGGCGATGA
Organism: uncultured Actinomycetota bacterium; assembly: GCA_963740725.1. Classification (GTDB taxonomy): domain Bacteria; phylum Actinomycetota; class Actinomycetes; order Propionibacteriales; family Kribbellaceae; genus Kribbella. The sequence goes on from CAVUFT010000001.1 coordinate 163,724, forward strand.
TCCCGCTGATCGTCATCTTCACCATCTTCGCCCGCCAGTTCATCAAGGGCGCGACGGAAGGAGCGATCCGCGGCTGAGATCGAGTCAGCCTTTCGGCTGCGCGGCGTAGAGCTGATCGGCACCAGGGCCGGCCAGCTCAGCACGCGGGACCGGTCGGCCGTTGAGCACCCGCAGTACGGCGATTCCGCTCGCGTCCACTCGTGCGCCTTCGCCGTACGACCAGTCGTAGTCATCAACAACCAACTGCACACCCTGCAGTCGCTTCTGGGCACTCCCGCCGACCGAGATCGTCATCGGCCAACGCGTGCTGACCGAGAAGTCGGCAACCCGAGCGAACACCTCGGGCGGGATCGTCCGGAGCTTGCCCAGCGGGAACCTGATGTCGAGCGAATGGACAACGGTGTCGACCAGGGCGGCGATCTCCGGTACGCCGGCGGGCTTCGCGCCCGCGGCGGCATTGGCGCGCAACTGCCGGATGATTTCGGCCGGACCCCGCCGGGCAAACTTCTTGGACAGCTCCGCACTGGCCTTGTTCACCCGGAAGCCGTACCTGAGCAGGCTTCCGACCATCACTCCCGGCGGGATCACCGGCGCGAAGGCTGAGATGCGCGGCAACGTCTTGCACCCGCCATTCGCCGCACAGTGAAGGCGTAGCCCACTCCTCGGGAGTGAGCGTCTCCAGGAAGTCGGCCAGCACTAGCCGCTCGCTTCTGATCAACTCAGTCAGTTCCCCCATGAGCAGAGTGTTGCACTCGCCAGATGCTCAGGACCAGGGCTGCGAAGACGAGTCTTCGCCCGCCAGTTCATCAAGGGTGCGACGGAAGGAGCGATCCGCGGTTGAGGCGTCGTACGCCGAGGAGGAGAGCGGCCAGCAGGATCAGGTGCCCGAGCAGCGCAGTCGCGAAGTAGTTGGGCGCCTCCTCCATGGCTATCGGGTAGAGCGCGGCAAGAGCGAACAACACCTGGTACGACGCGGCTGCGCCGATCAGGGTCTTGTCGCCTGTCGTCGTACCGATCAGGACCAGCGCTGCTGCCACGACTGGAATCAGGAGGGCGAAACCCCTCGTGAACGTCGCGGCGGAAGGGCCGTACTGGTCGGAGAGCAACTGGTCGATCCCTAGCAGGATGACTCCTACGGCGAGCACTGCGCTCGTCGCAGGATCAGGGCGTCGGTACTTGAGGGTGCGGAGGCCTGGGCCGGCGGCGACCGGAACCAGCATCAGCCCAGCGATGAACAGCGAGATCGACCAAGACTTGTTGTCGACGGCGATGCGGCTACCGAGGATGACCAGGCCGGCCGTCGTGAACAGCGCGGCCGCACCGGCTGCTGCACCGATCGCATAGGCGCCGAACCGCCCGCGGCGCCAGGCGAACAGCGCCGCCAGGAGTGCGACGATCGATGCCGCCAGAGTGCCGTCGGCCTGGTGCCTCGAGACTTTCGGCGCGCCGAATCGCGTGTCGTACCAGAGCTTCTGCCCATCAGAGAGGGCTGCCTCGTTTACCAGGAGCAGGACAAGAGCGCCGATGCCTAACGCCGCGGCGGTCAGCCATCTGTTCTTCTCTAGCCATCGGCTGAAAGGCGCTTCGTCCTGCTGCTGCATTGCGTCTGGGGCCGATCGGCTGGCTGACACGGCTACGCCGGCAGCCACCAGCAGGTTGCCGATCAGGGCGGTGAGGAAGACGGGCATTGAGTCGCCGACTGTCAGGGCGGGGACGGCCGCAACGATGCTGATCAGCACGTACGTCGTGATCGTTGCGCTCAACCACAGTCTGGTTGAGCTCCGCTGTGCTCCCAGAGCAAGCCAGGCAAGGGCGAGGACGACGAGCGGTTCGGTCAGAGCCAGCTTGGTGACGGTGTAGAACGATATGCCGTCGTCGTGCTGGGTCACCGCACTGACAAAGATCAGCACGATGCCTGCCGCGACGAGGACTGCGGCGGGGAGGTTGACCGGCCATGCGCGGAACCCTCGCGGTCTCACCACTAGCAGCAGGACGACGGCGATTCCAGCGGCGGCCGCTGTGGTGGCGACCCATACGCCTTCTTCCCCTGCGGCAATGTCTCCCCCGAGGATCAGGAAGCCGTCCTCGATGAGCGACGCAGCGCAGCCGGCGACAACGCCCAACGCGAGCAGGGCCCAACGCTGCGACGATCTGAGCGCCACACAGGCGACCAGCGCGACGACCGAGGCGAGAATCTCGGGGTCGCCCCAACTCCGGTAGACGCCCCACCCGGTGTCCGAGTGATACCAAACCCTGCGAGACTCAGCAGGACCGGGCCAGTTCATCATCACCAGCAACAACGCCCCCACAGCCAGCGCACCAACCACCCACCACGAGATGGGGCCGGCTACCGCCGAAGTAGCCTCCGGCGACCGTGGAGGAGGGTCAGGTTCGGGCGGGGCGGCCTGCTGGGCGACGAAGGTGGCGAGCTGCGGCTCAGCCGCAGGCTGGGTGACCGAGGCGGGCTCGGCCGAGGTCGTCGACGAGGCCACCTGGGTGGGAGCGACGGCGGCCGCGCTCGCGAGTGTTGCCTCCGGCAACTGCTCGGAACGCTCCGGCTCGGGCTCCGGTTCCGGCTCGGGTTCTGGTTCTGGTTCTGGTTGTGGCTCGGGCTCCGGCTCGGGCACGGGCTCGGGTTCTGGTTCTGGGGACTTGGAGGCGGAGGGGGAGGGTGTGTTCGCCGGTGGGGCCGGTGAGGAGTAGGGGGGTTTCGTGGGGGCCTGGGGTTGGTGGGGTGGCGATGAGGCGGATCGTCGTACCGGCTTGTTCGACGCGGATCCAGGTGGCGGCTGCTGAGGCGACTGCTGTCAGCGCGATCGGTGGACCGGACAATTGCACCTCGGCCTCGGCCTTGCCTTCGGTGATGGTGCCGAGATCGACCTCCGTCACCGTTGCATGCGGTACGGCGTCTGCGACAGCGTGCCGGGCGGTTTCGGAGACCTTGCGGCTGTCGTCACCGGTCATCTCCTGGAGCGCCAGCCAGGCCGCGTACGCCTGGCCCAGATCCGCACCGTGCAACTGCTCGCGGAGGTAGTCGACGACGCCGAAGCTGGTGACCGGTAGAGGGCTTTCCATGGCTTCGAGGAGCTCTGGAGCAAGCGGGGTCGGCGTGATTCGGCGTACTCGGCTTCGGGCGATCAGCAGTTCGCCCTGGGATCCGAAGGTCCACATCTGCGGGTTCTGATTGGGCGTCACCCGATGGACCCGATCGGTGACGAACCCGACCAGCTCGGTCAGCCCGACCCAGCCGTCGCCGTCGCGATCAGCCTCACCCGTCGTCAAACCATCCACCACGGCACCTGTGAAGACCGAAGGCCGAGGCTTCGACGCGTCGGTTGCGAGCTGACCGCCTTCGAAGGCGTACTCCATCGCGCTGGAAGCCGTCACGATCACCCGGCCGCGCCCACCACCAACGCCTTCCTGACCAGCAAAGGCATCCCGCACCTGGGCTTCGCCTGCGGCCCGCACGACCATCCCGCGCGGAAATGCGCCGCCGTAGCAACAATCGAGGAAGAGCGCGATCCGCTGCGCCCGGCTGTCCGCCATCTGCCGGTTCACGAAATCGGCTGCCACGGCCGTGGATGCGAGCCGGGTCGGCTTGGTGTCGGCGACCGCGAGGAACAGCTCGCCGGCCGCATTCTTCAAGCCATGGCAGGAGAAGTGCAGCAACAGCAGGTCTTCCGGCGCCCGGTCGGCGAAGAAGTCCTCGACGGCGTACCGGATCTCCTGCGCCGATTCGTTCTGCAGCACGGTGACCTCGAACCCACCGACCGACGGATCCCCGAGCGCTTCAGCCAACGCGGCGGCGTCCTGCGCCGGTGCCACCAGCCGGCGCAACCCCGGATCGGCGTACTGGTCGTTCGCTATGACCAGAGCGACTCGCGTGCCGTCCATCTCATCCGCCGTGCTTCTTCACCCAGGCGTCGACGAGCTGCTGCTGTACCTCGTCACTGGCGCCGGTCAGCTCGATCACGTCCCCGTCGATCGCGATCTTCACCGTCCGCCCGCTGCCCGATCTCCGCAGCCAGTCGCGCACCACGGCAACGACCGCACCCATCACCTGCAGCCCTGGTTGCAGCGAAACCGTCAGTACGCCGGCGATCGCGGCCAGCGCGGATCGCGATCCCTCCGGTGCCTCGCCCTCGGCGTACGGCTCGACCGATCGCACGTTGAGCGCGAGCAGTTCCTGCCGCAGCATCAACGCGAGTTCTTCCAGCCGCGCGTCGTCGGACCCCGCTTCGACCACGCCGAGCCGAACCTCTGCGCCCATCGCCCCTCCCCCAACCCCCAGGCCGCGAAGTACTCCTCCAACCATGCGCCCGCACCGCGCCGATCACAAGGCGTGACGCAGGGGCACAAGTGCCCCGATACGGGGCACTAGGCTGCAGGAACTGGAGTGGTGGTTGCTGCGTCGGAGGGGACGTCATGGTCGGGAAGCGGGGACGCGTGATCGGGCGGGTCGGGCCGGGGATCGTCGGCGAAGTGATGTTGCCGGTCCGTGGTGCCACCGAAGCCTTCTACGCTTATCCGGCAACCGACGAGGTGATCGAGGTCGGTACGCCGATCGTCGTGGTGGAGTTCGATCCGCCACGCACGGTCTACGTCGCTCGGGCCATCTGAACCACTGTTCCGTTCCCTGGAGGGGAAATGCTCTGGACGTACCTGATCGCCGGCGCCGTCGCGCTGGTGGTCCTGCTGATCCTGTTCCGGATGGTCTGGCGGGTGGCGGAGCCGAACGAGGCGCTGATCATCTCCGGCCTCGGCGCGCACGCGACCACCGAACAGGCCAACGACACCCTGGCCTTCAAGATCGTGGTCGGCCGCGGCACCGCCGTCCTGCCCGGCTTCCAGACCGTACGACGGTTGCCGCTGGACATCCGCGCGACGCCGTTGACCGTCACCTGCGTGTCGAGCCAGGGGATCCCGCTGCACATCAAGGGCGTCACGGCGTACAAGGTCGGCGACGACTTCGGCTCGATCGCGAACGCGGCCCGGCGGTTCCTGGACCAGAGCGACGAGCAGGTGATGGGCACGATCCACGAGCTGTTCGCGGGTCACCTGCGTGCGATCGTCGGTTCCACCACGGTCGAGGAGATGCTGCACGACCGGGAGACGCTGACCACGAACATCCGGGGCTCGCTGGCCGGTGACATGGAGAAGCTCGGCCTGGTGGTCGACTCGCTGCAGATCCAGGAGATCGACGACGAGTCCGGCTACATCCGCAACCTGGGCCGTCCGCAGGCCGCCGCCGTCGAGGCCGCGGCCCGGATCGCCCAGGCCGAGCGGGACAAGGAGGCGACCGAGCGCGAGCAGGTCGCCGCCGCGGCGAAGGCCGCCGCAGTACGGCAGAGCTCGATCGCCCAGGCCGGTTACCAGGCCGAGGTCGACCAGGCGAACTCGAAGGCGTCGCAGTCCGGCCCGCTGGCCGAAGCCCTGGCCCGCCAGGAGGTTGTGGTCGCGGAGACCGAGACCGCGAAGCTGAACGCGTCGCTGGCCGAGAAGCAGCTGGAGTCGACGGTGCTGAAGCCGGCCGACGCCGAGGCGTACCGGCAGCGCACGCTGGCCCAGGCCGCGCGGGACTCGCAGATCGCCGCTGCGGAAGCGCAGGCCCGCGAGGTCACCCTGCGCGGTGAGGCGCAGGCGAAGGCGACCGAGCTGAACGGTAAGGCCGAGGCGCTCGCCGTCCAGGCGAAGGCGATGGCCGAGGCGGCCGGTATCAAGGCGCGTGCCGAGGCGCTGGCCACGAACACCGACGCGGTCGTCGCCCAGCAGCTGGCCGAGGCCTACCCGGAGATCGTCCGCGCGGCCGCGGCGTCCTTCGAGAAGGTCGGCAACATGGTCGTGCTGAACGGTGCCCAGGGCATCGAGGACACCTTGGTGAAGACCATCACGATGGGCGGCTCCGGCTTCGCGCTGGCCAAGCAGCTGATCGAATCGCTGAGCACCAAGCCTGCCGAGCAGCCGCCGACGCTCGAGCCGGTCAAGGACGAAACCGCCTGACATTTATTCACCGTCGAAACGGTTGCGCGGTTTTTTGTTCACGGCGACACTGACGAAATGCCGCCCAGAAAACTGCTCGCAGTGATCGCCTCGCTCCTGGTCGGCATCGCCACGCTCGTGGCGGTGCCGACCGAAGCATTGGCTGCGCCGAACTTCAAGGCCCCGTTCCCGTGTGGCCAACAGTGGACCTACAGCCACCACTCCGGCGAGGTCCGCCGCGCTCTCGACTTCATCCGCTCGGACGGCGGGACGACCAATGGCACCCCGGTGCTCGCGTCAGCCGCCGGTACGGCGCACCGCTTCTCCCAGCCCAGTGGCGCCGGCAACTACATCGCCGTCGAACACGGTGGCGGCTGGAAGACCTACTACTTCCACCTGTCGGCGTACTCCGTGGCAGAAGGCGCCCAGGTCGCCCAGGGCCAGCAGATCGGAGTCACCGGCAGCACCGGCAACTCCACCGGCCCGCACATCCACTACGAGCAACTGCTCAACGGTGTCGGTCAGAACATCGTCATCAACGGCAGTGCATTGTCGTATCCGGGCTCGTACGGATCCGCCTTCCTGACCAGCGACAACGGCTGCGGTAGCCAGCCCGGCAAGCCGTTCATGACCTGGGGTTCCGGCGTAACGGGTCCGCTCGGACGCGTACCTGAGCTCGCCGGTCGTCGCCACGCTGCCCGGCCCGACCTCGGTCCGGGTGCTCTGCCAGAAGCAGGGCGACACGGTGAACGCCGAGGGCTACACCAACAACTGGTGGGCCAAGCTCGCCAGCCCGGCCGGCTTCATCAGCAACATCTACATCGACGATCCGAACGCAGTACTGCCAGGCGTTCCTAACTGCTGAAGCAACCGGGCCCGCCCTGGGGCGGGCCCGGCTTGTATTACGCGGTGTGCAGTGTCAGCCCATAGGTGCTGAGGATCTCGTTGACCGGCTGGAACCAGGTCTCGCCGCCGCTGCTGCAGTTGCCCCAGCCGCCGGACGTGACACCTTGCGCCTGGTCGCCGGTGATGAACGAGCCACCGGAGTCACCGGGCTCGGCGCAGACACTTGTCTTGGTCGCGCCGTAGAACAGCTGACCGTTGCCGTAGTTCACGGTCTCGTTCATGCCGGTCACCTGGCCACAGTGCCAATGCGAGGTCGACCCGCTGCGACAGACCGACGTACCGATCGGCGCTACCCATGAGCCGCGAACCAGTGCATCACTGACCTGTCCCCAGCCGAGTACTACGGGGACTGTCCACCAGCCACTGTCGATCGCGACCCAGGAGTAGTCGTTCCCGGGGAACGACGAGCCGCGGAAGGCGCCTTGCGCCGACCCGTCCCAGCCCCACGTCCTGGCACCTACGCCAGGAGAGCAGTGGCCGGCCGAGACGAACCCGCCGTACACGGAGAAGCCGATCGAGCAGCGGACATTGCCTGTGTAGTAGGGATCTCCACCCACCGTGCCGGCCGCGAAGGTCCGCGGAGCCTGCGCCGCGACCTCCTTGACAGTGACCGGACCGGCCTTGGAGACCTTGGCGACAAACGCGTCGACAGCCGCAGAACGCTTACCTGCTTGGACATTCACCACGACGTTCCCGGTGCGCGGGTCAGCGGTCCAACCACTCACTGCTGCCGGGACAGCCTTCCCGGCAGCCTTGTCGAACGCTGCCTTGCGCTGATCGAGCTGCTTCGCCGTCAGCGGCACTACGGCGACATCAGCACCAGTAGCCCGTACTGCGTCCGCTGTGGCTGAGCTGGTCAGTCCGACGACCAGCTTCTGCTTCGCGCTGTCGTACCAGACACCACCGAAGGCGGCTCCTGCAGCGCTCTGCGCGATCGGGACAAGCTTGGTGGCGGCAGCCTCGACCTTGAGCCGGTCCTTGACCTGCTGCTCGGTCAGACCGAGGTCTTTCTGCATGGCGAGTGCCTGGCCTGGCACTGCCAACGCCTGATCGGGCGTGGCTGCGACAGCCTGGCTCGGGACTGCTACCGCGCTCACGACGAGCACGGTGGCGACTAGAACCTTCATACGGACTCTCCTCACCTAGGGGCGGTTTCGGTGCGGTGAGAGCGCTCTCTGGACACAGAGTGCTGGAGTAGGCACAAGCCGTCAAGAGGTGATGACCGTCGTTGTCAGTTGCTCAGTTCGGGTAACCGCTATCCCCGCTCAGCGCTGACCGGAACTGGTCAGAGCCCGAGGTGAGCGAGAACAGCGAGGACCCGGCGGTGACCGGAATCGGTCGGCGGCAGGTCGAGTTTGAGGAAGACGTTGCCGACGTGTTTGTGGACGGCACCCTCGCTGATCACGAGCTTCTCCGCGATCGCGACGTTGCCCAGCCCCTCGGCCATCAGGGCGAGCACCTCGCGTTCGCGCGGGTGTCAGCCGTTCGAGCGGATCGGTCCGCTTCACCATCAGCTGGCTGACCACCTCGGGGTCGAGCACGGTCCCGCCGGCGGCGACCCGGCGTACGGCTTCGAGGAACTCGTCGACCCGGGACACCCGATCCTTGAGCAGGTAGCCGATGCCCTCGCTCCCGGCCGCCAGCAGCTCGGCGGCGTACACCTCCTCGACGTACTGCGAGAAGACGAGCACCGGCAGCCCCGGGTGCAGCCGCTGCGGGCCTCGATCGCGGCGCGCAGTCCCTCGTCGGTGAAGGTCGGGCGGCAGCCGGACGTCGACACACGGTCATCTGCGGATCGTGCTCGGCGACCGCCTTCGCGAACTCGTCGGCATCCCCGGCCACGGCGACGACCTCGAAGCCGGAGTTGTTCAGCAGCAGGCCGAGCCCCTCGGCCAGGATCGGGTTGTCCTCGAGGATCACTACCCGCACGGGAGGATCACCTCGACCGTCGTCGGCCCACCGATCGGGCTCTGCAGCTCCATGTGTCCGTCGATCGCTTCCACCCGGTGCACCATGCCATGCAGGCCACTCCCCCGGCCCAGCAGGTCCTGCTCCTTGGTGACGCGCGCACCGCCGATGCCGTCGTCGGTGATCGCCAGGTAGAGCTCCTGTCCGCGCCGCTCGAGCAGTACGTCGACGTGGCCGGCCGCCGAGTGCTTGTTGACGTTGGTCAGTGATTCCGCGACCACGAAGTACGCCGCGGCTTCTACGGGAGCAGGGACTGTGCCGAGCTCGCCGAGCCGGAGCTCGACCGGGATCGGGCAGCGAGCGCAGAGGGCGGCCACCGCGCCGGTCAGACCACGGTCGGCGAGGATCGGCGGGTACATGTTCCGCAGTACGCCGCGCAGCTCGGTCATGGCCTGCTCTGCGCCATCACGGGCGTCGTCGAGGATCTGGGCGGCCTTCTCGGGGTCGTGCGCCATCGTCTGCTTGGCTACGCCGATCCGCAGGGCCAGTGAGACCAGCTGCGCCTGCGTGCCGTCGTGCAGGTCGCGCTCGATCCGGCGCAGCTCGGCACCGTGCGAGTCGACTGCACCGGCACGTGTCCTGGTGAGTTCCTCGACGCGCTGCGAGAGCCGTGCGGTCTCCAGCTCGGTTGTGCTCGGCTTGAGCAGGCCTCGAACTGCACGGGCATGACCGCGGGCTACAGCTGGAGCTACCCAGCCGAGCAGATAGAGGCCGAGCACGATCTGTGCAGGTCCGAGCACCAGCGCCTTCCACCAGCTGTCGATCCCGATACCGAGCAGGTTGAACTGGCCTGAGTCGAGCGGCCACAAGACCATCGACAGGACGGCCGCCGGCACCGCCATGATCGAGAACACCGCGAGGAACAACTCGGGGATGACCACCAGCGTCATCAGCAGGACCTTGAGGCTGCGGACGAACGCCTTGTCCTTGGCCAGCGCCATGACGTCGCCAGGTGCCCGTGGCGCGGCAAGTGGCAGCGGTGGCTCTTCCGGCAGGCCCAGGTACTTGCCTGCCCGGTAGACCTCGCTGTTGCCGAGCCGGACCAGGCCGGCGGTGACACCGGGGATCGCCCAGCCCAGCAGGATGCTGATCGGTAGCGCCGCGAGCAGGGTGATGCCCTTGAGGTACCTGATGATCAGGTACAGGCAGGCCGGGCCGCCGCGGGTCAGGATCTTCGAGAGCATGGCCTTGCCTTTCCGTTGTCGTCAGTATCGATCCTGAAGCAACGGGCAGGCTCAGTCGGTACAGCAGGCTCTACTCTTCACCCGGGCATCTACTGGAAGTGTAGGGAGCGGGCCGGGGGCACCGCGAAGCCCCCGACCCGTCCAGCATCAGCAGACGGGAACGCCTGGGAGCTTGGGGTTCGGGTCCTGGATGTAGATGTTGGTCATGTAGCCGCCCTGGTCGCGCAGCTTGGCCCACCAGTTGTTCGTGGTGCCCTCAGCGGTCACGGTGTCGCCCTGCTTCTGGCAGGTGACGAACACCTGCGTCGGGCCGGGCAGCGTGGTGACGATCGAGGCGGTCAGCTTGGCGTCCGACCGGACCCGGACACCGGAGCCGTAGGTGGTGAAGTTGTAGGTCGGCGGCGGATTGCCGTCGTTGACCAGCGACATGTAGTAGGTCCAGTTCCAGTTCGGCCCTGGGTCGGTGTGGTCGTTGTTCGGCATCTCGCTGTGACCCTTGATGTGGGCCCGGTCCTTCGGGATGCCACGGCGGTCGGCGATGTTCTTGGTCAGCGCGGCCGACGCCCGGTACATCGCGTCGGTGAACCAGGACGGCTGGTCCACGAAGCCCTCGTGCTCGATGCCGATCGTGTACGGGTTCTCGGTCCGGACGTGCCAGGCGGTGTCCTTCTCGGCCACCATCTGGGTCACCTGCCCGTCGCTGGACCGGATCACGTAGTGCGCACTCACCTGGGCCGCCGGGTCCTTGAACCAGCTGATCGTGCCGGCATACGAGCCCTGGGTGACGTGGATGACGATCGTGGAGATCGCCGCGGTCCGGCCGACCCGGTAGTTGCAGGTGCAGGCCGGGTTCCAGATGGCGCCCGGGTAGTCGGCTGCCAGCACCGAGGACGGCGTACGGGTGCCAAGGGGTGCGACGTTCGCGTAGCGGCCGCGGTCCGGGGTGATCTGCTTCGCGGGCAGCGAGACACCCGCGGCGCCGACGCCCTGGCCGATGATCTTGTAGACCTCGTCGGTGTAGAGCCTTGCGGTCGGGGCGTCAGCGGAGTGCGGGTACTGCGCGACGACCTCGTACCACTTGGCCACGTCCTTGCGGGCGGCACCGGTGAGGCCTGCCTTGTCGGCGTACGAGGCCAGGACGGCGGCAGCGCCCTGGACGTTCGCAGCCGGGTCCTTGGCGAGCTTCTCGACCGGCAGGCCGGTCAGCTTGGTTGCCTCGGACATCGTCGGGTTGGTCGGGTTGCTGGCCAGGTGCATCACGCCGAAGCCGTTGTCCTGGCTCGGCTGGCCGTCATGGCCGTCCAGGTGGGACTCGGCATAGCCGATGCCGACCAGGACTTCCCGCGGTACGTCGTACCGGACGGAGGCGTTCTTGAAGGCCGTCGCCAGGTCACCCGGGACGGCGGAGACGGTCGGTTCGGGATACGGGACGGCGGTGCTCGTTCCGCTGAAAGCGATGGCACCGGCGGCTGCGGTGGCGAGCACCGCGATCAATCTGGGCAGTGGGGCGGTCTTACCCATCGGGATCGTTCCTTCCCTTGGCGTCCCACCGAGGGGCGTCGGCGGGTGCCCATCACGCTAAGGCAATATCTTCCGAAAATGCCAGTACTTACGTGAATTTTTCCCCACCTGTCGGCGATCAGCAGATTTTCCCGCGCAGAACGATCATCCGCGGATGATCCAGTACTGCGGGGTTGGCGCGCGGGTCCTCGTCGTAAACGACCAGATCGGCCGGATTGCCGGGCTCCAACGTGCCGGGCACGCCCAGCCACTCGCGGGCGGCCCATGACCCGGCCGCCAGCGCCTGTTCGCCGGACATGCCGATCTCCGTCAGAGCCCGGATCTCCTCCGCCACCAGACCATGCCCCAGTACGCCGCCCGCGTCGGTCCCGGCGTACACGGGGACCCCTGCTTCGAAGGCCGCGCGGAGAGTGTCGAGGCGCCGGTCGTACAGGTCGCGCATGTGCGCCGGCGTACGCCGGGAACTTCTCGGCGGCCTGGTCGGCGTACTCGGGGAAGTTCTCGAGCTGGATGAGCGTCGGCACGACGGCGACACCGGCTGCGGCCATCTGGTCGAGCATGTCCGGGAGCAGCCCGGTGCCGTGCTCGATGCAGTCGATGCCGGCGGCCAGCAGATCCGGTAGGGCGTGCTCGCCGAAGACGTGCGCGGTGACGCGGGCACCGAGCTCGTGGGCGCGGGCGATCGCGGCATTGAGCGCCTCGGCGGGCCAGCAGGGGGTGAGGTCACCGGCGTCGCGGTCGATCCAGTCGCCGACGAGTTTCACCCAGCCGTCGCTCTTGCGGGCCTCCTGCTCGACGTACGCGACCAGCTCCTCCGGCTCGATCTCCCAGCCGTAGTTGCGGATGTAGCGCTTCGAGCGGGCGATGTGCCGGCCGGCCCGGATGATCTTCGGCAGGTCCTCGCGATCGTCGATCCAGCGGGTGTCCGCGGCCGAACCCGCGTCGCGGACCAGCAGGGCGCCGGCGTCGCGGTCGGCGTACGCCTGCCGCTCCTGAATGGTCTCGTCGACGGCACCGCGCTGATCCAGGCCGATATGGCAGTGCGCGTCGACCAGCCCGGGACGATCCAGCCGCCGGTCGAGACGGTGGTGACGTCAGCAGTGGCGGGCCGGTCGACGACCAGCCCGCCACTGAGGTGGATCTCCTGTTGCTCACCGGCCGGCAGGACCATGCCGGTGAGCTTGATTACGTCGGCCATACCGCCGACCGTAACCGGTCAGGTGTCAGCCGTGCGACCCACTGCCCTGCGTGCAGGGAGTCGGGTTCGTGTCGCCCGCACAGGGCGATCCGCTGGGCGTGTCCGTCGGCGTCGGGCGTCGGGGTGTCGGTCGGCGTCGGGGTCGGCGTGTCCGTCGGCGGATCGGTCGGCGTCGGGGTGTCCGTCGGCGGCTTCGTCGGCCGGTCGGTCGGCGGGTTCGTCGGCCGGGTCGGGTGGCTGGTCGGCGTGTCGATCGGGTCCGGGATCGACGGCTTGCCGGTCGGCCTGGCGCTCGGCTTCTGGGTCGGCTTGGTGTCGTCCGGCACGTCCGGCACCTGCCGCGGGTCGACCTTGCGGTCGGCGTTCCCGGTCGGCTTCGGCGTCGACAGGTTGCCCTTGGCATTCGGGATCAGCACGGCGCTCTTGCTGTAGACCCGCATCCAGCGCAGCACGGTGGCCACGAAGTCCTTGGAGTGCTGGTAGCGCAGCAGGGCCGAGACCAGGTCCATCGGGCGCTTCAGGTCGTCGCCCTCGGAGCACAGGTAGACCGCGACGGTGGTGACCGCGTCGTACACGTTGTTCGGGTTGCGGAAGCCGTCGCCGTTGCCGTCGGCCCCGAACTCGCTCCACACCCCCGGGATGATCTGCATCGGTCCGACGGCGCGGTCGAAGACCTTGTCGTTGTCGTACCGGCCCTTGTCGGTGTCGACGATCCGGCCGGTCCCGCCCTTGCCGTTCAGCACCGGGCCGAGGACCTTGCCGCGGGTGGTGCCGGCCACGTCGACCCGGCCGCCGCTGGCGTGGTTCGACTCGACCTTGCCGATGCCGGCCAGCAGCGGCCAGGTGAGGCCGCAGTTCGGCCGGACCACGGCGAGATTCGCGGTGGCGCGACGGTAGGCGGGGAAGACCCCGCGGGGGATGCCGTTGACGGCATCGGGGCGTCCCGGCCGGACGACGGACGAGCCGTCGGTCGCACCCTGGACGGGCACATCGGCACGGGCAGGCTTGTCAGATCCGATCCGGCCGTCCACTCCGGGACGTTGCGGGACGATCATGGTCAATTCATCGAATTCACCGCTGTTCAGCCCGGCCCCAGGCGAAGGGGCGACCGGACTGTCCGCCCCGAAGTCGCCGGAGGCACCGGCACCCCCCGAGGCGACTGTCACGATGGCCCCCACCAGGAGGGGGGCCGTGCAGAGTGAAGCGATGATGATTTTGACCCGACGGTTACCACTACGGGTTAGGCGCATAGTTCCCCCAACGACCCAGGCGCCAGAAAGTTACCGAGGATCGACGGAAAGTTACCTGAGCCGATAGCTCTGCGTCAGAAGGCACCCGGTTTCAGGCGTAAAACCTGCCCCTGAGGGGCCGTCGGCAACCGAAATCGCCTTTGCCCGGTCCTTACATTCGGACTGCCGACGATCGTACGCCGCACGAGGGCCGACGTTGTCGAGGGCACGACCAGCGATTCGCGACGCGGGACCAGTCCGGTCGCTGACGTCGAGGGCGGGACGCGGCGTCCGGCGTACCGGGCCGGCGACGCGGCGTCCGTCGCACGGGCTCGGGCCGGGGTGGCCGGCGTACGTCGGCCTGGCGCGTACGGCGTACTGGTCAGGGGCTGGTCGGCGCCTGCTCCGGGGTGGAGTTGTTGCTCGGGGCATCGCTGGGTTCGCCCTGCGGGGCCGGCGTGCAGGTCGGGGTCGGATCCGGCGTCGGCGTCTCGGTCGGCGTGGCCGTCGGGGCGTCGCACTGCGGCAGCGGCGTGTCCGTCGGGGTCGGCGTCGGCGTCGGGGTGGGAGTCGGCGTCGGCGTGGGCGTCGGAGTCGGCGTCGGCGTCGGGGTCGGCGTGGGGGTCGGCGTCGGCGTGGGCGTCGGCCGCGGGGTCGGCGACACCGTCCACGGCGGCGTCGTCGAGGTCGGCGGGCTCGTCGGCAGCGTCTGCGTCGGCCCCGTGGTCGGGTGCGTCGCAGGTGTGGTCGGGACCGTCGTCGGGTGCGTGCCGGCCGTCGTGTGGGCCGAGGTCGGCGCCGACGTCGGCTGCGTCGTCGTCGGATCGGTCGGCACGTGGGTCGGGTCGTCGTCCCGCTGCACGTTGCCGTTGTCATCGATCGTCGGGTCGATCACACCGGTGTCGTCGGGGATGGTCGTCGTGGACTTGCTGTACGACTGCATCCAGCGCAGGACGGTGTTCACGTAGTCCATCGAGTGGTTGTACCGGAGTACGGCCTGGACCAGGCCCTGCGGCGTGCTCAGGTTCGAACCGCCGGAGCAGAGGTAGTCGGCCGCCGCCCGGGACGCGTCGAAGATGTTGTGCGGGTCCTTCACGCCATCCCCGTTGCCGTCGGCGCCGAACGCGTTCCAGCTGCCGGGGATGAACTGCATCGGGCCGACCGCGCGGTCCCACTTCGCGTTGCCGTCGTACTTGCCCTGGTCGGTGTCGGCGATCGCGGCCATCCCGGGGCCGCCGTCGAGGACCGGGCCGAGGATCTTGCCGCGGGTGTTCCCGGCCGCGTCGACCCGGCCGCCGCTGGCGTGCGACGGACTCGACCTTGCCGATGCCGGCCAGCAACGGCCAGGTGATGTGGCAGTTGGGCTGCGCGACGCGCGAGGTCGTTGGCGGCCTTCTGGTACGCCGCGAGCACGGTGCCCGGGATGCCCGAGGTGTCGCCGACCAGACCGGGGACGATCGGCTGCTTGCTGTCGACCGCGCCGGTGACCGGGACGTCGATCGAGGACCGCTTCTCGGTGCCCACGCTGCCGTCGGCACCGGGCTGGGCCGGGACGTCGCTGATCAGGTCGTCGAAGACCGAGTCCGGTCCGCGGCTGCGCCGAGCGCGTGCGCGTCGACCACGAACTGGTTCGACGGCAGGCCGCCGGCGACGAACACGGCGACCATCGCGGCGGGTGGGGCAAGGGAGATCCACGTCGCGGTCAACTTGCCCCGCCACGTGTCCAGGTTCTTGAACTGCTGCCTCATCCGAACCGTCCCTCGACGTATTCCGCAGTACCGATCATCCGGGCGTAGGCACGATCTTAGCCGTCACCGGGTGAAGGACAACCGGTAACGGTGCGTCAAGTGATGCAGCCAACGAGTCCCGAACGGGCATTTCCCAGCCCGTTCACCGACGGGCCACCGCCCGTACTACGCCACCCCCGCGCCGACCGGGCGCCCCGCAGTACAGGCTAGTACTTCGACCCTTGTTTGGCTACAGACTGTTACTTCTGTCGGCGCCGGACTACTGGCTGTTACTTGCCGCCGAGGAGGTTCTTCAGCTCGTCGGGAAGCTGGAAGTCGTCGCCGCCGGCGCCGCCACCGAAGGCGGCGGGGAGCTGACCCGGCTGAGGCGTCTGCTCGACCTGACCCGGGTTGGCGCGCTTGGCCGGGTTGCCGGAGCCGCGCTTGGTCTTGGTCTTCTTCGCCTGCTGCTTGGCCTTCTTGCCGCCGGTCCCCGGCATCCCGGGCATTCCCGGCATCCCAGGCATGCCCTTGCCGGACGCCATCGCCGACATCATCTTGCGTGCCTCGAAGAACCGCTCGACCAGCCCGCTGACGGTGGCGACCTCGGTCCCCGAACCCTTCGCGATCCGGGCCCGGCGGGAGCCGTTGATGATGTTCGGGTCGGTGCGCTCGGCCGGCGTCATCGAGTGGATGACCGCCTCGATCCGGTCGATCTCGCGCTCGTCGAAGTTCTCCAGCTGGTCCTTGAACTGGGACGCGCCGGGCAGCATGCCGAAGATCTTGGTCAGCGGGCCCATCTTGCGGACCGACTGCATCTGGGCGAGGAAGTCGTCCAGGGTGAAGTCCTTGCCGCCGCGCTTCTGCAGCTTGGCGGCCGTCTTCGCGGCCTCCTCGGCGTCGAACGACTTCTCCGCCTGCTCGATCAGGCTCATCACGTCGCCCATGCCGAGGATGCGCGACGCCATCCGGTCGGGGTGGAAGACGTCGAAGTCCTCGAGCTTCTCGCCGTTGCTGGCGAACATCACCTGGCGGCCGGTGACCTGCGCGATCGACAGCGCCGCACCACCGCGGGCGTCACCGTCCAGCTTGGACAGCACCACGCCGTCGAAGCCGACACCGTCGAGGAAGGCCTGCGCGGTGGTGACCGCGTCCTGACCGATCATCGCGTCGACGACGAACAGGATCTCGTCCGGCGTGACCGCGTCGCGGATGTCCGCGGCCTGCTTCATCAGCTCTTCGTCGACACCGAGCCGGCCGGCCGTGTCGACGATGACCACGCAGTACTGCTTGGTCTTGGCCTCTTCCATCGCCTGCCGGGCGACCTGGACCGGGTCACCGACGCCGTTGCCGGGCTCAGGCGCATACACCGGTACGCCGGCGCGCTCGCCGACCACCTGCAGCTGGGTCACCGCGTTCGGGCGCTGCAGGTCGGCCGCGACCAGCATCGGGGTCTGGTGCTTGGTCTCCTTCAGCCACTTCGCGAGCTTTCCGGCCAGCGTCGTCTTACCGGCACCCTGCAGACCGGCGAGCATGATCACCGTCGGCGGCCGCTTGGCCATCCGCAGCTCACGGGTCTCGCCACCGAGGATGGTGACGAGCTCCTCGTTGACGATCTTGATCACCTGCTGCGCCGGGTTCAGCCCGCCGCGCACGTCGGCCCCGCTGGCCCGCTCCTTCACCGCCGCGATGAAGTCCTTCACCACCGGCAGCGCGACATCGGCCTCCAGCAGCGCGATCCGGATCTCCCGCGCGGTCGCGTCGATATCGGCATCGGTCAGCTTGCCCTTGCCGCGCAGATTCTTGAACGCAGCAGAAAGGCGATCAGAAAGCGTGTCGAACACGAGACCACAATCCGTTTCATCAGGTGGAGCAGACCGTCACCCCCACAACCCCAGAGCAACTCGACGAGTCTACCGGCCCCTCAGACCCCACCCTGTGGATGACCTCCACCCCACTCACGCGACTCGCCCAGGACCATCGCTCGGCGACGGCGCGAGAACTGAAGGAGCACCAGTCACCCCAGCAGCCAGCCGTTCCGCCTCGACGCCAGACCGCGGCTGAGTACTCAGTACAGATGACTTCACTGCAAGAGATCTGGATAACGGCCGCGGCCGTACCGCTGACCCGGATATTGTGACGTTCGGTAGCAGACGCGACCACGAGGAGGAGCAATGCCGCTGGATGTTCCTGGGTTCAATGACGCGTTCTACCGGGCTCGCGACAAGGTCGCGACCGAGGAAGGCACGGACGTCGCCGCAATCCAGGAAGAGCTTCGTTCGCTGATACCGGCGGACGCATCCGACGACGAGCGATCCTGGACCAAGGTTCTCATCGACAGTCTCGCTGAGCCTCCTGAGCCGCCCCGGGAATGGAGCGAGCTCTACCACCAGGCGAGTGAGGTCCACGCTTCGGCCTATCGGGCTGGTGGCAGTGTCGAGGACCAGATCGCGGTTCTGGAGCAGGCTCGCCAGACGATCTGGGACATCGCCGACCGGGCCACCAAGGAGGAAGCACCGCACATCCGTGCGATGACCCGAACCTTGGAGCACCTCGAGGACGGGCTCCGTGATCCGGCCTGGCCGCAGGACGACTCCGCGCCGCCTACGACCTGACCAATGGGCAAGGATCGGCTAGTCCCCCGCGACTCGGCTGTCTACCAGGAGTTCGCGCGACTTCACCGGGTGGCTCGCAGCATGCGACCGACCAGCGTCGATCGATGGAACGGCGATCTCTACGCCACGGACACGCCCCGGTGGGGTGGTTTTGATCCGGCGACCGGCAACATCCGGCTGTCGGACCAACGCGTACTGCGGCATCTCACCGGCTCACTCTCGAAGACGGAGCCGGACGAGCAAGCCCAGGCGCTGGCATCGGTCCTGCACGAGTTGACTCACGCCGGCATGGAGACCGATGCTCTCGATCAGCCGAATGCCGTGCGGAGCCCGCACTCGCTGGGGGCGATGGAAGGCGTCGCCGAGCTGAGAGCGCTGAACGACTTCGTGCCGTTCTCGGTCAGCGCCGGCTACCAAGGACTCCAGGTCCCGCCTCCGGCACGTGCTGGTGCCTACGCGGCCATGGACAGCCTGGTAACTCAGGCATCTGGCCCCGCGATGGGCCGCTACGCGCTGATCGCCGAGACCGTTCGAGGTCCCGGCGCGATGCATTTCGATCAGTTGGCCGACGGCGTTCTGCGGAACCGGCTGGCGGAGGTCGTACCCGCCCGTGCCGAGGATCGAATTGCTGTCCGGGCAGCGCTGATCCGGACGATGACGCACAACCACTGGCCGACACTCCCCGACGTCACAGCTGAAACCGGCAGAGTCGTAGCCGAAGACATCCGGCGAAACCTCAACTCCAAAGTCGACGAGATTCGCCACCACTACCAATCCAAACCCCAACAGCCATTCCCCGCCGACTCCCCCAACCAGTACGCCGTACGCCGAGCAGCT
Organism: uncultured Actinomycetota bacterium; assembly: GCA_963740725.1. Lineage (GTDB taxonomy): Bacteria > Actinomycetota > Actinomycetes > Propionibacteriales > Kribbellaceae > Kribbella. The sequence goes on from CAVUFT010000001.1 coordinate 182,888, forward strand.
GAACGCTCGCCTCTGAGCAATTCGCAACAAGCTCCCGACCCCGCCGGGTCGGCGCACCAACCAACTCCCACCCCAAGCGGACCAGATCCCCAACTAGCTCAGGCCATGCGGCTTCTAGGCGGGCAGGCTCCTGCGGCTCACGCAACTCGCCCAGGACCATCACTCGGCAACGGCGCAAGAGGCGCAGGCGCACCAATCACCCCAGCGGCCAGCCGTTCTACCCCGACTCCAGACCGCGGGCGCGACTGAGTACGCAGTACAGGCGACTTCGCTGCAAGGGGTCTGTGGATAACTTCCGCGGCGCCGGCGGTCGGGCCGATATCGTTACGGGCAGTAGGGGAGCGATCGTCGAGGAGGAATCCGTGCCGTTGGATGTGGCTGAGTTCAACAATGCGTTTCTGCGGGCTCGGGACAGGATCCGTGAAGACGGTGCAGAGATCGCGGTAGAGCAGGCTCGCCTGCAGGCGCTCGTGCCGGAAGACGCTTCCGCGGAGGACCGCGCCTTCGCGCTCGGAATGGTTGAGGAACTGGCCGAACCGGCCGAACCACCGCGCCAGTGGAGCGAGCTGTACCACGAGGCCGGCCGGATCCATGCCGCCTCCTACCCCACGGACGGTAGCGTCGAGGAACAGATCGCTGCTCTCGAAGATGCCCGTCGCAGGATCTGGGAGATCGCCGACCGGGCTGCGCCGGACGAAGAGCCTCACATCCGTGCGATGACCAGGGTGCTGGAGCACCTGGAGCGCGAACTGCGTGATCCGAGCTGGGTGGAGGACTCACCTGGACCGGCCCGCTAGCCGATGAACGATGGCCGGCTGGTTCCGCGCGAGTCGGCGACCTACCGCGAGTTCGCGCGGCTCTATCAACTCGCTCGTCGCCTACGACCGTCGGCGGTAGACCGATGGAACGGCGACCTCTACGCGACCGGGACGAAGAACTGGGGCGAGTTCGCGCCGAAGTCCGGTGATATGCGACTGTCAGGGCCACTGGTGCTGCAGCATCTCACCGCTGCCCCAGGGCAGATCAGCCCGGGCGAACGCGCCCAGGCTCTAGGCACTGTTCTTCACGAGGCGACTCACGCGGGCATGGCAACTGATGCGCCGGATGAACCCAACGCAGTTCGGTCGCCGCACTCCGCGGGGCTGATGGAAGGCATCGCCGAGGTCCGAACCGTTCAGGACTTCCCGGCATTCGCCCGACTCGCGGGTCATCCGGGACTCGCACTACCGGCGTCTGCCTATCCCGGCGCCCACGCGGCAACCCAAAACGTCTTGCAACAGGCTTCGGGGCCGGCCGTGGATCGACTCGCCCTCCTCGGTGAAGCGGTGCGCGGGCCGGCCGTGATGCATTTCGACCAGCTGGCAGAGGGAGTAGTGCGGAACCGGTTGGCAGAGGTAGTCCCCTACCGATCGGAGGATCGGCAAGCGGTGCGCGCGGCACTGATCGGGTCCATGCTTCATCGTGGCTGGCCGACTCTCAAAGACATGTCCGCGTCAACAGGTCAAGCCGTAGCCGAAGACATCCGGCGAAGTCTCAACTCCAAGGTCGACGAGATTCGGCATCACTACCAAGCCAGCCCCCAGCTGCCATTCCCCGCCGACTCCCCCAACCAGTACGCCGTACGCCGTGCGGCCGAACGCTCACCTCTGGGCAGTACACAGCAAGCTCCGACCACGACCGGACCGGCTCGCCAACCAGCTCCGGCCCCAAGTGGACCGGATCCTCAACTCGCTCAGGCGATGCGGTTGTTGGGTGGACAAGCTCCGGCCGCTCACGCTACTCGGCCGGGACCATCACTCGGCAACGAGGCGAGAGGTGCAGGAGCACCAGTCAGCCCAACTGCCAGCCGTTCTACCCCGACTCCAGACCGCGGGCGCGACTGAGTACGCAGTACGGGCGACTTCGCTGCAAGGGGTGTGGATAACGGCCGCGGCCGTACCGCCGACCCGGATATCGTGACGTTCGGTAGCAGTTGCGATCGCGAGGAGGAGTAATGCCGCTGGATATCGCTGAGTTCAATTCGGCGTTTTCGCGGGCCCGGGATCAGGTTCGCCACGACGACGTGGATGTGGCGGCTGTGCAGGAGCGACTGCGAGCGCTGGTTCCCGATGATGCCTCCGACCATGACCGGGCCTGGACCAAGACGCTGATTGATCGGCTGGGTGAACCGCCGGCACCTCCGCGGCAATGGAGCGAGCTTTACCACCAGGCGGGCGAGATTGCCGGTTCGGCGTACCAGGCGAGCGGCACGGTCGATGAACAGATCGCTGCCCTTGCCGACGCATGCCGCAAGATCTGGGAGATCGCCGACCGGGCTGACGACAGCGAAGCGGCGCACATCCGTGCGATGACCAGGACTCTGGAACATCTCGAGAACGAACTACGCGACCCGACCTGGCCGTTGGAAGATCCACCGGGCCAGGGCGGCTGATCGATGGACGGCGACCGCCTGGTTCCGCGCGATTCTGCCGTCTATCAGGACTTCGTGCGGCTGTATCGGCTGGCCAGAAGCCTGCGGCCGACCACGGTCGATCGCTGGAGTGGGAATCTGTACGCGAGCCAGGACGATTCCCTCGGTGGCTTCAATCCGAAGACAGGCAACATCCGGCTGTCCGGCAGATCTGTTCTCCGCCACCTGGCAGGTGGCTCCGCCGAGACGACGCCGGCCGATCGCGCAGAGGCGTTGGCAACCGTTCTGCATGAAGCAACTCACGCGGGCATGGAGACCGATGCAGCGGACGAGCCCAACGCGGTACGTAGTACGCATTCGATAGGTGCGATGGAGGGTTTCGCCGAACTCCGGACCGGCTACGACTTCGAGGCCTTCAGTGCCGCCGCAGGCTATCCAGAGCTGGAGCTCGGCGCGCCGCAGTACCCGGGTGCCTACGCGGCGATCGACAGCCTGGTTGAGCAGGCCTCGGGGCCGGCCAAGGACCGCGAAGCGTTCATCGCCGAGGCAACTCGCGGGCGAGCGGCCATGCATTTGACCAATTGGCAGATGGGGTCCTGCGAAACCGACTGGCTGAGGTAGTGCCCTACCGCGCAGAGGATCGTCAGGCCGTACGAGCGGCCCTGATCCGAACCATGATGCATCCGCAGTGGCCGACCGTGCACAAAAGTTCAGCCGACTCCGGAAGGCTTGTCGGCGAGGACATCCGGCGCGGTCTCAACTCCAAGGTTGATGAGATTCGGCATCACTACCAGGCCAATCCGCATCAGCCCTTCCCTGGCCGACTCCCCCAACCAGGACGCCGTACGCCGAGCAGCTGAACGCTCGCCGCTGAGCAACACTCAGCAAGCTCCTACCCCCACCGGGTCGGCTCGCCAAGCAGGCTCCACGCCAAGCGGAACGGATCCTCAGTTGCCTCAGGCCATCCGGTTGTTGGGTGGGCAGGCTCCGGCGGCTCAGGCGACTCGGGCGGGGCGGCGTTGGGGGATGGGGCTCGGGGGGCTGGGGCGTCGGGTGGGCGGGCCGGTAGTCGCGTTACCGAGCGGTCGGCAACGGAGCGGGACTGATTCGCTCGGTGGGCGAGGCACAGGCCGGGAGGGGCATCTCGAGGTAGGCGGTGGGGCCGCAGGGTGGGTGGCGCGCCGTGGGGTGTTGACAGGTGGGTGGCGGGGTCGGTTGGATCTAACCAATTGTTGGTGGGTTAGTGGTTAGGGGTGGGTGGGTGAAGGGTCGGGTTGTGGTGGATGGGCCTTCTAATTTGGGGTTGCGGCCGCCTGCGCCAGGGACTGTGCCGGGGTGTTACAAGTTGGCGGGGGCGTTGCGGGATCTGGGGCTTGTGCGGCGGATCGGGGCGGAGGATGCGGGGCTGTGTGACTCCGCCTCGGTATGACCGTGGGGATTGGAAGCCCGGCGACGGTGTCTTCAACGCGGAGGCGATGGCCGGGTACAGCGTGCGGCTTGCCGATCGGGTGGGGACGTTGCTCGACGACGAGAAGTTCGTTGTGTTGCTGGGTGGGGAGTGCAGCAACTTGCTGGGGCCGGCGTTGGCGTTGAAGCGGCGCGGGCGGTACGGGGTGGTGTATCTCGACGGGCACTCGGACATGCGCACCGTCGACAACGACGCGTACGTCGGGGCGGCGGGCGGCGAGGCACTCGCGTTGGTGACGGGGCGTGGGCAGAAGGACCTGACCGACCTCGAGCAGCTCTCGCCGTACTTCAAAGACGAGGATGCCGCGATGCTCGGCTACCGCGAGGACGAGGCGTACCTCGAAACCCTCCAAGAAGCAGGGATCCTGGAGCGGTCGGCCCAAGCCATTATCAAGGACCCAGCCCGAGCAGCAGCCGACGTACTGCACCACCAAGAAGAGCTCGACGGGTTCTGGGTGCATCTCGACGTGGACATCCTCGACGCCGAGGTGATGCCCGCGGTCGACAGCCCCGACCCAGGCGGCCTGCAGCACGAGCACCTCCAAGAACTGCTCACACCACTCCTCGCATCACCCAAATGCGTAGGTCTCGACGTCGGCATCTTCGACCCGGATCTCGATCCCGACGGCCGGTACGCCGCGGAGCTCACCGACACTCTCGTCGCGGCCCTCACTCCCAAACCGTAGGCAGCCCATGCGGTGAGGCGTGCCCGAGAACCCGCGCCTCCCCCGCAGGCCAGACCTGCAAGACGATCGGGAAGTCCAGAGCCGACCCGTCCTGTTCCAGCGTGAGCCGTGCCAGCGGAGCAGAAGCAGTCGCTCGCGCCCCCAATGCAGCGATCGCCTCATCAGCCGCAGCCTGCTCAGCCGCCGACAGGTAGTACCACATCACCGAGTGCCAAACGACGGTCACGTGACCCTCCGACAGCTCCAGCCCGCGCAGGAACGACACCGCATCCTCACGCCGTACGTCGGCCGGCACCGACCGCGCAATCGCAAGAGCACCACGAAGCCGCTCCAACCGCTCGGCCATGTCCGGCCCAGATGTACGACGTCAGCAGCAACTCGCCCTCGCGGCTCAGCGCGTTCACCGGCGAGATGTCGCTCCCGACCCGTTCCGCGATCCGCAACCCCGGCTGCGGCGTCAACGCCCGCCCGGACCAGGCCGAGGCAATCTGCACCGGGCTCCCAACCGGCCCGAACCCAGTCCCATCGTCCAGGTTGAACCGGAAGTGGTCAGCCCGCAGATTCAGCCCAGCACTGGACCCGATCTCGAACAGCCGCACCGGCAGCGGAACGGCTTCGAACAGCTGCAGCAACCCGCCGTACAAGGCAGTAGATCGCGCGACCTCATTCGTCTGCGGCCCCTGCCCCAGTAGCGACCGCAGTTCACCACCACGCGACTGCAGAACCTGCTCGAAAGCCTCCCAGCCCAGCACCGGGTCCCACTCACCCCCGACGCTCGGGTAGAACGGCGCCAGCTCAGGTGCCTCCCCGCCAAGCACCAGCCGGTGCACAGCACCCAGCAGCGGCAGCCCCAGCGCGTACCGCTCCGGGAACCCGTCCAGCACCTTCGCCGAGACGCCGCCCAGCTCGTAGTCGTCCACGATCAGCCGCAGCAACTCGGCGTACATCGGAGAGCCCAGCTCCTCGCACTCCCCCGCCTGCTCCTGCAACGCCTCTACGACAGTCATGCCGAAAACCCTACTCAGAAGCTCAGGCGATCCAGCACGGACTTGGCCGTTGTCTCCGCGTCCTCCTCTTCCAGCGGCGCCCCGGTCCGGTCGGTCAGGTAGAAAACGTCGACACACTCCGCTCCGAGCGTGCTCACATGCGCCGACCGGATGTCCGCCCCGGTCGACGCGATCGCGGCCGTCACGTCGTACAGCAGTCCCGGCCGGTCGTGCGCCCGCACCTGCAGCACGGTCGCCGTTTCCGATGCCTCAGGCAACAAATCGACCTTGCTGGCAACGACCTTCCGGGTCGCCGACGAGTCCCGCGCGCTCAACCGGCGGACGAGATCCGTGTTGTCGCGCAGCGCGACCGCAAGCCGGTCCCGCAGCCGCACCGGATCAGGAACCGACCCGGCGACCGACCACTGCGAGATCCCCAGCCCGTCAACAGAAGTGATAACAGCAGACCGTACTGCGAGGCGCTCGACCGCCAGTACGCCGGCAACCGTCGCCAGGGTCCCGACCTGGTCGGGCACGGCCACGTTGACGCGCAGGTCTCCCGCATGCTCCGACACGGTCACACCGATCCGCCCGATGCCAACCACCTGGTGCAGCGCAGGAACAGGGATGGGCGGGGCATCGGTCCACAGCCCAGCACCTCCCCCGGACAGCTCTCCTCGCACCCGGCGAGACAGCTCCCCCACCAGCCGCATCCGCCACGGCGACGAGGCAGCAGGCCCGGCAGCCCGAGCATCGGCGTACGTCAACGCCTCCAGCAGATCCAGCGTGTCCGTGTCGCCGACGATCCCAGCCATCAGGTCCACAGTCATCGGATCGTCCAGGTCCCGCCGAGTAGCCACCTGTGCAAGCACCAGGTGCTGCCGGACCAACAGCGTGATTGTGGCAACGTCCGCCTCAGAGAAGCCCAGTCGCGAGGCCACAGCAGTAGCAATGACAGCACCAGTGACGCTGTGATCGCCCTCGACTGCCTTGCCCAGGTCGTGCAGCAGCGCAGCAACCAGGAGCAGGTCCGGTCGACGTACGTCGCGCACCATCTTCGAGGCCTCGACACAGGTCTCCAGCAGATGCCGGTCGACCGTGTAGCGATGCACTGCCGACTGTGGCGGCCGGAAACGCACGGTGTCCCACTCAGGCAACAGGCGCGATACGTAGCCCGCCTGGTCCATCGCCTCCCACACCTCAAGCAGCCCAGGCCCAGCACCAAGCAGTGCGCACAGGAGCCGCCGCGCCTCACCCGGCCACGGCGTAGGCAGCGCAGCAGCCGTAGTAGCCAGCCGGCCGCACACCGCAGGAGACAGCACCAGCGAGCGATCAGCAGCAACAGCAGCGGCCCGCAGGCCAAGCACAGCATCACGCTCTGGCCGAGCATCAGGCATCAGGACGACTTCACCCTCGTGCTGCCCGACTCCCTCATCCAGGGCCAACAGCAACGGTCCACCAACCCGCCCACGACGCCGGGACCGAGGCGGGCGCGCTACCAGGCTCTCAACCCTGCGCCAGGAAACATCACACACGTGCGCAAGGGTCCGCCCAGTCGAGTACACGTGCCGCAGCAACTCGTCGCGGTCCGCCATCCCAAGCCCAGCTGCAACCTCACCAGCGACGTCCGCGACCAACCGGTCAGTGGCCCGCCCAGCAACCGAGTGCAGCTCATCGCGGACGTTCAGCAGGTCCAGACGCGCCCGCTCCACCACAGGGTGCGGTACGTCGACCAGCCAGGACGCCACGAGCGCCCGTAGTACGACGGCATCTCGCAGGCCGCCGTACGCCTCCTTCAAGTCCGGCTCGGCCAGGTGTGCCAGCTCGCCGACCGTGTTGGCACGGTCGCGGCAGGCCTCGGCGAGCGCGGGCAGCCGCGTCTTCGCAGTACGGCGCCAGTCGGCCATCAGCACCGACCGCAACTGCAGTGTGAGGTGTGAATCGCCCGCTACATGCCGTGCATCCAGCAGACCCAGTGCGACGCGTACGTCGTCCGCAGCGGCGGTCTGTGCCTCCGTCACGGTCCGGACGCTGTGGTCCAGCTTCGTCCGTGAGTCCCAGAGCGGATACCAGATCTGCGCGGCCAGCTCGTCGATCCGCGGGTAGCCCGGAGTGTGCAGCAGCATCACGTCGAGATCGCTGTACGGGGAGAGCTCCTCCCGGCCGTAGCCACCGACGGCTACCAAGGCGACGCCCTCGGCTGACTGGCCGAGGGCGTCACAGGCTTTCGAGAGGAGCAGGTGCAGCAGCGCGTCCGCCTCTTGCGCCCGAACGCGCCGCTGCTCTGCTCGGTTCACCATCTAGAGGGCGTCTCCGTCGGTTTCACCGGTACGGACCCGGACGATCGTCTCGACCGGGGTCACCCAGACCTTGCCGTCGCCGATCTTGCCGGTCTGCGCGGCCTTGACGATGACGTCCACCACATCGGCGCCGTCACCGTCCTCGACGACGACCTCGAGCCGGACCTTCGGGACCAGGTCCACCTCGTACTCCGCACCGCGGTAGACCTCGGTGTGGCCCTTCTGCCGGCCGTAGCCGCTCGCCTCGGTGACCGTCATGCCGGTCACCCCGAACGTCTCCAGCGCGGCCCGGACGTCTTCCAGCTTGTGCGGCTTGACCACCGCGGTGATCAGCTTCATGCGTTCGCACCTTCCTTCGTGTCAGCGGGTGCATCTTCGACGGCCGCCGGTACGGCCGGCCGGGCCAGCGGGTTGTGCCCGCGCAGACCGGAGGCACCGAGGAAGTCGTACGCCGTCTCGGCGTGCTCCACCTGGTCGACACCGGTGACCTCGTCGTCCTCGGGGAGCCGGAAGCCGATCGTCTTGTCGATCAGTTTGCCCAGCCCGAAGGCGACCGCGAAGGAGTACACGCCGACCGCCACGTTGGCCAGCGCCTGCCGGCCGAGCTGACCCGCACCGCCGCCGTAGAACAGGCCGTCCACCGCCGACGGCGCCGCCGCCGAGCCGAGGAAGCCGATCGCCAGCGAGCCGAACAGACCGCCGACCAGGTGCACGCCGACCACGTCGAGGGAGTCGTCGAAGCCGAGCTTGTACTTCAGCGAGACCGCGAAGGCGCAGATCGCACCGGCCAGGACGCCGAGGATGATCGCACCGACCGGGGTGACCGCACCACACGACGGGGTGATCGCGACCAGACCTGCCACCGCGCCCGACGCCATCCCCAGAGTGGTCGCCTTGCCGTGCCGGATCCGCTCGACGATCAGCCAGCCGATCACCGCGGCCGCCGTGGCGACCTGGGTGTTCACGAAGGTGACCGCGGCCGTCGTACCGGCGCTCAGCGCCGAACCCGCGTTGAAGCCGAACCAGCCGAACCACAGCAGGCCGGCGCCGAGGATGACCAGCGGCAGGCTGTGCGGCCGCATCGGGTCCTTGCGCCACCCGACCCGGCGGCCGAGCACCAGAGCGAGCGCGAGTGCGGCCGCACCGGCGTTCACGTGCACCGCCGTACCACCCGCGAAGTCGACCGCTTTCAGCTTGTCGCCGATCCAGCCACCGTTGCCGTCGTCCAGGAACCACACCGAGTGCGCGACCGGGAAGTACACCAGGCACGTCCAGCCCGCCACGAACGCGATCCAGCCCCGGAAGGTGGCGCGGTCGGCGATGGCGCCCGAGATCAGCGCCGGGGTGATGATCGCGAACATCAGCTGGAAGGCGACGAAGGCGAGGGTGGGAATCGTGCCGCTGACCGCGTCCGGCGCGATCAGGCCCTTCAGCCCGGCCGCCGAGAAGTCACCGATCACGTGCCCGTTGTCACCGGTGAAGGTCAGCGAGAAGCCGACCACCACCCAAAGAATGGTGACCACGGCGATGGTGATGGCACTCATCATCATCATGTTCAGCACGCTCTTCACACGCACCATGCCGCCGTAGAAGAAAGCCAGTCCAGGTGTCATCAAGAACACCAGGGCGGCACTTGCCAAGACCCAGGCGGTATCGCCGGCGTTGATCTCCATCAACGTCATCCCTTCCATCGATCTGGGGGGTGGCCCGCGTCCTCATCAGGGGGAACTCCACAACGCCGGGAAGTCCGCGCACGGCCACACCGCAAACGGTGTCGGCGCGCCGTTTCAGCCGATCGGTCAACATGTTTCAGGCATGTGACAAAGCGGCTTCTTAAGTGACATCGGCGTGACATCGGCCGACCTGTGGCACTCTGGCCTGACCACACAGGGCCGCAGCCGCGCCACTGCGCCTGTCCTAACCGGGGAATACAGAAATGGGGACCACAAGCGGGGAAAGGCCGCGCCGCGGCAGGCCGCGCGATCCGGAGGCTGAGCCGAGGATCCGCCGGTACGCCGTCCAGCTTCTGCTGGAGCGCGGGTTCGACGGGATGACGGTGGACGACGTCGCGGAGGCGGCAGGCGTCGGTAAAGCCACGATCTACCGCCGCTGGGCCAGCAAGGAGGAACTGGCCAACGATGCCCTGACCGAGCTGTTCGACGTCGAGATCCCGGACGCGGACACCGGCTCGATCGAGGGCGATCTCCAGCACGTCTATCGCGATGCCTTGCTGTTCGTGAACACCAAGGAAGGGATCGCGTGGATCCGGCTGGCGATCACCGAGATGAACCGGGACGAGCGGTTCGCCACCCTCTACCGGGCCTTCCTCGGCCGGCGGATCGCGTTGACGGCCGCCGCGCTGGACCGGGCCCGGCGCCGCGGCGAACCGATCCGGGCGAACGCAGACCCGGTGATGATGGTGCACTGGCTGGCCGGCGTACTGATCCTGCGGGCCCTCACCGGCGAGCCGATGCCGGCCCCGGAGGATGCCGACCACCTGGCCGCCATCACGATGCGCTCGATCTCGGAGCAGGAAGAGGAACAGGAGCAGTAGTCAGCCGCCGCGGACACCGGGCCCGAGGGCGACACCACTCACCTCGAGCTCGGTGACCCGGCGTACCTGGCCGCTCTGGACGTCCCAGCCGATCACCCAGCCCTGCACCTGGATCAGCACGGTGTTCTCGTCGAACCAGCCGAGCACCAGGCAGCAGCCGGGCGGCCGGGCGACTGCCGGCGCCAGCGTTCCCGCAGTAGCCGGTCGAGACGGGCCGAGCACGAGGAGGCGATCCGGCAACGAGCGCTGTGCGGAGATGGCAGCCACGACTTGAGGCTGCAGGTCCGCGCTGGGCACCTGCGGTACGTCGCCGGCGACGAAGAGCCTGGCGGCTGTGCTGCTACTGGCGAAGGTCTGTCCCACCCAGGACTGCACCGGCAGGTCTGCTGTACCGCTGAGAGTCCAGCCGTTGCTCATGGAGTACCGCGACAGCGCTACCTGCCCCGAGCGGTCGTCCAGCCGGTACGGCGCGGTCGTGGCGTCCGGGTCGAGGCTCGGCTCCACCACGGTGACAGCCCGCTCGCCGTACCCGCCGACGCCGATCAGGATGCGGTAGGCGGCATCCGGCCCGCTGACCAGGAGGTGGTGGCCGTCCGGCAGCCAGCTCACGCTGCGCAGGTCCTGGCTGGGCACGTTGAACCGCTGGATCCCCGCGTTGGTTGCATCGAGCACCAAGAGCGCGCCCGGTTGCGGGAAGGCCACCAGCTTGCCGTTCGGCGCGACAGCTCCGGTGCTGAGTGGGGCGCCGGTGCCGATCGCGCTCAGCCGTACGTCGGCACGCGCCCACTTCCCGTCGCTGCCGAGCAGGAGCGGATCGTAGAACCCGTTGTGATTCGTGAGCACCACGGCCGTGATCAGGTTGACCGGCGACTCGCTGAGGTTCGCGGGCGAGTCCGGGAGCCTCAGCGAGTCGCCCATCGGGGTGTCGAGGTGATCGAGGTACCGCTCGCTGGCCGCCTCAGGCGCGATCCAGAAGTCCGCCCCGGCGATCTTTCCGGCCGGTGGCACCACGCCGGCCGGTGCGGACGGCACCGTGGTCGGCGGCGCGATCCCTGCCTTGCCCCCGCTCAGCCCGGCGATCAATCCGGCCACCGCGGCGATCAGCGCGATCGCCACCAAGATGATGATCGTCGTACGCCGCCGCCGGCGCCGGATGCCCACCGCAGCGGCCCAGGCATCGTCGGCCAGGTCCGGCTCGAACATCCCGTCGACCGCCTGGACCAGCAGCGGGTGGACGTCTTCGCGCTTCATCGCCAGTCCCTGCGCCGGGTGTCCCGCTGGTCACCGGCGCCGAGCGCCGAGCGGAAGTGCCCCATGGCGCTCATCCCGTGACCGTGCACGGTGGCATGCGACAGGTTGAGTACGTCGGCGATCTCGTACTCGGTGAGCTCCTCCAGGTGCAGCAACACGAACACCGCCCGCTGGACCGGACTCAGCCCGGCGAGGGCCGAGGTGACCGGGTCGTCCTCCTCCACCAGGGGCGTCTTGGTCCGGGAGAAGCGGGACAGCGCCGCGTCGTACAGGATCCGCTGGACGAAGACGTCCGGATCGTCGACCCGCCCCCAGCGCAGTGCCAGCCGGGTGAAGGCATGCCGAAGCTGCTCCTCAGCCCGATCCAGGTCGCCGTACACCAGGTACGCCGCCCGGAGCCATTTCCCTTGCCGCGCATCGACGTACGAGGCGAATTCTGGGTCGACAGTGTCGCGCATCCACCCTCCCGCGCCTATTGAACTCCTCAACTACTCCGCGCGGCCACAGCGAATCGGGTCTCTTCCTCGATCAGGTCGAAATTGATAGCTGCGCCGGCGGTCAGCCCAGCGGCGGCAGCGGCGATCACCTGGGCTGTCGGAGCAGTCACGTTGCCTGCTACCCACACACCCGGAACAGCAGTCCTGCCTGCGGGATCAGCCTGCACAGCAGTGCCTATGGACACCCCGTTGATCTCCAGCTCGGCAGCCTTGAGCCCCAGCCCGTCCAGGAAGCTCGCACGTGCCCTAGCCAGCGGCTGAACTACCAGTGCTTCACACGGGATGACTCGGCCGCCTTCCAGCCGTACGGCGGAGAGCTTGTCGTCGGTCACCTCAACCGCCTCTACCTTGCCCAGTACTACGGAGATGCCGCGAGCAGCCAGCTGCTCCCACTGCTCCTCGGCGGGCTCCGGTCCGTCGTTCAGGTACAGCGTGACGTCGTCGCTCAACTGCGAGAACAGCAACGCCTGGTGGATCGCCATCGCGCTAGTGGCCAGTACGCCGATCACCTGGTCGCGGACCTCCCAGCCGTGGCAGTACGGGCAGTGCAGCACGTCTCTCCCGAACCGCTCAGCCAGCCCCGGTACGCCGGGAAGCTCATCGGTCAGCCCAGTCGTCACCAGCAACCGCCGAGCCCCGACCCTGGCGCCATCAGCGGTCAACACCTCAAACCCACCAGACCCGCCGGATCGCGGCGTGATCGTGGTGACCGTGCCGGTGCGAACCTCTGCGCCGTAGCTGATCACCTCGGCGCGACCGAGCGCGTAGAGCTCCGCCGGCGGCACCCCGTCCCGCGTCAGGAAGTTGTGCACGTGCGCGGCCGGTGCGTTGCGCGGTGTCCCCTCATCGATCACCAGCACCGATCTCCGCGACCGCGCCAGCGCCAAAGCGCCATTCAGCCCGGCAGCTCCCCCGCCGACCACCACCACGTCGTACTCGTCCATCGTCTTCTCCTTCTCGTCGACCCTCTGTCCCGAGAATCCGTCCGGTTCGCCAAAACGACAAGAAAGTTTGCCAAGATGGCAACATGGAAGACTTCGAGAACGTCTTGGAAGCCGTCGGCCCGAGACTGCGGATGCTCCGGCAGGAACGCGGTACGACGCTTGCCGAGCTCGCGGCGGCAACAGGGATCTCCTTGAGCACCCTGTCGCGACTGGAGGCCGGCCAACGCCGGCCGACATTGGAACTGCTCCTGCCGCTGGCCCGCGCCCATCAGGTGCAACTGGACGAGCTGGTGGACGCCCCGCAGACCGGTGATCCGCGGATTCACGCCCGTCCGATCAAGCGCAAGGACGGCGCCGTGCTGATCCCGCTGACGCGGCGGCCGGGCGGGCTGCAGGCGTACAAGCAGATCGTTCCGGCCGGCTGGCCCGGCGGCGAACCCAACCAGAAGACCCACGAGGGCTACGACTGGCTCTACCTGCTGTTCGGACGGATTCGCCTGCTGCTGGGCGACAAGGACATCCTGCTGGCCGAGGGTGAGGTGGTGGAGTTCGACACCCGCGTCCCACACTGGTTCAGCAACCCCGGTCCAGGTCCCGCCGAGATGCTCTGCCTCTTCGGCCCGCAAGGTGAGCGACTGCACGTGCGAGCGCGGACTACCTAGGCAGTAGTCTTCCCGGGCTTGTCACCGAACGAGAGGACTTGCCCGTGAGCGTCGCACTGTTCACCCTCGGCGGCACGATCGGTATGGCTGGGCCTAACAAGGCACGGTTGACCGGAGCCGAGCTGACCGCCGCAGTACCAGGGCTGGCCGAGCTGGGCCGTCCCGTGGAGGTACAGGACATCGAGGCGGTGCCCAGTGCGGATCTGACGCTGGCCAAGATGCTCGATGTGGTGGACGCCGCTTCCAAGGCGATCAGCAACGGCGCGACCGGCATCGTTGTTCTGCAGGGCTCTGACACGCTCGAGGAGACCGCCTTCGTGGTCGACCAGGTCTGGCCGCACTCCAACCCCTTCGTCCTGACCGGCGCCATGCGGAACCCGACTCTGGCAGGCCCCGACGGCCCCGCGAACCTCCTGGCCGCAGCACGAGTCGCCTGCTCCCCCGGTGCTCGTGACCTGGGTGCGCTGGTGGTCTTCAACGACCAGATCCACGCAGCCCGCTGGGCACGCAAGACACACAGCACCAGTACTGCGACCTTCGCGTCCCCGAACGCAGGGCCGATCGGTCACCTGGTGGAGGATCAGGTGCGGATCCTGACTCGTCCTGCCCGGCAGGACGGCGTACATGGTCGTGCTGAGCCGGAGGAGCTGGACGCGAACAAGGTGGCGCTCTACACGGTCACGCTGGACGACGACGGCCAACTGCTGGACGGACTGGCCGACAAGTACCAGGGTCTGGTCGTCGCGGGCTACGGCGTCGGGCACGTGCCGTCCGCGCTCGCTCCTGTACTCGGAGAGATCGCCCAGCGCATCCCGGTCGTCCTGACCTCCCGCACCGGCGGCGGATCGGTCCTCCGCAAGACCTACAGCTCGGTCGGTTCCGAGTCGGACCTGTTGAAGCGCGGCCTCATCGACGGCGGCTTCCTCGACCCCTACAAGGCCCGCATCCTCCTACGGTTGCTCCTGGCAACCAATGAGGGCCCGGACGAGATCACCGCAGCCTTCGCCCAGCACCACTAGCGGCCTAGTCGAGCAGGGCGTCGACGAACTGTTCCGCGTCGAACGGGGCCAGGTCGTCGGCGCCTTCGCCGAGCCCGACCAGCTTGACCGGTACGCCGAGTTCGCGCTGGACGGCGATCACGATGCCGCCCTTCGCCGTACCGTCCAGCTTGGTCAGCACCAGGCCGGTCACGTTGATCACCTCGGCGAACACGCGGGCCTGGGTCAGCCCGTTCTGGCCGGTGGTGGCGTCGATGACGAGCAGCACCTCGTCGACCTCGGCGGCCTTCTCGATCACCCGCTTCACCTTGCCGAGCTCGTCCATCAGCCCGGTCTTGGTGTGCAGCCGGCCGGCCGTGTCGATCAGGACGACGTCGGCGTGCTCCTCGATGCCCTGCTTGACCGCGTCGAACGCGATGCTGGCCGGGTCACCGCCTTCGGGTCCGCGAACGGTCCGTGCGCCGACCCGCTCACCCCAGGTCTGCAGCTGGTCGGCAGCGGCGGCGCGGAAGGTGTCGGCCGCGCCGAGCACGACGTGCTTGTCCTCGGCGATCAGCACCCGGGCGAGCCTGCCGACCGTCGTCGTCTTGCCGGTGCCGTTCACGCCGACCATCAGGACGACGGCGGGCTGGTCGTCCTTGCGGTCGACGTTCAGCGAGCGGTCGAGGCTCGGGTCGACCAGCGCGATGAGCTCCTCGCGCAGGATGGTCCGCGCCTGGTCCCCGGAGACGCCCTCGACGCGGACGCGGGTCCGCAGCTTGTCGACCAGCTCCTGGGTCGGGGCGACACCGACGTCGGCGGTGATGAGGGTGGTCTCGATGTCCTCCCACGCCTCGTCGTCGAGAGTGTCGCGCGACAGCAGCGCGAGCAGTCCCTTGCCCAGCGATCCCTGCGAGCGAGCCAACCGGGCCCGCAGCCGCACCAGGCGGCCCTGCGCGGACTCGGGCTTCTCGAGCGTCGCCGTCGCGCCCGGTTCGGGCAGGTCGGTGTCCTCGAGCGTCCGGGTCGGCGTGTCCCGCGGCTCTTCCGCGTCGTCGCCGACCTTCGGCTCGGTGAGCTCGGGCGCCGGCTTGGCGGCCGGCAGCTCCGCCTTGCGGCGCCGGGAGACGACCAGGCCGGTGGTACCGCCGACCAGCAGGACGGCAACCACCACGATGATGGCGATCAACGCCTGGTCCGCGAGCAGGGTGACTAGCTGAGGGTTCGACACTCCCCCATCCTTACAGACCCTCCGGGCCGTCTCCGGCCCCCTCCTCGCCCGCTGCTCCGCTGAGCCGCCGGCGCACTTTAAGGAACTCTGAATCGCCCCGACCAGGCTGACTCCTAGAACCGGCCGATCCACCGGCCATGGACAGGGGGAATGTCATGACGCACATCAGGAACAGAGCGACCGCGATCGCCGTCACCGCGGTGATCCTGACCGCCGCCGGAGCCGTCGCGTACGCCGCGATCCCGGATCCCAGCGGCCGGGTCAACGGCTGCTACACGACCAACAGCTCGCTCCTCGGCCCGGCGAAGGGATCGTTGCGGGTGGTGGACACGAACGAGAGCTGTCGCGCGGGGGAGACACCGATCACTTGGAGCCAGACCGGCCCGACCGGCCCGATGGGCCCCGTCGGCGCCACCGGCGCGACCGGTCCGGCTGGCTCGGTTGGTCCGGTGGTCCGGTTGGTCCGGTTGGTCCGGCTGGCGCGGTGGCCCGACCGGCGCGACCGGGGCGATGGGACCGGCCGGGCCGGCCGGACCCGCCGGTGCTGACGGTTCACCGCTCTGGGCTGTGATCGAGGACGGTTTCAACGGTCAGGGGCCAACAGTCCGGGTGGCCAGCGGGAGCCACGCGACCGGCGCGGAGTTCACCTCCAACGGCACCAGCCTGGTCACGTTCGACCGGAACATCAGCCAGTGTGCGATCCAGGTGACGGTGCAGGCCGGCCATGCTGCGGTCAGCGCCCGCCCGTCCGACGCCGATGGACACAAGGTGCAGGTGGGTCTGTACGAGAACGACGTCATCGTGAACCGCTCGTATTCGATCACTGTCTCCTGCTGAGCCAAGTGCTTGCGTCCGAACCGGTCCCACTTCTTCGGACGCAAGCACAGCACCCGGTCCCCAGCGGACGGCCGGTCACTCAGCAGACGGTCCTCAGGGCGGTCCCTCAGCGGGCGGAAAGTGTCAGAGTCCGGGTCGCGGACGGCGCTTGGGCTGGGTGATGGGTCAGTAGCAGCACTGAACGGTTGCCAGCTGCGGCGTACAGGTCAGCCAGTAGCGCACGGCCCGTCTCCTCGTCCAGGTGCTCGGTCGGCTCGTCCAGCACCAGTACGTCGTGGTCGGCGAGCAGCAGCCGGGCAAAGGCGAGCCGCTGGCGCTCTCCACCCGACAGGCGGGCACCGTGCTCCCCGACCATCGTGTCGAGCCCGTCCGGCAGGCTGTGGACGAACTCGCCGAGCCGAGCGCGATACAGCGCCTTCCACAACCTGAGGTCGCTCGAACCGGGCCTGGCGAGCAGCAGGTTCTCCCGGATGCTCGTGTCGAACACGTGGCTCTCCTGTGTCAGCAACCCGACCACAGACCGCACCTGGTCCCCTTGCAATTCGCGCAGCTCCACTCCGCCCAACTGCAGCTCTCCATCACGTGGTTCCAGGAAGCGCAGCAGCACTGCAGCCAGGGTGCTCTTCCCAGAACCACTAGGTCCGGTCACGACCACCCGACTCCCCGCCGGCAACTCCAGGTCGATCCCGCTCAGCACGTCCTTGCCGCCATAACCGGCCCGCAGCCCACGAACCTGCAGATCCCTCCCGCTCGGCAGCTCACCGGGAGCCGCTGGTTCTGTGACTGGCGCAGGCGCATCCAGCACCTCCCGCAGGCGCCCGAGTGACGCCCGCACCCGGATCCCGAGCTGAGCCGCGAGCGGGATCCCGCCCAGCACATCGGCCAGCGCCAGCGGAGTCAGCACCAGCACCGCGAACACCGGCCCCGAAATGTCCGCCCGACTCCCGAGTACCAAACCGCTCACACTCGCTCCGCCGACACACAACACCAGCAGCGCGTTCCCCAGCCCGGTACTCCACGCCGACCGACGCTCCGCAGCAGCCAACCGCGCATCACCCGCAGCAAACTCCGCCAGCACCTTGTCGACGGCATTGAAAGCAACGACATCGGCTGCAGTCAGCAATGCCTCAGTAGCACCAGCCGCGACGGTTCCCCGAGATCCAGCGATCGTCCGCTCCGCCCGTCGCGCTGCAGCTGCCGTCACCCAAGGCACGACCGTGCAAGCAACCAGCACAGCCAGCGCAACTGCTCCACCCGCAACGGGCAGCAAGATCACCAGCAACGCCACAGTCGCGGTAGCGGTCACGGCAGCAACCACCACCGGCAACACCACCCGCAACCAGAGATCAAGCACCGCATCGACATCCAGCACGAGCCGAGTCAGCAAGTCACCACTTCGCAGCGACACCCCAGCCGGCGCCAACTCCTCCAGCCGCCCCGCAACCCGCGACCGCACCCCACCCAACACCCGGTACGCCGCGTCGTGCCCCGCGAGCCGCTCCACATACCGGAACACCCCACGCCCGACCCCGAACGCCCGCACAGCAACGATCGCCACCATCAACGTCAACACCGGCGGCTGCGCCGCAGCAGTAGTAATCAACCACGCAGAGGTCGCCAACAACGCCACCGCCGACCCCGAAGCCAACACCCCCGCACCCACCGCAAGCCCCAACCGCCCAACAACCCGCCGATCACCCGCCCCCACCGCCAACCCCAACCGCCCACCGCCCCGCTTCTCCGGCACAGCCAGCCCCGCCACCGCCCCAACCCCGATCGCCCGTCACCGCGGCAACCCCAGCCGCGCGCCGATCGCCAGCCGCGTGCTCTCGGCGCTCGTCTCCTGCAGCGATGCTGCTCATGCGCTCACCAGCTCCCTCTCCCCCACCCGCACTACTCGGTCAGCTGCGGCGATGAGTGCGGGGCGGTGTGCGACTAGCAGGACGGTTCGGCCGGTGGCGCGGAGGTTCGCGACTACTGCGGCCTCGGCGTCCGCGTCCAGGCCTGCAGTTGGCTCGTCCAGCAGCAGCACGGGTGCGTCGGTGACGAGTGCCCGAGCGAGCGCAACTCGCCGACTCTGACCACCCGACAGCAACTTCCCCTGCTCCCCCACCGCAGTCCCCAGCTCCAACTCGACAGCCCCAGCCGCATCGAGCGCACGACGTACGTCGTCATCAGAAGCAGAAGGCCGGCCGAGCCGCACGTTGTCCGCGATGCTCCCGGCCAGCAATCCCGGCCGCTGTGGCACCCAGGCGAACTGCCGCCGCCACAACGCCGGATCGAACTCATCGGCCGCACTCCCAGCCGCCACGATCACCCCGTGCTCCGGTACGACGAAGCCGAGCAGCGCAGCCAGCACAGTCGACTTACCAGCCCCACTGGGACCAGTCAGAGCAACCACCTCCCCCGGCCACAGGTCCAGGTCGAACCGCTCCAACGCCGGCGTCGACCGCCCGGCGTACATCACCGTCACGTCGTGCAGGTGCAGCGAAGTCACCCGCAGATCCGGCACGTCGGTCCGCTCACCCTGCATCGGCAGAGGCGTCTCCAGCACCCGGAACACCTCTTCGCTAGCTGCAACCCCGTCCGCACTCGCATGGAACTGCGCACCGACCTGCCGCAGCGGCAAGTACGCCTCCGGCGCCAGGATCAACACCATCAAGGCCGTCTCCAGCCCCAGCTTCCCCTCGACCAGCCGCAGCCCGACGCCCACCGCGACCAGCGCCACCGAGATGCTGGCCAGCAGTTCCAGGACGAACGACGACAGGAACGCCAGCCGCAGACTCCCCATCGACGCCACCCGATGCCGATCGGTCACCTGCTCGACGGCGACCGCCTGAGCCTTCGCGCGACCGAACAACTTGAGCGTCGGCAGCCCGGAGACGACATCCGCGAAGTGATGCGCGAGCACGGCGAGCGCGTGCTGCCGGCGTCTGCTGTGCGGCCTGCGTGGCCCAGCCGATCAACGCCATGAAGATCGGGATCAACGGCAGGGTCACCAGCACGGTCCCTGCGGCCAGCAGATCACCCGTCGCCATCCAGCCGATCACTCCGGCAGGCACAGTCGACGCCAGCACCAGCTGCGGCAGGTACCGCGCGAAGTACGGATCCAGGTCGTCCAGGCCCTTGGTCAGCAGCGTGGTGAGCGCGCTGCTCCGCTCTCCACTCAGCCAGACCGGTCCGAGCTTCAGCGAGTGCTCCAGCACCTGCCGACGCAGCGTCGACTTCACCGCAGCCGCGGCGCGCTGTGCGACGACCTCCTGCAGCCACACCAACAGAGCCCTGGAAACAACCACCGCCAGCAAGCGCCCACACAACCGCGGCGGGCACCACACCTCGCAGTACGAAGCCTGCGATGCCGTGGGCCAACAGGACGGCCTGGACGACGATCAGCGCGCCGGTGAGAACACCGATCGAGCACGGACGCCGGCGAGGAACACCCGGGCCGCCCGGGCTCGCCGCAGCAGCCGCGGATCCAGTGGTTTCACGAGGCCACCACCGGCTCCACAGTGATCCGCTTGCGGAAGACCCAGTAGGTCCAGCCCTGGTAGAGCATCACCAGCGGCGTGAAGATCGCCGCGATCACCGTCAGCACCTTCAAGGTGTATGCCGTCGAGGCTGCGTTCGCAGTCGTCAGGCTCCAAGCCGGGTCAAGGCTCGACGGCATCACCGCTGGGAACAGCGCCAGGAACAGCGACGCCACGGCCAGCCCGATCGCCGCTGCCGTTCCGACGAAGGCCCAGCCCTCCCTGCCGCGCCTGTTCGCCGCCAGCCCGCCGAGCAGGGCAACAGCAGCGGCACCGGCAACCACTGCAGAGACAGCGTCGCCCCGCAGACCCTGCGTCCAGCCGAGGAAGCCCACCGCAAGCACAGCGGCAGCCAGCCCGCACAGCGAGGCAAGACGGTTCGCCCGCTGCGCGCAGCTCACCAGTCGTCTTCAGAGCAAGGAAGATCGCGCCGTGCGCCACGAACAACACGGTGACCGTCGCCGCACCGAGCAGCGCGAACGGGTTGAACAGCGAGCCCAGGCTGCCGACGAACTCATGCGAAGCGTCCAGCGGTACGCCGCGGACCAGGTTGGCGAAGATGAGCCCCCACAGCACCGCCGGCAGCACGGAGCCGACCGTGATCAGCCAGTCCATCCGCGACCGCCAGACCAGGTCGTCCCGCTTGCCGCGGTACTCCAACGCCACCCCGCGCAGGATCAGCGCGACCAGGATCGCGAACAGCGGCAGGTAGAACCCGCTGAACAGCGACGCATACCACTCCGGGAACGCCGCGAACGTCATCGCGCCGGCCACGATCAGCCAGACCTCGTTCCCGTCCCAGACCGGCCCGATCGTGGTGATCACCGCCCGCCGCTCCGGCTCGTCCCGGCCCAGCACCCGCAGCAGGATCCCGACGCCGAAGTCGAAGCCCTCCAGCACGAAGTACCCGATCCACAGGCCCGCGATGACCACGAACCACACTGTCGTCAGTTCCATCCCGATCCCCTTCTCAGTAAGCGAACGACAGCGGCTTGTCCAAGGCCTCGTCCGGCCCGTCCGGCTGATCCGGCGAAGGTGACGGCGACGTACCGGCCAGCCCACCCCGGATCGTGCGGAACATCAGCTTCGTCTCGACCACAGCGAGTACGCCGTAGAGGACGGTGAAGCCGATGATCGAGGTCAGCACCTCGCCTGTCGTGGTGCCCGGCGAGACCCCGGCCGAGGTGGGCAGCAGGCCGAACACCAGCCACGGTTGCCGCCCGGTCTCGGTGAAGACCCAGCCGAAGACGTTCGCGAACAGCGGCAGCAACGGGAGCGGCAGCGCCAGCCAGACCAGCAGCCGATGCGGCGCCCGGCCCTTTCTGGTTGCCCAGAGCAACAACAGGGCGAGACCCGCGGACGCCATCCCGACGCCGATCATCAGCCGGAAGGTCCAGTAGGTGAGCGGGATGTTCGGCTTGTACGACCCCGGTCCGTACAGCTTCTCGTAGGACTGCTGCAGCGGATTGATGCCCTGGACCTCGCCTTGGAAGTGACCGGTAGCCAGGAAGGACAGCAGATAAGGCACCTTGACCGAGTAGAGCTCGCGGGAGCCGTCCAGGGTGCCGACGGTGAAGATCGAGAACGAGGCCGGCTTCTCGGATTCGTAGAGCGCCTCGGCGGCAGCCATCTTCATCGGCTGCACCTCGGTCATCACCTTGCCCTGCTGGTCCCCACTGAGCGCGACACCGGCGCCGGCCGCGATGACGATCACGGCACCCAGGCGCAGCGCAGTACGGAAGGCGCCGGTGTCGACGCCGGGGCGGCGGACCAGGTGCCAGATCGCGACGCCGGCGACGAACGCGCCGCCGACCATGAAGGCCGCGAAGATCGTGTGCGGGTAGGTGACCAGGACGACCTTGTTGGTCAGCACCGCCCAGATGTCGGTCAGCTCGGCCCGGCCGCGGTCGGCGTTGTAGCGGAAGCCGACCGGGTTCTGCATCCACGAGTTGGCGGCCAGGATGAAGTACGCCGAGAGCTGGGTGCCGAGCACCACCATCCAGATGCAGGCCAGGTGGATCCGCTTCGGCAGCCGGTCCCAGCCGAAGATCCACAGGCCGATGAAGGTGGACTCGAGGAAGAAGGCGAGCAGGCCCTCGAGCGCGAGCGGGGCGCCGAACACGTCGCCGACGAAGCGCGAGTAGTCGCTCCAGTTCATCCCGAACTGGAACTCCTGGACCAGGCCGGTGACGACACCCATCGCGATGTTGATCAGGAACAACTTGCCGTAGAACTTCGTCAGCCGCAGGTACTTGTCCTTGCCGGTCCGGTACCACGCGGTCTGCAGGCCGGCGGTGATCGCGACCAGCGAGATCGTCACCGGGACGAAGAAGAAGTGGTAGACCGTGGTGATCGCGAACTGCCAACGGGCCAGATCCAGGGTGTCCATACAAGGCCTCCAGGGCCATCTACGACGTTACGTAGTAGAGATTACTACGAGATGTAGTAGGTGACGCAACCGATCTACTACAAGTCGTAGTTATACTGATCACGTGACCGTCGACGAGAAGGCTCCGCGCCCCCTGGGCGACCTGGAACGACTGGTGATGGAGCAACTCTGGGCGGCCGACGGCGCGCTCACCGTCCGCGAGGTGCACGAGCGGCTCGCGGCCACTCGGGAGCTCGCCTACACGACCGTGATGACGGTGCTGGACCGGCTGGCCAAGAAGAAGCTGACCGATCGCGAGCGGGACGGAAAAGCCTGGCGCTACAAGGCCGCCGCGCCCCGCGCGGAGATGGCGGCCGACCTGATGATGGACGCACTCGACCGGGCCGGCAACCGGCGCGAGGCGCTGGTGCTGTTCGTCGATCAGGTCAGCGACGAGGAGGCAGCCCTGCTCCGTGAGGCGCTGGCCCGGCTGGAGGCCCGGGAGGGGTGATCACCCCGATCCTGCTCGCCGCGCTCGCGCTGGTGCTGACCGGACCGGCACCGGCTTTGCTGGCGCGCTCGAGCTGGCCGTACCGGATCCCGCGGGCTGCGGTGGCGCTGTGGCAGGCGGTCGCGCTGGCCGCAGTACTGGCTGCAATCGGTGCTGGGATCGCGTTGTCGTACTCGACAGCTGGGGAGCCCGGCGAGCCACGGTTCGATCCCTCGTCGTCGCGGGATCTTGCTGCGGCCGCGGTACTGGCTCTGACTGCACTAGTGGGAGTCAGGCTGCTCTGGGCAGTTGGGAGGGTTGCTGTCGGGACACGCGCTCGCCGGCGACGGCACCGTGACCTGGTGGACGTCCTGGCGACACCGGACGGACTGATCCCTGGCCTACGAGTGCTAGCTGAGCAGACACCGCTCGCCTACTGCTTACCTGCGCTGCGTGGAGCTCGCGTAGTGGTGTCGGTCGGTGCGCTCGACCGGCTGGACGACGGCGAGCTGCGCGCAGTGCTGGCTCACGAGCAAGCCCACCTGCGAGCTCGGCACGACCTGGTGCTTGAAGCGTTCACCGCACTCCACATGGCCTTCCCCAGGTGGGTCCGGAGCGACGTGGCGCTGGAACAGGCCCGGACACTCGTCGAACTGCTTGCCGACGACGACGCCCGCCGCCGCAACGGCCCGCTCCCACTGGCCCGCGCCCTGGTCGCTCTGGCCGGCTCCCCCGCTCCCGAAGCAGCAATGGCAGCAGCCAAGTCGTCGACCGTCCTCCGGGTCCAGCGTCTGAGCGACCCCGAGCCGCGCTACCCGCTGCAGTCCGCGCTCACGTATGCCGCCGCTTTGCTCCTGCTGGTCATCCCGACGTTCACCGTCGCGGCCCCGATCGTCAAAGCGGTCGTCAACGCTGTCAGCTAACTGCCATCCAGCTAGCCGCCCGTACGCCGGACGCTAGGGTCCGGCCATGGGTTTCGACATCGTGCTCGGACCGCTGGAAGGCATCAACGAGTACTACGAGGAGAGCGAGGCGTTCTTCGATCACTGCCTGGCGAAGTTCGACGCCGTCAACCAGCACCTGGCCTCGCTCGGCCTGCCTCCGCACAACGAGCCCCGGCCGCCCGATGAGGGCTACGTCCTGCTGGGATCCGGGCGCGGGGTGATCGAGTTCATGCTCGCCGTCGCCGGGGTCAGCGACGAGATCGAGGAACGCTTCAACCAGGTCTCGATCGCCGGCCTCGGCAATCTGTTCATCCCGGTGGCGCTACCCGCGCCGGCCGACCTCGTCCTGCCCGACGGCGAGTGCTTCTCCGTCGGCTCGGCAGGCGCCCTGCTGATGCAGTGCCTCTACCTGATGAGCCTGCAGGACGAGGAGCCGATCTTCGTCCTCGACGAAGGACTCCGACGAGCCCGCGAACAGGGCTACCGGCCGATCGCGGAGGTTCCCGGTGATCGCCAGAGCGAGCTGGCCGAACTCGACCTCGGCGGCGCCCACACACTCTCTGGAGCAGCGGCAGGCGCTCTCACCCTCGGCCAATCGATCTACATCTACTAACCGAAATTCTTGCCCTCACCACGAGCAACGGCCAGCAGCACCAGTCCAGACAGGACCAGCAAAATGATCATGGTGACCACGAACGTCAGCACAGCTTGACTTCTCTCCCCGATTGTTGCCTCACGCACCTGAACCCCTCGTCAGGTGGACGCCCCAGTTCCTACCTCTGGAGACGCCTTCATTCTCCCAGAAGTTCCCCAAAGGCTTTACCAACTTCGTCGACGTCCCACTGCAACGTGTCCGGAGTCACCACCAGCTCGACCCAGGACCAGCCAGGTACGTCAGCCGGTTGCCATCGGTAGCTGATGGACTCGCGCGTCGCCTCCATCCGGCGTACCGCGGCCAGCTCGATCTTCTCGGCCGGCTGCGGCGCGAAGACACGAAAAGAGTTGCTGTGCGGGCGATCCGGGAAGACGCGGAAGCCCGCGATCTCCAACGCCGCAGCCAGCTCGACCGCCCGCTGGTGAAGGTCGCCCATCAACGGCAGCACGTTGCGCAGCCCGGCCCGCGCCGACACGGCGTACGGGAACAACGTGTACGGCGTACCGCCGAGCCGCCGCTGCCACCGGCGTACTTCGGCGACGATGTCCTCGGGTCCGGCAAGAGCAGCGCCACTCAGCCCACCCAGCCCTTTGTAGAAGGACACGTAAACAGTGGTAGCGAGTGCAGCGACCTCGGCAAGACTGTGTTCCAGGTACGGCGTGCTCTCCCACAACCGGGCGCCGTCAAGATGCAGCGGTACGCCGCGCTCCGCGCATGCCTCCGAGAACAGCACGAGCTCGTCCCAGGTCGGCAGCACGAACCCGGCGTCGCGCAGCGGCAGCTCCAGCGCTACAGCGGCCAGATGCCCAGGGATCGCCGTCAGCTCGTCCGGCCGCGGGTGCCGTGGCTCGGAGGTCATCCGCTCGATGCGGAGGTGGTGCACCTCTTCCAGCGCGTTCAACTCGTGATGCAGGAAGTGCGACAGGCCATGCAGTGCGACCCGCTGCGTCCCGGCGCGATCCGCGTAGACCCGGAGAACGCTCTGCTGAGCGAGGATCCCAGTAGGTACGAAGACTGCCGCCGGCTTGCCCAGCAGCTCGGCGACCTCCTTCTCCAGCAGCTCGACCTCACCGCCACTGCCGTAGCCGTCCCGCTCGTCCTCGGTCGCCTCGTCCGCTAGCTGCCGCAGTACGTCGGAAGTAGGCAGGCGACGGCCGCTCAGCCAGCGGGTGCATCCCGCGGCGGCAGCCTTACGTCGGGCGGAGAGATCTTCGACAGGATTCACGACTCCATCCTCTCGTCCCCCGCAACCCGAATTAGATCGCGGCAGTCACCACGTGCTGGCCCTGCAGGGTCTTGATCTCGACCGAACGGACCTGGTCGAGGGGCACCAGCACACCACCGCCGAAGCGGCTCCCCTCGTTCGCTGCCTTCTCCGAGACGACCCAGCTCCCGGCGCCCCACGTCTTGCCGGACTTGTCGGTGACGAACATCTGGCACTCGGCCCCGGCCTTCAGCCCCGCGATGTTCACGGTGACCCAGCTCCAGCCCGCGCGTGGTTCGACAGTCGCTGCCATGGTCGCGCCGGTAGCCGCATCGCTCACCATGACCTGCTTGGTCCCAGCCGGTGGCGTGTCGACCGCGACCGGTGTGGTGTCTGCGGTCTGCCGCCCGATCAGTACGCCGCCACCAATAGCCCCGGCGACCACGACCACCGCTGCAGCCACCGCGAGCCACCGGCCACGCTTCTTGCCAACAACCGGAGCAGCCGGAACGGACTCCGAAGGCGCAGACACAGCGCGCACCTCGCGAAGCGTCCGCTGCAACATCAGGTCACCGTCGGTCGGCGGCCCGTCCAGGAAGGCCTCGGGCGGTACTTCGCCGAGGAACTCCTTCATCTCCTCCAGCTCGACCAGCTCGTCCCTGCACTCGGAACAGCCGGCCAGGTGTTCCTCGACCTCGCGGACCTCGTCCGGCTCCAGCCCGCCGAGCACGTAGGCGCCCAGAGAGGTCTGATCGTGCTCGCTCATCTGGCCACCTCCGTTCCCGGTCCCATCACCGTACGGAGTGCACGGAGGGCGTAATACGATCTCGATTTCACCGTACCGGGCGGGACTCCCAGTTCCTTCGCCGCCTCGGCCACCGACCGGCCGCGGTAGTACAGCTCGACCAGTACTTCGCGGTGCTCGGGTGACACCTGGTCCAGCGCGTCCAGCACGACCATGGTGTTCACCACGGCTTCGGAGTGGTCGCGCTCGACCGGCGGCCGGTCCTCGACCTCGGCAACCTCAGCAGGGCGGACAGCTCGCGCCCTGGCCCGGTCGGTCACGATGTTGCGAGCCACTGTCAACAGCCAGCCCCGCACGGACCCCTTGCCAGTGGTCAGGTCGTCAGCATGTTTCCACGCCCGGACCAGAGTCTCCTGTACTACGTCCTCGGCCGCCGCGCGATCTCCGGTCAACCTGGTCGCATACGCCAGCAGGCTTCGCCCGTGCTCGGCGTACAGCGAACGGATCAGCGCCTCGGCTGTGTCCGGACGGCGGTCCACGTCACCCACCGCTGTCCTCCCGGCCTCGATCGTCGCGGTCGTTCGTACCCTAGGGGATGCGACGTCGCCAGCACACACTGCAGGGCCCCAAGCGGGACCCTGCAGGAGACAACTAGCCGAGTTCATGAGGCTCAGTAGCCGGAGTTGCCACTGTCGGAGGCCTGCGTGGTGATCTTCTTTCCGTCTGCACCGACGACCCACCACAAATTGCCGACGGCCTGGCCCTTGGCGTCGCCGGCCTTGCTGTCCTTCGCGAACTGGTACAGCGGCAGACCCCCCAGCGTGACCTGCTTGCTGCCGTCGGTCCGCGCCACCGTGCCGACCAGGGAGGCGTCCACGCCGTCCACCTGCGGCGTACTGTCACCAGCGATCACCGGCGGCCACTGGGCAGCGCAGTCACCATCACAGCTGGGCTTACCTGCGGTGTCCTTGTCGAACACGTAGAGCGTGCGACCGGTGCCGTCGACAACTACTTTGCCGAAGCTCCCGACGTCGGCTGTGGCGAGCTTGGCGCCGGTCGACTGGCTGGTGCTGGACTGTGGGGCCGCAGGGGTGTCGTCCCCACCACCGCAGGCAGTGAGGGCGGACAGTCCGAGGACGGCCGTTCCGGCGATGAGGGCGAAGCGCTTCATGGTGGAACTCCTTGGAATGGTGATCGACTGTTCGACACCACCCACACGGACGATCCGCCGGACCGGTTCAGAGGTTTATGGTCTCGTTATGACCACCTCAGCGACAATCCCGGCGCCCATCCAGCGCGCGCTGACCGCCATCGACGAGCAGGACAACGACGCCTTCGTCGCGGCCTTCGCGCCGGACGGGTTCGTCGACGACTGGGGCCGCCAGTTCCGCGGCCCGGCCGCGATCCGCTCCTGGAGCGAGAACGAACTGATCGGCAAGCGGGCCACCTTCACCGGCACCGAGGTCGCCACGCCGGGCAACCCGTTGACCATCGTCACCCAGGTCGGTGGCGATGGATTCAACGGGCCGTCCCACTTCACCTTCGAGGTCGCCGGCGACCTGATCGCCTCGATGACGATCACCGCCTGACCTGTACTACGGCTGGAACAGCACCTTGCCGGTCCGCCCCGGCCGGCGAGCGTGCTCGAGTGCCTGCAGATAGTCCGCGACCTGGTACGTCGCCTCGACCTCCGAGCTCACCACGCCTTCGGCCGCGAGTTCCGCGAGTTCACGGAAGGTCTGCTCCAACTCCTCCCGCGGCGCGTTGCCCAGCCAGTTGACGATCCACAGCCCGCGCAGGCTGAGCTGCCGGTAGATGGAGTCACCCAGCCCGACCTGCACCGGCTGACCGGTGACGGACGAGTAGCTGACCACGGTCCCGCCGAATTCGGCCGACTGCGCCAGCGCCCCCGCTGTCGCGTCCCCCGTGCCGTCCAGCACCAGCTTCAGCGACTCCCCATCGAGCGCCTTCCCGATCCGCTCCCCAAGATCGTTGCCATCGACAACCACCAGGTCCGCCCCGGCAGCCCTGACTTTCTCCGCCACTGAATCCCGGCGTACGACGGCCAGCGTCTTGAGGCCGGCCCGCTTCGCCAGCCCGAGCACGTACTGGCCGACGCCCGAGTTGCCCAGGTTGAACCCGATCCAGTCCCCCGCCGTCAGCTCCACGTACTTCGTCAGCGCGAGGTGAGCGGTCAACAGGTTGATCCCCACCATCGCGAGCTGCCGCGGATCGCCGCTCCTCGGTGATCGTCACGACGTTCTTCGCCGCCGCCACGACCCGGTCGGCCCAGGTGCCCTGCTCGTAGTTCGGCACGATCAGCACCCGGCGCCCGACCAGCGACTTGTTGCCCTCAGCACCCACTTCGACGACCCGGCCGACGCCTTCCGAGCCGAGCCCGAACGGCACCTGCGCCTGGTACCCGTAGGTCCCGGCGGCGAGCATGAAGTCGACCGGGTTGATCGCGGCGGCCTCGATCTCGACCAGCACCTCGTCCGGCCCGACGCTCAGATCCGGATCCTTGACCAGGTCGACGTTCTCGTCGATGCTCCCGATCGCTCGCAGAATCAACTGGCTCATAGCCTTCTACCCCTCTTGAGTTGTTGTCAGTACCATCCGGAACCGCGCCGCGCCGGACATCATCCGCTCGTACGCCGTACCGGCTTCTTCCAGCGGGACGACCTCGACCAGCGGCCGGACGTCGTTCGCCAGGCTGAAGGCGAGGTTCTCCTCGTTCTCACTCGGCGTACCAGTGAGCGAACCGTGGATGCTGCGGCCGCCGAAGATCAGTGAGCCGGTGGTGACCTCGATCGGGTCGGTCGCGGCGCCGACCACGATCAGCCGGCCGCGCAGTCCCAGCCCGTCGATCAGCGGGCTCATCGAGGCGCCACTGGCCGCGGTCGCCACGATCACCTGCGCCCCGCCGAGCTCCTGCAGCGCCTTGGCCGGGTCAACGGCCGCACTGTCGATGTACTCCGAAGCGCCCAGCTGCAACGCCAGTTCGCGCTTCCCGTCACCCCGGGCAATCGCCGCCACCCGGAAGCCGAGCTTGGCGGCGTACTGGATGGCCAGGTGCCCGAGTCCGCCAATGCCCTGGACGGCGACCAGGTCGCCCGCTTGCGCAGCGCCCTTGCGCAGACCGTTGAACACCGTGATCCCCGCACACAGCAGCGGAGCCGCCTCAGCCGCGGACAGCTCCTCCGGTACTGCGACAAGCCCGCTGGCCCGGGCGATCGCGTACTCCGCATAGCCGCCGTCGACCGCGTCGCCGGTGACCGGCTGGTTCGTGCAGTAGACGAAGTCGCCGCGGCGGCAGTTCGCGCAGACAGCCGCAGTGGCCGCCGAGATACCCGACGCCGACCAGCTGGCCGACGCTCCACTCGGTGACATCCGCACCGAGCTTGTCGATCCGCCCGACGATCTCGTGGCCGGGCACGATCGGCGTACCGGCGGGGCGGCTGCCGAAGAGGTTGTGCACCCCGACGACGTCGCTGTGACAGACCCCGCAGGCCTCCACGGCGATCCGGACCTGGCCCGGTCCGGGCTCGGTCAGCTCCAGCTCGACCAGCTCGAACTTGCCCTCCACGGTCGCCTGGACGGCGCGGTAGATGGTCATCATGAACTCCTAAGACGGTCGGTCATCTTGAAATGGTCAAGCCACTGCGCCGCCTGGTAGGGCGATGCTCAGGCGGCGAGAATGGTCTCGAAGGTGAGACCGAAGAAGCTGTCGAACACGTCGGCGGACTTGAAGGCCCGCACCTGGATGAGCGTGCCCTCCCAAGCGCTGAGCAGGTACTGCGCGGTCCGGTCGGCGTCGAGCTCCTTGCGGATCGCGCCCGCCTGCTGCCCCGCCGCGATCGCCTTGCTCAGCAGCCCGGCCCAGATCGCCAGCCCGTCCCGGACACCGGTCCGGATCGTCTCACTGTGGTCGATGATCTCGGTCCCGAAGTTGCCCAGCAGACAGCCCTTCGTCAGCTCCGAGTTGATCACCTCGTCGCGCAGGAACTCGAAGTGCCCGCGGATCCGCGCCACCGGTTCGACCGACTCGTCGGCCAGATCCGTCAGCCGCACCACTTCGCCGTACCGCTCGAGCGTCACCATCGCGAGCGCTTCCTTGCTCTCGAAGTGGTTGTAGAACGACCCCTTCGGTACGCCGGCGCGATCGGTGATGTCCTTCACCGCAGCCGCATTGAACCCGCGCTCGTGGAACTGCGCCAGCCCGGCCTCGACAATCTCCGCCCGCATACTCCGCCTCGCCATGCCATCAATATGACCGGTCGTCTTAAATCTGTCAACTGGTCGCGCTCGTGTAGCGGCGCAGGCCGGCCCGCCAGACCAGCGCGGTGATCGTGCAGGCCGTGGCGGCGGTGGCGAGCGCGACCGGCACCGCAGCGAGGCCGTCGCCCCGGGCGAGCACCCCAACGGGCACGGTCGCGACGAGGGCGATCGGGAAGACATAGGTGAAGATCAGCTGGAGCGGAGCCCGGTACAGCTGGACGGGATAGCGGCCGAACTGCCAGACCGCCTCGTAGAGCGACATCGAGACTGAGTCCCAATGCCCAGAACACCGACCGAGGCGAACAGTACCCGGGTCGCCCACATGATCACGGTCGCCGCGAGCCAGCAGCACCAGCCACGCCAGCACTCCCGCGACACTGATCGCCGTCCCGGCGTGCACCAGCCCGAAGACAACTACTCCGACGCCGAGCACGACCTGGATCAGCGCGAGCGGAGCGCAGGCTCCGAGACTGGCGAGCACGATGGTCGGCGCCGGCTGCGAACAGGAGAGCATCGAACTGGCCGTTCTTCATCTGGTCGCCGAAGAACAGCCGATGTTCGGCTCGACGAACGCAGTCCGCAGGCCGCTGATCGATCTGGAAGGTCCCGAGCAGTGCGATCGCCTGTCCGGCCGACCAGCCCCCAGCGTGTCCGTCCGGGTGTAGACGACGATCAACGCCGCGAGCGACGAGGCCGCCCCGACGAGCGTCAGCACGAGTTCGAAGAACAGGTCGGCGCGGAACGTCGACGCTGCGCCGTAGCGACATCGAGAAGAGCACCCCGAAGAGCCTGATGGCCTTGATCATCGTCATCCTCCGAAAGCGGTGAACCGGCGGACAGCTCGAGCCGCCAGACGGACATTGCGAACGCGGTCAGCACGACCAGCCACCCACCCTGTACGCCGTACGCTGCCGCGAGCTCCGATCCACCGAGCGTCCCGGCGGCGATCTCAGCCGGAGCGCCGAGCATCGACCAGAACGGCAGGACCGGCCCGCTTCCTGGAACGGCTTGTGGCAGGAAACGTCAACGGCGCCGCCGTACCGCCGAGCAGGAAGATCAACGCCTCCCCGATCCCGACGACACCGTGCGCCGCGCTGGGTCCAGACCGCGGTCAGGGCGAGCGTGTAGGTGAACGCGAACCGAAGCGCCGCCGCAAGCACGACCAGCCGGCAACGCGAGCAGCAGGTCGGTGCCGTCCACGCTGACACGCCGGCGAGCAGCGCCGACGGTGAGGATCAGCGGTAGCGCCGAAGGCCACATGCCAGCAGCCGCATGCGCCAGATTGGTCCCGAGAAAGTCGAGCACGACCGGCCGCGGCTTCACCAGCTCGACGGCGAAGTCGCCGCCGTAGATGCTGCTCGCCAGGGTGTGGTGCTCGTACGAGACCGTCATCAGCTGGACGGCGAGCAGCAGCACGTAGTACGTCGAGATGCCGCGGCTCGCCCGGCACCGCCGCCGACCAGACGAACAACCCGAGCAGCGGCGTCACCACCTGCCCCGCGACCAACGTGATCACGAACGACCGGAAGCTCCACCACTCCACCGAGCTGCGCCAGAACCCCATCCCGAGCAGTACCGCCGTACGGCTGACTGTGCTCACGACGGGATCCCGTCGCGGTAGAAGCGGTCCATCACGACCTCGAGCGACGGGTTGTCCGAGAACCTCGCGGCCAAGGTGGCCAGCTCCCCGTCGTACCGGATGCGGCTCTGGTCGATCAGGATCACGCGTTTGCACAGCGTCTCGACGTCGGTCATGTAGTGGCTGGTCAGCAGGATCGTCGCGCCCGTGCTCGCGGCGTACTCGGCGACGAACCGGCGCAGCGCGCCCGCGGCGAGACATCGAGGCCGAGCGTCGGCTCGTCGAGGAACAGGACTTTCGGCTTGTACAGCAGGGCCATCGCGAGGCCGGCGCGCATCCGCTCGCCGAGACTCAGCGCGCGGATCTGGCGGTGCAGGAGGTCTGCCGATGTCGAGCAGGTCGACCAGGTCGTCGACCGTCGGTGTCGGCGCGCGGACGTCGTACAGGACGCGCTGGTACTTGAAGGAGTCCATCACGGTCAGCTCCGCGGGCCGCCGATCGGCTGGCTGCCGCGGATCAGCGCGATCCGCTGGAGGTAGTCGCGCTTGCCGCTGCCAGGGGGTGAACCCGAGGACGCTGACGTCTCCCGCTGGTCGGGTGCAGGATCCCCGACAGGATCTTCATCGTGGTCGTCTTGCCCGCGCCGTTCGGCCCGAGGAAGCCGACGACCTCACCGTCGTCGAGGCTGAAGGAGAGTTCGGTGACCGCCTCGATCTGCCGGTACTCGCGGTGGATGACCGACTGGAGCGCGGCCCGCAAACCGGCTTCGCGGACCGGCGCGCGGAACGTCATCCCGAGGTCCCGTACCGCTACAACTGACCCGTCTTTGCTCATAGGCTCAACCTAGGAGTCTGCTGCAAGCTGAAGGGTTGGTGGAGATCATCGTGCCGGACGAGGCGCAGGCAAGCGTGGAAAGCCTTCATTGGCGGTTAAACCGGGACATGCATCTGCGGCCGATCGACCTCGCTCGGGCAGCCGGTCTGGGCGTCAGCCAGATCCGCACGTACGAGCGGGTCGGCTTCCTGCCGCCGGCTGAGCGCGGCGCCAACGGCTACCGCCGCTACACCGAGGCCCACGTCGAGGCGCTGCGGGTCGCGCGGATCGTGATCGCCGGCTACGGCTGGCAGAACGCCCTCGACGTACTCCGGGCGGTCCACGCCGGTGATCGCGCCGAAGTCTTCACGCTGGTCAACGCGAGACATGCCGCGCTCGATCAGCAGCACGCCCGGCTCAAGGTCGCCGTCGAAACGACCGAGGCGGTGCTGAATCGGCAGCCGGAGTCACCCCAGGCACGTGTGAAGCCGGCCGCGCGCATCAGGGAGGCGGCGGCGACGGTCGGCGTACGGACTTCTGCTCTGCGGTTCTGGGAACAGCAAGGGTTGCTGCATCCCGAGCGGGATCCCGCGACGGGCTACCGCCGGTACGACGCCGACCAACTCGCCCGGCTGAACGTGATCGCCTTGCTGCGCGACGTCGACTACAACGCCGACGCCATCCGCTCAGTACTGGACGAACTCGCCTCCGGCCGCCCCGACCAGATCCGCCAGGCCCTCGAAGAACGCCTGGAAACCCTGCACCACACGAGCTGGCTCTGCATCACCGCCACCAGCACCCTGCACGCCTATCTGCAGTCCGCCGGCGGTGGAGGTGACAGCTAGGCCGGTTCGGGTTCTCGGATTCGCTGGGAGATTACTGCGGAGACGCCGTCGCCGCGCATGGTGACGCCGTACAGGGCGTCGGCTACCTCCATGGTGCGCTTCTGGTGGGTGATGACCAGGAGCTGGCTGTTCTCGCGGAGTTCTTCGTAGATCTCCAGGAGGCGGCCGAGGTTGGTGTCGTCCAGCGCGGCCTCGACCTCGTCGAGGATGTAGAAGGGCGAGGGGCGGGCCTTGAAAAGGGCTACCAGGAAGGCGACCGCTACCAGCGAGCGCTCGCCACCGGAGAGCAGCGAGAGGCGCTTGACCTTCTTGCCCGGTGGGCGCGCCTCGACGTCGATGCCGGTGCTGAGCATGTCGCTCGGGTCGGTCAGCACGAGCCGGCCTTCACCGCCGGGGAACAACCGGCTGAAGACGTGCTCGAAGGCGACCTCGACATCGCGGTACGCCTCGGTGAAGACCTGTTCGACCCGGTCGTCGACCTCCTTGACGATGTCCATCAGGTCGCGGCGGGACTTCTTCAGGTCCTCGAGCTGCTCCGACAGGAACCGGTGCCGCTCCTCCATCGCGTCGAACTCCTCCAGCGCGAGCGGGTTGATCCGCCCCAGCTGGCCGAGCGCGCGTTCCGCCTGCTTCAGCCGCTTCGCCACCTTGGCGCGGTCGAAGGGCTCCCCCTCGACCTCCAGCGACGGCTGGTCGGCGTCGGCATCGGAAGCAGGCAGCGGCGGGACCAACTGATCCGGCCCGTACTCCGCGATCAGCGTCTCCACCTCGGTACCGAGCTCGCTCAGCGCCTTCTCGTACAAGGCCTCGAGCCGCATCTTCTGCTCGGCGCGAGCCAGCGCGTCGCGGTGCACGGTATTGGTCAGCTGCTCCAGCTCGGTGCTCAGGTTCCGCGTCGCGGACCGCCCCTGCGCCAGGCTCTGCTCACGCTCAGCCCGCTCGGCCTGGATCGCAGAACGCTCCTGGGCCGCCAGCTGCAGCGAGTTCTCCAGGCGGGCCAACACGTGCCCAGCCGCCAGGTGCACAGCCTGCGCGGCCTCGGACTGACGTGCCCGCCGCGATGCCCGAGCGATCGCCCGTGCCCGCGCCTCGCGCTCCTGCCGTGCCGCGCGCTCCAGCGAGTCGGCCCGCCCGGACAGCGCCCGGGCCCGCTCCTCGGTGGTTCGCAGCGCCAGCCGCGCCTCCATCTCGGCAGCCCGTCCGGCCTTCGCCGCCTCGGCCAGCCGGTCACGCTCGTCCGCGTCGGGCTCGTCGCCCTCTTCGTCGCCGTACTGCTCGACGTCGCTCAGCCGCTGCTCGAGATCGGCCAGACCGGACAGGTTCTTGTCGCGCTCCTCCGCAGCCGCCGCGATCGCCTCGGCCATCCGCTGGGCCTCGCCCCGGGACGCCTTCGCCAGCGACCCGAACTGGGCCAGCTGCTCGGCCACCGCCGCCATCGCCGCATCCGACTCGTGCAGCCGGGCCAGCGTGATCTCCACGGACTGCTTCTGCTGCTCCCGCTCGCGCTCCAGCGCCGCCAGCTCGAACCGCAGCCGCTCGCTCCGCGCGGTGGCCTCGATCAGCTTCTCGGCGGCCTCGTCGACCGCGGACTGCACCTCGATGAGACTCGGGGCAGCATCCGATCCGCCGTACGCGAAGTGCGCACCCAGTACGTCGCCTGCGCGGGTCGTCGCCGTGACGTCGGACAGCTGCTGGACCAGCAACCGCGCGGCCGGGACGTCCTCGACCACCGCGACCTTGCGGAGCAGCCGGCGCAGGGCCGGACGCAGCGCCTCGGGGCAGTCGACGACCTCGATCGCATAGATCGCGCCGTACGGCAGCTGCGGCCACGACGTGTAGTCCTCGGCCGGCGCGTCGCCGAGCAGCATCCCGGCGCGGCCGAGATCGTGCTCCTTCAGGTGCCCGACCGCCTCGACGGCCGCGGACGTGTGCGTCACCGCGACAGCGTCGGCGGCTTCGCCCAGCGCGGCGGCGATGGCAGTCTCGTACCCGGCGCGCACGCTCAGCAGGGCGGCGACCGAACCCATCAGGCCGGTCACCTGCTCCGAGGCGGCCAGCAGCGCTCCGGCGCCGTCCTTGCGGTTCAGCCCGATCTCCAGGGCCTCCTTGCGGGCGGCCAGACCGGTCCGCTCCCGCTCGGCGTCGCGCTCCTCGGCGCGGAGCTTGGTGAGCCGTTCCTCCAGCTCGTCCAGCACGCTCTGGGCGGCCTCGAACTGGTCGTCCAGACCCTTCTCGCCGGCGTCGAGGCCGGCCACCTGGGTCTCCAGCGCGGTGAAGTCGTGCTGCGCCTTCGCGGCGCGCTGCTCGGCCTCGTGCTGGTTGGCAGCGAGTCGGCCGATCTCGGACTCGGCGGCGGCCGCGCGGCTCTTCAGCGCGTTCACCTGGCCGGTCAGCCGGGCCAGGCCCTCGCGACGGTCCGCGGCGGCCCGGATCAGCGCCGCGACCCGGCGCTCCTCCTCGGCGTGTTGCGCCTCCAGCTGCTGACGCTTCTCGACCGCCTCGGCGAGCAGCTCGGAGTGGGCCACGCACCTCGGCCTCGATCTCCGCCTCGGTCTCGCGGACCCGGGCGGCCTCCAGCTCGAGCTCTTCGGGGTCGCGCCCGGCGCGCGGCTCGTCGGCCTCGTCGTTGAGCGAGCGGATCCGGTCCGCGGCGATCCGCGCGGTGCCCTTGATCTTCTCGCCGAAGCCGGACAGCTGGT
Source organism: uncultured Actinomycetota bacterium (assembly GCA_963740725.1). Taxonomy (GTDB): domain Bacteria; phylum Actinomycetota; class Actinomycetes; order Propionibacteriales; family Kribbellaceae; genus Kribbella. Next base: position 219,837 of record CAVUFT010000001.1, read on the forward strand.
ACCACGTGTCCTGCGCGGCCTGCAGCGCCGGCGCATCCGTACGCAGTGCGTCCTCGAGCGTCGCCTCGAGATCGCGGGCCTCGCGCAGCGCTGCCTCGATCTGGGCACGCTTCTCGGTCAGCGCCGCCTCGTCCTTGAGCTCGGCCTCCAGCGCGGACTGCGCCTGGACGATGTCGTCGGCGAGCAGCCGGGACCGGCCGTCGCGGACCTCCGCCTGGATCGTCACTGCCCGGCGCGCCACCTCCGCTTGGCGCCCGAGCGGCTTCAGCTGCCGGCGGATCTCGGCGATCAGGTCGCCGAGCCGGTGCACGTTGCCCTCGGTCGACTCCAGCTTCCGCAGCGCCTTCTCCTTGCGCTTGCGGTGCTTCAGGACGCCGGCCGCCTCCTCGACGAAGCCGCGGCGGCCTTCCGGCGTGGCGCGCAGGATCGAGTCGAGCTGGCCCTGGCCGACGATGACGTGCATCTCGCGACCGATACCGGAGTCGCTGAGCAGTTCCTGGACGTCGAGGAGCCGGCAGTTCTGGCCGTTGATCTGGTAGTCGGAGCCACCGTTGCGGAACATCGTCCGCGAGATGGTGACCTCGGCATAGTCGATCGGCAGCGCGCCGTCGGTGTTGTCGATGGTCAGCACGACCTCGGCGCGACCCAGCGGTGCGCGACCCGACGTACCGGCGAAGATGACGTCTTCCATCTTGCCGCCACGCAGCGACTTGACGCCTTGCTCGCCCATCACCCAGGCGAGACCGTCGACGACGTTGGACTTCCCGGAACCGTTGGGGCCGACGATGCAGGTGATCCCTGGTTCGAAGTTCATCGTCGTGGCGGACGCGAATGACTTGAAGCCCCGGAGCGTCATGCTCTTCAGGTACAAAGCGAAAGCTCCCAACCCGTGAAAGGACAGACGATACCGAAAGGAACCGTCATAACTTGCATCGGCCACCCCACAGACGGTGACAGTGCCGCTACCCGGGGGAAGGAGTTCCGCCCTTCACTCTACCTAAGGCGGACATGAAACCGGCGGAGGCCCGGACGGGGGCCGCCGCCGTGGGTGGTGCGGACGGTGATGGTGGTACGGCTTCGGCGAGATTCAGACCGAAGCGGGGGCGCGCAGAGCTTCGTCTACGGTGAGCAGTCGTTCCTCGTGAACGGCTGCGACCAGATGGTCGTTCTCTGCCTGCAAGCGCATCACGTGCGCTTCCAGATCGGCGACACGCCGGTTGAGCAGACGAACCTGCTCGAGCATGCGCGGGTCAGTGCCTCCAAGGTGCCCTAGAAGAGCCTTGGCCATTGTGCTGTCCTCCGGAAGGGTTCTGGCAGTTTGGCGCCCCTGGAGCCCTGTACTGGGAGGAGCGCATAAAAGTGTGCCGTCTTTTAGGGTGACACCGGCAAAGCCAAGGGTCAACCTGGGGTACGTCAATTAACGATATCTCGCTCACCACCGGGCGTGTCGCGGCACCGGCTGACACTTCGGGCAGCGGAACGAGGAACGGTTCATGAACGGTTCGCGACGGATCGGCCGGCCGTCGCGCGGGCACGGCGAACCTTCCTGGCCGTACACCGCCAGACCGCGCTCGAAATAGCCGGATTCCCCGTTCACGTTGACATACAGGGCATCGAAGCTGGTCCCGCCGACGGCCAGCGCGGCCCCCATCACTTCCCGGGCGTGTTGCAGTATTTCCCTTGCCTGCAAGGGTTTCAGCGTCTCGGTGGCCTTGGCGTAATGCAGCTTGGCCCGCCACAAAGCCTCGTCGGCATAGATATTCCCGACTCCGCTGATCAGCGTCTGGTCCAGCAAGGCCCGCTTCAGGCCGGTCTTCTTGCGCCGGATCGAGGCCACGAAGAGGTCGTCGTCGAAGAGCGGGTCGAACGGGTCGCGGGCAATGTGCGCGATCTCCGCGGGCAGTTCGGCACCGCCTTCGGAGTACGACAGACCACCGAACATCCGCTGGTCCACAAAACGGACCTCTCCGCCCTCGTCGGCGAACCGGATCCGGACCCGCAGGTGCTTCTCGTCCGCGGCGCCGACCGGCTGGACCCGGAACTGGCCGCTCATCCCCAGGTGGGTCAGGACGGCGTCACCGGAGGTCAGCGGCAGCCAGAGATATTTCCCGCGCCGGGCGGGCGTGTCGAAGACCTGACCCTTCAGCCGGGCGGAGAAGTCGTCCGGCCCGAGCAGGTGCCGGCGCAGCGGGCGCGGGTGCAGGACCTCGACGGCGTCGATGGTCCGGCCGGTGGTGAATTCCGCGAGCCCGCGGCGGACGACCTCTACTTCAGGAAGCTCAGGCACCTCAGGGCTGTTGCGAGGGGTCGATGCTGTCGGGATGAGCCGCGCGCAGAGCCTTCCAGGCCGTCTCGGCCGCCTGCTGCTCGGCTTCCTTCTTGCTCCGGCCGATCCCGTGCCCGTAGGTGTCCGAGCCGATCCGGACCCGCGCCTCGAACGTCTTGGCGTGGTCCGGGCCGGATTCGGCGATCACGTACTCCGGGACGCCGACCCCGAGCTGGGCGACGAGCTCTTGCAGGCTCGTCTTCCAGTCCAGACCGGCGCCGAGCCGGGCCGACGACTCCATCAGCTCGTCGAACAGGGTGTGCACCACCCGGCCGGCGACCTCGAACCCGCGGTCCAGGTAGACGGCGCCGATCAGCGCCTCCACGCAGTCCGCCAGGATCGACGACTTGTCCCGGCCGCCGGTGGCTTCCTCGCCACGGCCGAGCCGGAGGTACTTGCCCAGCTTCAGGTCACGGGCGACGCCCGCCAGGGCGCGCATGTTCACCACCGCCGCACGCAGCTTGGCCAACCGGCCCTCGGAGAGGTCCGGATGGTTGCGGAACAGCGACTCCGTGACGATGACGCCGAGCACGGAGTCCCCGAGGAACTCCAGCCGCTCGTTGGTCGGCAACCCACCGTTCTCGTACGCGAACGAACGGTGGGTGAAGGCGTGCTCCAGTAATGCGTCAGCCAGCGATACGCCGAGCCGCTGGTTCAGCTCGGCGTAGAGCCCCGATTCGTTGGCAGAGTTCACTGGGGGGTTGCCGTTTAGCTCTCGACGACCTGGCGACGCTCGCCCTTGGCGCCGTACTGGCCACAGGTCGGGCAGACGGTGTGCTGCAGGTGCTTGGCGCGGCAGGCGGGGTTCACGCAGGTGACCAGCGCGGCGGCAGTCGTCTTCCACTGCGCCCGGCGGCTCCGGGTGTTGCTGCGCGACATCTTCCGCTTCGGAACGGCCACGGTTATGACTCCTCGGTTCGGCCGGGGGCTTGCGACCCGGCCGGCTGGCTGGAAAGTGGTTGTGCGATCTTACGGTTTTTCATCCTGCTGGAGCAGGCCACTCAGTGCGGACCAGCGCGGGTCGGCCCCGTCCTCGTGCTTGTGACCGGGCTCCTCCACCAGGCGCACCCCACACTCGGGGCACAGTCCCGGACAGTCGTCCGCACACAAGGGCTGGAACGGCAGCGCGAGCACCACCTGGTCCCTCAATGCCGGCTCGAGGTCGATCAGATCGCCCTCCATCCGGCTGGCCTCGTCAGGCTCGGCGTCGCTCTCCGGGTAGACGTACAGCTCCTGGACGTCGGCGAGGAACTCGTCCTCGACATCGACCAGGCACCGCGCGCACTCCCCGACCAGCCGGCCACTGGCCGTCCCGGTCACGAGCACCCCTTCGACCACCGCTTCCAGTCGTAGATCGAACTGGATCGGGTCGCCCTCGGGGACGCCGATCACGTCGATACCGAGATCGGCCGGTGCCGGTGCCGTGAAGGAGACTTCGCGCTGGGACCCGGCGCGGCGTGACAGCTCGTGCGTATCGATCACGAGTGGGGACCGCGGGTCCAAGACGCTCAGGACATCCCTTTCAGGCGTGGGCAGGCAAAATCTCAGTCTCGTCGAGACCGAGGGATAACATTACCAACTTACCGGCCGGTCGCCCAATTCGGGGGCCACCGGTCGGACAGCGGGCCGGCTTCGCGAGCACATCAGGCGAGCTTCGCGAGCAGCCGGGCGTGCACCGCGGGCGGCAGGAAAGCGGATACCTCGCCGCCCAGCTTGGCGATTTCCTTGACCAGGCTGGACGAGATGTAGCCGTTCTCCGGTGCGGTCAGCAGGAAGAGGGTATCGACTCCGGTCAACTTCCGGTTCATCTGCGCCATCTGCAGCTCGTAGCCGAAGTCGCCGGACCGCAGCCCTTTGACGATCGTCCCGGCCCCGACGGACCGGCAGTAGTCGACCAGCAGCCCGTCGAACGTCCCGACGCTCACGCTGGAACCGGTGCTCGCGGAAACGGCCTCAGCCAGCTCGGTCAGCATCTCGACCCGCTCCTGATCCGCGAACAGCCGCTTCTTGGACTGGTTCACCCCGGCCGCGACGATCACCTCGTCGAAGGCAGCGGCCGCCCGGGTGATGATGTCGAGGTGCCCGTTGGTGGGCGGGTCGAAGCTGCCGGGGAACACCGCCCTAGTCATGACGGCTCACCCGCAGCCGGTACGCCGCCTGGTTCATGGCGGTGACCGTACCAAAGCCGGGCCTCGCCGTACTTGCGATCGCGCAGCGCGGCGAACCCTTCCGGCCACTCCCACGGCTCGCGTTTGCCCCGCTCGACCACGACGACCGCGTCCTCGGCGAGCCAGCCGTTGTCCCGCAGCGAGGTCAGCACCTCCTGCAGCTCCAGCGTTTCCAGCTTGTACGGCGGGTCGGCGAAGACCAGGTCGAACGGCCCCCCCGAATTGTCGCCGGAGGCAACCTTCTCGGCGGGTCTCATGGCGACCGTGGCGCCTGGCAACCCGACCACCTTGACGTTGGCGGTGACCACCTCGGCGGCCTTCCGGTCCGACTCCACCAGCAACACCCGGGCCGCCCCGCGGGACAACGCCTCCAACCCGATCGCCCCGCTCCCGGCGTACAGGTCGAGGACGGCGAGCCCGTGGAAGCTCCCGAACTCGGTCTCCAGCGACGACAACATCGCCTCCCGCACCCGGTCCGCCGTCGGCCGCGTCCCGTTCCCCGCCGGTACGCCGATCCGCCGCCCACCGGCCGCTCCCCCGATGATCCTGGTCACGTCTTCTCCAGATAGTCGGTCGCTTCGGAGGCCAGCGCGCTGGCGACGTACGAACGGAGCCGGGTAGGTCGGCCAGTTCGGGGTCGACGGAGACGATCGAGTTGGCGACGTGGCGGGCGGTGAGGATGACCTCTTCGTCGCGGAGGACGCTGAGCAGCTTCAGGCTGCTCCGGCGGCCCGACTGGGCGACGCCGAGGACATCGCCCTCGCGCCGGGTCTCCAGGTCGATCCGGGACAGCTCGAAGCCGTCCGTCGTACCGGCGACCGCGTCCAGCCGTTCGCGCGACTTCGCTGCCGTCCCAGCTGTCGGTGACCAGCAGGCACAGCCCCGGCACCTTGCCCCGGCCGACCCGGCCGCGCAGCTGGTGCAGCTGCGAGATGCCGAACCGGTCCGCGTCCATCACCACCATCGTCGAGGCGTTCGGGACGTCGACGCCGACCTCGATCACCGTGGTCGCGATCAGCACGTCGATCTCGCCGGCCGCGAACCGGGTCATCACCGAGTCCTTCTCGTCGGCCGGCAGCCGCCCGTGCAGGATCTCCACCCGCAGCCCGGCCAGCGGCTCGGCGAGCAGCTCGGCCATCTGCAGCACCGCGATGGCCGGCCGCGGCTTGCCCTTCGCGTCCGCCTCGTCCTCGGAAGCGGTGGCGAACTCGCCCTCCTCGTCGGTGGCGTTCTTCACGTCGTCACCGATCCGCGGGCAGACGACGTACGCCTGATGGCCCTTGGCCGACCTCCTCGCGGACCCGCTCCCAGGCGCGCTCGAGCCAGGCCGGCTTCTCCCTGGCCGGGACCACGGAGCTCATGATCGGCGAGCGTCCGGCCGGCAGCTCGGTCAGCGTCGACACCGACAGGTCGCCGAAGACGGTCATCGCGACCGTCCGCGGGATCGGGGTCGCGGTCATCACCAGCACGTGCGGCGTGTTCTCGCCGGACTTCTGGCTCAGCGCGGCCCGCTGCTCGACACCGAACCGGTGCTGCTCGTCGACCACCACCAGGCCGAGGTCGGCGAACTGCACCTTGTCCTCGAGCAACGCGTGCGTCCCGACCACGATCCCGGCGCCGCCACTGGCCGCGTCCAACATCGCCGTACGGCGTGCTGCCGCGTTCAGCGAGCCGGTCAGCAGACCGACCCTGGTGGCCCGCTCCGCGCCGCCGAGCATGCCCGCCTCGGCCAGCTCACCGAGCATCTTCGTCAGCGTCTTGTGGTGCTGCGTGGCGAGCACCTCGGTCGGGGCGAGCAGGGCCGCCTGGCCGCCGGCGTCGACCACCGAGAGCATCGCCCGGAGCGCCACGATCGTCTTGCCGGAGCCGACCTCGCCCTGCAGCAGCCGGTGCATCGGGTGCGGCCGGGCGATGTCGGCGAAGATCTCGTCGCCCACCTCCGCCTGGCCCGCGGTGAGCTTGAACGGCAGCCGGGCGTCGAAGTCGTCCAGCAGGCCGCCCGCGGTCCGGGCCCGCGGGATCGCCTTCAGCGCGTCGGTGACGGCCCGGCGCTGGGCCAGGATCGTCTGCATCACCAGCGCTTCCTCGAACCGGAACCGCTTCTGCGCGTCGTCGATGTCCTTCTCGGTCTCCGGCAGGTGGATCTTCTGCAGCGCCTCGCGCAGGCCGATCAGCTTCTCCTGGCGCAGGATCAGCTCCGGCATCGGGTCCTCGAGCTCCTCCAGGCTGTCCAGCACGATCTTGATGCTGCGCTCGATGGTCGCCGTCGGCAGCTTCGCGGTCGCCGGGTAGAGCGGCCGGAACGGGCTTGGCCCGGCGCTCGATCTCGGCCTCGCTCAGGTCCTCCTCGTCGAGGATCTCGGTGCCCGGGCTCTTCAGCTGCATGATGTCGCGGAACATCGTCACCTCGCCCCAGAACAGGGCGGCCGTCCCGACGGTCAGCTTGTTGGCCAGCCAGGGCTGGTTGAAGAACGCCAGCTCGAGGTCGTTGCGGCCGTCGGTGACGACCACCTTGGTGATCGTCTGGTGCCGCCGGTACTTGTTGACGTCGTTCGGGCTGGATCTCCATCTTCGAGTCCAGCGAGCGCACGGTGACCTTCTTGACCCGGCCGCTGACCGTCGCCTGGTCGCCGACCTGGAGCTCGTCGAAGGGGGTCAGCTCGCCCTTCTTCAGGTACCGCCGCGGGTAGTGCCGCAGCAGCTCACCGACGGTCTCGATACCGAGCACGTCCGCGAAGATCTTCGCCGTCTTCGCGCCGAGGAAGTCGCGAAGCTTCCGGTCGATGTCCGTCTTCATTCCACCCCGATCAGCAACGGGTACCTCTCCTGACCTCCGTCGTACACCACGACATCGACATCTTTGCGGTTCCGGCGCACGTGCCGGACCAGCGCGTCGACCAGTTCGGGGCTCGCGTTCGCGCCGCGGACCACCGTCATCAGCTCGCCACCACCGCCCAGCAACCGGTCGACGACCCCGGTCGCGGCCGTCGGTCAGGTCCTCGGTGATCAAGGCGAAATCGCCGTCCACCACGCCCAGCGCGTCGCCGATCCGGCAGGTCCCCGCCATCGTCCAGGCGTCCTTCACGGCGATCGTGACCGCGCCCTGCCGGGTCTGCCCGGCGGCCGCAGACATCTGGACTACGGCGTCGTCGAAGCTCTGCTCGGGGTCATGAACCGCGATCGCCGCCAGCCCCTGGACCTGCGCGCGGGTCCGGATCACGGCGACCCGTCGGCCGTCCTGCCGGGCGGCGGTCGCGGCTGCCTCGGCGACGGCGATGGAGTCCTTGTCGTTGGGGAGAATGCACGATCTCGGGCGCGCCCGACTGCTCGATCGCGGTCAGCAGTTCGCCGGTCGAACAGCGCCGGCCGGGACCGCCCTTGACCACCGTCGCGCCGGACTCGACGAACAATTTCCCGAGCCCCTCCCCCGCAGCCACAGCGATGACCGCCCGGCTCACGATCGGCGCATGCGGCGCCAGATCGGCGAAGTGCGTCACCCGGATCCGGTGCGGCCGCCCGATCCCGATCCCCAACTCGATCGCGGCCCCGACGTCGTCGGTGTGCACATGCACGTTCCACAGCTCGTCGCCCCCGACCACCACCACGGAGTCCCCCAACCCCGCCAGCGCCCGCCGGAAGTCCCCGATCCGCTCATCGGCAGCATCCAGCAAATACATCACCTCGTACGCCGGTCCGCCCGGCTCCAGGTCGCCCGCCGAGCTTTCGGCTCGGCTCCAGCTGCTGTTACCCGGGGCGGGACCCCGGAGTGTTTGCCCGGCGGGCGGCCCGACAGCACTGACTCCATCGCGCCGAGGATCACCACCAGGCCTGCGCCGCCGGCGTCGACCACGCCCGCGCGCCGTAGTACGTCCAACTGCTCTGTCGTCTTCGTCAGCGCCAGCCGGGCGCCCGCGACCGCCGCCAGGCAGACCTCGGCGAGCGACTTCCCCTCGTTGGCCGCCGCCAGAGCCGCGTTGGCGGCTGCGCGGGCGACGGTGAGCATCGTCCCCTCAACGGGCTGCGCAACTGCCCCGTACGCCGCGTCTGCGGCGAATGCCAGCGCATCGGCGAAGGCGGCGGCCTCGCTCATCCGCGGATCGGCCAGGAACGAGCCAGGACCGGCCTCCTGGTCCCGCGGCAGGTTCTCCGCCAGCCGCAGCCCGCAGGCGCGAACCAGCTGAGAGGTGATCACGCCCGAATTGCCCCGCGCCCCCAGCAACGCGCCCCGGCCGAACGCCTGGACCGCCTCCGCGAACGTCAACTCCCCCTCAGGCAGCGCCTCACAGGCCGCCTCCCAGGTCAGATACAGGTTGGTCCCGGTGTCGCCGTCAGGCACCGGATACACGTTGAGCTCGTCGATCTCCGCCCGGGCCCGGCGCAACTCCACCAGCGCCACCCGAGCCCAGCTCCGCAGCACCCCAACCGTCAGCTCTTCCACGCCCGGAAGGCTAACCGGTCCGCGCGCTCCGCCTACTATGTCCTGTGCGTCCTTTGTTGTTCTCGGTAGCGACCGACAGCTATGACCTGGCCGTTCGGGAGATCCGGGGGGAGTTCGGGGGCGGCGTCCGGATCGAGCGGGTCAGTGCGGATCTGGGGCGGATCGTCTCTGGCGGGCCGTCGGTCGAGGAGCTGGCGGCGGCTTGTGATCGTGGGCGGATCATCTTCGTGCGGCACCTGACCGTGGAGCTGGCGAGTTTCAAGCCGGGCGAGGTGCCCGAAGCGCATGAGCTGGCGGAGTTGGTGCTGGAGGGGTTGCCGAAGCATCCGACAGGCGGTGGCGGTGCAGACCTGGACCGATGGGGCTGGGAGCGGGCGGGTCGTTCTATCACCTGCTCGAGGATGCGCTGGGGGCTCGCGGGGTCGCGGTGAGCCGGGCTGGGCAGGAACTGGTCGTGTCGGTCTTCGTCTCCGCCAAGACGGTGATCTTCGGGCTGAATCGGCTGGAGTTGCAGCCTGTCGGACTGGCCGGGCGGGCGGATGCGGCTGGCTCGGTCGGACGAGCGGGTGTCGCGGTCGGAGTTCAAGCTCGAAGAGGCGATCCAGACCTTCGGCCTCGAACTCCCGCCCGGAAAGGGCCTGGATCTCGGCGCGAGTCCGGGCGGCTGGACCCGGATCCTCAGGCAGCACGACCAGGAGATGTGGTCGGTCGATCCAGGTGCGCTCGATCCGCGGGTGACGGCCGATCGCAAGGTTCACCACGTCGCGACGACGGCCGGCGAGTTCTTCCGCCACAACCGAATCCACTTCGACGTGGTCGTGAACGACATGCGGATGGACCAGGTGCTGAGCGCCCGGGTCATGCTGGACGCCGTACCGCACCTAGCGCGCGGCGCCCTCGCCATCGTCACCCTCAAGGGCGGCGGCAAGAACCCCCTCGACGCGGCCCGCCGCGGCATCGACGTCCTCACCAAGCAGTACGACGTACTCCACGCCCGCCAACTCCACCACAACCGCCGAGAAATCACCGTCATCGCCGAGTGCCCATGACAGGATCCAGCCACTGAGCGCTCGCGTTCAGCGCCGAGGATGCGTTCGACTGCAGCGATACCCACACGCTGTACTTCACCGAGGACGGCAACTTCCTGATCTGCGCAGGTCATGAGGTCCTCGGACCGGACGGCTTCACCGAGGACGATCTCAAACTGGCCGGCGACCTGGTGGGCAAGCTGACGAGTGACGACACGATCGACGCCGCGGACCGGCGACGACTCGCCGACGCGGCAAAGGAGATCAACAAGCGCCACGGCGAGAAGCCGTTCAGCACCACGGGCTTCGTGGTGATGGGCGCGCCGGACTGCTACTCGCCGTAGCGGTGACGGCGGTAAACGTGACGAGGCGCCCGGGAGGATCCCGGGCGCCTGGTCAGGCCCTACACGGAGTTGTGCCCCGCCGAGGGGGCAGAAAGTCCTAGCCGACTACGCGCTGGACCTTGCCCGCCTTGATGCAGGACGTGCAGACCTTGAGCTTGGTGGGGGTTCCCTTGATGGTCGCCCGGATCGTCTGGATGTTCGGGTCGAACCGACGCGCCGTGCGCTTCTTGACCCGACGGATCATCGCGCCCTTACCCAGCCGCGCAACACTGTTGCCGAACGTCGGCTTCTTGTCACAAACATCGCACTTCTTAGACATGATTCTCCGTGTTTAGGGTCGAGACACCGACAGACCATGTTACATAGCCATCGCGCCTCGACCAATTCGGTCCTCAGCGTGGACTACACCGGTGTAAGCCACGCCACTTCCTCGGCGGACAGCTCCACCGACAGTCCCGGCATCGAGGTCCGCGTCTCCGAGATCTGCCGCGGCCCGATCAGCGGGAACACCGGGTACGGCTGGTGCAGCAGCCAGGCCAGCGCGATCGCCGTCGGCTCGACGCCGTGCTTCGACGCCAGCTCCCGCGCCCGTGCCAACCGCTCGAAGTTCTCGTCCGAGTAGAAGCAGCGGACCAGCTCCTCGTCGGAGCGGTCCTCCGGCTTGGCCCGGCCGGTGAAGAACCCGCGCGCCTGACTCGACCACGGGAACAACGCCACCTGCCGCTCCCGGAGCCACGCCTGCGACTCGTCGTCGCTGACATGCCGGCAGCCCGCCCAGGGTACGTCGTACGCCCGCGCCAGACTCAGGTGGTTGCTCAGCAGCGTCAACGGCTGCTTCCCATGCGTCGCGGCATACTCGTTCGCCTCGTCAAACCTCGCAGTGGACCAGTTCGACCCGCCGTAAGCCGCGAATCCGCCCCGCCTGGAAGTGCGAGTCCATCACGTCGACGAACTCCCCGACCGGGATCTCCTCGTTGTCCCGGTGCATCAGGTAGAGGTCGACGTGATCGGTCTGCAGCCGCTCCAGCGACTCTTCGAGCTGCGACGTGATGGACGCCGGATCGCAGTGCGGCGTGTGCGCACCCTTGCCGATGACGACGACCTCGTCCCGGTTCCCGCGCGACGTCATCCACTGCCCGAGCAGCTTCTCGCCGCGCCCGCCGCCGTAGATGTACGCCGTGTCGAAGGTGGTCCCGCCACGCTCGAAGAAGTCGTCGAAGATCGTCGCCGCGTGCGGCAGCGTCGGCTGGTTGTCGACGCCCATCACCAGCCGCGACACCGGCTTGTCCAGCCCGGGCACCTCGCCGTACGTCATCGGAGCATCCGTACGCCGGGCCAGCGGGCGACCCGTCACGGTCGGGATCAGCACGTCGTCCCGCTCACTCGCGTACTGCTGCCCGATCGCCTCGCGCCACTTGTCCTGTACGACGAGATTGCCGAGGGTGTCCTCCCACGACATCTCCGGCGCCTGCCGGGCCTCGACAGCAGCCGAGACGGCCTCCGCCTCGGCCTGGTAGATGAAGGCCGGCTCCGCGGAGATGTCCCGCGGCTCCTCCCCCACCTTGTGCACGGTGACGTGGGTCGGCTTCCCGTCGCCGCCGAACCACGGGTCCTCGACCACGAGGTACCCCTCGCTGCCGAGCACCCGGACCCGGTTCTCGTCGTTCAGCCGTACGCCGGTGCTCACCTGAGCCGTCATCCCGGAGTCGAAGAACAAGGTCGCGACCGACCATTCGTCGACCCCGGTCTCGCCGACCTGACCGACCGCGGTCACCGCCGCCGGATCGGCGTACGGCGCTCCGGTGGCGGCGCCCGCGATCAGCCGCGCGTAGGAGACCGGGTAGCCGCCGACGTCGAGGATGCCGCCGCCGGCCAGCTCGTTGGCGAAGATCCTGCTGGACGCGTTGAAGGACGCCTGGAACGCGAACGACGCCTGGATCTGGTGCACCTTGCCGATCGCGCCGTCGCGGATCAGCTGGGCGACCAGCTTGGTCTGCGGCAGGCACCGGTACATGTACGCCTCCATCAGGAAGACGTCGTTGCGCACCGCGGCCTCGATCATCGCCGCGGCCCAGGCCCGGTTGATCGCGAGCGGCTTCTCGCACAGCACGTGCTTGCCGGCCTCGGCGGTCTTGATCGCCCATTCCGGGTGCAGCGGATGCGGGGTGGCGATGTAGACCGCGTCGACGTTCTCGTCGGCCAGCAACGCCTCGTACGACGCGTGCCGGTTCGCGATGCCGTACTTGTCGGCGAACTCGACGGCCGACTCCATCGACCGGCTGCCGACCGAGACCACCTCGTTGGTGGCCGACGACGGGACCTGGCTGGCGAACCTGGACGCGATGTTGCCGGTGCCGAGGATTCCCCAGCGGAGCTTGGTGGAAGGCAAAGGATGACTCTCCTCAAAAGAGCAGCGGTTAGAATTTCATGGCGCCGGCGGCGATGTCGGCGATGAAGTGGCGGCCGCCGATGATGAAGACACCGATCAACGGGATCACACTCATCAGTGCTCCCGCCATCACCATGCTGTAGTCGGTGCCGTACACACCGTTCAGCTGCTGCAGGGCGACCTGCAGGGTGAGCTTGTTCGGGTCCGTCATCACGATCAACGGCCACAGGTAGTCGTTCCAGACGTTGATGAAGGTGAAGATGCCCAGGAACGCCAGCCCGGGCCGCAGTACCGGCAGTCCCACGGTGAGGTACTGCCGGAAGAAGCCGGCGCCGTCGACCTTGGCGGCGGAGATGAGCTCGTCGGGGATCGCGCCCTTGGCGTACTGGCGCATCCAGAAGATCCCGAACGCGTTGGCCGCGCCCGGGATGATGAGGGCCTTCAGCGACCCGATCCAGCCGAACTCGGCCAGCGTCACGAACTGCGGCACCAGCGCGAGCTGGGTCGGGATCATGAAGGTGGCCAGCAGGATCCCGAACAGCACGTCGCGGCCGGGGAACTCGTACTTCGCGAACGCGAACGCCGCGAGCGAGTCGAAGAACAGCACCAGCACGGTGACGCCCAGGGACGCGATCAGCGTGATCAGCATCGCGCCGAAGAAGTCGATGTTGTCCAGCACATGGCCCATGTTCTCGAACAGGTGCGAGCCGATCAGCAGCTTCGGCGGGTAGGCGAAGATGTCCGGCGTGGTGTTCGAGGCCATCACCAGCATCCAGTAGAACGGGAAGATCGAGACGACCACCCCGAGCATCAGTACGACGTGACCGACGACCGTCCTGACTCTTTCAGTGCGCATCGACCGTCTCCTTCCCTGCAGCCGCCTTCTCGGCGGCGATCTTGCGGTCCACCCGGCGTTGCATCCGCCGGGTGATCCGGTCGTTGTCGTCGCCGCCGATCAGCCGCCAGTTGATCACCGAGAACAGCACGATCAGGATGAACAGCGCCCAGCCGATCGCGGCGCCGTACCCGAACTGGTTCTTGCCGAACGCACTGTCGTACAGGTACGAGACGATCGTCAGACCGCCGTCACCCGGGCCGCCGATCGCGCCGCTGCTGCCGAACAGCACCTGCGACTCGGTGAAGATCTGCAGCCCGCCGATCGTCGAGGTGACCGCGGTGAACAGGATCACCGGCCGCAGCAGCGGCACCGTGATCCGCCAGAACATCTGCCGCGACGAGGCCCCGTCGACCCTGGCCGCCTCGTAGATGTCGGACGAGATCGCCTGCAGGCCGGCCAGGAAGATGATCGCGTTGTACCCTGTCCAGCGCCACGCGACGATGGACGCGATCGCGATCTTGATCCCCCACGGCTGGCTGAGCCACTCGATCTTGTCCAGCCCGATCGACTGCAGGAACGCGTTGAGCAGGCCGAAGTTGTTGCTGAAGATCGAGCCGAAGACCATCGTCACCGCGACCACCGAGGTGATGTTCGGGATGAAGTAGGCGATCCGGTAGAAGCTGCGGAACCGGGTCGCGTTGTGCAGCGCGTTCGCGATCAGCAGGGCCAGCAGCAGCATCGGGACGGTCGAGAGCACCCAGATGATCAGGGTGTTGGTGATGGATTTCCAGAAGCTCGGATCGGTGAGCAGGTAGCTGTACTGCTCCAGCCCGACCCACTTCATCTGGCCGATCCCGTCCCACGAGTGGAACGACAGCCAGATCGAGAAAAGCACCGGGAACGCGCCGAAAATCGCGAACAGGATGAAGAACGGCGACACCGCGGCGTACTGCGGGAACGCCTGCCGGAACCGGTTCGGCGGTCCGTCCGGAATGTTCGCGCTCACATCCGCCGCCGACTCACGCACGGTTTCACTGACGGCCATCTCAGATCGCCCCCGCCCTGGTGAGTTCGCGGTCGACCTGGTGCTGCGCGTCCTTCCAGGCCTGGTCGGAGGACTTGCTGCCGATCTCCACGTTCACGAGTTCCGCGGCGATCGGCGTACGGATGATCGTGTCGAACGGGCTGAAGTAGGCGCCCGGGTACTTCTTCGCGGACTCGGCGAAGACGTCGACGATCCGCTGGCCGCCGAAGAACGGGTCCGGCGCGGTCAGCCGGGGGTCGGTGTAGCTGGCCGGGGTGGACGGGAAGAGCACCGGGTCGAGGAACGATTCGGCCTGGTTCTTCGACGATTCGAGCCAGGTGATGAAGGCCATCGCGGCCTCGGGGTCCTTGCAGTACTTGGTGATCGCCAGGAAGGAGCCGCCGCGGTTACCAGGTCCGCCCGGCGCCGGGGTGACCCGCCAGTTCCCCTTCGTCTTCGGTGCGGCGTTCTTCGGACCGAGCTGGGCCCACCAGACCGCGCCCATGAAGGCGACCAGCCGGCCGTTGGTGATCACGGCGTTCGCGTCCGTGCTGCCGCCCTGCGCATTGGCCGACAACCCTTCCTTGACGACGCGGATCGCCAGGTCCCAGGCGTTCTTGATGTGGTCGTCGGCGCCGATGTACTGGCCCTCCTTCGTCATCCAGCGCTTCGGCAACTGCGACAGCGCGTAGTCGAAGACCGAGGTGATGTTGTCGGTGATCACCGAACCGGGCACCGCCGCCTTGAGCTTCTTGCCGAGCTCGATGTAGCTGTTCCAGTCGGGTGCGGCCGCGGCGACGTCGGCCGGTTCGGTCGGCAGGCCGGCCTTCTCGAAGACGTCCCGCCGGTAGAACAGCGCGGTCGGGCCGGTGTCCATCGGGAAGGCCATCATCTTGTTCTCGGGGGTGATGCCGAGCTTCCACTTCCACGGCAGGTACTCGGACTCGACCTTGCCTGCGCCGAGTTCGCGCAGGTCGTGGAACTGGTCGGCGTTCGGGAAGTAGGTGGCGACGTCGTCGTTGATCCCGATGATGTCCGGCACCAGCGACTTGCCGGCCAGCGAGGTCAGCACCTTGGTCTTGTAGTCACCGCCGATCCGGGTCATCGCCAGCTTCTTGGTCGCGCCCGGGATGCCCTTCTCCGCGGTCGCGATCAGCGAGTCGTTCACCGAGCCGGTCCAGCACCACATACTCAACTCGTCGGCGGCGCCGAGCGAGCTGCGCGAGCCGCAGCCGCTGAGTCCGGCGGCCGCGGCCGCTCCACCGGCCCCGAGGGCCAGGAACCTCCGTCGGGAAACTGCCATGGACTGCCTCACCTACACCTTCGCCTTGCTACCGGGAGGGGCTTTTTGCGGGGTGTTCGTTTGCGCGAGAACTTGTCGACAAATGTTCAGACATGGTCAAGGTAAGCGCATCCCAACTGAACCGGTCAAGGTCTCGCCCACCAGCCTGTCCAGGTTTGAGACCACCCCGGGACCCGGCCGTGCGCCGCCTGATTGGATAGGGACATGCCGACCACCGTGATCGACACCGTCCTGTTCGACGCCGATGGGGTGATCCAGCGGCCGACGATCGACTGGCGCGCCACCCTGGCCACCTTCATCCGCCCGGACCAGTCCGCCGAGGAGTTCGTCGACGACCTGATGGTCTCCGAACGGCCGTCGATCCGCGGCGAGGGTGACTTCCGCGCGGCCGTGGCCGAGGTCCTGGCGCGCTGGGAATCGGCCACCCCGGTGGAGGAGGCCATCCAGCCCTGGCGCTCGTTCGAGGCGGACCCGGTCGTGGTCGACCTGATCCACCAGCTGCGCAAGGCCGGGATCGGTTGTCACCTGGCGACCAACCAGCAGCTCTACCGGCGCGGGATCATGCAGGACGAGCGGCGCTACGGCGAGCTGTTCGACCAGACCTTCTACTCCTGCGATCTCGGCGTCGCCAAGCCGGAACCGGCGTACTTCCACGCGATCCTGGACAGCGTCGGCAAGCAGGGCTCGTCCGTGCTCTTCATCGACGACAACGAACCCAACATCAAGGGCGCCCTCACCGCCGGCCTGCACGCGGAGCTCTACGACCTCTCCGAAGGCACCGACGCCCTGCGCGCCCTCCTGGCCCGCTACGGGCTTCCGATCTCAGCCTGAGCCCGTACTGCGGCTCGGTCGGGCGAGCAGGTCGCAATGGCCGGCTGATCAGGAACAGCACCAGCAGCACCGGAATCGTGATCAGGAAAGCCTTGCTCAGGTCGATCACGGTCGCCAGCGCAGCCAGGAGCGTCGGCGCCGCGAGAATCGCGGTCGCCGACGCCAGTGCACCCAGCGCCGCCAGGCGAACCGGCCGGATGCCAGGCGTCGCGACCAACTCGGCAATCGTCAGCGGGTAGAGCGGCGCGACACCGATGCCGGCCAGCAGGAGTCCGGTCACCACGATCGCGGGCGAACCGAACAGGCTCACCAAGAGGCTGCCGCAGAGCGCCAGTACGCCGGCCGGAACCAGCGGCGCCCAGCCGCGGAAGTAGATCGGCCCGATCGACCGGCCGACGGCCATTCCGATCGGGAACGCGCTGCCCAGCAGCGCCGCGATCGCGATCGGCAGACCGGCGTCGACCAGCCGCGCCACCGACCACACCACGAAGCAGAACTCCACCGCGACAGCCAGTACGACGCGTGACCAGCCCCGGAATGCACTGAGCCACGGCGACCCTTCACCAGCCGGCGTCGGATCCAGGCTCTGCCCAGCTCGCGCCGGAACAGCAATGACGATCAGCACCAGGAACGGCGGTACTGCGACCAGCATCGCCAGCCGGCCGGTAGGGCCGAGCGAGTCGAGTCCACCGATCGCCAGCGGCGCCAGGATGCCAGTGGCACTGCCCACCGCGTTCACCTTGGTCAGCCGGGCCGCCGCTGTCGGGCCGCTCAGCAGCAGTGGCGCCAGCAGCACCAACAGTGCTCCGCCGAGGCCGATCAGCAGTCCCCCGGACACCGCAGTGATGAAGCTGGGCGCCAGGGCGACCAGGATGGCGCCCAGAGCGCAGACGAGCGCACCGCCACGCAGTACGGCGGTGATCCTGCCTGTTCGGAGCAGGATCGGTCCTACGAAGGCGATGATCAGCAGACCGAGCGCGAACGCAGAGGGCAGCAGGGCGAGCCTGCTTGAGGGCTCATCGAGGTCTCTGGCCAGTACTGCGACGCAGGCGCCAAGGCCGCCCAGCAGATAGCCCAGCGCGGCCAGCGCCAAGCCGACCTCGACCTGAACCCGCCGAGCGCTGCTACTCACGAGCGGCCGTCCATGTCGGACAACACGGCCCGAATCTGCAGCAGCTTCATCGACTCCTCCATTAAACTCGTTCTCCGAGCATAAGGGAGAAGGTCCCCATGACGGCAAGAGTCAGCGCCATCTCGTCGCGGCGCGGTCGGTGGCAGACAGCGGCTGAGGTACTGAGCCTAATGGGAAGGCAGCCCGGCATCACCCGGGCCGCAGTGGCCAAGGAGCTGCGGCTGAGTACCAGTTCGGCGACAGAGGTGACCGCGCGGCTCCGGGAGTTGCAGCTGCTGACAGAGACACCAGCGCCTAGTCAGGGGCGCGGTAGGCCGACCACCGTGCTACAGCCGCATCCATCTGGGCCGCTGGTTCTGGCGGTGAACCTGCGGCAGGGCACATGGCGCTCTGCGGTCGTGTCGCTCGACGGGACGCTCCACGACCAGGTGACGACGCCGCACGGGAGCAGGAGACCGGAGGCGGTGCTGGCGAGCATCCGTGCGGCAGTGGAGGCGAGCGCCGCGCAGTACGGAGATCGGCTAAGGGTGGTGAGCCTTGCGGTAGCGGGGACCGTGCGGGAGAACCGGCTGATGCAGGCGTCGACATTGGGGTGGGGTGAGGTTGACCTGAGCCCGGTCGTTGGGGAGACCGGGCTGCAGTTGCTGGCTGGGAACGACGCGACGCTGGGCGGAGTGGCCGAGTCACGGACCGGCGCTGCTGCTGGTGCACGGACTGCGTTGCACCTGATCGTCGAGGTCGGGCTGGGCGGGACGCTCATCTTGGACGGGAAGCCGGCCAGTGGGGCGACTGGAGCGGGTGGTGAGTACGGGCACATGCCGTTCGGCGATCGCTCCCTACAGTGTCCGTGTGGCGCGAGCGGTTGCTGGGACCTCGAGATCGACGGCCGCGCGCTGGCCCGGCGCCTCGGAGACGACGAGCCGGAAGACCCGTTTGTCTATGCGGAGACGGTGTTCCGGCGTACGGATCCTGCTGCTTTGGCCGCTGTCGCACTGTCGGCGACGGCGCTCGGTTCAGGGATCGCCGGGCTGGTCAACGCGCACGACCCGGACGTCATCACCCTCGGCGGACTGGCCGTCCCGATCCGCGCGGGCGCTCCGGCAGCGTTCGGTACGGCGTACCGCAACGGCTTGATGCGTTTCCACCGCGCCGCTCCCCCACCGGTCCTCGACTCCACCCACGGGCCGGACGGACCCCTCCGCGGCGCCGCGGCCCTGGGCCTCGACCACCTCACCACCGAACCCGCCATCGCCGCCTGGGCCGAGCCCTAGGCCAACACATCCACTCCTCGGGACCGTTATGAACTCGTAGCTCAACGTTCTCGGCGGGCCAGGTCGTCTTGGTGGATATCCGAAACGAAACCAGGGGGACGTAATGCGCAAGATGACGATGGGCCGGATCGGCGTGACCGTGGCGACCGCGGCAGCGGCGATCGCCGGGACGTTCGCGATGGCACCGGCAGCCGACGCCGCCACCGCCAACAGTTGCCTCCAGCAACTGACCGCCCGGCACAGCTGGGGGTACGACGAGACGATGACCACGAAGGGTTCGCTGACCTTCTACACCCACGAGTACTACGGGTCGCCGTGCGCCGGGATGTCGGTGTCGCTCGGGATCAGCCGCACCAACACCGCGGACTTCCGCAACCAGAACGCCCGGTCGGTCGCGATGACCAGCGGCACCGACGGCTACACCACGACGTACAAGCTCGGCGTCGACGACTACGGCTCGTGGATGACGCGGCAGATCGCGGTCAAGGACAGGTCCGGCAAGCTCGCGGTGAAGGGGTCGTTGCAGTCCTGGCACTACTCCGGGCGGCTGGTGAACGTGCAGAACCAGAAGGTCGTCGTCCAGGTCCGCAAGCCGCACGAGGTCGGCTACGTCACCAAGGCGACGGCCACGACGAGCCGCACCGGCACGTTCGCGACGACGCTGAACACCGCCGGACTGAAGGGGTACGACGTCCGCATCGCCTTCGTCTCCGGCATCCCGACGACCGCCAGCTCCTACACGTACCTCGGCACCATCAGCTGATCAATCCCGCGCCAAGCCCTCCGGAGAGACATCTGCGGAGGGCTCTTCACCCTCAACTTCTTCCACCACTACCGGCTTGGGGACGATGGGTGGCTCCAGCTTCGCGAGGATGGTGATGATGTCTTGGCGGTGGTGCTGGATCTCGTGGGCGGTGTGGCGGATCAGCCAGCCGAGTGAGCGGGGCGCCCGGACCGGGTAGTTGTAGAGCCCCAGCTTCCCGAGTTCCACCGGCTTCAGCACCCGCGCCGCCGCGCCGAAGTCCTTCGCGTTCTTCATCAGCGCCGCCGCGACCACCATCGGATCCTGGAGCTCGTACTTCAGCTCCTTCAACCGCCCGGTCCGATCCATCGGCGCATAAACCGGCCGGTCCTCGGCCAGACACTGCGCGATCCGCGCCCGCTGCACCTCCAGCACGTCGCGCACGTGGCAGGCGTACTCGATCGCCGACCAGACGTCCGGCTCCGGCCGCAGCCGCACCACGTTCACATCCGGCCCGGCAGCAGCCTTCGTCAACGCCATGCTGCTCTCCGCCGACTGCCGGATCAGCGTGGTCACCGTGCCCTGCAGATCACCGGTGTCGTAGTTGAAGCCACACTCCTGGCACAGTCCGTCCACCGGTGGGCGGCTCGTGTTCACTGCTCTCCCCTGAATCGCCATCCGTGGTCCACCGGCCCAATCCCACCACCGAGCGCAAACCCGGCCGCGACCGCCCCGCTGATGTACTCCTTCGCCGCCTCAACAGCAGCCGGTACGTCGTAACCTCGCGCGAGGTACGCCGCGATCGCACTGGCCAGCGTGCACCCGGTGCCATGCGTGTGGCTGTTGTCGGCCCGCGGCGCGCTGTACTCCCGCCGCACCCCCGGCCCGTGCAGTACGTCGATCGCCAGCGGCCCGTCGTCGTGCCCGCCCTTCACCAGCACCCAGTCGGCCCCGGCCTCCAGCAACACCTTCGCCGCCAACTCGCGATCCTCGCCGTTGGTCCCCGCCACCGGGCCGAGTTCGGTGAGGTTCGGCGTCAGCACAGTCGCCAGCGGCACGATCTCCTCCCGCACAGCGTCCATCGCATCGGCCGCGAGCAACGCATCGCCGTGCTTGGACACCGACACAGGATCAACAACGATCGGTACGCCGGGTGGCAGCGTCCGCAGCAACTCCGCAACCACGCGCACCATCGACGCGGACGCGAGCATCCCCGTCTTCACCGCGTCGACCCCGATGTCGTCGACCACACTGCGGAACTGCGCCGCGAACCTGTTCCGCGGGCAACTCCCAAGCACCCTGTACGCCGAGGCTGTTCTGCGCGGTGATCGCAGTCAGCACACTCATCCCGTGCACGCCGTTGGCGAGCATCGACTTCAGGTCGGCCTGGATCCCGGCACCACCGCCGGAATCCGATCCGGCGATCGTCAGCACCCTGGGCGGCGCGGCGTTCATTATCAGCTCCTCAGTGGCCGAAGGGGGTTGCTCAGAAGTGCGTGTGCCCGGCGGCGCCGGCGTACGCCGTACCGTCCACCGTGATCGTCCCGGGCGGCAGGTTCTCGTTGCCCTCAGCAACCGAACCGATGACCGTCCAGCCCTCCGGAACGTCGGCCGGCTCGAAGGTCGCGACCAGCGCGTGGTCGTCGCCGCCGCTGAGCACGAACGTCATCGCGTCCACGCCCGGTGGCAGCGGCGACCGCCTGGAGCGGCTCCGGGATCGCCAGCGCCTGCGAACGGATGTCGATCACCACCTCGCTGGCTTCCGCGATGTGCCCGAGGTCGGCGAGCAATCCGTCGCTGACGTCACACATCGAGGAGGCGCCGGCGATCGCGGCACGCGGCCCCTCGGCGTACGGAGGCTGCGGCCGGCGGTGCGCGTCCACGACGGTCCGCGGCGAACGGAAGCCACGGTTCAGGACGGCGACGCCCGCTTCGGCCCAGCCGAGCCGGCCGATGAAGGCCACCTCGTCGCCGGGGCGCGCGCCGGAGCGCAGTACGGGCTTGCGGCCGTCGAGCGAGCCGAAGGCGGTGATCGAGACGACGATCTTGTCGGACTGCACCACGTCGCCACCGACGATGCTGACGCCGAGCAGCTCGGCCTCGTCGACGATGCCCTGGTTCAGCTCCACCGCCCACGCGGTCGGCAGGTCCGCCGGTGCGCCGAACCCGACCACCAGCGCGGTCGCCCGGGCGCCCATCGCGACGATGTCGGCCAGGTTCTGCGCGGCGGCCTTGCGGCCCACGTCGTACGCCGACGACCAGTCCTGCCGGAAATGCCGGCCCTCGACCAGCAGGTCGGTGGTGATCACCACCCGGCCGTCCGGCACCGCCAGCACGGCCGCGTCGTCACCCGGGCCGACCAGGACGTCCTCACCTTGGGGTTGCGCCTTGGTGACGGCCTCGATCAGGCCGAATTCACCCGTGCCACCCAACGTCTCTGTCACGTCAGCAAGACCTCCCATATCGCTCCGGTATCGTAGTCTAGGCGGTACGGTGACCGGGCAACGAAGAGTACGCCGGGCCGCTTCGCAGTACCGTGGCCGGATCCAGCTGAGGACGACTGAGTGGAGAACGACGTGGTGGTCCAGGCCTACATCCTGATCCAGACCGAGGTCGGCAAGGCTGCCGATGTCGCAGCACAGATCGCCGAGGTGCAGGGCGTCACCCTGGCCGAGGACGTCACCGGTCCGTACGACGTGATCGTGCGCGCCGAGGCCCGCAACGTCGACGAGCTCGGCAAGCTGGTCGTGGCGAAGGTGCAGAACGTCCCCGGCATCACCCGCACGCTGACGTGCCCCGTCGTCCACATCTGACCCCGATCAACCGCACCGCAGGCGCCCCGCCCCGGAACCGCATCGGCCGGGGCGCTGCGGCACGCCCGCTGGCGCGCGCCGCGATCGTGCTCGGCGCCGTGCTGCTGGCTGCGGGCTGTAGCCCGGACCCGGTGAAGATCGCGGTGCCCGAGCCTGCCCCGGAAGTGGCTCAGGCCTGCGACGGCCTGATCAAGGCGATGCCGGGCAAGGTGCTCGACGGTGAGAAGCGCAAGACGGAGCCGGCCAGCGCACTGACCACGGCGTACGGCGATCCGCCGATCGAGGTGACCTGCGGAGTCGCGCCGCCGGCCGGGATGGCCGAGGCCCAGTCGCAGTGCTTCGAGGTGAACGGCGTCGGCTGGTTCGCCAAGCAGGTCACCAACGGCTACATCTTCACCACCATCGGCCGCAAGGTGTACCTGGAGATCGCGGTCCCGTCGAAGTACGCCCCCGAGGCCAACGCCCTCACCGACGTCTCCGACGCGATCAAGGCCCACAACACCCTCATCACCCCCTGCACCTGACCGTCTCCCGGCACGCTCAGCCCCAGGCGCGCCAGGACCGTCCCGGGGCCGTTCGGTCGCCGCGGACGGTACGCCGGGTCAGCGCAGGCCGGTCTTGCGGGTCAGGGCGAGCGCCAGTAGGTGGTCGACGAGGGTTGGGTAGTCGATGCCGCTGGCTGCCCAGACGCGGGGGAACATGCTGTACGGCGTGAAGCCGGGCATCGTGTTGATCTCGTTGATCAGGATCCGGCCGTCCTCCTCGAGGAAGAAGTCGACCCGCGCCAGCCCTTCGCCCTCGATCGCGCCGAACGCGGTCAGCGCCTGCGCCCGGATCTCGGCAGCGACCTCGTCCGGCAGGTCGGCCGGCACAGTCAGCGCCGCGAAGTCGACCCCTTCCGGCAGGTACTTCGCCTCGAAGTCGTAGAACTCATGCCCTCCCCCGGTCAGCGTCACCTCCCCGCACACGCTCGCCGTCGGGTCGGCACCGTCCAGCCCGCCAAGAATCCCGACCTCGATCTCGCGCGCGTTCCGGGCCGCCGCCTCGACCAGCACCTTCGGGTCGTGCGCACTGGCCTCGGCAACAGCAGCGTCCAGCTCGTCGCGCGAGTTCACCTTGCTGATGCCCAGGCTCGACCCACCCCGGCACGGCTTCACGAACACCGGATACCCGAGCCGGTCCACCGCATCCCGGCAGGACGCAGGATCGCGGGACCAGTCGCGCTCGCGAATCACGACGTACGGCGTGACCGCGAGCCCGGCGGCGGACAGGACGACCTTCATGTAGTGCTTGTCCATCCCGACCGCGCTGGCCAGTACGCCGGAGCCGACGTACCGGATGTCCGACATCTCCAGCAGCCCCTGCAGCGTGCCGTCCTCGCCGAACGGCCCGTGCAGCAACGGGAAGACCACGTCGACCTCGCCCAGAGTGCTCGGCACCTGGTCCGGCGCGTGCACGACCAGTTCGCGGCCGGCGGCGAAGAGCACCGGCAGCGCGGTCACGTCCACCTCGGGCAGCTTGCCGTCGGTGATGGAGAGCCGCTCCGGGTCGCCGCTCTCCAGCACCCAGTGGCCGCCGGTGTCGATGCCGATCGGGACCACGTCGTACTTGTCCTGATCGATCACCTTCAGCACGTTCGCCGCGGTGATACACGAGACCGCGTGCTCGCTCGACCGGCCACCGAACACGACAGCGACCCTGGGCTTCCTCGGTTCTCCACTCACCGAGCCGACGATAGCGCCTACCGATCCCAGGTCACCGGCAAGGCCTTCACGCCGTAAACCAAGGTGTTGTCCTTGAACTCGACATCCTCGAAAGGAACAGCCAGCCGCAGCGACGGGATCCGGCGGTAGAGCCGGGTGTAGACCTCAAATAGCTCGACCCGGGCAAGTTGTTGCCCAAGGCACTGATGTGGACCGAACCCGAAGGCCAGGTGCGCGGACGCCTTCCGGGTCAGATCGAGCTGGTCCGGATCCGGGAACGCACGCTCGTCGCGGTTCCCCGAAGACAGCGCAGCGATCAGATAGTCCCGGCCTGGAGTCTCGTCGCCGATCGGGATGTCCTCCATCACGGCCGGAACACCCCGAACTGCACCACCGACAGATAACGCAGCAGCTCCTCGATCGCAGGCGTCGCGAGCGTCGGGTCAGCACGCAACGCGTCCAGCTGGTCGGGCGTACGGAGCAGTGCGAGGGTGCTGAGCGCGATCATGTTCGCCGTCGTCTCGTGACCGGCGATCAGCAGCGTGATGCCGATCGACACCAGCTCCTCCAGCGTCAACGGCTGCTCCTGCTCCTCGGAGCGCGTGATCAGCCGCGAGAGCAGGTCGTCCTCCCGCGTCGCCTGCTTACGCTGGACGAGCCCGGCCATGTAGTGCTGGAGCTCCTCGTTGACCCGCATCACCTCCTCCTCCGGCTTGTCGACGGAGACCAGTACGGCGCTGCGCTGCTGGAACTCGTCGCGGTCCGCGTAAGGGACGCCGAGCAGTTCGCAGATCACCAGCGACGGGATCGGCAGCGCGAAGGCCTGAACCAGGTCGACCGGACCGTCCTGGGCCAGCAACGCGTCGATGTGATCGTCGATCAGCTCCTGGATCCGCGGCCGGAGCGCCTGCACCCGCTTGACGGTGAACTCGCTGGTGAGCAGCCGGCGCAGGTACGCATGCCGCTCGCCGTCGCTCTGCAGGATCGAGCTGGACTCGACCTCGCGGTCCAGATCCGCACCCGGTACGACGTGGGTCGACGGCGCGACCCGGGAGCTGAGCCGGGGATCGGCGAGCACCTCGCGCACTTCGTCGTACCGGCTGAAGACCCAGGCATCGACACCGACCGGCGTGGCCACCTTGGCGATCCCCTCATGTCCGCGCAGGGCGGCGTACCCGGTGGCGGGGTCGAACGGACAACCACTGGGCCGTACTGCGGGGAAGTCTGTCGGCAAAGCCTCGGTCGTCGGTGTCTCGGTCATCAGGCAGAACCCCCCCATATGACGTTGGCAGTCACAACGGACTCCGGCGGGTCGGGGACCGGTAGGCTGACCGGGCACACAGGTTGGGAGTACTGATGGGGCTGCGTGAGCTCAAGCGGGGAGCGGACCCGCCGGCTGATCTCCGACAAGGCGTTCGAGCTGTTCACCGATCGCGGGTTCGGCCGGACGACGGTCGAGCAGATCGCGGCGGCTGCCGAGGTCGGTCCCAGCACGCTCTACCGCTACTTCCCGACCAAGGAACGCCTCGTCCTGGAGTTCGTCGAGACCAGCCTCTTCGAGGCGCTCGACTGGTTCCGCGAGCAGCCCCCGATGAACCTGCCGGACGGTCTGCAGGGCGTGGTCGAGCGGGTGCTGGACCAGATGGAGAGCAACCCGGACCGGGTCCGGACGGTGTACGAGACTGGCCGATCAGACGTCGTCGGTCGAAGCCCATCTGACCAACGTGATCTGGCGCTGGCGCGACGAACTGGGCACCGAGCTGGTCCGCCGGATGACCGCGGACACCGACCAGCCGCTGACCGGCGATTCCCCCGCCTTCACCGCGGCACTCGCGGCCGGGATCACGATGAACATCATCGAGGTCACCGTGCACACCTGGGTCGAGAACCCGGCGGGTACCGACGCCAAGGCGCTGGCCCGCGAGGCGATGTGTCTGCTCCGCGGCGGCGGTATCCCCCTCCCCACCGTGGAGCCCTGGACACGAGAGAATCCAGGTATGACCCCTGACCTGGATCCCTCGACCGTCGTCGTGCACGCCGGCCGGCCCGCGCGTGTCCCGGACGCGCCCCTCGGCCCGTCGCCGGTCTTCAGCTCGACCTACATCGCCGGCGGGGACCGCGGCTACGGGCGGTTCGACAACGAGGCCTGGGCGGCACTCGAGACGACTCTTGGTCAGCTGGAAGGCGGCCGCGGGCTGACCTTCGCCTCGGGGATGGCGGCTGCCGCAGCTGTCCTCGACCTCGTCCCGGTCGGCGGCCGGGTGGTGGCACCAGCGCACGCCTACAGCGGAGTACTGGCTCTGCTCGATCAGCAGGCCGCCACCGGTCGCTTGACCGTCGAGCGGGTCGACATCGCCGACACCGCAGCCGTCACGGCCGCCGTCGCAGGGGCTGACTTCTTGTGGGTCGAGTCGCCGACCAACCCGGCGATGGAGGTCGCCGACCTCCCGGCGATCTGCGCCGCCGCCCGTACTGCGGGGGCCAGGTCGGTCGTCGACAACACCTTCGCGACGCCGCTCCTCCAGCAGCCGCTGAGCCTCGGCGCCGACATCGTGATGCACTCGGCGACGAAGTTCATCGCCGGCCACTCCGACGTTCTGCTCGGCGCGGTGATCACCGCCGACGACTCGCTCTGGACAGCCCTCGAACTCCGCCGCCGCAGTCTCGGCGCGATCCCCGGCCCGATGGAAGCCTGGCTGGCCCTCCGCGGCCTGCGCACTCTCGCCCTGCGGATGGACCGAGCCCAGTCGAACGCAGCCTTCCTCGCCGCCAGACTGCTCGACCACCCGCGCATCAGCCGAGTCCGCTACCCCGGCCTCCCGGACGATCCCGGCCACACCCGGGCAGCCGCCCAGATGTCAGGCTTCGGCGCGATCCTCGCAATCGAACTCGGCGGCGACGCCGAAGGCGCCCAGCGCGTCTGCGAAAGCACCTCCCTCTGGGTCCACGCCACCAGCCTCGGCGGCGTCGAGTCAATGCTGGAACGCCGCCGCCGCTGGGCGATCGAAGTACCCACCATCCCCGAGGACCTGATCCGCCTCTCGGTCGGCATCGAACACCCCGAGGACCTCTGGACCGACCTGGCGCAGGCCCTTAATCAGTAGGCGGCTTGAGGACGTTCGCGGAGAGGACCGTGAGGATGCAGAGGATGACCGGTAGGGCGAAGGCGACGTTGAGGGGCATCCAGTGGGTGAGGCCGCCGATGATGGCGGGGCCGGCCAGGAGGCCGACGTAGCCGAGGCCGACGACCTTGGCCATCAGGGCGCCGGAGGCTCGGTGGTCGAGGTTTCCGGCGGCGGTGAAGAGTTGCGGTACGCCGCCGGACAGGCCAAGGCCGAAGAGGGCCCAGCCGACCAGGCCGAGCGGGACCCAGGGCACGAAGATGACCGTCGTCAGGCCGATCGCAGCAAGCGCCGCGCCGTACCGGACGATCGCGGCCGGGCCGATCACCGCCGCGACCCGGTCGGTCGCGAACCGGCCGACGGTCATGGCGATCGCGAACGCGCCGTACGCGTACGCCGCCGTACTGGCCGAGGTGCCCAACACATCCCTGAACTGCAACGCTGCCCAGTCGTTCGCGACGCCCTCGGCGAGCATCAGCCCGAAGGCGAGTGCGCCGAGCTGCCACACCAACCGCGCAGGCGGCTTCCGCCGCTCGGCCGACTCCCCACCTTCCTCTTCCTCCGCTGCAGAGGTGTCAGTGGGCGCCTCGATCAGGTAGCGAGCCGCCAGCAGCGAGACAGCGATGCACACGACGCCACAGGCGCTGAGCGTGATTCGCGTGTCGACGTCGGCCCGCAGCGCAGCCGCACCGATCAGCGCCGCGAAGGCGCCGCCGATCGACCACATCGCGTGGAAGGCGGCCATGATCGGTCGCGGGTAGGCCCGTTCGACCACGACCGCATGGGAGTTCATCGCGACGTCGATCGAACCGTTGCCGAAGCCGAACAGCATCAGCGTGAGCCCGAGCGTCCACCAGTTGGTGGCCAGACCGGGACCGAACAGGGACAGGCCGAGGAAGATCCCGGCGGCCGGCAGCAGCCGGCGCTGGCCGATCCGGTCGGCGAGCGGCCCGGCGATCTGCATGCCGAGGAAGGCAGCACCCCCGAGGACGAGCAGCAGCAGACCGAGGGTGCTGTGCGAGATACCGGTGGCATGTTCGACGTTCGGGATGTGCACGACCCACATGCCGACGGCGAACCCGTTGAGACCGAAGTAGATCCACGTGGCGACGCGGGCGGCGCGTGGTGGATGGACGGTGGCGTTCGCAGTACTGGCGGGCGCGGCGGTCAAGAGAGGGACTCCTGGAGCTGGGTGTCGGCAATCTGCACAAGTACCCCGCGCTGGGCGAGGATCGCGCGATCGCCTTCGGGCGCGGTGGCATCGGTGATGATCAGGTCGGGCCGCTCGGCCGGGCAGATGTAGGCGAGCGCGGCGCGATCCCACTTGGCGCCGTCCACCAGCACCATCGACCGGGTGGAGACAGCGAGTGCCTGCAGCTTCACCTCGGCATCACCGAGGTCGAACGCGGTCATCCCGGCCTCCAAGCTGAACGCACACGGGCTCAGTACGGCGACGTCGAACCGCAGCGAACGCAGCGACGCCAGCGCCAGTGGCCCGACCATCGCCAACTCCCCCGGCCTCGGCTCACCACCAGGCATCAGCAGCCGTACGCCGGGCGCGCCGATCAACTCCTGCGCGACATGCAGCGACAACGGCATCACCGTGACCACGCGGTCGCGGAGCAGCCGAGCGACCTCCAAGGCCGTCGTACCGCTGTCCAGTACCACGGTCTCGCCGTCCCGGATCTGCGCGACGGCGGCCCGGGCGATCGCCTGCTTCGCCTCGGTCTCCGCCGTGGATCGCGCGGCGAACGGCGGCTCCACCCCGGTCGGCATCGCGGACACAGCTCCGCCGTGGACGCGCCTGAGCACACCCTGCGCCGCGAGGAAGTCGAGATCCCGCCGGATGGTCATGTCCGAGGCGCCGGTGGCGGTCACCAACTCGCCGACCGTGACGCGGCCTGAACCGTTTAATCTCTCGATGACGACCCGTTGCCGCTCTGCGCTTCGCACTGTGAAAAGCTAACACCGTCGTGATTGATCAAACAAGATTTTTGTTCATATGTTCGCCCTCTGTGTGCAACCGCACAGACCCGCTCTGAGGGGTTCGTTCGTGGCCGATGACTTGCAGGCGGTTCAGGAGGCCCGGCTGGTGCGCCGGTCCCGGATCGCGGTGGCGGCGATCTTCTGTGTGCACGGCTCGGTGACCGGTTCGTTCGCGACCCGGGTGCCGTGGATCCAGGAGCACGCCTCGGTGAGCGCCGGGCAACTGGGACTGTCGCTGGCCTTCCCGGCGATCGGTGCGTCGCTGTCGATGCCGCTGGCCGCCCGGATCAGCCACCGCTTCGGCACCCGGGCCGCCCAGCGGGTGCTGATCGCGCTCTGGACGCTGGCGCTCATCCTGCCGTCGCTCGCGACCAACATGCTGACCCTGTGCGCCGCGCTGTTCGTCTACGGCGCGACGGCCGGGATGGCGGACGTGGCGATGAACGCGCTCGGCGTGGAGATCGAACATCGGATGGGCAAATCGATCATGTCCGGGCTGCACGGTCTCTGGAGCGTCGGTGCCCTGATCGGTTCGGGGGTCGGCACCATCGCGGCCCATCTCGACATCAGCGCCCGGATCCATCACCTGGTCGCCGCACTCATCCTGACCGTGCTCGGGGTGGTCGCCTCGCAGTACGTGCTGAACATCTATCCGACCGAGGACGAGGAGGCGCCACCACGATTCGCGCTGCCGCCCAAGTCGGCGCTGCTGATCGGTGCGGTCGGGTTCTGCGCGGTGTTCGCCGAGGGGGCGAGCCTGGACTGGTCGGCGGTCTATCTCCGCGACATCCTGACCACGTCGGCCGGGGTCGCGGCCGGCGCGACGACCGGGTTCGCGCTGACGATGGCGATCGCCCGGATCGCCGGCGACGCGGTCGTCAACCGCTGGGGCGCCGTCCGCACCGTCCGGGTCAGTGGTGCCGTGGCGACGCTCGGCGGCATCCTCGTCGTCACCGCACCGCATCCGGTCGTCGCGATGATCGGCTTCGGCCTGATCGGCCTCGGCGTCGCCGTCGCGGTCCCCCTGGCTTTCGTTGCCGCCGGCAACGTCGGCACCAACAAGAGCCAGGCGATCGCCGGTGTCGCCACCATCTCCTACGCGTCCGGCCTGGTCGCCCCGTCCATCATCGGCGGCATCGCCCAGGCCTCCAACCTCACCGTCTCCTTCATCGTCGTCACGGTGCTGACGGTCGGCCTCGTGGTTTTTGCTCCGGTACTACGTCCGCGGACCGCCTAGGGCCGACCTGCATGCGGCACCGCTGTCCTGGTGGTGAGGAGTTGCCCGGTCCGCGCCGGGCTGAACATGTTCTCGAAGCCGGTCCACTCAGCCGCGAGCATGTAGAGAGTGCGGCCGTCCTCGCCACCCAGCATGCAGGCGAAAGCGCCGCGGTCGAGCTCGACCGTCTGCAGTACTTCGCCACCTTCCCGCACCCGAACGCACTGCTGATTGGGCACATCGGCGTACCAGACCGCACCCTCGGTATCCAGGCAGATCCCGTCCGGGTGCTGCCCTTCACCGAGGTCCGCCCACACGCGCCGGTTCGACAGCCCGCCGTCGGCCTCGATGTCGAAAGCAGAGAGCCGGCACCCCTGCGACTCCGCGACGACCAGCGTCGAACCGTCCTCGGTCACCGCCATCCCGTTCCCGAACACGATGCCGTCGGCAACCTGCCGCACCTCCCCGCCCGGCGTCACCACCGCGACGATTCCCGGCTGGGAGAAGTCGAACGAACCGCCGTTGACGAAGACAAAGCCACGCCGATCCACCACGATCTCGTTGCAGATGTCAGCGATCCCACTCAGATCGGCGTACTCGGCCCCGTCCTCCAGCAGCAGACGTGTCCCTGCCACGATCACCAACCGCCCGTCCGGCAACCAGTCGATCGAGAACGGCAACGTCTCCGGCGGAACGCTCGTCATCACCTCACTCTTGCCGTCGGCACCAACTGCGAGCACCTCCCCGGTCCCCCAGTTCGAGAACCAGAGCCGCCCGTCATGCCACCGCGGCGACTCCCCGAACGCCAACCCGTCCAGCACCAACTCCACCATCAGAACTCCCTGAGCCCTCGGTGTCCCCGCTGGACACCCTCACCCCTTGTACGAATCCACCGCGGGCTTCTCGACATCCCCGCTGCGGCGAATCGTCGCGACGGTGTAGCCGACAGTCACGCGGAAGGCATCCGGGCTCTCGTTGACCGACAGGGCTGCCGCGAGGAGACGGGACTTGAGTTCGGCGCGGAGTTCCTCGGCGTCGGGCCGTTGGGCCAGCGCCTTATCGGCAGTGACTGCCATCGGGTGCTGCGCCGATTGCTCCAGATACTCCTCGGCCGAGGCTTCTTTGAAGACCATATTCCGCTCTTCGACCTCGACAGAGAATCCGTACGGCGTAAAGGCAGCCCGCAATGCCTCGGCGTTATGCCAAGCGAGCGACGCAGGTGCACCACCTCCGGCGCGCTCCTGAGCAGGACCGCCGCTGCCCAGAACCTCACCCATGAACTTGGCCGCGGTCCCGTTGACGACCGTGAGCGCTCCGCCCGGCAGCCAGTCGGTGATGACGATCCGTCCGTCAGCTGCGACCACCCGGGCCAGCTCCCCGACCGCCGCAGCAGGATCCGGCGCGAAGATCACCCCGAAGATCGAGATCACCAGATCGGCCGACTGGTCCTTCGCCGGAATCGCCGCCGCGTCGCCGGAGACGAACTCGATCTCGAGCCCGCGCTCCGCAGCTCGCCCACGGGCAACCTCCAGCAACCGGCTCGCCGGATCCACCCCCGTCACCACCGCACCCCGAGCCGCAGCAGCCAACGCCGCGTTCCCGGTCCCGCACCCGACATCCAGCACGGTCCGCCCGGCCAGCGGTTCCGCGAGCGAAACCACCAGCTCGGACACCGGCGCGAGCAACTCCCCCGTCGGCTCGTAGTTGCCAACACCCCAGTCGATCGCCACGGCGCAGAGCTACTTGTCGGTGGCGAAGGCGTCGTCGAAGGAGCCTTCTGGCTTGTCGAAGGCGAGGGCGCGGATGGTGTTGACGGCTTCGGCGGCGCCGACCTTGCGCTCCATGCCGGCGTCCTCCCACTCGACCGAGATGGGGCCTTCGTAGCCGATCGAGTTGAGGACGCGGAAGCAGTCCTCCCAGTTCACGTCACCGTGACCGGTCGAGTAGAAGTCCCAGCCGCGGCGCGGGTCGCCCCACGGCAGGTGCGAACCGAGCCGGCCGTTGCGGCCGCCGCCGACCCGCATCCGGGTGTCCTTGCAGTCGACGTGGTAGATCCGGTCTTTGAAGTCCCAGAGGAACGCGGCCGGGTCGATGTCCTGCCAGACCATGTGCGACGGGTCCCAGTTCAGCCCGAACGCCTCGCGGTGCCCGATCGCCTCGAGCGTCAGCGTCGTCGTCCAGTAGTCGTACGCGATCTCCGACGGGTGCACCTCGTGCGCGAACCGCACCCCGACCTCGTCGAACACGTCGAGGATCGGGTTCCACCGGTCGGCGAAGTCCTTGTACCCGGCCTCGATCCGCTCGGCCGGCACCGGCGGGAACATCGCGACGTACTGCCAGATCGACGAGCCGGTGAAGCCGATCACCGTCTTCACGCCGAGCTTGGCCGCGGCCCGCGCGGTGTTCTTCATGTCCTCGGCCGCCCGCTGCCGGACACCCTCGGGATCCCCGTCGCCCCAGACCCGCGACGGCAGGATCGCCTGGTGCCGGAAATCGATCGGGTCATCGCAGATCGCCTGGCCGACCAGGTGGTTCGAGATCGCGAACACCTGCAGCCCGTGCCGCTTGAGGATCTCGTGCCGGCCGGCGATGTAGTTCTCGTCGTCGATGGCCTGCTGGACGTCGAAATGGTCACCCGAGCAGGCGATCTCGACGCCGTCGTAGCCCCAGGAGGCGGCCAGACCGCAGACCTCCTCGAACGGCAGATCGGCCCACTGGCCGGTGAACAGGGTGATCGGGCGTGGCATCTGCTGGCTCCTCAGTGTTCGACGGTGGTCCAGGCGCCGTCAGCGGCGGCGGACCGTAGTACGGCATCGACGAGATGGGCGGACCGGGCGCCGGCCGCGAAGTCCGGCAGGCCGTCCGGGTGGTCGCCGTCCAACGCTGCCGCGTAGCTGTCGGCAACGAACGAATCGAAGGCGTCCTGGTAACCCTGGGCGTGACCGGCCGGCAGCCGGTTCACCCGGGCAGCGGGCGGGCTCAGAGTCTCGGGATCGCGGGTCAGCAGTTCGCTGGCGACCCGGCGGCCGACCCACAGCCGGTCCGGGTCCTCCTGATCGAACCCGAAACTCGACTCGGTCCCCGAGACCTCCAGATACAAGCGGTTCTTCCGGCCGGCCGCGACCTGGCTGACAACAACCGTGCCGACGACACCCGCCATCGGTCCGGAACTGCGCCGTCGCAAGATCTTCGGTCCGTACTGCGACCCCGCCGCGCGTCGCGCGAATCGTCCGGGTCTGCGCGCTGATCGCGGCGATCCGGTCGCCGGTGACGAACTCGGTCAGGTCGCACCAGTGCGAACCGATATCGGCGAACGTCCGCGACGGACCGCCCGCTTGGTCGTCCACCCGCCAGTTGTCGTCGTCGGCCTCGGCCAGCCAGTCCTGCAGGTAGCTTCCGTGCAGCGAGGTGATCTGCCCGGCGTCACCGGCGGCGATCCTGGTCCGCAGCTCGCGCACCATCGGGTGGTAGCGGTAGACGAACGGAACCGTGCCGACCCGGCCGGCCTCCTCGGCCGCAGCGAGCAGCCCGGTGGCGTCCTTGGCCGACGTGGCCAACGGCTTCTCGCAGATGACGTGCTTACCCGCATCGAGGGCTTGCAGGGCGACCTGGAGATGCGTGTTGTTCGGCGTACAGACGTGGATCAGATCGACGTCGGCCTTGAGCAGGTCGTCCAGGCTGTCGAACCCCTGCTCGGCGCCAGTAGCCTCCGCTGCGGCCGCCGCACGCTCCGGCGACGAGCCGACAGCGCCGACCACCTGCGCTCCGGCGACCAAGGCTGAGCGCCCATGGACGCGGCCCATGAAGCCGCCACCGACGATCCCGACCCGGAGTCTCTTGCGCGCAGAGGTGGACATGACCACGACGCTATCCTGGCCGGGAAAACGCGTGCCACCCACCTCTCGACAGGTGAACCGCGGTCAGCCCCAGCGCTCGGATTTCGCCGATCGCGAGACCAGGCCCCTCACCCCCACCGTTCGGATTTTGCCGACCGGGAGACCAGGCTGAACAGCATGTCCTTCGGCGTCATCTCGCCGGCCACGACCTTGGTGACGTGTTCGACGATCGGCATCTCGACGTCGTGGTGGTGGGCGAGCTCGGTGATGGACGAGCAGGACTTGACGCCCTCGGCAACCTGCCGGGTCGCGCCGGCGATCTCCGCGACCGTCATCCCCTGACCCAGCTTCTCGCCGAAGGTCCGGTTCCGGGACAGCGGCGACGAGCAGGTCGCGACGAGGTCGCCGAGTCCGGCCAGGCCCGAGAAGGTGTGCTCGTCCGCGCCCAGCGCAGTACCGAGTCGTGCTGTCTCGACCAGACCGCGAGTGATGACTGAAGCGCGGGCGTTGTCGCCGAAGCCGAGACCAACAGCCATGCCGACGGCCAGGGCGATCACGTTCTTCGTCGCGCCACCGAGTTCGCAGCCGATCACGTCGTTGTTCGTGTAGGGGCGGAACGTCGGCGAGTGGCAGA
Source organism: uncultured Actinomycetota bacterium (assembly GCA_963740725.1). Taxonomy (GTDB): domain Bacteria; phylum Actinomycetota; class Actinomycetes; order Propionibacteriales; family Kribbellaceae; genus Kribbella. The sequence goes on from CAVUFT010000001.1 coordinate 254,981, forward strand.
GCTTCTGCAGCCGAGCGGCCGTTCCCTCGTCAGCACAGGCGACGACAGCAGCGGCCGGTTGTCCTTCGGCGATCTCGCGGGCGAGGTTCGGACCCGATACCACCGCGATCCGCTCCGGGCCGGCGCCGGTGAGTTCGGCGATCACCTCGCTCATCCGCTTCGTCGTACCGACCTCGACGCCCTTCATCAAACTGACGAGCGGTACTGCGGACGGCAGCACGTCGGCCCAGTCCTTCAGGTTGTCCCGCAGCGACTGGCTCGGCACGGCGAGCACGATCGCCTCGGCACCTTCGGCGGCGGCAGCGGGGTCATGGGTTGCGGTGATGGCGTCCGGAAGGATCAGCCCCGGGAGGTAGTCCGGATTCTCGTGTCCGCTGTTGATCGCTTCGCACAAGGATTCCCGGCGGGCCCACAGCGACACCTGGTTCCCGGCCTGCGCGAGCACCGTCGCGAAGGCGGTCCCCCAGGAACCGGCGCCGAACACCGCAACTTTGGTCATCGAGTCTCCCCTTCTTCTGACGGATCCTGCTTGCGCGGGTCGAACAGCTCCTTGGGCGGCGTCTCACCGCGGATCATCCCGAGTTCGGCGGCCACCCGCTGCATGATCACTTCGGTTGCCTCATGCAACAGCTCGTTGGTGATCGGCTTGCCCTGGAACGCGCTCAGGTCGACCGGCTCACCGGCCGTCACCCGCATCGTCTTGCGCGGCAGCAGCCGGATCTTCAGGCTGCCGTACGACGCGAAGACCTCCTGCGCGCCCCAGTTCGCGATCGGGATGACCGGGCAGCCGGTCATCAACGCGATCCGGGCCGCGCCGGTCTTGCCGGTCATCGGCCACAGCTCCGGGTCGCGGGTGATGGTGCCCTCGGGATAGACCCCGACGCACTCGCCCTTCTCCACCGCGGCAACCGCAGCGCGGAACGCGTCCGCCGCCTCGGCCGAGTCGCGGTAGACCGGGATCTGCCCCGCACTGGTGATGATCCGGCCGGCGATCGGCAGCTTGAACAACGACGCCTTGCCGAGCAGCCGCGGGATCCGCCGGCACTCCCAGATGTACATCCCGACGACGAACGGATCGAAGTGCGAGATGTGGTTCGTCACGAACACCATGCCGCCGCTCCGCGGCACGTTCTGCCGGCCCCGGAAGTCCCGCTTCGTCCAGGTCAGCATGAACGGTTTGACGATGGCGACCACCAGGCCGAACCAGAAACCGCGGCGGGGCCGGGGTCCCTCGGTGATGCGCTGGCCGTTCACTTCAGCCTCCTGGTCGTCGTGCGGGCCGTCGGTCATGGGAGAATCCTGCCTGATGTCAGACGTACAGGTCGCGTCCTGGATCCTCGTGATCCCGGTGAAGCGTACGGCGATCGCGAAGAGCCGGCTCGCTGCCGCCTACCCACAGCACCGTCCGGAGCTCGCCCGCGCCTTCGCTGTCGACACTACTGCGGCCGCACTCGACTCTCCCTTCGTGCGCGCCGTCCTGGTCGTCACGGACGATCCAGTGGTCTCTGCCGACGTCACGGCGGTCGGAGCGCACGTAGTACCGGATCTGCCTGGTGGTGGGCTCAACGAGGCGCTGGAGCACGGTGCAGAGGTCGCTGCCGCGCAGTACCCAGGGCATGGGAGTCGCGGCGTTGTCAGCTGACCTTCCTGCGCTGCGGCCGGCTGAGCTGTCTGCTGTTCTCGCTGCTTGCACAGCGGACCGCAGCTTCGTGATCGACGAGCCAGGAACCGGTACGACGATGCTTGCCGCCGGCCCTGGTGTTCCACTCGATCCGCGCTTCGGTGTCGGCTCCGCACTCGCCCACCAGACTTCTGGCGCTGTGCCGATCGACCTGCCATCCATCGACTCGGTACGCCGGGACGTGGACACCGCGGCGGATCTCGCGCACGCAGTACAACTAGGTGTCGGGCCTGCGACTGCAGACGTCATGTCCTTGGTCCTAGGCGCAGCGACAGGCTCCGAAGGGCTCGCCTGCTGAGCTAACGTAGCTGGCATGCAAGGAACTGTGAGCCGCTACGACGCCGAGACCGCCTCCGGTGCAGTGCTGACCGACACGGGGATCGAGCTGCCCTTCACCGTGCACGCCGTCGCCAACACCCCGGTCCGCTTCTTCCGCCCAGGTCAGCGCGTCCGCCTGGACACCACCGGCTCCGGCGCAGACCTCGCCATCACCACAGTTCACTTCATCACCATCAGCTAGGCACACAACGGCGAAGGCCGGTCGCCCCAGAGGGGTGACCGGCCTTCGCTGGTGTTGCTGGGTCAGCGTGCAGCTGCGCGCTTCGCCGGAGCCTTCTTGGCGGGGGCCTTCTTGGCCGGCGCCTTCTTGGCAACGACTGCCTTCTTGGCCGGGGCCTTCTTGGCGACAGCCTTGGTGGCCGGAGCCTTCTTGGCCGGGGCCTTCTTGGCAACCGTCTTGGTGGCGGGTGCCTTCTTGGCCGGAGCCTTCTTGGCGGCGGCGGCCGTCTTGGTCGCGGCGGCCTTGGCCGGCGCGGCCTTCTTGGCGGGAGCAGCAGCCTTGGTGGCGGCGGCCGGCTTCGGCGCAACCAGCTTCGGCAGCTTCTTCACACCGGAGACAACGGCCTTCAGCTCCGCACCGGCGCGGAACTTCGGAACCACGGTCTTCTTGGCCCGCTTGACCTCACCGGTCCGCGGGTTGCGGACCATCCGGGCCCCGCGCTCGATGGCCTCGAAGGCCCCGAACCCGGTGATGGCAACCTTGCCGCCCTTCTTGGTCAGCTCGCGCTGGACGGTGTCGATCACCGACTCCAGGGCGTGCTGGGCCGAACGGCGATTTCCGTCGAAGTGCACTGCGAGCGCTTCGACCAACTGGCTCTTGTTCACTGTCTTCCCTCCGTGAACGATGGCGTCGAGCACAGCGCTCGATCTTCCGTGAACGTTATGGACTCTGCACGCTCTGCACAAACACCAACGCGGCAATTCGGCCTTGTTTCAGGCGATTTGGGCCACTTTTCTCCCCGAACGGCCCTTCAGAGCCGTTATGAATCCCTTCAGAGCAACGAACCGGCGACCATCGGTGACGTCGCGCGAAGAGCTTCAGCGCCGCTTTCCGCGCAGTGTCCGGACCCCTGACTGGGCCGTGTCGAGGCCTCTGGTGACAGCGGATTCGCCCTTACGGGCCCGCAGTTCGGCACTCACCTTGCCCAGCAGCCACTCCAGCAAGGGCACCGCGATCGCCAGTACCACCCACATGATCAGTCGCCGTCGCAGGAACAGCCACATAGTCTTCCGCCTCCTAGATCAGTTGCCGAAAGACTAGTTCCCTGGCGGCAAACGCAGGATCAGAGCCAGCCGCGGCGCTTGAAGATCAGGTGCAGACCGCCACAGACCAAGGCCATCATCCCGACCGCGAACGGGTAGCCGAACTGCCAGTGCAGCTCCGGCATCTTGTCGAAGTTCATCCCGTAGACGGTGCCGATCAGGGTCGGCGCGAACAGGATCGCCGCCCAGGCAGAGATCCGCTTCACCTCTTCGTTCTGCGCGTTGCTGGCGACGGTGAGGGACTTCATCTCCTCGTTCTGCTGCTGGGCAACCAGCGTCGCGTTCACCGTCAGGATGTCGCGTAGCAGCTCGCGGAACGCGTCCACCCGCTCCACCACCTGGGTGACATGGTCGGCGACATCGCGCAGCGAGCGCTGCAGTTCCTCGTCCACCTTGTACTTGTCGAAGCCTGCCCGGAGTGAATCGAGCATCCCGATCAACGGCCGGGTCGCGCGCTGGAACTCGATCACCTCTCGGGACAACTCGTAGATGCGCCGCGACACCTTCGGGTCGCCACGGAACACCTCGGTCTCGATCTCGTCGATGTCGTTCTCGAGTCCGGCGACCACCGGTGCATAGCCGTCGACGACCTTGTCCATGATCGCGTAGAGAACAGCCTCGGTCCCGCGCCGCAGCAGTTCCGGATCGCGTTCGACACGACGCCGTACGGCGGCCAGGTTCGGCGCCTCGGCATGCCGGACCGTCACCACGAAGTCCGGGCCGACGAACAGGTGCACCTCGCCGAACTCGACCTCCTCGGTCTCGTCCCGGTAGCGAGCAGCCTTCAGTACGACGAACAGCGTGTCGCCGTACCGCTCCAGCTTCGGCCGCTGATGGGCCTGGATGGCGTCCTCGATCGCCAGCTCGTGCAGGTCGAACTCCTTGGCCAGCGAGTTCAGTTCACGCCGGTCCGGGCGGTACAGGCCGATCCAGGCCAGGCTGTGCGGCGACTCGTGCAGCTCCTGATAGGTGTCGGCCAACGATTCCGGCGAGGCGACCCGGCTGCCGTTGCAGTAGATCGCACTGTCCACAACGCTGTGCCCCTTGGGCTTGGGGCCCTGCTGAGTGGCCGGCTTCTGCTCCAGCTGGGCCGGCTCGGCGACACCGGCGGCGTACCGGCGCGCGGCAGCGCGAAGCGAAGGGGTGCGGCTGAAGGCGCGAAGGGTACGGATGCGCAGGTCGGACATGGTGAGTCCTCCAGGAAAAGCGATGGCGGCGAAGTGAGGGCGTCATCTGCCCGGCCTCCGCAGCACCGTTGCCGCGCACCACAACACACCCCAGGCGATCGCGCCGGGGTGTGACCTGGAAGAGGATTCAGATCCTCAAGGCCGAGCGAGATCGATATGTCTGGAGGGTTCGCTGCTCATGGCGCCCCACCTCCAAAATCTCGCAAGCCTTGTTCTGACAACCCCGCTGCCCTTGTTATGACAACCCCGTCAGCCTAACACCGGAGTTATCGGCATAAGTGTGCAGTTCGTTACGTCGAAGCAACAAAAAGGCAGCTGCGGCCGAGAACCTCAGCCACAGCTGCCCGTCGTACTACTAGGCTTTTGCGGGAAGCGTTGCTGGCTTGAAGGCAGGACGTGTTGCCTCGTACGCCGTGATGTCGGCTTCGTGGGACAAGGTGATGCCGACGTCGTCGAGACCGTTCAGCAGCCGGTAACGCGTGTAGTCGTCGATGTCGAACGGCGCCGACACGTCACCGGCCGAGATCGTCTTGTTCTCCAGGTCGACCGTCACCTTGGTGCCCGGATCCGTCTCGATCGCAGTCCACAGCTGCTCCACGACCTTCTGGTCGACGAGTGCCGCGAGCAACCCGGCCTTACCGGAGTTCCCGCGGAAGATGTCGCCGAACCGCGACGACACGACGACCCGGAACCCGTAGTCCATCAGGGCCCAGACCGCGTGCTCCCGCGACGATCCGGTACCGAAGTCGGGGCCGGCGACAAGCACCGAGACACCCTCGTACTCCGGCTGGTTGAGCACGAACGCAGGATCGTTGCGCCAGGCAGCGAACAGCCCGTCCTCGAACCCGGTGCGGGTGACCCGCTTCAGGTAGACCGCCGGGATGATCTGGTCGGTGTCGACATTGCTGCGCCGCAGCGGGGCCGCGGTGCCGATGTGCTGGGTGAAGGCTTCCATGATTCCTTTGTCCTCAGACGTTCTCGGGTACGGCGACCTCGACCGGCTGCAGATCGGCAGGCGCGGCGAGAGTTCCGGTCACGGCAGTGGCCGCGGCGACGAGCGGCGAGACCAGGTGCGTCCGGCCACCCTTGCCCTGGCGTCCTTCGAAGTTGCGGTTCGAGGTCGAGGCACTGCGCTCGCCCGGCGCCAGCGTGTCCGGGTTCATCCCCAGGCACATCGAGCAGCCCGCGCCACGCCATTCCGCCCCGGCGTCCTTGAAGATCCGGTCCAGACCTTCCGACTCGGCCTGCAGCCGAACCCGGCCGGAGCCCGGTACGACGAGCATCCGGGTGCCCTCGGCAACCTTCCGGCCGGCCAGTACACCTGCCGCCGCGCGGAGGTCCTCGATCCGGCCGTTGGTGCACGAGCCCAGGAAGACGGTGTCCACCTTGACCTCGCGCAACGGCGTACCGGCGGTCAGGCCCATGTACTCCAGGGCGCGCTCGGCCGCGATCTTGTCGTTCTCGTTGTCGAAGTCGTCCGGCGACGGGACGTTCGCGGACAGCGGGACGCCCTGCCCGGGGTTGGTTCCCCAGGTGACGAACGGGGCGATGTCCTCGGCCCGCAGTACGACCTCTTTGTCGAAGGTCGCGTCGTCATCGGTGACCAGGCTCTTCCAGTACTCGACTGCGGCTTCCCAGTCGACGCCCTGCGGCGCGTGCGGCTTGTCCTTCAGGTACGCGAAGGTCGTCTCGTCCGGCGCGATCATGCCGGCCTTGGCGCCCCACTCGATCGACATGTTGCAGATCGTCATCCGGGCTTCCATCGTCAGTGCGCGGATCGCCTCGCCGCGGTACTCGACGATGTAGCCCTGGCCGCCGCCGGTGCCGACCTGTGCGATCAGCGAAAGCACCAGGTCCTTGGCGGAGACGCCGTCGGGCAGTACGCCGTCGACGGTGACTGCCATCGTCTTCGGGCGGGCCTGCATCAAGGTCTGGGTGGCGAGCACGTGCTCGACCTCGCTGGTACCGATGCCGAAGGCAATCGCACCGAACGCGCCGTGAGTAGAGGTGTGGCTGTCACCGCAGACCACGGTCATCCCGGGCTGGGTCAGGCCGAGCTGCGGGCCGATCACGTGCACCACGCCCTGGTCGGGATCGCCCAGGGTGTGGATCCGGATCCCGAACTCCTTGGCGTTCTTCCGCAGCGTGTCCACCTGGGTGCGCGACACCAGGTCGGCGATCGGCTTGTCCACGTCCAGCGTCGGGACGTTGTGGTCCTCGGTCGCGATCGTCAGATCCGGCCGCCGGACCTGCCGGCCGGCCAGCCGGAGACCGTCGAAGGCCTGCGGGCTGGTCACCTCGTGCACCAGGTGGAGGTCGATGTAGAGGAGGTCGGGCTCTCCGTCGGCATGGCGCACAACATGCGCATCCCAGACCTTTTCCGACAGCGTCCTACCCATCAGACTTCTCCTTAGCGGTTTGCTGGTTGTGTGCCACAACTGTCACAGTGCTCCGGCGATGGCCTGTTCTGCGACTTGCGTTCCACGATTCGAGACGGCAATATCGTCTCATGGACAACTCTAGCGGAGTCGGCGTTCTCGACAAAGCAGCTCTCGTTCTGTCCGCCCTCGAGTCCGGACCGGCGACCCTGGCCGGACTCGTCGCGGCCACGGGACTGGCCCGGCCCACGGCTCACCGGCTGGCGGTCGCGCTCGAACACCACCGGCTGGTGGGGCGCGACATGCAGGGACGGTTCGTGCTCGGGCCGCGACTCAGCGAGTTGGCCTCCGCGGCCGGTGAGGACCGGCTGCTGGCGACCGCCGGTCCGGTGCTGGCGCGACTGCGCGACATCACCGGCGAATCGGCCCAGCTGTTCCGGCGCCAGGGCGAGTACCGCGTCTGCGTCGCGGCCGCCGAGCGCCCGTCCGGTCTGCGCGACACCGTGCCGGTCGGCAGCCAGCTGACGATGGCCGCCGGATCCGCCGCTCAAATACTGCTTGCCTGGGAGGACCCGGAGCGGATGCACCGCGGCCTCCACAACGCGACCTTCAACGCGGCGGCGCTGGCCGGCGTACGGCGTCGTGGCTGGGCCCACTCGGTCGGCGAACGCGAGCAGGGCGTCGCGTCGGTCTCCGCCCCGGTCCGCTCCCCCTCCGGCAAGGTGATCGCCGCGGTCTCGGTCTCCGGCCCGATCGAGCGCCTCTCCCGCCAGCCCGGCCGGATGCACGCCCCCGCCGTGATGGCCGCCGCCGAACGCCTCTCCGAAGCCCTCCGCCGCGCCTCCGAGTAGTCCTCCGTACTACGAACAGCCCGTCGCCACAGCGACGGGCTGTTTGTGTTTCCAGGCTTCAACTGGTGGCAGTCAGGGTTTTGATGACTTGGTCGACATGGGCCGCGAGGGCTCGCCCGGTAGGAATCTGGTCCGGCGTCGAGTGCGCCAACTGGGCGTGCCCCAGGAAAGCGGCGTACGCCAGCAGGGCGCGGTCACGGGCTCGGGCTTCGGACAGGCCCAGCTCCGCGAACAGTGAGTTGAGGTAGCCCAGCCGGCGCTCCGTCACTCTTGCCAACGTGCGGGCCACCAACGGATCGGCCGCACTCGCCTGGAGCGCGAGCTCGACCGAACCAGCGCCGGACACCGGGTCCCCGAGGACCGCGGTGAAGACCAGCCGGAGGAGTCCGCGGAGCCGGCCGGCGACATCGGCCGCCTGATCCGTAGCCTCGATCACGCGTTCGGTATCGCGGTGTTCCCAGCGCTCGAGCGCGGCCTCGATCAGCGCGTTCCGATCGGCGAAATGCCAGTAGAAGCTGCCTTTCGTGGTGCCGAGCGACTTCGCCAGCGGCTCGACCGCCACCGCCGACAGGCCCCCTCGGGCCAGCGCGTCGAGCGCAGCCGCCGTCCAGTCGTTCGCGGTCAATGACGAGCGCTTCCCAGTTGCCATGTCCATACGCTACCGTATGGTCAATCCTCCATACGGAGGCGTATGGAAGGAGTGTCATGAACATCTCGACTCGCACCAGGCCACCCGACCCCGTACTGCGGGAGGACAACCCGTCACCCAGCAGGCGCGGACCCATCGGGGTCGTGCAGCGCCACCCGATCGTCAGCTTCGTCGTGCTGGCCTGTCTGTTCGGCTGGTCGCCCTACATCACGGCCTTCTTCGGGCTCGGGTCCCACCCCGAGAACCGGCCGGTCGGACCGTTCTTCGCGGCACTGGTCGTCACCGCCTGCCAGGGCCGCGCCGAGCTGCGCACCTGGGGCCGCCAGTTGCGTAACTGGCGGGTGGCTCCCAAGTGGTACGTGCTCGCCGCGCTGGCGCCGATCGCACTGCACTTCTTCAACGTGTTGGTGAACCACGCACTTGGCGCGCCGCTGCCCACCTGGGAACAACTCGCAGACCTGCCGACCGCCCTTGCGTCGATGGTGGTGTTCCTGGTTCTCGTGGGGGTCGGCGAGGAGGCCGGCTGGATGGCGTTCATGGCGCCGATCCTGTTGCGGCGCCATGGCCTCCTGGTCGCCTGGGTCATCGCGTCGGCGATCCGGATCGGCTGGCATCTGCCGATGATGATCAGTGGCGATCTGCCCTGGGCGATCGGAACGGTGGGCAATGCCGCGTTCACGATGGTCATGCTGCTGGTCTTCACTGCGAGCGGCGGCCGCTGGACTCCGGTCGCCGTGTGGCATGCGAGCTTGAACGCCTTCGGCAGCACGTTCTTCTTCCAGATGGTGAGCGGAGCCGACAAGGCCACGCTCGGCTACCTGCTGGCCGCCACATATACCGTCGTGGCAACCATCACGTACGTCGCCGTCCGCCGCCGCAACCGTCCGTAGCACGGAGAAACAACAAGCGCCTCTCACCTGGTGGTGAGAGGCGCTTTCTCTGGTAGCCCCGACGGGATTCGAACCCGCGCTACCGCCTTGAGAGGGCGGCGTGCTAGGCCGCTACACAACGGGGCCAGAGGGTTGTCACTCGGTCTTTTCGGACCGGGCAACGAGGAAGAACTCTACCGATTTTCACCGGTCGGGTCCAATCGCTCGCTGGGGTACTAGGACTCGAACCTAGACTAACTGAACCAGAATCAGACGGGCTGCCAATTACCCCATACCCCAAAGGCATTTCACCGAGATTGGGAGTGCGTTTCCGCCCTCACAACCTGGCCCGCTGAGCCTACCCGAGCATGGCGCCAGACACCAAAACGGGGTCGGCCTCAGCGGTTGTCACTCCCGTCACACCAGCCTCGTCCCCGGTCCGACCGGTGGCGAGACAAGCGGCAGATCGCAGGTCGTCTGCAGCTTCATCCGGCGCGCCAGCAGCACCGCCACGACGCCGAACGCGACGAACTTCGCGACGTCGAGCACGACCAGCGACCAGGGTGCGTCCTTGGCCCCCAGGCTGTCCCCGACACTGTCGGTCAGCGCCGCATAGATGAACGTCACCACGTTGTTCGCCGCGTGCGCCGCGATCGACGCCTCCAACCCACCGGTCCGTACGACGAGCAGCCCGGCCACCACGCCGAACGCGAACCGATCGAGGAACAACGCCGGGCTCTGCCACGGCCAGATCCCGTGCGCCATCGTGAAGATCACCGCGGTCACCAGCACCGAGAACCACGGATTCCGCAGCGAACGCACCGATGGTCTGCATCAGATAGCCACGGAAGAAGTACTCCTCCCCCGCGGCCTGCAGCGACGACGTCAGCAACGTCACCGCGATCACCCCGGCGGCGTCCTTCGCGACCCCGCTGTGCCCGGAGTTCAGCACGTCCACGCCACCGAACTCAACGGCCGCCAACGCCACGAGCTCCAGAACGACTGCCGCCACCGCGAACCAGGCCAACGGCCGCCACCGAATCCGGCCCTCCACCGAGGACAGCAGCCCCGGCGTCTGCCGGTTCAGCTTGGCCGCGACCAGCATGCTCAGCGGGATCAGCACGATCAGCGACAGGTTCGTCGCGAGCAGCCCGAGCCAGGAAACGGTTCCCGCCGGATCCTTCCGGATCGACTGCTGGATGGTCAGGATGATCAGTGAGGCGCACATCCAGCCGGCCAGGACGGTGAACGCCCCGACCAGCACGGTCCACGACTCGGTGACCTGGTTCCGCAGCAGCCGGTGATACGGCTGCGGCCCCGCGTCCCGGATATCAGACCCGGGACGCGGCACAGCGTCGTACGGCATCAGTTCAGTCCGTGGCGACCGCAGCCCGGGCCGCGGCGATCCGGCTCAGCGAACGGTCCCGGCCGAGCAGCTCGAGCGACTCGAACAGCGGCGGCGAGATCCGGCGCCCGGAGATCGCCACCCGGACCGGGCCGAACGCGTTCTTCGGCTTCAGCCCGAGCCCCTCGATCAGCGACGCGCGCAGCGCGGCCTCGATCGCCTCGGTGGTCCAGTCGGACACATCCGCGAGCGCCTTCGAGGTGGCTTCCAGTACTGCGCCGGCGTCGCCGGTCAGCACCTTCGCGGCCGCGTCCGGGTCGATCGAGAACGCCGACTCGTCGACGAACAGGAAGCCGAGCATGTCCGGTGCCTCGGAGAACGTGTTCATCCGCTCCTGCACGTGCGGGACAGCCGCGGTCAGCAACGCGAGCTGCTCTTCCGACGGCTCCGCCGGCAGCACGCCTGCCTTGATCAGGAACGGCACCGCGCGCCGAGCCCAGTCGGCCGGCTCGAGCAGCCGCATGTGCGAGGCGTTGATCGCCTCGCACTTCTTCGGGTCGAACCGGGCCGCGTTCGCGTTCACCTTGCGGATGTCGAACGCCTTGATCATCTCGTCCATGGTGAAGACGTCGCGGTCGTCGGCGATCGACCAGCCCAGCAGGGCCAGGTAGTTCAGCAGGCCTTCGGGCAGGAAGCCGCGCTCCATGTACTCGCCGAGCCCCGCACCCGGGTCGCGCTTGGACAGCTTCTTGTTGCCCTCGCCCATCACGAACGGCAGGTGCCCGAACTTCGGTGTCCGGCCACCACCGATCCCGATCTCGGCCAGCGCCTCGTACAGCGCGATCTGCCGGGGCGTCGACGGCAGCAGGTCCTCGCCACGGAGTACGTGGGTGATCTCCATCAGCGCGTCGTCGACCGGGTTCACCAGCGGGTAGAGCGGGTAGCCGTTCGCCCGGACCAGGACGTAGTCACCCAGGTTCTCCGGCAGGAAGGTGATCTCGCCGCGGACCAGGTCGTCGAAGGTGATCGGGCGGTCCGGCATCCGCAGCCGTACGACGGGACGCCGGCCCTCGTCGACGTAGGCCTGCACCTGCTCCGGCGTGAGTGCCCGGCAATGTCCGTCGTACCCGCTGTGCTGCCCGGCAGTGCGAGCGGCTTCGCGCCGCTGGTCGAGCTCCTCCTGCGAGCAGTAGCAGTGGTACGCCTTCCCGGCGGCCAGGAGCTTCGCCACGACATCGGCGTACAGGTCCATCCGCTCGGACTGCAGGTACGGTCCGAATTCGCCGCCGACCTCCGGGCCTTCGTCCCAGTTCAGGCCGAGCCAGCTCAGCGAGTCCAGCGTGTACTGCAAGGCCTCCGGGGTGTTCCGGGACTTGTCGGTGTCCTCGATCCGCAGGACGAGCTTGCCGCCGTAGTGCCGGGCGAAGGCCCAGTTGAACAGCGCGCTGCGGATGTTGCCGACCGTCAGCAGCCCGGTGGGCGACGGTGGGAAGCGCACGCGCACCTGGCTCGGCTCCAGGCCGTCGAGAACGTCATCGTCGGTCGGGGCAGGCTTGTCAGTCACGCACGATCACCTTGTTCGTCAGAGTTCCGAGACCTTCGATGCTGACCGCGACCTCGTCGCCGGGCAGCATCGGGCCGACACCCGCAGGGGTGCCGGTGAGCACCACGTCGCCAGGAAGCAACGTGGTGAACGAGGTGATGTAGGCCAGCACCTCGGGGATGTCGAAGATGAACTGCGAGGTCCGGCCGTCCTGCTTCGGCTCGCCGTTCACCGTGGTGGTGACGCGCAGGTCGGCGACGTCCAGCTCGGTGCTGATCCACGGGCCGAGCGGGCAGAACGTGTCGTACCCCTTGGCGCGGGCCCACTGGCCGTCGCTCTTCTGCAGGTCGCGCGCGGTCACGTCGTTGGCGACGGTGTAGCCGAAGATCACCTCGTGCACGCGCTCCTTCGGCAGGTCGCGGCAGATCCGGCCGATCACGATCGCCAGCTCGCCCTCGAAGTGCAGGTCGTTGGTCTGCTCGGGGTAGACGATGCCGTCCCGCGGGCCGATCACGCTGGTGTTCGGCTTGAGGAAGATCAGCGGCTCCTTCGGCACCTCGTTGCCGAGCTCCGCCGCATGCGCGGCGTAGTTGCGCCCGACGCAGACCACCTTGCTGCGCGGGATCACCGGGGCGAGCAGCCGGACGTCCGCCAGTTGCAGCTGCTCGCCGGTGAACTGGACGGGCCGGTAGAGCGGGTCCGAGTCGAGGACGGCGACAGTGCCGGTGAGCCCCTCGGGGTCATCGGTCTCGACGACGCCGTACTTCGGCTCGTCGTCGACGGAGAATCTGGCGATACGCACGGGATATGGCCTTCGCGGTGTTCCGGGAATGAATGGCCCGAGCCTACCGCCGGGCCGGGGTGAGACAGTTATCCGGTGACAACAGAACCTTTCCCGGCCATCCGGCTGTCGCTTGCCTCCGAGTACGACGCCGTCGGCGAGCTCACCGCGGCGGCGTACGCGAGCGACGGCTTCATCCCGGCCGGCTCCGACTACGGGCTGACCTTGGCCGCCGCTGCCGATCGGGCCGCCAAGGCCGAACTCTGGGTCGCGGCCAACGCCACAGAACTCTTAGGGACGGTCACTTTCTGTCCGGTCGGCTCGGTCTACCGCGAGATCGGCCGCGATGACGAGGGCGAGTTCCGGATGCTCGGCGTCTCGTCCGCTGCCCGCGGTCTCGGCATCGGGACGCTGCTGACCGAGCACTGCATCCAGCGCTCCCGCGACCTCGGTTTCCGCCGCGTCGTGATGAGCAGCGCGCAGGCCATGACCACCGCCCACCGGATCTACGGACGCCTCGGCTTCACCCGGCTCCCCGAGCGCGACTGGTCCCCGCGCCCCGGAGTCGACCTGTACGCGTTCACCTTGGACCTGTGAACGTTCTCGAACCGGCCGAGTGGGAACCGCTGCAGGCGGCCCACTTCGCACGCGTCGACGCGCTGCTCGCCGATCACCTGGCCCGCAAGCAACGCCGCGAGAAGCACCCGGTCGAGGACTTCCTCTTCACCTACTACCCGACCCGCCCGAACCAGCTCCGCGTCTGGCACCCCGGCCCCGGCATCGGGTTACGCGGCGCCACGCAGTACGGAACAAAAAAGGGCTACCTGTACTCCGAGGGCGCGGCATCCCTGGATCCTTCCGAGATCGCGCGCCGGGCGGACTCCATCGCCTGGATCCACCAGTTGCTCTCGGCAACGGCCTCCCGGCAACCCCAGTTCGGCTGCTTCGGCCTGCACGAATGGGCGATGGTCTACCGCACCCAAGAAACCCGCCACTCCTGGCCCCTTCGCCTAGGCGCCGACGGCACCGACCAGGTCGTCGAATCCCACAAGATCGCCTGCTCCCACTACGACGCCTTCCGCTTCTTCACCCCACCCGCCCGCGGGCTGAACGTCCTCCAACCCACCCGCGAAGCCCAACCCCAACTGGAACAGGGCGGCTGCCTCCACGCCAACATGGACCTCTACAAGTGGGCAACCAAACTCATGCCCTTCACCCCCAGCTCCCTACTCCTCGACTGCTTCGAACTAGCCCGAGACATCCGCACCCTCGACATGCGCGCCTCCCCCTACGACTTCAAGGCCCTGGGCTACTCCCCCATCGAAATAGAAACCCCCGCCGGCAAAGCGCACCTACGCCGCAGCCCAACGCACCTTCGCCGACCGCGCCCGCCCACTCCGCTCCCAACTCGTCGAACTCTGCGAAGAGCTCCTCACACCTGTCACCATCTGAGGATGTCGGAGACCCCCACCACGCCGGCCAGGCCAGCCCTCGTCCCGAAGCTGATCCCGCACGAGACTCCGCTGCCGCGGATCCCCAACCACCCCGAATCCCAGGCTCGGCGCTCGAGCCTCCGTGACCTGGTCGAGAGCAGGCGGAGCTCGATGACGTGGGGCGGATGGAGCGGCGGCCCGGGTACGGCGATCCTCGCTGCGGCCGATGGCGGCACCGGCTACTTCTGCCGACCGGATACGCCCCGCGGTCGCTGGGGCTGGACCGCACTCACAGCGGACCGGGCGAGCGATTCCGCAGGAGCATCCGGCCGGCCATGGCAACGCCTGGACTGGGGGGCCTGGGGCGAGATCGACGGCCGGCAAGTCCTCGCCGGTGGCGGCCTTCGGTCCGACAGCAACGCGCCGGGACTGTTCCTCTGGTACGCCGATTTCGATGGCCTGGTGCCGTTCGAGAATGTCTCGGGCGACCCCATCCTGTGGGGCGCGTGGGGCGAGATCGACGGCGAGCCGGTCCTTGCCACCGGCGACGAAACCGGTTGGGTGCGGCTGTGGGATCCGCGGACCCATACCGAACGCGGTGCGATCCAGACCAACTCCGAAAAGTACAAAGTTGCCTGGGGCTCCTGGGGAACCGTGGCCGGGCAGCCGATCCTGACCATCTGCACGGCAGAGCGTGTGCTGCAGACCTGGCCGGCGGCCATCCTGCGCGACCCAGCCGGAGCCGGCTCGGCCGGAGCCGGCTCGGCAGACCTCGGGCCGGAGGGTTTTGTTCAGTGGGCCCCGGTATGGGGAGTGTGGGGAGAGGTCAGGGGCGTTCCCACCCTCGCATTCGGTGACATGAACGCCGTGGTGAACTTCTACCACCAGCAGACCGACCAGTACTCCACGCTCCAGTTGACCGGCCTTTTCGCGCCCAACTCCTGGGCGGAATGGGGACAGTCCGACAACGGGCCGGTTCTGATGGTCGGCGATGAGGAGGGCAGCGTCTGGTTCTGTGATCCGGAGACGCTCTCGGCGCACCAGGTCAAGCTCGGTCAGCGGGTGCGGTGGAGCTCGTGGGGGCGGCTGAACGGTCAGGCGGTCCTGGCCGCCGGGACCGCACAGGGCGAAGTACTGGTCTGGGATCTCGTCTGGGAACGCGCGGTGCCGCGGGTGCCGCGCTATCTGTCTGACACGGGTGGCCAGGTCGATCTGCTGGGGCGTCAGCACGACGCGGCCGCCCTGGCGGACCTGATCACCGCACGGTCCGCGCGACCGCCCCTTGCTGTGGGGGTGTTCGGGCAGTGGGGTGACGGCAAGAGCACCTTCCTGGAGATGTTGCAGAAAGAGGTCGGCGAACGCGCTCTGGCCGCGGGGCCTTCCGATCCGATCGCGCACGGCCAGGTCCGGCAGGTGCGGTTCAACGCCTGGCACTATGCCGAGGCTGATCTGTGGGCGAGCCTGGTCGCGGAGTTGTTCGCGCAGCTGAGCGACGACACCGGGGATCCGGCCCGCGAGCAAAGGCAGCGATCGCGGCTGGCGAGCGAACTTGTCCAGTCGCGTGGCCTGCGAGAACAGTACGAGGCCGCGAGTGACCGGCTCGCCGCTTTGCAACGAGTGTCGGCGGCGGGTTCCGGGAGCTGGGCAAGTCTGACGCCGGCGACCCAACAGGATCTTCGGATCCTGCTTGGTAAGGACGCTGAGGAGCAGTACAAGAAGTTCGGTACTACGTCGCCCGTCCTGCGGCCGAGTCTGCATTCGTTCGGCGCGGTGATGCGGCTTTGTCCCGAAGCGCGTGTGGCTGGTCTCGCTGATGGCTGCTCTGCTCGCGGTCGGTCTGGTGATCTGGGGACCGGGCGTGGTGCGCTGGTTCGCCGCGTTGCCGCCGGTCGCCGTGATCGTGCTGGCGGCCGGGGCGATCAGGAACGGCTGGGAGCGGGCCAAGCCGGCCAGAGATGCACTCGGATCTGCTTGGCAGACGGTTCAGCGAGTTCGGGATGCGCAGCAGCGACGGTTGGAGACGGCCGAGGCGGTTGCGGCCGCTGAGGTCGAGGAGCTGCGGGCGCGGTTGCAGAACCTCACGTCGGCCGGTCAGCTGGCGGGCGTCGTACAAGAGCGGGCGGGCGCCGCGTCGTACCGGGAACGCCTCGGGCTGATGACGCAGATCCGGCAGGACTTCGAGCGAATGGCGGAGTTGCTGCGGCCCGACCAGACGCCGGACGACGTACCGGTGGAGGATGCGGCCGGTGATGAGTTGCCCGCGATCGACCGGATCGTGGTCTACATCGACGACCTCGACCGCTGCCCGCCCGACCGAGTCGTCGAGGTGCTGGAGGCGGTGCACCTGCTGCTCGCCGTCCGGCTCTTCGTGGTGGTGGTCGCCGTCGACCCACGATGGTTGCTGCGGTCCCTGACCAGCCACTACGAGGAGCTGTTCGCGACCGACGGCGCGAAGTCTGACGAAGACGAGTTATGGGCATCCACGCCCGCGCAGTACCTGGAGAAGATCTTCCAGATCGTTCTGACCCTGCCACCGATGGGACAGTCCGGTTACCGCCGGCTGATCTACGACCTGGTCGGGCTGCGCGCGTCCCCGAATCCGGAGTCCGCGGCCGGCCGGATGCCGAACGCGGCGCTGATCGGGATGGTGCATTCGCTGACGAGTACCGGCATGGATCGCGTGGCAGCGGTGGCAACCGCGGCGTCGATCGAGGGCGTGCCGCTGACCGACGCGATGGCGATGGTCGGCGGAGCGCCGTCCGCGACAACTACGCCCGCGGGAACTCCCGGGCAGCCGAGCAAGGTGATCGATCTGAACTCGAGGGTGATTGATCGGTACGATCCGCTGGCGCTGACGCCTGAGGAGTTCGAGCTGATCAATCTGCTCGGTCCGCCGCTGGTCTCCGGGCCGCGGTCGGTGAAGCGGCTGGCCAACAGCTACGGGCTGCTGATCGCGACTTCCCGGCCGGATGATCTGTCGGCCGGCCGGCGTCCCGACCTGGATCCGGTCCCCGACCTGACCGGCACCGTTCCGCCGTACCGGGCCGGAATGGTTCTGCTGGCGGCGGTGATCGGGTATCCGATGTTGGGGCCCTACTTCTTCCCCGACCTGCATCAAGCCGCGCAGAGCGACAAGCCCTGGCTTGTCTATCTCAAGGAACTACGACCCAGCGAAAGTTCCGGCAACCGGGCCGACCGGACGATGACGGGTGGACGGCAGAAGCAATGGAATGCGTTCCTCGATGCCCTCGAGGAGATCACCGCCCGAGCCGCCGAGGCCGGCCAGCCGCTGCCTCAGTCGTTGGCAATCTGGGCGAGGTGGGTTGTACCGGTCGGGAGATTGTCGTTCCCGACCGGTAGCGCGGTCAGTCGGCTCGCTTCGCCTTGAGCGCGAAGAGAAGTGGGATCCGCGGAGCATCGGCAGGTAGCTGGTACCAGCCTTCGGCGGTTTGCTCCATGGAAGGCCAGCGCGGCCATTGCAGTACTTCGGACTCTCGGAGGCTCGTGATCTGAAAGCCGGAGGTGGCGAGGGTGGTGACGAGTTCGCCGAGGCCGTGCATCCACTCGTAGCTGCGTTGCCGACCCGGGACCTGGTCACCGGTGTAGGTCACGGTCGAGTCGTGCGCGATCGACCCACGCCCTTCGAGGTAGTCCTTGCGAATGATCAGTTCCCGGTATCGCCAGGCAGCGCCATCGGCCCGAGCGCGTTCAGCAGCGGGTGGAACTCGACGACGTACAGCGATCCACCTGGCTTGAGAAGCTGCTTGACCACCTCGGCCCAAGCCTTCAGGTCCGGTAGATAGCAGAGCGCGCCCTTGCCGGTGTAGACGACGTCGAACTGCCTTCCCTGCAAGGCCGTGGGGGCGTCGTACACGTTGGCATGTACATACTCGACCTTCGCGTCTGCCTCTGCCGCGATCCGCCGAGCCTCCTCCAGCGACTTCGCCGACAGATCAAGCCCCACGGTCCTGGCCCCGCGCCTGGCGAACGCGACCGTCTCGGTCCCCAGGTGGCACTGCAGATGTACTAAGTCCCGCCCCTCCAGCTCGCCGAGGTCTTCCCACTCGTAGTCGGCGAACCAGAACTCCGCCGGCTTCGCGTAGAACTCGCTAGCCGCATGCAACGCCGCCCGCGCATCCCAATCAGCCTCATTGGCCGCCACCATCCGCAGTACATCCGCATCCAGTCCCACAGACCGCCTCCTCTTTGCGCCGGACAACCAGTCTCTCCGCCACAGGGTGCAGGTGGCTCAGGCCATCAGGTCGGCGAAGACGACGAGGTTGGCTTCGAACTTTCCGGAGATGAAGTCGAGTCCGCCGCAGGTGATCAGCCGCAATCCCGCATGGTCGAGATCGCCGTACACGGCTGCGCTGGGGAAGGTGGTCTTGGGATACTGCTTGACGCGGACCACCTGGAATACCGCCGCGGAGCGATCTTGGCGGGTCACGGTGATCGTGTCGCCTGTCCGCAGTCCGCGCAGTCTGGCGAAGACGCCTGGCCGGCCGGACCAGCGGACATGGCCGACGATGACGGCCGGGCCCTTCTCTCCTGGGGTGGGCGCGCCGGTGAACCAGCCGGCCGGGAATCCGTTCGGCGGCACCTGCAGTCCGCCGTTGGTTTTGAGACCGAGGCGGATCAGGCCGGAGTCCACCCCGATCGCGGGGATGGCGACCCGGATCGGGGTGGACCTCCGCATCGGAGCCGACCGGCCGGCGTCCCTGGCCGGGGGGTAGTGTCCAGGTCGGGCCGGTCGGGAGACTCCGAGCGGAGTTCTGGGGTGGGCTGGTGTTCGGTGGTCGTGCGCCGGGCTGTAGCCGGGGTGCTGGCGAGCGCGTTCGGCGTGGGCCCGGCGACGGTGGTGGGCGCAGCGGTCCCGCTCGGTACGGCGTCAGCCGGCATCGGGCCGGCGTGAGTCGGCCCCGTGCCCGACTCACTACTGCAGCCGGCCACGACGAGAGTCGCCACTACGAGCAGGGCCGCTGCGCCGGTCCTCATGGCGTGACCGGCGTTGTCCAGCCGAACCACGTGACGGCTGGAGGCTCGATCAGCCAGATCGACCAACCGGACGCATCCCCTGTACCGACAGGCCCCCGTGGCGTCTCGCTGACCTGCGGAGGTCTGGGCGAAGTCGGCGGCGTGGTGGGCGGTGTCGTCGGCGGTGTCGTCGGCGGCGTGGTCGGGGGAGTCGTCGGCGGTGTGGTCGGGCGGTGTCGTCGGCGGTGTCGTCGGCGGCGTCGTGGGCGGCGTCGTGGGCGGTGTCGTCGGCGGAGTCGTCGGCGGTGTCGTCGGCGGCGTCGTGGGCGGCGTCGTCGGCGGAGTCGTGGGCGGGGTCGTCGGCGGCGTAGTGGGTGGAGTCGTCGGCGGCGTGGTGGGTGGCGTGGTGGGCGGAGTCGTCGGCGGCGTGGTCGGCGGTGTTGTGGGCGGTGTCGTCGGCGGCGTGGTGGGTGGTGTGGTCGGCGGGGTGGGGCTGCAGCTTGGTCTGGTGATGGTGTTGGTGTCGAGGGTGACGGCGCCGTTGCGGGCCAGCATCCGGCCGATCGAGGTGGCCCCGGTCTGCATGGTGATCGATGTCAACGCCAGGATGGTGCCGCGGAAACTGGTGGCGGTGCCGATCGTCGCGGAACTGCCGATCTGCCAGAACACGTTGCAGGACCGGGCACCGTTGGTCAGCAGGACCCGGCTGCTGGAGGCCGTGGTGAGCGTCGAGCCCGCCTGGAAGACGAAGACCGCCCCCGCGTCACCCTCGGCATCCAGGGTGAGAGTCCCGGTCAGCCCGATCGAAGACGCGGAGTTGTAGACCCCCTGGGTCAGGGTCTTGCCACCTAGATCGTCGGTGATCGGTGACGGCGGCGACTCTCCGGCCGCGACGTTGTAGGCCGTGACCAGGTCATCCTTGGCACCTTGCGTCACGCTGTCCCCGGCATGGTTCGTACCGGTGATCGTCATCGTCCCGGTTCCGGTGATCGCCGGGTTGGGGAAGCTGCCGATGTCGCCGTTCAGTGTGGTCGGACCGGTGTTGGTGATCCCCGCCCCTGCGAGGACCACGAAACTCCTGGCGGTACCCAGCGGCACCACCACCGCCGCCGCCTGAGCAGTCTCGTCCGGTGGCCAGCAGGCCGCCTGCGGATACCGCGACCGCCGCCGCGACCGCCAGCACGCTCAGTTGCCAGCGACCTCGAGCCGGCCCGTATCTGGAAAACGTCATCATCGACTCACCCTCAAGTCCATCGACATGCCACTTGATCCAGCAGGCAGGACAGAGCGCCCGGCTGGACGGTCATCGCGAAGGAGGGTCCGTTGCTACACGGACGACGTCTCAAGGGGCCGGACAGGGGCCGGCAACAGGACATCGGGAGGCCGCCACCGACAGGAAATCCCACTCCCGCCGCGAGTTGATGGCGTTCGCACCCCGTTCGACCGGCGGCAGTCCAGAGAGGCCGCGATACGCCGATCACAATTCGTTACTGAAATTTCACGTTATGTCACCGTATTCGCCTTGTCAATAACTCGACGGATGCCGTCAGCAACCAGTCCGAATAGTTGCCTGATTCAACTAGCGCATCACACAACAGCACCGGCTACTGTCGCCTTGAGAGCGAAGAGGACGGGGATCCGCGGGGCGTCGTCGGGGAGGCGGTACCAACCCTCGGCGGTTTGCTCCATCGAAGGCCAGCGCGGCCATTGCAGTACTTCGGACTCCCGCAAACTCGTGATCTGGAACCCGCTCGCGGCCAGCGTGGTGACGAGTTCGCCGAGGCCGTGCATCCATTCGTAGCTGCGTTGCCGCCCGGGACCTGGTCACCGGTATAGGTCACGGTCGAGTCGTGCGCGATCGACCCACGCCCTTCGAGGTAGTCCTTGCGAATGATCAGCTCGCCGGTATCGCCAGGCAACGCCATCGGCCCGAGCGCATTCAGCAGCGGATGGAACTCGACGACATACAGCGACCCTCCAGGCTTCAACAGCTCGCGCACAACCTCAGCCCACGCCGTCAGATCCGGCAGATAGCAGAGCGCGCCCTTGCCGGTGTAGACAACGTCGAACTTCCTTCCCCGCAAGGCCGTAGGCGCGTCGTACACATTGGCATGCACATACTCGACGTCCACCTCAGCCTTCGCCGCAATCCGCCGAGCCTCGTCCAGGGACTTCGCCGACAAATCGAGCCCCACCGTGCGCGCCCCGCGCCGGGCAAACGCCACCGTCTCGGTCCCCAGATGGCACTGCAGATGTACGACGTCCCGTCCGTCCAGCTCGCCGAGGTCTTCCCACTCGTAGTCGGCGAACCAGAACTCCGCCGGCCGATCGTAGAACGCACTCGCCGCATGCAACGCCGCCCGCGCATCCCAATCGGCCTCATTGGCCGCCACCATCCGCAGTACATCCGCATCCAGTCCCACGCGCTGCCTCCCTCTCTCGGAAGCCGTCAGTCTTCCGGACCGCCAGGCCAGCTTTTATTCAAGGTTGTCTATTAACCTTGAATAAGGCACACTCGGAGGTATGGCTCGGGTGGAGTTGCATCGGTGGCCGGGGCATCCGGATGGGTTCACCCGGGCTGAGCGGCTGGGCGGGTCATACGAGTTGTACTTCCCGGACCCTCTGGTGGGGCGGGAGTTCGATCTCGACGACGAGGTGCTGGCCGCGTTAGAGGATGCGGCCGGGGATCTCGCGCGGCTGGATGCGACGGCCGCGGTACTGACCAACAGCGAGGCGCTGGCGCGATTGTTGTTGCGCGCCGAGGCGGTCGGGTCGTCGCAGATCGAGGGGCTCGTGGTCGGGGCGCGGCGGTTGCTCAAGGCCGAGGCGCTCCGGGACAGCGAGCGGCATCACGATGTCACGGCGGACGAAGTACTGGGCGCCGTGGATGCGATGACCTGGGTGACCGAGTCCGTCGAGACCGGCGACAAGCTCGAGGTGGAGCATCTGCTCGAGGCACATCGGCGATTGATGGCGCACTCGCCGACGCCGGAGTACGGCGGTGAGGTGCGTTTCCTGCAGAACTGGATCGGCGGCCGCTCCCCCGCCGAGGCGTACTACGTTCCGCCGCCCGCGCAACTCGTTCCGGAACTACTCGCGGACCTGATGGCGTTCGTCCGCGAGTCCCGCCTGCCAGTGCTGGCGAAAGCCGGGATCGCCCACGCCCAGTTCGAGACGATCCATCCCTTTGCCGACGGCAACGGTCGTACCGGCCGCGCCCTGATCCACCTCATCCTCCGCGCCGAAGGCCTGGTCGAGCGAACTGTCCCGCCGGTCTCACTCTCACTGGCGACGCACGCCACGCAGTACGTCGAAGCTCTCACTGCCTTCAGGTACACAGGAAAGGCAACAAACCAACGAGCCCGTACTGCGGCCAATCGCTGGCTACTCATGTTCGCCATCGCGTGCAGTCACGCGACCGCCGAGGCAGCCCGCTTCGAACGGACCGCCTCGGAACTCAAGTCCGCCTGGCGCGAACGAGCAGCCCCCGTCCGGGCCGGCTCCGCCGCCGACCTCCTGATCAACACGTTGCCCGCGGCCCCTGTTCTCACCCTCGCCGCAGCAGCCCGGTTGATCGATCGGTCCCAGCAGGCCGCCAACCAGGCCCTCACCCGGCTGACGACCGCCGGCGTACTCCGCGAAGTCACCGACGCCCGCCGCAACCGCGTCTACGAGGCCCCCGAACTCATCGACGCCTTCACCCTCCTCGAACGCCGCTTCGCCAGCCCCGCCGCGGATACCAGGATCGAACCACCCAGCAGACCAGTCCCGGCAGCACCCAAGCCCAGTTAGCAGACCACTCCCTTCGATGCCAGCACCGACACACTCCCTGAGTTGACTTTCCTCGATCGACCGAGGTTCAATTCGAACATATGTTCGAGGCGCGATCAAACGGGGAGTGTGAGGGACTGTGATGCCGGAGCCGTTCGACTGGGACATCCTGCAGCGACCATCCGCGATGGCGATGGTGCGTGGGCAGCTCGGCTTCAGCTGGATGGTGCTGTCCGGGCGACTCGCCGCATTGACCGACGAGCAGTACTTCTGGCGTCCGAGCAGCGAGGCGCTGACCGTGGTCCGGCGTCAGTACGCCGGGCGGTTCAGATCGCTCGGGTCCGGCGAGTGGGTCGCCCAGTGGCCGGACGAGCCGGATCATCGCGGGCCGCGGACCATCGCCTGGCTGATCGCCCACCTGACCGAGACGTTCTTCGAGCGCTGGGAGTGGACCTTCGGCGCCAGCAAACAAGGGCGCGCCGACATCACCCTGCACGGCAATGCGCAGGACGCGGTGGCGTGGCTCGGGCACTGGGTCGACGCCTGGCAGGACTCGATCGCGGGGCTCGACGAGGAACAAGCGATGACGGTCGGCCTCAGCCAGGCCACCGAGCTCGATGCCGTCGAACCCTTCGGCCACGTCGTCCTACGCCTCAACCGAGAACTCATCCACCACGGCTCCGAAATCATGACCCTCCAAGACCTCCACGCCCTAGCCGCCTAACCCGATCTCACCCCGGCCCGAACCGCCCTGGTCAGGCGCCGGACCAACCAAGGGGTGACCTGCCGGCCGACCCGCCTGAGGCGCGCGGGTCGGTCCGGCACGGCAGACGCCTGGCCGCCAGGGTCCGCATCTCCAAACCACCGCTCAGGAGAGGGCTCTGGTGGCCAGGTCCCAGACTGCGTCGAAGGCGTTCAGTTCGACCGGGTTGAAGCGGTTCTTGGTGACCGCGACCGAGATCCCGGTGGCGGTGTCCGCGTAGGCGGCCCCACCACCGACGCCGACATGACCGAAGACACTCTTCGGAACCGCCCGGCCGCCGACCTGCCCGACCGTGTAGCCCAGTCCGTACTGCGCCGGGCCGCCGGTCATCTCGTCGTTGCCGGTGGTCGACAGCGTCGTGATCTCCCGCAGTCGCTCCGGACTCACCAACCGGCCGGCCGCCGCGCACCCAGCCGCCGATCCGACGTCGCCGAGCAGGGCTGCGTACATGCGCGCCATCGCCCGAGCACTCACCACTCCCCCGGCAGGGACGTCCGACGTCAGCAGGTCGACGTTGTTGGCATAGGCGGCATTCGGGAACAAGCTCCGCGGCGCAGCCTTGAACAACGGGAAGTCCGGCGGCAACGAAGCAAACATCGCCGTTCCCTCTGGGTCGTCCTCGAAGTGCGCCACCCGATCCAGCGCATCCGCCGGTACGCCGAAGAACAGCTCATCGGCGACCTCCAGCCACGCACCGATCCCCTCAGCCAGCACCTGCGAGATCGGCTTCCCGGTCGCCCGCCGGATAACCTCGCCGACGAGGAACCCGAAGGTGACGGCGTGATAACCGACCCGCTCCCCCGGCGTCCACCACGGCTCGAGGCCTGCGATCAGCTCGCACATCCCGTCCCAGTCGCACAGTTGATCCACCGTCAGCTCAGCCGGTACGCCCGGAACTCCGGCCGAGTGGGTCAGAACGTGCCGGACAGTCGCTTTCTCCTTGCCATAGGCACCGAACTCGGGCCAGAGATCGGCCACCAAGGTGTCGTAGCCGAAGACACCTTGCTCGACCAACACATGCACGACTGTCGCCGCAACGCCCTTGACCGCCGAGGCCGCGTAGAACAGCGTGTCCGACTCGACCAGCCGACCTGTGCGCGGGTCCGCGATACCCGCGACCGCGTCCACGATCGGCTCGCCGCGGTGGTAGACCGCGGCCTGAATTCCGTTCTCGGCACCCGACTCGACCAGGCCGTCGATGACCGCTTGAACCTGATCCTGCAGATCACTCATACCAGTTCCTCCCAGGGCGTGACTGCCGCCTCGCTGGCGACTCTCAGTACTGGGTCGGAGCCGTTGCAGCAATCTTGACATGACACCGGGACGAGATCTATTCCACAAGATGTGCTGGACACGGCGCGTCGTGGCACTAGATGTGGTGGTGCCGGGGTTAAGGTCCCTACTACTGGCAACAGGGGAATCCGGTGGAAATCCGGGGCTGCCCCGCAGCGGTAAGCGGGGAACGTGTCCCGTGAGCCCGAATACCTGTCGCCGGTGCGTGTGCCGCCGGTGCACGCTGTCCGAGGCCTCGAGGGCGGGCCGCAGGGCGTGACAGCAGACAGCACAAAGGCAACAGGCTTTGTGCAGATCTGTGCTGTCCCGTCATGCGCGCACGCCGCAGGGTCCCGGTCGTCAAGAGACTCGCGTGGAGAGAGCGCTTGTGACAACCCTTTCCCAGACCGCAGCCCAGACCGCAGCCCAGCCGGGCCACGCGGATCAGGCACCGAACCAGCTGACCGTCGTACGGCGTGACGGCAGCAGCACTGCCTTCGACGCCACCAAGATCTCGGTCGCCGTCAGCAAGGCCTTCCTGGCCGTCGAGGGCACCGAGGCCGGCAACAGCCATCGGGTTCGCGACCTCATCGCCGACCTGACCACCAAGGTCGTCGCCGCACTCACCAGCCGCGGTGACGCGCGGCGCAGCGTGCAGGTCGAGGACATCCAGGACCAGGTCGAGCTCGCCCTGATGCGGGCCGGTGAGCACCAGGTCGCCCGCGCCTACGTGCTGTACCGCGAGGAGCGCACCAAGGCGCGCACCCCCGACACCGCTGAAGAGCTGAGCACCAAGCCGGTCATCAACGTCCGCGCGGCCGACGGCAGCACCGCCCCGCTGGACATCGAGCGGCTCCGCGTCATCGTCGCCGAGGCGGCAGCCGGCCTCGACTCCGTCGACGCCGAACTGATCCTCAACGAGACGCTGGGCTCCTGCTACGACGGCATCGCCCAGCACGAGGTCGAACTCGCCCTGGTGATGGCGGCCCGCGGCTACGTGGAGACCGAACCGCAGTACAGCTACGCCGCGTCCCGGCTGCTGCTCGACCAGATCCGTCGCGAGACGCTCGGCCGGGTGCACGGTGAGCCGCGCCAGGCGAGCCAGGCCGACATGGCCACGGCGTACGTCGACTACTTCCCGCTCTACATCCAGACCGGGATCGACGCCGGGTTGCTCGACCCCGAGCTGGCCACCTTCGACCTGGCCAAGCTGGCCGCGGCGATCAAGCCCGAGCGCGATCTCGACTTCGCGTTCCTCGGCCTGCAGACCCTGTACGACCGCTACCTGCTGCACATCGACAAGGTCCGGTTCGAGCTGCCGCAGGCCTTCTTCCTCCGCGTCGCCATGGGCATCTCGCTCAAGGAAGAGAACCGCGAGGACCGCGCGATCGAGTTCTACGAGCTGCTCAGCTCGATGCGGTTCATGTCGAGCACGCCGACCCTGTTCAACTCCGGTACGACGCGTCCGCAGCTGAGCTCCTGCTTCCTGACCACGGTCGACGACGACCTGTCCGGCATCTTCGCGGGCATCCGGAACAACGCGCTGCTCGCCAAGTACTCCGGTGGTCTCGGCAACGACTGGACCCCGGTCCGCGGCATCGGCGCCAAGATCCGCGGCACCAACGGCGAGTCGCAGGGCGTCGTACCGTTCCTGAAGATCGCGAACGACACTGCCGTCGCGGTCAACCAGGGTGGCAAGCGCAAGGGCGCGGTCTGCGCGTACCTCGAGACCTGGCACATGGACATCGAGGAGTTCCTCGACCTCCGCAAGAACACCGGTGACGAGCGCCGCCGTACGCACGACATGAACACGGCCAACTGGGTGCCCGACCTGTTCCTGCAGCGGGTCGAGGCCGGCGGCGACTGGACGCTGTTCTCGCCCGACGAGGTCCCGGACCTGCATGACCTGTACGGCGATGCCTTCAAGACGGCGTACGAGAACTACGAGGCAGGCAGCGGATCGCGGTGAGATCCGGGTGTTCCGCCGGGTCAAGGCGGTCGACCTGTGGCGCCGGATGCTGACCGTGCTGTTCGAGACCGGTCACCCGTGGATCACCTTCAAGGACGCCTGCAACCTGCGCTCGCCGCAGCAGCACGACGGCGTGGTCCACTCGTCGAACCTGTGCACCGAGATCACCCTGAACACCACCGTCGACGAGACCGCCGTCTGCAACCTGGGCTCGGTCAACCTGGTCGCGCACCTGACCGCCGACGGACTCGACGCCGAGCTGCTCCGCGACACCGTGAAGACGGCCGTCCGGATGCTCGACAACGTGATCGACGTGAACTTCTACACCACGCCGGAGTCGGAGCGCGCGAACCAGCGGCACCGCCCGGTCGGCCTCGGCCTGATGGGCTTCGCCGACGCGCTCTTCGCGCTGCGCATCCCGTACAGCTCCGACGCCGCCGTCGCGTTCGCCGACAGCTCGATGGAGCAGATCAGCTACCACGCGATCGAGGCGTCGACCGACCTCGCCGCCGAGCGCGGCCGCTACCAGACGTACGACGGATCCCTGTGGAGCCAGGGCATCCTGCCGATCGACTCGCTCGAGCTGCTCCGCCAGGCCCGCAACGGCGACCTGACCGTTGACACCGGCAAGCAACTCGATTGGGACGTACTGCGCGGCCAAGGTGCTCCGCGACGGCATGCGCAACTCGAACGTGCTGGCGATCGCCCCGACCGCGACGATCTCCAACATCTGCGGCGTAAGCCAGTCGATCGAGCCGATCTACCGCAACCTGTTCGTGAAGTCGAACATGTCCGGTGAGTTCACCGTCGCCAACCCGTACCTCGTCGCCGACCTGAAGGCGCGCGGGTTGTGGGACTCCGTGATGGTGTCGGACCTGAAGTACCACGACGGCATCCTGTCCCAGATCGACCGGGTGCCGGCCGACCTGCAGGAGCTGTACGCGACGGCGTTCGAGATGGACCCGCTGTGGCTGATCAAGGCCGCGTCGCGCCGGCAGAAGTGGCTCGACCAGGCGCAGTCGCTCAACCTCTACATGTCGGCTCCGTCCGGCAAGGCGCTCGACGAGCTGTACCGCTCGGCGTGGCGCTACGGGCTGAAGACGACGTACTACCTGCGTTCCCAGTCGGCCACGCACGTCGAGAAGTCCACTCTGCAAGGGACGGACGGCCGGCTCAACGCAGTACCGGTAGCACCACCCGAAGTACCGATGGACGATTCGTTGCTCGATGCACCTGCTCTCTGCCTGATCGAAGACCCGGACTGCGAGGCCTGCCAGTGACCACCACCAGCAATGTGACCGGACTCGGTTCGATCGCCGTCGGCGCGTCCCGGATCGAGGTCGCCGACAAGGCGATGATCAACGCCCGCGCGGACGTGAACCAGCTGCTGCCGCTGAAGTATCAGTGGGCGTGGGACAAATACCTTGCCGGATGCAACAACCACTGGATGCCGACCGAGGTCTCCATGCAGGCCGACATCGCCTTGTGGAAGTCGCGGGACGGGCTGACCGAGGACGAGCGGCTGATGCTGAAGCGCAACCTCGGCTTCTTCGCCACCGCGGAGTCGCTGGTCGCGAACAACATCGTGCTCGCGGTCTACCGCCAGCTCACCAACCCCGAGTGCCGGCAGTACCTGCTGCGCCAGGCGTTCGAGGAGGCCGTGCACACGCACACCTTCCAGTACATCTGTACGTCGCTCGGGCTGGACGAGGGCGAGCTGTTCAACATGTACCGCGAGGTGCCGTCGATCTCCGACAAGGATGCCTGGGCGCTGAAGTACACCCAGCACCTGGAGGACCCGGACTTCAAGACCGGTACGCCGGAGTCGGACACCGACTTCCTGCGGGACCTGATCGCGTTCTACGTGGTCTTCGAGGGCATGTGGTTCTATACCGGGTTCGCGCAGATCCTGTCGCTCGGCCGGCGGAACAAGATGGTCGGGATCGCTGAGCAGTACCAGTACATCCTGCGCGACGAGTCGATCCACCTGAACTTCGGCATCGACTGCATCAACCAGATCAAGCTGGAGAACCCGCACCTCTGGACGCCCGCCTTCCAGGCGGAGGTCCGCCAGATGCTCACCGAAGCCTGCGAACTGGAGGTCGCCTACGGCCGAGCCACCATGCCCAACGGCATGCTCGGACTCACCGCGGACCTGTGCGAGCAGTACATGCACTTCGTCACCGACCGCCGCGCCGAGCAGATCGGGATCGCCCCCATCTTCGGCGAGACCCGCAACCCGTTCGGCTGGATGTCGGAGATGATGGACCTCAAGAAGGAAAAGAACTTCTTCGAGTCCCGCGTCATCGAATACCAGTCCGGCGGCGGCCTGAGCTGGGACTGATCCCCTAAAGTTCTTCGGCAGGGCCTCTCCCAGGCTCTGCCGAAGCAGCCGCCGACGCGAGGATCCGAATGTCCGACACCGCCCCCGGTCTCGACACCACGCTGGCCGACGACATCGCCAAGGGACGCCGCCTGCGGGTCCGCCGCCGGACTATTGCGGCGCTCGTCGTCCTCGCGGCAGCCGCCTCCTGGGCGTCCTGACTGTCGCGCTCGACTGGGGATGGATCGTCTGGACCTCGGCCGTGCGCTGGCGGCCATCGCACTCGTCGTGACGTCCCTTCGGTTCGGGCTCGTACTGCGGATCGCCGCAGTGGTCACCGCCCTCGCCATGGTCGCCGCCGGAGTCCTCCTGGTCCGATCCCACCGATCACGCAGGCAGGCTGGACCGTCGACGAAGACGTACGCCTCGTTGCGGCGAGTGGCGATCTCGTGGTCACGTTCGATCGCCGGCACCGGCACGTTGCAGGGCCACAAGCGCTCGAACGGCGACGAGGTGTGGAAGAGCGAATCCTTCGGCCTGAGCGACGTGAAGTCACAGCCACTCGGCGATGCCGTGCTCGTCTACTCCGACTCCGAACGGCGCACGTAAGCCGCCATCGTCTCGATCGCTGACGGCATGACCAGCTGGAAGCAGGATGTCGGCGACCAGGCTCCCTTTACCGCCAACGATGACGTGGTCGTCTTCACGAGCGAGACGATGACCACCGGGCTCGATCTCCGGAGCGGCCGGAAGGTCTGGTCGTACCCGGATCGAGCCACCGCCGGCTCCGGCGGCCAGAGTTCGTACGATCCGCGGCGTTGGGTGCCGCGATCCGAGTGGATCGCCGTGGACGGCCCGAAGTCGAAGAGGCTCCCCGCGGCGGTGCTCGACGCCGGCACCGGGCAGGTGGCGGCCGTAGTACAGGCCAAGAGCGCCGACTTCGTCATCGCGGGGCAGACCTTCATCGAGTTCGGCTACGAGAAGGGAGGCCGCCGCGTCGCGCAGGGAACCCCGCTCGCGGGTGGGCGAACCTGGTCAGCCGAGTTCGCGCGCCCAGATTTCAGAGAGCTATTCGATGTCGTCGACGGCAAGGCACGCGCCCTATACAGCAACCGGGCCGTCTTCATCACGCCGGAGGACGGCGCGCTGCAGCAGGTACCGATCCAGGATGACTGGTCGGTCGCATGGTTCGTCGGGCCGAATCGGCGGACGCTACGCCGTCGTCGAGCAACGCGATCGCGACCACAAAGTCGTCGAGCAGAGCGTCGCCGACACGCTCAACGGCGACGTCCTGAACCTGTCGGGAAGAGGACGCGCGGAGCACCTCGATCTGGCCCGGATCTCAGC
Source organism: uncultured Actinomycetota bacterium (assembly GCA_963740725.1). GTDB lineage: Bacteria > Actinomycetota > Actinomycetes > Propionibacteriales > Kribbellaceae > Kribbella. Next base: position 285,719 of record CAVUFT010000001.1, read on the forward strand.
AGCCAAGGCAATCCTGCACACCAGCCTCGTCGACGCCGTGGGCGGCAACAGCAGACCGCTACACGCTGATCGAGAACGACGAAGGCCACGTCAGCATCTCCACACCGGACGCCGGCAGCGGCCGTGCCTTCACCGACGAACGCGCCAACGCCGCCGGCGCCATCATCCAGGTAGGCCGGCGGATCATCCCGCTGTCCAACGACTAGGAGTAGCTGACTTCGAGGACGCCGATGATTTTGTCGAGGCGGGCGGCTACTCGGCCGGCGTCGAAGCCTTTGCCCTCGACGACGATGCGGAGGGTGCAGGTTTCCAGGCAGAGTTTGAGTTCGCGGACGTCGTACGGGTTCAGCTGGACGGCGATCCGGGCGAGCAGGCCGCGGGTCTCGACCACCTTCGCGGTGAACGTGGTGAGCACGCGTTCCGGTACGACGTACGCGGGCGCGGCCTCCGTCGTACGGGTATCGACCATCGTCATCGGACGACCTCCTTGTGGCGAAGCAGGCCGTAGGTGACGCCGTCGACCAGCGCCTCCCAGGAAGCCTCGACGATGTTGTGCCCGACCCCGACAGTCACCCACGAGCCTTCGCCGTCGGCCGTCTCGATCAGGACTCTGATTACCGCGTCCGTCCCGTGCCCCTGATCAAGGATTCGCACCTTGTAGTCGCGCAGGTCGAACTTGTTCACCACCGGATAAGCCCGCTCGATCGCGACCCGCAGAGCGTGGTCGAGCGCGTTCACCGGCCCGTTCCCTTCGCCGGTGACGATCTCGCGATCCCCACCGGCGACCAGCTTCACCGTCGCCTCCGAAACAGCCTCGCCGTCGGCACGCGACTCCGTGATCACCCGCCACGACTCGACGTCGAAGAAGCTCACCCGAGCACCCTCGACCTCTTCGGTCAGCAGCAGCTCGAAGGACGCATCCGCGGCCTCGAACGTGTACCCGCGGGCTTCCATCTCCTTCACCCGGTCGGTCACCCGGCTGACCAGATCGCGGTCGTTGCCGAGATCGAACCCGAGCTCGCGGCCCTTCAACTCCACACTCGCCCGGCCGGCCATCTCCGACACGAGCATCCTCATGTCGTTGCCCACCAAGGCCGGATCCGTGTGCTGGTAGAGATCGGGATCCACCTTGATGGCGCTGGCGTGCAGTCCCGCCTTGTGGGCGAAAGCAGACACACCGACGTACGGCTGCCGGGTCGACGGCGGCACGTTCGTCACTTCGGCGATCGCATGCGCGATCCGGTACGACTCGGCCAGCCGGCCGGGCGGCAGCAGTTCCATGCCGCGCTTGAGTTCGAGGTTGGCGACGACCGCGAGCAGGTCGGCGTTGCCGGTGCGTTCGCCGTACCCGTTGATCGTGCCCTGGACGTGCGTGCAGCCGGCCTCGACCGCGGCGATCGAGTTGGCGACCGCGCACCCGCCGTCGTTGTGGGCGTGGATCCCGAGCCGGGCACCGGTGGTCTCCAGAACATCCCGTACTACGTCCTGCAATTCGCGCGGCAGCGTGCCGCCGTTCGTGTCGCAGAGCGCGACCACGTCGGCGCCCGCCTCGACCGCGACCCGCACTACTTCCAGCGCATACGCGCGATTCGCCCGGTAGCCGTCGAAGAAGTGCTCGGTGTCGAGGAAGACCCGCTGACCGTTCTCCCGCAGGTGCTGCACGGTGTCGGCGACCATCCGCAGGTTCTCGTCCAGCGTGGTCCGCAACGCCCGCTCGACATGCGCATCGTGGCTCTTGGCAACCAACGTGACGACATCCGCGCCCGACTCGCGAAGCGCGGCGACCTGCGCGTCGTCGGCAGCCTGAGCACCCGGCTTACACGTCGCACCGAAAGCAGCGAAGGTCGCGTGCCGCAGGTGCAACTCGGTCCGCGCCCGGGCGAAGAACTCCGTGTCCTTCGGCACCGCACCCGGCCAGCCGCCCTCGATGAAGCCCACGCCCAGGTCGTCCAGATGTTGCGCGATGGCGATCTTGTCCGCCACGGACAGCGCCAGACCCTCCTGCTGCGCGCCGTCGCGCAGAGTGGTGTCGTAGACGTGGAAATCGTCGGCCTCGGCGGGTGTGCTCACGATGTCTCGCCTTCCCGGTGAACTAGGGGCTACAGGCAAACAAAAAACCTCCCGCAGGGTGCGAGAGGTTTGCGCGCTCAGGTACTGCTTGCTGAGCGCGCCTAAAGAATAATGACCTGGTAGATCTTCATAACAATTCGAAGTCTGCCACAGGCTTTCCAGTTCGAGCAGAATTGTCTCGGAAAGCGGACATCCAGTACGCCCACCAGTACTACGGCGCCCAGTCCCGTACTACGAAGCGCTTGCCGCCAGAATCTCTGCCAGCACGAGCGCCGAGTCCGCCGGAAGCTCCTCGCCATCGCGAACAGCCCCCGCGCAGACGACCAGCGCCTTCCACAGCGCCCACCCTTGCCCCCGCTGCCAGGTCGCATCGTCCACCTGCAAGCGATCCCGGAAAGCGTCCCGGCTCTCCCCGCTCAGCATCGTCCACGCGATCGCCAGGTCACACGCCGGATCCCCCACCCCGCAGGTCCCGAAGTCGATCACGGCCCCCAGCGCCCCACCACGAACCAGCAGATTCCCCGAGGCGATATCACCGTGGAACCACACCGCCCGCCCATCCCACGGCGTCCGCAACGACCGCTCCCAGATCTCCTCGGCCAACTCGGTGTCCACCACACCGTCCAGGGTCTTCAGCGACGCCCGGGCCCACCCGTCGTACGTCGTCAGCGGCCCACCCCGGAACCAGTTGTGCAACCCCGGCTCGGGTCCCCCGGCCGCATCAACCCCCTGCAACGCGACCAGGAACGACGCGACATCAACCGCGAAGCCGGTCAGATCAACAACAGCCTCCGACGGGTCCCCATCCAGCCACCGATAGATCGACCAGTCATGCGGGAACCCCTCATCGGGCAGTCCCCGCGCCACCGGAACCGGAATCTCCGCCGGCAACACCGGCGCGAAAACCGGCAGCCACCGCTGCTCCTTCTCGACCGCCAGCGCGTACTCCGCCGCAGTAGGCAGCCGAACCAGCAGCGAATCACCGAGCCGAAAGGTCCGGTTGTCCCACCCCTGCGAGTCGACCGACCGGATCTCCAGCTCCGCCCATTGCGGGAACTGTGCCGCGACCAACCGCCGCGCGACCGCCACATCGGCAGGCTTCCGGTCCGGCAACGGCAACAACTCAGACATGAGCACTCCTCAAACAGCTACGTCCGAAGAACCGAGGGTAAGACCCCTCGGCTCTTCGGACGTAAGGAATAAAAGGTCAGCAGACCTTGGTCATCCAGTTGTGCGGGTCCTTGGAGCGGCCGTACTGGACGTCCAGGAGGGCGGAGCGGACTGCGCCGGTGACGGGGCCGCCGTTGCCGTCGGCTACCTGGACCTCGCCGTCCTTCCACTTCAGCGACGCGACCGGGGTGATCACCGCGGCCGTGCCACAGGCGAAGACCTCGCGGATCTTGCCCGAGGCGGCACCTTCGCGCCACTCGTCGATCGAGATCTTCCGCTCGGCGACCGAGTAGCCGAGGTCGGTGACGAGCTTCAGGATCGAGTCCCGGGTGATCCCCTCGAGGATCGTGCCGGACAGCTCCGGGGTGACGACGGACTTGTCGTCGAGCACGAAGTACAGGTTCATGCCGCCGAGCTCTTCGATCCACTTCTTCTCGACCGCGTCGAGGAAGGCGACCTGGTCACAGCCCTGCTCGGTGGCCTCGGCCTGCGCGAGCAGTGACGATGCGTAGTTGCCACCGGTCTTGGCCGCGCCGGTGCCACCAGGGGCTGCCCGGGTGTACTCCTCGCTCAGCCAGATCCGGACCGGCTTGACGCCCTTGGCGAAGTACGAGCCGGCCGGGGAGGCGATCGCGACGTACGTCACCTGGGCCGACGGGCGGACGCCGAGGAACGGGTCCGAACCGAACATGAACGGGCGCAGGTAGAGAGAGGTCTCGCCACCGGCGGGGACCCAGGCCTTGTCGATCTCGACCAGCTTGCGCAGCGAGTCCAGGAACGCGTCCTCGGGCAGCTCCGGCAGCGCGAGCCGGTGCGCCGAGCGGTTGAACCGCTGCGCGTTGGCCTCGGGCCGGAACATGTGGATCGAGTCGTCGGGGTGCCGGTAGGCCTTCATCCCCTCGAAGATGGTCTGGGCGTAGTGGAACACCGAGGTCGCCGGAGACAGCTCCAGCGGCCCGAAGGCGGTGATCCTCGCGTCGTGCCAGCCGTTCTCCTTGGTCCAGGTGGCGATCGCCATGTGGTCGGAGAAGTACTGCCCGAATCCTGGGTTCGCCAGGATCTGGGCGCGCTGGTCGTCGCTGGCCGGTTGGGTGTTTGGCTCAACGGAGAACTCTAGATCGGCGCTCATAACCGCACCGTACCTGTTGCCCAAGTGGTCATGCGAGTGATCAGCCGGCCGCGCGCTTGGCGATCGCGTCACCGATCTCCGAGGTGGTCCGGGCCGAACCGGTGCGCTCCTCGATGTCGGCGGTCACGGCCGCCTCGATCGCGGCCGCGGCCTCGGTCAGGCCGAGGTGGTCGCAGAGCAGCGCGGTGGACAGGATCGCCGCCGTCGGGTCCGCCTTCTGCTGGCCGGCGATGTCCGGCGCGGAGCCGTGCACCGGCTCGAACATGCTCGGCGCGGTCTTGTCCGGGTTGATGTTGCCGCTCGCCGCCAGCCCGATCCCACCGCTGATCGCGGCGGCCAGGTCGGTGATGATGTCGCCGAACAGGTTGTCGGTGACGATCACGTCGAACCGCGCCGGGTCGGTGACCAGGAAGATCGTCGCCGCGTCCACGTGCAGGTAGTCGACGGTGATCTCCGGGAACTCCGTCGCGACCGCGTCGACGGTCCGCTTCCAGAGGTGACCGGCGTACACGAGCACGTTGTTCTTGTGCACCAGCGTCAGCTTCTTGCGCGGCCGCGCCTGTGCGCGAGCGAACGCGTCCCGGACGACCCGCTCCACGCCGTACGCCGTGTTGACGCTGACCTCGGTGGCGATCTCGGCCGGGGTGCCGACCCGCAGCGCCCCGCCGTTACCGGTGTACGGGCCTTCGGTGCCTTCGCGGACGACGACGAAGTCGACCTCGCCCGGGTTCGCCAGCGGGGAGCCGACGCTCGGGTAGATCTTCGACGGCCGCAGGTTCACGTAGTGGTCCAGAGCGAAGCGGAGCTTGAGGAGCAGGCCACGCTCCAGTACGCCGGACGGCACCGTCGGGTCGCCGACCGCACCGAGCAGGATCGCGTCGTGGCCGCGGATCTCCTCGAGCTCGGCGTCCGGCAGGGTCTCCCCCGTCGCGTGCCAGCGCTTCGCGCCGAGGTCGTACTCCGTGCGCTCGAACGTGACGCCGTAGTTCGCGCTGACCGCGTCGAGGACCTTGAGCGCCTCGGCGGTGACCTCGGGACCGATCCCGTCGCCACCGACGACAGCCAGCTTGAACGACTTGTTGCGTGCTCACTTCTTGGGTTCTCCCCCGTTGTCGCGGCGGTTCATGGCCTCTTGGACTGGTTGGGTCTCGGCCTGGCGTGGGGCGGGACGGCGACGGCGGGCGGCCTTGCGCTCGCGTCCGTCGACGACCTTCCAGTTGGCCGGATACATGTCGTACATGCTGCTCTCCCGTTTGGTCTGGTGCTGTCACAAACGGCCGACGACTGGCACTACCGGGCGGGAGGTACGCCGAAACCCGCGCCGGGGAGGTCGGCCTTAGCGGACCCCGGCGCGGCAGCGAATAAGGCGTACCACGAACTGCATGATGGGTCCGAAGATACTCTGGCGTCCGACTATTTCGCCACAATGCGGGCATCCTGTCCCGAAATGTGAGATGCCGGTGACACGACTGGACCAATGCTGTGCAACTCTCAACCGGTGAGTGCTCCTCCAGAACTACCACCGCTGGTCTCAGCGGCCCTCAGCCTGTCCGGCCGGCGCGGATTCGTCAGCGCCACCCGCAACGAGACGGGCCGGTTGCTGGCCACCCTCGCTGCGTCCCGGACCGGCACCCTCGGCGAGGTCGGCACCGGTTGCGGCGTCGGCTCCGCCTGGTTGCGCTCCGGCGCCACCGACGACACCAAGATCGTCACCGCCGAGAGCGACCCTCAGCTCGCGAAGGCAGTCGCCGAACTCTTCGCCGAAGACGGCCGCATCGAGGTGCTCTCCGCGGACTGGTCAGCCTTGATCGAGCGAGGTCCGTTCTCCCTGCTCTTCGTGGACGCCCGCGAGGCGAAACTCTCGGCCCGCGACGTGATCGCCGAGGCAGTAGAGCCCGGCGGCTTCGTAGTACTGGACGACTTCACCCCGTCGATGGTCTGGCCCCCCATGTACGAAGGCCGGGTCGACGCCCTCCGCCAGGAATGGCTGATGGACAAGCGCTTCACCACAGTAGAAGTCATGGTCGCCCCCGACGCTGCAGTCCTCCTGGCGACCAAGCGCTGACCTATCAACTGACCAGGCCCGATAACTGACGTGCTGAGCGCGCTGGCGGACCAGGCCACGCGGTCCACTCGGGCCCGATCCGGGGCCGGGCGAGTACTGGCCACCGCTACGTTCGCTGGTCGTCCCGCTTCCCGATCTTCGGCCCGATCGATCTGGTGGTGCGGGGGCCTTGGCTCGGGCGGTTCAATGTTGGGCGGATCTACCTTCCGGTGGAACCGGCTGATGGGCGAGCGGCCCGGGTACTCGCTGCTGAGCGGCCGCTGCTTGCCGGTTACCTTCAGCTGACTGCGGATGTGACCGGCAAGGCGTTCGGGGAGCTCCGCGAACTGGTGGAGACGTTTCAGAAGCTTCGGATGGAGGTACGGGTCGCTCGGCTCGTCGTACTGGAGACAATGGACGACCTCGCACTACGATCGCGCGTCGTCGACCCGTCGATCGACTGAATCGGGAGTGGGCATGTTGAAGCTTTCCAATGGAACTGAGATTCCGGCACTCGGGCTGGGCGTCTGGCAGGTGCCGGACGGTCCGGTCTGTGAAGGGGCGGTGATCGCGGCGCTCGAGACCGGATACCGGCTGATCGACACGGCGCAGGCCTACGGCAACGAGGCGAGCGTGGGCCGGGCTCTTCGCAGCAGCGGCGTGCCGCGGGAGGAGATCTTCCTGACGACCAAGTTCCACCCGGGCCGCCGCGATCCGCTGGCCGAGATGGAGAAGAGCTTGGAGCGCCTCGATACGGCGTACGTGGATCTCTATCTTGTGCACTGGCCGGAAGGTGGTGCGACGGTTGCGTGGCCCGGGATGGAGGCGGCGCATTCGGCTGGTCTCGCCAAGGGCATCGGGGTGTCGAACTTCAGCGCGGCCGAGCTCGCCGAGGTGTCCAAGAGCGCCGAGGTTGCGCCGATGGTCAACCAGTTCCAGTACAGCCCGTTCGTGGATCGCCGGGGGCTGGTCGAGGCCTGCATTGCTGCCGACGTAGTACCGCAGGGGTACAGCCCACTGGGAACCGGCGAGCATCTCAGCGACCCGGTTGTCGCGCGCATCGCCGCCGCCACCGGCCGGACTCCCGCGCAGGTCCTCATCCGTTGGTCTCTCCAGCGCGGCGTCTCGGTGATCCCGAAGTCGTCAACGCCCGCACGCATCGTGGAGAACTTCGGCGCGCTCGACTTCTCCCTGGACGAAGACTCGATGGCAGCCCTGGACGCCCTGGACACCACCCAGCACACCTCGGAAGCCAAGGCTGCTGACGAGAAGTGGTGGTCCTGACCCGCCTGCAACAACGTGCAACTTGCTCACGCTGGAGGGCTGGCTGGTTCTACGCTCGTCGCGATCTTTCGACGAGAGGCGGACAATGTTCAAGCGCACCCTCCGGCCGGCCCTGACCAGCCTGCTCGCTCTTGCCGTGGTGACCGGGCTGGTCGGTCCGGCCGGCGCCCGTACGACGGCGATCGACTTCGGCAGTGGGGCGATCGGCGACTGGACCGGGAACGCGCACGGGACCGTCGGTGACGTCACCGAAGCCGATGGCACCCCGGTCGCGGACGTGTTCGTCGTCGGCGATTCGATCACCACGCTGGGACGATCGGACCTGATCTCGGCGGTGAACGCGGAGGGCCACAGCGTCGCGGTCAACTACTGGTCCGGCCGGCCGACAGCTCCGGCCGTCGACTGGGTGCTGTCGCTGACCACCAAGCCGAAGATCCTCGTGATGGCGACCGGGACGAACGACATCTTCGACCCGTCGGTGATGACGACGCAGATCAACCGGCTGCTCGCCGGCGTACCGTCGACCACCAAGGTGCTCTGGGTCGACACGCACGCCTCACGCTGGTCGGAGTCCGCCGCCGTCCAGGTCGCGGACCAGCGCAACTCCGGCTGGGTCAACCTGCAGATCCACGACACCATGGGCCCGGACCGGATCATCCCGTGGAGCAGGTGGCTGCAGTACCGAGGCCAGAGCTACATCACCTACTACCTCTCCGACGGCGTCCACCCGAAAGCCGGAGTCGGTACTGCGTTCTGGGCCGAGGTCCTCATGAAGTCCCTCCGCCCCCTACTGGCGAGCTAACCCGGCGCTACTACTTTCCGGGCGGAAGAGGCGACGGCCGGTTCCCCGTCGATGGCGTCAGCCTGTCCTGGTCGAAGAAGGTTGCCAGACGGACCCGCAGCCGTCGTGCCGGGGAGAGGCGCCGGCCGGAAAGTGGCATGGGTTCAGCAGGGACGAAGCCGGCTAGGCGCCAGCGTCGATAGGCGTCAACCGGGCGGTGGTCCTCGACGTACCCGCCGTCGGGCAGCCGGACGACCCGGCCGGTCTCGACACCGTGCACCGCAAGCTCCAGATCCCGTCCCTGCAGCCCCACGCAGATGCGACGGGTCAGAACCAGGGCAGCCGGCGGACCGACGATCAGCAGCACCTGGAACAGGTGAATGAGCGAGTTGACCGAGAGGTGGAACAGGACAGCCATGGTGTCGGCGCCGGCAGCGGCCCACAGGACGCCGTAGAAGACGATGCCGGCAGCACCGATGCCGGTCCGGGTCGGGTTGTTGCGAGGTCGTTCGAGGAGGTTCTGGTCGCCCTGGTCGCCGAGGATCCAGCTTTCGATGAAGGGGTAGACGCCGACCAGGACGAGAAACAGCGTGCAGAGTGTGACCGGCAGCAGGATGGCGAGGGAGACGGTCCTGCCCCACCACACGGCCTCCCATCCCGGCGCCAGCCGAAGCGCGCCGTCCAGGAACGCGAGATACCACGCCGGGCCGATTCCTGCCGAAGCGTTCGCCGGGTCGGCCGGGCCGTACATCCAGATCGGGTTGATGGTCGCCGTGGCGCCCATCAACAACGCGACGCCGACCACGAAACAGCACATCCCGGCGCCCTTGACCGCGGCCACGGCTGCCGGGCGACCCACGACGTTGTCGTTCGTTCGCCCAGGTCCGGCGAACTGTGCGGGCCCGCGCTTGAGGGCGAGGACCGCGAGCGCGATGAAGAGCGCGACGAGTACGGCGGGCAGAACGTACACGTGCAACGGATAGAAGCGGGCGATGACGTTGCCCGGAAACTCCCCGCCGAAAAGGATGGCCGATAGATCTGATCCGACGAACGGGACGGATTTCACCACGCCATCGGTGACAGCGAGGCTCGAGCCCGACAGCATGTCGTCCGGAAGCCCGGTACCGGTGAGGCAGGCGCCGAGCGTGACGATGAGCAGCCCGAAGACGACCAGCCAACTCAGCCGTCGTGGTCGACGGAACCCGCCGGTGAAGAACAGCCGCAGCAGATGCAGCATGATCGCCGCCACCATCAGGAGCGACGCCCAGTGATGGACCTGCCGCACCAGCAAGCCCGCGCGCACCTCGAAGCTGATCGCCAGCGTCGAATCCAGTGCCCGCGACATCGACACTCCGCGCAGCGGCCCGTACGGGCCGTCGTAGACGACCTGGGCGACCGAAGGTTCGTAGGGAACCATCAGGACCACACCGGTGACCAGCACCACGACGAAGCTGTAGAACGCGACCTGGCCGAACAACAGCGACCAGTGGTCGGGGAACACCCTTCCCCGCAGGTTTCTCAACGAGCGGTCCATCGACTCGCCCTCCCGCCATCACTGTCCACTCCGACCGCGAATCCGCGGTCACCTGTACGACCCCGCAGCGCCCCGATTCGTGACTCGCTATGAGCCAAATCACAGCCAGAACAGCGGAAAGAGCACCTCGAGACCGGTGTCGTCGGGCCTGCCAAGCAATCCGCGCCTGCTCAACCGCCTCCAGGCTGTCAGGCGGCTTCGGCTTGGGGGCGTGATTCGACGCTGGGTGTGCTGGGATGGGCGTTGGGCATGGTGGGTGGTTCGAGGTAGGCGCGTCCGGTGGGGCTGATGAAGACGAGCGTGCCGGTGTCGGTGGTGAACACCTGCCAGTCGCCGTGGTGCTTGAGCCGGTGGTGGTGCCGACAGAAGGGTCCGAGGTTCTCGTCGTCGGTGCGGCCCTTCGGGAACGGGATCCGGTGGTCGAGGTCGCACGACTGCACGCGCGCGGTGCAGCCGGGGAAGCGGCAGATCTGGTCCCGGTCGCGGACATGCTGGTCCAGCCCCGGGCTCGGTGTGTACCGGTCGGGATCGGACTTCGGTGTCCGGTCGGTCAGCCGGTATCTGAACTTCGCTCTGCTGAACGCCATCGCGAGAGCGTCCTGAGGAAGATGTCCGTAGCCTTCGAGTTCGCCGCCGGTGCAGATCGCCCCGGTGGCAAGCGCTTCGGCCTCGGCATAGGTGCAGTGAATGACGACCTGCACCGCGACGGCCGGATTCAACCCCGACTCCGGCGGCCCCACAACCCCACCCGCCTCCACACCGGTGACCGCATCCGAAGCGGCGGTGTACCACTCGGACTCAGTGTCGGCGGCGGGTTCGGCATTCGAGTCGGTCGTGGCGTGCGGCGCGGCGGACCGGGCAGCCTCGGCGTGAGCGCTGCTCGCGTGAATGTCCGCGGTGGGGCCGGCGCTGCCGGCGGGCTCGGCGTGAGCGCTGCTCGTGTGGGTGTCCACGGTGGGGCCGGCGCTGCCAGCGGGCTCGGCGTGAGCGCTGCTCGTGTGGGTGTCCACGGTGGGGCCGGCGGTTCGACGGGGATCGCCGACGCTGGTCTGGTCGTTGCCGAGGAGGCGGTTGACGGCGAGGTCGGTGCGGAGTTGGTTGAGGTCGCGGGGGTCGCCTTCGCGTTGGAGTTCTCTGGCGCGCAGGGTGAGGGCGGCCATGATCGCGGTGATGTCGATCGCCGAGGTCGACACCACCAGATCGGCCATGCCGCCGTCGTGAGAGACCGTGTAGGTGGTGCGCTCATCCTGGCGTTGCGCGTGCAGCAGCGATTCGTACTCGGCGAGGACCTTCTGCGTTTCGCGCTTCGCGATCTTCTTGATCCGCCGCCACCCGTAACGGCGTCCCCAAGCCAGCACGATCTCCTCGACGGCTCCGCGCAGGTCGTCATCGACGATCAGCGCCAGTTCCCGCACGATGTGCTGGGCCGCAGCGATCGGGATCCCGCCGGCGTGCAGCAACCGCAGCGTGGCCGGGAACCGGTCGACCAGAACCGCGGCCCGGTTCAGCCACAAGGCCGCGGTCCTGCGATGTGCTCCCAGGGTCAGGCCGATCTCGTCCGACACCGAACGCAGCACGTCACCCGACCAACGCCGCTCCGCCGGACCGGCAGGGCGATCCCCAGCCCGCGGCGACTCGTGCCCCAGATCGGCAGAGATCCCGGACAGCGCGTAGTGGAAGGCGACCATCGTCTCGGCCTTCCTTGCTGCCAGCCCCGATTCCAGTTGCTGGATCTTCGACAGATGTTCCAGCAGCCCGTCCGCGTCGAGCATGGCGATGTCCACGCTGGCTACCGAAGCCATCGTGCCCACCATCCCCGCCGAGTTCTCGAACATACCGTCGATTATAGACCCGCCAGCGATCCGAAGACCTGTTATGTCGCAAGACATCGGTGACAGTTCTGCATCAGGACATCGGTGACACTTCGAGGGTTGTTGGTGGTGACACTTCCGCCCCGAGGCTCGGGCGGTGGCTGCCTACGAACCCATCGATCCTCGTGTCCGTCTCGCGATCGCGCAGTGGCCGGATGATGCTCCACGTGGCGCGGTCTCGACGTTCTGCGCCGAGCACGGCATCTCCCGCAAGTCGTTCTACGAGCTGCGCAAACGGGCCCAGGTTGACGGGCCGGCAGCTGTGCTCGAGCCCCGGACCCGGCGTCCGAGGACGAGCCCGTCGAAGCTGACCGACGAGGTCAAGGAGCAGGCGGTGCAGGTGCGGGCAGCGCTGGAGGCCTCCGGACTGGATCACGGGCCGATCAGCGTGCACGACAAGATGCACGCGATGGGGCTGGCGCCGGTGCCCTCGACGGCGTCGCTGGCCCGGATCTTCCGCGAGGCGGGCGTGGCTCGTCTCGAGCCGAAGAAGAAGCCACGCTCGGCCTGGCGGCGGTTCGTGTATCCAGCCCCGAACGCGTGCTGGCAACTCGACGCCACCGAGTACGTGCTGACCGGCGGGCGCAAGTGCGTGATCTTCCAGCTCATCGACGACCACTCCCGCTACGCGGTCGCCTCCCACGTCGCGTGGGGCGAGACCGCCGAGGCCGCCATCGCGGTCTTCGACAAGGCCGTCGCCGCCCACGGAGTGCCACAACGACTGCTGTCCGACAACGGGCTCGCACTCAACCCCTCACGGCGCGGACTCACAGGCCAACTCGTCGAGCACGTCATCGAGCCTGGGCACCGAAGCGATCACCGGCAAGCCCTACAAACCGACCACCCAGGGCAAGAACGAACGCTTCCACCAGACCCTGTTCCGCTACCTCGACAAACAACCACTCGCCGCCAAGCTGGCCGAACTGCAGGCCCAGGTCGACGCGTTCGACCACATCTACAACACCGAACGTCCCCACCAAGGACTCCCCGGCCGCGTCACACCCCAGACCGCCTGGGAGGCCACCGAGAAAGCCGAGGCCCCTCGCCCCAAGCCCGACCAGCCCCTGCCCGTCCAGCAGGTCGCCAAACGCCTCCGCCCCGCACCGGTGCCGAGCGATCTGCCCGCCGACACCCGCGTGAAGAAGCTGACCAGCGCCGGCACCTTCTGGCTCGACAGGCGTCCACTACATGGTCGGCGGACCACTACGGCTTCCAGCAGGTCCTGGTCATCACCGACGGCGACAAGATCACCGTCGCCGACCTCGAAGGCGAGATCCTCATCGAACACACCCGACCCGCACCCGGCGTGACCTACGTCGGCAACGGCCGACCCCGCGGCCTACGCCAAGACCACCGAAACGTCACCGATGTCCTGACACATCGACTGTCACCAATGTCCTGATGCAGAACTGTCACCGAAGTCCTGAGACATCACACAGCGATCCGAAGACCAACCAAGAGCGATGGCTGTGGACAACCCGGAAACCCAACCCTGCAAGGGCAAACGATCCATCCTGAGCCGCTCGTGCGACCGATGAGGAAGCGGCACGACGGAGGCTTCCCGCGGGGAGGATCCAGAGCAGGATGCCCGGACCACCGCCACCGATCGCCGCCACGGATCGTCGGTCAGCCTCTCGCTGCTGCCGGAGTCAAAACATGCGGATCGACGCGATGCCTGCTTGAGGCGGTGAAAGCGGCCAGGGCGGTCCAGATCAAGGCGAAACCAGTGAGGCGGGCGGCGGGCATTGGTTCGTTGAAGGCGAAGATTGCAAGGGCGAACTGCACGGTCGGCGTGAGGTATTGCAGCAACCCGAGGTAGGTCAGCGGGATCCGGCGGACCGCCCCGGCGAAGAACAGCAGCGGGATCGCAGTGGCCGGCCCAGCAGCGATCAGGAGGAGCGTCGTCGACCAGCCGGCGTGCCCGAACTCGGCCCGCCCGGCATACTCGAGCCACCCAGATAACCCAGCATCACCGGCAGAACGACAGCACCCTCGACGGCAAGGCTCTCGACTGCCGACACAGCCGCCTTCTTCTTCAGTACGCCGTACGCCGCGAAGCTCAGCGCCAACCCGACCGCGACCCACGGCACGCGACCGTAGTCGATCGCCAGCCAGGCAACCCCAACCGCGGCCAGGCCCAGCGCGAGCCATTGCCCTCGCCGCAACCGTTCGCGAAACAGCACCACTCCGAACAGCACCGTGATCAACGGACTGATGAAGTATCCGAGCGAGGTCTCCACCACCCGGTCATGGTTGACGCCCCAGATGTAGAGATACCAATTGAACGCAATCACCACCGCGGCCGCGACGAGACACCGCAGCGCCGTCGGCCGCGCCCGCAACGCGCGCCACCACCCAGGCTGTGGACGCAACCACAGCAGCAGCGCAACAACCGCAAGCGTCCAGACGAACCGATGGGCCAGCACCTCGATCGCACCCGCGCCATCGAGCAGCCGCCAGTAGAGCGGCAACAACCCCCAGATCCCGTACGTCGAAGCGCCGTACAAGATCCCCCGCTTCATTTCAGAACGCGGTACTTGAGATGGGTAACACCAGGCGCCTCGACCGACCGGATCTGTTCCAGCCGCACGTCCCCGACATCACCGAAGATCCGGGAGCCGGCACCCAGCAGAATCGGTACGACGTGCAGCTCGAGCTCGTCCAGCAACCCCGCCGCCAGGTACTGCCCGATGACGTCGCCGCCGCCCCACAGCATGACGTCCTTCCCACCGGCCGCCTCCTTCGCCTGCTTGAGCGCCGACTCGATCCCGTCGGTGACGAAGTGGTACGTCGTACCGCCGGCCATCTCGACCGGGTCCCGGCGGTGATGCGTGACGACGTACACCGGGTAGTGGTACGGCGGGTTGTCGCCCCACCAGCCCTTCCAGTCCTCGTCCACCCACGGCCCGCCGCCGATCGGGCCGAACATGTTCCGGCCCATCACCGCGGCGCCGATGTTCTCCCGGACCTCCTCGACGACCCGGTCGCTCGCGTTGACCTCGCCGCCTTCCTTGTCGTGGCCTTCGCGCCAGGAGGCCAGCGGCACCACCCAGTCGTGCAGCCGCTCGCCACCCTCGCCGAGCGGGTTCTCCGTGCTCTGGTTCGGGCCCGCGACGAAACCGTCCAGTGAGATCGAGATGTGGCACCTGAGCTTGCTCATAGCTCCTCCTCGGTAGTGGTTCTGAACCGAGCATGGAGCAGCTGGGAGATGACGTCCAATGCCAATATCGCGAGCAACACATTGATATTCTTGATGAATGCTGAACCCGGTCCATCTCAAGGTGCTGGCCTCGGTGGCGCGGCACGGCTCCGTGACCGAGGCCGCCAAAGAGCTGCACTACACGCAGCCGTCGGTGAGTCATCACCTGTCCCGGCTGGAAGCGGCGACCGGCGTCAAGCTCGTCCAACGAGTCGGTCGCGGGATCCGGCTCACCCCGGAAGGCCGGCTGCTCGCCAACCGGGCCGCCGAGATCATCGGCCGGATCGACGCGGCGACCAAGGAACTCGCCGCCCAGGTCGGACTCCAGTCCGGCCGGGTCTGCCTGGCCGCCAACGCGTCCGCCCTGAGCACCCTCGTGCCGCGAGCCGCCGCCACGTTGGCCGAGACCTCCCCGGGCCTCGAACTCAGCTTGATCGAGCGTCACCCCGTCGAGGCGTTGCAGATGCTCCGGCACGGCGACATCGACGTCGCCCTCATCTTCCGGTACGCCGATGCGCCTGCCGAGGACGACGCGTTTCGCCTGGTTCACGTCGGCGAGGACTCGATCTACCTGATCAGCCAGCGCCCCGACGACACCCTCGCGAACCACCGCGACTCCCCCTGGATCGGCGGCTGCGAACGCTGCCAGGAAGAACTCGTCACGGTCTGCGAGCGAGCCGGCTTCACTCCACGCATCAGGTCACTCAGCGACGACATGACCGTCGTCCAGGCATTCGTTGCCGCAGGCATCGGTGTCACGACTCTTCCCGGCCTTGCCCTGCAGGCCCACCGCCACCCGGACATCCACGCCAGCAAGATCCCCGACTACACCCGCCAGCTCTACGCCGTCACCTACGGCGAACCCCCGGACCCACCCGCCACCGCAGCGTTGGTCGAAGCTCTCCGAACGGTCAGTGGCCCAGGAGCTTCATCGCAATAGCCGGGCTGAACTCGCCGGCCGTAGTACCCGCGCCGATGCCGCAGTCGCCGTCGGACTCCCCTGGTGGCTTGACCCAGAGCTGCAGATCGAGACCTGCGGCACCGCCGACACGAGGTGCGGCGCCGACCCGTTGCCCGGTCGGGTTGCACCAGTCGTCGCCGTCCAACGGGTTGCCGTTGCGGCTGGTGTCGATGACGAAGTGCTTGGCCGACCCGAGCGCCGCGTTGACGGCTTGGGCGTAGCTGACGTTGCGGGCGGTGGACTGGTAGTTCGACACGTTCAACGCGAACCCGCGAGCGTGCTCGATGCCGGCCGCCTTGAGCCGCTTGGCCATCGTTGCGGCCGGTGTCCAGTCGTCGTGACCGGCATCCAGATACGTCCAGGTGTTGGGGGCTGAGGATCGCAGCCTTTCAATCGCGTAGCTGAACAACGACAGCCGAGTGGTCTGCGCCGACGAGCTCAGGCAATCGACCTGAGGCAACGCATCCGGCTCCAGAACGACAACGGCAGGCCGCTTGCCGATCGACTCCGCCATTGCGTCGATCCATGACCTGTACGCCGCGGCGCTCGCCGCCCCGTCGCCGGCCTGACAACCGCGCTGCGGCAGGTGGTAGAAGACGAGCACCGGAAGCTTCCTGCTTTGCGACGCCGCCGAGACATAGTCCCGGGCATCGGATGCATCCGCCGCGTCCCCGTTGAACCACCGCGCAATCGGCCGATCAGCAATGCCGGCTTTGATCACAGCTCGCCGCGAGTCCCCACTGTTCTTGCTCACCCAGTAGATCGGCTCGGACTGCGGATCGACGTACAGTCCGCTCGTCTGGGCCAGCGGACTCCCCTGCTTCACAACCGAATCCGGCTTCGTCGACGGCCTACTCGTGGGCTTCACGGGTTTCGTCGAGGGCTTCCCTCTTGAAGGACTGGTCGGCTGATGAGTCGGCTGGGTTGGCGACGGAGTACCGGCCGACGGCTCCGATCTGGTGCCGGCCGATGTCGGATTCGAGCCGCCGGACGCAGTGCCCGCGGATCCGGCCGGCGTCGTACCGTCCAATAGCTCCCGCTCACCGCCTCTCACCAGCATCACGGTCACCCCGGCGACGGCAACCGCGCAGGTCGCGACAACCACAGCGATCGCCCCGGACCGCCGCCCGTCTGGCAGCCGCATCTCGTCTCCCAGCTCGCCGCGCGGCGCATCCCCGCGACCGCGAGGAACACTAGTGGAGAACGCCCGGACACAAAACCCTTCCAGGACGACGATTTACCGGGCGACATGTGCGGAGTACGGGCACAAAAGGTGGGCCCAGGGCTCTCGGTGAGAGCGCCTGGGCCCTGGCCGGCCGCCATGCGCCTGCGGGCGGCAGGCCGGTCCTTTGTTCTGTCCAGTAAAACCTACTGGTCGGTCACATGGCTAGCCGAGGTGTGTCAGATCTCGAGGTCGACGGCGCGGGCGGTGTCGGCGGCGACCGCGGTGGCGATCTCGTCGAGGACCGTGGTGGGGATGCTGGAGTCGACGCTGAGGGCGACCAGGGCCTTGCCGCCCTTGCGGTCGCGGCTGACCTGCATGCCGGCGATGTTGATGTCGGACTTGCCGAGGATGCCGCCGACCAGGCCGACGATGCCCGGGCGGTCCTCGTAGCTGAGGAACGCCAGGTGCGCGGCCAGCTCGACCTCCAGGTCGAAGCCGTCGATCTCGACCAGCCGCTCGGACTGCTTCACGCCGACCAGGGTGCCGGAGACCGAGACCTGGCCGCCGTCGGCGAGGGTGCCGCGCAGCGTGATCAGGTTGCGGTGTTCCGGGGACTCGTGGTCGGTGAGCAGCCGGACCTCGAGGCCGCGCTCGGCCGCGAGCAGCGGGGCATTCACGTAGGAGACGTTGTCCTCGACGACATCCGCGAAGACGCCCTTCAGCGCGGCAAGCTCCAGCACCTTCACGTCGAACTCCGTGATCTCGCCACGAACCTCGACATCGAGCTGCTGCGCGACCCCACCGGCCAGCGCGGTGAAGATCCGGCCGAGCTTCTCGGTCAGCGCGATCCCAGGCCGCACGTCCTCGGCGATCACGCCGCCCTGGACGTTGACCGCGTCCGGCACGAGCTCACCGGATAGCGCGAGCCGCACGGACTTGGCGACGGCGATACCGGCCTTCTCCTGCGCCTCTTCGGTGGACGCACCCAGGTGCGGAGTCGCGACCACGTTCTCGAACTCGAACAAAGGCGAGTCGGTGCAAGGCTCCTTGGCGAAAACGTCGAGCCCGGCAGCCGCGACCCGGCCCTCCTTGAGCGCGGAGTACAAGGCAGCCTCGTCGACGATCCCGCCGCGGGCCGCGTTGACGATGATCACCTCGGGCTTGACCTTGTGCAGCTGCTCGTCGCCGATCAGGCCGATCGTCTCGGGCGTCTTCGGCAGGTGCACGCTGATGAAGTCCGAGGCCGCCAGGAGCTCGTCCAACGAGGCGAGCCGCACACCCATCTGCGCGGCGCGGCCGGCCTGGACGTACGGGTCGTACGCGATCACGTTCATGCCGAAGGCGGCCAGCCGCTGGGCGACCAGGACGCCGATCTTGCCGAGGCCGACGATGCCGACGGTCTTCTCGAACAGCTCGACGCCGGAGAACTTCGACCGCTTCCACTCGCCGTTCTTCAGCGAGAGGTCGGCGGCCGGGACCCGGCGGGCGGCGGCGAGCAGCAGCGCGACGGCCAGCTCGGCGGCGCTGACGATGTTGGAGGTCGGCGCGTTGACGACCATCACGCCGGCCTGGGTGGCGGCCTTCACGTCGACGTTGTCGAGGCCGACACCGGCGCGGGCGACGACCTTGAGCTTCTTCGCGGCGGCGAGCGCCTCGGCGTCCACCTTGGTGGCGCTGCGGATCAGGATGGCGTCGACGTCGGCGATGGCCGGCAGCAGTTCGGCGCGGTCGGCGCCGTTGGTGTGCCGGATCTCGAAGTCGGGGCCGAGCGCCTCGACGGTGGCCGGGGAGAGTTCTTCGGCGATCAGGACGACGGGACGATGTGCGTCAGTCATGAGAGAGATCTCCTGCAGAAGCGGTTGGGGGCTCAAAGGAACAGAGCACCGCGCTGTGCCCGCTGGAAAAGATGCTACCAGCCGCCCGGTTCAGCCGGACGGGGGTCTCATTCGGTACGCCGGAAGCTCAGTCGCTGTCGCAACTCTGGTTGGAGCTGACGTTGGTGGCCGCGTCGATCCGGAGCCGGCCCTGTTCGCGGACCAGCTTGTAGCGCAGGTCCAGCCGGACGCAGGTCGCCCCCTTCGCCCCGGTGCTCCCCGCCGAGAACAGCACCGCGAACGTCATCCGCGCCGTCGCCCTGGGCTCGCCGGTCCCGCCGATCTCGGAGATCACCGGGCCGAACGCGTACGACGTCCCGTGCTGCTTGTCGAAGGCTTCCTTCGTACTGTCCGCCGCGAACTCCCGCGAGTACGTGTCCTGCATCGCCAGGAAGTCGTGCTGGTTCAGCGCTTTGAAGTAGGACCCGAACAGCCGCTGGATCTCGGTAGCCAACGGAGAAGCAGCCACCGTCAGCGCAGGCTGAACCGCGGTTCGGGGGCCCCGGGCGGCACACTTCCCGAGAGGCTCGGGAGCCACCCCCGGCGTCGACCCGGCGTACCGGCGGACGTCGTCCAGGCCGATCACCTTGCCGGAGGCAACGGTGTTGCCGGTCACCAGGCCGGTGACCTGGCCGTTCCGGTCGAGCACCGGCGCGCCGAGGGACGCCGGGTCGAGGAACTCGGCCAGCGCGCGCGGCTCCCGCGCAGTACCGGCCTCCTGGATCGATTGCTTGCCGGTTTGGTCGTAGCCGATGATCGCGCTCGGAGCCCCGGCCTCCGGGGCCGACGACGCCACGACGGCGGTCGACGTGTCCAGCCTGCCAGGCAGATTCAGTACTGCGACACCGTCGGTACTCGTTCCGGCCACGGTGGCCCGCCGGATCCGCCCGTCCGCGGTCACCACCGCGACGGAAACCGGCTCCCGGATGGCGGAAGCGGCCGTGAGCACCCGCCCGTTGTCGAACAGCACCCCGGTCGCCTCACCGCTGCCGGCGCAGGTGCTGGCAAGCACCCGTACGACGCTGGGCCCGCTCGCCTTCAGCACGGCGGTCGTGTCCAGGGTCTGCGCAGAGTCGTCCTTGGAAGCCTTCGACTGGAGCACCCAGCCGGCTCCGACACCCACGACCAGCACGATGATCACCAGCGGGATGATCGCCAGCGGACCAGGCCCACGAGGCGGTCGCGACGGCGCGGTCACGGGTGCGGCGGCGCGCGGCTGGATCGCGGTCCGGCTGCCGGCCGTCACCTCGTCGTCCACCACCGCCCAGCTCGGGATACGCCGGGGTGGCTTCGGCAGGTCGCCGCTGTCCATCCCCCACCTCCCGTTGACCGAGTGTCAGCGCCGATTCTGTCAGACGACAGAGCGACGCCCGGGTCGCCACAGCTGTGGCGGCCCGGGCGTGCGGAGTACGGGGAATCAGCGCGCGGCGCTGCCCTCGACGTAGTCGTCGTCGTGCGACTTGACCCACGCCATCAGACCGCGGAGCTCCTTGCCGACCGCCTCGATCGGGTGCTCCTGGCTCTTCTTGCGGAACTCGGCGAACTCCGGCGCGCCGGCGTCCTGGTCGGCGATGAAGCGGGCCGCGAAGGTGCCGTCGGTGATGTCACCGAGGACCTCCTTCATCCGCTGCTTGACCGACTCGTCGATGATCCGCGGGCCGGACACGTAGTCGCCGTACTCGGCCGTGTCGGAGACCGACCAGCGCTGCTTGGCGATGCCGCCTTCGTAGATCAGGTCGACGATGAGCTTGAGCTCGTGCAGGCACTCGAAGTACGCGACCTCCGGCTGGTAGCCGGCCTCGGTCAGTACCTCGAAGCCGGACTGGATCAGCTGCGAGACACCGCCACAGAGGACAGCCTGCTCACCGAACAGGTCGGTCTCGGTCTCCTCGGTGAAGGTGGTCTTGATACCGCCGGCCCGCAGGCCGCCGATGCCCTTCGCGTAGGAGAGCGCCAGGTCCCAGGCCTTGCCGGACGCGTCCTGCTCGACGGCGACGAGCACGGGGACGCCGCGGCCTTCGCTGAACTCACGGCGGACCAGGTGTCCGGGGCCCTTCGGGGCGACCATGAAGACGTCCACGCCGGCCGGGGGCTTGATGTAGCCGAACCGGATGTTGAAGCCGTGGCCGAAGACGAGGGCGTCGCCGTCCACCAGGTTCGGCTCGATGGCCTCCTTGTAGAGCGACCGCTGGGCCGGGTCCGGGGCGAGCACGACGATCACGTCGGCCTCCTCGCACGCCTCGAACGGGGTGAGCACCCGCAGGCCCTGGGCCTCGGCCTTGGCCCGGCTCTTCGAGCCCTCCGGCAGGCCGACGCGGACGTCGACGCCGGAGTCGCGGAGCGACAGTGCGTGCGCGTGGCCCTGGCTACCGAAGCCGAGCACGGCCACGTTGCGGCCCTGGATCACCGACAGGTCGGCGTTGTCGTCGTAAAACATTTCTGCTGCCACTTGGAGCTCGTCTCCTTGAATTCTCGATAGATAGTGCCGGTACTACGGTGCGCCGGCCGGGGTGGTTCGCCTGGTGCGGGCCGCTCAGCCTTGGCGGGCAGGAGCAGCGGGGCGGCCCGGCGGCGGCGCCGGCACCGGGTGGTTCGGGTTCGCGCCGGCCGGGTTCGCGCCGGCCGGGGCCGGGCGGGCCTGCAGGGTGGGAGCCCCGGAGGCCACGTGGGGCGGCGGGACCGGGACGGGGCGCAGGGTGCGGTCGGAGATGGAGCGGCTGCCCCGGCCGATCGCGACCATGCCGGACTGCACCAGCTCGCGGACGCCGAAGGGTTCCAGCACCCGGAGCATGGCTTCGAGCTTCTCGGGGTTACCGGTCGCCTCGATGGTGATCGCATCCGGAGCCACGTCCACCACCTTCGCACGGAACAGCTGGACGGTTTCCAGCACCTGCCCGCGGCTGAGGGTGTCCGCCTTGACCTTCACCAGCAGCAGTTCACGCTGCACGGTGGCGGTCGGCTCGAGTTCGACGATCTTGATCACGTTCACCAGCTTGTTGAGCTGCTTGGTGATCTGCTCCAGAGGTTGTTCGTCCACGCTGACCGCGATGGTCATCCGGGAAACTTCCGGGTGCTCGGTCGGGCCGACAGCCAGCGAGTCGATGTTGAACCCGCGCCGCGAGATGAGGGCCGCGACCCGAGCCAGCACACCGTGCTTGTTCTCGACCAGGATGCTCAATGTGTGCTTGGACATTTACAGCTCCTCCCCGTCCCACTTGGGGGCCATGTCGCGGGCGATCTGGATGTCGTCGTTACTGGTGCCGGCGGCAACCATCGGCCAGACCATCGCGTCGCGGTGCACGACGAAGTCGACCACGACCGGCTGGTCGGTGACCGACATCGCCTTGTCGATGGTGGCGTCGACCGACTCCTTGTCCGAGCAGCGCAGCCCGACACACCCCATCGCCTCGGCCAGCTTGGCGAAGTCCGGGATCCGCGCGGAGTGCAGGTCGGTGTTGGAGTAGCGCTTGTCGTAGAACAGCGTCTGCCACTGCCGGACCATGCCCAGCGACTGGTTGTTGATCACGGCAACCTTGATCGGGATGCCCTCCAGCGCACAGGTGACGAGCTCCTGGTTCGTCATCTGGAAGCAGCCGTCGCCGTCGATCGCCCAGACCGTCTTGTCCGGCCGCGCGACCTTCGCACCCATCGCGGCGGGCACGGAGTACCCCATGGTGCCGAGGCCGCCGGAGTTCAGCCAGTGCAGCGGCTTCTCGAACGGCAGGTAGTGCGCGGCCCACATCTGGTGCTGGCCGACGCCGCTGGTGTAGATCGCGTCCGGGCCGGCGATCTGGCCGATCCGCTGGATCACGTACTGCGGGGACAGGCTGCCGTCCTCCGGCTCGTCGTACCCGACCGGGTACTTCGCCTTGACCGAGTCGAGCAGACCTCGCCACGCGGAATAGTCGGGCGTGCGGCCGTTCGACGCGATCTCGGTCTGCAGGGCCTGGATCAGGTCGGTGATGACCTCCTTGCAGTCGCCCACGATCGGGACGTCGGCGGCGCGGTTCTTGCCGATCTCGGCCGGGTCGATGTCGGCGTGGATGACCTTCGCCTCGGGCGCGAACGAGCTGAGCTTGCCGGTCACCCGGTCGTCGAACCGCGCACCCAGACAGATCAGCAGATCGGATCGCTGCAGCGCGCCGACGGCCGAGACCGAGCCGTGCATACCGGGCATCCCGAAGTGCAGCTCGTGCGAATCCGGCAACGCACCGCGCGCCATCAGGGTGGTGACGACCGGGATCCCGAGCAGCTCGGCGAGCTGCTTCAGCTCCTCGCTCGCCTTCGCCCGGATCACGCCGCCACCGACGTACAGGACGGGCTTCTCGGACGCGGCGATCAGCCGGGCCGCCTCGCGCACCTGCTTGGGATGCGGGCGGGTCACCGGGCGGTAGCCGGGCAGCGAGAGCTCGGTCGGCCAGTGGAAGTCGACGGTCGCCTGCATCGCGTCCTTGGTCACGTCGACCAGGACCGGACCGGGACGGCCGGTCGAGGCGATGTGGAACGCCTCGGCGATCGTGCTGGCGATCTCGTTCGGGTCGTTGACCAGGAAGTTGTGCTTGGTGATCGGCATCGTGATGCCGCGGATGTCCGCCTCCTGGAAGGCGTCCGTCCCGATCGAGGCACTGGCGACCTGGCCGGTGATCGCGACCAGCGGCACCGAGTCCATGTAGGCGTCGGCGATCGGGGTGACCAGGTTGGTGGCGCCCGGGCCCGAGGTCGCCATGCAGACGCCGGTCTTGCCGGTCGTCGAGGCGTAGCCCTGGGCGGCGTGGCCGGCGCCCTGCTCGTGACGTACCAGGATGTGGCGGATCTGGGTCGAGTCGAGCATCGGGTCGTACGCCGGGAGGATCGCGCCGCCCGGGATGCCGAAGACGGTGTCCACTCCGGCATGTTCCAGTGCGCGGATCAGAGCCTGTGCCCCGGTCAGCTGCTCACTCATGAGTGCCTTCCCTTGGTTGTCACGGTGTTTCTTTTGCGTGGAACAACTGCTTGGAACGAAAAAACGCCCCCTCCGCCGGGTTGGCTGAAGGGGGCGCGCTCGACTCGGAGGTCGCGTCAGTCGGCGCGCCGCACAAGTACGAGAAGAATCGATCGCATGCAGTCACCTTCGCCGACTCCCCTCGATCCGGTCAAGCCTGGCGCTTGAGTGTCTCACTGAATGAGATGCGCGTCTTACGTTTCTCAGTTTAACTGGGGCGGTCTCAGATGCAGACGGCGCCTTCGGAGGCGGAACCGACCAGGCGGACGTACTTGCCGAGGACGCCCTTGGTGATCGCCGGGTTCTTCGGGGTCCAGCCCTCGCGGCGGGTTGCCAGTTCTTCGGGCTCGACGTGGAGTTCGAGGGTCCGGTTCTTCACGTCGAGGGTGATCCGGTCGCCGTCGCTTACGAACGCGATCGGTCCGCCGTCGACGGCCTCCGGGGCGACGTGGCCGACGCAGAGTCCCGTCGTACCGCCGGAGAAGCGGCCGTCGGTGAGCAGCAGGACGTCCTTGCCGAGGCCGGCGCCCTTGATCGCGCCGGTGACGGCGAGCATCTCGCGCATCCCCGGGCCGCCCTTCGGGCCCTCGTACCGGATGACGACGACGTCGCCGGCCTTCAGCGAGCCGTCCTCGACCGCGTCCATCGCGCCGCGCTCGCCGTCGAAGACCCGCGCGGTGCCCTCGAACACGTCGGAGTCGAAGCCCGCGCTCTTCACGACCGCGCCCTCCGGCGCCAGCGTGCCCTTGCAGGATCGTGATCCCGCCGGTGCCGTGGATCGGCTGGTCGAGCGCGCGGATGATCGTGCCGTCGACGTCCGGCGGGGCGATGTCGGCGAGGTTCTCGGCCATCGTCTTGCCGGTCACCGTCAGGCAGTCGCCGTGCAGCAGGCCGGCGTCGAGCAGCGCCCGCATGACCACCGGGATGCCGCCGACGCGGTCGACGTCCGTCATCACGTAGCGGCCGAACGGCTTCAGGTCGCCCAGGTGCGGGACCTTGTCGCCGACCCGGTTGAAGTCGTCCAGCGTCAGGTCGACCTCGGCCTCGCGGGCGATCGCGAGCAGGTGCAGTACTGCGTTCGTCGAGCCGCCGAGCGCCATCACGACGGCGATCGCGTTCTCGAACGCCTCGCTTGGTGAGGATCTGCCGGGCGGTGATCCCCTTGGCCAGCAGGTTGACCACGGCCTCGCCGGACTTGCGGGCGAAGCCGTCGCGGCGGCGGTCCACCGCGGGCGGCGCGGCCGAGCCGGGCAGCGACATGCCGAGCGCCTCGGCCGCTGAAGCCATCGTGTTGGCGGTGTACATGCCGCCGCAGGCGCCCTCGCCCGGGCAGATCGCGCGCTCGACGGCGTCGACCTGTTCGCGGGTGATCAGGCCACGGACGCAGGCGCCGACGGCCTCGAAGGCGTCGATGATCGTGACGTCCTTGTCGCCGAGGCGGCCGGGCATGATCGAACCGGCGTACAGGAAGACGCTGGCCAGATCGAGACGCGCGGCGGCCATCAGCATGCCGGGTAGCGACTTGTCGCAGCCGGCGAGGAGGACCGAGCCGTCGAGGCGTTCGGCCTCCATCACCGTCTCGACCGAGTCGGCGATGATCTCGCGGCTGACCAGCGAGTAGTGCATGCCGACGTGACCCATCGAGATGCCGTCGGAGACGCTGATCGTGCCGAACTCCAGCGGGTACCCGTTCGCCGCGTGGACGCCGTCCTTGACCGCCTTCGCGAGCCGGTCGAGCGACAGGTTGCACGGGGTGATCTCGTTCCAGCTCGACGCCACCCCGATCTGCGGCTTCACCCAGTCGTCGTCACCCATCCCGACCGCACGCAGCATGCCGCGGGACGCGGTCGCCTCCAGTCCGTCGGTGACGGTCCGGCTCCTGGGCTTGATGTCCGGCTCGTTGTTCGTCGACATGGCTCCGACTGTAGGACTGTCCACGTCGTGGTCACCACCGACCCGCTCAGCCGCCGGCCACGCTCGGCAGGATGAGCAGTTCGTCGCCGTCGGCCAACGGCGTACCGAGTCCGTCGAGATCGCGGATGTTGTCGTTGCCGAGGAAGATGTTGACGTGCCGGCGGAGCGCGCCTTGCTCGTCGGTCAGGCGTCGCCGCAGGGCCGGATGATCGCCTTCCAGCGCAGCGAATACGCCGCCGACCGTCGGCTCGCCGGCTCGACCTCGACGCGTTCCGCGTCGTCTGCGAACGGTCTCAGGACCGTCGGGAGCTTCACTCCGATCTTCATGTCAGTCGAGAACTGCCGCGCGGACGGTGAGGACGTCGGGGAGATGGCGGGCCACCTCGGTCCAGGAGTCGCCCGCATCGGCGCTCGCGTAGACGCAGCCGTCGCGCGTCCCGACGTACACGCCCGCCGGCGTTCCCTGGTCGGTGCAGAGTGCGTCCCGCAGTACGGGCGCGTACGACGGGACGTCGGGCAACCCGTTCGTCAGCGCCTCCCAGGTGGAGCCGGCGTCGCGGGACCGGTAGACCCGGCATTTCGCGTCGGTGGGGATCCGGTTGCCGTCGGCGATCAGCGGGAAGACGTAGACGGTGTCCGGGTCGTGCGGGTGCACGACGATCGGGAAGCCGAAGTCCGACGGCAGTCCGTCCGCGATCGACTTCCAGATCGCGCCGCCGTCGTCGGACCGGTAGACGCCGTGGTGGTTCTGCGCGAACATCCGCTCCGGGCGGTCCGGGTGCGCCGCGAGCTTGTGCACGCACTGGCCGAACTCGGGATCCGGGTCGGGCATGAAGTACGCCTTGATGCCGTGGTTGGCCGGCTCCCAGGTGCTGCCGCCGTCGCTCGTCCGGTAGACCCCGCCGGTCGACATCGCGACGCTCAGCTTCTCGGGATCCGCCGGGTTCGGGAGCACGGTGTGGATCGCCTGGCCGCCGAATCCGGCGCCCCAGTCCTTGCGATGCGGGTGATCCCAGAGGCCGCGGACCAGCTCGAAGGTGACTCCCCCGTCGGTCGACTTCCACAACGAGGACGGCTGCGCACCGGCGTACACGACTCCTGGCTGTCCCTCGGGCGCCGGCTGGATCTGCCAGACCCGCTCGACCGACGCCTCGGCTTCCGTCGGGAAACCCGATCGAGCCTTCCGGCGGCTCGGCCCAGCTCTCGCCCGAGGTCGTCGGAGTGGAAGACCGCCGGTCCCCAGTGCTCGCTGGTCCCACCGGCGAACAGCCGCGGCTGGTCGCCGCGGGTGTCGATGCCGACGGAGTAGATCGCCCTGCATCTCGAACGACGGCCCCTCGAGAGCCCACTCCCGGCGCGCGGCATCGCTCCGCCCGACCCAGAGGCCTTTCTTGGTCCCGATCAACAACACGACCTCGGACATCTTTGTCCTCCAGGTGTTCTATCGGGGTGGACCTGCCACCACATTGATGAGCGGTACGCCGGTGGCGTAGCGCTCCAGCTGGGCTCGGACCAACCGCGCCACCCGGGGCGCGAAGGCAGTGGAAGCGCCGCCTCGGTGGGGGTTGATCAGCAGATTCGGAGCGGACCACAGCGGGTGGCCGGCGGGCAAGGGCTCGGGGTCGGTGACGTCGACGGCGGCTCGGATCCGGCCGGTGGCCAGCTCCGGCGAGGAGGGCGTCGGTGTTGACGATGACGCCTCGGGCGACGTTGACGAGGAGAGCGCCGTCCTTCATCGTGGCCAGGAACTTCTCGTCGACCAGGCCCCGGGTCTCGTCCGTTGCGGGGGTGAGGAGGACGACCACGTCGGCTTGCGGGAGGAGGGTCGGGAGGTCGGTGATCGGGGAGACGCCGTCCCGCGGCCGCCGTGCGACGCGGAGTACGGAGCATTCGAAGCCGGCCAGGCGGCGCTCGAGTGCCTCACCGATCGAGCCGTAGCCGAGGATCAGCACGGTCCGATCCGCGAGCGAGTCGTCCATCTCGTCGTACGACGAAGGCCAGACGCCGAGCTCCTGATTCCGTACTGCGCGGGGCAGGTTCCGGTACGACGCCAGGATCAGCCCGACGGCGAGTTCCGCGGTGGACGCGTCGTGCACACCCCGCGCGTTGCACAAGGTGACGCCCTCGGCGAGATGCGGCAGGAAGTTCTCGAAGCCCGCCGTCTGGGTCTGGACCACCTTCAACGCGGGCATCTCCGCGACGATCTCGGCGAGCCCGGGCCCGCCCATGTAGCTCGGCACGTAGAACTCGACCGAGTCCAGCGACGGCGGCCGGTCACCACCCGCGAAGTACTCGACATCAAGTCCTGCCGGCAACCCACCGAGAAAGCTGTCCGCGTCCTGCCACGGCAGCCACACCTTCACCCCATCAGCCATATCCCGAACCTACTCGGTGCTCACCCCCACTGCGGCTTGCGTCCGGTGATGGCGCCCGCCTGCGACCCGCGCCAGGTCGCGTGGCAGGCTCGATCATGGTTCCTCCTCGTCTTCAGCGGCGCCTGGAGCGTCGCTCGGTGGGGACGTCGGAGCCGGGTGGGTGAACTCGACATCCCGGCGCGGAAAATTCTCGCCGGTTCGGACCACTGGACCGGGTGGTCCTAAAGGGGACTCGAAGGTGGTGAGAATTCCGTGCCGGACCGGAATTTCGGTCGTACTCTGGATCGGTGCCTTCGACATCGGATCTGGCCTCTACTCTCGATCACGATCAGGCCGTAGGACGGCTGAGAGCGTCCTACCAGCGCATCCCGCCGGGGCAACCCGTCCGGCTGGCCAAGCGCAGCTCCAACCTGTTCCGGCCTCGAACGGCGGTCGAGACACCTGGGCTGGACGTCTCCGGGCTGACCGGCGTGATCAGCGTCGACCCGGTCGGCGCGGACGGCGGACGTCCAGGGCATGTGCACCTACGAGGACCTGGTCGCGGCGACCCTGCCGCACGGGCTGATGCCGCTGGTCGTGCCCCAGTTGCGCACGATCACCCTCGGTGGCGCGGTCACCGGCCTCGGCATCGAGTCCACGTCGTACCGCAACGGCCTGCCGCACGAGTCCGTCCTCGAGCTCGACATCCTGACCGGCGCCGGCGAACTCGTCACCGCCCGCCCGAGGGCGAGCACGCCGACCTGTTCCGGACCTTCCCGAACTCCTACGGCTCACTCGGCTACGCGACCCGGCTGCGGATCGAACTCGAACCGATCTCCCCGTACGTCGCGCTGCGGCATGTCCGGCTCGGTCTCGACGAGCTCGGCCCGGCGATCGAGTCGATCGTTGCTGCAGGCACCTATGACGACCAGCCGGTGCACTTCGTCGACGGCGTCGTCTTCACCACCGACGAGGCGTATCTGACGCTCGGGCGGAACAGCGACGCCGCAGTACGGACGAGTGATTACACCGGTCAGGAGATCTTCTACAAGTCGATCCAGCAGCGGTCGACCGACTTCCTCACCGCCAACGACTACCTGTGGCGCTGGGACACCGACTGGTTCTGGTGTTCGGCGGCTTTCGGTGCGCAAAACCCTTATATTCGGCGGGTCTGGCCACGGAGGCTCCGGCGCAGCGACGTGTATCACAAGATCATCGGGTTCGAGAACCGCCATCAAGTTGCCGCGCGCATCAATCGCCGGCGCGGCAACGCCGACCGCGAGCGCGTCGTCCAGGACGTCGAGATCCCGGCGGCGCAGCTGGCCGGGTTCCTGCGCTGGTTCGACGCCGAGGTGGGGATGCGGCCGGTCTGGCTCTGCCCGCTGCGGCTGCGCGGCGACGAGTCGTGGCCGCTGTATCCGCTGAAGCCCCGCGAAACCTACGTGAACGTGGGCTTCTGGGGCACCGTGCCGATCGCGCCCGGCGCCGCCGACGGCGACGTGAACCGGCGGATCGAGGCGGCGGTCGCCGACTTCGCCGGCCACAAGTCCTTGTACTCCGATGCCTACTACGACCGGGACACCTTCGACCGGCTCTACAACGTCCCGGCCCTGACCGCAGTGAAAGAACGCTATGACCCCGACGCCCGGTTGACCGGGCTCTACGAGAAGGCGGTGACGCGTCGATGACGGCTACACTTCCGACGCAGGTTTCGATCGCAGCAGCGCTGACAGCGGTGGCGCCCGAAGGACTGCCCTTCCGCTTCACGGCGTACGACGGAAGCTCGGCCGGCCCCGAGGACTCCCCCGTCCACATGCACCTGGCCACCGAGCGTGGGCTCTCCTATGTGCTCACCGCGCCCGGTGACCTCGGCCTCGTCCGGGCTTATGTCCAAGGCGATCTGGAGATCACCGGCGTCCATCCGGGCAACCCGTACGACCTGATGAAGCTGATGCTCAACGAGCTGCACTTCGAGCGGCCTTCGCCGTCCGAGGCGCTGCGGATCGTGCGCGGCCTGGGCTGGAGCCACCTGAAGCCGCCGCCCCCGCCGCCGCAGGAGCACCTGCCGAAGTGGCGTCGGACCTTCGAAGGCCTGCGCCACTCGCGGACCCGGGACAAGGCCGCGATCCACCACCACTACGACGTGTCGAACAGGTTCTACGAGTACGTCCTCGGGCCCGTCGATGACGTACACCTGCGCCGTCTACCCCTCGCTGGACGCGACGCTCGAGCAGGCGCAGTACGAGAAGTACGACCTGGTCGCGCGGAAGCTGGATCTCAAGCCCGGGCAGCGGTTGCTCGACGTGGGCTGCGGCTGGGGCGGGATGGTCCGGCACGCGGCACGCGAGTACGGCGTGAAGACGATCGGCGTGACGCTGTCGGCCGCGCAGGCCGAGTGGGCGCAGGAGGCGATCAAGGCCGAGGGACTCGAGGATCTCGCCGAGGTGCGGTTCTCCGACTACCGCGACGTGTCCGAGCGCGACTTCGACGCGATCAGCTCGATCGGGCTGACCGAGCACATCGGCGTACGGAACTATCCGTCGTACTTCGGGTTCCTGCTCGACCGGCTGCGTCCCGGCGGCCGGCTGCTCAACCACACGATCACCCGGCCGGACAACCGGTTCCGGTCGACCGGCGCGTTCATCGACCGGTACATCTTCCCGGATGGGGAGTTGATGGGATCCGGGCGGATCATCGCCGACGCGCAGGACGCGGGGTTCGAAGTACGGCATGAAGAGAATCTGCGGGAGCACTACGCGCTGACGCTCGCCGGGTGGTCCGAGAACCTGGAGGCGCACTGGGACGAGGCCGTCGAAGAGGTCGGCTTCGCGACCGCGAAGATCTGGGGGCTCTACCTGGCGGCCTGCCGGGTCGGGTTCGAGCGGAACAACACCCAGCTGCACCAGATCCTCGCTGTGAAGCTGCACGACGACGCCACGTCGGACTTCCCGCTCCGCCCGACCTGGCTGCAGCTGACCTACCGAGGCTGACTTATCGAGGCGCCGGTCCTTGGGCCGGCGCCTTGGCCAGCTGGCGGATGCGCTGCGTCCGGCCGCGCTCCTCGACTACGACACGCGCCTCCGCTTCGACGTACGGCGCGATCCTCAGCTGCAGCCAATCGCTCCAGCCGTCGAGCTCTCTCTCGACTACTTCGCGACCCAACGCCTCCGCGCGGGCGTTTCGTAGTACCCGCCATTCCGTACTACGACGCTGCGCGAACTCCCGCTCGTCTTCATCCAGCCGCTGGATCCACTGCGCATGCTCGTCCAGTCCGAGCACTTCAAGCATGTAGATGACTACCGCTCGGGCGAGTGCTCGATCCGGCTCCTCCTCCACTACGTCCAGCAACAGTCCACGCAGCCCAGGATCCACAGCAGCCTGCCGGTAAAGCTGCCACCGCCCGTAGTCCGCATGCAGATCCGGCGCCTCCCCCACCCCCGCCACCAACTTCGTCAGCAGCGCAGCAAACTCCTCCCGCAACGGCAACCTGATCGACTTCACCCCAGGACTGTACGAACAACTCCCCTCCCAGCAAAGCGCTACTTTGGGACAGGCGGGCTACTGAGGGAGATGAAGGTGCTCAAGGCAAGTGGCGGGGCTCGTACTGCGGCTGTGATGGTTGCGGTGGGTGCCTTGGTGGCGGGGTGTGGGGACAACGGTGGGGATGCGGAGCCGTCGGTGTCCACCCGGTCGGCGACCTCGGCGACTCCTGGTACGACGACCGCGCCTCGGGCGGTGAAGCTGACGGTGGCCGGGACCGTCGCGACCGGGATCGAGGTGCCGTGGGGGTTGACCTTCTTGCCCGACAAGTCGGCCTTGGTGGCGTCGCGCGACTCCGGTGAGGTGAAGCGGATCGCCGACGGCCGGGTCACGTCGGTGGGGTCGGTGCCTGGGGTGGACTCGTCGAGTGAGGGCGGACTGCTCGGATTGGCGGTTGACCCGGCGTACCCGTCGCGGCCTTATCTCTATGCGTATTACTCGACCGGCGACGACAACCGGATCGCGCGGTTGACCTATCAGGACGGGCGGATCGGGAGTCCGGAGGTGATCCTCGACGGGATCCCGATGGCGGCGATCCACAACGGCGGGCGGCTGCGGTTCGGGCCCGACGGGTTCCTGTACGCCGGAACGGGTGACGGGAGCGATCGGCCGAACTCGCAGAACGACGACTCGCTCGGCGGGAAGATCCTGCGGATCACGACCGAGGGGAAGGCTGCGCCTGGGAATCCGGGTGGCCGGCTCTGGTTCTCCAAGGGTCATCGGAACGTGCAGGGGCTCGCGTTCGACGGTTCTCAGCTGTATGCCGCGGAGTTCGGGCAGGACACCTGGGACGAGCTGAACGCGATCACGGCCGGCGCGAACTACGGCTGGCCGGCGGCCGAGGGGGTCAGCCGGCTGGACGGGATGATCGATCCGATTGCGCAGTGGCGGACGAGTGATGCTTCACCGTCGGGGATCACGTTTGCCCAGGGCTACATCTTCATGGCCGGTCTCCGGGGTGAGCGGCTGTGGGCGATTCCGGTCGCCGACGGACGGCGTACAGGTGAGCCTGTTTCCTTCTTCACCAACCAGTTCGGGCGGCTCCGGACGGTCGAGGCCGCGCCGGATGGGTCGTTGTGGTTGACGACCTCGAACACGGACGGCCGCGGTGAGCCGAGAGCCGGCGACGACCGGATCCTTCGGGTGACGATCAGCCGGTGAGTTAAGAGGCGAGCCGCTCGCGGGCCCGGCGGCCGGGGCCGGACGGTTCGGCCTGGTTGATCTCGGCCCAGACCGCGTCGAGGGAGAGGCCGAGGACGTCCGCGATCGCGGCGATGGTCGGGAAGGCGGGGGTCGCCACCCGGCCCGATTCGATTTTGCGCAGGGTCTCCGGGGAGACTCGGGCATCGAGGGCGGTGTCGAGCATCGAGCGCTCGCCCCGGGCGCGCCGGAGGAGGGCGCCGAGACGCTGTCCGCGCTCGACCTCTGCGGGGGTGAGCGGCAACCTGACCATGACACCGATGATAGTACCGGTATAGTTTGGCCGGGATAGTTATTGGAACTGTGAGGAAGGCACCCGATGATCGAGATCCTGAGCCCGGCCGAAGTGGACCGGGCGCGGCAGACCGGCGCCTTGGTCGCCACCATTCTGCAGACCATGAAGAGCCGGAGCACGGTCGGCACCAATCTGCTGGACATCGATCGATGGACCAAGGAGATGATCCTCGAAGCCGGGGCGGTGTCCTGCTACGTCGACTACGAGCCGTCCTTCGGGCGCGGACCGTTCGGCCACTACATCTGTACGGCGGTCAACGACGCCGTGCTGCACGGGAAGCCTTCCGACTACACGCTGGCCGACGGCGATCTGCTGACCCTCGATCTCGCAGTACTGCTGGACGGGATCGCGGCGGACTCGGCGATCAGCTTCATCGTGGGCGAATCGCGGCCCGCGGAGAGCGTTGCGCTGATCGACGCGACCGAGCGTGCACTGGCGGCCGGGATCGCCGCGGCCGGTCCCGGGGCGCGGATCGGCGATCTGTCCCGGGCGATCGGATCCGTCCTCGGCGACGCCGGGTATCAGATCAACACCGAGTTCGGGGGGCACGGCATCGGATCGACGATGCATCAGGACCCCCACGTCTCGAACACCGGCCGCCCGGGGCGCGGCTACCAGCTCCGCCCCGGTCTGCTGCTGGCGCTCGAGCCGTGGGTGATGGTCGACACCGCCAAGCTCGTGACGGATGCCGACGGCTGGACCCTGCGCAGCGCGACCGGGTGCCGGACAGCCCACAGCGAACACACCATCGCCATCACCGACTCCGGCGCGGAGATCCTTACCCTCGCCCCTTAGGCAGCGTCGCTGAGGGTGTTCTGCTGATCCATGAGCGCCCGGGCGACTGCCGCATCCGCCGCTGTGGCGCGGACCTCGTAGCGTGCCGGCATCAACTCGGTGAAGACCGCCTCGGGCCGGTTGTGCACGAGTCCACGACCGAGCCCGAGCAGCGCGCCGACCAGTACGCCGTACACCGCGCCCCACAGCACGACGGCGAGACCCGACAGGTTGGTGTCCGCGACCAACGTGACGAACACCGCGGCCAGCAGACCGAGCCCGAGGCCCGTGCCGGCGGTCTTGGCCGCCAGGCCGGCCGTTGAGGTTCGCGGTCTCTCGGTCAGGACCAGCTCGGCGCCGACGATCGCCAGACTCTCCCGGCTCATTCCGGACGACCGCAAGAACGCGACCGCCTCCTGCGCCTCCGGGTAACTCCCCGCGGAGACGATCACCGTGTCATGCACCAGACCCTCAACCCCAGACCGCAAAACCATTCCTCTCACCCTCACACCTCGACGGACACCCCCACTAGTACCAGCCCTCTCCAAGGCGAAACCTCACCACGGAACAGAAACCCACTACAGCAAGGAAGACGTCGCCATCGGCAGGCGAGTTGTCACAGTTGCCAGTCGAGCGGATGAAGAAACAGTTGAGCCCGGGACCGGACGGCCCCGGGCTCAACTGGGTGTCAGATGCCGAGCTTGGTGTTCAGGAGCTCGCGGACCTTGGCGGCGTCGGCCTGGCCGCGCATGTCCTTCATGACGGCGCCGATCAGGGCGCCGGCGGCGGCGGGTTTGCCGGAGTTGACCTTTTCGACGACGTCCGGGTTCGCGGCGATGGCGCGGTCGATGGCTTCGATCAGGGCCGAGTCGTCCGAGACCAGGGCGAGGCCACGGGACGCCATGATCTCGGCCGGCGTACCTTCACCCTTGACCAGGCCGTCGAAGACCTCGCGGGCGAGCTTGTCGTTCAGCGCACCCTCGTCGACCAGCTTCTGCACCTCAGCCACCTCGGCCGGGCCGACACCCAGGTCGCCGAGGTCCTTGCCGCTCTCGTTGGCGGCGCGGGCCAGTTCGCCCAGCCACCACTTCTTCGCGGCGGACGGGTCGACGCCGAGCTCGACGGTCTGCACGATCAGCTCGAGCGCACCGCCGTTCACGACGTCGCGCATCTCCAGGTCGGTGAGACTCCACTCCTGCTGCAGCCGCGCGCGCCGCAGAGAAGGTGCCTCCGGCAACGACTTGCGCAGCTCCTCGACCCATTCGCGCGACGGCGCGATCGGGACCAGGTCAGGCTCCGGGAAGTACCGGTAGTCGTCCGCGTCGGACTTCTCCCGGCCCGAGGTGGTGATCCCGGTGTCCTCGTGCCAGTGCCGGGTCTCCTGGACGATCTTCCCGCCGGCGTTCAGTACTGCGGCCTGCCGGGTGATCTCGTAGGTGACAGCCCGCTCGACCGAGCGGAACGAGTTCACGTTCTTGGTCTCGGTCCGCGTTCCGAGAACGGCCGACCCGCGCGGCTTGAGCGACACGTTGGCGTCGCACCGCAGCGAGCCCTGGTCCATCCGGGCATCGGAGACGCCCAGAGCGAGCACCAGGTCGCGCAGGTGGTTCACCAGCACGCGGGCGACCGCGGCGGCCTTCTCCCCCGGCACCTCGATCGTCTTGGTGACGATCTCGATCAGCGGGATCCCGGCCCGGTTGTAGTCCACCAGCGAGTGCGACGCGCCGTGGATCCGGCCGGTCGCGCCACCGACGTGCAGTGACTTGCCGGTGTCCTCCTCCATGTGGGCGCGCTCGATCTCGATCCGGAACGTCTCGCCGTCGACGACGATCTCGGTCCACCCGTTGAAGGCGATCGGCTCGTCGTACTGCGAGGTCTGGAAGTTCTTCGGCATGTCCGGGTAGAAGTAGTTCTTCCGGGCGAACCGGCACCACTCGGCGATCTCGCAGTTCAGCGCGAGGCCGATCTTGATCGCGGACTCGACGCCGACCGCGTTCACCACCGGCAGCGCGCCGGGCAGGCCGAGGCAGACCGGGCAGGTCTGCGTGTTCGGCGCGGCGCCGAACTCGGTCGGGCAGCCGCAGAACATCTTCGACTTCGTGTTCAGCTCGACGTGGACCTCGAGG
Source organism: uncultured Actinomycetota bacterium (assembly GCA_963740725.1). GTDB lineage: Bacteria > Actinomycetota > Actinomycetes > Propionibacteriales > Kribbellaceae > Kribbella. The sequence goes on from CAVUFT010000001.1 coordinate 321,985, forward strand.
CCCATCACCGGGTCGTACTGCGCGAGTGCCTCGTCGATCGGCACTACATCGGCAACGACAGTCATCGGGTGACCTCCAGCTCCGGAGCCTTCGACATCAGCACGCCACCCCACTGGTCGGCCAGCGCGGACTCCAGCGCGGCGCCGACCTTGTACAGCAGGTCGTCGCGCATCACCGGGGCCATCACGTGGAAACCGACGGGCAGTCCGTCCTCGTCGGCCAGGCCGGCCGGGAACGAGGCCGCGGCGTTGCCGGCCAGGTTCGACGGGATCGTGCAGAGGTCGTTCTTGTACATGGCGATCGGGTCGTTCACCCGGTCACCGATCGCGAACGCGGTGGTCGGCGTCGCGGGCGAGACGAGCACGTCGACGTGCTCGTAGGCGTTGGCGAAGTCACGCGCGATCAACGTGCGGACCTTCTGCGCCTGGCCGTAGTACGCGTCGTAGTACCCGCTGGACAGCGCGTGCGTGCCGAGCATGATCCGGCGCTTGACCTCGGCGCCGAAGCCGGCCTCGCGGGTGAGCCGCATGACCTGTTCGGCGTCGTTCTCGCCGTCGTCGCCGACCCGCAGGCCGAACCGCATCGCGTCGAACTTGGCCAGGTTGGACGAGGCCTCGCTCGGCAGGATCAGGTAGTACGCCGGCAGCGCGTACTGGAAGTGCGGGCAGGAGACCTCGACCACCTCGGCGCCGAGCTTGGTGAGCAGCTCGACCGCCTCGTGGAAGCGGGCCTCGACCCCCGGCTGGTATCCCTCGCCGCCGAGCTCCTTGACGACGCCGATCCGCAGCCCGTTCACGTCACCGTGCCGGGCCGCCTCGACCACCGGCGGGATCGGCTGGTCGATCGAGGTGGAGTCCATCGGGTCGTGACCGGCGATCACCTCGTGCAGCAGCGCCGCGTCGAGGGTCGTCCGGGCACACGGGCCGGGGGTGTCCAGGCTGGAGGCGAGCGCGATCAGTCCGTACCGCGACGTTCCGCCGTACGTCGGCTTGACGCCGACCGTGCCGGTGAACGCGGCCGGCTGCCGGATCGAGCCACCGGTGTCGGTGCCGATCGCCAGCGGTGCCTGGTACGCCGAGATGCGCGGCCGACGAGCCACCGCCGGAACCACCCGGGATCCGGCTCAGGTCCCACGGGTTGTGGGTCGGCCCGTACGCCGAGTTCTCGGTCGACGAGCCCATCGCGAACTCGTCCATGTTGGTCTTGCCGAGGATCACGATGCCGGCCGCCTTCAGCCGCTTCACCACGGTCGAGTCGTACGGCGGCTTCCAGCCCTCGAGGATCCGCGAACCGGCCGTGGTCGGCACGCCGTCCTGGGTCAGCACGTCCTTCAGCGCCAGCGGCACACCGGCCAGCGGGCCGAGCTTCTCGCCGGCGGCCCGACGCGCGTCGACGTCGGCCGCCTGGGCGAGTGCGCCCTCGGTGTCGACGTGCAGGAACGCGTGCACCGCGGTGTCGGTGGCCGTGATCCGATCCAGGTGCGCCTGGGTGATCTCGACCGAGCTCGTCTCGCCGGACGCCATCAGCTCCGACAGCTCGACGGCTGTCTTACGAATCAGATCACTCATCAGTCCTCACTCAGAATCCGCGGCACCCGGAAACGCTGCTCCTCGGCGGCCGGGGCGCCGGACAGCGCCTGCTCGGGCGTCAGGCAGGGCACGTTCTCGTCCTTGCGCATCACGTTGCTCAGCGGCAACGCGTGCGATGTCGGCGGGATGTCCTCCGCGGCCACGTCGCTGACCTGCGCGACCAGGCCGATGATCTGGTCGAGCTGCGGAGCGAGGTGGTCGAGCTCGTCGTCGGAGAGCTCGATCCGCGCCAGTCGCGCCAGGTGGGCGACCTCTTCGCGGGTAATCGATGGCATGAAAGGGATCCAATGGTCTCGCAGGATGGCCGGACCGCTGGTTCAGCCCGACCTGGCTATCCTAGTGGGCCACCGTCGTCTTCTTTGCCGCTATATACCGGGGGCTGTGGACAGCGGGTTTCGGACCAGAAAGTGAGAGGCCGGGCGTGTCTTCGGGTTCCGCTCTGTAACATTGGCCGCGACAGGGCGTAACTTGCGTGGTAATCGGCTGGGAGATGATCGTTCGGTGTTCCTGCTGCGATTGATCATCCCGGACCGTCCCGGTTCGCTGGGCACCGTGGCAACCGCCCTCGGTGAGGTGAACGCGGACATCCATGCCATCGAGATCGTGGAACACCGGCGCGAGAACGGCACCGCCGTCGACGACATCGTGGTCGACCTGCCACCGGGCGTGCTGCCCGACCGGCTGGTCTCGGCCTGCAACAGCGTCCCCGACGTCGAGGTGATCTGGTTCTCCCGCTACGGCGCGGGTGGCGGCCTGCACATGGACCTCGAGGCCGTCGAGCAGATGACGTCGGCGCCGGCCGAAGCGGTCGACATCCTGGTCGAGCAGGCGCCGTCGGTGCTGCACGCCGACTGGGCCGCGCTGCTGGACGGCACCGGCAGCGAGATCAAGGTCGCCCTGGAGACCAGCGCGACGCCGCAGTTCGGCGACCTGGTGAACCAGTGGCTCCCGCTGGACAAGGCGACGACGCTGGAAGCTCCGAGCCACCAGGGCCTGTCGGAGTCCGTCCTGGTCGCCGCGCCACTGGAGTCGAACCGCCGCGTCCTGGTGATCGGCCGCCGCGGCGGCCCCGAGTTCCTCGGCTCCGAAGTAGCCCGCCTCAGCTACCTCGCCAACCTCGCCGTCACCATCCGCGCCACCGCCTGACAGCGTCAAACAGCCGCCCTCCCCACTGATGGGAAGGGCGGCTTTTTCGTGCGGGTGGTTCAGAAGAACTTGAAGTAGGCGAGGGTCCAGAGGCCGGCGAGGACGAGCAGGATCACGACGCCGATCAGCACGACGATGATGATCGCCTGGCTGTTCTTGTCGCCGCGTTCCGGCAGGTCGAACTGGGTCGGCCCCCAGGCGCCGCCGCCGTCCACCCGCTGCATCGCTTCGGGCGGTGGCTTGACGACCTGGTGGGCCACCCGCTTCTCCGGCTCGAACTTCATTGTTTCAGCGTACTCAGACGTAGAAGTTCTCGGACCGGATCGAGATCGACTGCGCGCCGTAGTCGGAGTCGGAGTCGGCGTTGCGGCCGGTGATCTCCACCCGCCAGCCCGACACGTACCCGGCGTACGACTTGCCGTCGCTGTGCGACGAGACATACGCCTTCAGAGCCTCCACGTCCGGGCCCTTCAGTACGCCGAACCCGTCCGCGATCGCCCCCGGCATCGCCGCCTTGACGTCATCGCCTTCACCGCTGACCCGGATGTCGAAGGTGCTGAGGCCGCCACTCCTGCTGCCGTAGCCGTCGATGACCTGCGAGCCGTACTTGCCGACCGACTTCTTGCAGAGCGAGGTGCACGCGTACTTCTTCGCCTTCAGCGCCGCGTTCACCTGCGCCTCGGTGACCTCGAACTGCTTGCGCGGCATCTCGAACGAGTCCGAACCCGACTTGCCACCCGACAGCGACAGGTCGCCGCCGTAGTTGGAGAGCTGGAACTCACCCCAGGTGCTGCCGACCTTCTGGTTCTTCTGGCCGGTCTTCACCGCCTGCTGAACCTTGGCCACCTCGCTGCCGCCGAAGGTGTCGTTGCCGACCGCCTGCAGCGCCTGGTCGAAGGTGACGCCGGCGTTGTTCACGTTGTCGTTGTCGTACGACCGGATCCGGACACCGATCACGGTGCCGTCGGACTGGAACTGGAAGACGACCTCGGCGGTCTTCCCACCGTCGTACTTGAAGCAGCCGCGGTGTGCACCCTGCGGCCCGTTGAACAGGTCGCTGCACTGGAAGCCGGCCGCCTGCAACTTGTCGGTCGCGGTCTTCGCCTGGCCGGTCGCGTTGCCGAGCTGGCCGGCGGGCGGAGCCTGCGTCGGGTCGCCATCCGGCGTGGTCGGGGCGTCGGTCGGCTGGGTGTTGGTGATCGGCGGGTCGTTGGCTTCCTTCTTGTCGTCGCCGCCCAGCGCCTTGATGCCGAGGAAGACGAGCAGGCCGATCAGCACGACACCGATCACGCCACCGCCGATGTACAGCGGCATCTTGTCCTTGCCGAAGCCACCGCCGCCCGGACCCTTACCGCCAGGTCCACCGGTCTGCCAGGGCTGCTGGGCGTGCTGCTGCTGTTGCCAGCCCGGCTGCTGGCCAGGCTTGTTCTGGCCCCATTGCTGCTGCGGCGCCTGCTGCTGGCCCCAGCCGCCCTGCTGACCGGGCTGACCCTGGCCGGGCTGCTGGCCCCAGCCGCCGCCACCTTGCTGCGGAGGCTGCCCGTGCGGCGGCTGACCCTGCTGCGGCGGTGTCGGGGGCTGCTGTGGCGGTTGCTGCGCGGGAGGACGTTGTCCCCACCCGCCGCCCTGGGGAGGCTGTTGCTGGCCCCACCCACCTTGGCCCGGTTGTCCCCCTTGCTGCCCGCCTGGCTGGCCCCCCGGCTGCCCAGGACCCCACGGCCCTTGTGGCGGCGTCGTCATAATCGCTCCTTTGAACCCACTGGTAGACGGTGCAAACTAACAGTCCGACGGATCAACACGTCGTTCGGCTCCATCAGATGTCCACTAGTCAGACACCGGTACTACGCGTCGCCCGCCTCCGCGTTTGTCGCAACCGCGGCCGCAGCCTCCGGTCCGTCCGCCAGCAGCACCTGGAATCCAGCCGCGTCCAGGATCGGTACGCCGAGCTGAACCGCCTTGTCGTACTTGGATCCCGGCGAATCCCCGACCACCACGAACGACGTCTTCTTCGACACCGAACCCGCCACTTTGCCGCCGCGAGACACGATCGCCTCGGTCGCCTCGTCCCGGCTGAACCCCTCGACGGTCCCGGTCACGACGATCGACTGCCCGGTCAAGGTCTGCTCGACAACCGGTCCAGTCCGCTCTTGCCGCAGCACGACGCCGGCGGCCTTCCACTTGCGCACGATCTCCTGGTGCCAGTCCACCGCGAACCACTCGATCACCGCGTGCGCGATGGTCGGCCCGACACCCTCGATCTCGGACAGCTCCTCCTCGGTCGCCGCCTCGATCGCGTCGATGTCGTCGTACGCCGCCGCGAGCGCCGCCGCCGCGGTCGGGCCGACGTGCCGGATCGACAGCGCGACCAGGCCACGGGACAGCTGCTGGGTCTTCGCCTGCTCGAGGTTCGCGATCAGCTTCTGGGCGTTGGCGGACAGCGCGCCGGCCTTGGTGGTGAAGAACGAACTGGTGGCCAGCGCTTCTTCGGTCAGTGCGAAGAGATCACCTTCATCGGCGATCAACTCGCTGCTGATCAAGGCGTCCGCGGCCTTGAAGCCGAGCACCTCGATATCGAACGCCGACCGGCCGGCCAGGTGGAACAACCGCTCCCGCAGCTGCGCCGGGCAGGACTGGGAGTTGGGACAGCGGATGTCGATGTCCCCTTCCTTCATCGGCCGCAGCGTCGTCCCGCACGAGGGGCACTCGGTCGGCATCACCCACGGCTGCGCGTCGTCCGGCCGCAGCTCGATCACCGGCCCGAGGATCTCGGGGATCACGTCACCGGCTTTCCGCAGTACGACGGTGTCGCCTGGGTAGACGCCCTTGCGCTCCACTTCCTGAGCGTTGTGCAGGGTCGCGAACTCGACCGTCGAACCCGCGACGCGGACCGGCTCCATCACCCCGTACGGCGTGACGCGGCCCGTGCGACCGACGTTCACCTCGATCGCGAGCAGCTTGGTGGTGACCTCTTCGGGCGGGTACTTGTACGCGATCGCCCAGCGCGGCGCGCTCGACGTCGAACCGAGGGCGCGCTGCAGGTCGACCTCGTCCACCTTGACGACGACGCCGTCGATCTCGTGGTCGACGGAGTGCCGGTTCTCGCCGTAGTACGCGATGAACTCGTTGACCTCGTCGAGGGTGCCGACCCGGCGGGCGCGGTCGCTGACCGGGAGACCCCAGGCCTTCAGCTGCTCGTACGCCTCCGAGAGGCGGCCGACGTGGTAGCCCTCGACCTTGCCGAGGCCGTGCACGACGAAGCGCAGCGGGCGGCTCGCGGAGACCCGCGGGTCCTTCTGCCGCAGGGATCCGGCCGCGCTGTTGCGGGGGTTGGAGAACGGGTCCTTGCCGGCTTCGACGAGTTGCGCGTTCAGCTCGGTGAAGTCCTCGACGCGGAAGTAGACCTCGCCGCGGACCTCCAGGAAAGCAGGCGGCTTGTCCGTCTTCAGCTCGTTCGGGATCGAGTCGATGGTGCGGGCGTTGAGGGTGATGTCCTCGCCGGTGCGGCCGTCGCCGCGGGTGGCGCCGCTGACCAGGCGGCCGTTCTCGTAGACCAGGTCGAGCGCGAGGCCGTCCACCTTCAGCTCGCAGAGGAAGCCGCTGTCGTGGATCTGCTGGACGGTGACTTCGCGCTCCAGCCGCTTCGCCCAGGCCTCCATCTGCTCGGCGGAGAAGGCGTTGCCCAGGCTCTCCATCCGCTGCGGGTGCTCGACCGCGGTGAACAGCGTCGAGATCGGTACGCCGACCTTCTGGGTCGGCGAGTCCGGCGTCCGGAGCTCCGGATACTGCTCCTCGATCGCCTGCAGCTCGTGCATCAGCGCGTCGAAGTCGGCGTCGGAGATGGTCGAGGTGGCCATGTAGTACCGGAAGCGGTGCTCCTCGATCTCCCGGCTCAACGCGGCATGCCGCTCGCGCACCTCAGCAGGCGTCTCAGGAATCTCCGTACTCATAGCCGAAATCTACCGTCGTCCACCGACAGAATCGGGGATCACTCCTCGGCTTTCTCTCCTACTACTTCGGCCGTCTTGTGGAGGAGTTCGAGGCGGGCTCTCGCGTCGTTGCCGGAGACTGCTCCGGCGAGGCCGCAACCCGGCGTGATCACGACCTGCTTCAGGAGTTCCGGATCGAGGCCGAGTTCGCGCCATCGGCGTACCAGGGTCATTGCTGCCTGTTCCTGGTTCGGGATCGGGCCCATCGTCGGGACCACACCGGCGTACAGGACAGTGCCGGCCTCTACCGCAAGGGCGATCTGCTCCCAGGCGGCTTCGGTGAGCTGGGCAACGTCTACTGCCACTCCCCCGGCTCCAGCCTTGGTGAACACCTCGATAGGCGGCCGGGCGGCACAGCAGTGCACCAGAGTGATCGCAGGCGCGACTGCCTCGATCACCTGGCTCAGCAGCTCCACAGCACCAGGTCCATCGACAGAGCGATGCTTGCTCCACCCACTAGCGGTCGGCACAGCACCAGCCAGTACTGCGGGGAGCGCGGGCTCGTCTAGCTGCACAACGAGGTCCGCGCCGGGGACACGGCGTCGTACCTCGGCCACATGTTGTTCCAGGCCGTGCGCGAGTCCCTCTGCAAGGTCGCGGCGCGCACCGTAGTCGGCAAGGATCTTGTCGCCGCGAGGGAGTTCGACAGTGGCAGCCAGAGTCCACGGGCCGGCGCTCTGGATCTTCAGCGGACCCGTGTAGCCGTCAGCAACCTCTTCGAGCGTGTCCAGGTCCTGCTGCAGCAGTGAGCGAGCACGGCGCTGGTCCAAGCTCGCACGGGGATCACTACCGCCCGTCAGCCGCCAGCCAGCCGGCTGGAGGTCTGCCGCGAGCTCGATCAGCAAGGCCATCGAGCGGCTGAGCATGTCGCCGTACGGACGAGCAGGAAGCTCCGGCACGAACGGGATCGTGACAGTGTCGAGCACGTACTTCGTCCACTGGGTGAAGTCCTCACCGGGCAGCGAGCCCATCCCGGTGGTCGCCGCGGGGCCAAACGGACTTGTCACGAGTGCCTTTCTAGACCTTCTGGGTGGCACGCTCGACGGAGTCGATGGTGGCTGAACCGATGACGCGCGTTCCGTCGTACAGGACGACTGCCTGGCCGGGTGCGACTGCGTCCGCGGGCTCGTCGAACTCGACCAGCACCTGGTCGTCCACGAGCCGCGCGGTGACGGCGATCTCCTCGCCGTGTGCGCGCAACTGCGCCTTCACCTGCAGCACCGAGGTGGGTGCGGGACCACACCAGCGCGGCTTGGACGCCGTGAGTCGCTCGACTGCCAGCTCCGCGCGGGAACCGACCGTGACAGTGCGATCGACCGGCGAGATGTCCAGGACGAACCGGGGCTTGCCGTCGGCGGCCGGCGTACCGATCTTCAGGCCCTTGCGCTGGCCGACGGTGAAGCCGTGCGTGCCCTTGTGCTCGCCGAGCTTGTTGCCTGCGGCATCGACAATGTCGCCGGGCGCCTCGCCGAGCTTGTTGCTCAGGAAGCCCTCGGTGTTGCCATCGGCAATGAAACAGATGTCGTGGCTGTCCGGCTTGGCCGCCACCGATAGTCCGCGCCGCTCGGCCTCGGCCCGGATCTCGGTCTTCGGGGTGTCACCGAGCGGGAAGAAGGCGTGCTCGAGCTGCGCTTGCGTGAGCACGCCGAGCACATAGGACTGGTCCTTGGCCGGGTCGACCGCGCGGTGCAGCTCCCGCCCCGTCGGGGTGTCCACGATCTGCGCGTAGTGGCCGGTCGCGACCGCGTCGAAGTCGAGTGCGAGGGCCCGGTCCAGCACGGCGCTGAACTTGATCTTCTCGTTGCAGCGCAGGCACGGGTTCGGCGTCCGGCCGGCGGCGTACTCCGCGACGAAGTCGTCCACGACGTCGGCGGCGAACCGCTCGGCCATGTCCCAGATGTAGAACGGGATGCCGATCACGTCCGCGGCGCGGCGCGCGTCGCGCGAGTCCTCGATCGTGCAGCACCCGCGGGCGCCGCTGCGGTACGACTGCGGGTTCCGGCTCAGGGCGAGGTGGACGCCGACCACGTCGTGCCCGGCCTCGACCATCCGCGCCGCCGCGACGGCGGAGTCGACCCCGCCGGACATGGCTGCGAGTACCCGCATCAGTTGTTCCTTCCCACGTTCTGCAATCCGGCGGACTTCGCCCGCTCCACTACCGGTCCGATGTTGTCCAGTACTGCGTCGATGTCCTCGCGCGTACTGGTGTGCCCCAGCGTGAACCGGAGCGATCCGCGCGCCCGCTGGTCGTCGTACCCCATCGCCAGTAACACATGACTCGGCTCCGCGACCCCGGCGTTGCAGGCGGATCCGGTGGAGACCTCGATCCCGCGCGCATCGAGCAGGAGCAGCAGCGAGTCGCCCTCGCAGCCGCTGAACGACAAGTGTGCATTGTTGGGCAAACGACCCACCGGATCGCCCGACAGCTGCGCGCCCGGCGCGGCCGCCAGTACGCCCTCGATCAGGCTGTCGCGCAGCTCGGTGAGTCGCTCGGACTCGTCCTTCTGGTGCTGGATCGAATGCTCCAGCGCCACGGCGAAGCCGGCCGTCGCGGGGGTGTCCAGCGTTCCGGACCGTACGTCGCGTTCCTGCCCGCCGCCGTGCACGATCGGCACCAGCTGGGTCTCCTTGCGGACCACCAGCGCACCGATCCCGTAGGGACCGCCGAGCTTGTGGGCCGAGACCGTCATCGCGTCGGCACCGAGGGTCGCGAAATCGACCGGCACCTGACCGATCGCCTGGACCGCGTCGGTGTGCACCGGGATGTCATGAAGCTTGGCGAGCGCGGCGATCTCCTGGATCGGCTGCAGCGTGCCGACCTCGTTGTTGGCCATCATCACTGTGACGAACGACACGGACCCGGGTCCTTCGCGATCGCCTCGGCGACGCTGTCCGGCCGCACCCGACCCAGCTCGTCGACCGGCAGCCACTCGATCTCGGCCCCCTCGTGCTGCGCCAGCCACAGAGCAGGATCCAGTACTGCGTGATGCTCGACCCCGCTGAGCAGGATCCGCCGCCGGCGCGGGTCGGCCGCGAGCCGGGCCCACCAGAGCCCCTTGAGCGCGAGATTGTCCGCCTCGGTCCCGCCGGAGGTGAACACGATCTCGCTCGGCTGGGCGTTCAACGCCGCCGCGATCGTCTCCCGGGACTCCTCCACGGTGCGCCTGGCGGCCCGCCCGGACCCGTGCAACGACGAAGCGTTGCCGGTCCGCCCGAGGTGCGAGGTCATCGCCTCGATCGCCGCCGGCAGCATCGGAGTCGTCGCAGCGTGATCCAGGTAGACCGTACGACGCGCAGTTGAGCTCATAACACCCATAAGGGTAAGTCCCCCGCGGATGTTCCCGATCCACTCACCATTTCGGGAATAAATCGGCGGATCAGCGGATCTGGTCCAGCCAGACGTGGTCCGGGTGGAGGTGGTGGACCATGTCGGCCAGCCAGGTGCGCTTCTCCGGCGAGAGGAGCGGAAGGGTCGCGGTCAGGTCCTGCTGGTCCTTGGGGCGGTTGAGTTTGGCCTTGTAGGCGATCGCCATCTCGGGGTTCAGGTAGCGGATGCCGTCGTCGGCGACCCAGGTGATCTCGTCCAGCGCGTAGTCGAGGGCGGGGTCGCGGCGGAAGATCCAGCGGCCGTCCCGGTCGGGGTTGAGGACCACGTCGTACTTCCAGGGCGCGAGGGCGTGTTCACGGACCCAGACCTGGTCGGCGGCGTCCGGCATCTCGGGCTTGTCGGGCGTGAGCGCGGTCAGCCCGGTGCCGCCGGCGGCCCAGATGTGGTATCGGCCGTCGGCGTACCGGACCAGTTCCGGGACGTGCCGGCGCCAGAAGGAGACGTCCAGGTCGTCGTGGTGCCGCGGTACTCCGGTGAACGCCTCGATCGACCACCCGCCGGCCACCCACCAGTCCAGCCCGAGCCCGCCGAAGAACTCCTTCGCCTCGGCCCGCGTCGCCGGCTCCACCGGGCCGTAGCGCCGCTGGAAGTCCAGCTCCTCCGGCTCGAGACCGTCCGGGTACCAGTACCGCTTCTCCATCCTCAGATCCTAGGGTTCGTCGGGGCGCACGAATTCGTCCCGGGTGGTTGTCGCGCACGACGAATACTCGGTCGGGCAACGGTTCTAGCGTCGGCGCATGGCGACCCTGAACGAGATCGAGACGTGGCTACAAGACCGGCTGCCGGCGTTGATCGCCGAGCACGAGGTCCCCGGTACTGCGGTCGGAGTGCTGTTCGGCGGCGAGGTGATCGACCACGCGGCCGGCGTACTGAGCAAGGCGACCGGTGTCGAGACGACCGCCGACAGCGTGTTCCAGATCGGCTCGATCACCAAGGTCTGGACGACGACCCTGGTGATGCAGCTCGTCGACGAGGGGCTGATCGACCTCGACAAACCGCTGCGCGACTACCTGCCCGAGTTCGTGATCTTGGACGACGAGGCGGCCGCAGCGTCATCACCGTCCGGCAACTCCTCAGCCATCAGGCCGGCTTCGAAGGTGACATCTTCACCGAGACCGGCAAGGGCGACGACGCCGTCGAGAAGCTCGCTGCCGCCTTCGCGGAGGTCGACCAGCTCTTCCCGCCCGGCGAGCTGTTCTCCTACAACAACGCGGGTTTCACGGTCCTCGGCCGCTTGCTCGAGGTACTCCGCGGCAAGCCGTACGACGCTGTGCTGCGCGAACACCTCTTCACCCCGCTCGGCCTGAAGCACGCGGCCACCGATCCGTACGAGGCGATCCTGCATCGCGCTGCGGTCGGGCATCTCCGGCCTGCTCCCGAAGAGGCGCCCGTACCCGCGCCGATCTGGGCGATGACGCGAGGGATGGCTCCCGCCGGCGCCATGCTCGCGATGCGACCGCGCGACCTGCTCACGTTCGCCAAGCTGCATCTCGACGGCGGCACAGCAGCAGACGGTACTGCGGTACTCAGCGGCGCGAGCACCAAGGCGATGCAGGAGCCGCAGGTCAAGGTCCCGGCACTCGGCCTGATGGGCGACTCGTGGGGACTCGGCTGGGAGATCTTCGACTGGGCCGGCACCACGGTGATCGGCCACGACGGCGGGACGATCGGCCAGAACGCCTTCCTGCGCATCGTTCCCGAGCACGGCCTGGCAGTCACGGTGCTGACTAACGGCGGCGACACCATCGAGCTCTACCAGACGATCGTCGGCCACATCGTCAGGGAGCTCGCCGGTCTGGAGCTGCCCGCGCTCCCCACACCACCGGCCACCGCAGTACCGATCGATGCGGAGCGGATGCTCGGCACTTACAGCTGCGAGGTCGCCGACTTCACCGTCCGGCAGGACGAGGACGGCCGGGTCTGGCTCGACCAGGTGCCGAAGGGGATCTTCGCCGACCTCGGGCCCGCCCCCGAGCCGGTCGAACTGGTCGGCCGCAACGAGGAGAGCCTGATCGCGCTGGAGGCCGAGAACGGGGTGCACATGCCGCAGGTCTTCCTCGGCGACGACGGCACCGGCCGCGCGCTGTACCTGCACAACGGCCGCGCCATCCGCCGTGCCCTGGACAAGTCATGAGATTCACCATCGCGGTCGCCGGTGTCCTCGCTGCCGGACTGGCCTTGTCGGCCTGCAGTTCCGGTGAGCAGACAACTAGCGCGGGCAAACCAGTCGCCGGCGGAACGCTGACCATGGCGTTGAACAACGACCCCGGCAACCTCGACCCCCAGTTCACCTCGCTGTCGATCACCAAGCAGGTCGACGCGTTCCTCTACGACGCCCTCACCAATGTCGATGCCACTGGCAAGCAGGTGGCGGGTCTCGCGGAGAAGTGGGAAGGCACGACCACCTCCGCGAAGTACACGCTGCGCAAGGGCATCACCTGCCAGGACGGTACGCCGCTGACGGCGACCACGGTCGCGGAGAACATCACCTTCGTCGGGAACCCGGCCAGCAAGTCGACCCGGATCGGCGTCTTCGTCCCGCCGGGCGCGAAGGCCACTGGTGACGACGCGACCGGCATTGTGACCGTGACGGCGCCGGCGCCGGATGCCTTCCTGGTCCGCAACGTCGGAGGTCTGCACATCGTGTGCGGGAAGGGCATGAAGGATCGCACGCTGCTCAAGCAGGGCTCGGACGGCACCGGCCAGTTCAAGGTCGTCGAGGCTGTCCCTGGTGACCACTACACGCTGACGCGGCGCAAGGAGTACGCGTGGGGCACCGGCGACTTCAAAGCTGACCAGGCCGGTATGCCGGACAAGGTGGTGCTCAAGGTCGTCGCCAACGAGACCACTGCGGCCAACCTGTTGAGCGCCGGGCAAGTCAACATCGCCGCCATCTCTGGTCCCGACAAGGCACGGCTGGAGGCCCAGAAGCTCTTCTCCCGTAGTCAGGGCAGTCCCCTGGGTGAGCTCTGGTTCAACCAGAAGGCTGGTCTGCCGACTGCGGACCTCGCAGTACGGAAGGCGCTGACGCAGGCGCTGGACCTGGCTCAGCTCGGCAAGGTGATCACGGGCGGAACCGGTAAGCCGACTACCAGCATGGTTGTCCCCGGCACCGGCCCTTGCAGCGACGACACCGTCACCGGCAACCTGCCCAGCCACGATCTCGACGCAGCGAAGGCAGGCCTCGACGCGGCCGGCTGGAAGGTGGGTGCGGGCGGTATCCGGACCAAGGACGGCACCAAACTCTCCCTGGTCTCCTACTACATGACCAGCCTTGGCCCCACGATGCAGTCCGGAGCAGAACTGCTGCAGAAGGCCTGGACCGAACTCGGCGTCGACGTCTCCCTCAAGGCGGTTTCAACTGCTGAGCTCAGCACTGTCGTCCTGGCCGGTCAGGGCACCTGGCACACCGGACTGATCCCGCTGACGACCTCGCTGCCGAGCCAGCTCGTCAGCTTCCTGTCCGGGACCGGCCCGCCCAGCGGCGGCAACTTCTCCTCGATCAAGAACCCCGGGTACGACGCAGCCGTCGCGAAGGCAGCCAAGATCGCCGGAGCGGAGGGCTGCGGTGAATGGGCGAACGCCGAGCGGGCGTTGTTCCAGCAGGTCAACGTGGTGCCGTTCGTCAACTCCACCGTGCCGATCTTCGCCAAGGGCGCGACCTTCGAACTGAACGACGGCGTCGACCCCAGCTCGATCCGGATGCTGGCGCAGTAGTGGCGGCGACAGTCGACGTTCCGGCCGCGGCGGCGAGCCTCTCCACCCATCCGTGGGTGCGGTTCGCCGCCCGGCGGCTCGGGCGCCTGGTCGGATCCGTGCTCGTGCTGGTCAGCGCGGCGTTCCTGATGATCCACCTGATCCCGGGCGACCCAGTACGAGGAGCACTCGGACCGGTGGCGGCTCAGAGCGTCGTCGATGCCCAGCGCGAGGCTCTCGGCCTCAACGATCCACTCTGGCTGCAGTACTTGCACTTCCTGCAGCACCTCTTCACCGGCAACCTCGGTACGTCGATCTCCACCGGCCTCCCCGTCTCCGACGTCATCCGCGATCGCCTGCCGGCCACACTCCAACTAGCTGTGGCCGCCTTCGTAGTAGCAGCACTCATCGCGCTACCGGTCGGCCTCGCGATGGGCGTCCTCACCCGAGCCGGGCGCCGCCCACGCACCGAGCTGACCTTCACCTCAACCACAGTGGTTCTCGCTGCGATCCCCGAGTTCCTCCTAGCCGTCGGGCTCGTCTACGTCTTCGCAGTGAAGCTCCATTGGCTCCCAGTAGCCGGCCGCAGCAACGTCTCGTCGTACGTGCTGCCGGTTCTGGCACTAGCAGTGGGACCAGCCGCAGTGCTCGCTCGTATTTGCAGGGTGGAGCTCCTTGCCGTGCTGCAGACGGACTACCTCCGTACTGCACGTGCCAAGCGACTGCCTGCAACCGCTGTCTATCTACGGCACGCGCTGCCCAATGCAGTAACGGCAACGATCACCGTGGGCGGTCTCCTGCTAGGCGGGATGGTCGCCGGCACTGTCCTCGTCGAGAACGTCTTCAGCTGGCCAGGTCTGGGCAGCACGATCGTGTCCTCGATCCTCGCCAAGGACTACCCGCTGGTGCAGGGCGTAGTACTCGTCTACGGCGCAGGAGTGCTGCTGGTGAACCTCGCTGTCGACGTGATCCTCGCCCTGCTCGATCCCCGATCCACCATCCGGGAGAGCTGATGAAGAGAACGGCTCGCTGGATCGCAGTACTCCGTACGCCGGTCGGCGCCGGCGCAGGAGTGCTCCTGCTCGCAGTACTGCTGCTAGCTCTCCTAGCTCCCCTGCTGTGGACTCACCAAGCAACAGCGATCGACACCGAGCACCTGCTCGAAGGCAGCTCCAGCAAGCACTGGCTAGGCACCGACAACCTCGGCCGCGACATCTTCTACCGAGTACTCGTCGCCTCCCGTACTTCGATCCTGCTAGCTCTCATCGCAACCTTGATAGCGGTCGTCTGCGGACTGGCGCTCGGCTGCGCGCCGACAGTGCTCGGCAAGCGAAGCGGGCGACTCGCGACGGCCGTGGTGAACATCGCAGTCGCGTTCCCCGGTCTCCTGCTCGCGCTGTTCTTCGCTGTCGTCTTCGGCGTCGGCGCGAAGGGCGCAGTACTGGCGATCGGCTTCGCGGGAGCGCCGTCGTTCGCGCGCCTCACCCAGACGTTGGTCGCCGGGATCGCCAAGCGGGACTACATCGCGGCCGCCCGGATCGTCGGGGTCGGCCGGTTCC
This sequence comes from uncultured Actinomycetota bacterium, assembly GCA_963740725.1. Classification (GTDB taxonomy): domain Bacteria; phylum Actinomycetota; class Actinomycetes; order Propionibacteriales; family Kribbellaceae; genus Kribbella. The sequence continues at coordinate 337,349 of CAVUFT010000001.1, forward strand.
GGATGCTGTCGCGGCACATCCTCCCGAACGTCGCCGAGCCGCTCGTGGTGAACGCGACCATCGGGGCCGGCGGTGCCTTGCTCGCTTTCGCCGGCCTGTCGTTCCTCGGTCTCGGCGTCCAGCCGCCCGCGTACGACTGGGGCCGGCTGATGGGCGAGAGCCTCAACAGCATCTACGTGCATCCGGCCGCGGCACTGGCTCCTGGAGTCGCGGTCGTCATCGCAGGGCTGGCGTTCAACCTCTTCGGCGAGGCGGTGGCGAAGGGTTTCGGCGTACCGACTCTCAAAGGTCCCCGCGTCGTGCCTTCGGAGACCAGGCCTGCAGCGCCCACCGACGAGGACGCGGTGCTGGTCGTCAAAGACCTGTCGGTGACCTTTCCCGGGGCCCTGTCACGCCGGTTCGGGGGGTCAGCTTCACGATCGGCCGGAGCGAGATCGTCGGCGTGGTCGGCGAGTCCGGTTCGGGCAAGAGCCTGACCGCGCTCGCCGTCGCCCAGCTGATCGAGTCGCCCGGACAGGTGCGCGCCTCGGAGCTGTCGTTCCTCGGTGCGCCTCTGCTCGGCCGAACAGCAGACCGCGGTACGACGAACGCCCGGCGACGCCTGCTGGGTACGTCGTTCGCGATGGTCTTCCAGGACCCGATGACGTCGTTCAACCCGACCAAGCGGATCGGAGTACAGCTTGCCGAAGGCGCTCGGGAGCATCAGGGGATGACGCGGCGGCAGGCGATGACGCGTGCCGTCGACCGGCTGCGAGCGGTCCGGATCCCTCATCCGGAGCGACGGGCGCATCAGTATCCGCACGAGTTCTCGGGCGGGATGCGGCAGCGGGCGATGATCGGGATGGGCCTGATGGGATCGCCGGCCCTGATCGTCGCCGACGAGCCGACCACCGCGCTCGATGTCACCGTGCAACGGCAGGTGCTGCAATTGCTCGAGCAGATCCGGACCGAGAACGAGGTCGCCGTGCTGCTGATCAGTCACGACATCACGGTCGTCGGGCAGGTCTGCGATCGCGTTCTGGTGATGTACGCCGGGCGCATCGTCGAGGACCTGCCGGCGAGTGAGCTCCACTCCGGGGCTCGCCATCCGTACACGCGGGCGCTGCTGGCCGCAGTACCGGATCTGGAGACGCCGCTCGACGAGCCGCTGGCGGTGATTCCGGGGCGGCCGGTTGATCCGGCGCACTTTCCTCCCGGTTGCGCCTTCGCGGATCGCTGTGAGTTCGCCGAGGCGAGGTGCCGGAGCGAGGACCCGGCGCTGGTCAGCCTCGGTGCGACACATCAGGTGGCCTGCTGGAACCCGCAGGGTGGCGCGGCCTGGCAAGCTCGGTATCCGGGCACAGAGTCGATCCGGACGGGGCAGCGATGAGCGAACTGCGTTTCGACCAGGTGTCGGTCCGGTTCGGCACGGGCAGCCGCGCGATCACCGCCGTCGACGGTGTCGACCTGACCGTCCCGTCCGGCCAGGTGGTCGGCCTGGTGGGCGAATCGGGCTCGGGCAAATCGACGCTGGCCCGTACTGCGGTCGGATTGGCCGAGCCGTCGGCCGGGCGGATCCTGCTGGACGGCGTACCGATCGACCACCGGGCCCGGAAGCTTCAGATGGTGTTCCAGGACCCCTACTCGTCGCTCGATCCGCGGATGACGATCGGCGACACGATCGGCGAAGCCGTACCCCGAGCCGCCGGGAACCGCCGTTCCGAGGTCGCCCGGCTGCTGGACCTGGTCGGACTCGACCCGAGCCGCGCGGACGCCTATCCAGGCGCGTTGTCCGGTGGTCAGCGGCAGCGGGTCGCGATCGCCCGGGCTCTGGCGGGGCGGCCCGACGTGATCATCGCCGACGAGATCACCTCCGCGCTGGACGTCTCTGTCCAGGGCACCGTGCTCAACCTCGTCCGTTCACTGCAGCGCGAACTGCACCTGTCGATGCTGTTCATCTCGCACAACCTGGCCGTCGTGCGCTATGTGAGCGATCTGATCGCCGTCATGTACCTCGGCCGGATCGTCGAGGTCGGGCCTGCCGACCAGGTGCTCAACGACCCGCAACACGACTACACCCGCGAGCTTCTCGCCGCCGTACCCCGCCGCGAGACGACGTACTCAAGGAGGACTTCCGCGTGACCCGACACCTGCGCATCGACGATCTGACCGACCTCGTAGTACCGGAGCAGCCTGCTCTGTCACCGGACGCCAGTCAGATCGCCTACGTCTTGCGGACCACCGATGTGGAAGGCGACCGCACACTGCGAAGCCTCTGGCGAGTATCAGCCTCCGGTGGTGAGCCACAACAGCTGACCAGAGGTGATGCGGACAGCACGCCCGTCTGGTCGCCGGACGGGACCCAGTTGGCGTTCCTGCGTGCCAAGGACGGTCCGGCACAGCTCTGGCTTCTCCCTGTCGGCGGCGGTGAACCAGAGCAGGTCACTACTCTCCCGCTCGGAGCAGGGACGCCATGGTGGAGCCCAGACGGCACCCGGATCGCCTTCAGCGCACCGGTGGACATCGCTGGGCTGGACGACGAGAAGCGCAGCCATACGCCGATCGTCACCGAGCGGCTGGACTATCAGGCCGACGGCGCCGGCTGGTTGCGCACGATCCGCAAGCACCTCCACCTGCTGGACGTCGACACCAAGAAGTGCAGGCAGGCCACCGAAGGCGACTGGCATGCCAGTGACCCCTCCTGGTCGCCCGACGGCACCAAGCTCGCCTATAGCGCCGGTACTGCGGCCGACATCGACCTCAACCCGACAGCACCGGCATACGTGCTCGACGCGACCGACGAGAAGGCAACGCCTCAGCTAGCCGGTCTCGCTGAGGGCATCGCCGGTCCAGTGAGCTGGACGACCGACTCACTGCTCATCGTCGGCAACCTGACCGGACCTGTCGGGCACGCAGGTCTACTGCGGCTCTCGCTCGACACTGGCGAGGTGGTGAACCTGGCTGAGTCGCTGGACCGCAACGTGATGCCAGGCGGACCGGCGTACCCGGGAGCCCTGCCCTGCTTGATCGATGACGGCAGCACGGTCCTCTTCGCGATCCGCGAGCGCGGCTGCAGTCACCTGTACTCCGTACCGCTCGCCGGCGGCACTCCTCAGCACGTGCTGGGTCAGGCCGGTCAGAACGTCTCCAGTCTCACCGTCTCCGGCAACACGGCTGCACTCGTGCTCACCACCCAGACGTCGTACGGCGAAGTCGTCACGCTGAACCTGGCGAGTGGCGAGGTCACCGCGCGCACGGCGTACGGCGAAAAGCTTGCCGAGGTGGAGCACTTCCTTCGGGAGGAGCGCGAGTTCACCGTCTCCGACGGGACCGTCGTGGCCGGCTACCTGATGCGCGACCCGTCAGCTAGTGGATCGCAGCCGCTGCTGCTCGACATCCACGGCGGGCCGCACAACGCGTGGAACGCGTGTCCGACGAGTACCACCTCTACCACCAGGAGCTCGTCGCACGCGGCTGGAGCATCCTGCTGATGAACCCGCGCGGCAGTGACGGGTACGGCGAGGACTTCTACAACGGGGTGCTCGGCGGCTGGGGTACGTCCGATGCGAAGGACTTCCTCGAGCCGATCGACGAACTGGTTGCCGAGGGCATCGCTGATCCCCAGCGACTTGCTGTGGCCGGTTACAGCTACGGCGGCTTCATGACCTGCTACCTGACCAGCCGCGACGACAGGTTCGCAGCGGCCGTCGACCGGTGGTGTCGTCAGTGACCTCACCAGCATGAGCGGTACGTCGGACAGCGGCCACTACCTCAGCGTCTACGAGTTGAACGGTCCCGGCGACTTCACTGCGATGTCCCCGTTCAGCCAGGTCGACAAGGTGAAGACCCCGACCCTGGTGCTGCACGGTGATGCGGACGTCCGTTGCCCGGTCGGTCAGGCGCAGCAATGGCACACCGCGTTGCGCGAGCAAGGTGTACCGACGCAACTGGTGCTCTACCCGGAGGCGAGTCACCTCTTCATCGTCGAAGGCAGGCCGTCGCACCGGCTCGACTTCAATCGGCGGATCCTCGACTGGGTCGAGCAGTACGCCGGGGACGCTGCTGGCCCGCGACGTGCACGCATCGATGCGGCGCACTGGCAGCGCCGGCTCGACACGCTCGCTGCGCGGCACGGCGTACCGGGTGCTGCTCTTGGCATCCTGCGGGGCGATGAGTTGGTGGAGGCTGCGACTGGTGTCGTGTTCAAGGAGACGGGACTCGCGACAACCAACGACTCGCTCTTCCAGATCGGGTCGATCTCGAAGGTCTGGACGGCGACGCTCGTCCTGCAACTCGTCGACGAGGGTCTGCTCGACCTGGATGCCCCGATCATCGAGGTGCTGCCGGAGCTGCGGCTGGGCGACCCCGATGTCGCCAAGCAGGTGACGATGCGACACCTCCTCACCCACACCAGCGGCATCGACGGTGACGTGTTCACCGACACCGGGCGCGGTGACGACTGCTTGGAGAAGTACGTCGACGGGCTGGCCGAGGTCGGTCAGAACCATCCGCTGGGCGCCACGTGGTCCTACTGCAACTCCGGCTTCTCACTGGCCGGCCGGGTGATCGAGAAGCTCACCGGCAAGACCTGGGACCAGGTACTGCGCGAGCGGATCCTCACCCCACTCGGACTGGAGCACACAGTCACCCTGCCCGAGGAGGCGCTGCTCCACCGGGCCGCTGTCGGACACGTGGGAGAGCCGGGTGAGGAGCCGAAGACCGCGCCGGTCTGGGCCATCTCCCGTTCGATGGGACCGGCGGGAACGATCATCTCGACCGTCGCCGACACTTGGCCTTCGCCCGCCTGCACCTTCAGGGCGGCGTCGCGCCGGACGGCACCCGGCTGCTGAGCGAAGAGTCGGCAGCCCTGATGGCTTCGAAGCAGGCGGACCTGCCGGACAAGTACACGCTCGGCGACTCCTGGGGGCTCGGCTGGATCCGCTTCGGGTGGGACGGGCAGCGGCTGATCGGGCACGACGGCAACACGATCGGCCAGTCCGCCTTCCTGCGCGTACTGCCCTCCGAGGGACTCGCAGTCGTCGCTGCTGACCAACGGCGGCAACACACGCGACCTGTATCAGGACCTGTACCGCGAGATCTTCCTCGAACTCGCCGATCTGTCGATGCCCGCGCCTCTTGCTCCTCCTGCGGATCCTCCGACGGTCGACCTGCAGAAGCACGTCGGTCGTTACGAGCGGGCCAGCACGATCGAGGAGGTGTTCGTGCAGGACGGTCAGGCCGTACTGCGTTCCACGGTGACCGGGCCGCTCGCAGCACTGGTGCCGGAGCCGACGCACGAGTACCCGCTGATTCCGGTCGACGAGAGTGGCGACCTGTTCGCCGTACGGCCGCCCGGATCGTTGACCTGGATGGTGGTGACCTTCTACTCGTTGCCCACTGGCGAGAAGTACCTGCACGCAGGGGTTCGCGCCACACCGAAGGTGGGCTGATGACGTCTCTGGTCGAACGCATGCAGGCAGCACTTCCGCAGATGCTGACGGATCTGGAGCGGTTGGTGACGTGTGAGTCGCCGTCGTCGGATCAGGAGGCGGTGGCTCGGAGCGCCGAGCTGGTGGCCGAGATCGGGACCGGGCTGCTCGGCAGCGCACCGGAGTACGTGGTCGTCGACGGGTGTACGCATCTGCGGTGGCGGCTCGGCGACGGGCCCTCGCGGGTGCTGGTGCTCGCGCATCACGACACGGTCTGGCCGATCGGGTCGCTGGAGACCCATCCGTTCGTGATCGCGGACGGCGTACTGCGAGGGCCGGGATCGTTCGACATGAAGACCGGCCTGGTGATGGCCTTCCATGCGATCGCCGCGTTGTCTGCTGCGGATGGGGTGACGCTGCTGGTGACCGGTGACGAGGAGCTTGGGTCGCCATCGTCTCGGGCGCTGATCGAGGAGGAGGCGGCCGGATGCGTCGCCGCGTTGGTGCTGGAGGCGTCGGCAGACAGGCGCGCTGAAGTTGGAGCGCAAGGGCGTGTCCAACTACGAGATCCGGATCGCCGGCCGCGCCTCGCATGCCGGGCTCGAACCGGAGCTCGGGGTCAACGCCAGCATCGAGGCCGCGCATCAGATCCTTGCGGTGAGCACCGTTGGTGATGCTTCGCGCGGGACGTCGGTGACGCCGACCTCTCTCACCTCCGGTACTACGCGGAACACGGTGCCCGCCGCGGCGAGCTTCCTCATCGACGCGCGGGCTCGTGATGTCGAGGAGCAGCTCCGGGTGGACAAGGAGTTGCACGCGTTGACGCCGGTGCTTGCCCGAGGCCTCGCTGGAGATCCTCGGTGGTCCCAACCGGCCGCCGCTGGAGCGGAAGATGTCGAGCGATCTCTTCGAGCGGGCCTCGCGGCTGGCCTCGGACCTCGGGCTGCCGGCGTTGCGGGAGATCTCGGTCGGTGGTGGATCGGACGGCAACTTCACCGCCGGGGTCGGTACGCCGACGCTCGACGGACTGGGTGCCGTCGGTGGCGGCGCGCATGCCGACGACGAACACGTCATCGTCGCCGAGATCGCACCGCGAACTGCGCTGCTGGTCGCGGATCGCTGACTCAGCGACTGCTCGAGGGCGGCACGCCATCCCGACCTCGGAGCACCCGTTTCGACCTCGCCGGAGACGCGGCGACGCGGGCAGTGTCGCGCGCGGCGGCCGCTGCTGGAGTGCAGCTGCGGGAGTTGTCCGCATTGGACGAACTTGATCAGGTGTATCGGCTGTACGACGCGATCTGGCGGCCGGATCCGAACAACCCGCCGGTGACGACCGAGCTTTTGCGGGCGTTGACGAAGGCGGGCAACTACGTCGGCGGGGCGTACGACGGCGACGAGTTGATCGGGGCGTGTGTCGGGTTCTTCGAGGCGCCGGCCGCGGTGGCGATGCACAGCCATGTCGCCGGGGTGTCCGCGGCTGCTCGTGGGCGCAATGTCGGGTTCGCGTTGAAGTTGCATCAGCGGGCGTGGGCGTTGCGGCGCGGGGTGACGGCGATCTCGTGGACGTTCGATCCGCTGATCCGGCGGAACGCCTACTTCAACGTGGTGAAGCTCGGCGCGCGACCGACGGAGTACCTGCTGAACTTCTACGGCCAGATGGAGGACGGGATCAACAACGGGGACGACTCCGACCGGCTGCTGGTGCGGTGGCAGCTCGATGCGCCCGAGGTCGGTGCGGCGGCTGCCGGGCATCCCGGCGCTGTCGTTGCCGCGGAGTTGCCTGGGGCAACGATCGCGTTGGGGCGCGGCGGAGGACGGGCGGCCGGTGCTGGGTGCCGGGCGCGATGACGGGATGCTGCTGGTCGCCGTACCGGCTGACATCGAGGGACTACGCAGTACGGATCCAGGGGTCGCCAAGGCCTGGCGTACGGCGGTGCGCGAGGTGCTGGGCGGGTTGCTCGCGGAGGGCGCGAGCGTGACCGGATTCGATCGTGCCGGCTGGTATGTCGGACTGGACGAAGGGATCGCATGATGAAGCTGACCGGAGTCGAGTTGCGGCGGATCTCGTTGCCGTTGGTGTCGCCGTTCCGGACGTCGTTCGGGACCGAGACGACGCGGGAGGCGTTGCTGGTGCGGGTCGTCAGCACCGAGGCCGAAGGGTGGGGCGAGTGCGTGGCGATGAGCGGGCCGCTGTACTCGTCGGAGTACGTGGACGGGGCGATCGACGTACTGCGGCGGTTCTTCGTGCCTGCGTTGGGTGCTTCGGTTTCCGCGGTCGGTGTCGCGCCGGCGTTGGCTCGCTTTCACGGGCATCGGATGGCGAAGGCGGCGCTGGAGACCGCAGTACTGGATGCCGAGTTGCGTGCCGAGGGGCGGCCGTTGGCGCGTGAGCTGGGGGCTGTGCACGATCGGGTGCCCTGTGGGGTGTCGGTCGGGATCATGGATTCGATCGGCGAACTGCTCGACGCGGTCGGCGGGTATCTGGACGAGGGGTATCTGCGGATCAAGCTGAAGATCCAGCCGGGCTGGGATGTCGAGCCGGTCGCGGCCGTGCGGGAACGCTTCGGGGACGTGCTGCTGCAGGTCGACGCGAATACGGCGTACGCCGTGTCGGATGCGCGGCACCTCGCGCGGCTGGACCCGTTCGACCTGCTGCTGATCGAGCAGCCGCTGGACGAGGAGGACATCCTCGGGCATGCGGAACTGGCTCGGCTGATCAAGACGCCGGTCTGCCTCGACGAGTCGATCACCTCGGCGCGGTCGGCGGCCGCGGCGATCTCGCTGGGCGCCTGCTCGATCATCAACGTGAAGCCCGGGCGGGTCGGCGGGTATCTGGAGTCGCGCCGGATCCACGACGTCTGCGTCGCGCACGGCATCCCGGTCTGGTGCGGCGGCATGCTCGAAACCGGCCTCGGCCGAGCCGCCAACGTCGCCCTGGCCGCCCTCCCCGGGTTCACCCTCCCCGGCGACACCTCCGGCTCCAGCCGCTACTACAAGACCGACATCACCACGCCCTTCACGCTTCAGGACGGTCACCTCCCCGTGCCGACCGCTCCCGGCATCGGCGTCGACCCACTTCCCGAAGTCCTCGCCGAAGTCACCACCTCCACCGAATGGCTCGCGCTGTAGTTGTCCGATCGAACGAATTCAGGGGGTGAAACTGTCTGGATGGACGAACTAGGGTGGGGGTTCGGGTTCTAGCGTCGGAAGGGTGCTGCGTTCCGTGACGAATCGGCCTCGTGCCAGCCTCGGCCGGGTTCTGGACGACCTCGGCGACACGCTGCTGGAACTCGTCCACGGCGACGCCGACCAGCCGGCCGAGATCGGCGGCGTGGTCATCCACGACCCCGTCGACGAGCCCGTCCTCCCCCAGCACGCCCTCGTCCTCGGCGTCGGCCTCCAAGAGCCACGCGAGATCGCCCACCTCCTCCGAGCCCTGGGCCGCCAGAACGCAGCCGCCCTCGTCGTCCGCTCCCCCGTCAGCTCCGATGAGTCGATCACCAAAGCGGTCGTGGAGTCTGGAGTCGCGCTGCTCGGGCTGACGCGTGGGGCCTCATGGGATCAGTTGGCCGTGTTGCTTCGGTCGGTGCTGGCTGAGGGGGATGTCGGCGTTGCCGAGCCGGAGACGCTTGGCGGGATGCCCTCTGGTGATCTCTTTGCGCTTGCCAATGCGGCTGCTGCCTTGCTCGATGGGCCGGTGACTATTGAGGACCGCAGTTCGCGGGTGCTCGCGTTCTCCGGGCGGCAGGACGAGGCGGATGAGGCTCGGGTCGAGACGGTGCTCGGGCGCCAGGTCCCTCAGCGCTACTCCCGCCTGCTCAACGAGCTCGGCGTGTTCCGCGAGCTCTACCGAACCGATCAGCCGGTGCACGTCCCGCCCCTCCCCCACGCCAGCGGCGACTTCACGATCCCCCGCGTAGCGGTCGCCGTCCGCGCCGGCGACGAGATCCTCGGCTCGATCTGGGTCGTCGCCCGGACTCCACTGACCGAGGAACGCACCCAGGCCCTCTGTGACGCGGCCAAGCTCGTCGCCCTGCACATGCTCCGCATCCGCGCCGGTGCCGATGTCCAGCGCCGTCTCCGCGCCGACCTGGTCAGTACTGCGCTCGAAGGTGGCGCCGGTGCACGCGAGGCACTCGACCGCCTCGGTCTCGCCGACCAGCCCGTGGTCGTCCTCGCGCTCTCGACACCGCAGGCAACGGATTCGAGCGACGCCGGTCTCGCCACCGAACGCCAGCGCCTCGCCGACGCCTTCGCGATGCATCTGGGCGCGGTGCATCCCCGATCGGCCGCGGCCTTGGTCGGTGACGTCGCCTACGGGCTGATCCCGGTCCAGCCCGATCGCCACGACGGCGAGGAGAACGCCGTACGGATCGCGAAGGACTTCCTCGAGCGGATCGGCGATCGCGTCACCGCGACGATCGGCGTCGGGCCCGTCGTACGGGAGAACTCCCGCCTGCCGCACGCCCGTGCCGGCGCCGACCGGGCACTGCGCGTACTACGAACCTCCCGCGGCTCCCAACGGGTCGCGCGACTCGCCGATGTGCACGTCGAGACCCTGCTGCTCGAACTCCGCGACCTGATCGAGGCTCGCGGCGACCAGCCGACCGGCCCGATCGCGCGGCTGATCGCGTACGACCGCGAGCACAACTCCAACCTGGTCGAGACCCTCCGGGCCTGGCTGGATGCCTTCGGCGACGTCATCGCCGCGGCCGCGTCGGTCTACGTGCATCCGAACACCTTCCGCTACCGCCTCCGCCGCCTCGCCGAGGTCGGCGCCCTCGACCTCGACAACCCGGACGCCCGCTTCGCCGCGATGCTTCAACTCCGGGTCCTCGCAAAACCATGAAAAGCCCGGCCACCAGGGTGGCCGGGCCTTCCGATGGGCGATCAGGACTTGCGCTTGGTGACTTCCTCCGTGGCGGCCGGCAGGACCTTGTGCAGGTCGCCGACGACGCCGAAGTCGACCAGCTCGAAGATCGGTGCCTCTTCGTCCTTGTTGACGGCCACGATCGTCTTCGAGGTCTGCATACCGGCGCGGTGCTGGATCGCACCCGAGATGCCCGCGGCAACGTAGAGCTGCGGCGAAACGGTCTTGCCGGTCTGGCCCACCTGGTAGGCGTGCGGGTACCAGCCCGAGTCGACCGCCGCACGCGAAGCACCGACAGCAGCACCGAGCGAGTCGGCGAAGGCCTCGATCGGACCGAAGTCGCCACCGGTACCGCGACCACCGGACACGATGATCGCCGCCTCGGTCAGCTCCGGACGACCGGTCGCCTCCCGCGGCTTCGAGTCGGTGATCCGCGCCGTCTTGGCGGCGTCGGAGATCGTCACGTCGAACTCCTCCACCTCCGGCGAGGTCTCGGCCGCCTCCGGCGTCGCCGCGTTCGGCTTCACCGTGATGATCGGCGTCCCGTGGGTGATCTTCGACTGGACCGAGTAGTTGCCCGCGAACACCGACTGCGTGGTCACCGGACCGGCCTGTACGTCGACGGCGTCCGTGATCAGCCCGGACTCCAGCTTCACCGCAAGACGCGCGGCGATCTCCTTGCCCTCGGCATTCGACGAGATCAGGATCGCGGCCGGCTCGATCTTGGCCGCGACCTGCTGCAGCGCCTCGGCCTTGGGGGCGACCAGGTACTGCGACAGCTCGGGGTTGGTCAGCGCGATCACCTTGGTGGCGCCGTACTGGCCGAGGGCCGGCAGTGCGTCCTGGACACCGTCGCCGATGAAGACCGCGACGGGCTCGCCCAGGCGGCGCGCGATGGTCAGGAGCTCCGCGGTCGTCTTACGGACCTTGCCACCGGTGTGGTCAACGAGAACGAGAACGTTCGACATAGCTAACTCGCCCCTCAGAGGAACTTGTTGGTGGACAGGAACTCGACGAGCTGGGTAGCGCCGCTACCGTCCTCGTCGGTGACGATCGTGCCGGCGCGTCCGCGGCGGACGGGCGGTCACCTCGACGACCTCGGTCCACGACGAAGAGCCACCGACCTGGTCGGCGGTGAGCTCCAGGTCGGCCAGCGACCAGGTCTCGACCGGCTTCTTCTTCGCGGCCATGATGCCCTTGAACGACGGGTACCGCGGCTCGCCGGACTGGTCCGACACCGACAGCACCAGCGGCAGCGTGCCCTCGATCGTGTCGGAGGCGGTGTCACCGTCGCGGCGGATCGTCACGGTGGTGCCGTCGACGGTCACCGAGGAGCCGAGCGTGACGGCCGGCAGCCCGAGCCGCTCGGACACCATCGCCGGGACGACGCCCATCGAGCCGTCGGTGGAGGCCATCCCGAACACGACCAGGTCGGCCTCGAGCTTGCCCAGCGCCTTGGCCAGGATCAGCGAGGTCGCCACGGCGTCGGAGCCGTGGATCCCGTCGTCGTTCACGTGGACACCGGCATCGGCGCCCATCTGGAGACCCTTCTTGATGGCGTCCGCGGCCTGCTCCGGCCCGACGGTGAGGATGGTCACCTCGCCATCACCGGCCTCTTTCACGGTCAGCGCAGTCTCGACGGCGTACTCGTCCAGTTCGGACAGCAGCCCGTCGACACCGGCCCGGTCCACCGTGTTGTCCTCGGAGCGGAAGCGGCGGTCCGCGGTGGCATCCGGCACGAACTTCGCGCAGACGACGATCTTCATAGCGTGTGGGACCCCTTCTGGTTAACGGTCACTCCCAGCCTGCCATGGATGTTACTCGCGAGAAACATAAGCGTGGTGCGAGTCCCATCACAGTCCCCCGAGGGCCTAGGCTCGGCTGGTGGCTGAGACGTTACCGCTCACCGGGGAGAGAACGGCGCCCGGGATCTGGCACGAGAACTATTGGTATACCCGGCACCTGGCGGCGTACCAATGGCTGACCGGCGTGATCCCGCCCACCGGCCGTGTCCTGGACGCCGGCTGTGGCGAAGGATACGGAGCAGAACACCTCCGTACTGCGGGCGCCCGGACGGTCGTCGGCGTGGACTACGACGGTACGGCGTTGCGCCATATCGCGAAGGTCTATCCGGAACTCAAGGTGCTGCAGGGAAACCTCGTCCAGCAAGGTCTGGCCGACGAGGCGTTCGATCTGGTCGTCTCGATGCAGACGATCGAGCACCTGTGGGACCAGGCCGCCTTCGTCACGGAGTGCGCCCGGGTGGTCCGGCCCGGCGGCGCCGTCGTGCTCACCACGCCCAACCGGCTCACCTTCCCGCCGGGGAACTGGTACCACACCAGGGAGTTGACCGGGCCTGAACTCGTGGATCTGGTGACGGCCGAGCTCGAGGTCACGACGGTCGCGGGGCTCCGCCACGGGCCGCGACTTGCCGCCTGGGAGGCGCAGTACGGAAATCTTGTCGACGCCCAGTTGGCGGATGGTCACCAGGAGTGGCCCGAATCTCTGGTAAACCTTGTTCGGTCAGTGCGAGCCGCCGACTTCGTGGTCGAGGAATCCATCGAGGACTCCCTCGACCTCCTCATGGTGGCCCGAAAGGCTCCCTGACGGGTTCCCGCCCGGGCCAGCCAGATAACCATCCGGCCAAGGCTTGGAAAAATTGACCCCAGGTGACTTCAATAACACCCGCTGGATATGTCAGAGTCGTCCGCGTCCTTCGCGACCTGTCTGGCTGCCGCCCCGGTTGCCTCGTCACAGTCGGACCCTGACCATGGTTTGGATTCCTTGAGAATGAAAAAGCTCGTTCTAGCGATCGGCGTCGCCCTGACTGCCGTCGCGGCGGTCGTCGTGGTGTTCCTCGGCGGCCCGTCGTCGGCATCGCCGATCTCGCAGACCACCGTCGTCTCGGACAACCCCTCGGACATCACGCCGCGGATCCAGGACGGCGCCGTCTACAAGATGCTCAACCACGGTGGCGCCATCTTCGTCGGTGGCCAGTTCACCAAGGTGAAGCAGTACAACGGCACCACCCTGATCGCGCGTGACCGGCTGTTCGCCTTCAACCCCAAGACCGGCGGCATCACCGGCCTGCACGCGACCTTCAACTCCGAGGTCTGGGCGCTCGCGACGGACGGTACGTCGTTGTTCGTCGGCGGTTACTTCAACACCGTCAACGGGGTGAAGCGGACCGGCCTGGTGAAGCTGAACGCCACCACCGGCGCGGTCGACACCAAGTTCAACGCGAACCTCACCGGCTCGGTCACCGACCTGGCCTTCGTGAAGGGCCGGCTGATCGCCGGCGGCTCGTTCGCCCAGAAGCTGGTCGCGCTCAACCCGACCACCGGCGCCAACACCGGCTACATCAACGTCGCGATCACCGGCGTGCCCTCCCGGGCAACCCGGAATCGGGTCCGACGAAGGTCTTCCGGTTCTCGGTCAACCCGGCCGGCACCCGGCTGGTGATCGTCGGCACCTTCTCCTCGGTCGGCGGCAAGACCCGTCGCCAGGCGGCGCTGCTGACGCTCGGGACCAGCTCGGCGACGGTCAGCAACTGGTACTCGCCGCTGTGGAACAACGCCTGCTCGTCGGCCACCCCGTCGTACACCCGGGACGTCGACTGGGCGCCGAACGGCGGCTGGTTCGTCATCGTCACCACCGGCGCCGCGGCACCGGACGACCCGAGCCGGCTCTGCGACTCCGCGACTCGCTGGAACGTCAACGACCTCGTGGCGCAGAAGCCGGTCTGGGTGAACTACACCGGCGGCGACACCCTGCTCTCGGTCCAGGTCACCACGTCGTCGGTCTACGTCCAGGGCCACAACCGGTACCTGAACAACCCGCACGGCGACAACGACGCCGGTCCGGGCGCCGTCTCGCGGCAGGCCATCGGCGCGCTGAACCCGAACAGCGGGCTCGCCTACTCGTGGAACCCGACCAAGGACCGCGGCATCGGCGGCTACGACCTGCTGCTCACCACGGACGGCCTCTGGGTCGGCTCGGACACCACCCACATCGGCAACGAGATCCACGAGCGGATCGCCTTGCTGCCGATCAAGTAACAACTCACAAAAGCAACGGCCCCGGATCCTGGTGATCCGGGGCCGTTCTCGTTCTCCGCCGTTACGGGCGGATGAAGCGTTCGAGGATCTTGCCGGCGATCAGGTAGACCAGCGCTGCGATCCCCCAGTTGACCAGCAGGGTGTTCTTCGCGGTCTCCAGCCGGAACAGGTCCTTGAAGGGACCGACGACGTCGTGACCGCGTTCGAGGACGAAGCGGACGATCTCGTTGCTCTGGTTCGCCTGGTCGAGGGCGGTGAAGAGCGCACCGAGCGCCAGCACGGCCGCCGCCAGTACGGCGATCAGCCAGACCACCGAGGCGACCAGGTTCCGCGCCTTGCGCACACCCGAGCCGACCGTCGACATCTTGCCCTTGGGCGCGGCCGCCTGCTTCGACGGCACGGCCTTCTTGACCGCCGATTTGTTGCCCACGGCACCGGTTGCCGCAGCACCGGTTGCCGCCGCACCGGTCGTCGGCGTACTCGCCGCCGCCGGTTGCCGGACGAGCGGTTTCGTCACGGAGGTCTCGTCGTCGGCAGCCCCCGCGGCGGCCTCCGCTGCAGCCTTCTCCCGCGCCCGCTGCGCCGCGACGATCTCCGCGGCCGTCTTCGGCTTGGCAGATTTCGTCGCCGTCGCAGTCGCCGCGCGACCACCGGCAGGAGTCTCCTCAGCCTCCGTGCCCGGCGGTGTCACCGCCTTCTCGGCATCGGCGGTCTTGGCCGCCTTGTCGTCGTGAGTACCCACGTCGTCCATCTCCTCAGCCGGGGTCGGTTCCTCATCCGCCACCGGTCCCAGCACCGGGGGCTTCTTCCGCTTGTTGCCCGGGACCGGACGCGGCGTCAATCTCCGCCGCACACCTGGCACCGGGGCCGGCAACACGTCGTCCACACTGTTCAACGTAGCGACGTCCGCACTCTCGGCCACAATCGGCACCGGTTCGACCGCCCGGTGCCGCGCGCCCGTGATCGAGCCGTCGGCAGCAGCCTGGTCCAGCCGAGGCTGCCGGTTGGTGTCAGCCACGCTGCTTCTCCTCTCCGACGACGACGTCCGGGACATAGTGCCCGACTGGCGAGTAACTTGAGAACCCCCTGGTCACATCTGCTCTATCACCGCTGGTACCTGTTCCGTTACCCGACGGCGCCCCACGCGACACATCTCCCCCTCCGGACACCGCCGCGTCCGGCGCCTCAGCCGGTACGACGTGCGCCACGTCCCCCGACTCGTCCGGCGCTTCGGGAGCCACCTCCGCCGGTTCATCCGGCACCTCCGGCGCGACCTCAGCCGGTACTGCGGGCGCTCCCGCGCGCAGTCTCGCTGCGGTCTGCTCGTTCTCGCGGGCCAGCTTGGCCAGATACTCGCGGCGCTCTGCTTCTGCTTCGTAGCGAGTGACCCGGTCGCGCACCACCACCGCCGGGACGCCGACCGCCACGGAGTACGCCGGAATGTTGCCTCGGGCAACACTGTTCGCCCCGATCACCACCCCGCGGCCGATATCGGCACCTCGCGTCACCGTCACCTTGGTCGCCAGCCAGCAGTCCGGCCCGATCCGCACCGGCGACTTCACCAGCCCCTGGTCCTTGATCGGCAGCTCCAGATCCTCGGTCTTGTGGTCGAAGTCGCAGATATAGGTCCAGTCCGCGATCAGCGTCGACGCACCGATCTCGATGTCCAGGTAGCAGTTCACCGTCACGTCGCGCGCGAACACGACCTTGTCGCCGATCCGCAGCGTCCCCTCGTGCGCCCGCAACCGCGTCTCGTCGCCGAGGTGCACCCACTTGCCGAGAATCAGCCGGCCATGACCGGGCCTGGCAACGATCTCAAGTTTCTTGCCGAGGAAAACGAATCCCTCGGTGATCACCTGCGGGTGCCGCAGCTTGAACATCGCGAAGCGCCAGTACCGTTTGAGGTAGTACGGCGTCCACGCCCGGTGGCGCACCACCCAGCGCAGATTCGCCGCGGTCAGCAAGCGCATCCGTCCATTATGCGCATGCCTGCTACTGGGCGCTACCCCGGTGATCGACACGTTGTAGTAGAGCTCGTCCGGGACTACCTGAGCGAGCACCTTGTCGACCTTGGAGAGCTGCAGCCAGGACTTGTAGGCGAACATCCGCCAGCCGAACCCGAGCTTCTCCTCCGGTACCGCGGCCTCGAACGTCCGGATCGGCCAACCGACCCAGGCTGCCAGGAGCTCTTCCGTGACAGTCCGTACGTCGGTGGCGCCCGCGCGCTCCGCAGTACGGGCGAGGGTGTCGGGGTCGAACGTGTGCAGGTCCACGACGGCTTCGAGGGCGGCCGCGCGGGACGACTCGTCGAGTTCGGACTGCGGACGGCGCCAGTGGCTCAGCGCAGGCAGCTTGGTCACGTTGGTGGTCGCCCACCAGGTGAGCCGGGAGAGGCGGCGCGCCACGAAGTCGCCGTACCGGGTGGGTTCGCCGCAGATGACGAACCGGCCGCCGGGCTTGAGGACGCGGAGCATCTCGCGGAAGGCGAGTTCGACATCCGGGATGTGGTGGATCACCGCGTGCCCGATGACGAGGTCGAAGGTGTCGTCGTCGTACGGGAGCTTCTCGGCGTCGGCGACCTTGCCCTCGATCGCGAAGCCGAGGGTGTCCGCGTTGCGCTTGGCCGCCTCGACCATGCCGGGCGACAGGTCGGTGACGTGCGCCTCGGCGAGGACGCCGGCCAGCTTGAGGTTCAGGGTGAAGAAGCCGGTGCCGGCGCCGATCTCGAGCGACTTGCCGTACGGCCAGCCGTCGGAGCCGGCGACGTCGGTGAACCGGTCGCGGGCGTAGTCGACGCAGCGTTCGTCGTACGAGATCGACCACTTCTCGTCATAGGTGGACGCTTCCCAGTCGTGGTAGAGCACCTGGGCGAGCTTGTTGTCGTTCCACGCTGCCTCGACCTCTTCGGCGGAGGCGGCGGGCTTCGGTCCGGCAGTAGTCATCAGATTCCCTTGAACTCGGCCTTGCCCGGGCCGTTCTCGACGAAAGACTTCATCCCGATGCTTCGGTCCTCAGTGGCGAAGAGCCCCGCGAACTGCTGACGCTCGATCTCCAGGCCGGTGTGCAGATCCACGCCGAGACCGGCGTCGATCGCTTCCTTGGCGGCTCGCAGCGCGAGCGAAGCACCCTCGGAGAACTGCGAGGCCCAGGCGACGGCGGCGTCGTACACCTCGGCCGCGGGGACGACCTTGTCGACGAGCCCGAGCTGCAGCGACTCGGCGGCGTCGACGAAACGGCCGGTGAAGATGATGTCCTTGGCCTTCGACGGGCCGATCAGCCGGGACAGCCGCTGGGTGCCGCCGGCGCCGGGGATGACGCCGAGCAGGATCTCGGGCTGGCCGAGCTTCGCGTCGTCGGCGGCGATCCGGTAGTCGGCGCAGAGCGCGAGCTCACAGCCGCCACCCAGCGCGTATCCGGTGATCGCGGCAACGGTCGGCTTGGGGATCGAGGCAACGGCGGACAGCGAAGCCTGCAGCGGACCGGAGCGCTTGACCATGTCGGCGTACGACATGTCGGCCATCTCCTTGATGTCCGCACCGGCCGCGAAGACCCGCTCGCCGCCATAGATGACGACGGCCCGGACGGCGTCGTCGGCGGCGGCCGCGTCGGCAGCTTCCCGGATCTCGTCCTGGACCTGCACGTTGAGCGCGTTCATCTTCGGCCGATCCAGCCGGATCGTCCCGACCCCGTCACTCACCGTCAGATTGACGAACTCACCCATCGCCTCGCTCCTCCAGTCAGCCCTACCCACCGGTCACATCCCGGGGCACGCTACCGGACCAGTGCACCCGCATGTACTACAGGGCTCAGAGATTCACCGGCTGGCCGGACTCAGCGGAGCGGCGGGCTGCGTCGACGATCTTCAGGGTGCGGAGGCCTACTGCGCCGTCGGGTTGTGGGACGACGGCTGGGGGTTGGCCGGGGACGGCGGGGCCGGTGGTGCGGGCGGCGGTGAGGAATTCGGCGAGCATCATGGCGTCGAGGTTGCCGCCTACCGGGAGGTAGACCTCGCCGGCGGCGTCGGTGCCGCCGACGTGCTGGACGAAGGGGGCGATCTCGACCGAGCCGTTCGTGCCGGTGACCTGGAGGGTGACGCCACCCCAGGTGGGGCCGTTGTCCGGCATGCTCCACGAGCAGTCGATCGTCGCCAGCAAGCCGTTGGCGTAGGTGATGGTCACCAAACCACCGGTCTCGACCGACACGCCCTTGTCCTGGTGCAGCACGCGATTGGCAGCCGCGTAGACCCGAACAGCCTCGACGCCGCCCGTCAGCCCGTCGATCAGATCCGCGCAGTGCACGGTGTGATCCACCAGCGCTCCCCCGCCCGCGTACGCCGGGTCGGTGAACCACTGCCGCTGCGCGTACGGGATCTTCCCGTTGTTCGTCCCCATCACCGCGAACACGTCGCCGAGCCGCCCGGCCTCGACCATCGCCCGGAGCCGCCCGTACGACGGCGCGAAGCGCACCGGGTACGCCGTCATCAGGATCACCCCGGCCGCCTCGCAGGCAGCGAGCATCGCCTCGCCATCCACGACCTCGGTCGCGAGCGGCTTCTCGCAGAGCACGTGTGCCCCAGCCGCAGCGGCTCGCTCGACCAGTCCGCGATGCAGGGAGTTCTCCGACGTGACCACGACCGCATCGGGTCCCCAGGCGAAGAGTTCGTCGTACGAGTCGACGTACGGCACCCCATGCTTCGCAGCAAACTCAGCACCTCGCGGGCCGGGATCGGGCGCCGCAGCGCCATCCGGGTCGGCCGTCAGCACCTCGACGTCGGGCAGCGCCGCAAGCAGTCCGGCGTACGACGAAGCATGCGTGTGAGCGAAAGACGCGATGGCAACCTTCATGCCGAAACTCCTGGAGTGAATGTGCTCATGTCGACAGTGCGACCGGTCGCCATCGATTCGCGCGCAGCCTCGGCCAGGTAGACAGCCGCGATGCCGTCCTCGGCCAGCACCCGCGGCTCCGGCCCACCACGCAACGCTCCTGCGAGCTCGCGCAACTGCGTCAGATAAGGACTCTCGAACAGAGGTCGACGACGGGATCAGCAGATCGCCGGTCGACCCGTTGTCCTGCAGCTCCTCGTCGAACCCGGTGTCCTTGTCGGAGGTGTACTCGAGCACGCCCGACGACCCCGCAATGGAGAACCCCGTCTTGAACGGCGTCCCGACCGCGCCCCAGGTCGCCCGCAGATTGCTGATCGCGCCACTCTCGTGCGTCAGCGTGACGTGCGCCGCCACGTTGACCGGGCTGATCCCGTCGACCGTCGGCGGGCTCTGTACGGCGTACACGCTGGTCACCTCGCCGCAGATCCATCGCGCCTGGTCGAGGTCGTGCACCATCAGGTCCATGATCACGCCGCCGGAGCGGGCGACGTCGCGATACCAGCCCCGCGCCGCCGGGGACGACGCCTGCCGGAAGAAGCGCGCGACGGCGACCTTGCCGATCTTTCCCGCGACGACGGCATCGTGCGCCGCGACGTACTCGGGGAAGAACCGCACGACGTGCGCCGGATAGATCCGTACGCCGGCCGCGGCGGCCGCGTCGGCCAGTTCGCGCGACTCGGCGGCGGTCAGCGTGAGCGGCTTCTCGCAGATCACGTCCCGGCCGGCCTTGATCGCGGCCAGGGTGACCTGCTTGTGCGTCGCCGACGGCGTCACGATGTCGACGAAGTCCACCTCGGCGAACAGCGCGTCCAGCGAGTCGGCGACCTCCAGCCCGTCGTACTGCGCCGCGAGCTCGGCCGCACCGGCGTGCGAATGCACGAGCACCCGGGCGTGCAGCGCCCGCCAGGACTCGACGTGGACATGCGCGATGTTGCCCGCGCCGATCAGACCGACCGTCAGACCGGTCAGTTGTGGCTCACCCATGGCGTCCCTACTGGTTTGTCCTGACTAATGCAAGGAACTTTATTATTGTGCGCCTTTGTTCGCAACCATCAATTTCGAACAACTACGGCACAGTTTGTCCACAGCATCCGGACTCCGGGGAGGCGTCCTGGTGCGGACATGGGCACAATGTGCCGGTGACCGAAGCCACCGCCGCCCCGAACGAGCTCGGCCCCTCCCCGGATCAGGAACCACGTCTGGGCGCGGTGGTCCAGGCCGACGGCACCACTTTCACGCTGTGGGCGCCCGCGGCTGAGCGGGTCGAACTGGCCCTGATCGCCGCCGACGGCAGTCAGCGCAACCTCGATCTGGTGCATGCCGGTGAGTACTGGACCGGCTTCGTCGCCGATGTCGGTCCCGGCCAGCGGTACGGCTACCGGGTGCACGGACCGTTCGACCCGACGCACGGGCTGCGGTTCAACCCGGCGAAGCTGTTGCTCGATCCCTATGCGCGCGCCGTCGACGGATCGCTCGACTTCGCCAGCCCGCTGATCTACGACTCGTCCGAGGGCGACTCTGCCGGACACGTCCCGGTCGGCGTTGTGGTCGCGCCTTCGGATCCCCCGCCGCCGATCAGCCAGCCGGTGCCGTGGACCGAGACAGTTGTCTACGAGTTGCACACGAAGGGGTTCACGAAGCTGCACCCCGACGTACCGGAGCATCAGCGCGGCACGTACGCCGGCCTCGCGCATCCCTCGGTGATCGACTATCTGGTCGACCTCGGGGTGACCTCGGTCGAACTGTTGCCGATCCATCACTTCCTGACCGAGCCCGCGATCGCGGCGCGCGGCTTGCCCAACTACTGGGGCTACAACACGCTCAACTTCTTCGCCCCGCATGCGCCGTACTCGTCCTCCGGATCTCTGGGCGAACAGGTGGCGGAGTTCAAGGCGATGGTCGCGGCATTCCATGCGGCAGGCATCGAGGTGATCCTCGACGTCGTCTACAACCACACGGCCGAGGGCGGCTTCGACGGGCCGACGCTGAGCTTCCGCGGCATCGACAACCGCGCGTACTACCGGCTCACCCAGGGCGGCACGATGTACGACGTGACGGGCACGGGCAACTCCGTCGACACGTCGCACCCGCAGGTCCGCCGGCTGGTGATGGACTCGCTGCGCTACTGGGTCGAGGAGATGGGCGTCGACGGTTTCCGCTTCGACCTCGCGGTGACGCTGATCCGCAACGAGCGGCACGAGGTCGACATCCCGGACCACCCGTTCCTGGCCGAGGTCGCGGCCGATCCGGTGCTCGGCCGGGTGAAGCTGATCTCCGAACCGTGGGACGTCGGCAACTTCGGCTATCAGGTCGGCAACTTCGGTACGCCGTGGTCGGAGTGGAACGGGAAGTTCCGCGACTCGGTCCGAGACGTCTGGCGGACATCGTCGCACGGCGTACAGGATCTTGCTTATCGACTGTCGGGGTCCAGTGATCTGTACGGCGATGACGGGCGTTATCCGTATGCGTCGATCAACTTCGTCACCGCGCATGACGGGTTCACGTTGCGCGATCTGGTCTCGTACGACCACAAGCACAACGAGCAGAATCACGAGGACAACCGGGACGGCACCGACGACAACCGGTCCTGGAACTGCGGGGTCGAGGGCGAGACCGATGACCCCGGGGTGATCGCGCTGCGGAAACGGCAGATGGCGAACCTGATGGCGACGCTGGTGCTGTCCACCGGCGTACCGATGATCACCGCCGGCGACGAGTGCGGGCGGACGCAGCACGGGAACAACAATCCGTACTGCCAGGACAACGAGACCTCGTGGTTCGACTGGTCTCTGCCGGCTGCGTGGTCGGATCATCTCGAGCTGACCAAGAAGATGCTCGCACTGCGGGCCGCGCATCCGACGTTGCGGCAATGGCACTACTTCTCCGGGCAGCCCGTCGTGCCGGGTGGACGCAAGGATCTGTCGTGGATCGCGCCGCACGGCGGAGAGATGACCGAGAACGACTGGCACGACGGAAACCTCCGCACGATCGGCATGTTCCTGGCCGGCGACGCCATCCGCGGAACCGATGCCGAGGGCAACGTTCCGGTCGACAACTCCTTCCTCCTCGCCCTCAACGCCACCGCCGAAACCCGCGACGTCGTCGTACCGGACGCCTCCTGGGCCCCGGCCTACGAGGTCGTCCTGGACACCAGCAACAGCGGCGCCACCGAGGTCGCCGCCGGCGCCGTAGTCCCCCTAGCCCCCCGCTGCCTGGTACTCCTCCGCGCCCTCTGATCGACGCCCAAGGTTGTTAACCTTGGGGATGTAGCTTCGGTCATCAACTGTTCATCTGCGGGTCATCTTTGATGCTCCGGCAGTGGGGTGATGTCGGAGGGGGCCTTGATGGCGCTAATGGGAGCTGCGGCACGGCACTACGAACCGAGCGAGCACGACCACACGACGCCGATCGGGGTGCTGCATCAGCTGGTGGTGCGGTGGGGTGACGCGGATCGTACGACGTCGCGCGCCTTCCGGCGGTGGTGTGACGGGGTTGCTTTCGTGGACGTTCAGGCCCGGACGTTCGCGGATTTCTGGACCGAGCAGAACGCGGTCGCGCTTGCCGGCGAAGGGCCGTTGTGGGTTGTGCTCGGTGACTCGACTGCGCAGGGGATCGGCGCTTCGTCGCCGATGAACGGTTACGTCGGCCAGGTCCTGACGACACTCAACAGCCGGGCCGGTCGCCCGTGGCGCATCCTGAACCTCTCCCGGGCCGGCGCTCAGGCGGCGCATGTTCTCAACGATCAGCTTCCGCTGCTCGAGAAGCTTGCTGTAGCTCCGGACCTGGTCACGTGCGGCATCGGCAGCAACGACATCCTCGGCACTGTCCCGAAGAAGGTGCACAGCAATCTGCGCGCCCTGATCAGGCGTCTACCATCGCCCTCGGTCGTGATGGATCTCTTACTACCGGACCGATTCTGGGGTGTCGGCAGCCTGTGCAGCCCGTACGTCGCCGGCATCAACCGCACCATCCACGCCGCCGCAGCTGAACGCGGCCTCCCGGTCGCCGAGCTCTCCCGCCACGTCCGCCCACCCTGGCGCGGCAAGCTCGCCCCCGACCTCTTCCACCCCAACGACCGCGGCTATCAACACCAAACGGCAGCTCTCCTAGCCGCCCTCCCGGCAACAGTCACTGCCTGACCACCTGCTCGAGGTGGTTGAGGGACTTGGTGCTTTCGCGGCGTACGCCGAGGGGAATCAGGGCTGCTCGGCCTGGGATGCGGACTCCGCCGGTGAGGGCTACTCGGGTGTGACCGCCTGGTTCCTCGGCGGCTGCCATGCCGATCAGGAGGAAGCGGCTTTGGAGCCAGCACCAGCCGGGGCGGACGGTGCCTTGGAGATGGGCGCGGAAGCCGTGCCGGCTGCGGGCGTGGAGGCTGACGTGATCGCCGTCGATCGTGAGGTCGGTGATCGCGTGCATGTCGGGCTGGAGTTCGGCGAAGGCCCGGCCGTCGTCCCACATCAGGTGCCAGACCTCCGCTAGTGGGCGGGCGAAGACTCGTTCGGTGACGGCCGCGCCCGGGATTCCGGCGGCGAGCGCGCGCAACCGGCGGACGTCGTCGAGGTCGGCCTGAGGCCAGTTGCCGGTCATGATCCCCATGCCTTTCGGAAGCTTGCGCGGGCTCGGTGCAGACGCGACTTCGCGGTTCCCGCCGGTACTTCGAGGAGTTCCGCGGCCGCTCGTTCGTCGAGGCCTTCGAGGTCTCGCAGAACGAGCAGCGCGCGGTGCTCAGCCGACAACCTCGCCAAGGTGTCGCGAATGTCGACCGCCAGCAACGGGTCGTCCCGCGCCGGCACCTCGGCGAGATCGGCTGCTACCTGTCCCCTGTCCTGCTTCGCGATCCGGATCGCCTCGCGCACGGCGATCGCCCGGACCCAGCCGAACAACGCGGCCGGTTCCTTCAACGTGCGCAGCGACTTGAAGACGACCACCAACGTTTCCTGGGCGGCGTCCGCACCGCTGCGCAAGGCGATCGGCCCACAGATCCGCCCGACGTACGGCGTGAGCTGGTCGAGCAGCTCATTCATCGCGAGCGTGTCCCCACCCTGCGCCGCCCGCACCAGCCGCTCCGGATCCTCGATCACCCGGCGAACTCTTCCAGGCGTGACCGCCGGGATCGAATCAGGCCGAGGTCGATCGTGAGCAACGCCAGACAAGCGGGCGTGTAGATGAAGAGGTTGAGCCAGTAGAACGCAGTACCGGCATCGCCGAAGGCCCACACCAGGCCAAGGGCGGCTCGGGCGGCCAGGCCGAGGACGAGGCCGCCGACAACGAGTCTGGCGAGCGCGTACCGGTCGCACCGGAGTACGGCGAAGGCCAGCAGGAGATGGAGTGCTGCGAGTGGCAGCACTACTTGGGGAGCGAAGGAGACTTCAGCCCCCAAGACCGCTCGGGAGAGCGATCGTTGGTCGGGCGCGGGCCAGGTTGCGCCCGTTGCCCAGTAGATGTGTACCGCCGCCAGCAGGATGTGCGCGCTTGCGGCGAGCTTTCGAGACCCCATCCCGACCCCTCCTCAGATGTGTGAACATCCGGGAAGAGGAGTCGTGCGGCCGAAACGTTCCCTGCGTGATGCAGGTCTCAGCTCTCGGGGGTCTGCGGGCCGTCGGCCAGCAGCAGGTAGAGCGAGCGGCGGGCGTCGGCCAGGATCTTGGCGGCCGCGGCGCGCTGCTCCTCGGAGCCGGTGCGGGTGACCTGCCGGGTGGCGACGTGGACCTCTTCGAGGAGGCCGCGCAGATCCGTGCCGGGTCCTTCGGCGTTCGCGAACGGCGCGAACGGGTCGGTGGTGGTCTCGCGGCGTCCTTCGACGTACTCGCGGCCCGCGTCGGTGAGGGTGACGAGCTTGCGGCCGGCTTCCGCGGTCACGGTGACCAGGCCCTCGTCCTCCAGCTGGTTGATGGTCGGATAGATCGCGCCGGGGCTGGGGGTCCAGCGCCCGCCGCTGCGGTCGGCGATCGCCTGCATCAGCTGGTACCCGTGCATCGGCTCCTCGCCGAGCAGCAGCAGCACCGCCGTACGGACATCTCCGCGCGGAGCCCGGCCACGGCCCGGCCCACGCCGGGGACCACGGCGCTCGCCACGGCCGAAACCGCGCTCGCCCCGCTCGCCGCCGCTCGCCGCCGAATCCGGCCTCTCCGCGACCGAAGCCGCCGTCGCCGCGTTCACCGCGGCCGCGGTGCATCGGCATTCCTTCGCCCGGCCACGGTCCACCGCGGCGGGGGTGACGATGGCCGCGTCCGCGGCCTCTGGGTTCGTCTGGGGTGTTCATCATATCCTCCTAGATATTCTTGATGACACTAACGATATATCGCTACCGTCTCTAACACAAGCCTCCTCCGAAAACTTCCCCGCTGCCCCAGGGGCAGGGTGTTGACTGGCCTCATGCGCGACACCGACGACGAGCTGACGATCAGCGAGTTCGGCCGCCGGGCCGGGCTCTCGCACAAGGCCCTCCGCCTGTACGACGTATCGGGTCTGCTCGCGCCCGCCCGGGTCGACGCCAACGGCTACCGCCTGTACTCCGAACGCCAGCTCGAACGTGCCCGGCGGATCAGCGTGATGCGCCAACTCGACATGCCGCTCGCCACGATCACCGAGGTCCTGGCCGGCACCGACGACGAGGGCCTGATCCGGCTGGACCGCTGGTGGGCCGCCGAGCAGGCAACCAACGAGGCTCGCAAGGCGACCCTGGAGTACCTGCGCGACCGGCTGCTCCGCCCGAGCACTCCCGGGTTGCCGCCCCGCGCAGTACTGACTCGTGAGGTGCCGGAGACGAAGATCGCCACCATCCGGGCCGACGCCGATCAGCAATCGCTGATCGGCGTGATCATCTCCTCGACGATGGAGATCCGCGCGCATCTCCATCAGGCCGGTGCTCACCTGGTCGGCGGCTCCTGGGTGATCTACCACGGCTCGGTGACGCCGGAGAGCGAGGCGACGGTGGAGGTCTGCGTACCGTTCACCGGCCTGGTCGATCCGGCCGGGCCGATCGCGATCCGGGTCGAGCCGGCCCAGACCGAGGCCTACTGCACGATCACCAAGGACGAGTGCTCCTACCCGCGGATCATGCTCGCCTACGACCTGGTCACCGACTGGGTACGGCGTACCGGCGTACCGACTGCTGGGGCACCGCGCGAGGTGTACCACCCGAACTTCCCGACCGCCGCCGGGTCCGAGCTCGCCGTCGACATCGCCCAGCCGATCGCGTGGCAGATAGGCGCCTGAGGCAACCAATACGTTTCGAATACGGCATCGGAACCATCAGCGGCATCACCGACTGCAGCGCGACCGGGGAAGTTCGTTGCCGTACGCATCAAGTACGTCGACGGCTGGCCGCTGCATCTCGCGACGTACAGCCAGGAGCTGGGTGAGCGGGATTACGACTGGCCTGCCGGAGCCGGGGCGATCGAGGTCGACGGTTCCAGGCGACCTGGCATCACTGATCGGACCACGCCGGGCTTGATCACCGTGATCGTGACCGCTGCCAAGGTGATGGCGACGGCGATCCAGGTCGTCGCGGGTGGGTGGTGGGCGCCGAAGGTGTCGAGGAGCACCGCACCCACGAGCTGACCGGAGATGCTGGTCAGGCCGAAGACGAGTACGCCGAGGTGGCGGACGACCGTGGCCGCGATGGCGATCACGCCGACGCCGAGAAAGCCGCCGAGGTACAACCAGGGA
Source organism: uncultured Actinomycetota bacterium (assembly GCA_963740725.1). Lineage (GTDB taxonomy): Bacteria > Actinomycetota > Actinomycetes > Propionibacteriales > Kribbellaceae > Kribbella. The sequence goes on from CAVUFT010000001.1 coordinate 364,242, forward strand.
TCGCTCGGGAGCTCACCCGGAGTGAAGCCGCGGACGGCGTACTCGACCGCGAGGGCGATGCAGAGCGTGCACGTACCGACGACGCCGTTGACGAGGGCGGCGGCCCACGGCCAGCCGGCGACGGCGCTGACCCGGCCGTTCAGGGCGGCCTGCAGCGAGAGGCCGAGGCCGGCGATGACCGGAAGGGCCAGCAAGGTCAGCGAGCCGTCGCCGAGTTTGTCGTGACCGGCGATGGCGACTGCCGCGACGGCCGCTGCCGCGCCGATCAGTCTGCGGACGGTGATGGCACGGATGCCGCCCGGGCCGAGTCCGGCGCGGTCCACGGCCAGGCTGCCGGCCGACGTACCGCCGACCACAGCCACGGTGAAGACACCGACCCCCAGGGAATGAACGCTGATTCCTTGACTCGCGACGTACAGGGCACCGGCGACTCCACCGAGACACTGCCACCACCGAAGGCCGTGGACTCGCAGAGCTTCCCTGACCTGCCCGAGCGCGCGACGGCCGATCCGCGTACTCGGGACGACGGCGAGCAGGACGAGGATGCCTGTTCCGTTCGAGATCATCGACGCCGCGATGCCGTCCTGGAGGCTTGCCCCCAGTCCCCCGTTGAGGCGGCTCTGCACAGCGAGAGCGATCCCGGCTACGGCCGCCAGACCCAATGCCGGCAGCTGCCTCAGTCCTGTCACGGAACAATCCTCGCAGGCCAGTGACCGGTCTTTACTCTGCCCCTGGGGCAGGGCGTTGGCTGGAGGTACCCGAACGAAAGCAGAGACTGGTGAACCACAACGATCCCGCGCAGTACGCCGTACAGTCCGCCTACAGCGACCCCGGCGCACACGCCGCACTCTTCGACGCACTGCCCGCCGACCTCCCGGGACTGACCGCGGTGATCCGCAACCTGGTGATCCACTACCGCGGTGGCGGTATCGAGTTCACCGGCGACCGGTACGACGAGATCAACCATCGCTGGGTCTCCGCGATGCTGGCCACCGACCAGCGACGCAACGGTACTGCGCTCGCCGTACCGCGCGAGCCGTTCGACCGGATCGTCGGATGTTGCCGGGACTACACCTTGCTGACCGTCTCCGCCCTGCGCCACAAGGGGATCCCGGCGCGCAGCCGGATCGGCTTCTCTTCGTACTTCGCGAACGGGTTCAACCACGACCACGTCGTCGTGGAGTACTGGAACGGCGATCGCTGGGTGATGGTCGACTCGCAACTCGACCCCGGCCCGGCGTGGGGCTTCGACACCCAGGACATGGAGCCCGGCTGGTTCCAGTCGGCGGCCGAGGTCTGGCTGGGCTTCCGCTCCGGCACACTGGACGAAGACGACTTCGGCGTCGATCCGTCATCGCCGATCCGCGGCGGCTGGTTCATCCGCAACTACGTGTTCTTCCAGCTCGCACACCTCCAAGGCGACGAACTGCTCCTCTGGGACGCCTGGGGTGCCCAGTCAGGTTCGCTGGCCGACGCCGACCTGAACCTCACCGACGAGATCGCCACCCTGCTCGTTGCCTCCGACAACGGAGACACAACGGCATCCGACGAACTCGCTGCCCGCTACGCCAAGGACCCACGCCTCCACCCCGGCGACCAAATCACCCAACTCTCCCCCGCCGGCCACCCACCCGTAACCGTCGACCTGAGAACACACGCCATCATCTAGCCCCCGCAACCTGTTACACAAGGCTGCAAGCGCCCGCGGCGGGACTACCGTGCAGCACGAGCAGGCCCAGCGAACACAAGCGCCCGCGAGGGGAACACGAGCCCCGCCGAGTGAGGTCGGCGGGGCTCGCGGGTGTTCGGGAAAGGGTTAGAACTCCGAGCCGGCGGGGAGGTCCGGGGTTTCCGGGTCCTCGGGGTCGGACGGGCCGGCGGCCAGGCCGAGTTCGGCGGGGCTGGCCAGCATGGGGTTCTTCGGGAGGACTCGGACCGTGTAGCCGAAGGGGCCGGTGCGGTCGAGTTTGAGTTCACCCTCGTAGCGGTGCCGGTTGCCCTCGTAGGTTTCCGCCAGCGACAGCGACGCGTGCACCGGATCGGTGATCTCGTCGTCCAGGTTCACCCGGCCGTGCAGCGCCTCGACGTCGATGTCGGCAGGAGTCAGATCCCCGAGCGTCACATACGCCCGGATCCCGACCGTAGTACCGAGCTGCGGTACGTCGCCGAGCCCCTGCAGCTCCACGTGGTCGACGCGGATCTGCGGCCACGCCGCGCGCACCTTCTTCTTCCACGCGGCCAGCTCGCGCGCGCCGTCGTACGTCGCATTCAGCAGCACGCGAAGAGTGCGCCGCCGGCACATAGAGCCGCTCGACATAGTCCCGAACCATCCGGGTCGCCAGCACCTTCGGCCCGAGCTCCTTGATCGTGTGCCGCAGCATCTCGATCCAGCGACCGGGAACGTCACCGTCGTAGAACCGCGGCGCGACCTGCTTCTCGATGATGTCGTACAGCGCGTGCGCTTCGAGGTCGTCGCGACGATCGGTGTCCTCGATCCCCTCGGCGGAAGGAATCGCCCAGCCGAACTCGTCGTCGTACCACTCGTCCCACCACCCGTCGCGGATGGACAGGTTGAGCGCGCCGTTCAGCGCCGCCTTCATCCCCGACGTGCCACAGGCCTCGTACGGACGCAGCGGGTTGTTCAGCCAGACATCGCAGCCCGGGTACATCGGCTGCGCCAGCGCGATGTCGTAGTCGGGCACGAACACGATCCGGTGCCGGATCTCCGGATCGTCGGCGAACCGGACCATCTCCTGGATCAGCTTCTTGCCACCCTCGTCGGCCGGGTGCGCCTTGCCCGCGATGACGATCTGGATCGGCCGCGTCGGGTGCAGCAGCAGCGCCTTCAACCGGGCCGGGTCGCGCAGCATCAGAGTCAGGCGCTTGTACGACGGGACGCGGCGCGCGAAGCCCATCGTCAGGACCTCGGGGTCCAGGATCGAGTCGACCCAGCCGAGCTCCGCCTCGGACGCGCCCCGGTTCACCCAGGACTGGCGCACGCGCGCCCGGGTGTCGTCGATGAAGCGCTGCCGCAGCATCCGCTTCGTCTCCCACAGCTGCGCGTCGGTGGTCTTGTCCAGACCCTCGAACATGTTCTCGGAGTCACCCGTGTCGGCGTTCGCGTACGTCAGCGCCGAGATCTCCCGCGCCACCCAGGTCGGTGCGTGCACACCGTTGGTGATCGAGGTGATCGGCACGTCGGCCGGGTCGAAGCTCGGCCACAGTCCGGCGAACATGCCACGCGAAACCACACCGTGCAGCTTCGAGACGCCGTTGGCGCGCTGGGCCAGCCGCAGCCCCATGATCGCCATGTTGAAGACGCTCGGGTCGCCGTTCTCGAAGTCCTCCGCGCCGAGCGCGAGGATCCGGTCGATCGGGACGCCGTCGCCGAACACGTCCGGCGAGAAGTGCTGCTGGATCAGCTCGACCGGGAACCGGTCGATGCCGGCCGGGACCGGCGTGTGGGTGGTGAAGACGGTACCGCCGCGGTTGACCTCGAGCGCGGTGTCGAAGTCGAGGTTCTGCTCGGTGGCGAGCTCGCGGATCCGCTCGACGCCGAGGAAGCCGGCGTGGCCCTCGTTGGTGTGGAAGACCTCAGGAGCAGCGTGGCCGGTGATCCGGCAGTACGCCCGTACTGCGCGGACGCCACCGACGCCGAGCAGGAGCTCCTGCAGCAGCCGGTGTTCGGTCGTACCGCCGTACAGCCGGTCGGTGACCTCGCGCTCGGCGGCCTCGTTCTCCTCGATGTCGGAGTCGAGCATCAGCAGCGGCACCCGGCCGACCTGGGCGACCCAGATCTGCGCGTTCAGCTCGCGGCCGCCGGGCAGCGCGACCGTGACGATCGCCGGGGCAGCGCCGGCATCAGAGCCGTCGCGGAGCAGGCTGATCGGCAGCCCGTCCGGGTCGACCAGCGGGTAGCGCTCCTGCTGCCAGCCCTCGCGGTTGAGCGACTGCACGAAGTACCCGTGCCGGTACAGCAGGCCGACACCGATCAGCGGTACGCCGAGGTCGCTGGCCGCCTTCAGGTGGTCGCCGGCCAGGATGCCGAGACCACCGGAGTACTGCGGCAGCACGTGGGTGATGCCGAACTCCGGGGAGAAGTAGGCGACCGAGTCGACCGGCGTACCGGCCTCGGACTGGAACCACCGGTCGTCGGTGACGTACCCGGTCAGGTCGTCCACGGCCAGCTCGAGCCGGCGCAGGAAGGCATGGTCGTTCGCCAGCTCGTCGAGCCGGGCCGCCGGGACCTCACCGAGCAACCGGACCGGGTCACCGCCGGTGGACCGCCACAACTGGGGGTCGACAGCCTCGAAGACATCTTGTGTCTCCGGGTGCCAGGCCCAGCGAAGGTTGTTCACCAGGGTGCCGAGGCCGGTCAGCGGCTCGGGCAGGACAGGGCGGACGGAGAATCGTCGTATCGCTCGCACCGGGACACCGTACCGGCCCTGGACGGACCTGAACACCCCCGGGATGCATCAATCTTGCAACGTGAGCAAGATCTTGCAGGACCAGACCAGTAGAACCGCAGGACCGATCCGTGAGACACCACGACCGAACTGTGATCGGCGCATGGCGCGCCGAGGGATGGGTAACCGATAACGTCAGTCCTGTACTTCTCTGTCCCCGCTAGTCGGAAAGCGAAGGTTCGACAACTCCATGACTGGGCGTATCCCGATCACCGACGTCAGCCCGACCGTCGACGCCGGAGCGTATCCGGCCAAGTCGTCGGTGGGTGAGACGTTCACCATCGCGGCCGACGTGTTCCGCGAAGGCCACGACGCGGTGAACGCGAACGTCGTCCTGACGTCGCCGACGGGACAGACCAGACGGATGCTGATGGCCCCTGTCGGTCAGGGCAGCGACCGGTGGACCGTCGACGTCACCCTGCAGGAGCAGGGCGCGTGGACGTTCGCCGTCGAGGGCTGGAGCGACCCGTACGGCACCTGGCGGCACAACGCCGAGATCAAGATCCCGGCCGGGATCGACGTCGACCTGATGTTCGCCGAGGGCGCCGCGTTCTTCGATCGCGCCGCGGCCGGCGTACCGCCGGCGGTGCGCGTGGACCGCAGTACGTTGAGCGACGCCGCGCAGGCGCTGGCGAACGGCGCGCTGCCGCCCGAGGCCCGGCTGGCCGCGGGCATCTCGCCGCAGGTCCGCTCCGCGCTCGGCCGCTACCCGGTGCGCGAGCTGATCACCTCGTCGGAGACCTTCCCGGTCTGGGTCGACCGCCGGCTCGCGCTGTACGGCAGCTGGTACGAGTTCTTCCCGCGCTCCGAAGGCGCGAAGTTCGACGAGGAAACCCAGACCTGGACCTCGGGCACCTTCCGTACTGCGGCGCTGCGGCTCGACGCGGTCGCCAAGATGGGCTTCGACGTGCTCTACCTGCCGCCGGTGCACCCGATCGGCCAGTCGTACCGCAAGGGCCCGAACAACACCCTCGACCCGAAGCCGGGCGACCCGGGATCGCCGTGGGCGATCGGTTCGGCCGACGGCGGCCACGACGCGATCCACCCCGAGCTCGGCACCTTCGAGGACTTCGACTACTTCGTCGGCCGGGCCCGCGAGCTCGGCCTGGAAGTCGCGATCGACCTGGCGCTGCAGGCCTCGCCGGACCACCCGTGGGTGACCGAGCACCCGAAGTGGTTCTCGGTCCGCGTCGACGGCTCGATCGCGTACGCCGAGAACCCGCCGAAGAAGTACCAGGACATCTATCCGATCAACTTCGACAACGATCCCGAAGGCATCTACGCCGAGGTCCTGCGGATCGTGAAGCTGTGGATCTCGCACGGCGTCACCGTGTTCCGGGTCGACAACCCGCACACCAAGCCGGTGAACTTCTGGGAGTGGCTGCTCGGCGAGGTCCGCAAGACCGACCCGGACGTGGTGTTCCTGTCCGAGGCGTTCACCCGGCGGCCGATGATGCGCGAGCTGGCGAAGGTCGGCTTCCACCAGTCGTACACCTACTTCACCTGGCGCAACGAGAAGTGGGAGCTCGAGGAGTATCTCGAGGAACTGACCAAGGAGACCGGGCACTACCTGCGCCCGAACTTCTTCGTGAACACGCCGGACATCCTGACCGCTTATCTCCAGTACGGCGGCCCGGGTGCCTTCAAGATCCGCGCTGCGATCGCCGCGACGTCGGCCCCCGCGTGGGGCGTGTACGCCGGCTTCGAGCTGTTCGAGCACGTCGCGCTGCGGCCCGGCTCGGAGGAGTATCTGGACACCGAGAAGTTCCAGCTCCGTCCTCGCGACTGGGAGGCCGCTGCGGCCGAGGGTCGCACGCTGGCGCCGTACATCACCTTGCTGAACAACATCCGGCGCCGGCACCCCGCGCTGCAGCAACTGCGGAACCTCACGCTGCACAAGGTCGATGACGAGCAGATCATGTGCTACTCCAAGCGCATCACCGGCGCGGACGGGCACAGCGACACCGTCATCGTCGTGGTGAACTGCGACCCGCACGCGGTCCGCGAGTCGATGGTCCACCTGGACATGGCCGCCCTCGGCATGCGCCCGGAGGACACCTTCACCGTGTACGACGAGATCAGCGGCGCCACCTGGCGCTGGGGCCAGCAGAACTACATCAAGCTCGACCCCAACGGCGAGCCCTGCCACATCCTCGCCGTCCGCCGCGGCCAGGCCTAGAGCGGGACCGTCTCCGGGTATTTCAGGCCGGTGCCGGTGTTGAGGGCGACGACCTTGTCGGTTTCCTTGATCCAGCCCGAGGAGCGGAGTTGCTTCACGGCGGCGAAGTTGGCGGCACCTTCGGGGCAGATGAAGGCGCCTTCGAGTTCGGCGCAGCGGCGTTGGGCGGCCAGGATGTCTTCGTCGTCAACGGCGATCGCGCAGCCGTCGGTCTCCGCGATCGCTTGCAGGACAAGGAAATCGCCGAGCGCCTTCGGTACGGTGATGCCGAAGGCAACGGTCTTCGCGTCGACCCACGGCTCGCTCTCCGGCAGGCCCTTCTCCCACGCCTGCACGATCGGCGCACACCCAGTGGCCTGTACGGCGACCAGCCGCGGCATCGGTCCCTCGACCCATCCCAGCGCAGCGAGTTCCGCGAGCGCCTTCCAGATCCCGATCAGCCCGACGCCGCCACCGGTCGGGTAGAGGATCACGTCCGGCAGCTTCCATCCGAGCTGTTCGGCGATCTCCAGGCCCATCGTCTTCTTGCCCTCGATGCGATAAGGCTCCTTCAGCGTCGAGACATCGAAGTACCCCTCGCGCGTCGCCAGCTGCTCGCGGATCCAGGCGCCCGCGTCGCCGATCAGCCCGTCGATCAACTTCAGCTCGGCCCCGACCACCGTCACCTCGCGCCGGCAGATCTCCGGCGCCGCGATCGGCATCGCGATCAGCGCCTCCATCCCGGCCCGGGCCGCGAACGTCGCCCAGGCGGATCCCGCGTTCCCGTTCGTCGGCATCGCGATCTTCCGCACGCCGACCTCGTACGCCCGCGACACCCCGACCGCCGCACCGCGCGCCTTGAAGGTCCCGGTCGGGATCAGCCCTTCGTCCTTCATCAGCAGCTCCGGGACGCCGAGCTCCCGCCCGTACGCCGGTAAGCCGAGCAGCGGCGTCATCCCCTCCCCCAGGCTGACCACGTTCGCCGCGTCGCGCACCGGCAGCAGTTCGTGGTACCGCCAGAGATCAGGCGCCCGCGACGGCGACGTCTTCCTTGGTCAACCCGGCCCGCACCTCGTCGAGGTCGTACCGGGCGAGCAGAGGCGAGCCGCAGTCGCACAGCCCGATCACCTGATCGGCGTCGTGGACGAGGCCACACTTCGGACATTCGAGCTGCCGCAAGGCTGAGAAGCGCACGATTTCAGAGGCTACCCGGCGCGCAACCCCGTGATCGACGGTCGTTGGTGATCCGTGAGCCGGAAACCCGTTCCGCGCACCGAGTCGATGGTCACCGTCGTACCGAGTTCGTCGAGCTTGCGCCGAAGCCGCTTCACAGCGAGTGCACGTCCGCAGTACCGCGTAAGTGTCTGTTCCGCCAGACGGCTTGGTGCAGGGCCTCGTACGTCCAGGTTCGCAGTGGCTCGATCGTCAACTGGAGCAGCAGATCGTGCTCCAGGTCGGTCAGCGGAACCTCCTGGTCCCGCCACTGCGCTACCGATCGCGCGGAGTCGATGGTCAGTACGTCGGCCGGCCGCGGCACACCCTCGGGCACTGGCCGGGTCTCGGCCTCGGGTTCCGGCGGTTCGGGGTGTTCCGGGGACTGCGGTGCTGGCGTGAGGAGCTTGCGGAGTTCTTCCAGGCTGGAGACGAGCAGCAGCGGCGCCACGTCGTCGACAAGTTCGGCCAGCCGGACCCGCTCCTCCAGCGAGGCGGCGACGGCGATCAGCATCGGGAACGCGGGACGGTCTTCATGATCAGGGACACGGGCGGTGACCATCCGGCTACGGTGTCAACCTCTGCCCTTAATCGTCAACGGATTGACAGTTAATGGCGGACTTTGCTTCGAAGCAGCCGACGGCTAGTGACATCTTGCTCACGAAGTGTGCTTGTGACGGCCTTCGCGTGACACATAGGGTCCTCGACAGGCTCGCCGCGTAACACGCTGCGACCTGGGGGGCACGGCGCGTTCGCAGAACCGGTTCACCACCCTGGACCCTGCGAAGCCCTGCACCTCTGCAAGTTGGCTCGGGGGCCGACTCGGGGATGTACAAGTGAGGGGCTGCAGAGATGTCACATCAACGAAGAAGGGGATTCGCCAGATCACTGGTGAGTGCCCTGGCGGCGGCCGCCGTCATCACGACGGGGCTGGCCTCGGCCGCCCAGGCGGCGCCGGCGACCGAACCAAGCGGAACACCTGCACCTGCTTCCAAGATCAAGCCTGATCTCCTGTCGAAGCTGCAGGGCAAGGATGCCAAGGAAGCCACCGACTTCTGGGTCCGCTTCAGCGCCAAGGCCGATCTGACCGCGGCGAGCAAGATCACCGACTGGACCCAGCGCGGTACGGCGGTCGCGGCAGCGCTGAAGAAGACCGCCGCGGAGAGCCAGGCCGGGGTCAAGGCCGAGCTGGACGCCGGCCACGCGAAGTACAAGACCTTCTGGGCCACCAACGCGATCTCGGTCAAGGGCGGGCTCGCTGGAGATGGCGCAGAGCCTGGCCGGGCGCACGCCGAGGTCGAGGGCGATCTACAACCCGGTCAAGTATCGAGATCCCGAAGATCACCGCAGGGCACCACCGAGCACCAGATCAACTCGGTCGAGTGGGGTATCGCGAACATCAAGGCCGACCACGTCTGGTCGCAGTACGGCGACAAGGGCGACGGCATCGTGGTCGCCAACATCGACACCGGGGTCCAGTACGACCACCCGGCGCTGGTGAACTCCTACCGCGGCAACCTGGGCAACGGTCAGTTCGACCACAACTACAACTGGTTCGACGCGGCCGGCACCTCGCCGAACGCACCGGCCGACGGCAACGGGCACGGCACCCACACGATGGGCACCATGGCCGGCGACGACGGCGCGGGCAACCAGATCGGCGTCGCGCCGGGCGTCAAGTGGATCGCGGCCAACGGCTGCTGCCCGAGCGACGCGGCACTGATCAGCTCCGGGCAGTGGATGCTCGAGCCGACCAACCTCGCCGGGACGAACCCGGACGCGAGCAAGCGGCCGAACATCATCAACAACTCGTGGGGCACGCACGCTGCCGTCGAACGACCCGTTCATGGAGGACGTCACGCAACGCCTGGACCGCGTCCGGGATCATCGGGTGTGTTCGCCAACGGCAACAGCGGCTCGGGCTGCCAAACCAGCGGCTCGCCGGGCAGCTCTGCAGAGCAACTACTCCGCCGGCGCCTACGACATCAACAACAACGTCGCCTCGTTCTCCGGCCGCGGTGCCGGCCAGAACGGCGTGATCAAGCCGAACATCTCGGCCCCCGGCGTCAACGTGCGCTCGAGCATCCCCGGCAGCGCCTACGCCAGCTTCAACGGCACCTCGATGGCCACGCCGCACCTCGCGGGCGTCGTCGCGCTGCTGTGGTCGGCGCGCGCCGAGCCTGAAGGGTGACGTCGCGGCCACCCGCGCGCTGCTCGACAGCACGGCCGATCGACAAGGCCGACACCACCTGTGGCGGCACCGCCGCCGACAACAACGTGTACGGCGAGGGCCGGCTGGACGCGCTCGCGCTGCTGAACGCCGCCCCGATCGGTGACACCGGCACGCTGAGCCGGCAAGGTCACCGACGACCGGCGGCGCTGCCATCGCGGGCGCCACGGTGACGGTGACCAGACCGGCGTCCAGCGACAAGGTGCTGACCACCGGCGCCGACGGCAGCTACTCCGCCGTCGCTGCCGGCCGGCGACTACTCGCTCGCCGTGGCCGCGTTCGGCTACGTGGGCCAGACCGGCACCGCCACCGTCGACCGGTGAACACCACCACGACGAAGGACTTCGCCCTGGCGGCCGCTGCCGACCGTCAACGTCGGCGGCACCGTCACCGACGGCTCCGGCCACGGCTGGCCGCTGTACGCGAAGGTCAGCGTCGAGGGTCCCGGTGGCGTCTTCGACTACACCACCCCGTCGAACGGCCGGTACAGCTTCAAGGTGCCGTCCGGCGCGTCGTACACGCTGAAGGTCGAGGCGCAGTACCCGGGCTACGACGACCGTCAGCCAGCCGATCACGGTCGGCGCGGGCAACCTGACCAAGAACGTCGCCGTCCCGGTGCGCGGTGACGCCTGCCCGACCGCACCCGGCTACAAGAACGGCTCGGACGGGGTCTACGAGACCTTCGACGGCACCGCGGCGCCGACCGGCTGGACCGTCGTCGACAACAAGGACAACGGCCAGACCTGGAAGTTCACCGATGTCGGCAACCGGGGCAACCTGACCGGTGGCACCGGCGGCTTCGCGATCATCGACAGCGACAAGTACGGCTCCGGTGGGGCGCAGGACACCTCGCTGGTCAGCCCGGTCGTCGACCTGAGCGCGGTCACCGCTCCGAAGATCAAGTTCAACCAGGACCTGAACTACCTGTCCGGTGAGAAGGCCGACGTCGACCTGTCGATCGACGGCGGCACCACCTGGACCAACGTCGCTCACCCAGGCCGCGGACGCTCGCGGCGTCAAGGAGATCCCGATCCCGCAGGCGGCCGGCAAGTCCGCCGTACAGGTTCGGTTCCACTACTACGACGCCTCGTACGAATGGTGGTGGGAGGTCGACAACGTCCTGATCGGCAGCTCGGTCACCTGTGTAGCCGGTCGGCGGCGGTCTCGTCGTCGGCAACGTGAAGGACGCCAACACCGGCGGTTTCGTGAACGGCGCCACCGTCACCCGTGACGACAAGCCGACCGACACCGCCACCACCGTCGCCACCCCGGACGACACCGGCCTCGACGACGGCTTCTACTGGCTGTACTCGCCGGAGTCCGACGCCCACGGCTTCACCGCCAAGGCCGGTAACTACGTGAGCTCGAGCCAGACCGTCGACGTCGAGGCCGACTACGTCACCTCGGCCAACTTCACCCTGGCCGCCGGCCGGATCACGGTCACGCCGACCGCGCTCGAGGGCAACCTCAAGCTGCCGACCGGCAAGGTCACCAAGTCGTTCACCGTCAAGAACACCGGTGGTGCACCGGTCGACCTGAAGTTCGGTGAGCGCGACGGCGGCTTCACTCTGCTGAACGCCAACGGTGGCACCACCACCAAGGCGCAGGTCATGACCGGTACCGGTGCGCCGCTGCAGCGGCTCGCCGTACCGACCTCGTTCGGCAGCAAGCTGTCCGGGAAGATGGCTGTCCCCGCACCGGTCGCCAAGCCGCTCGCGGCACCGTGGCAGGACATCGCCAACTACCCGTCGGTCGTGATGGACAACCGCACCGTGAACGTCGACGGCAAGGTCTACTCCATTGCCGGCGGCAACGGAAGCGCCTCGTCCGCGAACAGCTACGTCTACGACCCGGCCACCCTGGCCTGGACGCCGATCGCTCCGCTGCCGGGCGCCCGTAACGCGGTCAGCGCCGGTGCCGTCAACGGCAAGGTCATCGTCAGCTCCGGTTGGGGCGACGCGGGTCCGGACGCCGGTACCTGGTCCTACGACCCGGCGTCGAACGCCTGGACCGCGGTGGCCAACAACCCGGCTCCCCGGGCCGCGGCCGGTACCGCTGTCCTCGGCGGCAAGCTGTACGCCGTCGGTGGCTGCACCACCGGTGACTGCCTGCCGATGTCCAACTCGGTGGTCGCCTACGACGCGGCCTCCAACAGCTGGGCGACGCTGGCCAACTACCCGAAGTCGGTGGCGTTCCTCGCCTGTGGCGCGATCGACGGCAAGCTGTACTGCTCCGGCGGTAACGACGGATCGGTAGCGCAGAAGGGTGGTTACGTCTACGACCCGGCGGCCGACTCCTGGTCGCCGATCGCCGACGCCCCGGCCGACCACTGGGCCGTCGTCCAACTCGGTTGCCGGTGGCAAGCTGATCGTCGTCGGCGGTGTCCAGGGCGGCGCCATCACCAACGCCGGCTTCGCCTACGACGCCTCCGCCAACACGTGGGCGGCCACGCCGAACGCCAACCAGCCGCGGTACCGCGGTGGCGCGGCGTGTGGCTTCTACAAGATCGGTGGCGCATCCGGTGGGTTCACCGCGACCAACAGCAGTGAAGCACTGCCCGGTCTCGAGAACTGCACCGAGTCGTCCGCCGACGTCAGCTGGCTGAGCGTCGACCAGACCGAGGCCACCCTGGCCCCGGGCGCGAAGGTCGTCGTCAAGGTCACGATGAACGCCAATGTCGACCAGCCGGGCACCTACACGGCCGCGGTCACCATCGGCGAGAACACGCCGTACACGGTCAACCCGGTCGACGTGAAGATGAACGTCACCCCGCCGACCACCTGGAGCAAGCTCCTGGGCACGGTCACCGGGGTCAGCACCTCCGGCGTCACCGCTCCCCTCCCGGGCGCGACCGTCGAGGTGGACTCCTGGGCCCCGGAGTACACCTTCATCACCGACAAGGACGGCAACTACGCCTACTGGCTCGACCGCCGCAACAACCCGCTCACCCTGATCGCCGCCAAGGACGGCTACAAGCCCCAAACCCGCACCACGAAGTTGGTAGCCGGCACCCCGGTCACCGAGAACTTCGCCTTGAAGGCCACCAAGTAACCCCGGCCTAGCAGGACACCGGCCCCGCCCAAGAACCTTTGGGCGGGGCCGGTTTCTCTTGGTACTACGAGGGAAAGCGCGGCGTTCTGATCAGAACTAGGCAGGCAGGAGGTGGAAGCCGACGCCTCGGACCGCGTGGATGGTGACAGTGGCGCCCAGTTCGGCGAGCTTCTGGCGGAGGCGTTTGACCACCGAGTGGATGTGGGAGCCGTGGCCGAGGTGTTCGTTGCCCCAGACGGCGAGGTGGAGGCGTTGGTAGGTCCAGACGCGGCCGGGCTCGGTGACCAGGCAGTGCAGGAAGTCGTGTTCCAAGCGGGTCAGCGAGATCTCGCGGTCCTTCCAGCGGACCACCCGGCGGTGCGACGTCGAGGCTGAGCTCTTCCATCGGGTCGGGGTCCTCCACCAGCGCCGGCGCCGGGAAGGCGGGCGACGGCACTGCCTCGATCTGGGCAGTGACGGTATGCCGGGGTTCCGGCGGCTACGACAGCAGGAGTCAGTACTACGGGAGTGGTCTCCGCCGCCGTCGTCAGGTCGAGGAAGGCGCGGGCTTGTTCGGCACTGGAGACCAGGAGCAGTGCGTCGGCGTCGGCGAGCAACCGGGCGAGCTGTACCCGCTCGGCCGTTGACGTCGCCACGCCGATCACCAAGGACGAGTCCATCGAGCCCCTCCTGTCAAACGCTTGCCGGGTCAGGCGGCACGGACAAGTACGGCCAACCGCGAGGGTTAAGTCAAGGGATTCCCTCCGCACCGACGTGGCACATATGAGTCCTGTCCGACACCGGACAGCCCCGGTCTACGCAGCGCCACGAAACCGGGCCGGATGTCGCTGACAGTTGCACTCCTCGACCAGCAGTTGCTCAGAACGAAGCAGGGCGTCCGGAACCACCTGCCGGACGGGGCAGGAGGTTCCGGACGCCGGGAATCGGCTTCCGGATCAGCCGATGGTCTTGACCGCGGTGATCAGCGCACCGCTGGTGGTGTCGCCGGACAGCTCCCAGAAGAAGGCGCCGCCGAGGCCCTGGTTGTTCGCGTACGTCATCTTGCTGCGGATCGTCGCCGGGGTGTCGTAGCCCCACCACTGCCCGTTGCAGAACGCGTACGCCGTACCGCCGACTGTTCCGTTCGACGGGCAGCGGGTCGAGATCAGCTTGTAGTCCTCGATCCCGGCCTCGTACTTGCCCGGCGCCGCGCCGGTCGCGCGACCGCCGGGAGCGGCCTGCGTGACGCCGGTCCAGCCGCGGCCGTAGAAGCCGATGCCGAGCAGGATCTTCGACGCCGGGATGCCCTTCGTCTTGAGCTTCTGGATCGCCGCGTCGCTGTAGAAGCCGGCGGTCGGGATCCCGTAGTACGAGGTGAGCGGCGAGTGCGGAGCCGTCGGGCCCTGCGCCGCGAAGGCGCCGAAGTAGTCGTACGTCATCGGCATGATCCAGTCGAGCTTCTGCGCCGCGGTGGCGTAGTTGGTCGCGTCGATCTTGCCGCCGTTGGTGCCGTCGGCGGTGATCGCCGCGGTGACGAGGGCCGACGAGCCGAAGCGGTTGCGCAGTGCGGTGATGACGTTGTTGAACGCGTTCGGGCCGGAGGTGTCGCAGCTCAGGCCACAGGCGTTCGGGTACTCCCAGTCGATGTCGATGCCGTCGAAGACATCGGCCCAGCGCGGGTCCTTGACCAGGCTGTAGCAGGAGTCGGCGAAGGCGGTCGGGTTCTGCGCGGCCTGGGTGAAGCCGCTGGACCAGGTCCAGCCGCCGAACGACCAGACCACCTTGATGTTCGGGAACTCGCCGCTTGAGCTTGCGCAGCTGGTTGAAGTTGCCGCGCAGCGCGCCGGTGTCCCAGGTGTCGGCGACGCCGTCGACCGAGCCGGCCGCGTCGTACGCCTTGTCGTACGCCGCGTAGGAGTCACCCATCGCGCACCGGCCGCCGGTGGTGTTGCCGAAGGCGTAGACGATGTTGGTCAGCTTCGCGGCCGAGCCGCTCGTCTTGATGTTCTTCACGTGGTAGTTCCGGTCGTAGACACCCCACTCGGTGAAGTAGCCGACGACGCGCTTGCCGGCAGCGACCACGTTGGCGCCGTCCTGCTGCTCGACCACCTGGGTCGGCAGGGACCGGGCGCCGTCGTCGGACGGGGTGGCCGCGACCGCGGCGGGGACCACTCCGGTGCCGAGCAGTGCGAGCGCGGCGACCAGGGTGGGCAGGGTTCGGATCCTCATGGTGTTCCTCCAGGGGGGCGGGAGAGGGACTGTGCGCACCCTACTCAGCACACGGGTTAAGAAAAGAAGAAACCCAAATAAATTGCCGCACCACACCGGCTGTTCGAGGGGTGGGCGAGCGTGCAGGGGCACGCCGTACGGAGTAATCTCTGCGCGCACGGTCATGATGACCGCAGTCGACGGAGGAACAGTGCCCGGATCCCCGGACGGTCCCCAACCGATCGCCGAAACGAGTACCGGACTCGTCCGCCGGCGGCCCGGTTTCGTTTGGCTGCTCGCGGCCTTACTCGTCCCTGCATTGCTCGCCGCCGTCCTGCTGATCACGAGGACCGGCTCGACCGAGGACGATCTGCGCGACCGCTCGCTGGCCGCGCTGCAAGCCCAAGGAATCAACGGGGTCCAGGTCACCGTCGACGGGCGCGACGCAACGGTCGTCGTACCGGCCGGTGCTGATGCGCAGCAGGCTCGCGACATCGTCGCCCGCGTCGACGGAGTCCGCGTGGCCACGGCGACCGGCAACACGACCCTCGAAGTCGCCGACCCGATCCCGTCGACCACCTTGAGTGCGACACCTCAGGTGGTCGAGGGCAGTTCCATCGCACCGTTCAGTTTGAATCGGACCGACGAGTCGTTCACGGTGACCGTTGCGGTGAAGGACCAGGCGGCGAAGGACGCGATCGTCACCGAGATGCAGGGGCTGGGCGGCAACTTTGTCGACGCGATCACTGTCGATCCGGACGCGGGACTGACCAACGCGAAGGCGCTGACTGCTCTGCTCCGCACGCTCTCCACCGCGACCGGCGATGCATCGATCAGCTACGACGGCTCGACCGTGAAGCTGACCGGTCTGGTCGCCGATCAGGCCACCAAGGCGACTGCAGCGCGGGCAGCCGCAGCCGCAGTACCGGGCGCGATCATCGCGAACCAGCTGACCATCCCGCAGGTCGCGAAGCCGCCGATCAGCGAGGCCTGCCAGACCTTCGAGACCCGGCTCGCCCAGCTGAGCACGCAGAACAAGATCGTCTTCCTGTCCGGCACCGCGATCGTCAACGATGCTTCCCAGCCTTCGGTACTACGGGCCGCCGCGCTCCTCAAGAGCTGCGAGACGGCGCGCGTCGAGATCGCCGGGTACACCGACAACCTCGGCAGCACCGCGAGCAGCCTGCCGCTTTCGCAGCAGCGCGCCGACGCGGTCAAGGCAGCGCTGGTGAAACTCGGCGTACCGTCCGACCGGATGACGAGCCGCGGGTACGGCGAAGCGGACCCGATCGCTTCCAACGACACCGGCGCCGGACGAGTCGCCAACCGCCGCGTCGAGATCCGCGTTCCGTAACTTTGTTCAGCCCAGCCAGGTCACCGTGGGCCAGGTTTGTTGCCAGGTCTGGTTGAGGCCGCGGCAGAGCCAGATCGGGCGGTGCTGTTCGGCGTTCTTGAGGCCGGCGCTGTTGCTGGTCTCGCCGACGATGTTTGCCGAAAGGCAGTTCGCCTGCACCCAATCGAGCGGCGTCCGGTCACGCTGTGAACCGAGCACGATCACCACGTCCGCACCTTCCGGCGGGCGACCCCACCCGGCGTACGCGTTGTGACCGCTGTAGACCTTCGGCAGTCCGTACTCCGGGCCGTAGCGGTCGAGCGCACCGGCCTCGCCATAGTTGCGCGTGACAATCACTGCTCTCTCGCGCTCATCGGCCGGCAGCCCGTCGTACACGGCCTTCACCTCGGCAGTGAGCTCCGGCCAGCCGACCTGCTCGCGGGTGCCGCCGAAGTCGAGGTAGTGAACCAGCGGCACATCGGTGATCGCTGCGACGGGGATCAGTGGCAGACCAGCCAGTCCGACAAGTACTGCTGAAGCAGAGAAGGTTCCGGTCAGCACGACGTCGGCGTACGGCTGTCGTGAGCCAGCGGTCGGTTGCTATGGCGCCAGCTGCCATCAGGGCCGGGTAGGCGCCCGCTAGGTAGAAGCCGTTTCCGCCGAGAACCAGTAGCTCGATTGCTAGTGCTACGTAGGCGACACCGAACACGCGGAACGTGTTGCGGCGCAGTAGCCGCACGAGGCCTGCTATCCAGATCGGTACGAGCAGGGGGCTGATCAGGATGAGCTGGAAGGGGATGACCCCGAAGCGGCCGCCCGCTACGACACGTCCCTGGATCGCTGCTGCCATGTCCAGTTGAGGGAAGCCGTTGGTGGCCTGCCAGATCAGGTTCGGCGCTGCGATGGCCAGGGCGGCTAGTCCTCCACCTAGAAGCCACTTGCTTCGCAGTGCCGAGCGCGGGCCGGCTACCAGGAGACCGATGACGAGTGCGAGAGCGAGGAGGCCCAGGAGAGTCTTGTTGAGGAGGCCTATGCCGAGTACTACGCCGATGAGGAGCAGAAGGTACGCCGTACGGGTTCGGATGTAGCGGGCGAGCAGCCAGCTCATCAGGGCGGCGAAGAAGAAGTCGGTGGTATTGGTCATCAGCAGGTGCCCGGCCATCAGGACGACTGCGGATGTGGAGATGGTCAGGGCGGCGATGACTCGAGCACGGCGGGAGGCGCCCATCTCGTGGGCGATGAGGATGACTAAGACGACCGAGAGAGTCGTCAGGATCGTGGCCGGCAGGCGGAACGCCCAGAGCGAGCCTGGTGAGATCGCGTCACCCAGTACTGCGAGCAGCGGGGTCAGCGGTGGTTGATCGGGGTAACCCCAGGCAAGGTGTTTGCCGCAGGCGAGGAAGTAGAGCTCGTCGCGGTGGTAACCGTACGCATTGCTCGTCACAGCCAGCACTACAAAGACAGCGGCGACGATGGACGCCTCTGGCCAATAGCGGCGTTGCGGCGGTGTCTGTTGCTGCACAGGCTTGGTTGTCACGTGGGTCGTCATGCGATCACCTGCTCTGCCAGCCCCGAGCCTGCTTGTCGGGCCGAGCTTGCCGGTTCCGGCTATACGCGTGCTGTATCGGTGGGTTGCAGTGCGAGAGCGATACGGAACGGAGTAGTGTCCTCGCGCACGGTCCGAAGATTCCGTAGGGGACTCCATGAGTTGGCTGATCGCGCAGGTCTGGATCTTGCTTCTGGTTGCGTTCGTGCTGGGCAGTGCTGCTGCCTGGCTGGCGTTCCGGGTCGCACCGGGACGGTTGAAGGGCGCACGCCGATGAGCTGGCTCTTCCGCAACAACTGGCCGTGGTCGCTGGCCGCCTTCGTACTCGGCGCGATCATCACCTGGTTCCTGCTCGCCCGCCGCCAGGTCGTGGAAGCACCACCAGTTCAAGAAGAAGAACAAAGAGAAGAAGTTCTAGTGGGCGTCAGTGCACATCAGGCTGAGCCTGAGCCCGCACCTGTCAGCCGAGCCGAGCCGGCGCCCGTCGTACCGGTGGCGCATTTTTCTCAGCGGATGGATGCTGGGGAGGCAGCAGTGCCGACGTTGTTCGACGAGCCGCAGGACGAGGTGCCGCCCGGGCGGTACGGCGAAGGCTCGGCGGAAGCGGTGCCGCACCAGGGACCACCGGACGGATTCACCATCAAGGGCAACGCGCAGTCGATGCTCTTCCACACCCCGGAATCGCCGTATTACGGCCGGACCAAACCCGAGGTCTGGTTCCGTACCGAGGCCGACGCCGAACGCGCCGGATTCACCAAGTACGTCCGCAGACCCCGGAAGTCACCAGGCACTGCACCGGGTGCCGGAAAGTAACCTCCGAACCCCTCGGAAGCAACGCACGACACATCACGAATCGACCGCGGATAGGGCGATCGGGCCCCCATTTGCATGTACTGGCAAACGGGCGGCACACTGAGCCAAACGCTGGCCAGGACCGCCATCCCAAGGCCGTGTTTCACAGCATGGAATCGCCGGTCTGCCGCCGTCCCCTTTTGAGAAACCGTCTGACGGGTAAGGGAAATGTGCAGCCCGGTTCAGACCCGAGGGATGACACCCATTGGAGGTGAGCGTGACCGACATGCTGCCGGAGCAGCACCACGGACTGACGAAGAGTGACCCGCTGTGGTTCAAGCGGGCGGTTTTCTACGAAGTTCTGGTGCGGTCCTTCAAGGACTCCAACGCCGACGGCATCGGCGACCTGCAAGGCCTGACCGAGAAACTCGACTATCTCGAGTGGCTCGGTGTCGACTGTCTGTGGTTGCCGCCGTTCTATCCCTCACCTCTGCGTGACGGCGGCTACGACATCTCCGACTACACGAACGTGATGCCCGAGGTCGGCACGATCGCCGACTTCGCCGCGTTCATGGACGCATGCCACGCGCGCGGAATGCGCGTGATCGTCGACTTCGTGATGAACCACACCTCGGACCAGCACCCCTGGTTCCAGGAGTCCCGGAGCAACCCCGAAGGCCCGTACGGCGACTTCTACGTCTGGTCGGACTACGACGAGGCGTACGGCGACGCCCGGATCATCTTCGTCGACAGCGAGACGTCGAACTGGACCTGGGACCCGGTCCGCCAGCAGTACTTCTGGCACCGGTTCTACTCCAGCCAGCCGGACCTGAACTTCGAGAACCCGGCCGTCGGCGACGCGATGATCGAGGCGCTGAAGTTCTGGCTCGACCTCGGCATCGACGGCTTCCGGCTGGACGCGGTGCCGTACCTGTTCGAGGAGGAGGGCACCAACTGCGAGAACCTGCCGCGCACCCACGAGTTCCTCAAGCGGGTCCGCAAAGAGGTCGACGCGAACTACGAGGACCGCATCCTGCTCTGCGAGGCGAACCAGTGGCCGGCCGACGTGGTCGACTACTTCGGCGACCGCGAGTCCGGTGGCGACGAGTGCCAGATGGCGTTCCACTTCCCGGTGATGCCGCGGATCTTCATGGGCGTGCGCCGCGAGTCGCGGTTCCCGATCTCGGAGATCCTGGCCCAGACGCCGCAGATCCCGGACACCTGCCAGTGGGGCATCTTCCTGCGCAACCACGACGAGCTCACCCTCGAGATGGTCACCGACGAAGAGCGCGACTACATGTGGGGCGAGTACGCCCAGGACCCGCGGATGAAGGCCAACATCGGCATCCGCCGCCGGCTCGCGCCGTTGCTCGACAACGACGTGAACCGGATGGAGCTGTTCACCGCGATGCTGCTGTCGCTGCCCGGCTCGCCGATCCTGTACTACGGCGACGAGATCGGGATGGGCGACAACATCTGGCTCGGTGACCGCGACGGCGTCCGGACGCCGATGCAGTGGTCCCCGGACCGCAACGCGTCGTTCTCGACGGCCACCCCGGGCAAGCTCAGCCTGCCGGTGATCATGGACCCGGTCTACGGGTTCCAGGCGGTCAACGTCGAGGCCGAGATGGAGAACGCGTCGAGTCTGCTGCACTGGACCCGGCGGATGATCCAGACCCGCAAGCAGCACCCGTGTTTCGGGATGGGTACCTTCACTGATCTAGGCGGTTCCAACCCGAGCGTGCTGTCGTACGTCCGTGAGTTCGGTGACGACGTCGTGCTGTGCGTGAACAACCTGTCACGCTTCCCGCAGCCGATCGAGCTGGACCTGCGGCAGTGGCAAGGAGTGGAGCCGGTCGAGCTGCTCGGCGGGGTGCACTTCCCGACCATCGGCGAGCTGCCGTACCTGCTCACCCTGGGTGCGCACGGTTTCTACTGGTTCCGCCTACCGGTCAACCAGGCCAATCGTGAGGAGAGCTCTTCGTGACTTCCCATCTGGACCAGGTCCAGTCCTTCTGTGCCAACCAGCGATGGTTCTCGAGAAGGGACACGACGTCCATGTCGATGCGATGGCCACCTCGGCCTGGCTGTCGGACGAGGGCGTCTGGCCTGCGGTCCGGATCGGGTTCGTCTACTGCGCCGGCCCGCCCGGCGCGGAGAACGCAATCCGGGTCTACCAGCTGCCGCTCAGCTACCACCAGTCGCCGCTCGACAACATCGGCCACGCTCTGGTCGGTGACTGGGAGGAGCAGGACCTCGGTGACACGAGGGTCTGGGTGTACGACGCGCTGCACGACAAGGAAGCGACGCCGTACTGGCTGGACGCGCTCACCCACGGGCGCGCACGCTGACCGGGCTGGAGTTCCACCCGGTGCACTCGCCGGAGCGCACGATCGTCGTACCGGAGGACGCGCAGTCGCTCGTCCTCACGGTCGAACAGAGCAACACGTCGCTGGTCTTCGGCGACACCGCCCTGCTGAAGGTGTTCCGCCGGCTCGAGCCCGGGAGCAATCCCGGGGTCGAGATCGAGTCGGCGCTCACCGAGGCGGGCTCCGAGCTGGTGCCCGAGGTGCTCGGCACGGCGCGTGGCTCCTGGCCGCGCGCCGGCGGCGGCACCGACTCGGGCGATCTGGCGATGATGACGGCGTTCCAGAAGAACGCGACCGACGGCTGGTCGTACGCGACCACCTCGGTCCGGGACCTGTACGCCGAGGCGGATCTGCACGCCGAAGAGGTCGGCGGCGATTTCGCGGGCGAGTCGCAGCGACTCGGCGCGGCGACCGCGCAGGTGCATGCCGAGCTGGCGAAGGCGCTCGGCACCGACGTCTGGGAGCCGGCGCTGATGGTCGAGCACGCGGCCGCGATGCAGCGCCGGCTCGACAAGGCGGTCGCGGCCGTCCCCGAGCTCGGCGAGTTCGCGCCGGGTCTCACCCGGGCGTTCGAGGCGCTGGCGGCGTACGACGTACCGGTGACCGTGCAGCGGATCCACGGTGACTTCCACCTCGGTCAGGTGCTGCGCACGATCGACGGCTGGAAGCTGATCGACTTCGAGGGCGAGCCGGCCAAGTCGCTGATCGAGCGGCGCGCGCTGGACACCCCGATCAAGGACATCGCCGGGATGCTGCGGTCCTTCGACTACGCGGCCCGCTCGTTGCTGGCCGATCACCAGGGCGACCAGCAGATCGCCTACCGGGCGGCCGAGTGGGCCAACCGGAACAGGAACGCCTTCTGCGACGGGTACGCCGAAGTGGCGGGCTCGGATCCGCGCGACCAGGGCGTGCTGCTGAGTGCGTTCCTGGCCGACAAGGTCATCTACGAGACGCTCTACGAAGCCCGCAACCGGCCGAGCTGGTTGCCGATCCCGCTAGCCGCGGCCGCACAACTCAGCTCCTCCTGATCCCGCCGCGCTCCGCCCGGCAACGCCGTACCTGTGTAGGGGTGTGGGGTTCGGGTACGGGGTGCAGAAGATGTGCGGTCGATCGGGCAGGATGGGGTGTATGGATTCGAGTGAGCGGGACACCGAGGTGGGCGCGCCGGTTTCCGAGGTGATGAGCGAGCCTGACCACAAGGTCGCCGAGCCGGTCGAGCTGCCGGTCGGGCTGGTCGCAGTACCGGTGGAACGCCAGGTGCTGGAGCAGCTGGTGAGCGGGACGTACCACGATCCGCATCAGGTGCTCGGTCCGCATCTCGGTGACGGTGCCGTGACGCTGCGCGCGTTGCGGCCGTTCGCGCAGTCGGTGACCGCGGTCTTCGACGACCAGCGGGTCGAGCTGGTGCACGAGTTCGAAGGCGTCTGGGTCGGCGTACTCGAAGTCGACAAGGTGCCGGACTACCGCCTCGAGATGACCTACACCGACGGTCCCGCGCGTCGAGGTCGACGACCCGTACCGCTACCTGCCGTCGCTCGGCGAGATGGACCTGCACCTGATCGGCGAAGGCCGGCACGAGCAGCTGTGGACCGTGCTCGGCGCCCACGTCCGCCGGTACGACGGCCCGACCGGATCGGTCACCGGTACGTCGTTCGCCGTCTGGGCCCCGAACGCACAGGGCATCCGGCTCACCGCCGACTTCAACTTCTGGGACGGCCGCGCGCACCCGATGCGCACGATGGGCTCGTCCGGCGTCTGGGAGCTCTTCGTCCCCGGCATCGGCCCCGGGACGCGGTACAAGTTCGACATCTGCGGCCGCGACGGCGTCTGGCGGCAGAAGGCCGACCCGATGGCGAACCTGGCCGAGATGCCGCCGGCGAACGCCTCGGTCGTGCACGAGTCGACGTACGAGTGGAACGACGCGGCCTGGATCGACCGGCGCGCCGCCTCGCAGGCTTATGCCGAGCCGATGAGCGTCTACGAGGTGCACCTGGGGTCCTGGCGCAAGGGCAAGTCGTACCGCGAACTCGCCGACGAACTCGTTGCCTACGTCAACGAGATGGGCTTCACCCACGTCGAGCTGATGCCGGTGATGGAGCACCCGTTCGGCGGCTCCTGGGGCTACCAGGTCACGTCGTACTTCGCCCCGACGTCCCGCTTCGGCGACCCGGACGACTTCCGCTTCCTGGTCGACACGCTGCACCAGGCCGGGATCGGCGTAATGGTCGACTGGGTGCCGGCGCACTTCCCGAAGGACGCCTGGGCGCTGGCGCGGTTCGACGGCACGCCGCTGTACGAGCACCCGGACCCGCGCCGCGGCGAGCAGCCCGACTGGGGCACGCTGGTCTTCGACTTCGGCCGGCCGCAGGTGCGCAACTTCCTGGTCGCGAACGCGGTCTACTGGGCCGAGGAGTTCCACATCGACGGTCTGCGGGTCGACGCGGTCGCCTCGATGCTCTACCTGGACTACTCGCGCGAAGAGGGCCAGTGGGTGCCGAACCAGTACGGCGGCCGCGAGAACCTCGAGGCGGTCTCGTTCCTGCAGGAGATGAACGCGACGCTCTACAAGCGCGTCCCCGGCGTGATCACCGTCGCCGAGGAGTCGACCTCGTGGCCGGGCGTCACCCGCGCGACACATCTGGGCGGCCTCGGCTTCGGCTTCAAGTGGAACATGGGCTGGATGAACGACTCGCTCAGCTACCTGGAGCACGAGCCGATCTACCGCCAGTACCACCACCACGAGCTGACGTTCTCGATGATGTACGCGTACTCCGAGAACTTCGTGCTGCCCGATCTCGCACGACGAGGTCGTGCACGGCAAGGGCTCGCTGCTCCGCAAGATGCCGGGCGACCGGTGGCAGCAGCTCGCCAACGTGCGCGCGTTCCTGGCGATGCAGTGGGCGCACCCGGGCAAGCAGCTGCTGTTCATGGGCTGCGAGTTCGGCCAGGAGTCGGAGTGGTCCGAGAAGGGCGAGCTCGACTGGTGGCTGCTGGACCACGCCGATCACCGGGGTCTGCAGCAGCTGGTCAAGGACCTGAACGGCAACTACAAGGACACCAAGGCGCTCTGGGGCAACGACCACGCGCCCGAGCAAGTTCTCCTGGATCGACGCGAACGACGCCGGCAACAACGTCTTCTCCTTCGTCCGGTACGGCGACGAAGGCCAGCCGACGCTCGCCTGCGTCGCCAACTTCTCCGCGGTCCCCCACCACGGCTACCGGCTCGGCCTGCCGTTCGCCGGCCACTGGCAAGAGCTCGTCAACACCGACGCCGGTGACTACGGCGGCTCCGGCGTCGGCAACTTCGGCGGCGTCGAGGCCAACGGCGAGGGCTGGCACGGCATGGCGAGCAGCGCCGAGATCTCGGTCCCGCCACTCGGCACCGATCTGGTTCCGCCACACCCCGTAGTACAGGCGCCTGGGCGGTGTTGCCTTGGACAACACCGCCCAGATCCGTCAGCTGCGAGCTACCGTCGTGAAGCCGTACTTGGCGGTGGGGCCGTTGCCGGTGCGCTTGTGCGTGCCCGGGTTCGGCGGCGGGGTGACTCCGCTGCTCAGCAGGAGCAGCGCTGCTAGCGATTGCGTCAGCACGACGGTTCCTCTCGGTTAACGGACGGTCAGGGTGAAGACGCCGCTGTAGGTCGGTTCTACGTGGAGCCCGGTGCGTCGTCGTGCTGCCCGGCACCCACCAGCGGAACTGGGTCGCACCCCGCTTGGACCACGAGAACTGGACGAGTCCCCTTGCCGGCGTACAGGGTCTTGTAGCCGACGCCCTGCCAGGCGCCGCTCGCGTTCTTGAACTGCAGCGCGGCCTGCTGCGTGCCGGCGGGATCGACCCAGAGATAGGCCTGCGGCTTGGTGCCGTAGGTGATCACCGGCGAGATGAACTTCGCCGACATCACCCTGGTGGTCGCTTTGACGGCCTTGGTCACGGTGGTCGAGCCGTACATGATGGCGTTGGCACCACCAGCCGTGGTGGAGTAGACGACGCGGTACTCGCGCGCACCCGGGTTCGGCAGCGAGAAGCTGTACTTGCCAGTGCTGTCCATATGCGTGTTGCCGACGACATACCAAGCGCTGGTCGGGCTGTTCCTGCCTTGCAGGGCGACCAGGACGCTGATCATGGGGTAGACGCGTTGCTGGCAGACAAGCGGGCCGTCCTGGAGGACATCGTGGTGGGCCCCGACGCCGGTCAGCGTCAACGGCGTCCCGTACGACGTGGCCGTCGGTGCCGCGATCGTGAGACTGGTTGTCGCGATCCCCGATCCATAGTTGCCCCTGAGCTTGGGGTTCCATTCGTTAGCGGTCAGGACGGTCACCACGGCCGGCTGACCGTTGTCGGGGATCACACCGTTCGTCGCGGTGGTTGCCGGCAACAGGACCTCGCCGCAGTCGCCATAGGTATGCGGCTGCTTGTCATACCGCAGCCGTACGACGTATTTCGTACCGTCGCTGACGTCCAGCGGATCGTCGGGTGTGGAGTCCCAGTAGGGGTCCGCGCCGAGGTCCCACCTCACTCCACCCTGCGGCGCAAAGGTGAAGTTCGGTCCACCTCCGGTCCGCGAGTACCGGTCGAAGCCGACTGAACTCGACTCATCCCCCGCTTGATCGCTCACCACGATCTTCGACACGTAGGGGTAGGTGGTGTAGCCGAGATAGCTGGTGTTGACCAGCAACTCGTTCGGCGCACCGACCGGCACCGACCCGAGCGACAGCGGCTCTCCCCCGTCGTCCGTTTCGAGGGTCAACGTGTTGGCCGTCGGAGTGCTCTCGCTCCAGGTGATCCGGACCTTCGCATGCGTCGCATCCACCCAAGCCAGCTGCACACCACTCACCGCAGCGCTAGCCGACGGCACCTGCCACCCGGCAAGTAGCAGCACCCCACACCCCACCGCAATCGACCGCTTCATACCAACCCCACCTTTAGTCATCAGTCGTCACCGAACGGTCAGCGAGAAGGGCCCGGTGTAGGTCGCATCTGTTCCGCCGTAGGCAGGCACCCACCACCGGAACTGCACGGTGCCCCGCCGATGCCAGGGGAACTGCAGCAGCCCCTTACCGGCGTACAGGGTCTTGTAACCGAGGCCCTGCCAGACACCGCTCGCATTCTTGAACTGCAACGCCGCCTTCTGAGTCCCCGTCGGCTCAACCCAAAGTAGGCCTGCGGCGTCGCCCCGTAACTGATCACCGGCTTGATGAACTTCGCCGACATCACCCGCGTGGTCGCCCGCACGACCTTGCTCGCGCTCACCCCGAGGTACGTCGCGAGGCCCCCGTCGCGCTGGCGAGGCTCACCACCCGGTACTCCCGAACTCCGCTGTTCGTCGAGAGGAATTTGTAGCCGCCCTTGGCGTCGGTCCGCGTCCTCCCCGCCTCGACCCACGCGGTAGCGCCGACCGAGCGGGCCTGCAGGACCACTGTCGCGTTCGAGCCCGGCGCGGGCTGCGGCGTGCAGTACGGCGGGTGCCCGCTCTCGTACGGGACGTCGACCGTCAGGGTGCCGGTCAAGCTCACAGAAGTCCCGTACTGCGTTGCCGTGGGCGCCGCTGTCGTCAGACTGCGCACCGTCATCAGGTAGGCGATCGAACCGGCCGACCCCCAGTCGTTGGTGGCACTGATGTCCAGAACGGACGACGTCGCCAGACGCGCCACCGTACCGGTAGGCGTCGTGGTGACCGGCGACTGCGCTACGGCCTTGCAATCGCCCGGGTCCGGACTTGCGTCGACCGTCTGGTGGGACGAGTAGTGGTAGATGTTCGGCAGGTCGAAGGGGTCGCCGGGAGTGCCGTCCGCGGTCGTATTCGGTGGAATCGTCCAGTGCAGTGTGCCGTCCGCTGCGAACGACAGCGTCGCCGCCGAGTGGTAGACGAACCGATCGAAGGCGACCGAGTGGGCCTTGTTCCCGGCCGGGTCCGAAACCTCTATCCAGCTGCGCTCGGCCGGATCGTAGCTGCTGCCGAAGGTGGCGGTGCTGACCACCAGCTCGTTCTTCTCGCCGGCTGCCGTCGTACCGAGCTGACTGATCGTCGGCCCGTCGACCGTCGCCAGGCTGACTGTGTTCGCGACTGGATCTGACTCGGTCCAGGTGATGGTGATCTTGGCGTGAGTGGCGTCGGTCCAGCCGATCTTGACGTCACTGATGGCGGTCGGGGCGGCCTGCGCCTGTGGTCCCCAGCAGGCCAGCAGCACAACGGCTCCCGTGGTGAGAGCCAGCAACCTGCTCCTCATCTGCATCTCCTTCGTCAGAGATCTCGATGCAGCTGAGGAGCCGAAAGGTTGCGGTGCTGGTGCACGGGCGGGTGGTGGCGGCAGGTAGCGTTCGTGGGGTGACTGGTGTGCCGCCGCAACCGACGTTGACCGATGGCGAGTTGACGCTGCGTCCGTGGCGCGCAGACGACGTCGAGGCCGCACACGGCCTGACCGACGACGAGATCGTCCACTGGTTCGACCTCGACGGCGTCACTCCGCGCGACGGACTGGCTGCCGCGGTCGAGCGCTGGCACCGCTCGTACGCCGAGGATCGGTCACTGGCCGCGTTCGTCGTCGAACTGGCCGGCGTCTCCGGCCCGGTCGGAACAGTCGCCGTACGCCGTACGGCCGAAGGCGTCGGCACCATCACCTGGTCGACCTTCAAGCCGTACCGCGGACGCCGGATCGCCCGGCGAGCCGTGCAACTCCTGGTCGTGTACGCCTTCGGGGACCTCGGGCTGGAGCGGCTCCAGGTCGAGGTGGATCCGGACAACCGGGCGTCGGCCCGGGTCGCGATCCGCTCCGGCTTCCGGCGCGAGGGGTTGCTGCGCGGCGGCGCGACGCTGCAAGGCGAGCGCCGTGACCTGGCGATCTACGGCCTGCGCCGGGACGACCCGCGCGCCGACACGGTGACCGGGTGGACCGCGCTGATGGACTCGGTACTGCCGAAGAAGCGGGTGATCGCGCACGTGGTGGTCCGCGACACCGGTGGTCGCGTGTTGCTGTGCAAGGTCGGCTACAAGCGCGATCTCGAACTGCCCGGCGGCGTGGTCGAGCCGGACGAGGACCCCGCGACCGGAGCGCTCCGGGAGATGGAGGAGGAACTCGGCATCGCGCTCCCGCTGGCCGGCGTGATCGCGATCGACTGGCTACCGCGCTGGGAGGGCTGGGGCGACGCGATCGAGATCCTGTACGACGGTGGCGTCCACGACCCGTCGTTGATCGACACCCTGCAGCCGGACGGCTTCGAGATCCTCGGCCTCGCCTGGTACTCCGCTGACGAACTCGCCGACCTCGTCAGCCCGCTCAATCAGCGGCGTCTCCCGGCCATCCTCGCCGCGCCGACCACCCTGCACCATCTGCGCAACGGCAATCCGATCACCTGAGGTCGCGCAGACACCAGTGGTAGTGGCCGTCCCTGGTGGTCGGGCTGTAGATCGTCGCGGTGATGAGGGCGTAGGCAGCGCGGTAGAGCTTCATCCGCTCGCGCGAGTGTCCTAGGTCCTCGAAACGATCCAGCAATTCCTTGTCGAGGCTTTCGGCGTCCGGTCCGTACATGTCGAAGAAACCGGCTGCGGTCGCCGCGTCGAAGGTGTTGTCTCCAGCTGTGCTGAGGAATCCCCAGTCGAGCAAGGCGGTCTCTTCGCTGACCAGCACGTTCGGCTGACAGATGTCGCCGTGCACGATGCTCGGCTTTGCGACGACGATCTCTTGCAGTTGCTGGACGACGGTGTCGACCAGGTCGTCGAATCCGGGCACGTCCTGGGCGAGTAGCTCCCGGGAGGCGGCCGCTCGCCGTAGTACGAGATCAGCTAGTGCTTCACCCCAGGACGTTTCGGCATTGCTGTAGAGCGGCTTCTGTTCTTCGACGACCGGTAGTGCCCGGCTTGCCTCGCCGGCGGAGGTGGTGCCGAGAGCTGTGACCAGCTCGACGAACAGATCGAGCGCCTGGTCCCGGCTGACCGCGCCGGACTCGACGGCGTCGCGCAACGGCGTACCGGCCAGCCTTTTTTCGACACTGACGGCTCGGCCATCGACTTCACCCACCGCCAGGATCTCTGGCGTTCTCACGGGCAGACGCTGAGTACTCAGCTCTCTCAGGAATGCGCGGAGCGGCTCGACCTCCGCGGCCGATCGGTTGAACCAGCTCTTGCCGACGAGGTCCCCGCCGAGGTCGTAGACGACCCCTTCCATCCCGCGCCCGATGACCTCGATCGGCCCTTTCGCGTACTGCTGGAAGAACTCCATCAGCTCACCGGCCGGGTGAGGTCGCGGGTCATCCAGATCGAGTCGCCGCGCTCGGGGTCCACATCCACGCGATCGCTGCGGGTGAAGCCGAGCTTCTCCAGGACCCGGAACGACGCCGTGTTCCAGTCCCGCACCGTCGCCCACAACCGCTGGCGTCCGGTCTCGATCGCCGCTTCGATGACCGCCCGAGCCGCCTCGGTCGCATACCCGTGCCCGTGGGCTCGCTGGGCCAGCTCGTAGGCGATCTCCGGCTCGTCGAACGTGGCCTGGCCGATCGTGAGCCCGCAGTAGCCGACGAACTCGCCGGTGTCCCGCCGCTCGATCGGCAGCAACCCCAGACCATCCGCGGCCGCCAGCGGATTCTTGATCAGCCAGTCGCGCAACTCCTCGACCGTCGGCCGTCCGTCGGCACCGACCCGATGCCGCGCCCGCGGATCCCGCTCGAGCCACAGCCCGCGGTACTCCTCGGCATCGGACGGGAGCCAGCGCCGCATTCGCAACCGCTCGGTCAGCAGGCCGTCCGGGAAGTCCGTGTAGGTCGCCATACCTCCAACCTACGGTGCGATGAGGGCAGCGCGACGGCGGTGCAGGAAGCGTTGCTCGGCGCCGTTGGCGGTGAGCGCGATGGCCTCGTCATACGCCGCGACGGCGGCCTCCTTCTGGTCCAGGCGGGCCAGGACGTCGGCTCGGGTGGCGGGGAGGTAGCCGTAGGACTTGAGAGCCGGTTCTTTGCCCAGGGCATCGAGTTCGGCGAGGACCACGGTCAGGTCGGCGCCGGGGACGAGGCTGAGCGCGGCGGCGCGGTTCAGGGCGACGATCGGCGACGGCCAGTTGACCAGCATCGCGTCGTACATCCGGACCACCTGGTGCCAGTCGGTCTTCTCCCACGACGGCGCCGTCACATGCAGCCCGGCAATCGCAGCCTGCAAGGCGAACCGCCCGTGCCCTTGCTGCAGTGGCGCCGTCGCTCGCGACACTCCCTCGGCCAGCAGTCGCACATCCCAGCGCGAGCGATCCTGATCCGCGAGCAGCACCAACTCGCCGTCTTCGCTGACTCGCGCATCGCCCGCGTGCCTGCATCATCTGCAGCAACCCCAGCAGGGCTTGAGGTTCCGGCTCGGTCGGCATCAGCCGCACCAGCAACCCGGCCAGCTCGAGCGCCCGGCCGGTCAGATCGGCCCGGGTCAACTCTGGCCCAGCCGCGACATGCCCGGCCGTGTAAACCAACTGCACCACAGTCAGTACTACGTCCAGTCGCTCGGACAGCTCGTCGTCGGCCGGGATCCGGTACGGGATACCCGCTGCTGCGATCTTCTTCTTCGCCCGGGTGATCCGCGCGGCCGCGGTCGCCTCGCTGATCAGCAGCCCGGCCGCCACCTCGCGGGTGGTGAGACCGCAGATCAGCCGCAGGGTCAACGCCACCTGCGAGTCCCGGGCGAGCGCGGGGTGGCAGCAGGTGAACACGAGGCGGAGAGGATCTGTCGGCTGCTCCTCGGGCTCGGTGGGGTCCTCGATCAGCAGCGGAAGCTTCCGCCGCAGCGTCGTCTCCCGCCGGAGCCGGTCCAGCGCGAGTCGCCGGGCGACCGTGGTGAGCCAGCCGCCGGGGTTTGCCGGGATTCCGTCCGGCCAGGTCTTCAAGGCCTGGACGAAGGCGTCCTGGGTGCAGTCCTCGGCCAGGTCGAGGTCCCGCGTCAGCCGCACGGTCGAGGCCAGGACTGTGGACCAGCACTCCCGATGCGCCTGATCCAGCGCATCCTCGACTGCTGACAACGCCCGCACCTCCCGCTGGATATCCGGCCTGACTACCCAATCATCATGCTGCATCCCGCGCATGCACCTGATGACCACGAACCGCCACTACCAATTGCTGTCCGTGCGAAAGGAGTTGGGATTACGACCTGCGGGTTCAACTGCCCAAGTCCGCAGCAGCTGCCGACCACCTGGACACCAGCAGCGGCCGGAGGGTGCGGCGGCGGCGCTGTCCTCGGATTTGCGGCGATCCGGGGACAGCAGCCGGCGGGCGCTCGATCAGGCGGGCGGGCCGGAACCTTCGGAGGTGTCCATCACCGGGCGGACCTCGACGTTGCTCGACGGGCAGAGCTTCGCCAGGGCGAGTGCCTGGTCGAGGTCCTTGGCGTCGACGATGTAGAAGCCGCCCAGGGCTTCCTTGGTCTCGAGGAACGGTCCGTCGGTGACCAACGGGTTGCCGTCGCCCTGCCGCACGGTGCTCGCGGTGGACGACTTCTCCAGCGCGCTGCCGCCGAGAATGCTGGCACCGGCCGCCTCGACCGCCTCGGCGAAGGCGTTGTGCAGCTTCATCGCCTCCTGCCACCCCTCCGGGGTCACGTTGTCGTAGAACTCTTCGGTGTCGAACAGCAGAAACACGTACTGCGCCATCGCTGGCTCCCTTGTCTGGGGTTTGTACTGGACATCTTGCTGACGAACGACCGCCAGCGGAATCGACAGCACCGACCAGGAATTTCTCGATCATGAGAAGACCTCACCCCACGTGAGATAGCGGACACCGACAGCTCCACCTTCTCCGATTGATCTACTGTTGACCATGAACTCAACAGGACCTCAACCGGCCCTCGGGAGGAACTCATGGAGCACCTCGACGTCCTGATCGTCGGCGCCGGCCTCTCCGGGATCGGCGCCGCCTACCGCCTCCAGACCCAGGCACCGAGCCGCTCGTACGCCGTCCTCGAGGGCCGCGAGAACCTCGGCGGCACCTGGGACCTGTTCCGCTACCCCGGCATCCGCTCCGACAGCGACATGTTCACGCTCGGCTTCCCGTTCCACCCGTGGACCGCGGCGAAGGCGATCGCCGACGGCCCGTCGATCCTGGAGTACCTGCACGAGACGGCCGCCACCTACGGGATCGACAAGAACATCCGGTTCGGGCGCCACGTAGTACGGGCTTCGTGGTCTTCGACAGATGCGCTCTGGACCGTTGAGACCAACGAGGAGTCGTACACCTGCTCCTTCCTCTACGTCTGCACCGGCTACTACAACTACGAAGCCGGCTACCAGGTCCCCTTCCCGGGACTCGATGACTTCACAAGGACAGGTCGTCCACCCGCAGCACTGGCCGAAGGACCTCGACTACACGGGCAAGCGGGTCGTAGTAATCGGCAGCGGCGCGACAGCAGTGACACTGGTCCCGGCAATGGCCCCCGAGGCCGAACACGTCACCATGCTGCAGCGCACGCCCAGCTACGTCGCCTCGCGCCCCGCACACGACGCCTTCTCCGACAAGCTCCGCGAGCTGCTGCCGGAGAAGCTCGCGCACAGACTGATCAGGACGAAGAACGTCGCGCTCAGCTCAGCCACGTACGCCGTACTCCGGAAGTGGCCCGCCCATGCAGCTTGGCTGCTCAACAGCACAGCTGCCAAGCAACTCCCGCCACACATCCCGGCAGACCCGCACTTCGTACCGCCGTACAAGCCATGGGACCAGCGCCTCTGCCTGGTCCCCGACGCGGACCTGTTCGAAGCATTCCGCTCCGGTACTGCGTCAGTCGTCACCGACGAGATCGAGACCTTCACCAAGACCGGCATCCGGCTCCGCTCCGGCGACGAACTCGAAGCCGACCTGATCGTCACCGCG
The DNA here is from genome assembly GCA_963740725.1 of uncultured Actinomycetota bacterium. Lineage (GTDB taxonomy): Bacteria > Actinomycetota > Actinomycetes > Propionibacteriales > Kribbellaceae > Kribbella. The sequence goes on from CAVUFT010000001.1 coordinate 397,413, forward strand.
ACCGGCCTGCAGATGGTTGCCCTCGGCAAGATCAAGCTCACCGTGGACGGCGAACCGGTCGACCCGCACGACACCTTCGTCTACAAGGGCATGATGCTCAGCGGCGTACCGAACCTGGCTTGGTGCATCGGCTACACCAACAACTCCTGGACGCTCCGCTCCGACCTGACCTCGCAGTACGTCTGCCGCCTGTTGAACCACCTGGACAGCACCGGCACCAGCATCTGCGTCCCGGAGATCAACCCAGCCGAGTACGACGCCCCGTCGCGGCCGGTAGTCGACCTCTCCTCCGGCTACATCCGCCGCGCGGCGAACATCCTCCCCCGCCAGGGCTCCTATGGCCCCTGGCGGCTCCGGCAGAACTACCCCCGCGACTACCTCTCCCTGCGCTACACCGCCCTCCAAGACGGCTCCATGCACTTCAGGCCTAAGCAGGAACCGGCACAGGCGGAGCCTCACCGACGTAGCGCGCGGACGGGCGGATGATCTTCGAGGTGCCGGCCTGTTCGAGGATGTTGGCGCTCCAGCCGATCACTCGGCTCACGGCGAAGGTCGGCGTGAACATCTCGCGCGGCAGGCCGCACAGGGACATCACTACACCGGCATAGAACTCGACGTTCGCGTAGAGATTGCGGCCGGGCTTGAGCTCGGCCAGTACTTCGACGATGCGCCGCTCGACCGTGGTCGCGAAGTCCACCAGGTCACCGCCGAGCTCGACAGCGATGTCGCGCAGCATCAGGGATCGCGGGTCCTCGGTGCGATAGACCGCGTGCCCGAAGCCCATGATCCGGTCTCCCGAACTCACCTTCGCGCGAACCCATTCGTCGATCCGCTCCGGCGTACCGATCTCGTCCAGACTCGCCAGCGCGCGGTCAGGCGCACCGCCGTGCAGCGGTCCCGAGAAGGCGCCGATCGCGCCGGCGACGGCCGCGACGACGTCGGCACCCGTCGAGGCGATCACCCGCGCGGTGAAGGTCGACGCGTTGAAGCCATGGTCGATCGTGGAGATGAGGTAATGCTCGATCGCCCGCGTCTTCGCGTCGTCCGGCACCTCTCCGGTGACCAGGTACAGCCAATGAGCCGCCGCACCCAGGTCCGTTCGAGGTTCCAACGGTTCCAAGCCGGAACGCAGCCGGTGCAGCGCAGCAAGGATCGTCGGCGTCACCGCACAGACGAGCATCGCGTCGGCCTTCCGCTGCGCCGCGTCGACATCCCACAACGGCCGTAGCCCGCGCGCTGCGGCCAGCAACGACAGCGCAGTACGCAGCCCGGCCAGTGGATTGAACGACGACCCGGCTGCCGCAACAGCAGGAAGAACAGCCCGTACTTCGGGCGGCAGCTCGCGCAAGGAAGCGAGCTCCGCGACGAACGCGGCCCGTTCGGCCGGGTCGGGCAGCCGGCCCTCGAACAGCAGGAACCAGACATCCTCGACGCTCTTCGAGCGGGCCAGCTCGATCGCGGAGTACTGCCGGTAGTGGTAAAAGCCCTCGTCACCGCGGACATCGCCGAGCAGGGTCTCGGTCACGACGACGTTGCGCAGCCCTGCGGGTACCTCGATCGGTCCTTCGACTGTGGATTTCATATGTATAGCTTGATACTGGATCAACTATTGTCAATGTTGATCCAGTCAACATGGGAGCGTCAGTGAATCAACAGAGTGACGAGAATTACCTGACCACGGCCGAGGTCGCCCGCCGGCTGAACGTGCAGCCGGCGACGATCTACGCCTACGTCAGTCGCGGCCAGCTCACCAGCGTCCGCGCTCGCGGCAAGCGCGGCAGCCTGTTCGCCAAGGAGGACGTCGAGCGCCTGGCCAGCCGCCAGGTGGAACACCCTGGCGTCGTCGAGCGGATCGAGACAGAGCTCACCCTCCTCCAGGACGACGAGCTGTACTACCGCGGTCGCCCAGTCCGCGAGCTGGCGACGACCAGCACCGTCGAGCAGGTCGCCCACCTGCTGTGGACGGGCGAACTGGCCCAGCAGGAGCCGTTCCCCGCCCCGGCCGACCAGGTGGAGTTGGCCCGGAGCGCGATCCAGGTAGCACCGCCCACAGCGCGGATGACGGATCAGCTCCGGATCGCCGTCGCAGTACTGGGCGCCGGCGATCCGCTCAGATTCAGCCTCGCGCCGGAGTCGGTGATCGCGGCTGCGAGCCGCCTCATCGGAGTGCTGGTCGACTCACTCCCAGGCGAGACCACACAGGGCTCACTGGGCACCAGACTGTGGCCCAAGCTGAGCAACGAACCTCCACAACCCGCAGTACTCGACGCTGCGTTGATCCTGCTCGCCGACCACGGACTCGCCGTCTCCACACTCGCCGCACGGGTAGCAGCGAGCGCACGCTCCAACCTGTACTCCGTAGTGTCGGCCGGGCTCGGCGCCCTCGACGGCCACTACCACGGGGCTGCGACCACGCTGGCCTACAAGTTCCTCGACCGAGCACTCCAGGATCCCGTCGGAGCCCTGTCGGACCAGCTGCGATCGGGTGAGCCCGTGCCCGGATTCGGTCACCGGATCTACCAACAGCGCGATCCGCGCGCCGAGGTGCTGTTCGAGCTGCTGGCCGACAGCCCTGTTTTGCAGAGCGTCCAGGCGATCGTCAAGGAAGTCCCTGGATTCCCCAACAGCGACCTGGCGCTAGCCGCGATGATGCACGCCTACGGGCTCCGACCCGACACCGGCGAAGCACTGTTCGCGATCGCCCGCATCATCGGCTGGACCGCCCACGCCCTGGAGGAGTACGCCGAACCAGGACTGCGTTTCCGAGCCGCCGGCATCTACACCGGCCCGCCGATCACTTGACTCGATGCCCGGAAACCGCCTCGGCGGTGACGTCGAAAGCCTGCTCTGCAAGGGAGAAGTCGCGCTGCGCTACTCCGATGTACAGCGCGTCCAGCACCATCATCTGCGCGTGCCGGCCGGCCAGACCGCCGGACCGGAAGGTGACGTCACGGGCAGCGGTTACCAGCACCAGGTCCGCCGCCCGCGCCACAGGAGACCTCGGGTAGTTGGTGATGGCAACAGTCCGCGCACCTTGCGACCTGGCTCGCGCTAGCGGCTCCAGTACTTCGATGGTCTCGCCGCTGTGCGACAGCCCGATGGCGACATCGCCGGCACCGAGCAGCGCCGCGCTGGTCAACGCATTGTGCACGTCGCTCCAGCAGTTCGCCCGGTGGCCGATCCGGTGCAACCGCAGCCGCATGTCATCGGCAACGGTGGCCGACCCGCTCACGGCGTACAGGTCGATCTGCCGCGCGTCGGAGATTGCCCGGACGGCCTTGCCGAGCGCCTGGACGTCGAGCTCGGCGACCGTGTCCTCCAGAGCACGTGCGTCCGCCCGGAGCAGGGTCTGGAGGACGACGTCCAGGCTGTCGTCGGCACGTACTTCCCCACCAGTCCCCTGCTCCCAGCTCACACTGCTCCGACCGCTCTCGGCCGCGAGAGCCAGTCGGAGCTCGGCATAACCGCCGAGTCCCAGAGCCAGACAGAAGCGGGTGACGCTCGGCAGCGACGTACCGCAGCGAGCAGCCAGTTCACCGATCGTGGACGACGGCCGCCGCGGCCGGATCCCGCAGCACCTCGTCCGCGACCTGCCGCTGCGCCGGACTCAACGCCGGCAACAACCCATGGATCCGTGCCTGCAGCTGATGTCCCCGGGTCGTCATGTGAATGATTCTCAAAACTGTCGACCGCAACTGTCAACAGTTCACAGCTTCAGATCAGAACAGCGCGGCCATCAGTCGGCGGCGGAACTTGATGACTCGCTCGTCGTCGGCGCCGACTACCTCGAACAGCTCCAGCAGGTGCAGGCGGACGGTCGTTGCGGTCGTCGCCCGCGGTCAGCTGGATCGTCTTGATCAGCCGGGCGAACGCGTCCTCGACGTGGCCGCCCATCAGGTCCACGTCGGCGACCAGCATGCTGCGCCTCGATGTCTTCGGGGTTCTCGGCCGCCCGGGTCCGCACCTCGGCCGGTACGTCGCGGGTCCGCTTCACCAGCTGGACCCGGGCGAGCCCGGCCTTCGCCTCGGCGTCGTTCGGGGTCTCCTTGAGGAGCGCCTCGTACGCCGCGATCGCGCCGTCCAGATCGCCCGCGGCGACCGCGTTGTCGGCCGCCTCGTACCGCGGGTCCGGCTCCGGCTCCGCCGGCCTCCTGCCGGCACCGGCCGGGCCGACCGGGTCGGTGCGGCCGGTGATGCCGTTGGCGACCGCGACGGTGAGCAGCTGCTCGAGGTACTGGCGTGCCTCGGGCTCACCGACGGGCGCCCTGGAAGAGCGGGACGACCTGCCCGCGCAGTACGGCGATCACCAGCGGGCACCGTCTGCACGCCGACCGCCTGGGCCAGCTGCGGGTTCGCGTCGATGTCGATCCGGGTCAGCAGGAACTTGCCGGCGTACTCGGTGGAGAGCTGGGCCAGGATCGGGCTGAGCGCGAGCGACGCCTCGGAGCGCGGCGACCAGAACTCGACCACCACCGGGTAGCTGGATCGACCGCTCGATCACGTCCGCCTGGAAGGTCGGCTCGGTCACGTTCAGCACGTACGCGCCACCGGCCGCAGCCGCCGCCACCGGCCGGGGCTGCACCGCCAGCAGCGGGGGCACCCAGGTGCGCCCGGCCGGGCGCGCGGCGCGGCTTACGCAGGGACGACAGGTCGATCGCTCCGGGTCGGGAGAAGTTCGGCTGGCTCACCGCTGGCCTCCGGTCGGCAGTCGGTCACGTACATACGGTTCATGGGTCCATCCTCCCCGACGGGGCCGAACGGTGTGGAGCGCGGGTGGCCAGCAACAGCCTGGCCAGCCCACTGCGGGTCCCTGCGACGGCCAGCCGGGTGCCCGGCTTGAGCGGCCCGGCCGAAGGCCGGCTGCCAGTCCCAGCCGTCCTGATCCTGCCGCGCCAGCACCCGCAGCCCGCCGGTCTCATCCAGCTCGCCGAGCCGCCGGCCGACCGCGACCGAGTCCCGCTCGACGGTGACCTCAGTCATCAGCAGCACGCGGCGGCCGGCCGGAACAGTCGTCTGCGTACGCCGGTTCGCGACCGCGGCCGCGATGGCCGGCGCGACCAGCATCGACACCGACCGGCTGTGCCCGAGCCCGAGCTGCCGCTCGACCCGCTGGGCCAGGTCGTGATCGAACATCCGCATCGTGATCCGGGCATCGGGGTTCAGCTCGCCGGACCACCATCGCCGACTCCAGATTGGTGATGTCGCCGTTGGTGATCGCGAGCACCGACTGGGCCCGCTGCACACCGGCGGACCGCAAGCGTCTCCTCGTTGCTGCTGTCCCCGATCACCACCGGGATCCGCAACCGATGCGCAGTCTGTACGCCGGGAGCGTCGTCGTTCTGCTCCACACCGATCACCGCGACGCCCCGCTCGGCCAGGATCTCCAGCACCCGAGCGCCGACCGTCCCGAGCCCGCAGACGATCACGTGATTCCGCGGTCGCCCCCGGACGCCGCCGATCACCCGCGACAGCCGCGCCCCGATCAGCGAGTCGACGATCACCGCGGTCAGCAACGCCATCAGCACGATGCCGGTGAGCTGAACCACGACCGCGGCCACCTTCGCCCAGGGCTTCGCGTCGGAGAACATGTCGTCCTCGATCCCGGCCGACGTCACCGCCCCCGCAGCCAGGTAGAGCGCGCGAAGCCACTCGACATGGGCGATCCAGTGCGTCAGCGCAGTACCGGTCAGGATCAGCCCGGCCATCACGGCCGCGATGATCCGGACCCGGCGGTCCAGCAGGTCGCGGGTCGCCATCAGCCAGCCGGCCCGGCGGACGTCCTTGGTCCGCCACATGTTGCGAGGCCGGTCCCGAGCACGATGTCGCCGGCCGGATCCGAACTCTCCGACGGCAGCAGCTCAGGCGTCGCCGACGAGGTGGTGTCGGCCAGCACCGTCAGATGCGGCTCGCTTGATCAGCTCGGCCGGACCGGCGACCAGTCCGCCGGCCGCCGAGCTCGAACCAGGTCAGCTCGTCGTCCTCCAGCGCGTCCGCGACGAACGCGGGCGCCGCCAGCGACGGCCCGGAGATGACCACGCAGTCGCCGAGCAGGTTGTGCAGCTGACCGCCGAGTCCGCGGGTTGACCATCTGGATGACGATCTGCAGCGTCCGGATCCATGTCCCGCGCGGTCAGCGCGGTGTGGACGTTGTGGACGTCATCCGCGTCGAGCAGCACCAGGGCGCGCGCTGCCGAAGGCTTTCCCGTCGGCGATCGATCCCGGCGCGCCGCAGTACGGACTCGCTGACCACCCGCACGCCCATCACCTGCGCGCCGAGCTCACCGATCCGTTCGAAGTGCCGGGACGCCGGGTTGACGATCGCGGTGACCTGCTCGCCGGAGCTGACCAGCTCGGTGACGACCCGCAGCATCGTCCGGTCGGAGCCGCAGACGACGATGCCCCGGCTGTCGGGCGTCTGCGCAGCGCCTGGCCGGTTCTGCGTGCGAGGCACGGCCTCGCCGGCGTCCTGGGTGGTGGGACTTCTGCGCTCTTCGTTCTCAGAAGCGGGCGGGCTCTCGGTACTCGCCCCACTCGATCCGAAGAACGTGACAGATCTCCCCCATCGTGGCCTCCGCACGCGCCGCCTCCAGCATGGGCTCGATCAGACTGCCGGTCCCTCTGGATGCCTCGACCAGCGCCGACAGCGTACGACGCACCAGGTCCTCGTCGCGTCGCGTCTTGCGTGCCGCGAGCACCCGGCACTGCTCGATCTCGACCTCGTGGCTGACCCGGAGGATCTCCAGCTCGCCGGACACCGTGTCGGTCTGGGTGTTCACGCCGACGATCTTCTTCTCGCCCTTCTCGAGCTTCTGCTGGTACTCGAAGGCGGCGTCGGCGATCTCGGCCATGAACCAGCCGTCCTCGATGCCGCGCAGGATGCCGCCGGTCATCGTGCCGTCCGGGCTCATCTCCTTGATCCGGGCGAAGATCTCCTCGGCCTCGGCCTCGATCTTGTCGGTCAGCGCCTCGACGTACCAGGAACCGCCGAGCGGGTCGGCGACGTTGGTGACGCCGATCTCCTCCATCAGCACCGACTGGGTCCGCAGCGCGATCTCGGCCGACTGGTCGGTCGGCAGCGCGAGCGTCTCGTCGAGCGCGTTGGTGTGCAGCGAGTTGGTGCCGCCGAGCACCGCGGCGAGCGCCTCGACCGCAGTACGGACGACGTTCAGCGTCGGCTGCTGGGCGGTCAGCGAGACGCCCGCGGTCTGGGTGTGGAACCGCAGCCACTGGGCCTTGTCGGTCTTGGCGCCGTACACGTCGCGCATCCAGCGGGCCCAGATCCGGCGGCTGGCGCGGAACTTGGCGATCTCCTCGAAGAAGTCCAGGTGACTGTCGAAGAAGAACGACAGCCCGGACGCGAAGACGTCGACGTCGAGGCCGCTGTGAGAGCCCGAACTCGACGTACCCGAAGCCGTCGGCGAGCGTGTAGGCGAGCTCCTGCGCGGCCGTCGAGCCGGCCTCGCGGATGTGATAGCCGGAGACCGAGAGCGGCTTGTACGCCGGGATGTTGGCGGCGCAGTACTCCATCAGGTCACCGATGAGGCGCAGATGCGGTTCCGGCGGGAACAGCCACTCCTTCTGCGCGATGTACTCCTTGAAGATGTCGGTCTGCAGCGTGCCGTTGAGCTTGGTGATGTCGGCGCCCTGGCGCTCGGCCGCGACCAGGTACATCACGAAGGCCGGTACTGCGGGGCCGCTGATCGTCATCGACGTGGTGACGTCCTGCAGCGGGATGTCCTTGAACAGCCGGTCCATGTCGGCCGCGGAGTCGATCGCGACGCCGCAGTGACCGACCTCGCCGAGCGACTTCGGGTCATCGGAGTCGCGGCCCATCAGCGTCGGCATGTCGAACGCGACCGAGAGGCCGCCGCCGCCGGAGTTGAGGATCATCTTGTACCGCGCGTTGGTGTCCTCCGCGTTGCCGAAGCCGGCGAACTGGCGGATCGTCCAGGTCCGGCCGCGATAGCCGGTCGGGTACAGCCCACGGGTGAACGGGAACTCCCCCGGCCAGCCGATCCGCTCCATCCGCGGGTCGTCGTACCCCTCCGGCGGGCCGTAGACCGGCTCGACCTCGGTCCCCGACAGGGTGGTGAAATCGGCTTCGCGGCGGCGCGAGGCGTCGTACCGCTGCTGCCACCGGCTGCTGTCCGGCAGCGATCCGCTCGGCGTCCATCACGTCCTCCTCGGGGGTTGTTCTCACCCCAAAGTACTTGGACGTCCTACTAAATACCACTTAGCGCATAGGTCTTGCATAACTTCGGGGTTCAGTCGGCGAAGTCTCCGGCGGTTTGGCGCAGCGGGAGCAGCACGGACCAGAGCATCTTGAGCTGGTCGTCGGTCAGCCCGCGCAGGGCGAAGTCGGCGGCGACCAGGTCGGCGGTGGCGCGTTCGACCAGCTCGCGACCCTCGACGGTGATCTCGCAGAGGATCGCCCGGCCGTCGTCGGGATGCGGCGTCCGGGTCACCAGTCCGGCCGACTCCAGCCGGCGGACGATCGACGTGACCGAGGTCGGATGCACCTGCAGCCGCTCGCCCATCTTGCCCAGCGGCAGCGAGCCGCGCCGGGAGAACGTCAGCAGCACGAGCGCCTCGAACCGGGCGAAGGTCAGGCCGTGCTTCTTGAGGATCTCGTCGAGTTCGCCGATCACGATCTGCTGGGCCCGCATCAAGGACGTGACCGCGCGCATCTGCTCGACGGCTCCCCAGCGGCGGCCCCATTGCCGGGACGCCTCGTCGATCGGGTCGAACGGCAACGGTTTCTTCCTCGCCATGCCGCAACGTTAACCGGTCGGAGCCGCGTCGGTCGGGAGACTGTCGGCGGTTGATGACATCCTTCCTGCATGTCTCTGCCGCCCGAACGCGCTGCCTTCTATCTGACCTGCCTGCGGTCCGACTCCGCCCGCCTCGCCGAGGTGGCCCGGATGGGCCTGCCCGCGGAGGTCCCGAGCTGCCCAGGCTGGACAGTCGAGTCCGTACTACGGCATGTCGCGATGGTCTACCTGCACAAGATCGAGGTCCTCAAGACCGCCGCCCGCCCCGATCCGTGGCCGCCGAACCTCGACGAGCGCGACGCCCTCGAGCTGTACGACGAGGCGCGCGCGGCGATCGTGGACGCGTTGACCGAGGCCGGGACCGAGTTGCCGACCTGGACGTTCTCCCCGTCGGACACGACGTCCGGCTTCTGGTACCGCCGGATGGCGCTCGAGACCGCCGTGCACCGGATCGACGCGGAGCTGGCCCATGACGTGGTGACGCCGGTCGACCGGGAGCTCTCGCTCGACGGCATCGACGAGATCCTCACGCTGATGCTCGGCGGTCCTTGGTGGGAGGAAGGCGACACCGAGCACCCGGTGAACGCGACCATCCGGATCACCTCCGCCGGCCGCTCCTGGACCTGCAAGCTCGACGCCACGAGCGCCGCGGTCACACCGGGCGCCGAAGGTGACGTCGACGCCGAACTCTTCGGCGACCCGGACGACATCTTCCTGTGGCTGTGGGGCCGCCGCGACCTGAGCATGGAACAGTCCGCCGGCGACGACACCGCAGTACACGAGTTCCGGGCCCGGATCGCGGAGTGCAGCACCTAGAGGTTCTTGAGGAAAGCCAGGGTGCGGTCCATCAGCAGGGCGGTTGCCTTCTCGTCGTAGGACGGGAGGGTGCTGTCGGCGAAGTAATGCTGATCGCCGGGGTAGGTGAAGAGTTCGGCGTCGTCGGTGTCGGCGACCAGAGCCCGGGCGGCATCGATGTCGCCCTCGTCGACGAAGTACGGGTCGGCGTCGGCGCCGTGGATCTGGACCGGCACGCCCTTCGGCCAGGCGCCGAACTCGGACGCCGGCACGCAGGAGTAGTAGAACAACGCGCCCTTCGCACCCGGCCGGGTCTGGGCGAGCTTCTGGGCGGAGACGACGCCGAGCGAGAACCCGGCGTACACCAGTTCGGCCGGCAGCTTCTCGGCCTCGCTGGTGCCGCGCTCGATGATCTCGCCGAAGCCGACCTCCTGGGCGTGCCCGACGCCGGCCTCGATGGTCTCGAAGGTGCGGCCCTCGAACAGGTCGGGAGTGTGCACGGTGTGTCCCGCCGCCCGCAGCTGGTCGGCGAAGGCGGTGATGCCGGCCGTCAGCCCCAGCGCGTGGTGGAACAACAGAACCTCAGCCATCTCGGTGCCCTTCCCAGGTGATCGCTCGAATGATCCATGAGATTAGTACGTTCGACGGTGCCGGTTCAATAGCCCCCCGAAATGCGAATCGCCCCACGCTGGGCGCAGGGCGATTCGTGGTACCGGCTGGGCAATTCGTAGTACAGAAGGTCGCAGTACCGGAAGTCAGTCGCGGTCGGGGTCGTCGGTCCAGTTGCCGCGCTCGGAGTTGAAGATCGACTTGGAGGCATTGCCGGACACCCGGGTGTGGTGATGGGCCGGCGCGGGAGCCGTCTTGGTCGTGGTGGTGATGACCTCCTGGGCGGAGTCCATCCCGATCGGACCCGTACCGTCGTCATCGGAATCGTCGTCGTCACCCTGGACGACATCGACGCTGGCCGAGGCCCGCAGACCGGTGCGCTGGATGACGCGCTGGATGGTCAGGTCCCGGTCGTCGGGACGGCTGACGAACTTGATCTCCCGGAAGCCCTGGTCCTGCGCGGCCGACTCGAAGACGAAGTGGCCGTAGCCGAACATCCGCCCGATGATCGGCTTCTGCAGGGTGATGTCCAGGATTCGCGCGATCGGGGTGGTCGCGACGGTCTGCGAGAAGACGCCGCGGATCCGCATGACGCGCATGTTCGTCACCACGAACCGGTCCCGGTGCTCGGTCAGGAACCGCCAGAACGAATGCGAGAGCAGCACCAGCACGAGCACCAGCAGCACCCCGGCGCCCTTCAGCGGCAGCCAGAGCATGGTGATCAGCAGCGCGGTCGCCAGCACCACCTCGAGCATCGGCACGGCGAACACCACCCAGTGGTGCCGCACCTCGTCGATGACGACCTCGCCCTCGTCCGAGATCAGATGGCGCCTGACCTTCGGATCGAAGACCCTGAAGAGGCCTATTCCGGCCATCCGCTCACTCCCCTGTCCACCCGCTGTCGGCCGTTCGGCCATCGGCAATTGCCGTCATGGACCCGTCACAGCCAAGTGTCCCGCACGAAGGCTCGCAACGGGACACTTGAAAGCGAAGGATCAGTTGAACAGCGCGGAGAGGAAGACGATCACGCTCCCGAAGGCATCGCCGACGGCCGAGAACGCACCTCCCACGGCATCTGCGGCACCTCTGGGCTGTGTGAACAGATAGAACGCCGCAAAGGCGATGACCAGCCAGATCAGCAGCTTCTTCGGCATGTCACCACTCCTCGTTCGCAACCAACTCGGTCGACTGTGTTGTATCACGGATAGTCACCAAATGTCACTGACTGAACACAGCCCACCGCACAATGCTCACCAGCTACAAGACCCATTCTGTAACGGATCCGGGGCCATGGCAGCCACCGGCGCGCCGCTTGAGACAGAACCCTCTCGCCCTGCCCGATTTCGGATGTGACACAGAGTCGCCAAGTGTTGCACTGTTCACCCTCAAAACAACACACACAGGCCGGCGGTCAGGTGCAGGTCAGGGAAAGCGAAGGGATTTATAGCTGGCTAAAGAGCCGCAATCAGTTCGTCTGCTGCGGTGTACGGATCGGTGTCTCCGTCGGTCACTTTGGTCGCCAGGACGTCCAGGCGGGCGTCGCCGTGCAGGTGCGCGAAGCGGTTCCGCAGGGCCGTCATCGCGATCGCCTCGATCTCGTCCCGGGCTCGCGCGCGACGACGCTCGGTCAGTACGCCGTTCGCACTCATCCAGGCCAGCCGGTCCTCGATCGCCGAGACCACCTCGTCGACCCCTTCGTTGCGTGAGGCAACGGTTTTCAGGATCGGCGGCACCCAGGCCCCCGCCGACCGTTCGGCCAGCCCGAGCATCGAGCGCAGGTCGCGGGTGAGGTTCTGCACCCCGTCCCGATCGGCCTTGTTCACAACGTAGATGTCGCCGATCTCCAGGATGCCGGCCTTGGCCGCCTGGATCCCGTCACCCATCCCCGGCGCGAGCAGGATCAGCGTCGTATCGGCCATCCCGGCGATCTCCACCTCGGACTGCCCGACACCCACGGTCTCCACCAGCACCACGTCGAACCCGGCCGCGTCCAGCACCCGCAACGCCTGCGGAGTCGTCCATGCCAGCCCGCCGAGATGCCCGCGCGAAGCCATCGAGCGGATGAACACCCCGGCGTCGGTCGCATGGTCCTGCATCCGCACCCGGTCGCCCAGCAAGGCGCCACCGGAGAACGGCGAGGACGGGTCGACAGCCAGTACGCCGACCCGCTTGCCGGTCGCCCGGTACGCCGAAACGAGCGCCGAGGTCGAGGTGGATTTCCCGACCCCGGGCGAACCGGTGATGCCGATGATGTGCGCGTGGCCCGCATGCGGCGCGAGCGCGGCCATCACCTCGCGGAGCAGCGGCGATTCGTCCTCGACCAGCGAGATCAGCCGGGCGACCGAGCGCGATTCACCTGCCCGGGCGCGTTCGACGAGTTCGGCGACCGGGGCTGTCCGACGGGGCATCAGGTCAGTGTGTCAGCTCTTAGGGACGCGAACGATCAGGGCGTCGCCCTGGCCACCGCCGCCGCAGAGAGCCGCCGCGCCGGTGCCGCCACCGCGACGCTGGAGCTCCAGCGCCAGGTGCAGCACGAGACGGGCGCCCGACATACCGATCGGGTGGCCGACGGCGATCGCACCGCCGTTGACGTTCACCTTGTCGGCGTCGACGTTCAGCTCCCGCGTGCTCGCGATCCCGACGGAAGCGAAGGCCTCGTTGATCTCGATCAGGTCGAGAGCGCCAGGCTCGATGCCTTCCTTCGAGCAGGCCTTCGCGATCGCGTTGGCCGGCTGCGACTGCAGCGACGAATCCGGACCCGCCACCGACCCGTGCGCGCCGATCTCGGCCAGCCAGGTCAGCCCGAGCTCCTCCGCCTTCGCCTTGCTCATCACGACAACGGCGCACCCGCCGTCGGAGATCGGCGACGAGGAACCCGCGGTGATCGTCCCGTCCTTGCCGAAGGCCGGCCGCAGCTTCCCCAGTACTTCGAGGGAGGTGTCCGCGCGAACGCCTTCGTCGGAATCGATCACGATCGGGTCGCCCTTGCGCTGCGGCACCTCGACCGGCACCACCTCGTCGGCGTACAGGCCGTTCTTCCACGCCTCAGCAGCGCGCTGGTGGGAGCGGACGGCGAACTCGTCCTGCTCCTGGCGGGTCAGCTCGAGTCCGCTGTTGTTCACGTCGTCGGTGAGCGCACCCATCGCCTGGTCGGTGAAGGCGTCCCAGAGTCCGTCGAACGCCATCGAGTCGACCATCGTCACCTCGCCGTACTTGAAGCCTTCCCGCGACTTCGGCAGCAGGTGCGGGGCGTTCGTCATCGACTCCATCCCGCCGGCCACCACCACGTCGTACTCGCCGGCGCGGATCAGCTGGTCGGCCAGCGCGATCGCGTTCAGGCCGGACAGGCAGACCTTGTTGATGGTGATCGCGGGCACATTCATCGGGATGCCACCCTTGACCGCGGCCTGCCGGGCGGCGATCTGACCGGCGCCGGCCTGCAGCACCTGGCCCATGATCACGTACTCGACCTGGTCCGGCGCGACGCCGGACTTCTCCAGCGCGGCCTTGATCGCGAAGCCACCGAGCTCGGCGCCGGTGAAGCCTTTGAGGCCGCCCAGCAAGCGCCCGATCGGGGTGCGTGCGCCGGCGACGATGACACTGGTGTGCTGCGAGCTGCGAGTGGCGTCAGACATGTTTGTCACGATACCTGCGGGTGCACTGGTACGTGGTTGTCGATCGGGTCACACTCGTTGGATTCAAGGCCTTCGGTGGGCCAACCTTGGGCACATGGAGAACGGAACCGGGACGCTGACCTTGTTCGAGGCGATCGACCACGTCGGTATCGCCGTGCCGGACTTCGACGCGGCGGTGCAGTACTACGCGGACGTGTTCGGGATGACCGTGACGCACGAGGAGATCAACGAGGGCCAGGGCGTGCGCGAGGCGATGCTCTCGGTCGGCGACTCCGGTTCGTCGATCCAGCTGCTCGCGCCGCTGTCCGACGACTCCCCGATCGCCAAGTTCCTGAACCAGCGCGGCCCGGGCATCCAGCAGATCGCCTACCGGGTCCGCGACATCGACGCGGTCTCGGCGACCCTGCGCGAACGCGGCGCCGAGCTCCTGTACGACGAGCCGCGGCGCGGCACGGCCGGCTCGCGGATCAACTTCGTGCACCCCCGCTCAGGCGGCGGCGTGCTGATCGAACTGGTCGAACCGGCCGCTCACTGAGCCGACTCGCCAGTACAGGACTAGTCTGTTTGGGTGCTGACCGACAGCGCTACGGAATCCCTGCACGGCGTCCCTGACGGCTTCTCGCACGACGCTTTCGTCTATCACGACGACGACGAGTTCGTGCAGCAGGCAGCGCCCTTCCTCTACGACGGGCTGGCCCGAAACGAAGCCTTGCTCGTAGCACTCCCACCGGCCCGGATCACCAAGCTGCGTTCGGCTCTCGGGTCCGCGGCGGACCAGGTGACCTTCCTCGACATCACCACCGTCGGCCGCAACCCGGCCCGGATCATCCCGGTGTGGCGCGGACCTGCTCGACCAGTACGCCGGGCGCCCGGTCCGCGGCATCGGCGAACCCGGCTATCCGGGGCGCACCGAGGTCGAATTCGACGAGGCCGTACTGCACGAGGCACTGCTCAACGTCGCCTTCGAGACCGCCCGCGATTTCCGGCTCCTCTGCCCGTACGACGTCTCGATGGCGACCGCGTCGATCGCCGAGAACCACTCGGGTGGGTTCGAGCGCGCGAAGGTGGAGGAGGCTTTCCGGACACGGTTGCCCGGCGTACCGGCGTACGGGGAAAGGCTTGAATTCGGGCTGGCCGAGCTGGGCGTGGTGCGGCATTGGCTGACTGTGCGGGCGCGGTTGCGCGGCTTGTCCGGCGAGCGGCTCGACGATCTTGCGCTGGCGTTGCACGAGATCTGCACGAACAGCATCAGGTTCGGCGGCGGGCGCGGGACGCTGTCGCTGTGGGCGTCGGACGGGAATCTGGTGGTCGACGTGGCCGACCAGGGGCGGATCGACGACCTGCTGGTCGGGCGGGTGCTGCCGCCGGTCGACGGGCTCGGCGGGCGGGGCGTCTGGCTGGCCAACCAGCTCTGCGACCTGGTCCAGATCCGGTCCGGCGAGGGGTTCACCCAGGTCCGCTTGCATACCCGGCTGTCCTGACATCGAAAGCCAAGTGGTTGATAAGACCACCTGACGCACTGGACTGAGAAAGTGACAGTCGTCTCAACGGCTGCGAAGTAGGTCACAGACCGCTGCGAGGCGGGCATACTCGTCGGTAGTGTCCGGTCCACCCTGTGGCGCGAACGACGGTGGTGTCCAGGTGCGTGCATCGCGGCGGTAGAGGTGTCAGCGATGCGGAGCACGTTGGCGCTCTCCACGCCGCGAGGTGCGTGCCGGGCGCCACCGGCGTCGCGCACAGGGTGAAGCAGATCCTCGACGCCATCCGTTTCGGAGGTACGACGTGAAGCAGATCCTCGACGCCGCCTGGCCGGAGACTACGCGGCGATCGGTGAGCTGGAGGTGCCCGAGCACTATCGGGGCATCACCGTGCACGCCGACGAGGCGACCATGTTCGAGGGTCTGGAGAGCCGGGAGAAGGATCCGCGCAAGAGCCTGCACCTGGACGACGTACCGACGCCCGAGCTCGGGCCGGGCGAGGCGCTGGTCGCGGTGATGGCGAGCGCGATCAACTACAACACGGTCTGGACCTCGATCTTCGAGCCGGTCTCGACCTTCAGTTTCCTCAAGCGGTACGGGAAGTTGTCGCCGCTGACGGCCCGCCACGATCTGCCGTACCACGTGGTCGGCTCCGACCTGTCCGGCGTCGTACTGCGGACCGGGCCGGGCGTGAACGCGTGGAAGCCGGGCGACGAGGTGGTCGCGCACTGCCTGTCGGTCGAGCTGGAATCGCCCGACGGGCACAACGACACGATGATGGACTCCGAGCAGCGGATCTGGGGCTTCGAGACCAACTTCGGCGGCCTGGCCGAGATCGCGCTGGTGAAGTCGAACCAGCTGATGCCGAAGCCGGCGCACCTCACCTGGGAGGAAGCCGCGTCACCCGGGTTGGTGAACTCCACGGCGTACCGGCAACTGGTGTCGTCGAACGGCGCCAACATGAAGCAGGGCGACGTCGTACTGGTCTGGGGTGCTTCGGGCGGGCTCGGGTCGTATGCGACTCAGTTCGCGTTGAACGGCGGGGCGATCCCGGTCTGCGTGGTGTCGTCGCCGGAGAAGGCGGAGATCTGCCGGGCGATGGGCGCGGAGCTGATCATCGACCGGTCGGCCGAGGGGTATCGGTTCTGGTCCGACGAGACGACGCAGGACCAGAAGGAATGGAAGCGGCTCGGCGCGAAGATCCGCGAGCTGACCGGTGGGGACGATCCGGACATCGTGTTCGAGCACCCGGGGCGGGACACGTTCGGAGCGTCGGTCTATGTGGCGCGCAAGGGCGGGACGATCGTCACTTGTGCTTCGACGACGGGGTTCATGCACGAGTACGACAACCGGTATCTGTGGATGAACCTGAAGCGGATCATCGGCTCCCACTTCGCGAACTACCGCGAGGCGTGGGAGGCGAACCGGCTGATTGCCAAGGGCATGGTCCACCCGACGGTGTCGAAGGTCTACCCGCTCGAGGAGACGGCCCAGGCGGCGTACGACGTCCACCGCAATCTCCACCAGGGCAAGGTCGGCGTCCTCACCCTGGCCCCCACCGAGGGCCTGGGCGTCACCAACCCCGACCTCCGCGCCCAACACGCAGACAAAATCAACCGCTTCCGCAACCGCTGACGCTTCACCACGCACCGCCAGGGGACGGCCGGCGCACCGCAACCACGCGCTTCCTTCGGTTGTTTCTGTGCTTTCTGTCTCTTCACCTGGGGTTATGCACAGACCCGGTTAGGTGATGGAGGGGTGGTTCTGACAGGCTCTAGGGTGGGGATTTCATCCGAGCCGCCTAGAAGGGAACTTGGGGATGGCTGACGAGTCGAGCCTGCCGTTCTTCGACCGTACGGCGACCGCTGCCGGGGGCTTCCCCGTCGGTCGGCGCGGGTACGACAAGCAGGCAGTGGACGACTACGTCCGCGCGCTGGAGGCGCAGCTTGCCGAAGCGCGCAACCGGGCGGACGAGCTGCAGAACAACTCGGCGCCACTGCAACGCCAACTCGACGAGGCCAAGCGCCAGCTCGAGGCCAGCGCCAACCCGTCGTACGCCGGTCTCGGTGACCGCGCCGCGCAGATCCTCCGGCTGGCCCAGGACCAGGCCTCCGAGGCGCTGGAAGAGGCCAAGCGTGAAGCAGACGAGCTCCGGGCCGCCGCGTCCAAGGAAGCAGCCTCGACCCGGGCGACCGGTGAGCGCGAGGCGCAGGACATCCGCACGGTCGCGCTGAACGAGTCCGACAGCCTCCGCCGCACGGCCGAGGGCGACGCCGCGGAGATCCGTCGTACGGCCGAGACCGAGGCCGCCGAGGTGCTCGCGGCCGCCCGTCGCAAGGCGGAGCAGCTGCAGCTGACGGCCGAGTCGCAGTCCAGCACGCTGAAGAACGGCGCGCTGCACGAGGCGGAGAAGATCCGCACCGCGATCCAGCGCGAGTCCGCCGCTCTGCGCGCCCGGCTCGCCGACGAGCGCGAGCAGCAGGCGAAGGAGCTGGCCGACAAGCACTCCCAGATCGCCAGCGACACCGAGAACCTGACCACCCAGATGCGCGAGGCAGCCGAGGCGTCCGAGCGTCGCGTCGCCGAGGCCACCGCGCAGGCGGCCAAGATCCGCGCCCAGGCCGAGGAGTCGGCCGAGCGCACGCTGGCCCGCGCCCGTCGCGAGGCCGAGCAGCTGCAGACCACCGCGCGGACCCGTTCCGAGGCCGAGCTGGCCAACGCCGCCGACGAGGCGGAGCGGTCCCGGACGATCGTCGCCCGCGAGACCGAGCGGCTCGCGAAGCGCCGCGACGGCATCCTGGCCCAGATCGCCGGGCTGAACGAGATCGCCGGCAACATCGCGCGCCAGGCCGCCGAGCTCGACTCGGAGACCGCCGCCCCGACATACACGCCGTTCAACGCCGGCGGCACCACCCCGCCGGCCGCACCGACGGCCAGCAGCACGGACAGCCCGTTCGGCCGCGGCGAGAGCCCGTTCGGCGCCCCGGCGACCGACACCCCGTCGTACCCGAACATCGGCTCGTACTCCGCGCCCGACACCTCGTACTCCGCGCCGGACACCTCCTACACCACGCCGGAGAGCTCCTACAGCCCGTCGAGCAGCGACAGCTCGTACGGCGGGTCGCCGGCGAAGGAGAGCAGCTTCGGGACGACCGCCGGCCCGTACGCCGGGACCTCGCCGTTCACCGGCGCCGACGCGGGCGGCGCCCGGGTCGACGAGACCCGGATCGACACGGGTCTGCGGGTCGACACCGCGACCTTCGACGCCTCGAGCCTCCAGCCGGCCCGGACCGAGGAGCCGCGCGACGAGACCCGGATCGACGAGTTCCGCCTCGACGGCCTGAACGGTAAGTCCACCGACGACCGAGACCGACGCCAAGCCGGCCGACGTGGACCTGTCCGCCGATGACGCCGAGGTCGACGACGACACCGATGACGAGCTCGGAGCCGACAAGGTGGCGGACGAGGGTGACTCCAAGGCCCAGAAGGACAAGAGGTGACGTCGACCGACGACGACAAGTCGGCCGGCGACATCGCAGCGATCGAAGCAGCCACCAAGGAAGCGAAGGCTGCTGCAGCGGAAGCTGCAGCAGCAGCTGACGACGCCGAGCAGTCCGCCGACGAAGCCGAGGTCTCGGCCGAGGAGGCGAAGACCTCGGCGCGCTCGGCCGAAGCAGACGCAGTACGGGCCGACGAGGACGCCGATCGGGCGGACGCGGACGTCGTACGGACGAGTGCTGCCGCCGTGCGGGCGAGTGCGGATGCCGCCCGGGCGGATGCCGATGTCGATGAGGCGGACAATCTGGTGGGCGAACTACTGATCGACGAGCGGCACCCGTCGGAAGGCATGGGTGCGCCCGGGCCGCCGCTGCGCCGGTCGAACCCGTTCGTCTTCGGCTTCTGCGCCGCCCTCGGCGTACTGGTCGCGTGGGGTTTGTGGCACGCGCTCGGCCAGGCCAGGTCGGTGCTGATCCTGCTGATCGTCTCGATGTTCATCGCGGTCGGGCTGAACCCGCTGGTCGAGTGGTTCATGCGGCGCGGACTGAAACGCGGCCTCTCGGTGGGCGTCGTGTTCCTGCTGGTGGTGCCTGCGGTCGTCGGCGTCGGCTTCGCGATCGTGCCGGTGGTGACGGACCAGATCGACGGACTGATCAAGAACGCGCCCGACTGGCTCGACCTGCTGCCGAAGTCGAAGACGCTGACCAGCCTGGACGACCAAGTACCACTTCATCGACAAGGCGAAGGACTACATCCAGGATCCGGCGCTGGCGCAGAAGGCGTTCGGCGGGGTGCTCGGCGTCGGCAAGGTGGTCGCGAACGCGCTGTTCTCGGCGTTCACGATCCTGATCCTGACGCTGTACTTCCTCGCTTCGCTGCCGACGGTCAAGCGCGCGGCGTACAGCCTGGTCCCGGCCAGCCGGCGAAACCGGGTTTCGATCCTCGGCGACGAGGTGCTCGGCCGGGTCGGCGGGTACGTCAGCGGTCAGTTCCTGGTCGCGATCACCGCCGGGGTCTGCTCGTTCATCTTCCTGGAGATCGTCGGCCTCGGTCAGTACGCCGTGGCGCTGGCGATCGTGATCGTCTTCACCGACTTCATCCCGATGGTCGGCGGGCTGATCGGCTGCGTGATCATCACGCTGATCGGGCTGACCGACAGCGTCTGGGTCGGTCTCGCCTGCCTGGTGTACGGCGTGATCTACCAGCAGATCGAGAACTACGTGGTGGCGCCGCGGATCATGCGCCGCGCGGTCGACATCCCCGGCGCGGTGACGGTGATCGCCGCGCTGCTCGGTGGCGCGCTGCTCGGTGTGGTCGGCGCGCTGCTCGCGATCCCGACGGCGGCCGCCATCCTGTTGATCATCCGCGAGGTGTGGGTCCGCAAGGCCGACGCGTCCTGACGCAACGCCCCGCAACCGAAACCTGCTTGACGGTTGCGGGGCGTTCGCGTTTCCTCGGCGGTGATGACAACTACACCGACTGCCCGGGAGCTGGCCGAGTCCAGCCTCCCTGCCCAGCATCCAGTGACCCGTGGCTGGGTCGACGACGAACTCCGGCTCGACCTGCTGACCAAGCATCACGAGCTCGACATCGAGCTGATGGTCGATCCGGAGATCGCCCGGCTGCGGACCGAACGGTTCGCGCCCGGCCGGCCGATCGAGCTCATGTTCAACCGGTGGGTGCAGGTCGCGGCCGATCAGCACGTGATGTTGAGCATGCGGTACGAGGGTGGCGATCCGACGAAGCCGTTCGTCGACGCGTCTGCGCTGAGCCGCCCTTTGCAGGTGGGAGATCTGCCTTTGGCGGCCGAAGCGGCCCTGAAGTATTTCGGCTCGCTCGCCCCGGCGTACCTGCGACTCTGGAGCTCCGAGCCATCCGGCGCTTTCCCGGAAACCCTGCCAGACAGGCGATTCCTGGCCGGTCCTCTGTCCGTACTACGTCGCGCGGGCGAGCCTGTGCCGTCAGAGCTGACCTTGGTGAAGGCGACGTCCTTGGCCAACTACGAGCTCGCCCAGGCGGCGTACGACGCTGTCGACGCGGCTCATCCGGATCACCCCGAGCAAGCGCGGCTGCAGGCTCGCGACAACCTGGAGGACACGGTCAAGGACGGCCACCTCTTCGACGTCCTGGCCGACGGAGCCTGGGCCGGCTACATCGGGGCCAAAGTCGAAGGACATGACCTCGGCCTCCCGGCGTACACGGTCCAGGACATCATCCTCGCGGCGACCTACCGCGGCCGCGGCTACGGCTCACACCTCAGCACACTGCTCGCGCGGAACCTCCCCGACGACCACCCCTTCCTCGTCGGCACCATCCACGCCAACAACCAAGGCGCCCGCACCGCCGCCCTCAAAGCCGGCCGCACCGACATCGGCGGCTGGATCCAATACCCCCTCCCCACCATCAATGCGCCCGAGTGACCTGCCCGTCGGTGGTTAGGCGAGAAACGGGGTGATGGTGGTCAGGAAGTCGTCGAGGCGTTCGGCGTGGACCCAGTGGCCGGCTTCGGGGATTTCGGCGTACTGGACTTGGGGGAAGTAGGCGGCGATGGTGGCGCGGTGGTCTAGCTGGACGTAGTCCGACTTGCCGCCGTAGACGAAGAGGGTGGGGCCCTCGTAGGTGCCGGTGATGTCCGGCCAGCCGGAGATTTCGGGGAGGGCGGCCTCGATGACGGGGAGGTTGGGGCGCCAGCGGGCGCCTTCGCTGTCGAGGATGAGGTTCTGGAGGAGGAAGGCTCGGGTGCCGGGTGAGTCGACGGCGTCGACCAGTTGGGCTTCTACGTCGGCGCGGCGCTGGATGTTCGAGAGGTCTGCCGTGCGCATCGCGCGGGCGTATTCGGTGAACGCCGGCGGGTAGGCGACGGGGGCCGCGTCGACGACGATCAGCCGCTCGACCACCTCGGGGTACTGCAGTGCGGTGACCATTGCGGTCTTGCCGCCCATCGAGTGGCCGACCAGCGCGACCGGGCCGACACCGAGGTCGGCGATCGTCTCCTGGACGTCCGCGGCCATCTCCGGGTAGCTCATCGTGTCGACGTGCGGCGAGGTCCCGTGGTTGCGCAGGTCGAACGCATACACCCGATGCGCGGACGCCAGTCGCCGCGCGGCCGTCATCCAGTTCCGCCCGGAACCGAACAGACCGTGCATCACCACGACCGGTGAACCACTCTCGCCGTACGCCGTGACCGGGAGCTTCATCGACACCTTCCTCGCAACGAAATCAACGCCGGCGTTGCCAGCAGGCTGTGTGCCAGTGGCGGCGCTCGTCCAGTGACTGTCCCCCGCCGATCGCCGAGAGCAGGCTCGGGTTCTCCGGCCAGACCACGACGTGCGGCGTCGCCGGGAAGATCTGCTGGTCGCAGCCCGGACAGCGGTACGCCTTGGTGGACGCCGACCCGGACACCTGGCGCACCATCCAGTCGCCGTCGGCATGCGACTCCCGGACCTGATGCCCACCCATCAACGGCCGGTCGCTGACCGGCCGCGTGTGTTTCGAGGGCCTTCTCTTCCGGGGCGACACACCCCCGAGCCTATCCGTCGGCACCACGCGATCCGTGCGCGGTGCCGACGAACAGCAGCTCGAGCGATCAGAGGCGCCGGGCCAGCGAGTAGGCAGCGGTGCCGATGAGTTCCATGGAGACCTGGAGACGTTCCAGGCTGACGTTCTTGGCGATGGTGTCCTCGGGCGAGTGGTACGGCGGCTCCAGCAGTGCCGGCGACGACTCGCCTCGCCAGGAGAAGTTCGCGGCCGCGATACCGACCTCCTGGAAGGACTGGTGATCGGACGGGCCACGCAGTACCGGCCCGACCAGTTGCGGCTCGTACCCGAGTCGCTGAGCCGACGCCCGTACTGCGTCCGTCGCCGCGTTCGCCAGTCCGTCGAAGGACAGCAACCAGTAGACGATCGCGGGATCCCAGCTCGTCGCCACCATGTCGTTCTGGAAGACGGCGAGATGCCGGTCGCGCTGGTCCTGCGCCAGCTGCGCCACGTGGTAGCGGGACCCAATCAGCCCCTGCTCCTCCGAACCCCACAAGGCGAATCGCAGCGTCGCATCGGTCGACAGCTTGCTCATCACCCGCGCGATCTCCAGCGTCAGCACGGTCCCCGAGCCGTCGTCGTTGGCGCCCGGTGCACCGATCACCGTGTCGTAGTGCCCGGACACCATGACGATCGGCGAGCTACTCCCCCGTCCGCGACGCTCACCGATCACGTTGTTCGAGATCAGGCCGCGGTGCGCCGCAGTACTGATCTCCAACGGCAGCGATGGCACCACCGCGAGCGCCTCACGCAGCAAGCGCTTCTGCACCTGGGCGACGCCGACCACTGGGATCGGCGCGTCCGTCAGCCCAGCCGGCGAGAACGCCGAGGCCCGCCGTGGAAACACGCCGTCAGGAGGAAGCAGTACTACGGCGACAGCGCCTCGCGCGGCAGCCTCTGCGACGAAAGCTGGCCGCGCTGCCGCAGTGTCGTCCGCCAGCACCACTGCACCGGTGACATCGGCAGGCCAGACCGGTGCTGTCGCCGGACCGACGTCCCGAGCAGGGCCTTGGACTGTGACGTCGAGCTTGCCACCGGGCGCGGCTCCGGCCTGCCAGCACACGTCGTTCGGCAGAAGGTTGCGTACGTCACCGATCTGCGCGAGGAACTTGTCCGCCACCGGGAACGGCTCCAGCCGGGTCCGGTAGCCGAACCGGTCGAGCTGGTCGGCGAGGTAGTCGGCGGCCCGCTTCTCGCTGGCCGTGCCGCCGATCCGCGGGCCGATCGTCTCGGACAGGGTCTGCAGGTGGCGCAGCGCCCGGTCCGAGGACAGCCCGTTGACGATCTGGCGGTCGTACTTGTCGAGCGACGGACGGCGTACCGCTCCTGGTCGCTGGTCATCGGCTGCCCAGGCCGGTACTGCGGGCAGGGCGGTGGCGGCGGTGACGCCGGCGACGGCTCCGAGCAGGCCGCGACGACTCATACCGGACGTATCGGTCATGCAGGTCTCCCTGGTAGGGGTCGGCCCCGAGACCGATGACCGTAGCCGAAACTGTCCGGGGTCGCTGCCCTACACCGAGTGCCGAGCGCCTTTTCTTAGCGAATGCTCAGATGCCGCGCGCGGCGTGCTCGGATCGAAGCGCGCTGCCGACCTCGTGCATGTGGCCGAGGCCCATCCGGTACGACTCGATCACGCCGGTGCTGACAGGTACGGCATCCCGATGCGTCTCGCAGTACGACTCGACGATCGGCTGCGCGAAGCGCAGGTTCGCCCGCGGCATGCTCGGGAACAGGTGGTGCTCGATCTGGTAGTTCAGGCCGCCCATCATCCAGTCGGTGACCAGGCCGCCCCGGACGTTGCGCGAGGTCAGCACCTGCTTCTCCAGGTGGCCCCAGTTGCTGTCGTCGTCGGGCATCTCCATGCCCTTGTGGTTCGGGGCGAAGACGCTGCCGAGGTGCAGCCCGAAGAGCGCGTGGTGCAGCGCGGCGAAGGCGATCGCCTTGCCCGGCGACATGATCAGGAACAGCGCCCCGAAGTACAGGCCGAGGTGGGCGGCCATCAGGCCGAGCTCGATCCGGGCCTGCCGGCAGTTGCGGCTTGCCGAGCAGGAAGAGGACGCTCGAGACCTTCAGGTTCAGGCCTTCGAGGGTGAGCAGCGGGAAGAAGATCCTGGCCTGGTTGCGGGTCAGCCAGCCGTGCAGCCCGGTCCGGCCCTCGGCCTGCTCGAGCGTCCAGACCAGCACGCCCTCGCCGACGTCCGGATCCTTGTCGGTGTGGTTCGGGTTGGCGTGGTGCCGGTTGTGCTTGTCGTTCCACCAGCCGTAGCTCATCCCGCAGAGGAGGTCGCCGTGCAGCATGCCCGAGCCAGTCGTGCCACTTGCGCGAGCTGCCGATCTGCTGGTGGCCGGCGTCGTGGCCGAAGAACGCTGCCCGGGTGGTGAAAACGGCCAGCGGCAGGGCGAGCAGCAGCTGCAGCCAGGAGTTGCCGAGCAGGACGATGCCGGCCCAGGTCGCGGCGAGCAGCGCGACGTTCAGGGTGATGGCGATCACGTACGACGCCGTCCGGCGCTCGAGCAGCCCGGCTTCCTTGACCTCGCGCAACAGGGGCGAGAAATCGCTTCCCCGGGAACTCGTTTTTGGGCCGGGCGGGAGCAACGACGGGCTGTGCCATCAGGCCTCATCTCAGAGCGGTGGGAAGGCCTAGGCGAACAGCCTCGGCCAGCGTACGCCATCCAGCCTCTCCGCGACGCGACACGAAAACAGCGGGGCTAGACCCCCGACCGCTGGGGGTAAGGCCCCCGGAAAGAGTGGGTCTAGCTCCACTGAAGACGAGCTGACGCTCCGTCATGATGGTGGGAGCCGGGTCCGCTCGGCCTCGACCTACGGGAGAAGATACGATGACGATCACCCAAGCGCCGCCCAAGGCGCCGATGCGGTTCCCGCGCCTGGCGCAGCCGTTCGTCGCGCTCGTTCCTGGCCGTGCTGGCCGAGATCGGCATCGCCTTCTTCGTGCTCAACGTCGTCGCCGTGCCGCTGATCGCGGTCTGGGTCGGCATCCCGTTGCTGCTCGTGTTCGTCCCGGCGGCCCGCTGGTTCGCGAACTGCCACCGGGTGATGTTCGCCGAGCATCACCGGCGAAGCCATCCCCCGGCCGTACAAGAAGCCGCCGCTGCCCGGCATCCTGATGTGGCTGCGCACGACGCTGACCGACCCGGCCACCTGGCGCGACATCGCCTGGCTGCTGGTCAACGCGGTCGTCGGGTTCACCCTGGCGCTGCTGTCCGCAGTGTTCTTCCTGGCCACCGTGTTCTACCTGGTCTACCCGCTGCTCGTCGGCGTGACGCCGGACGGGGTGTTCGACCGAGCCGTTCGGCGGGCTGATCACGCTCAGCTTCTGGGAGAGCTTCGGGATGGTGCCGCTCGGCCTGGTCGCGTTCCTGATCTGGTACGCCGTCGGCGAGCGGCTGCTCAAGGCCGACGCCTACATCGGGCGGTCGCTGCTCGGCCCCACCGAGAGCGCCAAGCTGGCGATCCGGGTCCGCGAGCTGTCCGAGTCCCGCGCCGAGACCGTCGACACCCAGGCGGCCGAGCTGCGCCGGATCGAGCGTGACCTGCACGACGGCGCCCAGGCCCGGCTGGCCGCACTCAGCATGAACCTCGGGATGGCCGAGGAGATGGTCAACCGCGACCCGGCCCAGGCCGCCGCACTGCTCACCGAGGCCCGCGAATCAGCCAGTACTGCGCTGTCGGAGCTGCGCGACCTCGTGCGCGGCATCCACCCGCCGGTGCTGGCCGACCGCGGCCTCGAAGGCGCGGTGAAGGCGCTCGCGCTGAGCTGCCCGTTCAAGGTCGACGTCACCATCGAGCTGCCGGGCCGGCCGCCCGCGCCGGTGGAGTCCGCGGCGTACTTCGCGGTCGCCGAGGCGCTGGCCAACATCGTCAAGCACTCGGCCGCGACGACGGCCTGGATCCAGATCACCCACGAGCACGAGCGGCTGCACATCCTCGTCGGCGACGACGGTGTGGGCGGCGCCACGGTCCGGCCCGGCGGCGGTTTGCACGGAATCGAGCGGCGGCTGAACGCCTTCGACGGTACGTTGACGGTGGCCAGCCCGACCGGCGGGCCGACCACCGTGATCATGGAGTTGCCTTGCGAGTCGTCATCGCTGAAGATCACGCCCTCCTCCGGGACGGCTTGATCCGCCTGCTGGAAGCCCACGACTTCGAGGTCGTGGAAGCCGTCGACAACGGCCCCCGGCTGGTCCCGGCGCTCGTCGAGCACCGGCCGGACGTGGCCGTCGTCGACGTCCGGCTGCCCCCGACCTTCACCGACGAGGGCCTGAAGTCCGCGATCGAGGCCCGGCGCCAGGTCCCCGGGCTGCCGATCCTCGTGCTGTCGCAGTACGTCGAGCAGCTCTACGCCCGCGAACTGCTGACCGGCGGCGGCGGGGCCGTCGGCTATCTGCTGAAGGACCGCGTCTCGAACGTGGCCGACTTCCTGGACTCCGTCCGCCGGGTCGCCGGCGGCGGCACCGCGATGGACCCGGACGTGATCGGCCAACTGCTGGCCCGCAACACCCGCGACGAGCCGATCGGCCGGCTCACCCCGCGCGAGTCCGAAGTACTGGGCCTGATGGCCGAAGGCCGCTCCAACGCCGCGATCGCGGCCGCCCTCTTCGTCACCGAGAAGGCAGTCTCGAAGCACACCAACAACATCTTCGCCAAGCTCGACCTACCACCCTCAGAAGACGACAACCGCCGAGTAATGGCCGTCCTCACCTACTTGTCATCCCGCTGAACCTTGCTTTCAGGGTTAGCTGGGGTTTTCGCAGTGGGTGTTGAAGGCGGGGGTTCTGGTTTTGTCGTTGGTGGGATGTTGTTCGAAGGCGATGGCTTTCCAGGGGCCGGTTTTGTTGCTGACGGTCCAGGTGCGGACCACCGGCGAGCGCCCGTCTGGGTTGGTTGGGGCTTCTGGGTAGGCGCTGTGGAGGTCTACGCACATGAGGACCTGCACGCGGTCGGCTGTGCCGATGGCTGGGGAGACGAGGTAGCGGAGCGGACCTGCGAGAGTTGGGGACTTCTTGGGGTTGCTCCACTTGGCGACCGTGCCTGCGTCCAGGACGCCGGGGGCGATCAAGCCGGCCAGGGCGCTGTCGAGCTTGGCGCGGTTGGTCCATGGAGCCTGGGTCGAGCTGCGGCCGAGGAGGGTAAGGGCCTCGGCTCGGCGGGCGACGGTGACGGCCGGGTCGTCGGGAGCTTCCGGGTCTTCCATGTTCCAGACGAGCTGGGCGTCGGCGACCCCGTTCAGCGGTACGACGACGCCGGCCGGGTCGACCTTGCCGGTCGAGTGGGCGGGGGTTCTGACCGCCCCGGTCGGGCCGGTGGTGGCCGTGAGACCGTCTTGCCAGGCGTGGAGGTCGGACCAGCTGCAGAGGTCGGAAGGAGCGGAGGTCGACGGCGTGGTGGCGGACGGTGGACCGGAGCGGGTGGCTCCGGTGAGGAGTCGCGTCTTGTCTTTCGAGCACCCTCCAGCGCGAGCACCAGAACGATTGCCATGGCCAATCCCCGAGTCAGAAGCATTCGCCGATAGTAGGCCCAAGCGTCCCGAACGACAGGCAATAGTCGCTGCTCAGGCCGCTTGGCACGCTCACCGGAGCGCCGGGCGGCCGTAGTACGGGGACTATTGCCTGTCGATCGGGACAACCTGTGGATGAACTTCGGCGCGGGTGCGGCATCAACCGGCAAGATCGGCCGATGGAGATCGGAGAGCAGCCGGTGGAGTCGCTGCCTGATCTGTTGGCGAGGCTCGGCGGGCGGGCCGGCTTCGCTCAGCTGACTCGCACGATCCCCAAGCGAGAACTGGCGGAAGCGGTGAGGTCGGGCATTGTGGTGCGGTTGGCGAAAGGGGTGTACGGACTGCCTGGTCCGTCGACGGCCAGGCGGGTTGCGATCGCATACGACGGAACTGGTCTCCCACCTGAGTGCGGCGGTCGCCTGGGAACTGCCTCTGCTCGCGGCGCCGGAGAAGCCGCACATCACTCTGCCGAGGAAGCGCCGCCCTCGCCCAGGGCCGCCTGCGGTTCTGCACTGGGCTCCGGTCGATCCGAAGAGATCAGCGGTGCCGGTTGACCTCGTTGCTCCGGACGGTGCTTGATTGCGGTCGGATCTTGCCCTTCGATCAGGCGCTCGCGGTCGCCGATGCGGGTCTGGCCCGGAGACTGAACCGCCCGTTGCTGCTCGCCGCGGCGGAAGCGATGCGGGGGCCGGGATCGAGGAACGCTCGTGCGGTGGCGGCTCTTGCGACGGGCTGTCGGAGAGTTTCCTGGAGTCGATGCTGCGCGCGCTCGTAGTACAGGCTGGCTATTGAGGGGTTCGAGCCGCAGGTCGTGGTCAGGCGGGGAAAGTTCCGCGCTCGGGTGGATCTCGGCCATCGGCAGACCGAGATCGCGGTCGAGGCGGAGGGATACGAGTTCCACGGGTCGAGCAGGGACTTCGCTGCCGACTGCCGCCGGTACGACGAATTGGTGGCCGCCGGGTGGCTGGTCTTGAGATTCACCTACCACCAGGTGGTCTTCGAACCGGAATGGGTGATCGCCACGATCCGCGAGGCGCTCAGGCAGCGAGGGTTCGTCCCGATCGACAGGAAATAGGGCCCGTACTACGGCCGCCCGGCACTTCGGTGAGCGTGGCGAGCGGGTTGACCAGCGACTATTGCCTGTCGATCGGGACGAGACCTCAGAGGCGGATCCGGCGGAGAAACTCCTGCGTGCGCGGCTCCACAGGGTTATGCAGCACTTGGGAGGGCGGGCCGACCTCCAGCGGGCGGCCGTTGTCGAGGAAGCAGACCTTGTCGGCGACGTCGCGGGCGAAGGCCATCTCGTGAGTACACAGCAGCATGGTCATGCCGTCGGACTTGAGTGAGCGGAGCAGGTCTAGGACCTCACCGACCAGTTCCGGGTCCAGAGCTGAGGTGACCTCGTCCAGGAGCATCAGCTTGGGTGAGTTGACCAGGGCTCGGGCGATGGCGGCGCGTTGTTGTTGGCCGCCGGAGAGGTCGTCGGGGCGAGCTGTTGCTTTGGCGGAGAGGCCTACTCGGTCGAGCATTTCCAGGGCTCGGGTGCGGGCAACGTCTCGGGGTACGCCGTGGACGCGGATGGGAGCGAGGGTCACGTTGTCCAGGACCGAGAGGTGCGGGAAGAGGTTGTAGGCCTGGAAGACGATGCCGATGCCGGAACGGACCTGGTCGGCGTTGACGCGCGGGTCGGTGATGTCGCGGCCGTCGAGTTCGATCACACCGTCGTCGACGGTCTCCAGCAGGTTGACGCAGCGGAGCAACGTCGATTTGCCGGATCCGGAGGCGCCGATGAGGACGACGCACTCGCCGGCCTCGACCTCCAGGCTGAAGCGATCCAGCACCACAGCCGGACCAAACGATTTCCGCACGTCGCGGATGGACAGCAGGCTCACACCACACCTCCCCCGGCGCCGTACCAGCCCTGCCGCCGTGCGACCCAATCGGTCAGCCTGGTCAGCGGGATCGTCAGCGCGACGAACAGCAGCCCCGCCACGACGTACGGGGTGAAGTTGAAGTCCTCGGCCGTTTCGAGCTGCGCCGCCCGGATCGCGTCGATGACCCCGAGCACGGCGATGAGGCCCGAGTCCTTCTGCAGCGAGACGAAGTCGTTGAGCAGCGGCGGCAGTACCCGGCGTACGGCCTGAGGCAGTACTACGAAGCGCAAGGTCTGCCGGTACGACAAACCGAGCGACCGGGCCGCCGCGCGCTGCGACGGGTGGACCGACTCGATGCCCGCGCGAAACACCTCAGCCACGTACGACGAGTAGGTGAGCACCAGCGCGGCGCCACCCCAGATCACCGCCTGGTTGGGCAGACCGCGCAATTGCAGTGCCGGTACGCCGAAGCCGAGCAGGAAGATCACCAGCAGCAACGGCAGCCCTCGGAACACATCGGTGTACGCCGCCGCGAACACCCGCAGCGGGAAGAAGATCGCTCCACGCAAGGTCCGCATGATCGCCAGCGTCATCCCGAAGATCACGATGAGCACCGCGCAGATCAGCATCACCCGGACGTTCAGCCAGAGTCCCTGCGCGACCACGGGCAAGGCTTCCCAGCCGCGATGGAAATTGAAGAACGTCTCCCGTACCCGCGGCCAGCCCGGCGTCGAGCCGACCCCGACGACAACGAGGACCACTAGTACGACGGAGCTGATCCCGGCGATCGCAGTGGACCGCCGGGCGCGACTCCGCCGATACGCCATCCGCTCCAACTGCAGCGCGGACGGCTGCCACTCACTGGAAGGCGCTTCGCTCACGAGAGCTCCGGTGCGCCTTCCGCGGTGAGGAACTGCTCCTGCAGCCGGGTCAGCGTCCCGTCACCGCGCAGCGCATCCACCGCCTGCGACAGACAAGCGGTCAGCTTCGACCCCTTCTCCAGCACGAACCCGAACTGCTCAGGCTTGTCCGAGCTAGCCGGCAACTGCCCCACGATCTTCCCGTTGTCGAGCTGGGCCGCGGTCATGTAGAACCCAGTCGGCAGATCCACCACAATCCCGTCCAACTGCTTGTTCTTCAGCGCCTGCACAGCCAAGTCATTGCTGTCGTAAACCCCGGGCGCGGGCTTCGGCTTGATGATGTCGCGCAACGCGGTGTAGCTCGTCGTCCCGACCTGAGCCCCGAGCTTGGCGTCGACCAGATCCGCGACGGACTTGGCGTTCGCGATCTTGCTGCCGGCCGTGGTGATCACGGTCTGCCGTACGTCGTAGTACCCGGTCGAGAAGTCGACGGCCTTGCGCCGGTCATCAGAGATCGACACCTGGTTCACATCGAAGTCGAACTTCTTCGGTCCGGGCGCGAAGGCGGCGTTGAACTGCACGGTCTGCCACTTCACGTCGGCGGTCTCGAACCCAAGCTTCTTCGCCACCGCATAGGTGACAGCCGACTCATAACCCTTCCCGTTGGCCGGGTCGTTGGCCGAGAACCACGGCTCGTACGCCGGTTTGTCGGTCGCGACAGCCAGCGTCCCGGCGGTCTTGAGCGCCAGCTGGTCCTTGCTACATGCGTCGGCTGCCGGCGGGGTGGTGGCACCACCGGAGGCTTCGTCTTCCGGAGCACAAGCGGCGAGTCCGACAACAGCGAGCACGGCCAGCGCGGCCAGGCCAGAACGTGGATTCATGGCAGCAGCGTAGAACCAACAGGTCAGCGGGCGCGGTAGGTGGTTGGGGAACGGGATGTGTGGTGACGGAAGCGGGTGGAGAAGTAGAGGGGGTTGGTGAAGCCGACTTCGGCGGCGATCGCGCTGATGGGGCGGGTGGTGAGTTCCAGGAGGCGGGCGGCGGCGTCCAGGCGGCGGCGTTCGACGAAGCGTTGAGGGGTGACGCCGAGTTGGGCGCGGAAGAGGTGGGCGAAGCGGGAGACCGAGAGGTTCGCCGTACGGGCCAGGACTGCTACGTCGAGGTCGGCGCGGAGGTCGCGGTCGATGTATTCGATGGCGCGGAGCAGGCGGTCGTCGATCTGGGCGGCCGACGGGTTCTGGGTGTCGCACCAGAGCAGGGCGGCCTCGAGGGAGTTCAGGCTGAGGAGTTCGCCGTGCGGAAGGACGCTGTGCTGGTAGCGGACACAGGCGTGCAGGTTCTCGGTGATCCGGTCGAAGGCCTGGTCGCCGGCGGTGAGCTGATGGATGCCGGGGGCAACCTCCGGCCAGTCGAGCAGCGGCAGCCAGTCCGGCTTGGGATGGAAATGCGCGAAGAGAAAGTGCCAGCGCTGCAACGAAGGCTCGACTCCGTAGTCGTGCAGCGTCCCGGGTCGCACCAGCGTGGTGACGCCCGGATCGGCGAAGAGCTCACCGAAATGCCCGCGCCCGCCGAGGGTGTGGATCAGCAGGTAGTCGGTGGTGCCACGAGACCGGTACGTCGAATAGCCGGCACCCTCGTCGAACTCGTCGGCCAGCAACCGGCGGACCGTCGGAGTGAAAGACTCAGCAGGATCTCGAAGGTTCACAGCTCGATAGACTATCCACTCCACGACGGTGCCCGGCCAGACTGGAGCCATGACAAGCACTGTCGAAGAGGTGTACGAACGGGACGGCATCGTCCAGGTCCCCGGACTGCTCAGCCAGGCCGAGATCGCCGCACTCAGGGCTGCCTACATGGGGCAGGTTGCGGTCGACCACTCGCTGGCGATCGACGACGGCGTACCGGATGACGACCCGCTGGCGCGCTACCCGCGGTTCGTCCACCCGCATCGGCGGACCGATGTCGAGGCCGGCCGGCTGGCGCTGGAGTTGATGCTGGACAGCCGGATCCTCGATGTGGTCACCGCGCTGATCGGTCCGGCGCTCGGCGCCCAGTCGATGTTCTACTTCAAGCCGCCGGGTGCTCGCGGGCAGGCGATGCACCAGGACAACACGTTCCTGCGGGCGCATCCCGAGACCTGTCTGGCCGCGTGGATCGCGGTGGACGACGTCGACGCGGAGAACGGCGGACTGGCCGTCGTACCGGGGTCGCATCGGGTCGAACTGGTCTGCCCGGAGGAAGCCGATCTCAGCGAGTCGTTCACCAACGTCGAAGTACCGATTCCCGACGGTCTCAGCAAGGTGCAGACTCGGATGAAGGCCGGCGACGTGCTCTTCTTCCACGGCAGCGTCGTGCACGGCTCCCGCCCGAACACGAGTGCCGACCGCTTCCGTCGCTCGCTGATCTTCCACTACGTCCCCGAAGACAGCACCGAGATCGCCGCCTTCTACAACCCGCTCGTCCGCCCGGACCGCCGCACCACGAACCTGACCGAAGCCATCGGCGGCGGCCCCTGCGGCGACTACGCCAACGCGGAGCCGTGAGGCCGCGCAGCCACAGCGCCGAGGATCGAGAGCACCACCAGCACGGCGACGGTGATCAGCAAGGTGGAGACCGACCGGGGCGGATCGAACGGTACGCCGTTCGCCCGGCTTTCCGCCGCCGCAGCCGCCAGGCACGCGGCCAAGGTGACGGCGAGCAATCCGCTCCCCAGGCTGACGATACGTCCCAGGGTCGCCAGCGGCGACCGATTGAACCCCGGGCCGGTGAAGCGCAGCCCCTTCGCCCGCTGGACAGGACGGTGGCCGAAGTCGGCGAAGACGTGCGCCGGGACCTGGATCCGCTCGATCGCGGACAGCCCACGCACCAAGGACTCCGGGGTCAACGAGGCCGCGTCGTACAGGACGAGCGCCTCCTCCGCGATGGCCAACCCGATCGGGCGGGCGTCGAGCAGGGCCTGCATCGCGCGCGGATGCAGCACGGACATCACGTAGCGCGGGTCCTCGCCGATCACGTCGAACGACCGGTTGAACTCACCGCTTTCCAGCGACAGATCGGACCGGGTCAGCCCACTCCCCTGCCGCACCTCCATCGGCGGCAACGCCGTCCGCAGGGTCGCGACGAACACGGACACCCTGCGCCGGCGGCACACCACCCCATGCCACTCCAGCCACCTGAGCTCAAAGGCAGTACCAGCAGGAGCCTGTACTACGTTGCGCGCGACCCAGGTCCTGCCAACCGGCAGCGGCAGCACGGGCAACGCGAGATCGAGGTCCTTGACGACCCGCCAACCACGGCTGTGCGCGATATCCCGCAACGCCCAACTAGTTGCCCTCGGCCATGAATACACCAGGAGCAGCACCGCAGCAGCAATCAGCCCGAGCACCGGCAACGCGGCGATCAGCAGCGCCGACCCCACGTCGTACAGGCTCCAGAGCAGGCGGAGCAGAAGGGCGCCGACGGCAACGACCGCGATCCAACGGGCAACTCTGCTCGCGCCTGGCGACACCACGAGCAGTACTGCGGCCGTCGGCAGCGCGAGGAGGACCACCAGCACCATCGTGGAGGTCCAGCCGGGCCAGTCGGCACCGACCACGCCAGGCATCGCAATCAGCCCGAGGCCTACCCAGACCACGATCAGCTGGTAGGCCACCGAGAACAGAGCTTGCTTGAGCGGCACTCCGGGCCGGACATAAGCCATAGCCGTGGAGTCTCCCACGGCTATTGGTTCAGCTTGAGTAGTCGCGGAAGCCGCGGCCGGTCTTGCGGCCCAGGTAGCCAGCCGTGACCAGGTGCTCCAGCAGAGGCGCCGGGGCGAAGCCGGGCTCGCGGAACTCCAGGTAGAGGGTGCGCTGGATCGCCAAAGACACATCCAGGCCGACCACGTCGAGGAGTTCGAACGGGCCCATCGGGAGGCGGCAGCCGAGCTTCATCGCGGCGTCGATGTCGTCGACGCCCGCGTAGTGCGCCTCGAGCATCCGGACCGCGTCGTTCAGGTACGGGAAGAGCAGCGCGTTCACGATGAAGCCGGCCCGGTCGCCGCAGCGCACCGGGTGCTTGCCGGCAGCAACGGCTACCGCGGCGACCGCGTCCGCGACCTCCGGCGAGGTGCTGACCGTGCTGACCACCTCGACCAGCTTCATCACCGGCGCCGGGTTGAAGAAGTGCAGACCGACCACGTCCGCGGGACGCTTGGTCGCCATCGCCAGGTCGATCACCGGCAGGCTGGAGGTCGTGGTGGCCAGGATCGCGCCCGGCTTGCAGATCTCGTCGAACGTCTCGAACAGCGCCTGCTTCACGCTGAGTTCCTCGACGACGGCCTCGATCACCAGATCGGCCGACGCGAGGTCGTCGAGCTTCGACGTACCGACGATCCGGCGCAGGGCCGCGTCGCGGTCCTCGGCGGAGAGCTTGCCGCGCTGGACGCCCTTCTCCAGCGAGCGTTCCAGCCCGGCCCGGACCTTGTCGACCTTCTCGGTGCCGCGCGCGACGTACAGGACGTCGTAGCCGGCCTTGGCGCAGACCTCGATGATGCCGACGGCCATCGTGCCCGAGCCGACCACGCCGACCTGCTGCACCCGGCGTACGGGGGCGGTGTCCTCGGAGACCTTCGGGGTCAGGTCGTCGTCGACCACGACCGGGGAATCGGCCGACTCGTAGGTGTAGAAGCCGCGGCCGGTCTTGCGGCCGAGCAGACCCGCGGTGACCATCTGCTTGAGGATCGGGGCCGGCGCGTGCAGCCGGTTGCGGCCCTGCTTGTACATCGTGTCGAGGATCTCGTACGCCGTGTCGAGGCCGATCAGGTCGAGCAGCGCCAGCGGACCCATCGGGTAGCCGCAGCCCAGCCGCATCGCCGCGTCGACGTCCTCGCGGGTCGCGTAGCGCGACTCGACCATCGAGACGGCGTGGTTCAGGTAGCCGAACAGCAGCGCGTTCGCGATGAAGCCGGCGCGGTCGGCCGCGACCACCGGGACCTTGTCGAGCCGGCGGGCGAGTTCGGAGACGTCGTCGACCACGTCCGGCTCGGTGACGACGGTCTTGATCACCTCGACGAACTCCTGCACCGGCGCCGGGTTGAAGAAGTGCATGCCGACCACGCGGCGCGGGCGCTGGGTGGCGACGGAGATCTCGGTGACCGACAGGCGAGGAGGTGTTGGTGGCGAGGATCGCGTCCTCGCGGACCACCTTGTCGAGCGCGGAGAAGATCTCGCGCTTCAGCTCGAGCCGCTCGATGACGGCCTCGATCACCAGGTCGCAGTCGGCCAGCGCCTCGATCTCGGTGGCGAACGTGACCCGGTCGAAGAGCGCCTGCTGGTCCTCGACGGACAGCTTGCCGCGCTTGACCGCCCGGTCGGTCGAGTGCTGGATGTGCCCGCGGCCGCGCTCGACCGCCTGCTCGTCGCGCTCCACGCCGACCACGCTCAGCCCGTGCCGGGCGAACACCTCCGCGATACCGGCACCCATCGTGCCGAGACCGACCACACCCACCGTCTTCAGTTCGCGAGCCATGGCTCGCAGTGTGCCAGTCGCCACACTGGTCCGCCCATGAGCTGCATCACCCCCGAGGCCAACCTCACACGACTGCGGCCGATCTCGGGGTCGGACAGGGAACTGCGGCTTGGACAGGTCGTGACATGTTCAAGACCGCAGTTGCCTGTCCAAGCCCCGCGGGGCCTCGTCGAAGGTGGGCGGCTCGGTGAGCCAGGTCGCGAGGAGCTGGTCGGGGTCGGGCGAGGCGGTGAGCGCTCGGCGATCGGCGCCGGCTTCAGGTCGGGTTGGTCGGGTGGGACCCAGACGGCGCGGTAGCTGCCTGGCTCGGGAGTCGGCGGGGCTGTCATCTCCGCGCCGGTGCCGGTGCCGAACTCGCCGCTCGGCGCGCTCGGCGAGGTAGTAGTGCTGGGTGGTGCTCGCGGAAGTTCACGACGGCGACCAGGCCGGCGAGCTTCACAACGACAGCCGAGCTCCTCGAAGGCCTCGCGCCGGCGGCCTCCGCCGGGGTCTCGCCCGGTTCGAGCCGCCGCCGGGCAGCGTGAAGTAGACGAGGCCGCCCCGGACGCGCTCGATCGCGGCGATGCCCTGGTCGGAGAGCAGGATGACGCCGGCCCGGATCATGCGGCAGCCGCGGCTCGGCGAGGATGTAGAACCAGCCGCCGGCGCGGGTCTGGTGCGCGTGTCCAGGTCGCGTGACCGTCCAGCCGGTGTCGGTGAGGAGGTCGCGCAGGGGTTGCTTCCTGCCACAGCGTGAAGTGTCGTGGGAGGTCGAGGAAGCGGTTGGACCATTCGACGCCTTCGCCCTCGCGGGTGGTGAAGGCGAGATGCGGCGCCGCCCGGCGAGCTTTTCGGAGTACGGAGGTCAGCTCGGCCCGGTCGAAGTGCAGGAAGACGGCGTCGGCGAAGATCAGGTCGTAGGGTCCGCCGAAGTCGTCGGTGATCGCGTTCAGCTGGTCGGCGGCAAAACCGTCGGCCCGGATCATCTCGACAAAAGAGCCAGCGGCGTCAGTACGCCGGACGCGATAGCCGCGTTCGCTCCAGCTCGACCGCGTCCGCGGCCGGTCCCACTGCCCGATCTCCAGCACAGTCGCACCGACCGGGACCAGCTCCCCGATCCGGTCCAGCCAGCGATCCATCGTCTCGCTCGGCCCGTGCGGGATCGACTCCCGGAACTTCTCCGCCGCCTGCTCGTACGCCGCCAGCGTCACCTCGTTGTCCGTCGGAACCCGGGTCCACCCGTCACCGGTGTGCTCCACCAAGGCCGGCAACCGCAGCCCGAGATCGAGGCCGAGCACCACCACGGTCTCGCCGCGATGCAGGTCCGCGATCGCCTGCAACTCCCCCTCGACGAGATCCGGTACGACGGTCAGCTGGACGCCCAGCTGATCGGCCAGCCGGGTCCCGGCCGCCACCTCGAACGACCCGGCGTACACCTGCGCGATCCGCTCCCCGACGCCGGCTCCAGCACGTCGCCGGGCAGCAGCAGGATCCGGGCCGGGCACATCAGGTTCATCCGGTGACGAACTCCATCGCGAGCTCCGCGTACTTCGGCCAGGTAGCGCTGTGTTCGAGCGGAACCACGACCCACTCCTTCATCGGCCGCCCCATCCCCGGATCGAAAGGCTCGGCGCCTTCGAGCGCAAGGGCCTCTTCGCGCGGTTCCGGCGGCAACTTGAACGTCATCGCGTCGCCGTACAGCCCGCCGAGCATCTTCTTCTCGATCTTCAGGCAGGGCATCCCGA
The DNA here is from genome assembly GCA_963740725.1 of uncultured Actinomycetota bacterium. Taxonomy (GTDB): domain Bacteria; phylum Actinomycetota; class Actinomycetes; order Propionibacteriales; family Kribbellaceae; genus Kribbella. The sequence goes on from CAVUFT010000001.1 coordinate 435,218, forward strand.
ACATGCTGCCCTCGACCACCCCGGCGTCGGCCAGCCCCTTGGCCACGTCGTCGTACGCGAGCCGCGCTTTCAGACTGATCTTCGGCTTCATCCCAGCAGCGTCCCACCCTCACCCGGCCAGCCGCCACTGCGCCGCAGTACCGAGTGGACTACGGTGTTTTCTCGTGCGCCTGGTGATTGCTCATTGCTCCGTGGACTACTCCGGCCGGCTGACCGCCCATCTTCCGATGGCGCCGCGGCTGCTGATGGTGAAGGCGGACGGCTCCGTCCTGATCCACGCCGACGGCGGTTCGTACAAGCCGCTGAACTGGATGTCTCCCCCGTGCAAGCTGACGGAGGAAGACGGCGTCTGGAGCGTCACGAACAAGGCCGGCGAGGAGCTGCGGATCACCTTCAAGGAGGTGCTCAGCGATACGTCGTACGAGCTGGGCCTGGACCCCGGGCTGATCAAGGACGGCGTCGAGGCGCACCTCCAGGAGCTGCTGGCCGAGCACGTCACCACCTTCGGCGAGGGCTTCACGCTGGTACGCCGTGAGTATCCGACCGCGATCGGCCCCGTCGACCTGCTCTGCCGGGACGCCGACGGGAAGCACGTCGCGGTCGAGATCAAGCGCCGCGGCGAGATCGACGGCGTCGAGCAGCTCACCCGGTACGTCGAACTGCTGAACCGCGACCCGCTGCTCGCTCCGGTCCGCGGCATCTTCGCCGCCCAGCTGATCAAGCCGCAGGCCCAGTTCCTGGCCACCGACCGCGGCCTGGAGTGCGTCACCGTCGACTACGACGCCCTCCGCGGCATGGAATCCGACGTCCTGCGACTCTTCTAGTCCTGAGACTCTGAAGAAAGATTCTTGCCCGATTTCGGGCAGATTCTTGGCTTTTGCGCCTGTAGTGACTGCAGAGTAGACCGGGTGATGACCGAGGTAGGCGTCCCGAGTGACGAACTGGTCGAGCAGGTCAGCCGCACCACCGGGCTGACCCCGGACGACGCTCGCCGCGTCGTCGCCGACGTGCTGGCCTACTTCACCGAGACGACCGAGGAGTACGTCCGGCGCCGGCACCGCGAGCTGCAGACCTACGGCGCCCGCAACGACGAGATCTTCGCCCGCCTCGGCGTCGAGCTCCGGCACTGGCCGGTGCGCTCCCCTGAACTCTCCACCCGCCAGCTGCGACGGATCGTCTACGGCTGAGCAATCTCCCGTCTGGAAGGACAACCCTCTATGTGCGGAATCGTCGGGTACGTCGGCAGCAAGCCGGCCGCGCCCATCCTGGTCGACGGACTGGCCAGGCTGGAGTACCGCGGCTACGACTCGGCAGGTGTCGCGGTGGTCGGCTCGAGCGAGCTGCGCGTGCACAAGGACGCCGGCCGGGTCCGTGAGCTGGAGGCGTCGCTGCCGAAGCGGTTCGGCGGCAAGCTCGGCATCGGGCACACCCGGTGGGCCACCCACGGCGGTCCGAGCAAGGACAACGCCCACCCGCACGCCAGCGGCAACGAGCGGATCGCGGTCGTCCACAACGGCATCTTCGACAACGCCGGCGTACTGCGCGCCCAGCTGGAGGACGCCGGCGTCAAGCTGCGCTCCGAGACCGACACCGAGGTGCTCGCGCACCTGATCGAGCAGGCCGCGGGCGACACGCTCGAGGAGAAGGTGCTGGCCGCCCTGCGCCGGATCGAGGGCACCTACGGCATCGCCGTGATCGACCTGGACTTCCCCGACCGGATCGTGGTCGCCCGCAACGGCAGCCCGCTGATCCTCGGCGTCGGCGACGGCGAGATGCACGTCGCCTCCGACGCGGCCGCGCTGATCCGCTACACCCGTCAGGTCGTCTACCTGGACGACGGCGAGCTGGCGACCGTGCGCGCCGACGGGTACCGCACCTTCACCCAGGACGCCCGGGCGACCACCAAGACCGAGAAGACGGTCGAGTGGACCGCCGAGGAGTACGAGCGCGGCGCGCACGAGCACTTCATGGTCAAGGAGATCCACGAGCAGCCCGAGTCGGTGCAGCGCGCGATCCGCGGCCGGCTCGACGAGCGCTTCCACACCGTGCACCTGGGCGGTCTGAACATGGACGCGCGGGAGGCTCGCGAGATCAAGCGGGTCAAGATCCTCGGCTGCGGTTCGGCGTACTACGCGGGCCAGCTCGGCGCGCAGTTCATCGAGGAGGTGGCCCGGATTCCCGCTGACGCGGAGCCGGCGTCGGAGTTCCGCTACCGCAACCCGGTGGTCGAGCGGGACACCTTGTACGTCGCGGTGAGCCAGTCGGGCGAGACGCTCGACACGCTGGTCGCCGTCCAGGAACTGAAGCGCAAGGGCGGCCGGGTGATCGGTCTGGTCAACGCGGTCGGCTCCAGCATCGCCCGCGAGGTCGACGGCGGCGTCTACCTGCACGCCGGGCCGGAGGTCTCGGTCGCGTCGACGAAGGCGCTGACCAACATGGCCGTCGCGTTCGCGATGCTCGGCATCCACCTCGGCCGGATCCGCGACGTCTCGCCGGCCGACGGGCGCCGGCTGATCGAGGGGCTGAAGAAGATCCCCGCGCAGATCCAGGCGATCGTCGACACCGAGACCGAGCTCGCCGAGATCGCAGGCCGGCTGGCCAAGCACGAAAGCATCTTCTTCGTCGGGCGGACCCGGGGCTACCCGGTCGCGCGCGAGGGTGCGCAGAAGCTCAAGGAGATCTCGTACCGGCACGCCGAGGCGTACCAGACCTCCGAGCTGAAGCACGGCCCGCTGGCGCTGATCTCCCCCGACGTACCGACGGTCGCGATCGTCCCGCAGGACGAGCTGCTCGACCGCAACATCGGCGCGCTGCACGAGATCGCGGCCCGCTCCGGCCCGCTGTACGTCGTGACGCACGAAGGTGTCGACGTACCGGACGGCGCGGCCGCGGTGATCCGGGTGCCGAAGAACGAGCCGGAACTCGACCCGATCCTGCTCACCATCCCGCTCCAGCTGCTGGCGTACCACGCCTCGGTCGCCCTCGGCCACGATGTGGACAAGCCCCGCAACCTCGCCAAGTCGGTCACCGTCGAGTAGTTCGTTCACCGATTGTTCTCGGGCGTAGGTTTTGGTGGAAACCGACGTCGACAACGGAGGCATTCGGATGCGCTGGCAGACACCCATCGTCGCGACCGTGGTACTGGCCGCCTCACTCACCGCAGTACCGGCGAGTGCCCACGGAGGTGGCGGCGGTGGGAGTTGTTCGCCGGACGCGCGGTTCCTCGGGTTCACGGACAGCCTGGACAAGACCACGTACGACGGGCAGCCGGTGGCCGGGCTTTCCGCGTTGAACCTGACCCGGCCGGGGCATGCGTTGGCGCTGGTGGACAACGTCGGGACGACTCCGGCGCGGGTCTTCGGGCTGACGATCAGCAGCAAACCGACCACCGCGGTCGAGAGCATGACGATCCTCAAGCGCCCGGACGGTACGCCGTACACGGGTGCTGACTTCGACGGCGAAGGGCTGGTCGCGGAGCGTGGCGGGCGGACCATCTTGGCGACCTCCGAGAAGGAACCGTCGATCCGCCGCTTCCGCTTGTCGGACGGCAAGGAGATTGCGTCCCTGCCGGTGCCGCCGCGCTTCCAGGTCGCCCCGGCCGGTGAGGCGACCACCAACGCCACCTTCGAGTCGCTCGCGGTCAGCCCCGACGGGTTCAGCCTGTTCGCCGGGATGGAAGGCCCACTCGCCCCCGACGGCACCGACGCCGACGGCCGCACGAGAAACCGCATCATCCGGTACGCCGGCCTGCCGGGCCACAGCTACCACCCCGTCGCCCAATACGCCTACAAGCCCGACCCGGGCCTCGCCCTGGTCGAGCTAGCAGTGGTCAACCACGACGAACTCATCTCGATGGAACGCACCTTCACCCCCGGCGTCGGCAACACCATCCGCGTCTTCACCGTCTCCATCCACCACGCCGCTGATGTCACTCGTGAGGCATCGCTGGCCGACGTACCGGAGAAGACCTTCCTGCAAAAGAAGCTCCTGTTCGACCTGGTCAACTGCCCACCCGCAGGCGCAGTAGCCAAACAACCCCAGCCCAACCCCCTCCTGGACAACGTCGAGGCCCTAGCGCTCGGTGACCACCTCCCCGGCGGCCGCCGCCAGCTGTACTTGATGTCCGACGACAACAACGGCCCCACCCAAATCACCCGCCTCTACTCCCTGGCCGTCGACCTGCACTAGCGCGGTGCCGGAGGCAACTGTCCGGTTGTGGTGGCGGGTTTTGGTGGGGCGGGACAGAATGCGGGCATGCGCGTGATCGTGGTGGGTGCCGGGGTGATCGGGCTGAGTTGTGCTGTGCGGTTGGCCGAGGCTGGGTTCGAGGTGGCTGTGCTCGCGCGGGATTTGCCGTTGGAGACGACGTCGGCTGTGGCGGGAGCGATCTGTTATCCGTATCTGTCGGCGCCGGTCGATCGCGTCGCTGCGTGGGCGCGGGCGTCGTATCAGGAGTTCAGCAAGCTGGCCGAGAGTGAAGGCTCGGTGCAGTTGCGGCGGGGACGGGAGTTCAAGCAGGCGGCTACTCCTGATCCCGTCTGGACGGACGTGCTCACCGACTTCAGTCGGGTCGGATCGCCGCCGCCTGGGTTCAAGGATGGCTGGTCGTTCACCGTGCCGGTGATCGAGATGCCGAGCTACCTGCCGTACTTGGTGAAACGCCTTGAGGCCGCTGGCGGAACACTGACCCGAGCGGCCTTGTCGGGACTACCCACCGACGCCGATCTCGTCGTCAACTGCGCGGGACTCGGTGCGCGGCTGACCGCTGGCGATCCGACCGTCACGCCCGTTCGCGGTCAGGTGCTGACCGTTGAGCAGTTCGGTCTCACCGAGTGGCTGATGGCCGACGAAGGGCCGCAAGACCTCGTTTATGTGTTCCCTCGCGGCAAGGACATCGTCGTCGGCGGCACGAGTCAGCCGGATACCTGGGACATGGCAGTCGACCCGAAGACGGCGACCGCGATCCTGGATCGCGCGGCCGTGTTCGTTCCCCAACTCCGCAAGGCGAAAGTGCTCCGGCATCGAGTCGGCCTGCGCCCGGCGCGTCCCGAAGTACGGTGTGAGTCTGTCCGTACTGCGGCCGGCCAACGCGTCATCCACTGCTACGGCCACGGCGGCTCCGGCGTCACGCTCTCCTGGGGCTGCGCCGACGAAGTGCTCGAACTAGTTAGCCAGAACTGATGCAGATCCTCGACGGAGGCATGTCGAACGCCCTGGAGGATCGCGGCCACGACCTCTCCGACGCACTCTGGTCGGCGCGGCTGTTGAAAGACGCGCCTGAAGAGATCGCGGCCGTTCATCGCTCGTACTACGAAGCAGGCGCCACCTTCGCAACGACAGCCAGCTATCAGGCAAGCGTCGACGGCTTCGCCAAGGCAGGCGTATCCCGCGCCGAGGCCGAACGGCTGATCACCTCAAGCGTCACCATCGCCCGCCAGGTCCGCGACAAGTTGGCTGGAGACGGGGTACAGCGGTTCGTCGCGGCCTCGGTCGGCCCGTACGGCGCGGTGCTCGCCGACGGATCGGAGTACCGAGGCCGGTACGGCGTGGGCAAGTCCTTCCTGCGCGACTTCCATCGCCCGCGGATGGAACTGCTGATTGCCGCAGGCCCCGACCTGCTCGCGATCGAGACCGTCCCGGACGTCGACGAGGCGGAAGTCCTGATCGAGCTACTCGACGAATTCGCCTTCCCTGCTTGGCTTTCGTACTCCGCGGCAGGATCGCAGACCCGCGCAGCTCAGCCGCTCGAAGCAGCGTTCGCAGTCGACAGCTCGAACCTCGTTGCTATCGGCATCAACTGCTGCGCACCAGAAGACGTACAGCACGCCGTCGAGCTAGCAGCCGCCAGCGGAAAGCCGGTCGTTGCCTACCCCAACAGTGGCGAAGGATGGGATGCCGGAGGACGGCGCTGGACCGGCGACGCTTCGGACGCCTCCTCACTCGCCCCCGGCTGGGCTGCCGCCGGAGCTGAATACATCGGCGGCTGCTGCCGAGTAGGACCTGAAGACATCCGCGCCTTGGCTGAAGGATTGAACTAGACAGCGAGCACCTGGCACAGCAGGTCGAGGGCGCCGCTGTAGGCGTGGTCCGGTGGGGTGCCGTAGCCGACGATGATCGCCTGGCGGTCTTCTGGATCGGGCGCGAAGCGGTAGCGGTCGAGGGCGGCGATGCCCAAGCCCTGCCGGGCAGCGCGATCGACCATCTCCAGCGCCTGCCCTGGTACGTCGAGGAGCACGTGGAGGCCGGCCGAGATCCCGGCGACCTTCACCCCGGGAGCCCGGACGGCGAGCAGCTCGACCAGCTGGTCGCGGCGACGCCGGTAGTGCAGCCGCGACCGCCGTACATGCCGGTCATAGTGGCCGGAGGCAATGAATTCGGCGAGGATCAACTGGTCGAGCGTCGCTGACAAGCAGATCTGTTGTGCGCTTGGCCTCGAGCACCGGCTCCATCAGCTGCTCGGGCAACGACCATCCAGGCGAGCCGAAGCCCGGGCGCGAGGCTCTTGCTCGCCGTACCGGCGTAGACGACTCGCTCGGGATCCAAGGCCTGCAAGGCGCCGACCTGCTGCCGGTCGTACCGGAACTCGCCGTCGTAGTCGTCCTCGATCAGCAACGCATCGGTCTCCCGCGCCCACTCGATCGCCGCCGCCCGCCGATCCGGCGCGAGCGGAACCCCGGTCGGCATCTGGTGCGCCGGCGTGAGCAACGCGGCCTGACCGACCAGAAGATCGGACCGTACGCCGTACTCGTCGACCGGCACCGGCACCGGCTCGAGCCCTCGCGAGCGGATCACGTCCCAGTGCAGGCTGTATCCGAACTCCTCCACCGCGATGGTCGTCGCGCCTCGCGCCCGCAGGACGGCGCTCAGCAGGTTGAGCGCCTGGACGTAACCGGAGCACATCAGGATCCGCTCCGGATCAGCCCGTACGCCGCGCGCCCGGGCGAGGTAGTCGGCCAGGTTTCGGCGGAGCTCGACCCGACCCCGCGGATCGCCGTACCCGAAGGCGTCATTAGGTGCCGAAGGCAACGCTTTCCGAGCCGCCGCCAACCACTCACTCCGCGGAAACGTAGAAACATCCGGCGACCCGGGCGTCAGGTCATACCGGAATTCGGCCGGAGCCTGCTGGGGAGTGGTCGGCGCGGACCGAAGGTGTCACCGGCACGGCTGGCCACGACGGTGCCGGAGCCCTGGCGGGAGGTCAGCCAGCCCTCGGCGACCAGTTGGCCGTAGGCGTCGGCGACTGTGTTGCGGGCGATGCCGAGGTCCTTGGCGAGCGTGCGGGACGACGGCAGGCGGGTGCCGGCGGCGAGCCGGCCGGTGCGGATCGAGTCGTGCAGGGCCTCGACCAGGTCCGCGCGGCCGCGGCGCCCGGACAGGTCCAGGTGCAGGTCTGCGCCTCGCCTCCGAATTGGCCCCTTGTATCTTCCATGGAAGTGGACCATACACCTGGGCCGATCCGGGCCTAACGTTGTCCACATGAGCACAACGACGACACAACGCCGAGTCAAGATCGCCACCCTGGCCCCCGAGTTCTACAAGGCCCTGATCGAGCTGGACGCGGTCTCCGCCACCGGGCTCGACCCGCGGCTGGCCGACCTGGTCCGGATCCGCGCCTCGCAGCTGAACGGCTGCGCGTACTGCCTGGACATGCACACCCTCGACGCCAAGCACGCCGGCGAGCAGGACCAGAAGCTGCACCTCGTCGCCGCCTGGCGGGAAGCCCCCAAGTTCTTCAGCGAGCAGGAGAAGGCCGCCTTCGCGCTGACCGAGGCGATCACGCTGATCAGCGTCGACCACGTGCCCGGACGACGTGTACGCAGCCGCGGCCGCCGCCTTCGACGACAAGGAACTGGCCCAGCTGATCGGCCTGATCATCATGATCAACGCCTGGAACCGGGTCGGCGTCACCGGCCGCCTCGAGCCCGGCCACTACGACCCCAGCTGAAGCTCCCCAGCCGCCACACCTGGAAACCGCAACTGGTCCGGCCGTCTCCCAAGACGTGCCGGACCGCGCCCTTCCCGTACTACGACTGCCCGTACTACGACTGCCCGTACCGCGAACGCGAGGATGACCCAGATGACCACTGCACCGAGCCCGGCCGAACTCTTCCGCGCGATGCACCACGGATCGAACCCGCTGATCCTGCCGAACGCCTGGGACCCGGTCAGCGCCCGGGTCGATCGCCGAAGCCGGCTACCCCGCGATCGCCACCAGCAGCGGCGCGGTCGCGCGAGTGCTCGGGTACGACGACGGCCAGCTGACCCCGTCGCCGAGATGTTCGAGGCGGTCGCGCGCATCGTCCGGGCGGTCGACGTACCGGTCACTGCCGACATGGAGGCCGGCTACGGGCTCGACCCGAAGGAGTTCGCCGAGCGGCTGCTGGAGACCGGCGCGGTCGGCTGCAACCTGGAGGACTCGGTCGGCGACGCGCTGCGTGGACCCTGCTCAGCAGGCCGACTACCTCAACGCAGTACGGGCAGCCGCCGGTGCCGACCTGGTCATCAACGCGCGCATCGACACCTTCCTGTACGCCGGCCGGTCGACGACGCGATCGCCCGCGGCCGGCGCCTACCGCCGAGCCGGCGCCGACTGCGTCTACCCGATCTTGGCGCCGCTCGAGATCGATCACCGAGCTAGGCCACCGAGCATCGGCGGGCCGCTCAACGCCCACGCCTCCCCCGACGGTCCGACCGCCGCGCAGCCCTCATCACCGCCGGCGCGACCCGGATCTCCTACGGCACCAGCCTGCACACCTTCACCATCGACACCCTCCGCGAACTGCTCCCTGACCTCAGCTGAGCACAAGGCCGCCCAGCACCCGCCTCGAACTCGTCGTGACTTGGAGACCTGCGGGCGACGATCACCTCGGCGAGACACCGCATCGGCCCGCACTGGTCGCTCCTTTGTCCCGCACGCAGGGTCGAGCCCTCGCCATCCACCTGCTGCGATGCTCCTGACGACCGCTCACATCTCTGTCGTCATCCTTCGATTACACGTTTCTGCCGTCTGGTCGGGTGTGACGTTTCCCCTTGTGGATAAGGCGAAACAGGCCCTCGCTGGTTTGTTGCCCCGCACCTAACGGCGTATAGTCGAACACATGTGGCTCTCCTCACCTTTGTGTGGGTAAGGAGAGCTGGATTCCGCTGCAGCACAGGTAGATCATCGTGGCCAGTGATTGTGCTTTTGGGTGTCCGTAGCCGCGGCGCTGGATGACACGGATTTTGGTGTTCACGCCTTCGCTGCGTGAGTTCGACAGTCCGAGTTCGACGGCTGCGATGATGCCGTCGGCGTGCCGGACGATCTTCTGGGACAGGCTTCTGAACGCAGCGCTGCCGCTGCCGGCGGCCCGTTGGATCCAGCTGTGGAGGTAGGTCCTGGCCTGGCTGGGATCAATGATCTGGAACAGATCGCGGAGTTCTTCTTTGAGCAGGTAGACCTGGTGGAGCTCGGTGCGTTCGGCCCGGATGACCTTGAGGATCTTGAGGTGTTCCTGCCGGAGTTTTTGCCGCCCGGCTCGCAGGGCGAACCGCGCTTTCCGCCACGGCGCATTGGTGCGGGCCTGCTTCATCTGGGCCTTCAACGTGGGGATCGCGGAGTTACGGAACGCCGAATCGAGTGCTTCGTTGGTCCACTTGATGACGTGGAACGGATCGATACAGATCACCGCTCGCGGCGCCATCGACCGGGTGACCGAAATGTAGGCCCCGCTGGCGTCCATCGTGACCGCTCGCAGCCTCTGACGGCGCAAGAAACCCAGCTCCCGGTAGAACGCCGCAATCGTCTCCACCCCGTGCCCTTTACCGACCCACACCACCCGGCCGGAGTCGTGGTCGACAACCACGGTCAGGTAGCGATGCCCACGCAGGTAAGAGATTTCGTCGACCCCGATCCGGACCAGACCATTCAGCCGGCTGTCGTCGAGACGCTCCACCACGACCCGGCCAACGATCCGGTCGACCGCCTCCCATGAGCACCGCATCAACTGCGCCAGGCTGGTCTTGTCCATCCGGGTCGCCAACCACGACACAGTGTCTTCGAAGACCCGCGAGTGCCTCGCGGCCGGTCGCGCCCACGGCACGTCCTCGGTGCGGACCCGCTCGCAATCAGGACACCAGATCCGCGCGACCTCGGCCTCCAGCCACATCTTCATCCCGCAGGCATCAACATGACGCCACCGGCGAACCGACCGGTCATAACGCCCAGGAACCCTGCACCCACAAGGACACCGATGCAGCTTGGTGAGGCGGCGCACCGTCACGACCGCCTCAGCCCCGGTGAACACGACACCCGCCACCGAGGCGCCATCCAGACCCAACATCCTGTTAAATACTGTTGTGACGCGCACGTGCGTCGCCTTCCGTTCGGTTGTCTCGACAACTCCCGAACCTAAAGCGCGACCACGTGCGCGTTGCCTATTTCACGAGCCGACACACCGCACAACCCAACCAGACAACAAAAAGCCCTCCTCGGTCACCGGCAGACCCACAGAAGCCCGAGGAGAGCCACACATGTTCCCCTCCGAGTTCGCCACCTGCGACGCCGCCGAGACCCTCGCCCGGGTTGAAGCCGCCCATGCGCGTCAACGGCGCTGCGAACTCGACCAGATCCTGCTCGCCCAGCACTACGCCGCCCTCCACCCGGTCCCCACCCACAACCCCGGCCTTCCCGGTGGCGAACGCGCCCACGTCTACGGCGGCGAAGGCTGCCCCGAGATCGCCGAATTCGCCCCCGCCGAATACGGCGCCGTCACCGGAGTCTCCGCCGTGTCCGCCGCCCGCTACCTCGGCCAATGCCTCGCCCTCCCCGCCCGGTTCCCACTCATCTGGGAACGCGTCCAGACCGGCCACGCCACCCCATGGAAAGCCCGCCAGATCGCCCAGGACTGCGTCACCCTGTCGCTGGAAGCCGCGAGCATCGTCGACCACCGCGTCGCCGACATCATCGACACCGTCACCGGCCACCAACTCGCCAACATCAAGAAGACCGCGATCTGGGAAGCCGACCCCGAAGCCGCCCAAGCCGCAGCCGAAGCAAAAGCCAAGGAACGCGGCGTCTGGGTCGGCCGCACCGACAACCACGGCACCACCACCTTGTTCGTGAAAGGTGCCACCGGTGACATCAAAGCCGTCTACGCCACCATCACCCAACTAGCCGAAGCCCTCGCGGCCACCGGCGACACCAGCACCCTCGACCAACGCCGCGCCAAAGCCACCGGCCTCCTCTCCGACCCCGAACTAGCCGCCGACCTCCTCCACGCCGCCCAACACCTCGCCGACACCGAACCGACCCCCATCGAGCCCGCGCCTACCGAGCCTGCGCCTGCCGCGGCCGAGCCCGCGCCCACTACTACCGAGCCGGCGCCCGCCACTACCGAGCCCGCCCCTGCCGCGGCCGAGCCGGCGCCCGCAGAGCGCAATCCGGTCGAGGGCGCTCAGGACGAAAGCGCTCCGGCGGCGAGCGCCCGGGCCGAAGCTCCTAGGGTCGGCTGCGGACCGGTCGACTTCGAGCCCGCGCCGCACGACGGCCCCGGCAACACGACGACCTACCGCGATGACCGGGTCAGCACAGCCGACCTTGCTGAACCCGGCCTTGACGAGGAGGCCGGTCGAGACACTCCGCACCCCAGCACACCGGATCATCCGCTAGACAACCCCACGGCGCCTGCTGCCGTACTCGAAGCCGCACCTGGTTACCACGCGCACAACAACGACGCCCTCACGGACACGGAGCCCGACCCCGCAGACGCGGCCGACCGGGACACGCCACACCCGAACACGCCGAACCATCCACTCGATCAACACCAACCACTGCCCAGCTCACCCGACCTACACGATCCATCCGACCTGTGCCAGCCGTCCGATCCGGCTGGCCCGGGGGAACCATCGCGCCCCGGTCAGCTCTCCCACCTTGGCGAACCACGCGGCCCGAGCAAACCACCGGAGTCCGACGATGACCCTGCCTCCGCGGGCATGGACGCTGCCGCACGCCTCGAACTACGCCGCAAGCTCGAAACCATCCGAAGCGACCACCCCGAACGCGGCCGCCGCACCTTCCAAACGGTCCTCACCATCCACATCACCGACGAAACCCTCCTCGCCGGCAAGGGCACGGCCCGCATTGAAGGCTACGGCCCCGTCTACACCCACCAACTCGAAGAGCTCCTCGGCCACCACCGCATCGTCGTCCGCCCCGTCAACGACCTCCACACCCCCATCAGCGTCCACAGCTACGAAATCCCCGACCGCCTCCGCGACCAGATCAACCTGCGCTACCCCACCGAACAATTCCCCTACGGCACCGGCGAAACCACCAACTCCACCGACCTCGACCACATCACCCCCTACCGCCCCGGAAACCCCGAACCCCAAACCCGCACCGACAACCTCGTCCCCCAACGCCGCTACAGCCACCGCCTCAAAACCCACGGCAACTGGACAGTCCACCGCATCAACACCCACACCCTCGAATGGACCAGCCCCCACGGCTACCAATTCCACGTCGACCACAACGGCACCCACCCCATCCACACCCGCCGACAACCAAACAAGCCACTACCCCGCCCAACCCCGGACGCCTAAGTGGCCGTCCCCACCACAGGAGAACTCTGCCCATCACCGAACCCAATGCCTTCGTCCACCGCCGAAGCCAACCTGCGCCATCCGCCGCCGAAACCCACGTGTCCAGCTCTCTTTCCCCCATCCCGGGAGCCCGCGCGGTCGCCGGGTCACCGGGAGATGGTGCGATGTAGGGGTGCTCAGCGGGTAAGTAGGCGTTGGGTTTCGGCGCGACAGGTCTGCCACGCTGGTTGTCGCGGTCGATCAGTTCGAAGTGGCCGATGTGCGGGAGCTCGGTGAGTTTGACGGCGTCGCCGGCCTTGGTGGCGGCAGCGGCGTAGCGGCGGCTCTGTTCGATCGGGACCTGGCCGTCGCGGGTGCCGTGGATCAGCGCGACCGGGACCTTCAACGGCAGTTGCTCGTACGGCGATGCGAGTTTGTAGCGCGCTGGGTCCTTTGACGGCAACGCACCCAGGAACTGCTGGACCGCATCCCCGCCAACTTGCTCGTTGGAGGCGTTCACGAGATCGAGTACGCCGGCCTGCGACATAGCTCCAGCCAGTACTACGCGGGGTCCGGCGCCCGGGGCGCCAACCGGAAGCTCCGGGCGACCAGCAGCCCAGACCGCGAGTTGCCCGCCCGCCGAGTGGCCGACGGCAACCACCTTCGTGAGATCCACCCGAGGCTGGAGGCAAGCGAGTCGATCGCGGCGGCGACGTCCTCGAAGGTGGCGGGCCAGCCGCCGCCGTTGCCGATCCGGCGGTACTCGATCGCGTACCCGGCGATGCCGTTGCGGGCCAGGTCCTCCGCGAGCGGCGTCGCCAGCTCCATCCCATAGCTGCTCATCCAGAACCCGCCATGGATGACCACAGCCACCGGGACCTTCCCATCGCCCGGCGGCAGATGAAGCTCGGCGATCTGCGACTCGTCGTCGCCGTACCGGACCTGCACCGGTCCACTACTACGCAGCAACTTCCTTCTGGCCACAGCCTGCGACGGTGAGTGACAGGGCCGAGGCGAGCAGTGTGCGCCGGTTGATCATGGCGTGGAATTCGGTGCCAGGGTGGGCAGGGATGGGTGAGGATGCCAGGTATGACCAGTTATCGCGCGCGGTTCGATGCCAGTGTCACGTTCACCAATGGGGGTGGGCTGCAGGCGCAGGGGTTCCTTGTCGATGTTGCGGATGCCAATCCGAGTGAGGCTGAGGTCGGGGAGCTGTTCCTCGACTCGCTCGGGCTGTTGATGGCGGGCGACGTCGTACTGGCCAACCTGGAGATCGTCGAGGCGCCGCACAAGGGCACCCGCGGTGGACCGGCTGCACAGTCCAGGAGCAAGACAGTCCGCAGTACGTCGAGCTGAGCCATGTGATCCGCGATGGCATGGTGACCCTGCCGAATCTGCCGGGCCCCGAGCTCGCGACTCATCTGACGAGGGAGGCGTCCCGGGAGATCTACGCCGAAGGGACCGAGTTCGAGATCGGCCGGATCTCGATGGTGGCGAACACCGGGACCTATCTGGACAGTCCGAACCACCGCTACGCCGACGGCCACGACCTCACCGGTTTCCCGCTCGAGAGCCTGGCCGACCTGCCAGCGCTCGTCATCCGCGTCGAGGACAGCGGCAAGCTCGGGATCGACGCGAACGCCTTGGCGACGTACGACGTCCGGGGCAAGGCGGTGCTGCTGCACACCGGGGACGACGCGCGATTCGGTACTCCGCAGTACGTCGAGGACGCGCACTTCCTGACCCGCGACGGCGCCGAGTTCCTGATCCGCAACGGGGCGGCGCTGGTCGGCATCGACGCAGCCAACATCGACGACATGACCGACGGCACCCGCCCCGCCCACACCCTCCTGCTCGCAGCCGGTCTCCCGATCGTCGAACACCTCACCAGCCTGGCACACCTCCCACCCACCGGCGCCACCTTCACCGCCACCCCACCCCGCATCGAAGGCTTGGCGACCTTCCCCGTCCGAGCCTTCGCCAGAGTGAGCTGAGCAAAAAGACAAGGGAAGGAAGGAAAGCGGAAGAGGTTGGTCCGAGCCTTCGCCAAGCTCCCCTGAAAGCCTCCCTTGACACTCCTTGGCTAATGCAATTAGCTTAAAGCTAACCACGCGAGCCAAGGAGTCTGTCATGGCCGAACATCTCACCGTCGACGACGGCACCATCGCCTACGAGGTCAGCGGCGCCGGCCCGCTGGTCGTGCTGGCCCACGGCATGGGCGACAGCCGGGCCGCGTACCGCTTCGTCGTGCCCCCCTGGTCGCGGCCGGCTACCGGGTGGCCGCGGTCGACCTGCGCGGCTGCGGCGAGTCCAGCGGCGACTGGCCGGGCTACACCCGCACCGATATCGCCGGCGACCTGCTCGCGCTGGTCCGTCACCTCGGCGGTCCCGGCGGTGCTGGTCGGTCACTCGATCTCGGGCGGCGCAGTCACCATCGCCGCGGCGCAGGCGCCCGAGCTGGTCAACGGCATCGTCGAGCTCGCGCCGTTCACCCGCAGAGCAGTCGATCAGGCTGGGCGACCTCAGGGTGACGCGCTACCGCACCGGCATGACCCGGCTGTTGAGCGACCGGCATGCTGGGCAGCGTGCGTGGTGGCACAAGCTACCTCGACGTCGCCTTCCCGGCCGCAAGCCGGACGACTGGGCCGACCAGCTGCGCCAACGAGGCCAAGCTGGGCGAGCCGGGCCGGATGAAGGCGCTGCAGCAGATGGGCCGGTCGGCGCCGGTCGACGCCGGGGAGCAGCTGGGGAACGTGCGCTGCCCCGCGCTGATCATCCAGGGCTCGCTCGACCCCGACTGGGCCGACCCGCGGGCCGAGGGCGAGGCGATCGTGGCGGCGATGCCGGCCGGTCTCGCCAAGCTCGAGGTGATCGAGGGTGCGGGCCACTACCCGCACACCCAGTTCCCCGACGAGACGGTCGCGCTCGGCTCCTGCCCTTCCTCGCGGCGCACGCACCGTGCCTAGGGCCGGCCTCGACCGCGGCGGTCGTGGTCGGCCGCCGCCGCCCTCGCCGACGAGGTCGGCCTGGCGAACGTGACCATGGGGCTGCTGGCCGAGCGGCTCGGCGTACGGGCGCCCTCGCTCTACAAGCACATCGAGTCCCTGGATGCGCTTCGCCGCGGCATCGCCGTACAGGCCAAACACGAACTCGCGACCGCGTTGGCGCGAGCCTGCGTCGGCCTGTCCGGTCCCGATGCGGTCCACGCGTTCGCCGATGCCTACCGAAGGTGGGTCCTTGACCACCCCGGCCGGCACGCGGCGACCATCCGGCCTGCCGCCGCCGATGACGAGGAGGACCGCGCGGCCGGCGAGGAGGCCTTGCAGGTTCTCTTCGACATCCTCGCCGGGTTCGGGTTGCGGGGCGCCCGGAGCATCGACGCGGCCCGTGCGCTGCGGTCGGCGATCCATGGCTTCACCAACCTCGAGAGCGCCGGCTGCTTCGGGCTTCCCCAGGAGGTGAACCGCAGCTACCGCTTCCTCATCGACAGCCTGATCGCCAGCCTGCAGATCTAGAAGACGTGCAGGTCTAGAAGGCGTACAGATCTAGAACGCATGCACGGTGAATTCGCACCAGCTCGACCACTCACCAGGCGTCGTACCGTCCGTGCCTTG
>CAVUFT010000002.1:0-162299 GCA_963740725.1 uncultured Actinomycetota bacterium
GAACTGGTCCCCGGAAGTTGGACTAGCTGGATAAGAGCCTAGGCCGCGAGGGTCTGGGTCCGGTATTGCACCGGGCTCAGGCCCTCGAGTCTTGTTGAGATGCGGTCATGGTTGTACCAGTGGATGTAGTCGTGCAGCGCCGTGGCCAGCGCGTCGATGGTCAGGTAGCGGACGTGGTGGAAGGCTTCTTCTTTGAGGTGTCCGAAGAAGTTCTCGATCACGGCGTTGTCGTAGCAGTTGCCCTTGCGAGACATCGACTGGGTTGCTCCGGCCTCGGTCAGCAGACGCTGCCAGGAGACGTGCTGGTACTGGAATCCCTGGTCGGAGTGCACCAACGGAGCAGCGTCCTCGTCGAGGGTGGCCAGCGCGGCCCGCAGCGAGCTGTTGGTCAGGTGCAGGTTCGGCGAGGTCTGGAGCGAGTAGGCGATGATCTGGCCATAGAACAGGTCCATCACCGGTGACAGGTAGAGCTTGTGGTCGCCGATGCGGAACTCGGTGACATCGGTGACCCATTTCTGGTTCGGTGCGTCGGCGGTGAAGTCGCGGTTTAGCAGGTTCGCCGCGACCTGGCCGGTCTCGCCCTGATACGACAGATAGCGTCTCTTGCGACGGACCCGGCAGATCAGCCCGAGTTGCCGCATCAGCTTCAGCACGGTCTTCTTCGCGATCTGCCAGCCGGCCTTGACCAGTTCGTGGTGGACCCGGCGATGCCCGTAACGGGCGTGGTTTCTGGTGAAGACCTCGGTGATCGCGGCCTTCAGCCCAGCACGCGGATCGGGCCGTGCCAGGCGGGCCTGGTGATAGAAGAACGTTGCCCGGGCCAGTCCGGCGACCTGCAACAACACATCCAGGCGATGTTCAGCCTTGAGAGACACGACGGCACGAACCTTCACCGTCGTTCTTGCGCCCTCAAGGCCCGCAATTTTCCCAGGTAGGCGTTCTCCGCCCGCAATCGTTCGTTCTCCCGGCGGAGCCGCTCCAACTCGCCGTCACGGCCCTGTCCGGCACCATCCGGCGCCTGACCCGAGACCGGTGGACGCCCGGCACGCTTGGGCCGCAACCCGCCCTCGCCCTCGTTACGGAACTTCCGCGCCCAGGTCTCGATCAGCTTCGGCGAGGACAAGTCGAACTCACGGGCCAGCTCGACCTTGGTCTCACCGGCCAAGAACCGCCGCACCACGGCCAGCTTGAACTCGAACGAGAAAACCCGCTTCGTCGGCTTGACCACCAACGCTCCACCTCCACGCACCCGCCACCGGTCATACAGCCGGTGAACAGCATGCTCGCTCACCCCCAACCGCTTCGCGGCCGCACTCCAGCCCCACTCCGACTCGAACAACCCTATCGCCGCGGCACGCTGCGACTCAGACAACGAACTACTCACACGCATAAAACTGCTCCCCGGAAGTCGGAACTGAGAAACTCAGTCCAACTTCCGGGGACCAGTTCAAAAGAGCCGGCCCTTTCGCTTGGGTCAGGAGCTGACGGCTGCCGCCTTCGGGCGGAGCAGGAAGGCTCCGAGGTACAGGGCCGCGGCGATGATCAGCAGCCCGTGGAACCCGATCAGCAGACCGGCGTACTCCAGGCAGCCACCGAGCATCGCGCCGAGCAGGTTCGCGCCGAAGCTCGCGGTGCCGTCGGCGGTATCGGTGAACCGCTTCGCGAAGATCACGTTCGCCGCGAAGATCGGCAGTGAACGCGATCACCACCGCGACCAGCAACCGCAACGGCGATCGGCATCGAGAGCAGCCAGCTGTCCGGGAAGATCCAGCTCAGCAGCAGCCCGGCGAACAGCACCACGTACATGACCTTCAGCGGTGGTGTCTTGAACCGCCTGGTGACTTCGACGGCGGCCAGTACGGCGACCAGCACGCCCGCGAAGACGATCGCGTTCACCACCCACGTCGTACCGAACAGCAGCGCGAACCCGGTGATGCTCTTCGTCTCCAGCAGCATGAACCCGGCACCGAGCAGGAACAGGTCGGTGTAGGGCCGCATCCGCCGGTACGACGAACCGCCGCCCGCGATCCCGACGCCGATCAGTCCGGCGACGAGCACCAGGCCGAGCGTGATCAGGTACAGCGACGGGATCCGGTCGGTGAACAGGTACAGGAACGGCCGGTTGTCGGTCGCCGGCGGCGGCGTGATCGCCGTCGGACCCGCCCACTGCTGCCGCAGGTCTGGTCGGCTGCGGTCAGTCCGACCGTGACCACGGCCTGCTGCAGACCGTCGCCGACCTTGTCGACACACGGCTTGTGCCCGAAGGCCTTCTCCGCGGTCAACGCGAGCCGGTCGATCAGCCAGGTCTCGCGGTAGTAGTTGTACATCGCGAACGCGCCACCCGGGTTGAGGTGCTCCTTGGCGCTCTCGAACGCCTGCTGGGTGAACAGGTAGCTCTCCAGCCGCAGCGAGCTCGCGCCGTTCACCAGCGTCAGCGAGTCCGGCAGCGCGAGCAGGATCAGGTCGTACTTCTTGTCGGTCCGGGACAGGAACGCCCGCCCGTCGTTGATGTGCGAGGTCACCCGCGGGTCCTGGTACGGGTGGTCCGGGTGCTTCGCCTTGCCGATGTCGCGGATCCGCGGGTCGATCTCGACCGCGTCGACGTGCTTCGCGCCGTTGTTCAGCGCGATGGCCACGTCGGTGCCGGAGCCGGCGCCGATGATCAGCACGTTCCCCGGCGTCTTGCCGACGTTCGCGCGCTCGTACGGCAGCCCGTACTGCGGCTCCCACTGCAGCCGCGCCTCGGCCGGGATCGCCTGCTGGTGCGGTACGCCGTTCACCGTGATCGTGAGCAGCGGGACGCCCTGGTACGTCGAATCCCGACGTCTGCACCTTGTAGTACGGCGACCAGCTGTTGTCCGGCCGCGTCGACTCGTGGAACAGCACGCCGACCATCACCAGCATCGGCGCGAGCACCAGCGTGGCGCTCAGCACTGTCGCGGTCACCTTGTACTGGCCACGAGGCCTCGGCAGCATCAGCGCCGCGAACATCACCGTGACGATCAGCGCCCCACCAGATCGGCGGCGCGCCCAGGAACGACAGCGCGGTGAAGGCGACGATCCCGACCAGGCTGCCGATCAGGTCGAACCGGTACGCCGTGAGGCGCGGCAGGTCGGCGAAGCAGCGGCCGACCAGCTCGGCCGGCCCGGCCAGCACCACCGCGGCCGCGACGAAGATGATCGGCAGGATCACCCAGGTCGGCGGGCCGGTGGTGTTCAGGCTGGTGAAGTAGATGACGCTGGAATCCGTGCCGCGGTTGACGGTCACCGGCTTCCAGGCGATCACGGCGACCAGCAGGCCGAGCATGACCGGGGAGTAGTACGGCAGCCGCTTGGCCCGGCTGGAGCGCAGGATGCCGACGCCGATCCCGAGGAACGAGCCGAGCAGCACGAAGTTCGAGAAGTAGCTCAGGTGGACCACGTTCGAGCCGGTCCAGCGGATCAGCGCGAGCTCCAGGAAGAGCATCAGCGCACTGGCCGCGACCAGGCGGGGTTTCACCCCCAACGGGTGCTGCCACTTTTCCGGGGTTGCTTGGCGGGGCGTGGAGGAGTCGACTGCCATGGGCGGCGACCCTACCGGATCACGTGTGTCAAGCATCACCCCTGCGGGAATTCCGGCCCGGAGAGGTACGCAGTACGGACGGCGGCCTGGGGCGGTGGCCGCCGTCCGTACTACGGGGTCACGGCTTCTGCAGCAGGCAGCCGGCCTTGTTCAGGTCGAGCGTCCGGCTGGCGGTCAGACAGGTGTAGAACCACCAGGTCTGCTGGCCGTACGCCGCGCCCTGGTCGACCGTGATGTTGCCGTTGGCGTCGACCTCGCACGGGTTGTTCAGCGTGCAGCGCTCGCCGTCCTCGTTGCCGGTGTTGTTCACGCCGATCACCTCACCGGTGCTGGTGCTGACGATCGGCGAACCCGAGGTGCCGCCGATGGTCTCGCAGCCCGGCTGGAGGTACTTGATCGAGCTCTTGAACACCCAGCCGCCCTCGCGCAGCTCCGGGATGGTGGCCTGCACCGAGCAGGTGTAGATCCGCTTCCAGTAGCCGGAGACGACGGCCATCCCGGCGCCGTTCGCGGGCGCCTGCTTGGCCAGCGTCAGCGGGCGTGACGTTCAGCCGGGACTTGATCGCGGCGTAGGTCTCGTTGATCCGGTACAGCGTCACGTCGGTCTTGGTCATCGTGCTGTAGAGGACCCGGTTGGCCCGGACCGTCCCGGCGTTGCTCGAGTTCGGCTTGAGCAGCGTGAACGTGCGGGTCGACGACCGGTTCACGATCACCTGGCCGGGGCTGGGCATCCCGCCCTCGTAGCAGTGACCGTTGGTGAGTACCAGTGCGGGGTCGGTCGACGACCGACTCGGCGTACCGGACGAGCGAGGCGGAGCAGTTGCTGAGCGCCGCGATACCGGTGAAGTCGGCGCCTGGTGCGGCGACGGCCGGGCCGCGGGGGCGGTCCCGGGAGCAGCGGCTTCAACGGCGTACGCCTGGCTGCCGGCGAGCAGCAAGGCACTGACCGCGACGGTGGTCGCGGCAACGGAACGGAACAGTCTCATGGGCGGTTTCCTGTCCTCACGACGGAGCTTGCAGCTGGGGGCGGTGCAAGCAGGGCGTAATCGCCCCAGGACTCTTCGTATCCGATCTTCGGCGCCGGTAACCATCACAGACTCATGAAATTTGCTGTTGGTAGGGGGTATGCACGGGTTTACCTCCGGAGAAGAGGCCTGAGACGCGTGAATGCCTGCTGGACATGACAGGGAGTAGACCTCGTCGAGCTGGGAGAACGCATGTCTCTGCACCGTGCTGCCGCCGCCCCGCCGACACCGCTGGTTCCGTTCAGCGTCTCGGCCCAGGGGGTGACGACGCGGATCACCGGTGTGCGGACCGGGATCGACAATTCGCCCGGCACTCTGGGGATCGATGAGCCTGATCGGCAAGGATCTGGCCACGATGCGGGTCGCGCCGGTCGGTCCGGCGGCGCCCGCGGACCAGGCCTATTCGTGGGTGACCTCGAAGTGGGGAGTGCCTGGTGCGGCCGGGGACTTCGCGAATACGCCCTTGCACTACGGGCTGACTGACATCCATCGCGGCGCGATGTTCAATGGATTGCATCGCGTCGCGTCCGACGGGCAATTGGCCAAGCTCGTTTCGAAGAACTACGAGCAGGCGCCGAGATCCCAAGCAGGTAAGGGTTTCGCGGCCCTTCCGCCTCACCTGTTCGAGTCGGACGGCATGATGCTGACCACCGACCCGACAGGCACGGTGACGTCCTACCTGGAGCCGGGCACCGACTGGTACCCCACTTTCGTCGAGTATCCGGGCGATGGTGGGCTGCCTTGTTTCCTCTATCCGGCGACTGCGCCTGCCTACCAGGCTGGGCATCGCTACGTCGCGGAGTGGAAGAAGGCCGTGCTCGGACCGGCGGTGGACACCAGCACTGCTCGAACCGGTGACCAAGGTCGGTGCGGGCGCGAAGGTCGGGCGACCCGCAGTACCGGCTGGGGCGAAGGAGATCTCGTTGCGGGCCAGGGCGCACGATTCGGCTGGGAACGCGGTCGAGGAGACCGTGATCGGGGCGTTCACGCTGCGGTGAGAACAGGCGCCGTCCCGGTCCGGGGCGGCGCCTGCACTGTGTGCGTGTCCTGTTACTGTTCGTTTCCGAACCCGCCCGCCTCGAACCATGGACC
This sequence comes from uncultured Actinomycetota bacterium, assembly GCA_963740725.1. Lineage (GTDB taxonomy): Bacteria > Actinomycetota > Actinomycetes > Propionibacteriales > Kribbellaceae > Kribbella. Next base: position 5,680 of record CAVUFT010000002.1, read on the forward strand.
CGCCCGGTACGTCGTACCTGATGACCGGATGGGTACAAGAGGCAGGGCGGCGCGCCTGATTCGGGCGAGCGTCCGGCCATGGCCATACTGAACGGCGCGCGACGTGCGGCTACGGGGGCCGTCCCGGTCGAGGATCGGCAGCCGCGCCGTACGGAGAACGGAAGGACGACATGCCGCAGGAGAAGGCTGACCTGGGCAACCTCGCCGAACCGGTGCGATTCAAGCGCGCGCTGACGTTGTTGCTGATGACCTTGATCCTGCCCGGATCCGCGCAGATCGCGGCCGGCAGCAAACGCGCCGGGCGCTGGGCCTGGCGGGTGATCTTCGGGATCGTCGCGATCGTCGTCTTCCTGCTGCTGCTCTCGCTGGTCTGGCGGTCCGGGACGATCAACCTGCTGGTCTCGCCGAAGACGCTGCGGCTGGTCCAGATCCTGCTGATCCTGCTCGCGATCGGCTGGGCCGCGCTGTTCGTCGACGCCTACCGGCTCGGCCGGCCGCTGACGCTGGAGAAGAACCACCGGCTGGCCGCGAGCATCGTCGACGGCCTGCTGGTGGTCCTGGTGATGACCGTGCTGATCTACGCGAGCACGATCGTGTCGGCGCAGCGCGACTTCGTCGCCAGCGTGTTCGGCAACGGGCAGAAGTCGAAGGCGGACAAGGGCCGCTACAACATCCTGCTGCTCGGCGGCGACTCCGGCGCGGACCGGATCGGCGACCCGGCCGGACAGCATCACGATGGCCTCGGTGGACGCCGAGACCGGCCGGACCGTGCTGATCGGCCTGCCGCGGAACATGGCGAAGGTGCCGTTCCCGGCCGGGACCGAGATGGCCAAGCAGTTCCCGAACGGCTTCGAGTGGAAGAACTGCGGCCACGACTGCTACCTCAACGGGGTCTACACCTGGGCGATGGGCCACAAGCAGTTCTTCCCGGGCGTCAAGGAGCCCGGTCTGCTCGCCACCTCGCAGGCCGCCGAGGGAATCACCGGGATGAAGGTCAACTACTACGTGCTGATCGACATCGCCGGATTCCAGCACCTGCTCGATGCGGTCGGCGGGATCACCGTCGACGTCGGCAAGAAGGTCCCGATCGGCGGGATCGGCGGGCCGATCAAGGGATACATCCAGCCGGGGAAGAACCAGCACCTGGACGGGTACCATGCCATGTGGTTCGCGCGGTCCCGCGCCGGGGCCAGCGACTACGAACGGATGACCCGGCAGAAATGCGTGATGACCGCCATGCTGAACCAGTTGTCGCCGCAGAAGGTGCTGACCAAGTTCCAGGCGATCGCCTCGGCGAGCAAAGAGGTGGTCCAGACGAACATCCCGGCCGGCGAGCTCGGGACGTTCACCGACCTCGCGCTGGACTCGAAGAAGCTGCCGGTGTCATCCTTCTCGCCGGTCCCGCCGCTGATCCACACCGGCGATCCGGACTTCGCACTGGTACGAACCAAGGTGGCCGAGGCGATCGGAAAGTCCGAAGCGCTGGACAAGGCGGCCTCGGACGGCAACGGTAAGAAGTCGAACACTCCGAGTAAGGCACCATCGAAGCCGGTGAAACCGTCCGGTAGTCCGTCAAAACCCAGCACCGACGTCGACGACGTCGCATCGATCTGTAAGGCCTGACCTGACCATGGCTTTGTCCCACTGGCCCCCGGTGTCCGTCGTGATGCCGGTCCTGAACGAGGAACGTCACCTCGAGGAAGCGGTCGGCCGCGTCCTCGACCAGGAGTACCCCGGCGAGCTGGAGGTGGTACTGGCGATCGGTCCGAGCAAGGACCGGACCCAGGAGATCGCCGACCGGCTGGCCGAAGCCGACAAGCGGATCACGATCGTGCCGAACCCGACCGGCAAGACGCCGGCCGGGCTGAACACCGGGATCTCGCACGCCCGGCACGACATCGTCGTCCGGGTGGACGGCCATGGCGTCCTGACCCAGGGCTACATCCGGCGCGCGGTCGAGGTGCTCACCGAGAGTGGGGCCGACAACGTCGGCGGGGTGATGGCGGCCGAAGGACGGACGTCGTTCGAGATGGCGGTGGCGTGTGCCTACCGCTCGCGGCTCGGGCTGGGCGCCTCGACCTTCCACCAGGGTGGCAAGGCGGGTCCGGCGGACACGGTGTACCTCGGCGTCTTCCGGCGTACGGCGCTGGAGCGGGTCGGCGGCTTCGACGAGTCGATGCACCGGGCCCAGGACTGGGAGCTGAACTACCGGATCCGCAAGACCGGGGGACTGATCTGGTTCAGCCCCGATCTGTCGGTGACGTACCGGCCGCGTTCGTCGCTGGCCGCGGTGGCGAAGCAGTTCTTCCACACCGGCCAGTGGCGGCGCGAGGTGATCCGCCGGCACCCGGAGACCGCGAACAAGCGCTACCTGGCACCGCCGGTCGCAGTCGGCCTGCTGGCGCTCGGAACCATCCTGGGCATCATCGGCCTGGCCACCGGCGTCAGCTGGCTGGACATCGGCTTCCTGGCTCCCCTGGGCTATGCCCTGCTGCTGCTCGCCGGCTCAGCGATGGAAGGCCGCTACCTCCCCTGGAAGGCGCTCTTCTGGCTCCCGCTGGTCTGCGCCACCATGCACGTCTCCTGGGGCCTCGGCTTCATCATCGGCCTCCAGGAACGCCCTGCAGGTCCGGCTGTCGCCAACCCCGGCACGGCGTAGTACGTATGTTCGGTGTGCAAGGTAGGACGGGTCATCTGGCGTGGTACCGGACCGATGGGGAAGCGGCCGACGTTGCTTTCCTGCACGGTTTCTCCGACTCTGCGCGGTGCTGGGAGCCGCTGATCGCCGCGTTGCCGGGGATCCGGGCGCTCGCGATCGATGCGCGCGGGCACGGGGAATCCGGGCTTCCCGAGGAAACACTGGGCTATCCCGCGTACGCCGACGATGCCACGCTCGTGCTGTCGGGTCAGGAGCGCGACGGCGGGCGGGTCGTGGTCGGCCATTCGATGGGCGCGATGTCGGCCGCCTAGCTGGCCGTGGCGAGGCCGGATCTGGTGCGCGCGGTGGTGCTGGAGGACCCGCCGACCGGAGAGCCGCCGGTCGGCCAACCGGACGACGACCCACTGCCGGTACCGCGATGGCTGGCTGACCTACGGGCACTCGATCTGCCGGCACGGATTGCTCGGGGCCGGTCCGAGGAGCCCAGCTTGGCCCGAGGACGAACTGGAGTCCTGGGCCGTTTCGAAGGCGCAACTCAACGCGCGTCTGTTCGAGCTGCCGCTCGAGGAAATGACCCCAGCTGACCTACCTGCTGGCTGCGATCATCTGCCCCGTGCTGCTGATCCACGGGGACACCGAGCGCGGCTCGCTGATCTCCCCCGAGTACGCCGAACGCTGCGCCCAAGCGGCCGGCGGCGAGTTCAGGGCGGCCCACCTCGCCGGTGCCGGCCATTCGGTACGCCGCGACAACCGCCCGCAGTACCTCGCAGAGCTCACGACGTTCCTCGACCAGGTCAGGGCGTAAAGCGCATCGGCGCAGGGGTAGGGGACGGATCCCACTCCTCGCCGAGCGGCGCCGCGCGCCACTTCCACTCGGTCAGCCGCGGTACGCCGTCCAGCTCCCCGCGCCCCGACGCCCACTGCAGCGCCGCCCACGGATCGGCCCCTGCTGCCTGATCCGCGTGCTGGGCGAACATCCGCTCCAGGACCTTCTGACACATCTCGTACGGCGGCTCGTACGGCAACCCGAGCCCGTCCGCGATGTCCTTCCCGTGCAGCAACACCTCAAGGCACCCCATCCCCGGCAAACCCGTCGGCGTCTGCAACACCCCAAGGATGAAAGGCCCGTACGTCGGCAGCTGTCGCCCTCGCCACGAGCGCCAGGATCCGCCCACCCGCCTCGAGAAAGTCGATCATCCCCTCCGGCGGCGCCCCCTCCTGCACCTGACTATTCCACACCAGCCAGCACGCCGGTGACATACGACACCGCCCCATCCAACGCATCAGCCATCGCCATCCCCCCGACGCTAGGCCACCCGCGGTGCAGGCGGCCTGACTCGTCTGGCTGGAAACAAACTTGCAAATGGCGATTGAATGTTTCCAGTTAGTGGGGCTGGACGGGGCAGTCGGGTCCGCAGGTGGTCGCGGTGAGGCCGGGCGACTTGCGTCGTAGTACGTGCAGGACCTGTACTGCGGCCTCGCAGGGCCGGTTGGTGATGTCGAGCCAGCCATAGCGCAGCGTCGACTCCGATCGCAGGGTGGCGCGATTGTCGCGGTCGAGATCCTTCCATCGCCTGGTCGGTGCGAGATGGAACCGCCCGTCGAGCTCGACCACGAGACCGAAGCCCTCGTAGGCGACATCCGTGAAGTCCTTATCCACCTGCCGCTGCCGGATCCCGGTCGGCAACTTGTGCCTGCGCTCCACATCGCGCAAGTACCGAAGCTCGAGCAACGAGTGCGAACCGGCGGCGACATCGGCCAGGATCGGTCGGAGCTGCCGTCCGTGCCGAAGCCTGCGGTGATCGTCGAGGGCCTGCAGGATCTCGGCAGGATCTACCCGGCCACTTTGGCAAGCCTCGGCGATCAGGGCAGCCGCGTCGTCGAGGGTTCCAGTGGACCCGACCACCTCCAGTACTGCCTGAGCTGGTGCGGTTCGGGGCGGGATCGCGGAGGCGAGCCGGTCGCTCCACCGTTCGACCCGGTGAATCTTGAGGTTCGGGCGGGCCCGGACCCTGCGATGGATCGGGATCGTCAGATGGACCGGGCGCTCGCTGTCGGGCTTGAGCAGACCGAGTTGTTCCGCGGCCGTGTAATGGCTCCAGGCTGCCTGCGGGCCGGCGTACAGGAGACCGGCCAGCAACTGCTCCTCATACCCGATCGGTCCGGTATGCGTTGCGTAGACGCCCGGGTGGACGGTTTGCCAGCTCCTGCGTCGAAGCCGGCGCCGGATCTCGCTCTCGGTCCGCGCGGCGGCGAGCAGCTGGGAACGGGAAACGATCCGGTGCTGCGCGTCGATCAGCGCGTCGAGTCCTTCGCCGTCCAGTTGCCCGCGCCACCACCAGTCCACCCACCCAAGGGTGACCGAATCCGGCCGGCCCCGTCGGCGCCCCTGTGGACAACCACTAGCTGGAAACTTTCAATCGCCATTTGCAAGTTTCTTTCCAGCCAACGCTTCGGGGAGGCGTCAGTTCGAGGGTGGGGTCCAGGTGAAGCCGTCGGGGTCGGTGAAGGGGGTGGTGGGGGTGGTGATGGTGAGGCGGTGGGAGCCGGTGCCGTCGGCGGGGACGCCGGCGTCCTTGGCGAGGGCGGTGCGGCCGTAGAGGGCGAGCTTGATGCTCTGCGGGGGAGCGGCGAACTCGACGTACTTGCGGCCGAAGCTGCGGGCGACGGTCAGGCCGTGGTCGAGGTAGAACTGCTTGCTGGCGGCAACATCATCGGCGCCGAGCAGCAACACGATGTCGTCGACCTCGCGGGTGGCCGGGCCGGTCTCCTTCTTGGCCGACGTGGCGACCTTCCAGAGCGCGCCGTCCGGTGCCTGGACGACGCCGCCGTACCCCCAGAGGCCCTTCTTGGCCGGCTTGATCACGGTCGCACCGGCCTCGACGGCGGTCCCGATCAGGCTGTCGACCGTCGACGGCTGGGAGACCACGAGCGACAGCGTGTACGCCCGGAACCCGGTCGTCGGTGCGTCCGAGGCGCGCACCCGGAGCCGGTCGCCCAGCCCGAAGGCCGCGGCGTAGAAGGCTTCGGCGGCGGCGACGTCGGTCGCTTCGATGGTGATGCTTTCGATGGAAGTCATGGTGAGGTTCATGTCTGCAACGCTAGATCCGCACCACCACCCGGTGCTTCTCGATTCCTGACCACTCTGGCCGGTAGACAAAGACGAACGCCCCAGACCGATGCGGCCTGGGGCGTTCGAAAGGAACGTGACTCAGCGTTTGCCGGTGGCTTCCAGGTTGTAGGCGTCCACGACTTCCTGGACGTCGCCGTCCATCCGGAGCACGCCCTTGTCGAGCCAGATGGCCCGGTTGCAGGTGTCGAGGACGACGTCGAGGCTGTGGCTGACCAGGAAGACGCAGCCGGCCGACGAACGGAGTTCCTTGATCTTCGCCTCGGAGCGGACCCGGAACTCGGCGTCACCGGTGGCCAGCGCCTCGTCGACGAGCAGGATGTCGTGCGTCTTGGCCGAGGCGATCGCGAACTTGAGCCGCGCCGACATGCCGGACGAGTAGGTCGACATCGGCAGGTCGATGAAGTCACCGATCCCGGAGAACTCGACGATGCTGTCGTAGCGCTCGTCGATCTCGGCCAGCGACATCCCCATCGCCAGGCAGCCGAGGACGACGTTGCGGTCGCCGGTCAGGTCGTTCATCATCGCGGCGTTGACGCCGAGCAGCGACGGCTGGCCGCCGGTGTAGATGGCGCCCGAGGCCGGCGGCAGCAGTCCGGCGATGGCGCGCAGCAGGGTCGACTTGCCGGAGCCGTTGCGGCCGATCAGACCGATCGCATCGCCCTTGTACGCCGTGAAGCTGACGTTCTTGACCGCGTGCACCTCGCGGATGGTCGGCCGGTCCTGGCGCTTCAGGATCCGCCGGAACGCGCTCGCGGCGGTGCCCTTGCCACCCGAGCCCGCGGTGACCTTGTAGATGATGTTGACGTTGTCGGCGATCACCGTCGGGACAGCATCCGATGCGGCGGCCCAGGCCGCCGTCCTCGGAGCTGCCGTCTCAGCCACGGCCATACCTGTCCTCCGCACGCCAGAAGTAGATGAATCCGCCGACCAGCGAGATGCCGGCCCAGATGATCGAGATCTCCCACGCATGCGGGAGCTGGTTCTTGACGTGCTCCTCCAGCACCGCGCGGCGGGCGATGTCGATGTACGCCGAGATCGGGTTCAGCGACAGCACCTGGATGACCCAGCCGGGAGCGTGCAGCGCCTCCAGCTTGACCGGGATCGAGAAGAAGATGCCGGACGCGTACAGCCAGGTCCGGGTGATGAACGGCAGCAGCTGGCTGATGTCGGTGAGGAACGCGCCGAGCCGGGAGAAGACCAGGGTCGCGCCGATGTTGAACAGGGTCTGCAGGAACAGCGCCGGGATGAGCAGGAACCAGTGCCAGTTGGGCCCGGTGGTGAAACCGACCATCAGCAGCAGGATGAACATCGAGAGGAACATCTGGTTCAGCTCGTTCACCACGTACGCCAGCGGCAGCGTCGCCCGCGGGAAGTGCAGCGTGCGGATCAGCGACATGTTCGCCGAGATCGCCCGCGATCCTTCGGTCATCGACCGCTGCGTGTAGGTGAACACGAACATGCCGCAGATCAGGAACGCCGCATAGTTCGGGATGCCGTTCTTGGTCCCCAGCAGTACGCCGAACGCGAGGTAGTAGACCCCGGCGTTGAGTAGCGGGGTGAGGATCTGCCAGATCGATCCGAGCCGGGCTCCGGCGTAGACCGCGTAGGTCCGGGCCCGGGCGTAGCTCACGATGAACTGACGACGGCCCCACAGTTCGATCAGGTAGGTCCGGAGGTTCGGCCGTGCCGAACTCCTGGACAACCCATAACGCTCAGCCATCGCCGCCAGTTCAGCGGTCTTGGCCGACTCAGCGGCGGTTGACATGCGGGCCAATCTACTGGGCGCGGGACACGAATATGACATCGGCGCCCTCTGAACCGTTTCAGGCGAGTCGGCGCCAGTACTTTGTGTTACCGGTTTCACACGGTGACCCAACGAATGCGGGACGTTCGGAGTGCCCGGTCAGCCGGTCAATCTCGTGCGCAGCTGATCGAGCTGGGCGGTGCTCAGACCGGCCTGTCGCAGATAGGCCTCAGGCCCTCCGTACGCCGTAGTCGAGGTGATCCAGGATCGCCACGATCGACTCCGCGCGGGTGTCGCGGAACTCCAGCATCTCCGCGTGCAGCGACTCGTCCGGTTCGTCGGCGAGCTGCTGGGCCATCCACGGCGCCAGGCGTCCCTTGGTGACGAAGTAGTCGGCGACGATCTCGTCGACCGGCACACCCGCTGTCGAGAGCGCGAGCGCGACGACCATGCCGGTCCGGTCCTTGCCGCCATGGCAGTGCACCACGACCGCGCCCGGTGGTGCCTCGGCGATCGCGAGCAGCGCTTCGGCGAAGCGTTCGGGATGGCGGTCGAGCATGTCGTTGCAGACCGCGACGATGGTGTGCATGCCGTGCGGCGGATCGGCCGGGTCCTGGACCGGCACCCAGTGCCCGAGCGGGTCGTGCGTGAACGGCGTCGGCGCGTGCTCGAGCTCGGCCTTCGACCGCAGATCGAGCACCCGGCTCACGTCGGCACGGCGTACGGCATCGACGCCTGCGGCGGACAGGTACTGCAGGCTGTCGGAGCGGATCAGCGCACCTGGGCGGATCCGGCCACCACCCGCGGTCGGCAGCCCACCCAGGTCACGCACGTTCCGGCAGTCCGGCCAGTCCAGATGAAGGATCACTCCAGTGACTACGCCCTCTGGCGTCACCGAGCCGTCGGATGAGCTGATTCGGGCGAAGACCTGGTCGTTGAAGTCGGCTACCCGGGCGGCGATCCGGGCCGGGGTCAGCGCGGACTCCTCCAGGATCGTGATCCGGCCCGGGCCGGGTCTGCGGGGCGTACTCGACGATCCCGTTGAACTCCTCCAGCGAGAACCCCAGATCCGTCGGCCGCACCGGCAACGCGTGCCGTGCAAGGCAGTCGACGGTCGCATGGAAGCGATCCAGATCGCCCCGCAGGAACCACGCGAACGCGGCCCCGAGCCCCACCTGCTCGCCGTGATACCCGCGCCGCGACGGGTGCAGCAGATCGATCGAGTGCGAGATCTCGTGGCACGCCCCCGACGACGGCCGCGAAGTACCAGCGACCACCATCGAGATCCCCGACAGCACCAGCCCCTCCGCCAAAGTCGCGAGGAAGTCGTCATCCGCAACGGTCCCCGGATGGTGCAGCACCGCCTGCGCGGAGGTCCGGGCCAGCGACACCGCGAGTCCGTCGATCTCCTCGCCGTGCTGGCGATTGGCTGCTTCCCAGTCAGCGATCGCGGACAGGTTCGACAGGATCTCGCCGATCCCGGATCGCACCGAGCGCTCAGGCGCCTGACCGACCAGGTCGAGATCGACGAGCACAGCGAGCGGCGCCGGTACGCCGTACGAGCCGCGCCCGGCGTCGTTGTCCAGCGTGCTGATCGGGGACGCGATCCCGTCGTGCGCCAGGTTCGTGGCGACCGCGACCATCGGCAGTCCGAGTCGCGCGGCCGCGAACTTCGTCACGTCCAGCACGGTCCCGCCGCCGACGCCCACGATCGCGTCGTACCGCTTCGTCCGGACCTGCTCGACCAGCTTGATCGCGGCGTTGATGGTGCCGCCCTCGACGGAGTACCAGTCGGCGCCGGCCAGGCCGTGCTCGAACGCCTTCTGCACGGTCGGTCCGTACGTCGAACCGACCGCGATCGCGACCCGCCCGGAGGTGGAGATCCGCTGGTCGGCCAGGATCGTGCCCAGCTCGGCGAGTGCACCGCGGCGTACGTCGACGACCAGCGGCGCGGTGATCATCCGGGCTAGGAGGGGCATACGATCTCCCGCGCCCGGGCCAGGTCGTCGTGGTTGTCGATCTCGACCCACTCGACGGTGCCGATCGGCGCGACGTCGATCCGCTGGCCGCGGTTGGCCATCTCCTGGTAGCCGTCCTCGTAGTACAGGTTGGGATCGCGTTCCCAGGTCGTCTTCAGTGCATCTGCGAGGTCTTCGGCGGCGGACGGCTCGATCAGGGTGAGGCCGATGTACTCGCCGGTGGCGTCGGCCGGCTCCATCAGCTTGGTGATCCGCTCGACGCCCTTCTCCTCCGACCAGATCACCTTCATCTCCTCGTCGGCCAGCGACTTCACCGTGTCGAGGGCGAGGATGATCCGCTGGTCGCCACCCTGTGCTTCGAGCAGCGTGTGCTCGACCGAGACGGGGTGGACGGTGTCGCCGTTGGCCAGCACGAGCCCCTGCGCGAAGAGGTCACGGGCGCACCACAGGGAGTAGGCGTTGTTCCACTCCTCGGCCTTGTCGTTGTGGACCAGCTCGAGCGTCACGCCGTACCGGCTCTCCATCTCCTTCTGCCGGTCGGCGATCGCCTGCGCGGCGTACCCGACGACGATGGCGACGTCCGTCAGCCCGACCTCGGCGAAGTTGGCCAGCGTCAGGTCGAGCACGCTGGTCTCGGCGTCGATGGGCACCAGGGCCTTGGGCAGGGTGTCGGTGTAGGGGCGCAGGCGGCGCCCGGCTCCGGCGGCAAGAACGAGTCCGATCATCCCCGGATGCTACTGCCCAGCCTGGGCATTGACCTCGGATGAGAGGATGCCGGGCATGACATGGCTTGTGACTGGTGGTGCCGGGTACATCGGATCGCACGTGGTGCGTGCCTTCGCCGCGGACGGGATCGACGTCGTCGTGATCGACGATCTGTCCAGCGGGAAGCCGGAGTTCCTGGTGGAGGGTGTCCCGTTCGTCGAGGCGAACCTGCTCGACTCCGCCGCGACCCGTCGCGCCCTGGAAGGGGTCAGCGGCGTGGTGCACCTGGCCGGGTACAAATACGCCGGGGTCTCGGTCGAGAAGCCGATGCACACCTACACCCAGAACGTCACCGCGATGGTCTCGCTGCTGAACGCGATGGCCGAGGCCGAGGTCCGCAACATCGTCTTCTCCTCCAGCGCGGGCGTCTACGGCACCCCGAAGGACGAGGTCGTCACCGAGCAGACCGCGCCGGACCCGCAGAGCCCGTACGGCGAGACGAAGCTGGTCGGCGAGTGGCTGCTCGCGGACCAGGCCAAGGCGGTCGAGCTGAACCACACCGCGCTGCGCTACTTCAACGTGGTCGGCTCCGGCGACCCGAAGGTGTACGACGCGAGCCCGTACAACCTGTTCCCGATCGTCTGCAACCTGCTCACCCAGGGCAAGATCCCGCAGATCTACGGCACCGACCACCCGACCCCGGACGGCACCTCGATCAAGGACTACGTGCACGTGGCCGACCTGGCCCGCGCCCACGTCGCCGCGGCCCGCGCGCTGGATTCCGGCAAGACGCTCGAGCCGGTCTACAACCTGGGCAGCGGCACCGGTACGTCGGTCCGCGAGATCATGGACGCCGCCCGTCGCGTCACCGGCATCGACTTCACCCCCACCGAGGGCCCGCGCCGCCCGGGCGACCCGTCCCGCGTCGTCGCCTCCGGTGAACTCGCCGCCCGCGACCTGGAGTGGAAGAACACCCACACCGTCGACGAGATGTTCGCCTCCGCCTGGGACGCCTGGCCCAAGGGCTAACCCTTCATACCCTCGAAACAGGCAGCCGGCACGGTGAGCGAAACCTCACCGCGCCGGTTCAGCTCCTGCTCCACCGCGTCCAGACCCTCCTGACCGGCGATCGCGAGCCAGCCGTCGAGGAAGCCGAGCTTGATGAAGTAGTGGTTCAGCAACGCCGTGCCGTCGGCGAACCGCATGGTGAACTCGCTGGTGGCGACGACGCCCGCCTCGAAGCCCGCCTGCCGCAGCAGGGTGAGGGTGCCGTCGGTCGTGGCCCGATGGTTCACGTGCTCGTCGAGCCGGGTGTGGTCGTCGAGGACTGCGCGGAACGCTGCGTAGAACTCGGCCATGTGCCCGACGAGGTTGGTGCTGAGCAGCAGGCGACCACCTGGCCGGAGTACGCGATGGCACTCCTTCAGCACCGTCGCGGCGTTGTCGAAGTTATTGATGCCGAGGTTGGAGACCGCCAGGTCGACCGAGTCGTCGGGCAGGTCGAGCTGCGATGCATCAGAGGTCACGAGCTCGACGTTGGTGAGCTGCAGGTAGTCGACCTTGCGTTGCAGGACCTCCATCGCCTCGGACCAGGGGTCGACGGCGATGACGCGGGCGGCGGCGCTGCGTTGGGCCAGTTCGACGGTGAGGAAGCCGGTGCCGGCGCCGATGTCGACGATCGTCTGACCGCGCCGCAGTGGTGCGTGTTCGAGGATCAGCTGGCCGAAGGGCGCTGACCACAAGGGGAGTTCGTCGTAGTTGGCGGCGACCGTCATGGCTCGATGGCGTCGATGTTGGGGAGTTCTTCGGGGTCCGGTTCGGCGACCGCCAGGAAGGCGTGGACGCATTCGACGGCGACGGCCGGGGCGAGGCGTTTGAGGCTGAGGGCAATGATGTTCGCGTCGTTCCAGCGGCGGGCGTTCTCGGCGGTCCAGGCGTCGGCGACCGTTGCGGCCCGGGCGCCGGGGACCTTGTTGGCGGCGATCGCCGTACCGGTGCCGGTCCAGCACATCAGTACGCCGAAGTCGACCTCGTCAGTGACGACCAATTCGGCGACCGTTCGCGACATACTCGGCCAGGTCGTCGGATCGACGACCACCACCTCGTGCCCGAAGCGCAGGTGATCGAGGACCGCACGGACGCATTCGTTGTCGTCGTCGGCCGCGAACGCGACCTTCCAGGGCTCCATTCCTCGGAGATTACGCGTCGTCGAGCGTGTTCGCGATCAATCTGCCGACCTGGTCGAGTTCGATCAGGAAGCCGTCGTGCCCGTACGGCGACTTGATCAGGTGCAGCGGCCCCGCGTCCGGATGCGCGTCGATGAGCTCGGTGGACAGTCTCGACGGGTAGAGCCGGTCGGAGTCGACGGCCGCGACGACCAACCGGGCTTCGAGCCTCTGGAGCGCGTCGCGGAGACCGCCGCGATCGCGGCCGATGTCGTGCGAGTTCATCGCGCGCGTGAGTACGGCGTACGAGCCGGCATCGAATCGGTTCACGAGCTTGGTCGCGTGGTGGTCGAGGTACGACTCGACGGCGAAGCCGTCCGTCGCCCTGGGGATTGCGGCCGAAGCGGGTGGCGAGCTCGTACTCCGAGCGGTAGGTGACGTGGGCGATCCGCCGCGCGATCCCGAGCCCGGACGTCGGCGCTCGGCCCGTCTCGTAGTAGTCGCCGCCCTGCCACGCCGGGTCGTCCTCGATCGCCGCCAGCTGCGGCGCGCACCAGGCGATCTGCTCGGCCGTCGCATAGCCAGTAGAAGCCAGTACTACGGACGTCGCGACTCGCTCTGGGTAAAGCAGCGGCCACTCGAGCGCCCGCATGCCGCCCATCGAGCCGCCGATCACCGCGGCCCACTTTCGATCCCGAGCTGGGTTGCCAGTGCGGCCTCGGCAGCGACCTGATCCCGGACGGTGATCGCGGGGAACCTGCTGCCCCAGGCCTTTCCATCGGGCGCTGTCGATGAGGGGCCGGTCGAGCCCTGGCAACCGCCGAGGACGTTCGCGGCCACGACGTACCAGTCGGCGGGATCGACGTACCGGCCTCGGCCGATCAGGCCGTCCCACCAGCCCGGGGTCGGTTGCCCCGGGCCGGTTGGATCCGACCACATGCGCGTCCCCGGTGAGGGCATGGCAGATCAGGACGGCATTGTCCCGGGCGGCGTTCGGCCGGCCCCAGGTCTCGTAGGCGATCACCACCTGAGGTAGTGAACTACCTTGTTCTAAAGGAAGTTCGCCGATCTCGGCGTACTTCCGGCCAGGATCGCCCGGCCGCCACTCACCGGCCACCTGACCTGGTGAATGGTTGCCCTGGGCGCCGATGTCCCGCCCCCGGGCGTCGATGCTCCACTCCCTGACGGGCGTGGCCGGGCGATCCTGAGTCATGGAATGCCGCGCCGGCTCAGGCCGACTTGGCGGCGGCGAACCCGACCTCGAGGTCGGCCAGGATGTCGTCGATGTGTTCGAGGCCGACCGCCAGCCGGACCAGGCCCGGCGTGACACCGGAGGCGAGCTGGTCCTCGTCGGACAACTGGCTGTGGGTGGTCGAGGCCGGGTGGATCACCAGCGACCGCACGTCACCGATGTTCGCGACGTGGCTGTGCAGTTGCAGCGCGTTGACGAACCGCTTGCCCGCGTCGACACCGCCCTTGATCTCGAAGGCGACGACCGCACCGGCTCCGCGCGGCGTGTACTTCTGCGCGAGCTCGTAGTACGGGCTGGACGGCAGGCTCGCGTACGCGACGCTGTCCACCTCGTCGCGCGCCTCCAGCCACTGGGCGACCTTGAGCGCGTTGTCCAGGTGCCGCTCGATCCGCAGCGACAGCGTCTCCAGGCCCTGCGCGATCAGGAACGCGTTGAACGGCGACAGCGCAGTACCGAGGTCGCGCAGCCACTGCACCCGCGCCTTGAGGATGTAGGCGAGGTTGCCGAGGTCGGAGCCGACGCCGAGCGCCGTGCCGTAGGTGAGGCCGTGGTAGCTCGGGTCCGGCTGGTTGAAGCCGGGGAAGCGCTCCGGGTTCGCGGCGTAGTCGAACTTGCCGGAATCCACGATCACGCCGGCGATCGCCGTCCCGTGACCGCCCAGGTACTTCGTCGCCGAGTGCACCACCACGTCGGCGCCGTGCTCGAGCGGCCGCAGCACGTACGGCGTCGCGACGGTGTTGTCCACGATCAGCGGTACGCCGTACTCGTGGGCGACGCCGGCGATGCCCTCGATGTCGAAGATCTCGCTCTTCGGGTTCGCGATCGTCTCGCCGAAGAAGGCCTTCGTGTTCGGCCGGATCGCGGCCTTCCAGGACTCCAGGTCACTCGGGTCCTCGACGAAGCTGACCTCGATGCCGAGCTTCGGGAACGTGTAGTGGAACAGGTTGTACGTACCGCCGTACAGGCTCGGGCTGCTGACGATGTGGTCGCCGGCCTCGGCGATGTTCAGCAGCGCGAGCGAGGTCGCGGCCTGGCCGGAGCTCACCAGGAGCGCCGCCGTACCGCCTTCCAGGCTGGCGATCCGCTGCTCGACCGCGTCCTGGGTCGGGTTCTGGATCCGGGTGTAGATGTTGCCGAACTCCTGCAGCCCGAACAGGCTCGCGGCGTGGTCGGTGCTGTCGAACGTGTACGACGTGGTCTGGTAGATCGGCAGCGCCCGGGCGTTGGTGGTCGGGTCGGAGGTCTGGCCGGCATGGATCTGCCGGGTCTCGAAGGACCAGCTGGGTTCGGTCATCGCACGGTGTCCTGTTCTCGGGGTACGGATCCCTTAATGAACAAAGACTATAAACTCACTAGACATTCACGTTCTGTAACCGTCCACATGCTGGTCGCAGTGGGTTACTGGTCCTTGCTGAAGGGGCCGGTGGGGGTGAGGTTGAGGGGAGCGGGGCCGGTGAGGACGCCGCCTTCTACCGGGAGGGTGTGGCCGGTGATCCAGGCGGCGTCGTCGGAGCCGAGGAAGGCGACCGCGGCGGCGATGTCCTCGGATTCGCCGACCCGCTGCAGCGGGTACAGCTTGCTCAGCGTCTCCAGCGCGCCCGGCTGGTTGTCCCAGTTCGGGGTCCGGATGGTGCCGGGGGCAACGACATTGAAGCGGACGCCGCTGCTGCCGTAGCGCGCGGCGAAGTTCTGCGTCATGGCGATCTGGCCGGCCTTCGCCGCGGAGTACTCGATGTTCCCGAAGGCGGCGAGGCCGTTCACCGAGCTGATCGTGACGACGTTCCCGCGCGTCTTGACGAGCTCCGGCAAGGCGGCCTGGATGCATTGCGCGGCGCCGACCAGGGTGAGGTCGAGCTGGCGGTGCCACTCCTCGACCGTGGTGTCCTCCGGCAGCGAGGTGACGATGCAGGCACCCGCGTTGTTCACCAGCAGGTCCAGCCGGCCGAACCGCTCGACCCCGGCCGCGACCGCCGCGTCGATGTCGGCGCGCGACGTGACATCCACCCGTACCGCGAGCGCCCGCTCGCCGATCTCAGCGGCGACCTCGCCAACCCTGTCCTCCTGCAGATCGGTGACGATCACCGAGCCACCCTCGCTCGCGATCCGCCGCGCGACCGCGGCGCCGATCCCCTGCGCCCCGGCCGTAATCAGCGCAACCCGCCCATCGAACCGCTGCATCAGCTCTCCTCGCTGCATCAATCGTTGTCCAGCACGCGGTCGACCTTCTCGTCGGCGATCCGCCGCTCCAGCTTCGTCTCGTCGAGGTTGCGGCAGAGGACGATCGAGCCGCCGCCTGCGATCGCCCCGACGAGGGTGCCGATACCATCCGGCGTCACCAGGTTCGCCGTGGTCAGCACCCGCTCGGTGATCGGCTTCGCCGCCGCGATCAGGTCCGCGTGCGAGCTTCCGTCGTACGCCGGGGAGTCGGCCGCCGGCGGCTCGAACGGGACGAACACGTCGGGATGGTTGTAGACCTCGGCCCCGTAGTCGTGCACCCCGTCCGGCACCGGCTCGCGGAACCGCCCGCCGAGGGGGAGCAGCGCCGACGCGATCGTCTCCCGCGTGCCGCGGATCCCGAAGTCGGGCCCGGTGATCGCGAGCTCGCCCTCGCCGCTGGTCAGACTCGCTCCGGCCGACCAGGTGGACAGCGCCCAGACGACACCGAGCCAGTGCGGCGGCAGCCCGATCGCCACCGTCTCACCGGCCTCCAGGTCGTACTCGTCGACCAGCAGGTTCGCTGTCTTCGCCACCCAGTTCGCGGTGGTGAGCGCGCTGAGCTCGATCCGCTCGCCGGACACGTCGTCGTAGTAGGTGAGGAAAGGGCTCGCGCCGTCGCGGCGGACCGCGGCGGCGAACAGTTCGGGAAGCGTTCCGGCCATGAGCGCAACCCTATGTCCTGCCCGGTCGCGGCTGCCCAGCTTTGTCCACAGGCGTACCGTGGTTGAGGGTTCTTGAGAAAGAAGGACGGTCATGTCTGCTCTGCTGGCGCTGCCCGAAGGCGGCGAGTGGATCGTCATCCTGGTGATCGTGGTGCTGGTGTTCGGCGCGAACAAGCTGCCCGAGCTGACCCGCAACGCGGCCCGCGCGATGAACGAGTTCAAGAAGGTCACCGGCAAGGACGCTCCCGACGAGACGCCCGACGAGGCGGCGAAGCCCAAACAGGACAGTCCGCCTGCATGACCGATCAGGACTGAGGCGTTCGTCCGCTCGGCGCGGTCAGGTTGTGGCTGCGGTGCAGGAGGGCGGTTGCGAGGTGGGTTGCGGCCGTGGAGTTGGAGCCCGGTAGGCGGGCGATGACGATGCGGCGGAGCTCCTCCGGGCCGCCGTGGACGGGCAGGATTCCTACCAAGGCTGCGCGCTGCCAGTACGGCGGACTTCATCGCCCTGGCCTCGCGGATCGCTCATCAAGATCTGAAGGGATTCCTCTCCTCCTGGCTCTACGGCACTCACCTTCCGTCGATGCCCAACCATCCCGACTGGAAGCCCGCGAAGGCATAGCACTCAGGCAGGCCGTCGCGTCTCTGTTGCCGTTGACATGGTCGCCCAGCCCCGGCAGGATCGATGCACGGCGTTGCCGACGCCCAGCCTCCTGAGGACCTGCCCCAGCCGGGACCTCGAGAAGGCGAAGGGGAATCTGCCCTCAAGGCTGCTGCCGTCCAGGCCTGTTTCGAGTGCCGCTTCGCTGGGGGAATCGGGCACGTCGAGGAGGCTTGTCATGACCAAAGAGGGCAGTTTCAAGCGCGCAGTGCGTCAGCGGGCACAAGCGACCGGATTGCGGTACACCGAGGCTCGCGCCGCGCTGGAGCAGGGCCGCAGATCGCCGTTCGCGCGGACTCGGCCCGTCGAGTTCGCGGAGCTGCGGGCGCACCTCGAGACGCGCTACGGCATCAGCATCACCTCGATCGCGCCGATCGACGACGACCCCGAGACGCGGCCGAGCGGGTCCTGGATCGGCCACTACCCCTGGACGCTGGTCGTCAAGCGAGCGGACGGCTCGCCCTGGATCGCCCGAGTCTTCTCGTCAGCAGCGGACACGGTCGGCCGGGTCGAGGGCGATGCGGAGATCCTGCGGTTCCTGGCCGCACACGACTTCCCCGCCGAACGGCCCGCGCAGGACGAGCCCGTGTCGGTGCTCGACGGGCGCGGCGTGATCGTGACCGAGTACGTCGAGGGCGGACGCCCGGCCCAGTCACCGGCGGTGCTCCACGAGTTGGCGAGCCTGCTCGGCCGCCTGCACGGACTGCCCGCAGCCGGTGGTGCGGTCGCGCGGGACGGCGGGTCGGAGGAGCACGACGGCGCCTTCTTCGCGGGACGGCCGAAGCAGGATCTCGCGGCGGCGATGAGCTTCCTGGTGAGCGTCGAGGACGCCGTCGCTCCCGAGGGCCGCGAGATGTTCGAGTGGCTCCGCGACAAGGTCGAGAACGCCGACGACGCGGAGGGCCTGCCCGAGGCGTTCACCCACGGCAACTACCACGCCTGGGCGGCCGTCGGCAGGCCGGGCAACCTCTCCATCGTCGGCTGGGCAGGGTCCGGGCGCGGGCCCCGGCTGCCCGCCCTCGCCTGGCTGCTGACGACCGCGGGGGAGGGCGACGAGGAAGGCATCGACGCGGTCGCGCGCGGGTATCGCGAGCACATCCAGCTCACCGGCGAGGAGCTCGAACGGCTGCCCGGCGTACTGGCGATGCGACCGCTGTGGCTGGCCTGCCTCGACTACCGCGAGGCCGTGCGCAACGGGTCCACCCCGACGATGGACGCGGGATGGATCGGCTGGCTCGCGCACCCCGAGCACGCCCAGCGACTAGCCACCCGGGCGATCGCGTCGTTGCGAGCCTGAACACGCGTCGTACGGGTCGTTGCGGGGTCCGTAGTGATGTCACGGACCCCGCAATCCTGCAGTCGCTGGAGTTCTCGTAGGGTCGGCGCATGTTGATCGTGGTCGGCCTGGCGCTCCTGCTTGCGCTGACGGCCGCCACGGGGTACTTCGTCGCGCAGGAGTTCTCGTACGTCGCGGTCGATCGCAATCGGCTGCAGATCACTCGCCGAGACAGGCAACGCGGCCGCCGTACGGGCACTGAAGGTGACCTCGCGGCTCTCGTTCGTGCTGTCCGGCGCGCAGGTGGGGATCACGGTCACCGCCTTGCTCGCCGGGTACGCCGCGCAGCCGTATCTCGGCAAAGGGCTGGAGAACCTGCTCGATTCGGCCGGCGTCCCCGAGAGCGTGTCGCTGTCGGTCTCGGTGATCCTCGCGTTGCTGCTGGCAACGATCATCCAGATGGTGCTCGGCGAGCTGGCCCCGAAGAACCTGGCGATCGCCCGGGCCGAGGCGCTCGCGCTGCGGCTGTCCCGGTCGACCCTGATCTACCTGACCGTCGCCGGTCCGCTGATCCACCTCTTCGACAGCGCCTCGAACCGGATCCTGCGCCGGGTCGGGATCGAGCCGGTCGAGGAACTCCCGCAGGGTGCGACCGCCCAGGAGCTGGACCGGATCATCGCCACGTCGTACGAGCAAGGCCTGCTCGACGAGGACACCACCCGGCTGCTCGATCGCGGCCTCGACTTCCGCGGCCGGAGCGCCGGGGAGGCGATGATCCCGCGGGTCGACGTGATCACCGTGCACCAGGACGATCCGCTGAGCCGGGTGGTCGAGCTGCTCGACTCCGGTCACAGCAGGTTCCCGGTGATCGCCTCCTCGGTCGACGAGGTGGTCGGCGTGATCGCGATCGGCGACGTGGTCGAGGTCGAACCGGCCGACCGCGCACACGTCACGATCGGCTCGCTCGCGGCACCGCCCGTCGTCGTACCGTTCACGCTCTCGCTGCCCGGCGTCCTGGAACAACTCCGTACTGCGCATCGCCAGCTCGCCATCGTGGTGGACGAGTTCGGCGGCTTCGCCGGGGTGGTGTCGCTGGAGGACATCGCCGAGGAGCTGATCGGTGAGATCCGGGACGAGGACGATCTGCCCGAGGCGGGGCTGTTCGCGAATCCCGACGGCAGCTGGATCGTGCCCGGGCGCCGGCGGATCGACGAGGTCGAGGAAGCGACCGGGATCGCACTTGCCCGACGGTGACGACTACGAGACGGTCTCCGGACTGGTGATGGCCCGGCTCGGGCGGATCCCGGTGATCGGCGACGAGGTGTTCGTCGAGCTGCCGCAACGCTTCGACCACGACGGCCGGCCGATACCGGTCGGAGCACGCCAAACTGACAGTCCAGACCGTACTGCGGCACGTTCCGGGGCTGGTCGTCTTGGAGAAGCTGACGTGAACACCACAGTCGCGCTGCTGATCTCGCTGCTTCTCCTTGTTCTCAACGGGTTCTTCGTGTCTGCGGAGTTCGCGCTGGTCGCGTCGAAGCGGCATCGGCTCGAGCAGTTCGCGGCCGAGGGACGCCGGTCGGCGCGAGCCGCGTTGGCTGGAGTCAGCGAGCTGTCGCTGATGCTGGCGGGTGCTCAGCTCGGAATCACCTTGTGCACCTTGGGTCTCGGGTCGTTGTCCGAACCGGCGGTCGCGCATCTGCTGCACCCGTTGTTCGAGCTGATCCACGTGCCCGAGGGCGTCGGCGAGGTGATCGCGCTGATCATCGCGGTCGGCGGGATCGGCCTGCTGCACGTGTTGCTGGGGGAGATGGCGCCGAAGTCGTGGGCGATCAGCGATCCGGAGCGGTCGGCGTTGCTGCTGGCGATGCCGTTCCGGGCGTTCACCTACGTCTTCCGGCCGCTGCTCGTCGTACTGAACACGCTCGCGAACGCGTGCGTCCGGCTGCTCAAGGTGACGCCGCAGAACGAGCTCGCCAACGCGCACGGCCCGGACGAACTGCGGTTGCTGATCGAGTCGTCGGCCGAACACGGCACCCTGGCCGCGCCCGAACACGACCTGCTCACGGCGATGCTCGCGTTGCAGAACACCACGGTCGAGCAGGTGATGACGCCGACCTCGCAGCTCTCCACGGTGCAGTCGACGGCGGTCGCCCGTGAGGTCGAGCTGGCCAGCCGGCGCGAAGGGCGATCCCGGCTCGCGGTCGTGTTCCGGGGTGACGATCTGCGGGATCGTCCACGTGCGCGACGCGGTCCGGGCGACGACCGGAGGCGGCCATACGCTGCGTGCATCCGACCTGATGACCGAGCCGCTGCGGCTGCCGGCCGAGACTCCGGTGGCGGCGGCGATCCGGGTGATGCGCGCGGAGCGCTCTCAGTTGGCGGTCGTCCAGCGTGGCTCCGAACCGGTCGGCGTGGTCGCGCTGGAGGACCTGCTCGAGGAGGTCATCGGCGAGTTCGACGACGAGACCGACCCGATCATCAGCGCAACGCGCCGCCAGGCAACCGGAGAGTGAAGGTCGAACCCCGCTCGGGTTCGCTGACCACGGACACCGTCCCGCCATGGGCCTCGATCAAGCTCCGCACGATCGCCAGCCCGAGCCCACTCCCACCGGTATGCCGATTCCGCGACTGCTCCGCTCGCCAGAACCGATCGAACACCTTCGCCTGATCCTCCAGCGCAATCCCAGCTCCGGTATCCACCACATCAATGACTACTGAATCGGCCTCGCGTCTGCCTTCTACCCGCACAGTTCCATCAGCAGGGGTGTGGCGTAGTGCGTTGGTCACCAGGTTGCCGATCGCTTGACGTAGCCGGACCGGGTCGGCGTCCAGCTCGAGGTCACCTGCAGTCTCTGCCGTCAGCGTGACCTGTGCATGCTCGGCCTGGGCGCGGTAAGTGCTGATCACCTGATCGAAGAGATTGCCCAGATACACCCGCTCGGGATGGATGCGCAGGTTGCCGGCGTCCGCAGTCGCCAGGTCGCGAAGGTCGTCGATGATGTGCTGCAGTAGCGCGGCCTCCTCGCTCAACGACGCGATGAACGCCTGGTCCGGCTGGGTCACCCCGTCCTCGACCGCCTCCAGCCAGCCGCGGATATTGCTCAGCGGCGTCCGCAGCTCATGCGCGATGTCGCTGACCATTGCCCGACGCAACGATTCCGTCCGCGCCCTGCTGTCCGCGAGCTCGTTGAATGCCTGCGACAGTTGCCCGATCTCGTCCGTCCCGCGCACCTTGACCCGGATGTTCTCGTCGCCGCCCGTCATCTGCCGGGACGCCCTGGTCAACGCGCGCAACGGCTGCACGAGCCGGAATCCGCCCGCGACACTGATGATGAGCGTGATCAGCAGCACGGCGGCTGCGACGCCCACGATTCTCTTCTGATTCGCCGGCGACAGGTCGAAGTTGGCCGACGCGCGACTCGGAGTGTTGACGTAGAGCAGCGCCGCGGGGGCGACGTACGGCTCGAGCTGGCTCTGCCGTGAACTGGCGACGCAGGAGTCGATCGTCTCGCCCGGTACGCCGTCCGGCGGTACCGGGCCGCTCTGCTTGGGGTCGAAGACTGTCCAGCTCAGATCGGACTGCATCTTGGCCTGTAGGTGAATTCCACGCTTCACCATGCAGGTGTTCACCAGTGACTGCAGTTGGGCGAGTGGCTTCACCTCGGACGGTCTGAGTTGCTCCAGAACGCCTTCGGTGTCGCAGTTGTCGATGGTCGCCTGGTTCGCGCCGACTACACGCGGCCGACCGTTGGGCGCGGTCTGGATGACGCCGATGCCGGTCCGGCCGCGGACGCAGCTGAGGATTCGTTTCGACAGGTCCCCCAGATACTTCCGGTCGGCAGCGCTCAAGTTGAACGGGCCGACCGCCCGTGGATCGATCCGGTCGCTGCCGCCGAGATCAGGGTCGACGTTGAGCGGGTCGACCGTGACCGATGAGGCGCCGTCGAGGTCGCCCGTCGTACCGGCGATCAACTTATGGTTCCTGCTGGTCAGGCTGATCTGCCGGCCGGTCTCCCGGCTCAGCCGGTCGATCAGGTCTTCGACGCCCGTCCACTGCGGATGCGTCGACGCGTACCCGAGCAGCGCGTCGTAGATCTTGCTGTCATCGGCCAGGGCTCGCCCTTGCTGCTGCTGAATCGCGACCGTCGTACTACGGGCCGCCAGCCACGCGGTCGCCGCGATGGAGCAGAGCGCGATCAGTACGGCCCCGGCCAGCAGCCGCACCAGTACGCTCCGCCGGGCGGCCACGTCACCCGTCGGTCAGCTTGTAGCCGACCCCGTAGACGGTCAGCAGTCGGACGGGCTTGCGCGGGTCCGGCTCGAGCTTCTTGCGCAGGTTGAGGACGTGGGTGTCGATGGTCCGGGTGGTGATGTATTGGTCGATGCCATGCAGCTGTTCGAGCAGCTGGGACCGGGTGAAGACCCGGTGCGGCCGCGCCGCCATCGTGGCGATCAGCCGGAACTCGCCCGGCGTACAGGCGATCTTGTTGCTATCGGCAAAGAGTTCGTGGCGCTCGGTGTCGACCGCGACGCCGCCGACCCGGAGCATCGTGTCGGGCTCGGCGGCCGGGCCGCGGGTGCGGCGGAGCAGGGTGCGGACGCGGGCGGCGAGTTCGCGCGGGCTGAACGGCTTGGTCATGTAGTCGTCGGCGCCGAGGTCGAGGCCGAGCAGCATGTCGTCCTCCTCGGTGCGTGCGGTCAGCATGAGCACCGGGATATCGGACTCGCGGCGGAGGATCCGGCAGACGTCCAGGCCGTCGACGCCGGGAAGCATCACGTCCAGCACCAGGAGTTCGGGCTGTCGCCGGCGGACCTCTTCGAGCGCGGATCGCCCGTCGTGCACGACGACGACCGAGTGGTTCTCCCGTTCGAGATACCGCCGGACCAACTCGGCCTGCTTCTCGTCGTCCTCGGCGAGCACGACTTGCGCACACATGTCATCGACTATAGGTCGCTGCTGTTCGGCGACCGGCCGTTTGACCGTTCTCCGACGAAGCCGGGACAGCTTCCTGACATTTCGCCGTCCCGGCCCCTTGCCGATGGCATCAATCGGACGCGAGCGCCTCGGTCGGAGTGAGCAGAGACGCCCGTACTGCGGGGTAGACGCCGGCCAAGACGCCCACTGACACCGAGGCGCCGAGTCCTGCCAGCAGGGCTGTCGCGGGGATGACGATCGGCCAGCCCTGCGAATCGGCGTACCCGATCACGCCCAGGACGCCCAGGACTGCGCCCATCACGCCGCCGATCGCGCAGAGCACCACCGACTCGGTCAGGAACTGGCCGCGGATCTGCCGGCGGTTCGCCCCGAGAGCCCGGCGCAGGCCGATCTCGCGGCGTCGCTCCAGGACCGAGATCACCATCGTGTTCGCGACGCCGATGCCGCCGACCAGGAGCGCGACACCGGCCAGGCCGAGGAAGAGGGTGGAGAAGGCGTTCTGGGTGATGCGTTTGGCTGCCAGTGCTTCTGAAGGGCGGCTGACTTGCACGAGGCCTGGTTGTTCGGGGTACAGGGTTCTGCCGAGTACTGCGCGGACCTCCTCGACGGCGGTGTCGGTGGCTCGTACGTAGACCACCGAGGGTCTGCCATCGAAGCCGAGGTTCGTGTTGGCTGCATCCCAGCCGACGAGGACCGACTGCTCGACATCGGGGGCTAGAGGTGATCTCGCGAGGACGCCGATCACGGAGAACCAGGTGTCGTTCAGCAGGATCCGCGGTGCCGGCCGGCCGGGCGGAAGCTCGGTGATGCCGAGCCAGGTCGCCGCTTTCGCGCCGAGGACGACGGTCGGGAACTTGTCGGTTGCCTCGGACAAAAACTTGCCCGAGTAAACCTTTGCACCCAACAGCTCCAGCAGATTCGGCGTACCGGCGAGCACGGTGATGCCGCTGCTGGCGGAGTTCCCGTCGATCTTGTCCGTACGCCGAACGCTCGCGTGCACGTTCGCGACTCCGCTCACCGCCTGCACCGGTGGAATCCTCCTGGCCATCCCGATCGACTCCTTCGGCATCCCGGCCGGAATCTCACTGCCCTGATTGGGCACAGCCGCCGCCTTCAACAGATCAGGCCCGAGCGTCGCCAGCTCATCCAGCACCGCCTGCTGACTGGACGCCGGAATGCCCGTCACCACGATCATCGTCGCGATCCCGATCGAGATCCCCAACGCAGACAATGCAGCCCGCATCGGCCGAGTCCGCAGCCTGCTCAACCCCAACAACAGCAGGTCCGAGAAGGCCAGCCGCACTGGCGCGGTCAACCGCGCCGAGCCCTCCAGCCGCCTCACCGCCCAGCACCTGAGGTGACTAGGCGGCCGTCTCGCATTTCTAGTTGGCGGGGGAGGTGGGCGGCTATTTCTCGGTCGTGGGTGATGATCGCGATGGTGGTGCCGGAGGCGTGCAACTCCGTCAGGAGGTTGAGGACTGCTTGGCCGTTGGCGGTGTCGAGGGCGCCGGTCGGTTCGTCGGCGAGGACTACGGCTGGGTTGTTGACGAGGGCTCGGGCGATGGCGACTCGTTGGCGTTCACCGCCGGAGAGTTCATGCGGGCGATGGTTGGCGCGATGCGCCAGGCCGACCTTGGCGAGAGCTTCGAGTGCCATCGGCTTGCGGTGGCGACGCGGCGTACCGGCGTACAGGAGTCCGGTGGCGACGTTCTCGGTCGCGGTATGGCCGTCGGAGAGATGGAACTGCTGGAAGACGAACCCGATCGAGCGCCCGCGCAACGCGGACAGCTCCCGGTCGGACAGGACCGCCACGTCCTGCCCGCTCACCTCGACGATGCCCGAACTCGGCCGATCCAACGTCCCCATCAGATTCAGCAACGTCGACTTCCCGGACCCCGACGGCCCGACAATCGCCACCAGTTCACCGCGCTCGATCCGCAACGACACATCATCCAGCGCCCGAACCCCACCCGGATACTCCTTCACAGCTCCCCGCAACTCGACTACTGCGGTCATGAGGTGGTCACCACCTTCATGCCTGGTTGCAGGCCGGTGCCGGTGATTTCTACGGTGCCGTCGGCGAACATGCCGGTTTTGACGCCGACGAGGGACGTCGTCGTACCGGTCACCACCTGGACCGCGTAGCCCCCTTCGCGCAACGCGAGCAGGGCGGCGACCGGTACGACGAGGACGTTCTTGCGGGACGGGCCGGGGATGGTGACGGTGACGGGGCCGGAGTCGAGGCCGGTGCTCGCCGATTGGTTGTCGAGGGCAATCGTCGCGATCACCTGCGGCTTCTTTCCACCGTCCGCGGGACTGCCGTCGCTGGGCGGTGCGGCCGCGTCGGTGCTGACACTGCGGATCGTCCCGGTCGCGCTCTTCCCGTTCGGCAAGGCGAGCTTCACCTTCGCGCCGGCGGTGATGCCCTGGGCGGAGTCCGCGTCGACCGGCATCGTGACGACCTTCTCCACCGACGTCACGCCGAGGACATCTGCCCCACCCGCATCCCCGAGCGCAAGCTTCAACGAGTCGACCCGGACCGAACCAGACAGTACGACGACCGTCGCCGGATCGATCACGCCGGTCTCGTCCAGGTCCAACGACTTCTGCCACTTCTTGATCGCCTTGACCGTTGCCGAGGTCACCTTGTCATTAGTTGCCGAGGACAAATATCCGAGCGCCACCAGATTCTGCTTGACCACCTTGACGTCAGGCCCGCTCTCGGCGGTCTTGGGTGGGGTCGGCGGGGTACCTAGGGAGCGGAAGAGGGGTGTCGAGCCGTAGAAGAGGATGACTGGTTTGTTGTCGACGCGGTACAGGACGTCTCCGCGATTCAAGCGACGCGCCGGGCTTCGGCAGCCAGGTGATTGTGCCGGTCTCGCGGTCTTTGATCGACGCGGCTTCCGCCGTACCCGAGTTGCCCGGACAGATCACGCGCCTGGGAGAGATCACGCCGTACGATCTCCACCGTTTGTGCCGGATCAGGCCCGTCCGCCGCGACCGCCTTCGCCGGCTTGTCGAGCACCCGGAACCCGATCACCCCCGCTCCCGCCACCACCACGACACCGATCCCCAACGCCACCGCCCGTCGCGACACCCGCCGGGACCTGCCGATGGCGAGTTCTTCATCTGGTGCGTTGCTCACTTGCCGGCCACCTCGCGCTGGCACTCCGGGGTCAGGTCCATGCCCTTGCGGATCGACTCGGCATCGTTGTTCTTGCCGCCGAGGGACGGGCCGACGATGCCCGTCTCGGCGCCGGTGGAGAGTTCGACGTACTTGACGCCCTTGTCCTTCAGGCACTGCACGACCTTCCGGCCGAAGTCGAGGGCGTCGGGGTTGTTCGCGTCGATCTCCCAGGCCGGCAGCGGCAGCTTCGGTTCGCAGACCTTGCCCGCGTTCTTCGCCTTCGCCGGGTCGGTGGTCGCGCCACTGCCCAGTACGCCGGGCTCCTGGCCGCGCTTGCTCGGGTCGATCCCGTTGTCCTTCAGGCAGTCCAGGTACGGCTGATAGAGCCGGGTCCGGTCCGCGTCGGTCATGTCGATCCGCTCCCGCGGTCGCCCGGCGTCGGGATCCTGCGCCGTGGTCTTGCTACCCGAGGACTTCCCGGGCGTAGGCGTCTTCAGCGACGGGATCTCAGGCGCCTTCGCGGCACCGCCGGACGCGGCACCGCCGGATGCGGCGGCGCCGGATGCGGCGGCGCCGGGAGCAACCGGTCGCCAGCACGGCCAGCAGGACCAGGGGCGCCAGGCGGAACAGTCGTGTCGTGGTCATACGCTCCACGGTGCCGGGCGAATGTCAGGGAAATGTCGGCCCGCGGTGGCGATCCTGTCCGCGGCTTCCGGCCGCGGACTACCTTTGTCGCAATCAGCCGGAGGAGCAGAACTGTGCCTGTCAGTCGTCTCGGTCTCGTCGTCCACCAGGGCCGCCCGCTCGCCGTCCAGGCGGCGGAGGTGGTGCGGGAGTGGTGCCAGCGCCATGACATCGGGTGTACCGACATCGATGTCTGGAACCAGCACGAACACCGCCGCGGCGGGATGGACGAGCTGCACCACGCGGGCAACCCGGATCTGGTCGTCACGCTCGGCGGCGACGGTACGTTCCTGCGCGGCGCCCGGATCGCGGCGAAGAACGGCGCCGCAGTACTGGGTGTCGACCTCGGCAAAGTCGGCTTCCTGACCGAGGTGGCGTGCAGCGATGTCGAGGAGGCGCTGGAGGCCGTTCACCACGGCGGCGCGACGATCGAGGAGCGGATGACGCTCACCATGCGCGCATCCCGGCCGCTGGAGATCCCGTCCGGCATCGACGCGTTGCTGCGCTACGGACACGGCCCGGCGCTCCCGCCGCCCGCAGTACGGCCCGAGACGGTCGAGGGCGATGGCTGGGGCGTCGCGATGGACGTGACCGCGCTGAACGACGTGGTGGTCGAGAAGCTCGCCCGCGACCACCAGGTGAGTGTCGGCGTCTACCTCGCCGGGCGCTTGCTGGCGTCGTACTCCGCTGACGCCTTGATCGTCGCGACACCAACCGGCAGTACGGCGTACAGCTTCGCGGCCGGTGGACCCGTGCTGTCGCCGAGCCTGGAGGCAGTCGTCTTCACGCCGGTGGCGCCGCACATGACCTTCAACCGAACCGTCGTCGCCGCACCCGACGAGCCACTCGGCCTCCGGGTCCTCCCGCACTCCGGCCAGGCAGCAGTCAGCATCGACGGTCAGCTCCGCGGCATCCTCGACCCAGGCGACTGGATCGGCGTCTACGGTTCCGTACGCCGGTTGCGCCTCGTCCGCCTCCGCCCCACCGACTTCTACGGCCGCCTCCGCGACCGCTTCCGCCTCACCGACGCCCCCGCCACCGGCATCGACGGCGAATCCGACGCCTTCTGGCTCCCCGCCAGCCCGGTCCCCGCCGACCTGGCCCACCTCCGCATCCCCCAACCCCCCACCGAAGCCGACGCCTTCGCCCGCTCCGCCCCCTGCCCCGTCAGCTCAGCCAACGGAACGGTCGCCGACGACGGCAGCCGACGCCGGTACGCCGACGCCGCCGGCCGGAGACATTTAGCCGACGCGCGGAGACGCCGTCGCGCCAGCGCGGCGGCGCCCTAGAATTTCAGCCATGTCGCGGCTGCGCTCGGGAATGATGATGCTGCGCTATCGCGCCCGGTTGTTGCGGCTCAGATTGCGGTTGATCCAGGTGAGCAGATTCGACCTGTTCAATTTGCTGCTCGCCCTGGTCGGTGCCTGGACGGTCGTCGCGGCAATCAGCCAGCTCCTGCCGCTCGACAGCAAACCGGCGATTATCGGTTTCTGGGCCGGCGCAGTCGTCTGTTTGTTCGGATTGTATTGGCTCCTGTACGCACGGCGACCGCAGGATATCTTCCGATTGGCGGCGAAGTCGGACAACCAGAGCCAGCAGTTGCGGTCCTGGATGGCGATCGGCATGCAGAACGACGCCGCGTACGCCGTACTCGAAGAGCTCTACGAACCGTTCTTCCGCGACCTGATCGCGCAGCCGGAATTCGCCGGGATGCAGTGGCCGAAGGATGCCCGGGGGCAGCGCGCCCTGGTGCTGACCCTGCCGACCGACGACAGCGTCGCGCTGGACGACATCCTCGACGACCGGGTGGCCGTTCGCGAGCCCGCTTGGCGGTCCCGCGTCACCGGGTTCGCCGGCGAACGGCAGGCGTTGATGGCGACCCTGCGCCGGGACGCCAATCTGGCCAACCCGTTCGGCGACGAGGGTGGCGAGAACCTTGTCCTGGAACGGCTTTCGGGCTCGCCGGGGATCGGCCTGTCGGCGGCGACGGCGACGTACGGACAGATCGTCCGGACCTCGGACGCGCTGATCAACGAGTTCGCGCTGATGGGCCACCTGCTCGAGCGGTCGGCCTTCCGGCAGCGCGTGGTTCCGCTCCGGTTGACCGGTGCGCAGGCGCTGCGGGTGCTGCCCTGGCGGCGCGAGGTGCATTCCTGGGACGCCGGCATCGATCTCCTGGTCGCCCCGAAGGGACGCGCGTCGGGGCTGGGCGTCTCGGTGGCTCTGCAGTTGCATTCGAGCGACGGCAAGGACCAGCTCGGCGATTCTGGCCCGCCGCGCGTCGAATGTCGGCACCTATCCGGACGCATTGCACGTCATTCCGGCCGGAATGATCAATGTCCGCGCACCGAATCCGGCCACCGACGAGCTCGGGATCGGCCGGCTGCCGAAACTGACGATGCTGGCCGAGTTCGTCGAGGAATGTTTCGATGTGGTCGAGTTGTCCGGCCACAGCCTCGGCAATTTCGAGGCACGGGTCTGGCGGGAACTCGCGGACCGCGGGCTGACCCGGGTTTCGCCGGTATTCACCGGAATTGCGATCGACCTGCTCAATCTCCGGACCGAGATCTGCGCCACGATCGACCTGAGCGATTATCGCGCCGCGGTGGACGATTTCGTCGTCTCCTGGGAATTCACCCACAACGAGGATCTCCGCCGGGTGAATCTGGCGCACGGCTCGGCGGTGGCCCGCCGCGAGGAGTTCGTCCAGTCCGGGATCGGCGCCCTGCATCTGGCGCAGCTCCAGATCCAGCGCCTCGCCGGTGAGGTCGCGGAATCATGAATCAGGACCGACGCGTCGTGCGAGCGCCCGTGCGAGCAGATCTGTCGGCCGGCTTCGGCGATGTCGCGCCCTTCTGCCTGGAGGCACCGGGGTACGTCGTGAACGTCGCCTTGGAATTGACGGTCGACATCACGATCCACCGCCGTCCCGAGAAGGCGCCCGCCGGCGATGGGTTACCGCAGAGACTGCTCGCGGAGACAGCCGAGATGCTCGGCATCGACGGGCATTACGACCTCGAAGTACGGACCCCTGGTCTCGTCCCGGGAAGTGGGCTGGGTGCGTCGGGCGCGCTCTCGGTCGGCATTGCCTACGCGATGCTCGGGTGGGGACGGGGACAACCAGATCCGGTGGATGCCGCGGCGGTGGCGACGACGGCTGTCCAGGCCGAACGTCTGGCCGGAGTTCACGGTGGGACGCAGGATCAGTGGGCGAGTGCCTGCGGTGGCGTCGGGATGGTGTGGCAGGCGGCGGAGCGCGGCGGCCGGAAGAACCATCCGGCGGTGGCTCCCTCGCTGGCGGAGCACTTGGTGCTGGTCCATCCGGGTGGCACCCGCGACTCGACCGCGATCATCGACGCGGTCACGGCCAGCTCGGCGCGGAAGCGCAACGGGGCGATCGTTGCCGAGATCAACGCCGTGGCACCGCTGGTCGACGCCGCGCTCCGGCGCGACGACATCGCGACCGTCGGCGAACTCGTCAACCGGTCGACCGAGCTGCTGACGAGACTCGACCACCGGATCGTGTCCGAGCGAGTGCGCGAAGTCCTGGCCGAGGCGCAGGGCGTTCTCGGAGCGAAGCCGTGCGGCGCCGGCGGACCCTCCGCGACCTGGCTGGTCCTCGTGGACCCGGAGGCACGGCAGGACTTCGCACGGCACATCGGCGTACGGGGTCTGACTTTGCTGGCAGGAGCACCTTCCAGCAAAGGGGTGCGTTAGTGGCCGGCTTTTTCTTCTTCTAGTTCGGCGATGATGCGGGAGCTCGAGTCCATCTTCTCGAAGCCGCCGATGCCGTAGAGGAGGGTGATCTCGTTGCGCTTGGCCGAGTCGATCTCTTCCTGCGGCAGGGTGGAGATGTCGCCGCGGTCACCGCCGTTGCAGAACTCCAGGACGGTGTCGGGGTAGTCGGCCCGGATGGCGTCGAACGATCCGTCGATCCCGCGGCCCTGCTCCACCGCGAGGTACGCCGCGTCGACGATCCGCAGGGCGCGCACGATCCGCAGCCGGTCGGTGTCGGGCTGGATGATCCGGCCCTTCTTGAGCATCTGCTGCGCGTCGTTGTTGACGATCACGATCAGGTAGCCCGACCGGGCCTGGGCCTCTTCGAAGAGCTCGAGGTGTCCGGTGTGCAGCGGACTGAAGTAGCCGCTGACAATCGATGCCTTCAGCGGTTTGGCAGTCGGGCTCACGCACTGCTCCTCGGTGTGTTCGATGGGTGAAGTAGCGGCCATGCTACCTGTCGGCGGGGCGGCACCAGGACTCAGCGCAGGCCGGGTTCCTGGGTGTCCTTGGCGGGGTATTTGTTGATGAAGGTGGTCAGGGCCTCGCCGCTGATGTCGCCGCAGAACTGGCGGTGGCCGAGCGACTGGCCTTCGGCGCCGGCGCTCCAGTGCGAGAAGGCGATCTTCTTGCCGGCCGGCCAGGCGGCGCCGTCGGTGACGTGGAACGGGGCGGCGATGAAGAAGCCGCCGTCGGCCGCGTCGGGCAGCTTCGCCTTGGCGAGCTTCTCGATCGTGGCGAGCTTGTCCTTGTCCTTGGCGATCTCGTCGTTGTACCAGAGCAGCGTGTAGCCGTGCTCCAGGTTGTGCACCAGGTTCTCCACCGGCGGGCGGTCCTCGGCGGAGTAGAACTTCTTACTGAACGGTGCCCAGGTCTGGTAGTGCGGCCCGCTCGACGGCGGCGAGACGGCGTACGCGATCTTCTCGCCGTCCGGGCGGTGGTCGGCGGACTTGCCGGCCGGGTCGTCGGTGGGGGCCTCGCAGGAGGCCGCGGCCGCCTTCACGCCGATGTCGGCGACCGCCTGGCTCTTGGCGTGCGCGTCCTGGATCAGCTTGACCGCGGGCACGGCGATGATGCCGAGCCCGACCAGGATCGAGACGGCGATGATCAGCGTCGTCCGGCGCTTGTCGGACCGGGCCTGGTCGCGCTGCATCTTCTCGATCAGCTCGCGCCGCGACTGCTGTGCCTTGGCCATGCCACTCCCAGGATCGGTCCGCAAAGCCCGAAGACTAACCCAGGCCGGCGAACCGGCGTGAAAGCCGCCGGATCAGCCGCCGTTCGGCTCCTGCGCGTCGGTCGACGGGTACTTGTTCATGAAGTCCGCGAGCGCGGCGCCGCTGACCGATCCGCAGAACTGCCGGTGACCGAACGCGGTCTTCCCGTCGGCGCCCATCCCGCTCCAGTGCGAGAAGGCGACGTTCTTGCCGTCCGGCCAGGGCAGCTGGCCGTCGGATTCGCGGAACGGCGCGGCGATGAACTTGCCGTTCGAGCTGTCCGGCAGCTTCGCCTTGGAGAGCTTCTCGATCAGCGCGACCTGGTCCTTGTCGTTCGCGGTCTTCTCGTTGTACCAGAGGATCGTGTAGCCGTGTTCGAGGTTGTGCACCAGGTTCGGCACCGGCGGCCGGTCGTCGAGGGAGTAGAACTTCTTCGCGAACGGCGCCCAGGTGGCGTAGTGCGGGCCCGACGACGGCGGGGAGACCGGGTACTGGATGACTGTCCCGTCCGGCTTGTGGTCCTGGGTGCCGGTCGCCTTGTCCTCGGTGGGGGTGTCACAGGACGCGGCGGCCGCGGCCACGCCGAGGTCGGCGAGCGCCTGGTTCCTGGTCTTGGAGTCCTGGATCAGCTTGACCGCCGGGTAGGCGATGATCGCCAGGCCGACCAGGATCGAGGCGGCGACGATGATCAGCGTCCGGCGCTTGTCGGACCGGGCCTGGTCGCGCTGCATCTTCTCGATCAGCTCGCGGCGTGAGTTCTTCTGGGACTTACCCACAGTGAATGGTCTTCCCTGGCTCATGGGCGGTCTCGGGCGCCGCCGTCCGGGGGAAGTGTACTGAGAGACCCTGAGAAGTTGCCTAGAAAACTACTTCGGTCGTGAGCCGAACGTGATGGTCGCCTCACTCCCAGGTCCGGTCCGTACGGCGACGCCGTAGCCCTCCGCGTGCAGCAGCACCGCGAGCCGTTCCGCCAGCACGCCGACCGCGACCGGCTCGTCGCCGAAGACCGTGATCGTGCTGTCCAGCAGCTCGATGTGGACGTCCTCGTCGTCCATGAGCAACTCGGCCCACAGCGACGGATCCACCTCCCGCGGCCCGGCCGGCGCCTTGCGGGCCAGTACTGCGGCCCGCGCGGCCTCCCGGGTGCCCAGGCTGAACAGGTCCATCTCGGCGTCCCGGACCAGGGCCCGAGCGCCCGTGCCGTGCTCGCCGACCGGCAGCACCACGTCCGCCAGCCCCCGCAGTACGGCGACCGGGATGCCGTCCGCCTTGCCCTTCACGAGCTCTCCGGCGCCGGCGATCTCGTCGGCGATGGCCGGCTCGGTCACGGCGAGCACGTTGCCGTGGCTGTCGGTGCTGCCGCGCAGGTCCTCGATCACCTGGACTCCGGCCGCGCCGATCGCGAGGTCGGTCTGGCCGTTCCGCCAGGGCCGGCCGAGGGTGTCGGTGATCACGACGCCGACATTCACGTCGTACCGCTTCTTCCAGGCGACGCGAAGAGCCCGTGCGGACAGATCAGGGTCGACGGGAAGCAGCAGGACCGTGCCGGGAGCCGTATTGGAGGTATCGGTCCCCGCGGCGGCCATCACCAGACCGTGCCGGGTCTGCACGATCCGGGTGTCGCCGCGCTGGGCCACCACCCGGACCAGTTCGGCGTCGATCGCCTCGTCCCGGGTTCCCCGGGTGAGCCGGCCCTCGGCCTTGCTGATGATCTTGGACGTCACCGCGACGACATCGCCGTCGCGCAGGTCGGCCAGGTCGCCGATCAGCCCGGCCAGATCGCTGCCGGACTTGATCTCGGGCACGCCGACGACCGGGAAGACCTCGAGATGCTTCCTCATCGGCGGACGGCCTCCGCGAGGTTCAGCGCTGCCGTGGCCATCGCGGCCGTGGTCGCCTCGTCGGTCATCCACAGCGGAACCGCCTGGGCGTGGATACCTGCCGCGGCAATCGATTCGAGCTGGGCGGAGTCCGACGTGTCGATCAGCCAGCCGTCCAGTACGCCGCCGGCCGCGCGCGACCCGTAGTACCGGGCTACCGCACCCGCCGTGGACTCGACGCCGATCGCCGCGAGGACCTTGTCGGCCATCCCGCGGACCGGGCCGGTGCCGATGATCGGCGAGACCCCGATCACCGGGGCGGCCGTCTCCCGGACGGCTTCGCGGATCCCCGGGACGCCGAGGATGGTGCCGACCGAGACCACCGGGTTCGACGGCGGCAGGATCAGCGCGTCGCACTCGGCGATGGCATCCAGTACGCCGGGGGCCGGCTTCGCCTTGTCCTGGCCGATCGCGAGGATCTGGTGCGCCGGGACCTCCGCGTGCAGGCGGACCCAGTACTCCTGGAAGTGGATCGCCTTGCGGGTGCCCGGGTTGTCCGGATCGTCCACCACCACGTGCGTCTCGACCCGGTCGTCGCTCATCGGCAGCAGCCGCACCGGCAGCTCCCAGCGCGCACAGAGCGCCTCGGTCACCGCCGCGAGGCCGTACCCGGCGTCGAGCATCTGGGTCCGGACCAGGTGGGTCGCGATGTCCCGGTCGCCGAGGCCGAACCAGGCCGGCTCCACGCCGTACGCCGCGAGCTCTTCCTTCACCACCCAGGTCTCGTCCTCGCGGCCCCAGCCGCGTTCCTTCGAGATCCCACCGCCGAGCGTGTACATCACCGTGTCGAGGTCGGGGCAGACCCGCAGGCCGAACAGCGTGATGTCGTCGGCGGTATTGCCGACCACGGTGATCTCGGCGTCCGGGCGGGCCGCCAGCAGGCCGCGCAGGAAGGTGGATCCACCGACGCCGCCGGCAAGCACTGTCAATCGCATGGGGACAGTCTCCACGAGTCGTCAAAGCTTCGAACCACCGCACGACTATGCTGCCGAGGGTCCGACTTGTGTCAACTGTCAGTTGCACGGCCCCCAACATCCCGAGGAGCCCTCGTGGTTACCGACGCAACCAAGAAGCTCAGAGAGCCGGTCGCGTACATCCTGCTCGCCTTCGCCGGCCTCTACGCGCTGGCTTCGCTGCTCTCGCTGTTCATCGGCGATTCCGGCTTCACGGCTGCCGCGGCGGTAGTGCGTCGCACCGTCATCACTCCCGACGTCACCGCGATCCTGCTACTGGTCGCGCTGGTGGCTGCCGTCTGGCTGGTGAACGAGGCCGGTGAGCGCACGACGAACGCGCGGCTGGTCACCCTGGCGGCGCTGGCGATCACCGGAGTGTTCGCGCTGCTCGGCCTGATCACCGTCTTCGCCGCCTTCGGCGGCCCGGACTCTGCGCTGGGCAAGGTGGTGGACTTCCTCATCGGCGTCGCCGGTCTCGCCCTGTACGGCGCAGCCGGGCTCTACATCCTGAAGACCTTCCAGGGCCTGCCGGTTCCGGTCCGCGCGCCGAAGGCCGGCCCGCAGGGCCAGTTCGCGGGTCAGGGTGGCCAGTACGGCCAGCCGGGAGCGCAGTACGGCCAGCAGGGCGGTCAGTACGGCGCCCCGCAGGGTCAGCAGCAGTACGGCCAGTACGGCGCTCAGCAGGGTGGAGCGCAGTACGGGCAAGAGGGCGGCCAGTACGGCGCTTACGGCGCCGGTGCAGGCGCTGCTGCCGCTGGTGCGGCCGGTGGTTACGCCGCCGCGCAGCAGGGCGGCGAGCAGTGGCCGCAGGAGCAGAACTGGAACGCCGGTGGCGAGCAGCAGGCTTGGTCTGCCACCGACGCCGAGGCCCACGCCGGTGGCGCCGAGCAGCAGCCGGCCGAGCAGGCCTGGTCCGCTGAAGGCCACGGCACCGAGCCGACCCAGCAGTGGAGCCCCGAAGGCCAGCAGCAGTGGGGCGGTCAGGACCAGCCCGCCGCGCAGCAGTGGCCGCAGGAGCAGCAGTGGTCCGCAGGCCAGGAGCACGGCCAGGACCCGGCCCAGCAGCAGTGGGCAGGCCAGGAGTACGGCCAGCAGGGTCAGCCCGAGTGGCAAGGCACCGACCAGGGGCAGGCCCCGGCCGCCCAGGGTGAGTCCTGGTCGTCGGAGCAGGCTGCTTGGCAGCCGGGCGAGCAGACCTGGCAGGCCGAGGACGCACCCGCCGCGACTCCTGCCGCAGAAGCCACTCCGGAGCCCGAGGCGGCCGACGAGACTCGCGTAGAACCGCGGGCCACGGAAGCCCCGAAGGACGGCGAAGGCGAGCAGCAGCAGGGTCAGGGCGGCCAGCAGGGCTGGTGGTCCCAGCCTTCCTGACAAGGCAGCAAGCCCTTGCCGAGAGGGCAGCAAAACTTTGTGAAGCTCACTCGGCGAAGCAGCAAAAGTGACCGAGAGGCCTGTACCTACAGGCCTCTCGTTCTTTTGCAGCCGTGTTGCGGATGAGGCCAATAGCAGACCACGGCTTGACTTTCGTGGATTGCAGGAATGTAATTTCAACCGTGTCGTTCGTTGGACACTCGGTATCGGGGACCGTTTTCAGCACACAGAACGGTCGAGGTCAGGCATGTGGATCCGCAAGCCCACATGTACAGGGGAACGAACAGGGTCGAGGAGGTCGTACCGTGACAGAAACGCTGATGGCGATTGTCGACGGTGAGGCGATCGAGGAGGAGCCGAACTGGCAGGAACGGGCGCTGTGCGCCCAGACCGATCCAGAGGCTTTCTTCCCGGAGAAGGGCGGTTCCACCCGCGAGGCGAAGAAGGTCTGCCTCGGTTGTGACGTACGGGGCGAATGCCTGGAGTACGCACTGCAGAACGACGAACGCTTCGGAATCTGGGGCGGTCTGTCGGAGCGGGAGCGCCGCAAGCTGAAGAAGAAGGCCGTCTGATCCATCGGCGTGTGGTGGCGCCCTGCCGCCCCGCCGCTGAGTAATCAAGCAACAACTGAAAAAGTCATCACAATCATCCGCGTGAGGCCCCGGCCGGACTCTGTCCACCGGGGCCCGCGGCTGTGTAGGGGCATTGTCGGGGTTCGCGTAAGCTCAGTCCTCGCCTCGGTCTGAGCGGTCGAGGCACGCCGTCCTACCCCTGAGGTGTCACTGCTCCGCATGGAACCAGAAGCTCCGGCCGGCTGGGATTTCTTCGACTCCGTCGACTTCCCGACCGACCTCACCAATGACCCGATGGGTCGCGCGCCGATCCGGCACGTCGTCACCGCGGTCGTGGTCGGGCACGAGGGTGCTGCCTGGCTGCCGCGGCTGACCGAGGCCCTGTGGGCGCTCGGCCGCCGCCCGGAGCGGCTGATCGCGGTCGACACCGGCTCCACCGACGAGACCGCCGAACTGCTCGCCACGATGCCCGCGGTCGAGCCGGTCGTCAGCCTGTCCGCCCGCACGGGCTTCGGTACTGCGGTCGCCCGCGGCCTGGAGACGGTCGGGTTCGCCCCGGTGCCGTCCGCGGTCGGGCCGTACGGCGACGACGGCCACATGCCGGTGGTCGAGTGGCTCTGGCTGCTGCACGACGACTGTGCGCCCGCTCCGAAGGCGCTCGAGCAATTGTTGCTGCAGGCCACCTCGTCGCCGGACACGGCGGTCTGGGGACCCAAGCTGCGGCTGTGGCCGCGCGATCGCGAGCTGCTCGAGGTCGGTGTCACCACCTCGCTCGGCGGCCGCCGCGACACCGGGATCGAGATCGGCGAGCTCGACCAGGGCCAGCACGACCAGCCGCGGAACGTGCTCGCGGTCAGCTCGGCCGGCATGCTGGTCCGCCGCGACGTCTGGGAGTCGCTGAAGGGATTCGACCCGCGGCTGCCGATGTTCCGCGACGACATCGACTTCGGCTGGCGCGCGAGCCGGGCCGGCTTCAAGGTCGGCGTCGCGCCGGAGGCCGTGGTCTATCACGCCCAGGCAGCGGCCACGGGTGAACGCGCACTGGCCGGCACCCGGCGGCACGCGTACCAGCTCGACCGCGCCCACGCGTACTACACCGTTCTCGCGAACGCTCCTGCCAAGCTGCTTCCCCTGCTGGTCTTGAGGATGCTGGTCGGGACCACGTTCCGATCGCTGTGGTTCCTGCTCGGCAAGACACCTTCGGGTGCTGTCGACGAGTGGACCGCGTTGCTCGGCACCGTGCTCGCCGGCGGATGGACGCAGGCCCGCAAGGACCGGCGGAACCTCGATCGCGTTCCGTACGACGACATCAAGGTGCTGTTCGGTCGCTCGGTGCACGCACTGCGTCACAACCTCGAAGAGACCGGCAGCACGATCTCGGAGCGGCTTCGCGAAGCTTGGGCCGACGAGCCCGAGGAGCAGGTCGTCACGACGGCCCGCCGGGCCAAGAGCACCGCGCGCGTCGCGGTCGACCAGCCGCGCTGGCGCCGGCAGCTGATCCGCCGTCCGTTCCTGGTCGCGTGGGCTTTCCTCTTCCTCGGCGCTTTCATCGCCGCCCGCAGTCTGATCGGTGGCGGCGTACTGCGTTCGCGCCTGCTCCTGCCTCCGCACGAGAGTCTTGGCGCGCTCTGGCACGCGGCAGCGACCGCGCCGGCCGGGGTGACTCCGCCGGCTTGGCTGGCCCAGTTCTGGGCGCTGTCGACCGTCACCTTCGGGCCGTCCGGTGCGACGAACGTGTTGCTGCTCGGCGCGATTCCCCTTGCTGCCTTGGCCGCCTGGGCACTGCTGCGCGGCTTCGTGGTCGACCGGGTCGCGCGGGCATGGGGCGCATCGGCGTACGGGCTGGCGGTTTTCACCAATGGCGCGGTGTCGCAAGGGCGGCTCGGGACCTGTGTGGCGGCGATCGTGCTGCCACTGCTCGGTGCCGCTGTGTACACGGTGGCCAGGCGTCGACGGGTCGTCATCCAGGGCAGCTGGCGAGCCGCGTGGTTCGCCGGGATCTGCCAGGCGATCCTGTTCGCCTTCGCTCCGGCGCTGGGGTTGCTCGCCGGAATCGCTTTGGTGGCAGGAGCTCTGCTCGGACTCGGCTGGCGGCGGCAAGGTCGTCAGCTCGTCTTCTCGGTTTTCCTCGGCCTGGTGCTGGTTCTGCCGTGGACCATCCAGCTCGTGCTGCACCCGTCCCGGCTCGGTCAGGAAGCAGGCGGTCCGCCGACCGCAGCGATCGGTCCCGGCGACAGCATCGTTCGCCTGCTGACCGGTACGCCGGTTGGCGCGCCGGTGCCGTGGTGGTTCGCAGTGCCGCTCGTGCTGGTTGCTCTGCTCGCGCTGACGCGTGAGTCGCGGCAGCGGTACGAGTTGCTCGGCTGGGGCGTCGCACTGGCCGGCCTGGTCGGCACGTTGATCGCCAGCCGGCTTGGTGGTGGCAGCGGGCCGCTGATGTTCCTGATGAGTGCCGGCTGGGTCGTCGCGGTCACTGTCGCGTGGGACTCGGTGGGGAAGTCCACTGAGCTGATCATCCAAGGCGTGCTCGGTCTGGTCCTCGTCACGACTCTTGCGACAGCAGGGTTCTGGCTGGTGCGTGGCGACGACGGGCCGCTCCGGCGGGGACCTGAGCAGGACCTTCCGGCGTACCTGCAATCCTCGCAAGGGCCGCCGCAGAACGCAGCGATCCTGGTGGTCCGCAAGGACCCGAACACCCCGATGCGGTACTCGCTGGTGCACAACGGTGGACCGCGGATGGGCTCGCTGGAGGCCGCCCCGACGGCGGCGCAGACCAAGCCGCTCACGGATGTGCTGTCGACGCTCGGTGGCGGCGGGACCGGTGAGGAAGGGCGGCAGTTGGCCGCACTCGACGTCGACTACCTGTATCTGCCGGCGCCGGTTGATCCGACGTTGATGTCGACGCTCGACTCGCTCCCGGGTCTGACCCGGGCGAGCGCGGAGGGCGACGACGCCTCCTGGCTGATCGACCGGTCCGACATCGACGGCAAACTGCCGGTGCACGACACCACCCGGAACCTGTGGCGGATCCTCGGCATCATCGCCTGGATCATCGCGCTGATCTCCTGCATGCCGACGGCCCGCCGGACGGTCGCAGTACCGCACGGGACGCACGCTCGGAGGTCCTCGTGAGCAGCCTGCTGTCCGACCTCCGCGTCCGCCTCGGCGGCTGCATCCTCGCGCTGGCCGTCGTCGGCGGGCTGGGTGTGGTCACACACGCCAAGCCGCCAGTCACTCGCGCAGAGGGCGTCGAGGAACCCACCCGCACGGTGGTGAACCGCACTGCGCTGTCCTGCCCGGTGCCCGGCGCCGGCGACACCACACAGGCCTGGGTGAACGCCGTTTCGCCGACCCTGCCCGAGGACACCCCGACGGCCGCCGGGGATTCCACCCCGCTGTCGATCGCTCCGCTGCCCGCGACCTCCGATCCGGTCGGCTCGGTGCTGGCCCGCGGCAAGATCGCCTCCACCGCCCGTACGCCGAACCTGCAACCGCTGACGGTCCGCGGCACCGGTCCGTTGGCGGCCGGCGCGGCAGCCACCAGTACTACGGTCGCCGACGACGGCGTGAACCGCGGCATGGCGAGCGTGCCCTGCCAGGTGCCGGGATCGGACTTCTGGTTCGTCGGTGCGTCGGGTGCGGCAGGTCGTCGCGACGTGCTCGTGCTGACGAACCTGGACAGCGTCAACGCCGAGGTGAGCGTGACGTTCTACGCGGCGAACGGCGTCCAGGACGTGCCGAGCGCCCGCGGCGTCGTCGTACCGGCCCGGGGGACCGCCGAGATCTACCTCGGTCAGGTGGTCAAGCTTCCGGATCTCGCCCTGCATGTCGTGTCGAGCGGAGGCCGGGTCGCACCGGCCGTCCGCGACAACGCCAGCAGCGGCAAGGCTCCGGCCGGAGTCGACTGGCTGAACGCGTCGACCCAACCCGCGCTGAAGGTGAGCGTTCCCGGATTGGCCGGCGGCAGCGGCGTACGGATCCTGACGGTGGTGAACCCGGGTGATCTGCAGGCGACCGCCACGCTGACGATCAACGGGCCGAACGGGCCGTTCAAGCCGGCCGAACTGTCGACGATCCAGATCCCGGCCGGGTCGACCAAGGTGGTCCGGTTGGACGGGGTGCTGAAGCAAGTACGCGTCCGCGATCACGGTCACCGCCGATCAACCGGTGACGGCGGCGACGCGGATGACGAACTCGGCCGTGACCGAGTTCTCCACGCTGGGGGCGACCGAGCCGCTGCGCGGACCGGCGTACGTCGTACTGCCGCCGCATAAGCAGCCGGTGATCCTGCAGGTGACGGCGACCGGTGACACGGCCGGTGTTCGGTTCGCGCTCCGGGATGCCACCGACAAGGTGATCCAGACCCGCTCGCTGGACATCATTGGTGGAGCTACCGTTCCGATCACCTTCCAGCCGCAGACCAAGCCGACCTACCTGATGGTCGAGAACCTCCGCGGCGACATCGTGGCCGGTGCGACTTTGATGCCTGCAGCCAAGCCCAAGTCCGACGACGTCCCCGAGGTAGCCGCTTGGCCGCTGACTACGTCTTTGGTCTTCCGCGCCCAGCTAGGCGCGCAGCCGGACACCAAGGCCGCGCTCAACTAACACACACTCAGTCCTCGTCCGTATCGAAGTCTGGGTCGATCTGTTCAGGAGAAAGAGCCAGGACGTCGGCCAACTCCAGGACGAGGGCTGAGCGGACCAGCCAGGCGAGGCTGGTGCCGGAGCGTTCGGCGCGGAGTTCGATCGGGCGCCGGAAGACCACGATCCGGTAGGGCTCGTGCGAGGTGCCGCCGGTGGAATGGGTGAGCGGGATCTGGCCGGCGTGCAGGTCGAGGTTCGGGACGTCCTCGATCGCGAACTCGACCCGGGCGACGACCTGCGGGAGACGTTTCTCCAGCCGGGTCACCTCGATCGCGACCACCTCGTCGAACTGGGCCGCGGCCGATCGTTGCAGCGGAAGACCACGCGGCGCGAAGCTGCTCGGCCGGCTGATCGGTCCGAGCATGCCGCGCCCGTGGCGGTCGATATGCCTGCGACGGCGAGCCTCGGTCACACGATCACCCTAGTGGGGGTAGCGTCTGGACGTGAGCATCGCCAGGACTTGTTCGCGCGCCGCCTGCCATCGGCCGGCCGTGTCGACGCTCACTTACGTCTATGCCGACTCCACCTGCGTGCTGGGTCCGCTGGCGACGTACGCCGAACCGCACTGCTACGACCTCTGTGCGGAACACGCGGACCGGCTGACCGCCCCGAACGGGTGGGAGGTGATCCGGCTGGCTCCGGATCCGGCAGCTGCCGGGCCGTCCAACGACGACCTCGAGGCGCTGGCGAACGCAGTACGCGAAGCCGCCCGCCCCCTCCCGCCGACCCGTCCTGGTCAACCTGCACCAGGAGCTCCGGTAGAAGTCGCCCGCCGCGGTCACCTGCGCATGCTGCGCGACCCCGACGAAACCCCCACCCACGACAACAAAGAACAGGCCTGAGCGTTTTCTCCAGGCTGTGGTGTTGGTTTGTGTTTCGTAGTGTGGGATGAGGTTGACTGTTCTGTCAGGTGCTGACAAGACTCTTGATCTGTGAACGATCAAAAACTGCGCGTCGGCGTCGTCGGTCTGGGGTTCGCCGGTCAGGCCGCCCTGGAAGGCTTCGCCGAACTGCCCGACGTCGAGATTGTCGCCCTTGCGGGACTGGAGAAGGACACCCTCGCCCGGCTCGGTGAGAAGTTCCGCATCCCGCACCTCTACGAGAAGTGGGAGGACCTGATCGCGACCGACGGCCTCGATGCCGTCAGCGTCGCCACCCCGACCCAGCTGCACCACCCGATCACCCTCGCGGCGCTGGACCGGGGCCTGCACGTGCTCTGCGAGAAGCCGCTGGCCCGCACGGTCGCCGAGGGCACCGAGATGGTCGAGGCCGCGAAGAAGTCCGGCAAGGTGCTGAAGGTGGTCTTCAACCACCGCGAGCGCGGCGACGTCGCGGCTCTCAAGCACCAGATCGACGAGGGTCAGCTCGGCCGCATCTACTACGCGAAGGCGCACTGGATGCGCCGCAACGGCATCCCCGGGATGGGCGGCTGGTTCACCAACCGGGAGCTGTCCGGCGGCGGCCCGCTGATCGACCTCGGCGTGCACATCCTCGACATGGCCCTGCACCTGATGAACGAGCCGACGGTGACCACGGTCAGCGCGAACACCTTCGCCGAGCTCGGCCCGCGCGGCCGCGGCAGCTCGAGCAGCGCGATCCGGCCGACGGTCGACACGCTCGGGTCGAAGTTCGAGGTGGAGGATCTCGCCACGGCGTACCTGCGGCTCGAAGGCGGCGGCGCGCTCCAGCTGGAGACCAGTTGGGCGACGTACCGCGCACCCGGCGACAACTTCGGGATCGAGCTGTTCGGCACCGAGGGCGGCGCGAAGATCGAGGTCCAGAACTACACCAACACCGACACGCTGCGGATCTTCACCGACGTCGCCGGCATTCCTGCCGAGGTGCGGCCGGCGACCGGGCCGGGGCTCGGCCACCGGGCCGTCGTCAGCGAGTTCGTCGCCATCGTGCAGGCCGGCGACTGGTCGGCGCACAACGGATCCGAGGCACTCGTCCGGACCCAGGTCATCGATGCCTGCTACGCCTCGGCACAGGCGGGCCGAGAGGTCGTGCTCAATGGTTAACGTCACCGTCTGGGGCGAGAACGTCCACGACGGCAGGGATGCTGCCGTCCAGAAGATCTACCCCGACACCATGCACGAGACGATCGCGGCCGGCCTGCGCGACAAACTCGGCGACGAGGTCAAGGTCCGTACTGCGTGGTTGCAGCAGCCCGAGCACGGTCTGACC
This sequence comes from uncultured Actinomycetota bacterium, assembly GCA_963740725.1. GTDB lineage: Bacteria > Actinomycetota > Actinomycetes > Propionibacteriales > Kribbellaceae > Kribbella. The sequence continues at coordinate 49,478 of CAVUFT010000002.1, forward strand.
GACGAGGTGCTGGCCGAGACCGACGTGCTCACCTGGTGGGGACACGCGGCGCACGGCGACGTCGACGACGCGGTGGTCGACAAGGTCCAGGAGGCCGTGCTCTCCGGGATGGGCCTGATCGCGCTGCACTCGGCGCATTTCTCGAAGATCTTCAAGCGCCTGATGGGTACGACGTGCTCGCTCGACTGGCGGGCCGAGGACGATCGCGAGTTGCTCTGGACGGTCGCGGCCGGGCACCCGATCGCGGCCGGCGTACCGCATCCGGTGGTGATCCCGCGGGAGGAGATGTACGGCGAGCTGTTCGACGTACCGCAGCCGGATGAGCTGGTGTTCGTCAGCTCGTTCTCCGGCGGCGAGGTGTTCCGCTCGGGCTGCTGCTACCGGCGTGGTCAGGGCCGGGTGTTCTACTTCCGGCCGGGCGACCAGGAGTACCCGACGTACCACCAGCCGGAGGTCCAGCAGATCCTCGCGAACGCCGTCCGGTGGGCCGCGCCGGTGACCCCGCGCAAGCTCCCGGACGTGCACCACCGCGCGACGCCGGACTGGTTCGACCAAGCCTGAAACACGGTTTCAGCCCCGGGCCGGATAGGGTCCACCTCATGGTTGACGTTGCTGCGATCTTCAAGGCGTACGACGTCCGCGGGGTCGTTCCGGACCAGCTGGACGAGGCGGTGGCCCGGGCGACCGGGGCCGCGTTCGTCGAGGTCCTGGACGTTCTCGCGGGCCCCGGCTCGGTGGTGATCGGGTACGACATGCGCCCGTCCAGCCCCGCGCTGGCGGCCGCGTTCGCCGAGGGCGTGACCAGTACCGGCGCGGACGTGATCGACATCGGTCTGGCGTCGACCGACCAGCTGTACTTCGCGTCCGGGCGGCTCCAGCTGCCCGGCGCGATGTTCACCGCGAGCCACAACCCGGCGCAGTACAACGGGATCAAGATGTGCCGCGCGGGCGCCTCCCCGGTCGGCTCGGAGTCCGGGCTGCGCGACATCGCGGACCTGGTCGCCAAGGCGCTGACCGAGGGCCCGATCAGCGTCGCGGTCCCGGGCAAGGTGCTGCACAAGGATCTGCTCACGGCGTACGCCGACCATCTCAACGATCTCGTCGACCTGAGCAAGATCCGGCCGCTCAAGGTCGTCGTCGACGCCGGGAACGGGATGGGCGGGCACACCGTGCCGGCCGTCTTCGCGACCGGCCCGGTCGAGATCGTGCCGATGTACTTCGAGCTGGACGGCAGCTTCCCGAACCACGAGGCGAACCCGCTCGACCCGAAGAACCTGGTCGACCTGCAGGCGCGGGTGGTCGCCGAGGGTGCCGATCTCGGGCTCGCCTTCGACGGTGACGCCGACCGGTGCTTCGTGGTGGACGAGAAGGGTGACCCGATCTCGCCGAGCGCGGTCACCGGCGCCGTCGCAGTACGGGAGCTTGCCAAGCATCCTGGCTCCGCGGTGATCCACAACCTGATCACCTCCAAGGCCGTCCCCGAGCTGATCGCCGAGCACGGCGGTACGCCGGTGCGCGCGCGGGTCGGGCACTCGTACATCAAGCAGAAGATGGCCGAGACCGACGCGGTGTTCGGTGGCGAGCACTCGGCGCACTACTACTTCCGGGATTTCTGGCGGGCCGACACCGGCATGCTCGCGGCACTGCACGTGCTCGCGGCGCTCGGTGAGCAGGCGAAGCCGGCCAGCGAACTGTTCGCCGTCTACGAGCGGTATGTCGCCTCCGGCGAGATCAACAGCCGGGTGGAAGACGCCGCGGCGACAGTCGCAGCGATCGAAGACACCTACTCCGGCGCCGACGGGATTACCGTTGACCATCTGGACGGTCTGACCGTGGACGCCGGCGACTGGTGGTTCAACGTCCGCGCGTCGAACACCGAGCCGCTGCTGCGGTTGAACGTCGAAGCCGGGGACGCCGCCACGATGGAGCGTGTCCGGGACGAAGTACTGGCCCTGATCACCGGTGCACCGGTGGAGGAGAAGAACTGATGGCTGTGAATCTCGACCCCGATCTGCTCAGCATCCTGGTCTGCCCGAAGTGCCGCTCCGAGTTCCGGGTGGACGACGAGGCCAACGAACTGATCTGCACCAACGCCACCTGCGCGCTGGCCTACCCGGTCCGCGACGACATCCCGGTACTGCTGATCGACGAGGCCCGCGAGACCCGCCAGGAGAACTCGCAGGCATGAGCTTCTTCGACGACTCGCGGCTGGACGACCCGGCCGCACTGCTGGCGACCGATCACCTGCTGCGCCGGCTGGCCGGTGCGGGCGCCCGGGTCCGGGCCGAGATCGAGTTCTCCTCCGAGGTGCTGGCCGGCCTGGCCACCGACGGCTTCCGGCCGCGCGCGATCGTCGCCGCGGGTCGCGACGCGCGCCTGGTGCGGGCCGTGCTCGAACCGGTCTGCCCGGTGCCGTTCGTCGCCTGGCCCGGTCCCGGCCTGCCGGGCTGGACCGGTCCGCTGGACCTGGTGATCGTGCTCGGCGGTACGTCGGAGGACTCCGGCGCGATGTCGGCAGCTTCCGAGGCCGTACGCCGAGGGTGCGGGCTGATGGTCGCCTCGCCGGAGAACTCGCCCGTCGCGCAGGCGTCGGCCGGCTCCCGGCACGCGATCCGGCTGCCGTCGCAGTCCGACGACCAGCTCGCCGCTGCCGTCGCAGTACTGCAGGGTCTGCACCAGCTGGAGCTGGGCCCGGCAGTGGACGCAGATGCGGTCGCAGCGAGGCTGGACCAGGTCGCGATCGACTGCTCGCCCAACAACGACGTCGCGTCGAACCCGGCGAAGGACCTGTCGCTGATGCTCGCCGACGCGCTCCCGCTGGTCTGGGGTGGCTCGGTGCTGGCCGCACGTGCTGCACGTCGTGTCGTCGAGGCCATGCGTCTTGCCAGTGGGCGCCCGGCGCTCGCTGCCGACGCAGGGCACCTGCTGCCGGTGCTGGCGAGCCAGGCGCCGCGGGACGTCTTCGCGGACCCGTTCGCGGACAAGCAGGAGGAGCTCCGGCCCGGCCTGGTCATCCTGGACGACGGGGTGGCGGACGAGGGCGTCATGGAGACGCAGCGGAAGCTGCAGGAGAAGGCTGAGCGGCACGAGGTCCGGGTGCACGTGGTGACCCAGGCCGAGGGCACCGACGTGGCCCGCTACGCGGCTCTGACCCAGCACGGTCGCTACGCGGCGGCGTACCTGGGGATCGGGCTCGGCCGCTACGGTACGCCGCGCGAGGACGCTCCGGCGGTGCCAGGGAACCCCGCGGAGGACCCAGCGTGGTAGCTCGCCTGCAGAACACCATCCGGGACTACGCCTGGGGATCGCGGACCGCGCTCCCTGAGCTGCTCGGCGTCGAACCGGACGGAAAACCGCAAGCAGAGTTGTGGATGGGCGCGCACGAGTCGGCGTCCTCCGTTGATCGGTGGCGAGTCCCTCTATCGAGCTCGTGTCGGCCGATCCGGCCGGCGTCCTGGGTGCTGCAACGGCTGCGACCTTCGAGGGGCGGTTCCCGTTCCTGGCGAAGCTGCTCGCGGCCGAGCAGCCGTTGTCGATCCAGGCGCATCCCTCGCGGGCGCAGGCCATCGACGGGTATGCGCGGGACGAGGCGGCCGGCATTCCGCGCGACGCGGCGGACCGGAACTACAAGGACGCCTGGCCGAAGCCGGAGATGCTGGTCGCGCTCGGCACCTTCGACGCGCTGGTCGGCTTCCGGCCGTTGGACCGGTCGGTCGCCTTCCTGGAGGCTCTTGGCGGCTCCGGAGCTCAAGGAACTGACCGGGTTGCTTCGCGAGGGGAAGCTCCGGGAGGCGTTCACGCACTTCATGAGCGACGACCGGGACTCGATCCGGCCGTTGGTTGCCGCGTTGGAAGAGGCATGCCGCCGGTACGACGGTGCCGAGTGGGCGCTGGAGGTCGAGACGCTCGAGAAGCTCTGCGTGGACTTCCCCGACGACCCCGGCGTACTGGCCGCGTTGCTGCTGAACCGGGTTCGGCTGGAGCGGTTCGAGGCGGTGTACCTGCCGGCTGGGAACGTGCACGCGTATCTGCACGGCACCGGGTTCGAGGTGATGGCGAACTCGGACAACGTGTTGCGAGGCGGGCTCACCCGCAAGTACGTCGACGTACCGGAGCTCGTTTCGGTGGTGGACTTCGAGCCGCTGGAATCGCCGGTGCTGCATGGCGTCGAGGTGGCGCCGGGCGTCACGACGTACGAGACCGGGTGCGAGTACTTCGCCGTACGGCGGGCGGAACCGTCGATCGGGCCGTTCCGGGTGCCGGCGGACGGGCCGCGGATCGTCGCGTGTGTTGAGGGAACGGTGACGGTAGGTGCTCAGGGCACCGACGACACCGTGACGTTGTCCGCGGGACAGTCGGCGTTTCTCTCGCGGACCCGAAGGACCCTGTAATCTGCGGGGTCCCGGCACGGCGTTCGTCGTGTCCACTGGCTGACTCATCGCGTTGGAGGATCACCGAACATGGCAGGTGGCGGGAACAAGGCCGTCGTGGCGGCGTTGCTGGCGAACACCGGTATCGCGGTCACGAAGTTCGCCGCCTGGGGGCTGACCCAGTCCGCCTCGATGCTGGCCGAGGCGATCCACTCGCTCGCCGACGCCGGGAACCAGGTGCTGCTGCTGGTCGGCGCGAAGCGGGCCAAGCGCGAGGCCGACGAGCTGCACCAGTTCGGCTTCGGGCGCGAGCGGTACGTGTACTCCTTCATCGTCGCGATCGTGCTGTTCAGCGTCGGTGGGTTGTTCGCGCTGTACGAGGGCTACCACAAGGTGCACGAGCCGCACGCGATCGAGCACTGGAAGTGGGTCCCGGTCGCCGTCCTGCTGGCCGCGATCGTGATGGAGTCGCTGTCGTTCCGGACGGCGATCCTCGAAGCGAACAAGGTGCGTGGGTCGGTGTCGTGGACCCGCTTCGTCCGCAACGCAAGGGCTCCTGAGCTGCCGGTCATCCTGCTCGAGGACTTCGCCGCGCTCACCGGTCTGGTGCTGGCGCTGATCGGCGTCGTGCTGACCCTTGCCACCGGCAACGGAATCTTCGACGGTCTCGGCTCGATGGCGATCGGCGCGCTCCTCGTCACCGTCGCGATCTTCCTGGCGATCGAGATGAAGTCCCTGCTGCTCGGCGAATCCGCCACCCGCGAGGCCCAGTCCCACATCGTCACCGCGATCGAGGGCGTTCCGGGCGTCCAGCGCCTGATCCACATCAAGACCCTGCACCTGGGTCCTGAAGAGATCCTCGTCGCCGCCAAGGTCGCAGTAGCCCCCGGCACCGATGCGGCCGCCATCGCCGAAACCATCAACGCCGCCGAACGAGCCATCCGCTCCACCGAACCCATGGCCCTACAGATCTACCTCGAGCCGGACATCTACACGGAGTCCTACACCCCAGACGAGCGCGCTGCTGTCCCCGAGGCCCCCTCCCACTAGCTAGCGGGGGCGGTTGTGAGGCGGGGGCAGGACGCCGGAGCGGCCTAGCCAGCGGAGGGCGCGTTCGCGGTCGATCTCGGCGGGGCTGGGTGGGGTGGAGAGGCGGCCGGTGCGGTAGCCGAGGTTGCGGAGGTCGGCGGCTACCGATGGTTCGGCCAGAGCGCTGAGGGCGAAGGCGAGGGCGGCGGGCGTCACGTCGTACCGGTGTTCGAGTTCGAGCGCGAGCCTGACCGCGGCGAGGTCGCGGGCGTCGTACTGGCGCTGCGAGCCGCGGCTGCTGCGGGACCGGGGAGCAGCCCGAGCGCCTCCCGATAGCGCAACATCCGGGGGGTGGTCCCCAGGCTTCTGGCTGCCTCAGTGATCCGCATGACACCAATCTTGACATTTCGGTGTCAGGAAAGCCTCTTCCATGCCGCACGCCACCCGCAGGACCCCCTAGGCTCAAGCCCGTTGACCTCAACCGACACCCTCAAGGGAGCGGCACCGCATGACGTTCGACTACAAGGTGGCAGACCTCGGCCTCGCCGAGTTCGGTCGCAAGGAGATCCGGCTCGCCGAGCACGAGATGCCGGGCCTGATGGCGATGCGCGCGCAGTACGGCGACAGCAAGCCGCTGGCCGGCGCGAAGATCATGGGCTCACTGCACATGACCATCCAGACCGCCGTGCTGATCGAGACGCTGACGGCGCTCGGCGCCGAGGTGCGCTGGGTCTCGTGCAACATCTTCTCCACCCAGGACCACGCGGCCGCCGCGGTCGTCGTCGGCCCGAACGGCACCGCCGACGCTCCCGCCGGTGTCCCCGTCTTCGCCTGGAAGGGCGAGACGCTGGAGGAGTACTGGTGGTGCACCGAGCAGGCGCTCAACTGGCCGGGTGCTGACGGCCCGAACATGATCCTGGACGACGGCGGCGACGCCACCATGCTCGTCCACAAGGGCACCGAGTTCGAGAAGGCCGGCGCGGTTCCGGACCCGTCGACCGCGGAGTCGGAAGAGTTCGCCGTCGTGCTGACCACGCTGACCCGGACGCTGCAGGAGGACCCGCAGCTCTGGACCACCATCGGGGCCGGCATCAAGGGCGTCACCGAGGAGACCACCACCGGCGTGCACCGGCTGTACGAGATGCACAAGGCCGGCGCGCTGCTGTTCCCGGCGATCAACGTCAACGACTCCGTCACCAAGTCGAAGTTCGACAACAAGTACGGCTGCCGGCACTCGCTGATCGACGGCATCAACCGCGCCACCGACGTGCTGATCGGCGGCAAGGTCGCGGTCGTCTGCGGCTACGGCGACGTCGGCAAGGGCTGTGCGGAGTCGCTGCGCGGCCAGGGCGCCCGCGTCATCGTGACCGAGATCGACCCGATCTGCGCGCTGCAGGCGGCGATGGACGGCTACCAGGTCACCACGCTGGAAGACGTCGTCGGGATCGCCGACATCTTCGTCACCACCACCGGCAACAAGGACGTCATCACCGCCGACCACATGGCGCAGATGAAGCACCAGGCGATCGTCGGCAACATCGGTCACTTCGACAACGAGATCGACATGGCGGGTCTGTACAAGACCGCCGGCGTCGAGCGGGTCACCATCAAGCCGCAGGTCGACGAGTTCCGGTTCGCCGACGGGCACACCATCATCATCCTGTCCGAGGGCCGGCTGCTGAACCTGGGCAACGCGACCGGGCACCCGTCCTTCGTGATGTCGAACTCCTTCACCAACCAGGTGCTGGCGCAGATCGAGCTGTTCGCGAAGACCAACGAGTACCCGACCGACGTCTACGTGCTGCCCAAGCACCTCGACGAGATGGTCGCCCGGCTGCACCTCGACGCGCTCGGCGTGAAGCTCACCGAGCTCTCCAAGGAGCAGGCCGAATACCTCGGCATCCCGGTCGAGGGCCCGTACAAGTCGGACGCCTACCGCTACTGAGTTCTTCCTGTACTACGTACGCAAACAAGGCGCCCCGCGATCTTCGCGGGGCGCCTTCGCGTTGTCTGAGGGTGGGTTGGGCATCAGGACCACTGGTCGGGTTCGCTGCCCGGCGCATGCCAGCCCTGGGCGTTGACCTTGGTCGGCTCCTGCTGCGGCACTGCCGCCGCTGACTGGCCGCGGTACGGGGTGAGAAGCGGCGTACCGGCGTACGGAGCTGGTGTGATGCCGTAGGGGTTGGGTGGGGCATAGGGGGTGCCGAAAGGGCCTGTGTAGGCGACGAGCTTCGGGCCGGGGGCCGCCAGCCGGGCCAGCTCGCGGCGTCGCCGTTCGGCCAGTACTGCGGACAGGAATGCCGGCGCGACGATGTGCACGGGCGGCGCCGGTGCCGTCACCTCACGGACGCGGTGGGCGAGCGCATCGCCGAGAGCGACCCGGGCGTGCGGCTCCAGCTCGGTGTAGCGAGCCAGGTACTCACGCGTGGTGTTCGCCAGCTCGTCGGACAGCCGTGACAGCTCCAGCGACTGCGCCCACTGCACCAGGTGCCCCGGCACGAACAGCGGCGGCGACGCCATCGGCTGGTGGCGTTCGCGGATCACCACGGTGCCGGCGACCATGTCGCCGATCCGCTTGCCCTGCTTGTTCATCAGGCTCGCCACGATGCCCGGGCTGGCCGCGAACCACGGCGCGAAGTCGACGAACAGCCACAGCAGCGTCCGGACCAGCGCATGCCGGAACCGGATCGAGCTGCCGTCGTCGCGAACCACCTTGAGCCCCAGCATCAGCTTGCCGAGCGTCCGGCCGCGGGTGAGCGTCTCCATCACCACGCGGTAGCCGACGAGCACCAGCAGCAGCACGATGAAGACCAGGGCGACTCCGAGCGCCTGACTGGCACCCGTGAGCAGGAAGCCGAACAGCGTGCTCAGCAAGATGACCAGCACGATGCTCTGGATGACCACGTCGATCGCACAGGCCAGTGCCCGGGTAGGCATCCGCGCGATCCGCACCTGGAGGACGACAGCTTCCCCCGTAACCAGCTGAGACAAGTCGCCTCCCTCCTTGCCGGTCAGTCTAGGGGCGTTGCGTGCCTTCGACCCCGTAGTACGAGAGACTCCCACTAGCAGACCGATTGGAGGGGCGGATGGACGTAGAGGCGTTCGTGTCGGTTCATCAGCCTCAGTGGGACCGGCTGGCCTACCTGACCCGGCGGCAGCGGCGCCTGACCGGCACCGAGGCCGACGAGCTCGTACTGCTCTACCAGCGCGTCGGGACTCACCTGTCAGCACTACGAGCAGGCGGAGCCGACCCGGTCACGGTAGGGCGCTTGTCGGGGCTCATCGCCGACGCCAGAGGTGCTGTCACCGGCGTACAGGCTCCTGTCTGGCGTGACATCTCCCGCTACTTCCTGGTGAGCTTCCCAGCCGCCCTGTACGCCTCACGTCGCTGGTGGCTCACGATCGGCCTGCTGTTCTACACAGTGGCTGCCTGGATGGCCTGGCGGATCATCGCGCACCCGGAGCTGCTCGACTCGGTCGCTACGCCGGCGCAGATCCAGCAACTGGTCGACAAGGACTTCGCCAGCTACTACTCCGAGAACCCGGCCCAGGACTTCGCGCTGGAGGTGTGGATCAACAACGCCACCATCTCGGCCGCGGTACTGGCGGTCGGTGTCCTGCTGATCCCCACGATGTTCGTGCTCTGGAGCAACGCCGAGAACCTCGGCGTGGTGGCCGGGGTGATGATCAGCCATGACAAGTCGGATGTGTTCTTCGGCCTGATCACTCCGCACGGCCTGCTCGAGCTGACCGCGGTCTTCGTCGCGAGCGCCGCCGGGTTGCGACTCGGCTGGTCGTGGATCGCGCCTGGTCCGAGAACGCGCATGCAGGCGATCGCCCAGACCGGCCGCGCGACCGTCGGGATGGCGATCGGGCTCGCCGTCATCCTGCTGATCACCGGAATGATCGAGGCCTTCGTGACGCCGTCCGGGCTGCCCACCGCAGTACGGGTGGGGATCGGTGTGCTGGTCGAGGTCGGGTTCTTCGTCTACGTCTGGACCCTCGGGCGACGAGCCTTCAAGGCCGGCGAGTACGGCGATGTCGAGGAAGCCGACCGCGAGGCGAGGGCCCCCGTGTCCGCCTGACCGTTTGCCCAGCGGGTACCGGTACTCCTATGAGGACCGCCCAGCAAGCCCAGAACAGCCGCCTGTACGACGTGTCGATCACCGTCGGCCTGATCGCCTACGGTGTCGTCTACCTGCTCATCGGCTGGATCGCCATGCAACTCGCCTGGGGCGGGACGTCGGAGCAGGCGTCCCAGCAAGGAGCCCTGCAGGAGCTCGCCAGCAAGCCGTTCGGAACAGCGCTGCTCTGGATCGTCGCGATCGGCCTGTTCGCGTTGGTCATCTGGCGGGTGACGGAGCTCGTCTACGGACACCTGAAGACCGAGAAGAAGGTGCAGTCGGCAGGACGCGCCCTGGTCTACCTGGTGCTCGGCATCAGCGCGGTGAAGGTCGCCATCGGCTCCGGCGGTGGCGAGTAACCAGAAGGCGATGACCGCCAAGCTGATGGCGAACGGTCCGGGCCGGATCCTGATCGTGATCGTCGGTCTGGTCATTCTCGGTGTCGGCGTCCGCCAGATCTACAAGGCGCTGGACGAAGAAGTTCACCGAGGATCTCGTCGGTGGCGTCTCGTCCTCGACCATCATGCTGGGCCGGCTCGGCTATGCCGCCAAGGGGATCGCGTTCGCCATTGCGGGCGGGCTGTTCGCCTGGGCCGCGATCGACTACGACCCGAGCAAGGCCGGCGGCCTCGACACCGCCATGCGCACCCTCAAGGACCAGCCGTTCGGCGATGTTCTGCTGACGATGATGGCGATCGGCTTCGCCTGCTTCGGCGTCTACTGCTTCGTCTGGTCCCGCAACGCCAAGCACTAGAACTTTCTCGCCGTTGGGAAACAACGGAAATGTGACAGATTTACGTAAATCGTTGACGCAGCCCTGCTCGGTGGTGTGGGTTTCTCCCTAAACACCAGGGCGGAAGGTGCGTGGGGCGGATGCGGAAATGGTTCAGCGTGCTGGCGGCGATGGGGCTGCTGGCACTGGGCGGACTCCCCGGGCAGGCCGCGGCGGCCGAGCCCGCTCCGCCCAAGGTGATCAGGGTCGGCGCGACCCAGGCGATGGACTCGATGAACCCGTTCCTGGCCGTCCGGCTGGTGTCGTCGTCGATCCACCGCTGGATGTACGGCTTCCTGACCGTGCCGGACGCGAAGACGCTGAAGCCGAGCCCGGACCTGGCGGAGTCCTGGACGACCTCGCCGGACGGTCTCACCTGGACCTTCAAGATCCGTACGGCGAACTGGTCGGACGGGCAGCCGATCACGGCCGACGACGCCGCCTGGACCTTCACCAAGATGATGACCGACGACGGCGCGAAGACCGCCAACGGACCGGCCGTGGAGAACTTCGCCAGCGTCACCGCGGCCGGCCAGGACCTCACCATCAAGCTGAAGTCCCCGCAGGCCTCGATGCTGGACAACCCGGTCCCGATCATGCCCAAGCACGTCTGGGAGAAGGTCGGCGACATCGCGAAGTACGAGGCCGACGACTTCCCGGCCGTCACGAGCGGGCCTTACATCGCGGTGGAGCAGAAGAAGGACCAGTACGTGAAGCTCAAGGCCAACCCGAGCTACTGGCGCGGCGCCCCGAAGATCGACGAGCTGCAGGTGATCTTCTACGACAACCCGGCCGCCGCGATCGTCGGGTTGAAGAAGGGCGACATCGACCTGATCGGCCGGCTCGCGCCGCCGGACTTCGAGGCGCTCAAGGGTGACCCGAACATCGTCCAGTGGAACACCGAGGGACGCCGGGCGTCGTACCTGCAGATCAACCACGGCGCGACCACGAGCGACAACAAGCCGATCGGTGACGGTCATCCCGCGCTGAAGGACCAGCGGGTCCGGCAGGCGCTGCACTACGCGATCGACAAGCAGAAGCTGGTCGACGAGGTCCAGAACGGGCTCGCGGTGCCGGCCGACGGATCGATCGTGCCGCCGATGTACAAGGACTTCTTCTGGTCGGCGACCGGCGCCGGGAAGGTCACCCATGACGTCGCCAAGGCCAACAAGATCCTCGACGACGCCGGCTACAAGAAGGGTGCCGACGGCATCCGGACGATGCCGGACGGGTCGCGCAAGCTGCAGTTCCGGTTCAGCATCCACACCGATACGCCGATCGAGGACAAGCTCGCCGAGTACCTGACCGGCTGGTTCAAGGAGATCGGGATCGCGCTGACCACGAAGCGGCTCGACTCCAGCAAGTTCACCGAGGAGACCGGTACGACGGCCTTGTTCGACATCGCCATCAGCGGCTGGTCGGTGAACCCGGATCCGGAGGAGGTGCTCGCGACGCACCTCTGCAGTCGGCGCCCGACCGCGTCGGGTGAGGGCGGCGGCACCGAATCGTTCTACTGCGACCCGCAGTACGAGGCGCTCTATCAGCAGCAGTTGAAGGAGCTGGACCGGCCGAAGCGCGCCGGGATCATCAAGCAGATGGAGGAGCGTCTCTACACCGACGCACCGGTGATCGCCCTCTACTACCCGAACGACCTGGAGGGCTACCGCAAGGACCGGATCGCCGCCATCACGCCGATCCCCGAGGACAAGGGCATGCTGTACGGCGGCAGCGGCTACTGGCCGTTCTACACGCTGGAAGCGGTGTCCAAGGACGGCGCAGCGGCCGACGGCGGCTCGAACACAGGCCTGTACGTCGGCCTGGGGGCCGGTGTCGTCGTCCTGGCCGGAGCGGCGCTGATGCTGGGCCGCCGGCGCCGAAGCGTCGCGGACGATCGCGAATGACCGGTCTCTTGCGGGCGAGCCGATGACCGTCGCGCAACCCGCGGCCGAGGCGATCGAGGAGGGCCCCGCCCGGCACGGCGTACTGCGGTACGCCGTCGCCAAGGTGGGTGGGGCGCTGCTCAGTATCGCGATGGTCGTCGTCGCGACGTTCTTCGCCTTCCGGCTGCTTCCGGGCGATCCCGTCCGGGCACTCGCCCAGGGCCGCAACATGACGCCGGAGCAGCTCGACCTGGAGCGGCACCGGCTCGGCCTGGACAAGTCGCTGCTCGAGCAGTTCGTCCACTTCGTCAACCAGACCGTGCATTTCGACCTCGGCGTCTCGTACGAGTACAAGCGGCCGGTGCTCGACCTGATCGGCGAGCGGATCGGCGCCACGCTGCTGCTCACCGGTACGGCGCTGGTGGTGGCCGTCAGCCTCGGGATCTGGCAGGGCGCCCGGGCCGGCTGGAAACCGGGCAGCCGCTTCGACAAGATCTCCACCGGGATCTCGCTGGTGCTGTGGTCCGTGCCGACGTTCTGGCTCGGCCTGCTGCTGTTGATGGTGTTCGCGGCAGGGATCGGGCCGATCCCCGGGATCTTCCCGACCCGGGGGATCGAGAGCGTGGATGCCCCGTCCGGGTTCGCTTATGTGCTCGACGTCGCGAAGCACATGGTGCTGCCCTGCCTGACGATGGTGGCCGTGGTGTACGCGCAGTACCTGCTGGTGATGCGGTCGTCGGTGATCGACGAGGTGGGCCAGGACTACGTGACGACTGCGCGCGCGAAGGGTTTGCGCGACGACGAGATCCGCCGGCGGCACGCAGTACCGAATGCTTTGCTGCCGACCGTGACGCTCGTATTCATGCGGATCGGGTTCGTGGTCGGTGGTGCCGTCACGGTCGAGGCGATCTTCAGCTGGCCGGGACTCGGGCAGTTGTTCTACGAGGCGATCCGGGTGCCGGACTTCACGCTGATGCAGGGCACCTTCCTGCTGATCACGGTGTCGGTGATCCTGATGAACACGCTGGCCGACGTGGTCTACCACCTGCTGGACCCGAGGGTGAGGTCGGCATGAGCATCACGTGGACCCGCAGACGCCTTGCTTTCGGACGGTTCTGGGCTTCCTTTCGTACCCACAAGGCCGGGGTGGCCGGTCTGGTCGTCCTGGTGGCCGCGGTGCTGCTGGCGGTGATCGCGCCGCTGTTCATCGACGCCGGGGTGACGAACGTGGTCAGCGGAACCGGGGCCAAGCTGGCGCCACCGAGCTGGCAGGACCCGCTCGGTACGGACGAGTCCGGCCGTTCGGTGCTGCTGATGATCTGGTGGGGGTCGCGGACCTCGCTGCTGATCGGATTCCTGGCGGCGCTGCTCAGCATGGTGATCGGCACGGTCCTCGGGATCGCCGCCGGCCACTTCCGCGGCTGGATCGGCGCCGTCGTGATGCGGGTGACCGACTGGTTCCTGGTGCTGCCGTCGCTGGTCACCGCGTTGGTGCTGGCCGCGATCCTCGGCGGCAGCACGGTCACCATCATCGCTGCGATCGGCGTCACCTCGTGGCCCTCCACGGCGCGCCTGATCCGCGCCCAGACCCTCGCCGTGGAGGCGCGGCCCTACATCGAGCGGTCAACAGCTCTCGGTGCGGGGCACTGGCACATCGCCACCCGGCATGTGCTGCCGAACGTCGCACCGTTGCTCTTGGCAAGTACTACGCTGGAGGTGGCGAGCGCGATCGTCACCGAGTCCACCCTGGCCTTCCTCGGGGTCAGCGCGAACAAGACGTCCTGGGGCACGATGCTGCGCGGCTCCTACGACTGGGGCGCGGCGACGTCCGGCGCCTGGTGGTACATCCTCGTCCCCGGACTGTGCATCGTGATCGTCGTGCTGGCCTTCACGCTCTGCGGGCGAGCGCTGGAATCCGTGCTCAACCCGCGACTCCGGAGGGCGGCATGACGAGTCTGCTCGAACTCGACGACCTCTCCGTGACGTACCAGATCGCCGCGGGCGAGGTGCCCGCAGTACGCGGGGTGTCTCTTGCGCTGGAGCCGGGGGAGGCGCTCGGCATCGTCGGCGAATCGGGCTCCGGCAAATCGACGCTGGCCCTTGCCCTGCTGCGATTGCTCCCTCGGGACGCACGGATCGGCGGCCGGATCCTGCTCGACGGCGAGGACGTGCTGACGATGAACTGGGGGCGGCTTCGGGCCGTTCGCTGGGCGGAGGCCTCGATCGTCTTCCAGGGGGCGCAGCACGGCCTCAATCCGGTGCAGCGGATCGGTGACCAGATCGCGGAACCGTTGCTCGTCCATCGGCTGGCGTCGCCGGCCAAGTCTCGCTCGACGGGTCGCGGAGTTGCTGGAGCAGGTCGGGCTGCCCGCGCTGGCGATCGCGGAGCTACCCGCACGAACTGTCGGGCGGTCAACGCCAGCGGGTGATGATCGCGATGGCGCTCGCCTGCGAGCCGCGTCTCATCATCGCCGACGAGCCGACCACCGCGCTCGACCTGATGGTCCAGGCGCAGGTCCTGACGTTGATCCGGGAACTGGTCGCGTCGCAGGGGATCTCGCTGCTGATGATCTCCCACGACCTGTCCGTCCTGGCAGACCTCTGCGACCGGCTGGCCGTCATGTACGCCGGTCGCGTGGTCGAGGCCGGGCCCGCGGCGGGTGAGTTCCATCATCCGTACAGTCGCGCGCTGGCGGCCGCCTTCCCGACGGTCGGCGATCCCGCCTCACGGCTCGCCCCGCAAGGCCTTCCGGGGGATCCGCCGGACCCGATGCAGCTCCCGGCCGGTTGCTCGTTCCACCCGCGCTGCCCGGTCGCGCTCGACACCTGCTCGACGATCTCGATCGACCTCCGGCGAGTGGACGAGCGGCGTACGGCGGCCTGCGTGCTGGTTGAGGAGGATGCGTGCTAGAGGCAACTGAGCTGTCGGTCGAGTTCGCCGCTCGGGGCCGCCGGGCGCGCGCCGTCGACGGCGTGAACCTGTCCGTCGGGGACGGCGAAATCGTCGCCCTGGTTGGCGAATCGGGCTGCGGCAAGACCACCCTCGCCCGCACCCTGCTAGGCCTCGAACGCCCGACCGCAGGACAGGTCTCGTACGCCGGTACGCCGCTCAGCTACCGCTCGCGTGCCCTGAAGGCCTACCGCCGGCAGGTCCAGCTGGTACTGCAGGACCCGATGGGTTCGCTCAATCCCCGCCAGACCGTCTACGAGGCGGTTGCCGAAGGCCCCCGAATCCACGGCCTGCCAGACGAAGAGAAGGTTGTCGCCGAAGCCCTGTCCCGCGCGGGTCTGCGGCCACCGGAGCGCTTCTTCCTGCGCTACCCGCACGAACTGTCCGGCGGTCAACGGCAACGAGTCGTCATCGCAGGAGCCCTGGCTCTGAACCCGAAAGTCCTGATCGCCGACGAACCGGTCGCCTCCCTCGACGCCTCCGTCCGCGGCGAGATCCTGGCGCTGTTGCTGCGCCTGCGGGACGACCTCGGCCTCTCGGCCTTGGTGGTGACGCACGACCTGGGCCTGGCCTGGAACATCGCCGACCGGGTAGCCGTCATGTACCTGGGCCGCATCGTCGAGTCCGGCCCCACCGAAGAGGTCCTGCAGTCTCCCCGACACCCCTACACCCAAGCGCTCCTCTCGGTCCTGCCCGAGTCCCCAGAACGCATCGTTCTCACCGGCGAACCTCCAGACCCCACCCGAATCCCCACCGGCTGCCGCTTCCACCCCCGCTGCCAGGTGGTAGCCGCCGGCCACCCCATCTCACCGACCTGCCGAACCACCCTCCTCCCCGTCCTCCCAGCCACCCCCGAACCCCAAGCCGCCTGCCACCTGAACCCGTGATGTCCAAGTCGGCGGTTGTTTACAGCCGGCCGGCCTTCTTCAGGGACAGGTAGGTGTCGGCGAGGGCGGGGGCGATGTGGTCGGGGTCTTCGTCGACGACGGTGACGCCGGCGCGGGTGAGGACGGCGGTGACGCGTTCGCGGTCCAGGCGGGTGCGGGCGGCGGAGGCGGCGCCGTAGATCTCGATGAGGTCGGAGCGGGCGGCTTCCATCGCGGTGAGGCGGGGGTCGGCGACCGAGGCCAGGACGACGACGTGCCGGCGCAGCAGCGGGCCGATGACGGGGAGCAGCGACTCCTCGATGACCGCGGGGTCGAGACCGGTCAGCAGTACGACGAGGGAGCGCTGGCCCAGCCGCTCCAGCACTTGGGAGACGACGATCCGGAAGTCGGTCTGGACCAGCTCCGCGTCGACGTTCGCCAGGGCGTTGACGAAGGACGGCAGGACGTCCTCAGGAGCAGGCCGCCGTACGTCGGCACGTACCTCGGAATCGCAAGCCAGCAAGGAAACCCGGTCGCCAGCACGGGTCGCGAGAGCGGCGAGAAGCAGAGCCGCGTCCATCGCGTGGTCGAGGCGCGGCGCATCGCCGACCCGTCCGGCGGACATCCGGCCGGAGTCGATCACGATGGCGACCTGCCGGTCCCGCTCGGGTCGCCAAGTACGCAGTACGACACTGCCTCGTCGTGCAGTAGCCCGCCAGTCGATGCTGCGTACGTCGTCACCCGGCACGTAGTCGCGCAGTGAGTCGAACTCCGTCCCCTGACCCCTTACCAGCAAGGCGGTTCGGCCATCCAGCTCCCGGAGCCGGGCAAGCCGCGACGGCAGGTGCTTGCGCGACTTGAAGGGCGGCAGCGCCCGCACGGTCCACGGCACCTTGTGCGACCGCTGCCGGCCGGCGAACCCCAGCGGCCCGATCGACCGCACAGTCACCCGATAGGCATGCCGGTCCCCACGCCGGGTCGGCACCAGATGCGTAGTGAGCCGACGCCGTTCCCCAGTCGGCAGGTCAAGCTTGTGCGGCGGATCCTGTACTCCGGCCGACGGCGGCCACGCATCGCGAAGCAGCCCGCGCACTCGACGCCCCGGATTCGCCACCAGCAACGTCACCACAGCCTGCTCACCAAGCCGTACTGCGGTGTCGCCCTCGCGCGTCAACTGCAACCGCCGCGGCGACCCAGCAAGCAGCAGATCCACCAGGCAAACCAGCAGCACGGCAGCAACCACCACTCCGACACCAGCCCACCGCGGCATCAGCAGTGCGACAAAGAGCACGCCAAGACCGGCTAGTGCTCCAGCCCGCCCGGTGACAACCATCAGGTCACCGGGGCACCGGCACGGTAGCCAGCACGCTCTCCAGTACGGCGTCCGCCGTGACACCTTCCAGTTCAGCCTCCGGGCGGATCTGCACTCGATGCCGAAGGCAAGGACGCGCCATCGCCTTCACATCATCAGGAATCACATAGTCGCGTCCCGACAACCAGGCCCAAGCACGGGCAACCGCCAGCAACGCAGTAGCTCCACGCGGCGACACCCCGAGCTGCAGCGACGGCGACTGCCGAGTCGCGCGACACAGGTCCACCACATAAGCCAGGACGTCATCCCGTACTGCGACCCGCCGTACCGCCGCCTGTCCAGCAAGCAAGTCCTCCGGACCCGCGACAGGCTTCAACCCAGCCGCCTCCAGATCACGCGGGTCGAACCCACGGGCGTGCCGGGCCAGTACGGCGATCTCCGCGTCGCGCGGCGGGATGTCCAGCGTCACCTTGAGCAGGAACCGGTCCAACTGTGCCTCAGGCAGCGGATAGGTGCCCTCGTACTCGATCGGGTTCTGCGTCGCAGCAACCACAAAGGGAGAAGGCAGCTTGCGAGGTGTGCCGTCGACAGTGACCTGGCGCTCCTCCATAGCCTCCAGCAGCGCGGCCTGTGTCTTCGGCGGCGTCCGGTTGATCTCGTCCGCGAGCAGGATGTTGGTGAACACCGGCCCGGGCCGGAACTCGAACTCGCTGGTCTTCGCGTCGTACACGAGCGATCCGGTGACGTCACCAGGCATCAGGTCCGGCGTGAACTGCACCCGCTTGGTGTCCAGCCGCATCGCCATCGACAGGGCCCGCACCATCAGCGTCTTCGCCGTACCGGGCACGCCTTCGAGCAGGACGTGGCCGCGGCAGAGCAGGGCGAGCACCAGCGCGGTGACGGCCGTGTCCTGGCCGACCACGGCCTTGCCGATCTCCATCCGCAGCTCGATCAGGGCTTGCCGAGCGCGCTCCGGGGTCACCTCGATGGCAGCAGTATTTGGGTCGACTGTTCAGCAGTCACGGGCGTCTTACCTCCTGGGTAAGCAGGTCGAGCTGGTGGGACAAGGACATCAGGGCCGCGTCGTCGACCGGTGGCCAACCGTAGAGCAGTTCGTGCAGCATGGCCGGATCACGACCGGTGCTGGCGGCAACCGTTGTGACCACTGCGGCCGGCTCGGCGCGTCGCGGAATGCCGTGTGCCTTGTGCAGCTTGCCGATCGCCGACTCACGCAATGCGGCGGCAGCACGGTCTCTGGCCCGCGAGCGACGGTAGAGCCGAGCCCTGCCTTCGGTGGTCTCCGCTGCATGCACGATGACCGGCAGCGGTTCGGCTACGACCGGCCCGAGTCGCCGGCCGCGCCACAGCGCCACGACGAACACGGCGAAGGCGAGCGTCCAGGCGACGTACCGGACATCCGGCGGGACCAGCGGCGGACCGTCCGAGTCGGCGGAGGTGCTGGAGTTCTCGAACTGGGGGAGATACCAGACCAGCTCCAGATGCGTGCCGATCAGGTTCAGCGCCAGCGCCGCGTTCCCGTCGTTGGCGAGCTCCGCGTTCGTGAACGTCCGCGGCGATCCGATCACGTCGACGATCCGGCCCTCGGTCTCGAGCCGGACCACGGTGTGGTTGATCCCGTCGCCGTAGCAGGCCTTGGCTGATTCAGGTGCGGTGTACGACGTTCCCGCGACGGTCACCGTCCCCGACTGGACGGCCTCCTTCAGCTCGCAGTCCGGCGCGCGACTCTGCTTGGCCAGAGTCGCACTTGCATTGTGTACGCCGGGCGCCAGGACTTCGAGCGCCAAGTAGCTCGGTCGCACCAGCACCAGGTGGCTCCAGTGAGCATCGGCGATCCGCTGCCAGTCTGAGCGATCCAGCGAGCCACCGGGCGCGACCAGCAGCGTCCTGTCGGTGCCACTACCAACCGCGTCCTCCAGATCCTGCGTGCCGATCACGTCGACGCCGTGGTTGTCCAGCAGACTCGCCAGCGCCTTGGCGCCGGTGGGCTCGGCAGAGTCGGGACTGAACGGCCCAGACGTCCGTGCGCGTGCTGAGGATCATCATCACCAGCACAGCCAGTACTACGGCGCCTGTGATGAGCAGCGGCAGCCGCAGCACCCGCCAGCTCTCCGCACCGCTTCGCCCGACGGCAGTAGTGGTCGTACTCATCCCTGGACCAGCATCCGCGTCGACACCTTGCGAGCAGCCTCGTCCGCTGCGACCACGAGCGCATACCGTTCCGGCGTACCGGGACGGTTGCCGTAGACAACCTCTGTGAACACCAGCGCAGCAGGCCGCAGCACATCATTGAGAGCCGGTACTGCGCGCCCGGCATCCGCCACAGCCTCGTACGCCGTACGCCCGGCTCTCTCGTCAAGCACAGTGCGCTCGGTGAGCTCAGCGACGCATGCACGGAAGCGACTTCGTACTGCGCCCGCGTAGTTGCCAGCGGCCGCCTCCTGCTCCGCCTGCGCGCGGTAGGCGGACGCAGTACGGGGCTTGTCTGTGTCGAAGACTGCGCGTGGGTTGCTGCGCGTAGTACGGAGTACTCCTGCTCGCCAGAGGACCACCACGATGATCAGGGCGAACAGCAGCACGAGCAGGACCAGGCCGAGGCTGACCGTTGCTCGACGTACCGACCATGTTGTTCAGTAGGTCCGCGATCCACTCCAGGACCTTGTTGACGGCTCTGGCGATGAGCCCGTCGCTCGCCTGGCCGTAGGCCGGCTTGGACAGCTCGTTGGCGGCCTCTGCGGCAGCATCGCTGCGGCTGATGTCGATCGGTGGTTCGAGGCGCATCAACGGATCCAGTTCCATCAGAACCTCACCAGCCCTGCCGTCGCGTGGGGTTCAGCGCCGGCCGCATCCACAGGTCGAGTCCCTCGCGCCGGACGCGGAGGTCCAGGTAGATCAACGCCTGGACCGCGGCCATGAAGGCCAGGCTGGCGACGAGCGTCAGGACGGTGGCGACTCCGGCAGCGACTCCGACCACGATGGTGACAGCCGTCGCGCCGGTGGTGTCGCCGGCGTCCGCCCAGGCGCCCAGGGTGATGAACAAGGTGGTGATGCCGTACTGCAAGGCGTAGCTGACGATGTTCACGACGACACCGGCGAACAGCAGGACGCCGAAGACCCGCCAGAACTTGCCCTTCACCAGCCGCCAGGACCGCCTGAGCGATCCCCAGATCCCCACCCGCTCCGGGATGTGCAGCCCGATGTCCGGTGCGTGCTTGCCTTCCATCAGGACGACGGTGCCGGCCAGGACGAGACGGAGCCCGACGAGCAGAGCGAGCAGGCCGCCGACGAGGATCAGCAGGATGGCGATGCCTGCGGCTGCGCCGGACGACAGCGCAGCGTCGGTCCCGGCGCCGATCCCGAAGACGGCGAGTCCCCAGCCGGCCATCAGCAGCACCAGCGAGAGCGACTGGAGCAGACCCACCGCGGCCAATGCCGGCAAGGACGGGCGGACCAGCTTCAGCAGTTCCTTGGGCCCGACCCGGTGCGCGAGCTGGCTGCGGACCGCGGCCAGGGCGATGATCCCGGACAGCATGCTCGAGACCAGCGACGAACAGGATCACCTGGACGGCGTAGATCACCAGCGCCGCCGCACCGGCCTGTTCGAGCGGGTCGTCGGCGCCGAAGAAGCCGCTGATCCCACCCGGCACGGTCAGCTGGGTGAGCAGCGCCTGGACGGCGGCCAGCGCGATGCCGGCCAGCACCGGCAGGCCGAGCATGATGGTCTTGTTGTCGGAGATGGTCCGGGCGGCGTTGTCGAGCAGATCGGCGGGCAGCCAGGGGCGCAGCGGCTCGGCGGAGCTCTCCCGGACGCCGATGTCGTCCCGCATGCCGTGCCTCCCTCCCCGGGCCCCGCCGGGTTGTCCCCGGCGACGAATGTGCACCATGATCACAGCCCGGGCGGTCCAAACCGCCGACAACTGGCGCCTCCCCGGCGATCCGGCGTGTGCACTACCCCGGGAATGGGACACTATCCGTAGTGCGTACGACCGGCAGCCGCCGGTCGGGCACGACAATCCGGATCGGCAAGGAGCAGGGCGTGGCTGAAGGTAATCGGACGATGCGGGGCCGAGTCCTCATCGTCGACGACGACACGGCGTTGTCCGAGATGCTCAGCATCGTGCTGCGCAACGAGGGCTACGACACCTATCTGGTCGCCACCGGCGACAAGGCGGTGCCGGCGTTCCGTGAGTTCAAGCCCGACCTGCTGCTGCTCGACCTGATGCTGCCCGGGATGGACGGGATCGACGTCTGCCGCGCGATCCGGGCCGAGTCCGGCGTACCGATCGTGATGCTGACCGCGAAGAGCGACACCGTCGACGTGGTGCTCGGCCTGGAGTCCGGCGCCGACGACTACGTGGTGAAGCCGTTCAAGCCCAAGGAGCTGGTGGCCCGGATCCGGGCCCGGCTGCGCCGGATGGACGAGCCCGGCCCGGAGTCGCTGACGATCGGCGACCTGACCATCGACGTGGCCGGCCACTCGGTCAAGCGCAGCGGCGAGACGATCCAGCTCACGCCGCTGGAGTTCGACCTGCTGGTCTGCCTGGCCTCCAAGCCCTGGCAGGTGTTCACCCGCGAGGTGCTGCTCGAGCAGGTCTGGGGCTACCGGCACGCCGCCGACACCCGGCTGGTGAACGTGCACGTCCAGCGCCTGCGCTCCAAGATCGAGAAGGATCCCGAACACCCCGAGATCGTCGTCACGGTCCGCGGTGTCGGCTACAAGGCGGGTGCGGACTGATCGAGTACGGCCGCGACGACCAGTCGCAGGCGGAGAAGCCGGAGCACGAGCCGGAACCCCGCGGAACCGAGATCGAGCTCACCGCCGCCGGGGTGGACTGGCATGCCCAGCCGCAGCCGTTGTGGCGGACCCCGATCCGGCACTGGCCGGACGTCTGGCGCCGGTCGATCCAGGCCAGGATCGTCACCGGCACACTGTTGATGTCGACCGTCGTCCTGATCCTGGTCGGCTGGGTGATGATGAGCCAGGTCACCGACGGTGTGCTGGAGTCGCGCCGCGACAGCGCGCAGAAGGAAGCCGCCGCGCAGCTCGCGACGCTGTCCAACGCGATCAATGCCGCCGACCCGGCGGTGATCCCGCAGAGCCTTTCCCAGCTGGTGCTGGGCTCCAACCGGGCCGGCCTGTACGACGTGGTCGTGATGCCGGCCGCCAACGCCGGGTCGAACGCGATCCGGGCCACCGGTCTGGTCAAGCAGGAGTCGATCCCGGCCGCGCTGCGGGCCAACGTGGCGACGGACGAGACCAAGCTGTACGACACCTACACCCGCCTGGACTACAAGGGTGAGGCCAGCCAGCCCGGCCTGGCGATCGGTTCGCAGCTGCGGGTGAACTCGACCGGTGAGCACTACGAGGTGTACTTCCTGTTCCCGCTGACGGCCCAGCAGGAGACGCTCGACGTCGTCCAGCGGGCTCTGGTCAGTGCGGGGCTGCTGCTGATCCTGCTGCTCGGTGCGGTCGCCTGGCTGGTCACCCGCCAGGTCGTCACGCCGGTCCGGATGGCCCGCCGGATCGCCGAGCGGCTCGCGGCCGGCAAGCTGGAGGAGCGGATGCAGGTCCGCGGTACCGACGACCTGGCCCGGCTCGCGGTCTCCTTCAACAAGATGGCCAGCAACCTGCAGCAGCAGATCCGCCGGCTGGAGGAGCTCTCCCGCCTGCAGCGCCGGTTCGTCTCCGACGTGTCGCACGAGCTGCGTACCCCGCTCACCACGGTCCGGATGGCAGCCGACCTGCTGCACGAGGCCCGGGACGACTTCGACCCGATGACCAAGCGCTCGATCGAGCTGCTGCAGAACGAGCTCAACCGGTTCGAGGAACTGCTCGCCGACCTGCTCGAGATCAGCCGGTTCGACGCCGGGGCGGCCGCGCTCGACCTGGAGGACATCGACCTGCGCGACATCGTCGCCCGGGTGCTGGAGAACCACGAGACATTGCTGCACCGCAAGGGCTGCGAGGTGCAGCTGGACATGCCCGAGCCGTGCCGCGCGCAGGTCGACTCGCGCCGGATCGAGCGGATCCTGCGCAACCTGATCGGCAACGCGATCGAGCACAGCGAGGGCGCCCCGATCAAGATCAGTACGGCGTTCGACGACGAGGCCGCGGCGGTCGCCGTCCGCGACCACGGCATCGGGTTCCGGGCGGACGAGGCGGAGATGGTGTTCAGCCGCTTCTGGCGGGCCGACCCGGCCCGGGCCAGGACCACCGGCGGGACCGGTCTCGGGTTGTCGATCGCGCTGGAGGACGCCCGGCTGCATGGCGGCCGGCTGGATGCCTGGGGATCGCCCGGTGAAGGGGCCTACTTCCGGCTCACGCTGCCGCGCCGGCCGGACCTCACGCTGTCCGGATCGCCGCTGCCGGCCCGCCCGACGGATGCCCCGCGGGTGATCTCCGAGCTGTCGCTGGTCGACGTCGGAGCGCCGTACCAGAAGCTGACCGGTGGGGACGAGCTGTGAGAACGAGACTGCTGACCGCCGCGATCGCCTCGACCGTCGTCCTGGCGGGCTGCGCCACGGTACCGACCCAGGGACCGATCAGGAGCGGTAGCCAGGCCGGGCTGGCGCCGGTGGGCGCCGGCGTCAACATCCAGGCCAACCCGCCGCGGCCGAACATGCCGCCGCTGCTGCTGGTGAACGCCTACCTCGAGGCGATGTCGGACTCGAGCAACTTCGACCAGGCCCGGCAGTACATGACGCAGGACGCGGCGGCCCTCTGGAAGCCCGAGTTGAAGCTGTCCGTCTACGACCAGAGCTCCGTCAATGTGGTCCGCATGCAGCCGGACGGTTCGGTCCAGCTGCGGGCTCCGTTGATCGGCACCATCGACAACCGCGGCTCCTGGACCCCCGCCCGGCAGGGCGCCATGGTCGACGTGGACTTCAAGCTGGCCGAGGTCGATGGGCAGAAGCGGGTCTCGAACGCCCCCGACGGCGCGTACCTGGGCAGCAACCAGTTCGAGTCGCGACTCGTTGCCCGGTCGCTGTACTTCCTCACCCCGGACCGCCAGACACTGGTGCCCGACCCGGTCTTCCTGCCGGTCAACCTGCCGCCGGGACAGGTCGCCACCCAACTCGTCCAGGAACTGCTGAAGGGCCCGACCAGCCGGTACGGCAACGGCGTGGTGAGCGCGGCCCCGCCCGGCACCCAGGTGAACGTGTCGGTGCCGGTGGAGCTCAGCACGGCCACCGTCGCGCTCAGCGACGCGGCCGGCGTCCTCGGCCCCGTCGAGCGCAAGCAGCTGGCGGCCCAGATCGTCTGGACGCTGCGGAACATCAGCCCGCGGGTCCGGATCACCGTCGGCGGGGCACCGCTGATCGACGAACAGCCCGAGCTGTCCGTCTCCAGCCTCGGCCAGTTCGACTCGGCGTCCTCCGGTCCGGCACTGAAGGAGCTCTACGGGCTCCGGAACGGCAAGATCCAGCACATCGTCGGCCTGGACGGTTCGCAGGACATCGCCGCCGTACCGCTCGACGTGAGCCAGCTGTTCGGGAGCTTCGCAACCGAGCTGGCGGTCAACCTGCGCGGGGACGCCGGTGCGATCGTGACCACCCCCGTGCGCGGCGGCGGTCCGGTGGTCCAGTACGCGCTGCTGGACGCCACCAACCGCAGTGACAAGCCGGTGACCATCAAGGCCGACGGCACCGTGCTCCGGCCGAGCTACGACTACCAGGAGAACCTCTGGATCCTGGACCGGGCCGACACCGCTCCGCGGCTGCGGGTGCGCGACCGGGACGGCAAGGTGACCGTCGTGGCCACCGACTTCGGCGCTGACACGCCGGTCCAGCTGCGGATGGCGCCCGACGGCGTCCGGGCTCTGCTGCTGATGAGGACACCCACGAAGCAGACCTATGTCGAGACAGCGACGATCCAGTTCACCGACACCAAGCAGCTGAAACTGGGCCAGTTCCGCAAGCTCGAGCTGCCGCTGGCCGGCATCACCGACGTCGCCTGGAACCAGAACGGCATCCTGGTCGCCGGCCACTCGACGCCTGCCAGCTCTGGCCAGCCCTGGCAGGTCAACACCGACGGCTCGCAGTTCCACCCGCTCCCCGGCGCCAGCAGCGCTTTCGATACCGACAAGATCGCCTCGACCCCGAACGGCGAGACGCTCCCGGTGGTGCTGGACACCAACGGGCAGTTGCACTGGCAGCTCAAGGACCTCAGCTGGCAGGACGACGACCAGACCAGCAAGGCACCGCCCATCACGCCCGTCTACCCGGGCTGAGGTGTTGTCGGGGTGGGGTTGCGGGATGCGTTCGTCGATCTCGTGCTGGGCGGGGCCTGTGCGGGCTGCCAGGAGCCGGGTCCGCCGGTCTGTGCCGCCTGTACGACGGAACTGAGCGCGACGACTCCGTTTACCGCCTGGCCCGATCCGATGCCGCCCGGACTGCCGGCGCCGACCGCGACAGCGCCGTACGACGGGGTGTGTGCGCAAGGTGATCCTCGCGCACAAGGAGGAAGGCCACTACGCCCTCGCCCGGCCGCTCGGCCAGGCCCTGGCCCGGTCGGTCCGATCGGCGCTCGGGGAGGAGCGGGCGGCGTGGCTCTGTCCGGTCCCGTCGATGCCGTCCACGGTGCGCCGCCGGGGCCACGATCCGTTGCGGCGGGTGGCGACCGCCGGGGTGAAGGAGTTGCGGCGCCAGGGGTACGACGTCCGGTTGGCGGACGCACTCGCCGTCGTACGCCGGCCGGCGGACCAGGCCGGACTGTCGGCCGGGAGCGGGCGGCCAACCTGGCCGGGGCTTTCGCGGCCCGTTCGCGCTGGGCTGAAAGGCTGACGGATCAAACGATCCTGCTCGTGGACGACGTTCTGACCACCGGATCCACGCTCACGGAGGCGGCCCGGGCCCTGTCGGTCCGGGGAATTCCGGTGCTCGGTTGTGCGGTCGTTGCCGCGACACCCCGTCGGCCGGCATCCGGTTCATGAGAACTTCCCTACCGGTTTTCGCCGAAGCCGACTAGCGTTGGCCTATGACACCCGCTTGGGCTTGTCGGACAGGGATGTGGGCCAGGACCGGATCAGCCGGAATCCTCCCCACGGAGTCCGCCGGGCCGCAGAGCGGGTGTTGTCGTTTCGGGCACTCGACCGAAGGTAACGGGGGTCCGAAGACGTAACAGAGTCGCCGATCGATGGAGGTTTCCGTGGACGTCGTTGTCAAGGGTCATCACTGCGAGGTCAGTGACCGCTTCCGGCAGTACGTCGAGGAAAAACTCGAGCGGATCGAGAAGGTCGATCACCGGGTACTGCGATGCGAGGTAGAGGTAAGCCAGGAGAAGAACCCGCGACAGCACGACCGGGCGATGCGTGTCGAACTCACCATGTACACGAAGGGACCGGTAGTCCGCGCCGAGGCGTGTGGTGAGACCAAGCAGGCGGCGTTCGACGTCAGCCTGGACCGGTTGCGGGCCCAGGTCCGCAAGGCGGCCGATCGCCGCCGGGTGCACACCGGTCAGCACGCACCCGAAGGACTGCGGCACGTCGCCGCGAAGCAGTCTCCCAACGGCTACGCGCCGGTGGTGGAGGAGGAGGTCGCCGAGGACGAGGTGACCACCCAGAAGTTCGGTTCGCTGACGGTGACCGGTGACGGGCCGCTGGTGATGCGCGAGAAGACCCACACCGCGAAGCCGATGTCCCTGGACCAGGCGCTCTACGAGCTGGAACTGGTCGGACACGATTTCTACCTGTTCGTCGACGCCGACGAGAACCAGCCGAGTGTCGTCTACCGCCGCCGTGGCTACGACTACGGCGTGATCCGGCTGGCCGTCTGACGCCGGAGGAATACTTCGGGAGGAGCCGCAACAAGAGGAAGCCCGGACCAGGTGGTCCGGGCTTCCTCTTCCTTCCCCTGCGAAGGTCTTTTTGGGTCAGCCGATCTGTGCCTGGAGCTCGGCGGAGTAGGTGGCCACCTCGGCGTACACGCCCGGGTTGCCGGCGTCCGCGCAGCCGACGCCCCACGACACGACGCCGAACAGGCGGCCGTTCAGGACCAGCGGGCCGCCCGAGTCGCCCTGGCAGGAGTCCTTGCCGCCCTCCTTGAACCCGGCGCAGATCTCCCCGGCCGGCGTGTAGCCCTCGCTGGCGTAGACGTCGGAGCAGTAGGAGTCACCGAGCACCGGTACGTCGACCTTCTGGAACGTGTCGTCCGGTCCGGTGCCCTCCGTCGCACCCCAGCCGTACACGACCGAGGCAGCACCTTCGGCGTCGGCCGCGGCACTGGTCTCGAGCGGCAGGGTGGCGACCCCGGTGAACGGCGTGGCCAGCGTCATCACCGCGACGTCGTGCCCGCCCTCCTTGCCGTAGTCCGGGTCGACCCAGATGCTGCTGATCTTCGATTCCTTGCCGGTCGACTTGTCCGTCAGCACGTCCCGGCCCTGTATTGCGGTGTAGGTGCCGGCGGCCTCCTGGGAGCAGTGCGCAGCCGTGACGATCTTGTTCGCCGCGACCAGGGTCGAGCCGCACCACTCACCGGTGGGGTCGGGGGAGCCGCTGTTGGACAGCTGGATGGCCCACGGCGCATCGGCGGTGTGCGCGATGTCACCGCCGACGATCCGGGTGTGCGGTCCGTCCGGCGTCGGCGATGCCGACGCGGACACGGCACCGAGCGATGCCGCGGTCAGCACACCTGCCGCCAGTACGGCGCGAACCAGCTGAAGTCTTCCTGTCATGCCTCACACTCCAGGGTGATAGGGGCCGCGCGGGCGTCGCGGCCTACCCGCAGACTCTCCCGGCCACCCTCCGTAGCGCACCTCCCACTTGCGGTAACACGAAAGCTATGGCCGACCCTCTCGCGGCTCTAGGCTTGGTCTTCGAGCACGAGGGGGATGGATGGCAGTTGGCGAGGCCGTGCGGTACGAGATCCTCGGACCGCTGCGGATCGTTCGCGGGGGACGGGACGTGCCGCTGGCCCGGGCCGACCTGAAGGCGCTGCTGGCGGTCCTGCTGATCCAGCCGAACGAGGCCGTTCCGCTGCCCCGCATCGTGGAGGCGGTGTGGCCGGCGCATCCGCTGATGAGCGATCACGCGACGGCGGTCGGCGAGCTGTTCACCGCCCTGGACCATGTCATCGACCCGGCCGAGCCGGATCCGCCCGGCGGCCGGCTGGTGGCACTGAGCAACGGCAGCTACATGGTCTGCGTCGAGCCCGGCGACCTCGATACGACCGTGTTCAGCGACTTGTACGAGCGAGCCCGGCGACTGCGGGCTTCCCACCGCCCTGTCGAGGCGGCTGCGGCTCTGCGCCAGGCGCTCGGGATGTGGCGCGACGAGCCGCTGACGGGCCTGCAGGGCGCCACCTTCGCCGCCGCCCGGGCGCGGATGAGTGACCTTCGGTGCGCTGTGCTCGAGGAGCTCGCCGAGATCGAGCTGCAGCAGCACGCGGCCGAGCTGCTCCGGAAGGTCACCCGCTGGGTCACCGAGTATCCGCTCAGCGAGCGGCTCCGGGCGGTGAAGATGATCGCGCTCGTCCAGGCCGGCCGCCGCGGCGAGGCCCTGGGCACCTTCGACGAGTTCCAGCGCATCACCCTCGCCACCCGCGGTGATGGACCCTCCGCCCAACTCGCCGAACTCCGCCGCCACATCGATACCGACCAGCCGCAGGACCGCCTGCCGCACCACAGCCCTCCGCAGTACGGGGTGGTTTCGGCCGGGGTGCCGAAGGCTCCGCCGGCGCAGTGGAAGATCGTGGTGCTCAAGCTGGTCGGGGCGGCGGTCCCGCTCGCGACGCTCGGTCTCGCGAGCCCCGTCCTGTTCGGTGTCCTGGCCATCAAGCGCCGCAGCCTGGCCCTCTTCGCCTCGGCAATCGGCTACGCCGGCGCGATCTACGTCGCGATGGAGTGGCTGGGTGACGTATCGGGTGGGGGTTTGCTCCTGGCCGGGATGGTGGCGGGCTCGATCCAGGCAGCTCTGGTGATCGGCCGGCGCCCAAGCTGAGCGGTGTCGTCACGAGATCCACTGCAGGTCGCGCATCTGCCGGAAGAGGTCGGCGAGCATAGGGGAGAGCTTCTGGCTCATCTTGCCGAAGCGCAGGTACTGGTAGGTGTCGGTGATCCCGCTGGCCTGTTCCATCACGCCACTATCCAACTGGTTGCCGTACCAGGTGTGCCAGTTGCGCACCGGCTGCCCTTTGAGCCGGGCGAACTGTTCGATGTACGGACCGGCGTACAGGCGGACCTGCAGCTTGAGGTTCTGCTGCGCGGACCGGCCGTCGAACGACACCGGCACCTTTTTCTTGCCCGGCTTGGGCTTCTTCGCGCGGTGCCCCGGTTCGTAGTACGCCCGGTACTTCTCGTAGAGGTTCAGTCCCTTGTCGACCAGCTCGACGCCGTCGTCGAGCAACTCTTTGAGGATCCCCAGCTCGACGGCGCGGCTGCCCCCGTGCCCGAAATGGTTGACCATGCCAGCGCCGGCCACCTGGCCAATTCCGAGGATGAACGACTCCAAGGCGTCGATCGCACCGCCCAGCCGGCGGAGTCCCCTGGTGGTTGGTTGATAGGCGTTGATCCCGACCTCGGCAGTGATCTCGTGCAGACCGTAGTCGCGGTCGCGCAAGGGGCTGTCGTCCTTCTCGTACTGCAGATCGGAGTTGTCGATCTCCATGTTCAGCGCTACCACCGTGGCCCGGAACCGGTCGAGCCAGCTGTCGATCTCGCCGAGCGTGCCGATCCCGACCAGGTCGTGGGAGGTGAGGTTGTAGAAGTCGATGTCCTCCCAGGCCTGTGCTCCGCGCTGGAGCCGCCCGCTGCGGGCCGGTGCCGCGATGATCGCGTTCGGTGTCTGGTAGGCGGTCCAGAAGTCGCCCACCACGACGCCGGATCGCCAGTCAGGTTTGTAGACGCCCGACCTGATGCCCGGGGCGGCCGGGCCGAGTAGCTCGGTGCGCTGGTTCTTGGCGTTGCGTCGGGTTTGCGCCTGCTCCTTCCAGTTGGGAGTCGGTTGGTTGTCGTGGTGGCTTTCGCCGAATGTCCGGCGGAAGAAGTTCTCGACGACCTGCAGGGGCGGCTGACTGCTGCGGTGCGGGCCTTGCGGTGTGATGGTCATGACGAAGGCTTCCCTTTCAATGCTCGCTGCGCTGAGTCGGTCATCAGTCCACGTCCTCGACGGTCGGCCCGCGGCCGGCGTAGGCCGCCTCCCGGCGGACGCTGCCGTCGGGTTCGAACTGGTCGTAGTCGTCGAACGCGCCGTCGGCGAGGCCCTGCCGGAAGCGTCGCTCGACCTCCTCGATCGAGCGCTGGTATCGCTGGGCGAACTCCGGCATCCGCGCCCAGGCCCGATCGATCCACTCCTGCGGCGGCCCCCATCGCTCCGCCACCGGCACCTCCGACCGCCGGTCGCGCGACCCCCAGCTCCCGCCGGCCCGCTCCCCAGCCCCCCAGCCGTCCGTACGCCGCTCGCCGGATCCCCAGTCGCCGGTACGGCGTTCGCCCGATTCCCAGTCGCCGGTGCGCTGCTCGCCGGATCCCCAGCTGTCGGTACGGCGTTCGCCGGAGGTCCAAGTGGCGGCAGGCTGGTTGCCAGAACCCCAGTCGTCCGTGCGCCGGTCGCGCGATGCTCGACTCCCGGTGCGCCGATCGTCGGAGCCCCAGCTCCCGGCGCGGCGGTGGCCGCCCCGGTCGTCGCCTCGGCGGGCGACACCCGAGTTGAGATATGCGCCGTACTGACTGATGTTTTCGCCGACCGCTTTGGCGATCCCCGCACCGCCACCGCCACCGCCGCCGGCCATCCCGGCGAGCAGCGCGCCCTCCGGCCCGAGCAACATCGGCAGCGCGTCGATCGCCAGGTCGGTCATCCGCTCCAGATGCTCGGTCGCGATCTTCATCGCCTCGGTCGCGTTCCGCCCACCGGCCTGGTCGTTCGCGGCCGCCAGCTCCAGCCCCTTCGTCAGCATGTCCTGCGCCCCCGCCAGCCCGCTCATGTCCCGGAACAAGTTGGCAGTGGCAACAGTCCGCAGGGTGGCGTCGAGACCTGTTGGCGCCGGCAACGGTTGCAACGGGTTGATCCTGGCTGCCGGATCCGCCAGCGGGGTAGCGGCCAGATCGACGTCCCGCGCCCGGCTCTCGGTCGATACCGGCGCGATCTCGCCCGCCTGCATCGGCAGCGGCGAATCCTGCCAGTTCCAGAACCTGGTCAGGTCGAGCTTCTCCGCCGAGTTGGCCCGCCCGAGCACCGCTTCGGCGAACACTCCCCGGCTCGGCAGCCCGAGCACGATCGGATCGGGGTACTGATTGCGATCCACGTTCTCCCGCAGCCAGCGCTTCCGTTCGCGCTTGTTCGCGAAGTGCCAACGGAAAGCCAGGTAGTTCCCCGTCATCGCGACCGGTCGCGGATCGAGCCGCACCGCCAGCGGGATCGGAGCGCTCTCGCCGCGTGGCGTGTAGCGATAGGTGGCGAGCATCCGGCTGAGCTCGAGTTCATCGGCATGCGCCCAGATCACCCGGCTGTAGTGCGGCGCGTTGTCGTTCAGATGTTCCAGTACGTCGGCCGCCGCCGCCTCGCCGCGGACCCAGAAGCCGAGCGAGGCCAGGTAGGCGCCCCGGGTGTTCGACCCGAACCGGCCGTACAGACCGCAGAGCACCGATCCGCGCACGGTCAGCGCGACCGGCTCCCCGGAGGCTTCGTTGCCAAAGGCACTGACCTTGCCGGCCAGTGTGGTCAGTTCGATCCGCCGGACGCTGCCGCCGGTGGTGGTCCCGGTCCAGATCCTGGCGGTTGCCAGCCGGTCACCCGGCGCGAAGGTGTGGGTGGTCGAACCGAGACCGAGGGACGGGTCGACGTCGCCGAAGGAAGTGCTCTCCCCGCTGGCACCCGTGGCCCCCCGCATGGTCAGCCGCAAGCCGCGGATGACCTCGCCGTCCCAGAACATCTTGAGCGACTCGACCTCGCCCTCGTCCTCGTGCTGGTCGAGCGGCCGGCCGGAAGCGGAGGTGTCGCCGAGCGTCAGGTGGTACGGCGTACCGTCGGCCGCCAGCACCCACAGCTCTGAACCCGTTACCGGCGCGACCGCGGCGAACTTGGTCAGTTCCCCGAAGGTCCGTTGCACGAACCGGTACGTCGACTCGCCGCGGTGTCCGGGACTCGACCGACAACTCGGAGCCCGGAATCCACTGGAACAGGTCGTTGTGCTCGTCGATGCCCCACACGGATCCGTCGCCGGCGGCCGAGAGGCGGGCCAGCGAGCCCGGTCGGTCCCGCCAGCCGCCGCTGCCGCCGTTGTCCGCGGCATCCCATTCGGATGCGGTTCGGCCGTCGGTGTGGATGCACCAGGCCCGGTTTCGGCCGATCACCGCCAGATCGTCGGCGTGGCTGCGCTCAGGAACCTCCTGCCACGAACTCCGGTCGTCGGACAGGCGGTACACACCCGAGTCGGTCCCACTGACCCAGACGCTGCCGTCGGATCCGGCGGCGAGGCAACGGAACCTTTCGGTGCGGAACTTCTGCCACTGGTCGCCGGCCAGATAGTAGGGCGTCTTGTCGGCGGCCAGCGCCCAGATGGTCTCCTTGTTGCCCACCGAGATCCGTTCGAAGCCGGATCCCGGAGCGCCGCCGCTCACCTTGGTCCAGGTGCTGTTGGCCGCGCTCCAGCGGACTGCGTCACCGGCCTGGTTGACGCCCCAGACCCACTGCTCGTTGCCGTCGGTCGCGACCGAGATGTGCTTCAACTTGCCCGGCGCCTTGTCCGCCAGGCCACCGGCCGGATCCGTTGGAGAGACAGGCCGGCCGGAGCTGGAACCGGTCTTCACCACGGTGGTCCGGAACGGATCGGCACCCTGCATCCGGTCCCGCCAGGCCTTGGGCGCCGCGTCGGCCAGCACATCGGCGTACCGCTTCAGGATGTTCGTGGTGAAGGTGAGGATCTTCATCGGGATGAACAGGCAGCGTTCCAGCAGCACGGGCTCCGTAGTCACCTCGTAGGCCTGCACGACCTCGTAGTACTGGACTGTCATCGCATGCATGTGGTTGTAGTTCGTGACGACCCGGGTCCGGGCCTGGGCGCCCTCCTGCTGCTCCGTCTCGCGGACCACTGCCACATGCTGGTTGCGCATCGCGGTGGCGATCTGTTTGGTCCGGCCGGCGATGTTCTGCGCGGTCCGGGCAGCGACCTCACGGCTGCCCGAGGACCGTGCCACCGCGGTGGCTGCTCCGGCGTTGGTCGCCAGACTGCCCTGGAGTCCGCTGCTGAACATCGGTGTGGACAGTCCCGAGCTGTAGGCGACAGTGGCGGACACCGCGGCCTGCCCCGTGACCGAGCCGCCGTACTGCTCCTCGCTCGCGACCGCGTCGGTCACCTCGGCGACTGAGCGGTCGACGGCGCTGCCCTCGCCGAGTTGCTCGGCGACACCGGTGTCCTCGCTCTTGGCACCCGCATCCTTGCGGCTCCAGTCGACCACCGCGACCCGCGTGCTCTCACCGGGTGCCAGCGCGAGGCTGTACAACAGCCGGCCCAGAGTGACCCCCAGAGAGCGCCAGCGCTGCTCGGTGGTGATGACCATCCCTTCACCGGGGCGGGTGAACGTCTTCAGGTCCTCGTCCTCACCGAGGTCCACAGGTTCGTCCAGCTCGGCCAGTTCATCCGGGTCGGCGCCTGGGATGTCGGTCAGTACGACGGTCTGGTAGCGGGCGGTCTCGGTCGGGTAGCTCCCCGTCGAAGGGAGCAGGTCGGCGGGCGCTTGACCGTCGGCAGGGTCAAGCGGCAGGAGTTCGGGAACGGATTCGGACACGATGACCTCCACGGGACGGGCGGAGCAGTGCTGCCACGAAGCCGGACGCTATGCCGATCCGGCCACCGCTCAGAACCGCCTATGACGTACTCCGCACGGATCGTCAAATCGGCGACGCTGCAACGCCCCGAACCGCACGGATCGTCAATGGGGCGGGCATGCTGCGGAGTGCTGATCGGGTCTGGCGGGGGCTCTCGTCGAACTCGGCCCGGTAGCAGCGGCTGAAGTGGGCCGGGCTCGGCAGACCGACCGCAGCGCCGATCTCCGCGATCGCGCAGTGCCTGAACTCCGGGGCGAGCAGAAGTTCGCGAGCACGCTGGAGTCTGCGGCGACGAATCCCGGCCGCGATGCCCTCACCGCCGTTGCAAAGGACCTGATAGAGCGTGCGCCGGGAGACGTAGAGTTCGGCCGCCAGGGTCTCGGGACCGAGATCGGGCTCGGCCAGATGCTCCTCGACATACCGCCAGGCCTGGAATCGAAGCGCCGCGGTGTGCTCACCGCCGTCGGTCGGCCGATCGTCGAGCGAATGCATCAGGAGGGTGACCAAGGACAGCCAGAGGGTCCGGAACTCCTGCGTCGCCGCCTGGGACAGCGACTCCAGGTGACCGGCCATCCCGCTGAGCAGCGGGTGGATGAGGTGCTGATAGACCGGCGAAGCAGCTAGCGGCTGCCGACGCACGATGCGATCGATGACCGGCGCCGGGAGCGGTAGAACGTCCCGCAGGACGTTGACCTGGATGGTGACGAGTCCACGCGGAGCGACCCAGAGGCCGGCGCCGGTCGTGCGGCTGAACAGGAACGGGGTACCGCTCGGGGCCGGACCGTCCTGGCCCTCCCAGAGACCGGTGGCGCCGGGGCTGTGGACGAACAGGTCGACGCGTAACTGGTCGTCCTGCGCAGGCCACACGCTGCCACCGGCCGCTTGCCGGGCCGCAACGGGTCTCGATGATGGTCACGTCCCCCGCGGTGAGGACTTCGGCCGAGGAGTGGAAGTCTGGTGCGAGCCGGCCCAGCGGGTCGAGACACATCGGCGAGTCGACGGCCTCGGAGAACCACGTGCGCCAGTAGTCGAAGCGTTCGTCGGGACGGATCCCCGGCGTCTCGAATCGCCGGTACTGCACCGGTCGGGACTGACCGTTTTCGGGCATGGCTGACCCCCCGCTGTGGTCGCCCGAAACACTTTTTCAACGAGGAATCTCCCGGCCGGTTATGCGCGCGGCGGGTTTTGTCGGTGCGGGCCAGGCAGAATCCGTGGGGTGACTACCCAGACGTTGACGGTGCCGCAGGCCCGGCGGATCGGGCTGGCCGCGCAGGGGTTCATGGACCCGCGGCCGAAGGGTGTGCCGGACATGCGTGCGCTGAGCCGGGTGCTCGGCCGGATCGGGCTGATCCAGATCGACTCGGTGAACGTGCTGAGCCGCGCGCAGTACCTGCCGCTCTACTCGCGGCTGGGGCCGTATCCGAAGGAGCTGCTCGACCGGGCCGCCGGGAAGGCGCCGCGCAAGCTGGTGGAGTACTGGGCGCACGAGGCGTCGCTGATCCCGGTCGAGACGCATCCGCTGATGCGCTGGCGGATGGCGCGCGCGACCACCGAGGCCTGGGGTGGGCCGCGGTCGATCGCGGCGGAGCGACCTGACCTGGTCAAGCAGGTGCTGGCGGATGTCCGCGAGCACGGGCCACTGACCGCGCGGGAGATCGACGACGACGTGGAGCGCGACCGGACCAACTGGGGCTGGAACTGGTCCGACGTGAAGCGGGCGCTGGAGTTCCTGTTCTTCGCCGGTGAGATCACCGTGGCCCGGCGGAACCAGCAGTTCGAGCGCATGTACGACGTACCGGAGCGCGTCCTGCCCGCCTCGGTGGTGGCGACGCCGACGCCCTTCCTTGGAGGAGGCGCATCGCGGGCTGGTCTCAATCGCCGCCCGGGCCACGGGGTCGCGACCGCCCAATGCCTGAAGGACTACTTCCGTACTGCGCCCGCTCCGACCGCCCAGGCGATCAGCGAGCTGGTCGAGGAGGGGGAGTTGCTCCCGGTCTCGATCGACGGCTGGAAGCGCCCCGCGTACCTCCACCGCGACGCCCGGCTGCCCCGCCGCGTCAACGCCCGGGCCCTGGTCAGCCCCTTCGACTCCCTCGTCTACGAACGCACCCGCACCGAGGTGCTCTTCGACTTCCACTACCGCATCGAGATCTACGTCCCCGCCGAGAAACGCATCCACGGCTACTACGTCCTCCCCTTCCTCCTGGGCGACCGCCTGGTAGCCCGAGTAGACCTCAAAGCAGACCGCACCGCAGGCGTCCTCCTGGTCCAGTCAGCCCACTCCGAGCCCAAGTCCCCAGCCGAGACCCCCGAGGAGCTAGCCGCCGAACTAACCCAGCTCGCCGGCTGGCTAG
Organism: uncultured Actinomycetota bacterium; assembly: GCA_963740725.1. GTDB lineage: Bacteria > Actinomycetota > Actinomycetes > Propionibacteriales > Kribbellaceae > Kribbella. The sequence goes on from CAVUFT010000002.1 coordinate 85,913, forward strand.
GCCTGGACCAGGTGCATGTAGCCGGTGGGGGAGACTCGCTCCCGCCCTGAGCGTCGCCCTCCGCGGCTCCTGACCGCCGGACCGGAACTTTTCGGGGGTCCCGCTCGTGGGTGGGGGGAGGGTGTGGATTGCGCCGGGCAGTGGGTTGACGCTCGGGGCCCAGTAGGATGGGTGGCGCCCGCCAGGCGGGTAGTCCGTGCTGCCGTCGTCACTGGGCACGCACGGTCAGGCACCCGCCGCATTGAAGGCTGCACAGTCAAGGAGTGGACCCCCCACGATGAAGGCGTTCGACAAGTTACTGCGAATCGGCGAGGGCAAGATCGTCCGCCGGCTCGAGGGCATCGCGAAGCTGGTCAACTCGATCGAGGACGACTTCGTGAACATGACCGACGAGGAGCTGCGCGGCCAGACGGCCGAGTTCAAGCAGCGCGTCGACAACGGGGAGTCGCTGGACGCGCTGCTCCCGGAAGCCTTCTCCGTCGTCCGCGAGGCGGCCAAGCGGACCCTGCACCAGCGCCACTACGACGTCCAGATCATGGGTGGCGCGGCGCTGCACCTGGGCAACATCGCCGAGATGAAGACCGGTGAGGGCAAGACCCTGGTCGGCACCCTCCCGACGTACCTGAACGCGCTGTCCGGCAAGGGCGTGCACGTGGTCACGGTGAACGACTACCTGGCCCGCTTCCAGGCCGAGTGGATGGGCCGGGTGTACCACTTCCTCGGCCTCGACTACGGCGTGATCCTGCCGGAGATGTCCCCGGCCGAGCGCCGGGTGGCCTACTCCAAGGACATCACCTACGGCACCAACAACGAGTTCGGCTTCGACTACCTGCGCGACAACATGGCCGGCGACATCGCCGACTGCGTGCAGCGCGAGCACAACTACGCGATCGTGGACGAGGTCGACTCGATCCTGGTCGACGAGGCCCGGACCCCGCTGATCATCTCCGGCCCGGCCGAGGACTCGCAGCGCTGGTACGTCGAGATGGCGAACCTGGCCACCGTGCTGAAGCCGCGGTTCAACGACGACAAGGTCCCCGAGGAGCAGCGCCCGGTCGCCGACTACGAGGTCGACGAGAAGAAGCGCACCGTGGCGATCCTCGAGCGCGGTATCGAGAAGGTCGAGGACCGGCTCGGCATCGACAACCTGTACGAGTCGGCCAACACCCCGCTGATCAGCTACCTGAACAACGCGCTGAAGGCCAAGGACCTGTTCCGCAAGGACAAGGACTACGTGGTCGTCGACGGCGAGGTGCTGATCGTCGACGAGCACACCGGCCGGACGCTGCACGGCCGCCGCTACAACGAGGGTCTGCACCAGGCGATCGAGGCCAAGGAGAAGGTCGAGATCAAGGAGGAGTACCAGACCCTCGCGACGATCACGCTGCAGAACTACTTCCGCCTCTACAACAAGCTGGCCGGCATGACCGGTACGGCGATGACCGAAGCGGCCGAGTTCTCCAAGATCTACGGTCTCGGCGTCGTCCCGATCCCGACCAACAAGCCGATGGTCCGGCAAGACCAGCGCGACCTGATCTACCGCACCGAGGAAGCCAAGTTCGACGCCGTGGTGGAGGACATCGCCACCCGGCACGAGACCGGGCAGCCGATCCTGGTCGGTACGACGAGCGTCGAGAAGTCCGAGCGGCTGTCGGCCCAGCTGCGCAAGCGCAACATCGCGCACGAGGTGCTGAACGCGAAGCAGCACGCGCGGGAGGCCGCGATCGTCGCCGAGGCGGGCCGCAAGAACGCCGTCACGGTCGCCACCAACATGGCCGGCCGTGGTACCGACATCATCCTCGGCGGTAACCCCGAGCACCTGGCCGACAAGGACCTCCGGTCCCGCGGCATCGACCCGGTGGAGTCCGCGGAGGAGTACGAAGCGGAGTACCCGAAGGTGCTCGAGAAGTTCGAGCAGCAGGTGAAGGACGAGCAGGTCGAGGTCCGCGAGGCCGGCGGTCTGTACGTGCTGGGCACCGAGCGGCACGAGTCGCGCCGGATCGACAACCAGCTGCGCGGTCGTTCCGGCCGGCAGGGCGACCCGGGCGAGTCCCGCTTCTACCTGTCGCTGGAGGACGACCTGATGCGCCTGTTCAAGCGCGAGATGGTCGACTGGGCGATGTCGCGCAACGACGACGACACCGTGCCGCTGGAGAACAAGGTCGTCACCAAGGCGATCGCGTCGGCCCAGTCCCAGGTCGAGGCGCAGAACTTCGAGACCCGGAAGAACATCCTCAAGTACGACGACGTGATGAACCGGCAGCGGCACGTCGTGTACGACGAGCGCCGCCGGGTGCTCGAGGGTGCCGACCTGCACGACCAGGTCCAGGACATGCTCGACGAGACCGTCACCGGCTACGTGCAGGGTGCGACCGCCGACGGGTTCGCCGAGGACTGGGACCTGGACGCGCTGTTCACCGCGCTCAAGACGCTGTACCAGACGCAGATCACCGAGGACCAGCTGATCGAGGAGGCCGGCGGCGACCGGGCCGGCCTGACGCCGGACTTCCTGATCGAGCGGTTCGTCGAGGACGCCCGCGAGGCGTACGCGAAGCGCGAGGAGCTGCTCGGCAGCGAGGCGATGCGTGAGCTGGAGCGCCGGGTGGTGCTCAGCGTGCTGGACCGCAAGTGGCGCGAGCACCTCTACGAGATGGACTACCTGCGCGAGGGCATCGGCCTGCGCGCGATGGCGCAGCGCGACCCGCTGGTGGAGTACCAGCGCGAGGGCTACGACATGTTCGCCGCGATGATGGAGTCGATCAAGGAAGAGTCGGTCGCCTTCATCTTCAACGTCGAGGTCGACATCGAGGCGATGCAGGCCGACCTGGCCGCGCAGGCGGAGCTGGCCGAGCTCGAGGAGACCGAGGCCGAGGACATCCTGGTGCCGGGTGCCCCGGTGGCCGAGTTCCCGGGCCGGCACGCCGAGGACGACGAGGACCGCCCGCAGGACACGCCGCGTCCGCAGTTGCGCGCCAAGGGGCTCACCGGATCCAGCCGTCCGCAGAAGCTGTCCTACTCGGCGCCGACGATCGACGGTGACGACGAGGTGTCCGTGCACACGGACGCCGTCGAGGGCGGCGCGCTGGAGTACTCCGGTACGCCGCGCAACGCGGTCTGCCCGTGTGGCTCCGGCAAGAAGTACAAGCGCTGCCACGGCGATCCGGCCTCGGACGTCTACAAGAACTGAGACGCAACAGACAGCCGCCCCGGGGTGATCCCCGGGGCGGTTTGCTGTTTCCTGGATTCATGACTTGGCTGACGGAGAAGTTCGGGCTGACCGTTCCGGTGGTCGGCGCACCGATGGCGAACGTGAGCGGCGGCCGGCTGACGGCGGCCATCTCGGCGGCCGGGGGACTCGGCATGCTCGGCGCCGGCTCCGCGGTCAGCGCCGACTGGATCCGCACCGAAGGCACCATCGCCGCGGCGAGCGGGAAGCCCTACGGCATCGGCCTGATGGCCTGGTCCGTCGCGACCCACCCTGAGCATCTCGAAGCGGTGCTCGAACTCAAGCCCGCCCTCGTCTCGCTCAGCTTCGGCAACCTCACGCCGTACGTCGAACAACTGCAGGCGGCCGGGATCGTCGTCGCGATGCAGGCCGGCACGGTCGCCGATGCCCGGGAAGGGATCGCCGCAGGGGCCGACGTGATCGTTGCCCGGGGCGCCGAAGCCGGTGGGCACGGACGCAACCAGGTCGGCACACTTCCTTTGCTGCAAGCGATTCTCGACCTCACCGACCGTCCCGTGCTCGCCGGCGGCGGCATCTCCGGCGCCCGCGGTCTGGCGGCGGTGCTCGCAGCCGGTGCGGCCGGCGGCTGGATCGGTACTGCGTTCCTCACGGCCGAAGAGGCGCTGACCCCGGAGACGTCGAGGCAGGCGCTGCTCGCAGCCGACGAGACCGACACCGTCTACGGCACGGTCTTCGATGCGGCCTCACGAGCTGGTTGGCCCGACGAATTCGGCGGCCGCGCCCTCCGCAACGCCTTCTACGACCGCTGGGAAGGCCAGGAACAGAGCCTGAAGACCGACGACGCAGGCCACGACGAGTACGTCGCCGCGACCCGCGCCGCCGATCCCACCTCCGCTTCCCTGTACGCCGGCCAGGGCGTCGGCGCCCTCAACAAGCCGACCACGGCCGCCGAGGTCCTGGCCGACCTCGCCACCTACCGCACTACTTGGACCGAGCTAGAGGGTGACCCGTAAGGACGGTTGCAGGTAGTTGCTATGGGCATCCACCAGCTCGTTGCAGAGGGCCCATAACTGGTCGACCGGCAGCGTGGTGGCGGGATCCATCAGCAGCGCCTGCCGGATCGACAGCGGATCGTCCTCCAGCGCCGCGCGGACGACCAGCTCGTTGACACCGATGTAGCCCCGGTTCAATGCCGCGCACTGAGCCGGCAGCGCGCCGACCGCGGTCGGCTGGACGCCCGAACCGTCAACCAGGCAAGGGACTTCGACCACAGACCCATCAGGCAGGTTGGAGATCAGTCCGTGGTTGACCACGTTCCCGTAGATCGTCCGCGGCGTACCGGTCACGATGCTGTGGATCACCTGTGGCGCGTACTCCATCGTCCCTTCGACCGGCAGCGGCTCGCCTCGCTTCAAGGCGTCCCGGGTACCTTCGTAGAGCGCCACGTTCTCCTCGACGATCCGCAGGTAGTCCCCGATCGGCAGCCGCAGCCGGTCCACCTCGGACTGGTGCGGCAGGTACCACGGCACGTACTCCGACGAGTGCTCACTCGTCTCGGTCGGGTAGTACCCGAGCCGCCGATACATGTCGACCCGCACCCGCCGCCGCAGCTCCGGATCCCTCGCGATCAAGGCGTCCAGGCGCGGATACAGATCCTCCCCGCCGCTCTCGAACCGCAGTACCCACGCCTGGTGGTTGACGCCGGCGGCGAGATACGTGACATCGGCGTACGGGACGCCCACCAGCTGGGAGAGGTCGTTCATCGTCCAGTAGACCGAGTGGCAGAGGCCGACGACGTTGCGGACGCCGAGCGCCTTGAGGTACCAGACGTTCATCGCCATCGGGTTGGTGTAGTTGAGCAGCCAGGCGTCCGGGCAGACCGCGGCGATGTCCTCGGCGAGTCCCTTGCAGCACCGGGAAGGTCCGCAGCGCCCGGAACACCCCGCCGACGCCGAGCGTGTCGCCGATCGTCTGCCGTACGCCGTACTTCGCCGGGCAGCTCGAAGTCGATCCGGGTCGCCTCGTTCATCCCGACCTGGACGATGTTGACGACGAAGTCGGCGCCCTCCAGCGCCGCCCGGCGATCCAGGTGCGACGTGATCGCGGCCTGCCGACCCCGAGCTCACCCGCGATGAACGGAGCCGCCCCGGCCGCAGTGTCGAGACGCTCGGGATCGATGTCGTGCAAGGCGATGTGCAGCTCACCGAGGTCGTCGAAGCTGAACAGATCCGCCAGCAGTCCCTGGGTGAAGACGACACTCCCCGCGCCGATGAAGGCGATCCGGTCATCGCGCACTCTCCACGGCCAGGTCCCAGTCGGGCTGCGCCGCAGTACCACCGGCTGCACGGGTCGACAGCGAGCCACAAGCGGCCGCAATCGCCAACGCCTGCGCCCGCCCGAGGCCACGCAGTACGGCGGTGACGAACCCGGCGTCGAAGCTGTCGCCCGCGCCGACCGTGTCGACCGGTTCGATCGGCAGCGCCTCGGTCCTGAGCACCGAGGACCCGTCGTGCGCGATCGCCCCGTCGGCGCCGTTCTTCACCACCACCAAGGGGCCTCGCCGAGCCAGGATCCCGGCGGCATCGGCCAACACCGGATGCCCCGTCAGCGCATGAGCCTCGGCCGCATTCGGCAGCAGGATGTCGGTGACGCGCAGCACCGGATCGAGAACCATGCGGTCCCAGCGGTCGGCCGGGTCGTCGTTGGTGTCGAGCGAGGTCGTCGCCTTGTTGCTCCGAGCCTCCTTGAACACTCCAGCAAGCCCAGCAGCCAGCTCCGGCATCAAGTAGAACGACGCCGCGTGCACATGCCGGACAGATCGCAACAGCTCAGCCGGTACGTCGTACGCCGTGGTTGCCGCCAGGCAGCCCGCAGCCGTGAGGATCGCACGATCGCCGGCGGAGGTGAGCACGGTCGTCAGCGGCGTCGGCAAGATGCCGTCCACCACGAGCGCGCTGGTGTCCACGCCGCGCTCCTCCAGGGAGGCGCGGACGAAGGCGCCGGCCGGATCGTCGCCGACGCGGCCCGCGAAGGCGACGCTGAGGCCGAGCCGGGCGGCGCCACAGGCCATGATCGCGGCCGAGCCGCCGAGGCAGAGTGCTCCCGTCGGAACCAGGCGCTCGCGCTGGCCGAAGGTCAGGGGTTGGTTCACCGGGCCGATCACCACGTCGGGATTGGCGTCGCCGATGACGAGCAGGTCGAAAGTCTTCATGTCAGCCTTTGAGTCCGGTAGAGGCCAGCGAGCGGATGAACGCCTTCTGGGCGAGCAGGAAGCCGAGCAGCACCGGCAGCACGGTGATGACGTTGCCCGCCATCACGGCCGCCCACTGGGTGTGGTGCTGGCCCTGGAAGGTGGTCAGGCCGAGCTGGAGGGTGTAGTTCGAGTCGTGGTTGATCGCGATCAACGGCCAGGTCAGGTCGTTCCAGGTGCTCAGGAACGTCAGTACTGCGACCGTGCTGAGCGCCGGCCGGGCGAGCGGCAGGACGACCGAGATCAGGATCCGCAGCCGGCCGCAGCCGTCGATCCAGGCCGCCTCTTCGAGCTCGCGGGGCAGCGTGACGAAGAACTGGCGGAACAGGAAGACCGAGAACGGCGTCACCAGCGACGGGATGATCAGCGCGCCGAGCGTGTCGATCAGGCCGAGGTCCTTCATCACCAGGAAGGTCGGGATCATCGTCAGCTGGAACGGGATCACCATCGTGGCGAGCATCAGCCCGAGCACCAGCTTCGACCCGGCGAACCGCATCCGCGCGAAGGCGTAGCCGCCCAGCGACCCGAAGACCAGGTTCGCCGTCACCGCGACCGCCGAGACGATGAACGAGTTCAGGAACCACCTGGGAAACAAGGCGTTCCCGAGCACGAACCGATACCCGTCGAGCTTGATCCCCGAGGGAATCAGCGCCGGTGGGAACCGGTTGATCTCCGCGTTGCTCATCACCGAGCTGACCAGCAGCCAGATCAGCGGCAGCGCGAACAGCAAGGCCAGCGGGGCAAGCACGAAGTGCCAGGGACTGAACGGCAGCCTCTTCATCGCATAGCCTCTCGTTGGCCCTTTGAAGGATCTGCCCTCCGTCGACGCTGGTAGAGCTGCAGCGCCAACCCAGCGAGCAGCAGTGCAACTGCCAGCGCGTACGCCGCAGCAGCGCTGTAGCCGGCCGTGAAGGTCTTGAACGCCTTCTCCCAGATGAAGTACACGATCACCGTGGTCGACCCCAGCGGTCCGCCCTTGGTGGTGACGAAGACCAGATCGAAGACCTGCAAGGCGTTGATCGTCTGGAAGATCACCAGAAACACGGTGACCGGTGTGAGCGTCGGGAACACGACATGCCGCAGTACGCCGAACCGCCCCGCGCCGTCGATCCTGGCTGCCTCGACCAACTCGCCCGGAACCCCTTGCAGGGCGGCGAGATAGACGATCACGCAGAAGCCCGTCCCGCTCCACAAGGAGATCGCGACCAGCAGGTAGAGCGCCTGCCCGGGATCGCTGAAGAACCCCTGCGCCGGAAGTCCGAGCTTGTGCAGCACCGAGTTCGCCGCACCGAACTCAGGGTCGAGAACGAAGGAGAACAACACGCCCTGCGCCGCCGCCGAGACGACGAACGGCACGAAGACGAGCGTGCGGTAGATGCTGATGAACCGGATCTGCCGGTCCAGCATCAACGCGATCCCGAGGCCGCCGACAACACTCAGCGGCACATAGAGCGCCGTGTAGACCAGCGTGTGCTCGACGGCCGCTTTGAAGGCAGGATCCGCCTTCAAAGCTTGATAGTTGGCCAACCCGACCCACCGGCTGGGGGAGACCAGATCGTTGGCCTGGAACGACAACAGCAACGACCACAGCACGGGCACGATACTGAGCCCGAGGATGATCAGCACGGACGGACTCACGAACGCCCAGGCGGTAGCACCTTCACCCCTGGTACGCCGTTTGGCCGCCGCCTGCCGGGCGCGTGGATCGATCGTGAACGTGCCGACGACGCTGGCCATCAGTTCGGTACCGCGAGGATCGTGTTGGACTGCTCGACGCACTCCTTCAGCGCGTCGGCCGGCGACTTCTTGCCGAGCAGCACCGCGACGATCGCCTGGCCGAGGTGCTGGGAGATCTGCGGGTACGCCGTGATGGTCGGCCGGACCCGGGCGGTCTCCAGCGAATCCACGAAGGTCTGCAAGCCCGTCGTACTGGATGAATGCTTCTTCCACTCGGGCAAAGCGGCGGTAGCCGTGGTGAGGGGCAGGCTGCCGCCCTGGATGTCCCAGCGGACGTCCTGCTTGGGGTGAGTCAGCCAGCGTGAGGAACTCGGTCGCGGCCTTGACCTTGGCGGAGCCGTTGTCGAACACGGTCCAGGTGTCGGGGCCGGAGATCGTGACCGGCTTGCCGGAGTACGACGGCAGCGGGACGACCCCGTAGTCGAGGCCTTGCGATCAACGTCGGGCAGTTGCCAGGGGCCGGTGGCAACCATTCCCATCCGGCCGCCGAGGAAGACCTGGTAGAGCTGCTCGCCACCGGGCTTCGGGTCGACGTACAGGGACTTGTCGGTGCGCAGCTTGTCGAGGGTGCCAGGGCCTGCTCGCCGACCTGCTCGAAGCCGACCTTCTTGCCGTCCTCGGTGACGACGTCGCCGCCGAGGTCCCAGATCATCGGCCAGAGCCGCCAGACGGTGTCCTCGTCGCCGACGCCGGGCCAGCCGGTGCCGAAGACGCCCTTGGCCGGGATTGGTCAGCTTCGCGCGGTGGCGACGAAGTCGTCCCAGGTCCAGCCGGCCTTCGGCGCCGGCAGACCGGCAGCCGCGAAGAGTTTCTTGTTGTAGACAACGCAGAGCGAGTCCAGCAGGGCGGGCATCGCGCGGACTTTGCCCTTCACCGTGACGGCGTCCCGCGCGGCCGGCCAGTACGTCCTTCAGATCGACTGCCGAGGTCAGATCGGCCACCTGCGGACTGCGGGTCATGCTGGCCAGGTCCGACCCGAAGATGTACGCGATATCCGGATAGGACCCGGCCGCGAGACCGGCGGTGACCTTCTGCAGCATGCTGTCGGCGGTCACCCCGCCACCACCACCGACCACCTTGATCTTCGGATGGGTCTGGTTGAACTCCTTGATCAAGGCATCGATCGCCTTCTTGCCGGTGTCGACCTGGCCGTGCCAGAGGTCGACGGTGACGACGCCGTCGGCGCCGGCCCCGTCGTCCCCGGACTTGCCACAGGCGGCGAGTGAACCGGACGCGGCGAGCACGATGGCCGCGCGCAGGACGTCGCGGCGAGATGGTGATGGCATGGGTGACCTCCTCAGAGGACTACTGGTGGAGGGATTCGGTCAGCAGGTCTTGCGGACGTAGCCGCTCTGACCGGGTGTCTTGACGTCGACGTCGCGCTGCACGATCGTCAGCGTGCTGCCGAACTCGCTACAGGCCTTGGTGCGGCCGCCGTTGGTGTACTCGATCACGATCACGTTGTTGCCGAAGGCATCGACGTAGTCGCCGCACTCCTCGTACTGGCCGCATTCCTCGGCGACGGCGAAGTCCAGGCCGACGCTGGTCCGGGAGCCGGCCAGTTCGACGGTGTTCTTCTGCGCGATGGCGAGGCTCTTCGAGTGCGCGTGGGTGGCGAGCAGCTTCAGGTAGGCCTTGGCCTGGCTGGTGGTGATCAGGTTCCTCGAGCGGCTGTAGCTGTCGTAGTTGTCCGGCTCGATCGCCTTGTAGCCCTTGGTCGCGCAGCCGTCGATCCAGCCGTTGACCTTGGCCGCGACCCGGGTCTGCTTGGCCGTCGTACGGATGTCGAGCAGTGCCTCGCCCCAGTCCTCGTCGATGACGAGGTTGCCCTTGGCGTCGCGGAGCAGGAGGTCGGAGTCCCACTGAGCTCTGCTCGCCGGGCTGGACCTGGAAGGCGTTCACGTAGCAGATGTTGTAGAGCCCGGCGGCGGGCGAGGCGGTCCGGTCGCGGGTGACGACCTGGACTCCGGCGGGCGGGGTGTAGGCGCCGCCGATCTGGTAGTCGAACTTGGCATGGGTCGGCGGCAGCGTGACGGCTGCCGAGGCGGGAGTCCGGCTTTGCACCGAGACGAGGGCGGTCAGTGCCAGGGCGGCAGCGAAGCCACCGGCCAGCAGACGGAGGGCGAGCGGGCGAGATACGGACACGATTGGCTCCATCGGTCCCGTGGACGCTACCCCGCCTCGGGCTCGAGCCCTGGCGCCGGAGTACCGGACTTCGGGCGCTTCGGCCCTGTACCGGCTGGGTGCGTCACTTAGCACCGGCTTACGTGGTGCTTGGCGCCCTAGTTAAGCGACGCCCGGGCCGCCCCGTCAAGGAACAACTGCAAACGAATGCGCGGAAGTTGGCCGTTAATGCGTTACTGCGCAACCTCTTCTCACGCTTTCCTTCCTTCCCTTGCTTTCGCTCTTGGCTCTTGACTGCGCGGGTTTGGACCGGTTTAGTGATTGATTAAACCGGTTTAAACGCTCAGAACGAGGGTGCGGATGAGCAAGGAACGGCCGACGATCGCGGATGTGGCCATCCGGGCAGGTGTCTCGAAGGGTGCGGTCTCCTTCGCCCTGAACGGACGCCCCGGCCTGGCGCAGGGGACCGTCGACCGGATCCTCGCGGCGGCCGACGAGCTCGGCTGGCGGCCCAGCAACCGGGCCCGCTCGCTCTCGGTCTCGAAGGCGTTCGCGCTCGGCCTGGTCATCACCAGGGACCCGGCCGTGCTCTCCTCGGACCCGTTCTTCCCGGCCTTCATCGCCGGGGTCGAGAGCACTCTCGCCCCCCGCGGGCAGGCTCTGGTCCTGCAGGTGGTGACGGCCGGCGAGGAGGAGGCGGCCGGCTATCGCAGGCTGGCCCAGGACGGCCGGGTGGACGGCGTCTTCCTGTCCGACCTCCGCCACAACGATCCCAGAATCGATCTCCTGGTCGAGCTCGGTCTGCCGGCCGTGACCCTGAACAGGCCCGACACCCCGTCACCCTTCCCGGCGGTCTGTCTGGACGACCGGCCGGGCACGGTGGCGGTCGTCGAGCACCTGCTGGAACTCGGTCATCGCCGGATCGCCCACGTCGCCGGTCCGCCGGCCTTCGTCCATGCGACCGCGCGATCCCAGGCCTTCAGCGAAGCTCTCGGCGCGGCCGGTCTCGAGCCGGCCGGGATCGAGGTCAGCGACTTCACCGCCGCCGGCGGGACCGAGGCGACGAAGCGGCTGCTCGCCCTGCCCGAGCCGCCGACCGCGATCTTCTACGCCAACGACCGGATGGCGATCGCCGGGCATCGGCGCCGCCCACCAGGCCGGTCTGACCGTGCCCGATGACCTCAGCGTCGCCGGCTTCGACGACAGCGAACTGGCCGAGTTCGTCCATCCCGGCCTGACCACCGTGCGCGCGGATCCGTTCGCCTTCGGTGCCACCGCGGCCACCACCTTGATCCAGTCGATCGACGGCGACGGTGACGTCGCCGATGTGGAGCTCCCGCCGGCCCAGCTGGTCGTCCGGAACTCCACGGCTCTTTTGGAGGAGCAATGAACCGAAAAGTCACATCCGTCCTGCTCGCACTAGGACTGGCCGGTACTGCGGCCGCCTGCGGCGGGGGTGGTGGCGGCAGTGCCGACGCTGCCGCTGCCGCGAAGGGCCCGATCACGGTCTGGTACTCGAACAATGCCGAGGAAGTCGCCTGGGCCAAACAGATGGTCGCTTCCTGGAACACCGCGCACGCGGACCAGAAGGTGACCGGCCAGGAGATCCCGACCGGCAAGATCGTCCGAAGAGGTGATCGGTGCCGCGATCACGGCCGGCAACGCGCCCTGCCTGATCTTCAACACCTCGCCCGCGTCGGTCTCGCAGTTCCAGAAGCAGGGTGGCCTGGTGGCGCTCGACAGCTTCTCCGACGGCAAGTCCTACATCGAATCGCGCAGCGGCAAGGTCGCGGAGCAGTACAAGTCGACCGACGGGAAGTACTACCAGCTGCCCTGGAAAGCCAATCCCGTGATGATCTTCTACAACAAGAAGGCGTTCGCCAAGGCCGGGATCGACACCGCGAAACCGCCGCTCGCGACGTACGACGAATTCCTGGCGACCTCGCGGAAGGTCGTCGCCGCAGGCGGCGCGAAGTACGCGATCTATCCGGCGCCGAGCAACGAGTTCTTCCAGTCCTGGTTCGACTTCTACCCGCTGTTCGCGGCCGAGACCGGTGGCAAGCAACTGATTGCCGACGGCAAGGCGCAGTTCGCCTCGGCGGAGGGCAAGAAGGTCGCCGCGTTCTGGCGGACCCTGTACGCCGAGAAGCTGGCCTCGCAGGAGAAGTACAACGGTGACTCGTTCGTCGACGGCAAGGCCGCGATGGCGATCGTCGGGCCGTGGGCGGTCGCGACGTACAAGGACAAGGTCGAGTGGGGCGTCGTGCCGGTGCCGACCTCGGCCGGGAAGCCCGCGGCCGAGACCTCCACGTTCAGCGACGCGAAGAACGTCGCGATGTACTCCGCGTGCAAGAACCGCGGGACGGCGTGGGACGTGCTGAAGTTCGCCACCAGCAAGGAGCAGGACGGCAAGTTCCTCGAGGCGACCGGTCAGATGCCGCTCCGCGACGGAGTGGCCGCCGCGTACCCGGACTACTTCGCGAAGAACCCCGACTACAAGGTGTTCGCCGATCAGGCCGCCCGGACGGTCGAGGTGCCGAACGTGCCGAACTCGATCACCATCTGGCAGACCTTCCGGGACGCCTAGTCCAAGTCGGTCATCTTCGGCCAGGAAGACCCCGGGGCAGCCCTCGACGGAGCAGTCCAGAAGGTCGATCAGCTCGCGTCCGGATCATGAGGCTGCTCGGGCGACACCCGATCGGGACGGCCTTCGTCACGCCGTACGTCGTATTCCTCGCGGCGGTCTTCGCTTATCCGCTCGGGTTCGCGGTCTACATGTCCTTCCACGACTACTTCTTCGCGGCGCCGGGCGCGATCGTGGAGCGGCCATGGGTGGGGTTCGCGAACTATGTGACCGTGCTGTCGGACCCGGCGGTCCGGCGGTCGTTCGCGAACGTCGGGATCTTCCTGTTGATCAACGTGCCGCTGACGGTGGTGCTGTCTTTGCTCTTGGCGTGGGCGTTGAACGCGGCGATCCGGTGGCGTGGCGTTCTTCCGGGTCGCGTACTACGTGCCTTATGTGACGGCCTCCGTGGCCGTGGTCGGGTGTGTGGCTGTTCCTGTTCAACTCCGGCGGTCTGGTGAACTCGGTGCTCGGGCCGCTGGCGCCTGATCCTTCGTGGCTGGTGAACTCGAAGCTGGCCATGCCGACGGTGGCGATCTACGTCACCTGGAAGCAGCTCGGGTTCTTCATCCTGCTGTACCTGGCTGCTTTGCAGAACGTCTCGAAGGATCTGTACGAGGCGGCGTCGATGGATGGCGCGGGGCGGTGGAAGGCGTTCCGGAACGTCACCGTGCCTGGTGTGCGGCCGGCGACGACGCTGGTGGTTCTGCTGGCGACTGTGACCGGCGCGAACCTGTTCACCGAGCCGTACCTGCTGACCGGTGGCGGTGGTCCGGACGGCGCTTCTGCTTCGCCGGTGCTGATCATGTACCAGCGCGGCATCGAGCAGGGAAATCCCGACGTCGGGTCGGCGATCGGCGTACTGCTGGTGATCGGCGTGCTGATCCTCGCGCTGATCCAGCGCCGGCTACTGGATCGGGAGTCCTGATGAAGAGTCCGTGGCGATTCCTCGCTCTGTTGGTCGGGGCCTTCGTGTTCCTGTTTCCCTTCTACTACATGCTGATCGGGAGTCTGCAGACCTCGCCCGACTCGTCCGTCGGTGGGGCTTTTCCCTCGCCGGGAAATCTCACTCTGCACAACTATTCCGAGATCAACGCCGCGATCAATCTGGGGAAGTCCCTGCTGAACTCGGGGATCTTCACCGGTGGGGTCATCCTCGGGACGCTGGTGTTCGGCGTACTGGCTGGGTATGCGCTCGCCCGGCTGCAGTTCCGCGGTCGGGGGACGATCTTCAATCTGATGTTGCTGGTGCAGGTGATTCCGTTCCAGCTGCTGACGATTCCGCTCTACGTGATGATCGTGCGGAGCTACGGTCTTGCGGACTCTTATCTGGGGATGATCCTGCCGTTCGCGATCAACTCGACGGCGGTGTTCGTGTTCCGGCAGTACTTCCTGCAGTTGCCGCAGGAGTTGTTCGACGCCGCGCGGATCGATGGCGCCGGGGAGCTCGCCATTCTGTGGCGGGTGGCGGTTCCGTTGGTGAAACCCGCGTTGCTGACCGGCGTACTGCTGACCTTCATCGGGCCGTGGAACGAGTTCCTCTGGCCGTTCCTGATCACCAAGCAGCAGGATCTGCAGCCGCTGGCGGTGTCGCTGTCGAACTACATCACCACCGTGTCGGCGCGGGCGGCGAACCCGTTCGGCGCAGTACTGGCCGGTGCTTGTGTACTCGCCGCGCCGGCGGTCGCGTTGTTCGTCATCTTCCAGCGCCGCTTCATCTCTTCGAGCCTCGAATCCGGGGTCAAAGGCTAGGTTTTGAAAGGTTTCTGCGTGACTGTTCCATATACGCTCACCCGTCTTGGTGTCGTGATGACGCCGGAGCCCGGGAACTCGCTCGAGTCCGAAGGGGTTCTGAATCCTGCCAGCGGCTACAGGCCGGACGGGAAGCTCTACCTGCTGCCGCGACTGGTTGCGCCTGGCAACATCTCCCGGGTCGGGTTGGCCGAGGTCGAGCTGACCGACGGGGTGCCCGACCGGCGTACGGCGGGAGGGGATCGTGCTCGCACCGGATGAGGGCTGGGAGCGCGGTAAGAACAACGCCGGTGTCGAGGATCCGCGGGTGACCTGGATTCCGTCGCTGGGTCAGCACGTGATGACGTACGTCGCGTATGGGCCGTTGGGGCCGAAGCCGGCGCTGGCAGTGTCGTCCGACCTGCGGTCCTGGACGCGGTTGGGGCCGCTGCACTTCGAGTACCAGGCGGACCTGGATACGGATCTGAACCTGTTCCCGAACAAGGACACGGTGTTCTTTCCCGAACCGGTGCCAGGGCCGGACGGTTCGACCCGGCGTACGCGATGCTGCATCGGCCGATGTGGGATCTCGGGCTGGTTCCGGGAGGGCGAGGGCGTGCATCTGCCGGCTGGGGTGACGGACGACCGGCCGGGGATCTGGGTGTCGTTCGTGCCCGTTTCGGAGGTCGAGCGGTCGCTGGAGAATCTGGTGCATCTGCGGCAGCACCGGCTGGTGGCGATGTCGGAGTACCCGTTCGAGGAGCTCAAGATCGGCGCCGGGCCGGCGCCGCTGCGGGTGCCTGAGGGGTGGCTGGTGATTCACCACGGCGTGACGGGGGAGCAGCCGGTCGGGCTTCGATCCGACCACGCAGAAGGTCAGCTACGCCGCGGGCGCGCTGCTGCTCGATCCTTCGGATGTCGACGCGGGTCCTTGATCGCACCGCGGAGCCGATCCTGGTGCCGGAGACCGAGGAGGAACGGATCGGGACGGTGGGGAACGTGGTGTTCCCGACCGCGATCGAGGAGGTCGACGGGGTGCGGTACGTCTTCTACGGCATGGCAGACGCGAAGATCGGCGTCGCCCGATTGGATCGGCTCTCATGACCACCCGCCACCCCGCACCTCGCGTCCGCGGCTGGTCTCTCGCGTCGCGCGGTCCTCGGGGGCGGTGGCGCCCTCGCGGCCGTCGCCGTCGCCGGCGATTCCCTCGCCCGCCTCCGCCTGCGATCTCTCGGTGCCGGGCTGACCAATCTCGCTCATCTCGACTTCCTCGGGGACTCGGTCTCGCCACCGCCTGCGGCCGGGCATGTCGCCTACGGCACTGAACCACTCGGCGTGCTGTGGACGTATGCCGACCATCGCGATGACGGCTCCTACGCCCGGGTCGGCGGTGGCGCCTACGACGCGGCGACCAACACCTACGGCCAGGGCGCCTTCAACGCGGACGACCTCGCCCGGGCCGCGGTCGTCTACCTGCGGCACTACCAACTCCGTCACGACTCCCACAGCCTTGCTGCTGCTCGCGGACTCCTGCGTGGGCTGACGTTCCTGCAGACGGCCAGTGGTCCGTCGGCGGGAAACGTAGTGCTCTGGATGCAACCGGACGGCACCCTGAACCCGAGCGCCGAGCCGGTCGAGCTACCCGACCCATCCGACTCCGGCCCGTCGTACTGGCTGGCCCGCACGGTCTGGGCGCTGGGGGAGGGCTACGCGACCTTCCGTTCCGCAGATCCGGCTTTCGCTTCGTTCCTGCGTTCCCGCCTCGAGTTGGCGATCGCCGCGCTGGAACGGCAAGTCCTGGTCTCCTACGGCAAGTGGAACATCGTCGACGGCCGCCGCGTGCCGGCCTGGCTCATCGTGGCCGGCGCAGACGCCACCTCCGAGGCAGTGCTGGGACTGGCGGCGTATGTCCAGGCCGGCGGCTCCTCTCGCGCCCGGCGAGCCCTGAGCCGCTTTGCTTCCGGTATCGCCGCGATGAGTGCCGGGACCAGCCGGAGCCTGGCCGTTCCGCGCCCTGCTGCCTTGGGGCGAGTCGATCTCCGACTGGCACGCCTGGGGCGCCCAGATGCCCTCCGCCCTCGCCGCTGCCGCTACCGCCCTTGGCGATCACTCGCTCCTACCCCCAGCCATCGGAGACGCCGCCGGCTTCACCCCGTTGCTGATGACCGCCGGCGGCCCCGACAACGGCTGGCTCCCCGCGCCGATCGACCGCACCCAGATCGCCTACGGCGTCGACGCGCGCTTGCAGGCCTTGCTGAGCGTCGCCCGCGCCGCCGATCTTCCCGGGCTCCGACAGGTCGCGGCCTTCACCGCCGCCTGGTACTTCGGCGCCAACCGAGCCAGCGCCCCGACGTACGACCCCGCCACCGGCGTCACGTACGACGGCATCTCCGGCGACGGTGTGATCAACCGCAACTCCGGCGCCGAATCCACCATCCACGGCCTGCTCTCGATGCTTGCCCTCGACAGCCATCCCGACGTCGCCCGGCTGGCCCAGGAGTTCGGCCCCGCCGATCGCACCTTGTCCGGCCTGGAACTCGTCGAGGCCGAGGCTGCTCAACTCGCATCCGGCGCCTCGGTAGTCACTCCCGCGTCTGCCTGGACCGGCGAATCCCAATGGAGCAACGGTTCCTACATCGCAGTACCTTCTGGCGGAACCGCAACCTGGACCGTTGCCCCATCCTCGCAACCCCGCCTCCTCCTCCCCATCGTCAACCTCCTCCCCAACTCCGGTCGCACCACCTGGAGATCCGGCGCGGTTTCTCTAGGCGCCATCGACCACAGCAAGGTCGGCCCCCAAGGCGTCTCCGCAGCCCCCGGCGCCCTACTCCCCATCACCCTCCCCGGCCTACTTCCCGCCCAGGCCACCACCCTCACCGCAATCGGCGCCGCGGGTACGTCGGCTCCTGCGATCGACGCGGTGCTTCTGCTGCCGATGGTGTCTTCGCTCAGACTCGGGCGCGGTTCGCTCTTCGCCAGCGTGGATGCCCATGCGCAGAACCGTCGACTTGCCGGCTAGCGGAACCTCCTACAGCTACGACAGCACGGGCAGACTGCGTTCGCGGCGCACCGGAGTACGGGCTGTTGTGCTTCCGGGAGGCTTCACCGTCGTTTGTTGATGACCTCCAGGCACTGCTCGGCGATGAAAGACAGCGCGATGCCGCGCTGCTGGAAGAGGTGCTGGCTGTCGGCCGCTTGGTGATACGCCTGATGAGTCTTCTCACCGGCTCTCATCAGAAGACCGGCAGCCAGCCAGGCGTACTTCACCCCAGACGCCATCACCGCAAGCCGGACCTCATCAGGATCACCCCGCCACCCACCCTCCCCGAGACCTTCGAGGTAGTTCTCGACACAGGTCTCGGCCAACTCCGGCAACCTTTCGGCGGGCCAGAACAGATCCAGTACGGCGTCAGGAATGTGGTTGCCGATGTCCTCACCGAGCGCCCCATCACCCGTGAACGCCCAGTCGAGCAACGCGAACTCCCCGGACGGCCGCCGGATCACGTTGCTCACCCACAGATCAAGATGACACCTCGCCCGCGGCAGCTGCTCGACGACGCTCAACAGCTCGTTGCGATGGGCAATAAGTTCCGCCCAGGCCGCCCGCAGCCCGGACGGCCAGTTGTCCGCGATCAGCGGCTGCTCCCAAGCGCGGTCGTCATCGAGCAACTCCCACGGGACCTCGCGGGTCGTCGAGTAGTCCCGCAGAAACCCAACAGACGTCCAAGGCACCTCAGGCGCAGGCCGCGCTTGCCATCGCCCAACTGCCCGAGCCAGCGCCGCATGGTCCTCTAGCCCGAACTCCGGACCCGGCGTCCCCGCAACATCTTCCAGATAAAGAACAGCGCCGCCGTCGTGCTCTTCAACCTCAGCCTCCGGCAGTACGAGCCCAGCTTCCTTCAGCCGCCGCCGAAGCTCCTCGTCCCGATACACCTCGACTTCACGCCGCCAGTAATTCCAATGCCGCGGATCATTCGAGGCCGCCCAAGCCCCCTCCGTATCCCGAGGCTCCCGCAGCTCCTTACGAATCACCGTCCGCCCATCGGCGTACGTCAACCGCTCCACCGCCGCCGTCACCGCATTCAACGGGTTATGCCGCAACGTCGCCCGACCAACCGGCTCCCTCAAGCTCATCACCCAATGCTCGCGCCCTGACCGGGTCACACCGAGAGGCGCACCGCCGCCGGCAACCAACTGCCGACCGAAACCTCCGGGCGCCCGGTCAGTCATGCGGCTCACCACGCCCGGTGCCGTCGGACAAGCTGCCTCGTCTCCCGGAGTCAGGCGGCGTCACCCGTTCCGCGGAGCCGGACGGGGTCGGTCGTTCCGCGGGGTCGGGCGGGGTCGGTCGTTTCGCGGGGTCGGGCGGGGTCGGTCGTTCCGCGGGGCCGGGTGGGCTCACCTATTCCGCGGAGTCAGGTGACGCTGCTCGTTATGTGAGGTCGGGTGGGGTCGGTTGTTCCGTGGGGTCGGGCGGGGTCAGTCGTTCCGCGGGTCGGGCTGGGCCGGTCGTTCCGCGGAGTCAGGTGACGTTGCTCGTTGGGTGAGGTCGGGTGGGTCGATGGTGCTGGGGTTGTTGCGGTAGCGGCGGCCGGTGGGGCTGGTCCAGGTCCAGCTGCCGTCGGGGTTGGGGTGGATCTGCCAGCCGCCTTCGTGCTTGAGGCGGTGGTGGTGACGGCACAGGCACCAGAGGTTGGCCGCGGTGGTACGCCCACCGGCGGCGAACGGGATCCGGTGGTCAAGGTCGGCGAATTCCGCCGGTTGGTTGCAGCCGGGGAACTGGCAGGTGCGATCGCGCAGCCGGACATACCTGTCCAGCGCGGCGGATGGCGTGTAGCGATCGGGATCACTGGGTGGTGGCCGATCGGTGATCCGCAGCTCGATCCGCGTAGCTGTATCGCGGGTCGTGGCAATGTCGGCGTCAGTAAATGCGTTGCTGGCGTGAAAGCCGCGCGCTGCGGCGATGCCGGTGTCGTCGTAGGCGTTGGTGGGGCCGGTGTGGTGTGGGGAGGGGGTGCTCGGGGCGAGGCGGGTGTTGGTGGAGCGGGTGTCGTGCGCTGCGGCGGTGCCGGTGTCGTCGAGGCGTTGGTGGGGTCGCTGTCGTGTCGGGAGGTGGTGCTCGGGGCGACGCGGGTGTTGGTGGAGCGGGTGTTGCGTCGCTGAGGTGGTGCCGGGGCCCGTGTGGTGGGCTGGTGCTGGTGCTGGTGCGGGGGCGGCGGGTGGTTGCGCCGGGGTGGGGGCTGTTGGGGGTGGTGGGGAGGTTGGGGAGAAGGGTGCTTGCGAGTGCCTTGATGAGGTGCTTGCGCAGGGAGCTTTGGGGGATGGGGCCGTGGTGGTCGGCTTCTCCGCCGGTGGCTGCTTCTCCGTTGAGCAAGGCGTCTACCTCGGCGGCGGTGGCATGGATCACCACCGTGGCCTCAGCTCCGATCGGCGTCTCGTCCGCGAAGTCAGGAGCACACTCAGGAACCGGTGGCTGGTCGCCGGGGCGGCTGGGCCGCGCGTCGGTGTTGCTGGCCGGGTGGTTGCCGTCGGTGTCGATGTCGGTGTCGATGTCGATGTCGGTGACCAGGCCGGTGCCGGTGATGGTGCAGGTGCCGCCGCGGGGTTGGTCGACAACGGGACCTGAGGTTCGGTTCTTGGCGCCTGGGAGGAGGCGCCTGATGGCGATGTCGGCGCGGAGCTGGTCTGTCGTGCGGGGGTCGCCGTTGCGGCGGGCACGGGCGGCTGCGCTCGACAGGCTGGTCATGATCGCGGCGGCATCCACAGCGTCTTGGTTGTGGACGAGAGCGGCGCGACCGTCGCCGTCGGGGATCATCCGCACCGATCGCTCGTCATGAGCGCGCTGATGGCGCTTGTCGCTGGCGACTGGGGACCGGCGGGCAGCCTCGCGCTGGCATTCCTTCTTGAGGTCGGTCAACGGATGAGTGCGAGCCCACGTCAAGACAGCAGCCTCGGCGGCGCGGAGGTCGGTGATGTCGTCCAGGACCGATAGTTGGTCAACGATGGTGAAGGCCGCACGTTCGGTCAGCTCGCCTTCGCGCAAGGCCTGCAAGGTCGCGGGGAAGTTGTGGACCAGCTCGCACGAGGTGTGGATCCGGCGGGTTGCATGGTTCTTCTGCAGGTTCAAGATCAGCGCGATCTCATCGGCCACCGATCGCAGGTCGCCCGCGTGCCAGCGCCGCTCCCCAGGAGCCGCGGCCCGGTCACCCGGCTCGGGATGACGATGCCCAAGGTCAGCGGACACCCCATGCAGAGAATCATCGAACCCGGCAATTGCCTCGGCCTCCCACGCCGCCATGCGCGACTTCATCCGTTGCAGCGCATCCAGCCGATCTGCCCACTCGTCAGCGGAGAACCCCACTGTGTCCTGCGAAGCGACCGCCTCGTACAGCCCGATGCCCTGGTCGGGATCATCGGCAGTCTCCTGGCACAGCAGACTTCGGCGTCGCGGCCGTCCGGCAGTTGGCCGGGGCGGGCGCGACGGCCCGTCAACTGGCCGGTCACCGGGGAATCTGCTCATGAATCGATACTATGTTCGAATACACTCAGTAGCAAATCGGTCACGCTGGCGGGAGATGGGCACCGGGCCTCGGGGTCAGCTTGCGAGCAGGTCTGTGGGTGGGACGCCGGTCAGGGCTTTGATTTCGCGGGTGAGGTGGGCCTGGTCGGCATAGCCGGATTGGGCGGCGACGGAGGCCAAGGAGAGTCCGGTACGGGCGTTGGCGAGGGCGCGATTCATCCGCAGTACGCGATCCAGCATTTTCGGGCCGTACCCGAAGGCGTCCACGCACCGCCGATGGAGTTGCCGCTCGCTCAACCCGACACGGCCGGCCAGGGCGGGCACCCCGGCTCCCTCCCGGATGCCGTGCACGACCTCGCCAATCAGGCGATCCGGCGGCTCGTCGAACAGCGCGACGGCTGCCTCTTCCAACCCAGGCGCAGGATGTGCCGCCTTGCCGATCCGATCAGCCAGCCGTCTGCTCCGGCCAGGCGACCACAGATCCGCAAGCGGCACCTGTTGATCGAGAAGCTCGCGAGCCGGTACGCCGAGGAAGCCGGCCGCCGTCCCCGGCGCGAACCGGATGGCCGCGAACTGGACACCAGCCTCGGACGATGAGACATAGGCACGCGTATCCGGCCCGGCGACAAACAGCTCGCCCTCGATCCAGAGCAGGTCCATGCAGCCGTCGGGAAGGATCCGGTACGACCCCGCCGTCCGCAGTACGGGTCCACAGCACGGCGCCGGGCAACCGGGCGGCCCGTTCGCGGTACGGCTGTGGTTCGTGACTCACCTGACCAGTCTTGCGCGCACCACCGACAAAATCAGTTGGGGACGGTCCAGAGGGTGGCGGCCGAGATCGTTAACCGGTAGTTGCTCGGCTGGCTGGCAACGCCGTACAGGTTTTCGTACCTCACCACCAGATCCACCCGCCAACCACCGACGTACGCACTGTGCGAGTCTCCGCTCAGCTGCTCGTCGAACCACTTGTCGATCGCCGGGAGGCCGTTGCCTCCGGCGAGTCCCAAGGTGGTGTGGACCAGGTTGGAGAACGCCTGCTTGGTCTGGTCGCCGTTCGCGTCGCGCGAGGTGTCGTCGGCGCCGATGATCATCTGCAGGATGCCCTGCGGAGCTATCGTCGAACTCAGCACCGACAGCCGCCCCTTGCCGCCGCGGAAGGTGCTGTCGCAATCCTCGCGCGTCACGTTGCAGGTGAAACCCTTGGCACTGAAGGCGTCCGCGAGCTTGGCCGACGACTTGGCCATCTGGAGATCCGGTACGGCGAGTTGGGCGGCGCCCGACCTGGCTGCGCTCACCGTCATACCGCTCGCACCGTCCCTGACGCGGTACTTCCCCCAGCTGCCGTCGAACGTCGTGTCGTCGACCTTCGTCAGATTGGCGACGGCCTGAGCCACCTTGTCCTGATCAGCTGCGAAGACCACCGGGGCAACCGCCTGGAACGCCAAGGAGAGTTCGACGAACGCGGCGCCTTCGCGCTGACCGACAGCC
Organism: uncultured Actinomycetota bacterium; assembly: GCA_963740725.1. Taxonomy (GTDB): domain Bacteria; phylum Actinomycetota; class Actinomycetes; order Propionibacteriales; family Kribbellaceae; genus Kribbella. The sequence goes on from CAVUFT010000002.1 coordinate 108,573, forward strand.
TTGAGGTTCAGCCCGATCACGGTGCCGCCGGGCTGGTACTGGAAGAGCACCTCGCTCGACGTCGTGCCCTTGTCTCCCCACCGGAAGCAGCCCGCCTGCCCACCCGCGGTACCGGTGAAGCGAACCGTGCACTCCAACCCCTTGCCCATCAGGGCTGCTGACAGTTCCTTCGCCTGACCAATCGTCTCGCCGCCGACCTTGACCACGTTCGGCACGGTCGAAGGCGCGCTCGCCGGCGCACTGCCCCCACTGTCACCGCGCTGCGTCAACCACACCACAGCCCCACCGACAATCAGAACCAACACCACGCCAAGCCCCACCAGAAGCCCAACCCGGCCACGATTCCGAGGTGGCGGAGCTCCCCACTGCTGACCAGGTCCGCCGGGGTACTGCTGTTGGATCTGACCGGTGGGGCCGTACGACGACATGCGGGATCCTTCCGGGAAACGCGGGGGCGCCCCAGAACATACCGCCGTACGAGGTCTTGCTAGCTCGCCGGCGGGTACTGCGTGAGGTCGATGTCGATCACGTTCACACCGGTCGGGATGTACTTGACCAGGGCAACGTTCTCGCGCACGAGCTCGTCGCCGACGGTGTCACCGGTCCGCCGGTCGATCACCGTGCGCCAGATCTCGTTCCGGCGGAAGTACTCCGCGCCGGCCCGGAAGAACCGCTCGCCGCGCGCGAACACCCGGTACGACGACGAGGTGCTCTCCTCGGCGAGGATCTCGCCTTCGAGGTACCGCTCGCTCACGCCGACCTTCAGCTGGAACGTCTGGTCGGTGTCGTTGCGGAACTGGAAATCCACGTAGTTGTAGACGATGCTGCAGCCGACACCCCAGGGCAGCACCCGCCCGTTGTCCGGGAACGGGTCGAAGCTGTGAGTCGATCGCTGTGTCACCGTGAGCGGCGAGTGCAGCACCATCCAGTGCAGCAGATTCGCCAGCTGGCAGATGCCGCCGCCGATCCCCGGCCGCGCCTGGCCGTTCGACAGCCGCATGCCTTTGAGATAACCCTTGCGCCGGGTCGCGTTCCCGACCAGCTTGTTGAAGGAGAACGTCTCGCCGGGCCGGATCACCAGGCCGTCGACCTGCGCGCAGGCGAGCTTCAGATTGGTGACCTTGTTGTGCTGCATCCACATCTCGGTCTCGCCGAGCTGGCGGAGCAGGAGCGACTTGTGCCGCTTGACGCGGACGGGAAGGTCCTCGCTCTGACGGCTCTGCGCGAACGCGGTGTCGGAACGCATCCACTCGATCCGCCGCCGGGCCCGGTGATACCTGACCGCGACTGGATAGAGCGCCGGGATCCGCTGCGACCAGCGCCGCGCACCCACGCGCGGCAACACCCGGGCCAGCTCGGCCGGTGTCAGCTCTGCGGTCTCGTCGAGCTCCTGCGCCTGCAGATTCGTCATGGTGGTGGTGCTCTCAGTCATTCGTTCCCCCGGAACGGGACATGATCGATCCCCCTGATCGATCCGGCAAACGCTACGCCCGCCCGCATGTCAGCCACATATCGACAGCCACACGATCGAGTTGCGCCCAGTAAGACGCCACCCGCCCCACCCAAAGTTCGACCCCACTTCTCCCAACCTCCAATCCCCGCCCCCAAAGGGCACCTTCTCGCATTCGTCCAACGCGTGAGTGACGCTGGGTTCGACGTTCAGCAAGGCGTGTGTCGGTGCGCGGGTCCGGCGTTCGGCAAGGCGTGGGTGGTGCGGGGTCCCGGGGATCGGTGCGGCGTGGGTGGTGCTGGGCGCAACATTCGACAGGCGTGGAGGTGCTGGGCTCGGCGTTCCGGGTGGTGGAGCTGTGGACGTGGCGGAGCAGGTCTCGGGGGCATGGGGTCAGCCGAGTACTAGGGCGGTGCAGATCCAGCGGCCTCGGTGGACCTCCAGGCGGAGGGCGATGGCGCGGGAGCGTTCGCCGTACCGGACGTGGGCTGCGACCTCGGCGACCTTGGTGGCGGGCTTGGAGACGTGCACCGAACGCACGGCGCTGCGTTCCTTCTGCCCGCGGGCGGTGGCGGTGGTGGTGAGCCCGAGCAGCCGGACGCGCCGGTTGAGATCGTTGAAGACGATCGCGTCCGTGAACCGGACCAGCTGCGAGATCGGCCGATCGCCGGCTAGCACCTCCGCCATCGCCTGCACCAGCTTCGTCGCCCAAGCCTTCGCATCCGGCAACTGCGGCCCCGTCGGCACCAGCCGAAGAGTGGGCGGCGGCGACAACAACCGGCTCCGGCTCCACCTGATACCGCAGAGCCAAAGCCCCCTGAGTCATCGACCCCTGCTGCCCCACCCCCTTCCGCCCAACCTCAATCGGCGTGGGGTCAGTGGAACCTGCCCTGCGCGGACTCGCCCCAGCCAGAGCCGCAGCATGCTGACTCAACCGCTCGGCAGCAGCACCAAGCTGCTCCGTCCCCGCGGGAGCTCCGCCGATCTGCCCCATGCCGTTGGACCCGCCATCGCACTGGCTTGAGCTGCCGGTGGTTGCAGGGCACTGCGCAATACCGCCAGGAGCTGCGTGGTGCTGGGTCGTGGTGGTGAGGTCTGCGACGGCCCGGCTCGCACGGGTGGGGGCGGGGCACTGTTCAACCGGCTCGGCGGGTGCCGCGTGGAGGGTGAGGGCTGTGGGCGCCTCGGTGTGCTCGCGCGGGCTGGTGAGGGCTGCGCGGTGCTGGCTCGCGGAGGTGGGGGCGGGGTCGTTCGGGTCGGTGGGTGCTGCTTGGCGGGGCAGGGGTGTGGGGGTCGCGGTGTGTTCGCACGGGGTGATGGGAGTTGGGCGGGGGTGGCTCGTGGGGGTGGGGTGGATTGTGTTGGGGGGTGGGGTGGTTTCGGGGAGGGGGTGGATGGTGGCGAGGTGGGTGTGGGCGCTCATGTCACTTCTCCTTGTGGGTTGGCGGCACGGGGTGGGTGGGGGCCGGGATGCGGAGGACCTGGCCGGGGTAGAGCAGGTCGGGGTCGGGGCCGATCAGGGCTCGGTTGGTGGCGTACCACTGGGGCCAGCGGGCTGCGATTGCTGAGTCCGTTGCGTCTGGGCCGAGCTCGGCGGCGGCCAGGCCCCAGAGCGTGTCGCCGTGCTGGACGACGCGAGTTGCGGTTCTCAGCGGGTGGCCGGAGCGCAGGTCGGTGTAGCGGGTCGGAGCGCCCTCGGTCGGGCGATCCGGCACTCCGACGCGTCCGGCCTTCGGTCGATCCGGGCCGGCAGCAGCGCTGAGGTCGACAGTCGACGCCTTCTCGCTTGTCCGGAAGTCGGCTGGGGACTCGGGAACGCTGGAGTGCGCCGGCGGCTTCACCGGTACTGCGAGGCGCTGGCCGAGGTCCGCTGCAGGTGCCGGCTGGGCGTTCGGCCGCTGGCCGGTCTGCGCTTCCGAAGTGTCGGCGGGGTGCTGGTCGGGGTGCGCTGCCGAGGCGTCGGTGAGTCGCAGGGTTGAGGTCTTCTCGGTTGCGCGGAAGTCGGCAGGCGACTCAGGAACCGCTGGGCGTCCGAGGGGCCTCGCCGGTACTGCGAGGTGCTGGTTGGGGTCCGCGGCAGCTGCTGGCTCAGCCCTGGGCGGCTGGGTGGGGTGCGCTGGGTTGGCGATGGGGCGCTGGGTGAGGCGGGCGGGGTCAGCGATGGGGTGCTGGGTGGAGCGGGCGGTGGGGCGGTGGGTGGGGTGGGTGGTGGGGGTGTTTGTGAGGGGGAGGGTCGATGGGGGTTCCGGTGTGTGCCAGTTGGTGGGGGAAGTTAGGCGGACGGTGGAGGGGGACTCGAAAGGGGCCCAGTTCGCGGTGGGGACGGTGGTGGGGGTGGCTTGGGCTACTCCGATGGTGAGTGGGGTGACGGCGGCTACGCCTAGGGCTGAGCGGAGGAGGGTTCGGGAGGTCTGGGAGGTGATGCGGCCGGCTACGGCTGAGGCCGCGTGGCCGATTGCTCCTGGGACCTGTTCGAGGACGGTGGCGAGTACGGCGATCAGGAGCCAGGTGTAGGCGACCCAGGCGACCGCGCCGACGGTGAGGACCGCCATCGAGGTGAGGTCTTGCGTGCTGGCCGAACCGACTGAACCTGCGGTCGTCCAGCGCAGGCCGAGCCCTACCCCGGCCAGGGCGGCCAGGGAGATCAGCCCTTTCAGTCCGCGGATCGTCGCGTTCATCTGCTTTGACCTCTGATCTATGAGTTTGCGTGAGTTTGCGTCGGCTTGATCAATATAGACCTGCCTAGGCGGCCTTTGGCAAGCCAAATCAGCAACCAGCGCTTCACGGACAGTGAGTGCGACCACGGAGAGTGCCGATGAAGTAGGTTCGGGGGCATGCGTCTGGATGCCCTGTTCGAGGACCTGGAGTCGCAGTTCGCCGCGCTGCAGGACGGTGATCTGTACGGCGAGGTGGCCGACCGGATCCGGGCCGAGGTCGGCAAGATCACCGTGCTCGACCGGCTGCGCGGCGCGGTCGGCACCGTCGTACGGGTCGAGCTCACCCACGCCGAGCCGGTGACCGGAACGCTCAGCAGGGTCGGCAAGGACTGCCTCCTGCTGGAGGCCGAGCGCTACGAGGAGTGGCTGATCCCGGTCACCGCGCTGGCCGCGGTCCACGGGCTCGGGCCGTGGGCGGAGCCGGCCGAAGGTGCGATCGCGGCGAAGCTGGGCCTGGCGCACCTGCTCCGCGGCATCGCGCGGGATCGTTCACCGGTGACGCTGTTCAGCGCGGCCGCCGGGGCGCATCCCGTCACCGGCACGATCGACCGGGTCGGCGCCGACTTCCTCGAGATCGCGGAGCATCCGCTCGACGCGCCCCGTCGGCGTACCGAGGTCTACAACTCCCGGCTCGTCCCCACCCAAGCCCTCGTCGCCGTACGCCGGCGCTGACCGCCCACCCAGGTACGTCGGGGCTCAGGCGTCTTCGGAGATCTCGGCCTCTTCGCCGAACGGATGGCTGTCGATGAACTGCTTCGTCTCGGTGTACAGCCGCTCGATGTACTTCTCGAGCTCGGTCGACTCCACCCGCCACTGCCCGCGTCCGCCGATCTTCACGGCGGGGATGTCACCGCGCCGGACCAGCGCGTAGACCTGGTTGGCGGAGATGTTCAGCACCTCCGCGACGTCGGAGAGCTGGAGGAATCGCGGTGCCGGCATTCCTTCAGTTTGCCACGGTTCGCCTCCGATTGGCCTCGTTTGTCCACAGGACCTGCAACTTGTGGAAGACGACGAGCACCAGCTCCCCGGACACGGCAGAATGTCGGTCACTGAGCGCGATCGGGCAGTGATGGCGAGAGATCTGGGGAGTGCGAGTGGCCGACAGTCCAGCGGTGCGGAGCGGTTTCGCGGCACCGTCAACCCCGACGGTGCGCAACCGGCGGGCCCGGTGGAAGGACGGCCGTCTCGTGCTCGGCGTGCTGCTGGTGGCGATCACCGCGCTGGCCGGCGCCAAGCTGCTGTCGTCCGCGGACGACACGACCACGGTGTACGCCGCCGACCGCGACCTGCCGGCCGGGACGAAGCTCACCGGCGACGACCTGACCACGGTCCGCGTCCGCTTCACCAACGGCGACGAGGCCGGGCGGTACGTCGATGCCAACGCTGACCTGAAGGGCCTTGTAGTCGTCCGAGCCATCGGAGCCGGCGAGTTCGTGCCGCGGGAAGCAGCGGTCAGCCAGACCGACAACGACCGCACCGAGCTACCTCTGTCCGTCGCGTCCGGCCGGCTGCCTGCTGACCTGGCGATCGGCGACCAGGTGGACGTCTGGATCGTTCCCAAGGACGCCGATCAGCCGGCCAAGAAGATGTGGGACACCATCCGCGTGGTCCAGGTCGACACGGTGAAGGGCGTAGCCGGCGGGACCGCGCGGCGGCAGGTCCTGGTCGGACTCGACCCGTCCGATCTGCCCAAGCTCCCTGCTGCGCTGGCGGCGATGAGCTCAGGAGAGCCGGTCCTCGTACGGCGAGGCCGCTGATGGCGGTACCGCTCCTCCTCGCGGTGACCGGTGCGCCCTGGGAGGCAGACGTCGTACGCCGTGCCGAGCGTGCTCCGGGGATTCGCGTCGTCCGCAGGTGTGTCGACATCGCCGATGTGATGGCCGCGGCAGCCAGCGGCCAGGCAAGAGCAGTCCTGCTCGCGGAAGACCTTCCACGGTTGACCTCTGACGCGGTCGCCGCTCTGCACTCCCGCCGGATCGCGGTCGTCGCCATGGTCGACCCGTCGGACAACGGTGAGCCCTCCGGTGCCGAGGACCGCCTGAGCCGGATGGGAATCGAGCGGATCCTCCCGGCGGACGTGAGCGCCGAAGACCTCGGCCGGGCGATCGTCGACGCGGTCGAATCGGGGCCACCAGCAACCGTCGACCACTTCGCCGGCGGTTTCGTGCCGTACACGGGTGACACCCCGCCGAACGAACCACCCCGCCCGTACGGCGAGGGGACCGGTCGCGTGATCGCCGTCTGGGGACCGACGGGCGCGCCTGGCCGGAGTACGGTCGCGGTCGGGTTGGCCACGGAGCTGGCAGCCAAGGGCATGCCGACGATGCTCGCGGACGCCGATGTGTACGGCGGAACGGTCGCGCAGCAGCTCGGCATGCTCGACGAGACCTCAGGGCTGGCCGCAGCGGCACGCTCAGCTGGCGGTGGCTCCCTGGACGTCACAGTGCTCGCACGGCACGCCCGGCAGCTCAACCCGCATCTCCTGGTGCTGACCGGACTGAGCAGAGCCGACCGGTGGACCGAGCTGCGGCCGACAGCGATCGAGTCGGTCTGGCTGACAGCCCGCATGCTCGCTCCTTGCACAGTGGTCGATGCGGGCTTCTGCATCGAGAGCGACGAAGAGATCTCCTTCGACACACTCGCCCCACGCCGCAACGGCGCCACCCTGGCAACGCTCGAAGAGGCAGACGAGGTCGTAGTCGTCGGTACTGCGGACCCGGTCGGCCTGACCCGCCTCATCCGAGCCTTGCACGAGCTGCGTGCAGCGGTGCCCTCGGCCAACCCCCGAGTCGTCGTCAACCGGCTCCGGTCGGGGCCACTGGGGAACACCCCGGCAGAGGCAGTCGCCGAGGCACTCAGCCGGTACGCCGGTGTGCAGGCCGCCGCGCTGCTTCCGTTCGACCAGGCCGCCTGCGACACCGCGCTCGCGCACGGGCGGAGCCTCGCGGACGCGGCGAAGTCGAGCAAACTCCGCAAGGCGATGCAAGGGTTCGCGGCCGGGGTTACGGCGGATCTCCTCAGTTGAAGATGGGGGATAACCCCACCGACAAGCGGCCCGGGATATGTCAGGGTTGAGCCATGTCTGAGGTCCAGGGCCGCCCGGCCGGAACAATGAGCACCGAGCGCAGGTACGGCATCGCGATCTCGGTCGCCCTCATCCTGGGCGGGGTGTACTGGGCGCTCACCGGCCTGACCGATGACAGCAAGACCAGCCGGGGTTCGTATCCGGTGCAGGACGGCGCGGTGACCATCCAGGCCGCGTCGGCCGATCTGGAGGTGCACACCGGGGACGTCTCCGAGATCGCCGTCGACCGGAGGTACAACCGGAACCTGTTCGGCTCGGAGCCCAAGGAGAAGTACAGCGACGGCAAGCTGCAGCTCAAGGACACCGGCTGCGGATTCCTGTCGTTCGGCTGCGACACCCACTACGTGATCACCGTGCCGGAGGACCTCAAAGTCACGATCCAGAGCAGCAGTGGCGATCTCAAGGTCAGCCAACTGCCGGCCGGGGTGACGCTGCAGACGTCCTCCGGGGCGATCGAGCTCGACCATGTCGGCGGTCAGCTGTCGCTGAAGTCGTCGTCCGGGGACATCAGCGGGGAGAATCTGAGCGCGACCGCCGTCACCGGGCAGAGCAGCTCGGGGGATATCGAGCTGGGCTTCGACCTCGCGCCGCAGAGCATCGACGCGCAGACGAGCTCCGGCGACGTGGAGCTCCGGCTGCCCACCGGCGCGGAGACGTACAAAGTGGAGACCCAGACGAGCAGTGGCGATGAGACTTCGAACGTCAAGACCGACCCCGAGTCGACCCGCGTGATCAAGGCGAAATCCTCGTCCGGAGACACCGTCGTGGAGTACGGCAACTGACGCGCACCGCGTAGTACGGGGGTTGACCGGGGGGAGCGGGCCGGTTTGTCCTGAGTAGTCTTGCGCGCATGCCTGACGACAAGCCTGTGCCGCGCGGCCTGCTGGTCGACTGGGGTGGTGTGCTCACCTCCGGTCTCGACGAAGCCCTGCGCCGCTGGGCCGAGCTGGACGGCCTCGACTTCGACGCCTACTACCGGGCGATGGTCGGCTGGCTCGGCGCGAGCCCCGTCGAGGCCGAGGTGAATCCGATCCACGCGCTCGAGCGCGGTCAGATCGCGGTCCCCGACTTCGAGCGCAAACTCGCGGCGATCCTGGTCCGCGAGGACGGCACGACCGTGCAGGCCGAGGGCCTGATCGAGCGGATGTTCGCGCACTTCGAGCACCAGCCGCAGATGTCCGCGCTGATCCGGCGCGCCCGCGGGATCGGCATCCGGACGGCGCTGCTGTCGAACTCGTGGGGCAACTCCTACCCCCGGGAGACCTGGGACGGGATGTTCGACGACATCGTCATCTCCGGCGAGGTCGGGATGCGCAAGCCCGAACCGGAGATCTTCCTGTTCGCCGCCGAGCGGATCGGCCTCTCCCCGGCCGACTGCGTCTTCATCGACGACCTCGAACTCAACGTGGTCGCGGCCCGCGAACTCGGCATGACCGGCGTCCACCACACGTCGTACGAGCAGACGCGCCAGGAGCTGGAATCGGTGTTCGGAGTAGATCTGACGTGAGTGTGACCACCACCCCTGTGCGAACCACCGGTCCCCGCCGGATCGTGATCGGCATCCTGGTCTGCGCGGCCCTGGTCGCCCTCGGCGCCTGGGCGTACGGACTCTTCGACGGCATGATCGACCTGCGCGTCTACCGGATGGGCGGCTCGGTGCTGCTCGACCGCGGCTCCCTGTACGACGCGAAGCTCGAAGGCTCCGGTCTGCCGTTCACCTACCCGCCGTTCGCCGCGATCGCGATGCTGCCGCTGGCCGCGGTTCCGTGGGGCGTCGCACTGGTGCTCTGGACGACGATCTCGGTGCTCTGCATCGCAGCGATCTGGCGCAACAGCCTTCCTGAGAGTGCTTGGGCGTACTTCCTCGAGCGCAAGCGGCTGCTGATCCTGGTCGGGCTGACGGCGGCCTCGCTGCTGCTCGAGCCGGTCTGGCAGACGATCCAGTTCGGCCAGATCAACCTGTTGCTGACGGCAATGATCCTGCTGGACCTGGTCCGGCCGGCGAACGCGAAGTGGCGCGGGTTCTGGGTCGGCGTGACGATCGGCGTGAAGCTCACACCCCTGCCGTTCCTGGCGTTCCTGCTGATCACCAAGCAGTGGCGCGCGTTCCGCAACGCAGTACTGGGTCTGCTGGCCACGATGGCGATCGGGTTCGCCGTCGTGCCGAACCAGTCGTGGCACTACTGGACCGTCGTCATCCGCGACGCGAACCGGGTCGGCGGGCTGGCCTACACCGGCAACCAGTCGCTGATGGGATTCCTCAGCCGGCTCGGCGACGAGGCGTCCTGGGTGGAGCCGACGTGGTTCGTGTTGTCGGCCATCTTCGGCCTGGCCGTGCTCTGGTTGGCGCGGCGCTACTGGCTGGCGGACGAGCGCGTCACTGCGATCTCCGTGATGGCGCTGGCTGTTCTCTACGCATCGCCGGTCTCGTGGAGCCACCACTGGGTCTGGATCATCCCGCTGGGCGTCAGCCTGATCCGCGCGGTCAACCGCCAATGGGGTCTGAACCCGGCAGTCGTCACGGGCGTCCTCTGGTACGGATTGTTCGTACTACGGTCGATCTGGTGGGTCCCGTTCCGCGACGATCGCGAGCTCTCCTGGAACTTCTGGCAGTCCATCCCGGGCAACTCGCACCTGATCCTGGGCATGCTGGCCTTCCTCCTGCTCGCTTTCACGAGCAGGAGGTTGCCGAAACCTACCGGGACAGCGTGATCAGCCGGGATCCGTGCGAGGGGACACCCTGAGCAGTCCAGGATTTGTTCGCGCGGCCGAGGTTCTCGCGACTCACCAGATCGCGGACCGTCTTGCTGCCGTGCAGGCCGAGCTGATCCCAGGTCACCGGGATGTCCGCGGCCGTGTCGCCCAGGTTGTAGACGGCGACTGCGAGCCGGCCGTCGGGGAGCCGCTTCTTCCACACCTGCAGGGTTCCGGCGGCAACCCGGGTCGGGATCACGCCGGCCTGGTCGACCGCGATCACCTCGGGATTGGTGAGGATCGACTTCGCCTTCCGGTCGAGGTTGGCCAGGTCACCACCGACGTACAGGGGTGAGGAAGCCATCGACCAGAACGTCATCACGCTCTGCCGTTCGGTGTCGGTGATGCCGTCCTGGATGCCGACGCCGGTGTTGTTGTTGATCGGCATCGAGTCGAGGTCCGGCCAGTAGTTCGGCCGTACGACGTCCAGCCAGTTCGGCAGGTCCTCCCAGCGATTGTCGACCGAGCTGGTCCAGGTCGAGACCGTGTTGCAGTAGCACTCGACGTCGGTGTCGACGCGGACGCTGTTCGCCCACGGCTGCAGGCCTTCGCCGGCGTCCCGCGGTACCGGCCAGGCGCTCGCGGTGAGCCACATCTTGCGGCCGCTCTGGTCGATCGCCTGCGACCACGCCTTGATGTCCGGGATGTTGTCGGTGGTGACGCCGTCGACCTTGATGAAGTCGACGCCCCAGGACGCGAACTTGTTCGCCATCGAGTTGAAGTACGCCTGGGCGCACGGCTTGGTGAAGTCGATCTTCCAGTCGCCGCCCCACATGTTGGTCTTCGTCAGCGGGATCACGGTGATGTCCTGCGTGGTGCAGTTGGTGCCGACGATCGGGGCGTTCTTGTCGTAGATCGCGGTCTGCAGCCCGGCGCCGCCGTACAGGCCGATCTTGAGGCCCTTGCTGTGCACGTAGCGGGCGAGGCTTTCGATGCCGTGCGGGAACCGTTCCGGGTCGGCCTCGGGGATGCCGTTGGCGTCGGTGCGGAACTCCCAGTTCCAGTTGGCGTTCCAGCCCGCGTCGAGGTTGATGTTGGTGTAGCCGGCCGACCGCAGATTGCGCGCCATCGAGTCGGTGGCGCTCTTGATGTGGTCTTCGGTCAGCCACTTGGTGCCGTAGTCGGGATTGCTGGAGGACTGCACACTCCAGCTGCTCCACCCCATGAAGGGCTTCACGCTGAAATTGCTCTTGGCGCTCGCGGGTGCGCTGGTGGACACCAGAACACCCGCGAGTACGACGGGGAGGGCGGTCGCCATCGCGAGGGCGCGGCGGATCGTACGAGCGGAGGGCATGAGTCACCTTTCGTAGCTGGCCGTTTCCGCACCGTATGTCTTATTAATTAACTCCGTCAAGAATCAAGCTGGGATAGGAATAAAAGCAAGGGAAGGAAAGCGGTGGGGGTGCTAGGCGGAGAACAGCAGCATCAAGCCGCCGACGGTGTAGCCGACCATGACCACGAGCAGGGGGAGCTGGCCGGCCAGGGCCTTGTGGCGCGGGAAGAGGGCTACCGCCCGGTCGTGTGCGCTGATCACGCCCATCAGGTGGCCGCCGACGACGGCGAGGACCTGGATGACGGCGATCGACGTGCTGTGGTTGGTGATGGAGGTGTTCAGGCCGAGCAGGCCGGTGCCGAAGATGTTGGCGCCGTTCGACAGCGGGTCGCTGAGGTAGATCAGGGTCCGCTGGCCTTCGAGGATGAACAAGGTGAGGTAGTGCGCCACGACGTACCCGAAGGCGATCGGGATCACCGAGTGCGCGAACAACCCCGGCAGCGCCCGCCGGGAACTGTCGGAGAGCCGCCCGGCCAGGACGGTGGCGCCCGAATACGTCACCAGCACGACCAGGATGAAGCAGATCAGCGCGAGGGTGCCGAGCGTCGTCATCGAGTAGTCGGTGTTCTGCGCCCAGCCGACCCACGCCGTCGAGTTGGAGAATCCGTCGTACGCCGTGGAGCCGAGCAGCGCCGCGACCATGGCGACCAGGCCGGGCTGTGGTTTCAGCCCGTCGAGGTTCTCCAGCGGCCTGCGGATCACCAGCGCCCCATCGGTTCGGCGGCCCCAGGGTGACAGCCGGGACATCAGCGTCGCGTAGACCTCGAACGGGTCGCCGGTGGCGAACCACCGGTCGCCGAACAGGATCGCCCCGAACATCGTGATCACGACGTACAGGGCCAGCCAGCCTTGCAGGACAGGGATCGTGGCGCGATCGGGCGCGACCAGCTCGAGCCAGGTGAACGCGAAGATGCCGAGCGCGGCCGGCCACAGCCCGAGCCAGGCCGGCAGTTCGAGCAGACCCTTCGACGGCGATTGCCGGAGCAGCTTCGACAGCAGCAGGTGCACGGTCCGGAGCGGGTTCAGCGTGCGCCAGACCGGCCCGAGGACGAGCGAGATCGGGACCAGGCCGACCCAGACCAGGATGTAGATGAAGCCGAAGATCGGGTTCGTCAGCCGGTCCACGCCGAAGATCAGTGCGACCATCGCGTACAGGAAGGTCGCCAGCCCGACGATCCGGACGAACCAGCGGAACCCCGCCGAGTCGACGGTCCGGGTGATTGCGGCCGGCAACGGTTTCCCGGAGGCATCGCCCCGGTACTTCGGGTTGCGCCAGGCGAAGCCGAGGATGATGAACGAGACGGCGATCGCCACACCGGCGCCGCCGACGGCCAGGCCGAACGGGATGGGCAGGTCCTGGCGGCCGCCGATCCCGTGCAGCGGCAGGAGTAGAGGCATCACGGCCGGGGTCAGGAGACGACGAGCTTGGCGACCAGCTTGCCGCTCTTGTGCGTCTCGACCTCGAAGGTGCCCTTCATGTCCGCGGTGAACTTCACCGAGGCCGGCTTGCCCGGGCTGAGCTCGAGCTCCTTGTCGTAGCCGTGGATGTGCAGTTCCTCGTCGGCGTCGGAGAGGGCGGTGATGAGCACCGACTGGCCGGCCTGCACCTTGATGCTGGCGCCGCTCGGGCTGACCTTGCCGTTGGCAACGGTGACGTTGATGACCACGTCGGCCTGGTCCTTGGACGGGTCCGCGGTGTTCGACGGGCCGTCGCCCGGGGTCGGCGTGGTGACCGGTACCGAGGTCGGGGCGGAGGTGGGCACCGAGGTCGGCGTGTTCGACGGGCTGGAACCCGAGCTGGCGGAGTCGTCGCCACAGCCGGCCAGGACCAGCATGCCGAGGGCGGGCAGGAGCGCGAGCGCGGTACCACGGGAGAGCGTCGAACGCATGATGACGAGGGGCCTTTCAACATCGGTTGAGATGACAGGAACAGGTCTGTTCAGAAGAAGGCACGCGAAGCGTGCCCTCTTGCCTGACGAACGTGCCCGGTCCAGTGTTCCCGGTATGCACCATCGGTCCTGTCACGATCGCACTGAGTACGTTCGCCACGCAGGCACAGTGTCGCAGCCCACTGTCGGCGGTCCCGGTTAGGGTGACTCAACAAGAACCTGATCAAGGAGAGGGAGGGCCCGGATGCCGGACCGGTTGACGTCGCTGGACCTCACCTTCCTGAAGGCCGAGAGCCCGGCCACCCCGATGCATGTCGGCACCGTGGACATCTTCGAGCCGCCGGTGCACGGTGACGACGGGTTCGACTACGAGAGCCTGGTCGCGCTGATCCGCGACCGGATCGCCTTCGTCCCGCGGTACCGGCAACGCGTCCAGCAGGTCCCGGGCCGGTTCGCCGGCCCGGTCTGGGTGGACGACGAAGACTTCGACATCACTTTCCACGTACGCCGGTCCGCCCTGCCCCGCCCCGGCACGCATGCCCAGCTGCTGGAGCTGGTCGCGCGGATCATGTCCCGCCGGCTGGACCGGGCGCGGCCGCTGTGGGAGATGTATCTGGTCGAGGGCCTGCAAGGGGACCGGTTCGCGATCATCGCGAAGTCCCACCAGGCGCTTGTCGACGGCAACAGTACGGTCGACATCGGCCAGGTCGTCCTGGACGCGACCGCGCATCCGCGCGACACCCCGACCGACACCTGGCAGCCGGCCCACCCGCCGTCCGCGCTCGAGCTGCTCGCGGGCGTCTTCGCCGACGCGACCCGGCACCCGACCGCTGTACTAGAGCTCGCCCGGGCCGAGATGGCCAGCCTGACCGGGTCCACCTCGGTCCGCGAGGTCCTCGGCGACGTGGTCGGCTCGGTGGTCGCCCAGCGGCACGTCCAGGAGTCGTCGCTGCATGTGAAGACGTCCGGGCAGCGCCGGTTCACCACGGTGCAGACCGAGCTCGAGGACTACCGCACGGTCCGGGCGATGCACGGCGGGACGGTCAACGACGTAGTACTGGCCGTGGTCGCGGGCGCGCTCCGGGCCTGGATGATGACGCGCGGCGAGTCGGTCAGCCCGACCCGCGGCGTACGGGCCGTGGTTCCGGTGAGCATCCGCGATGACGATGACGAGGAGCCGACGTCGCTCGGGTCCCGGGTGATCGCCTCGACCGTGAACCTGCCGGTCGGCGAGAACTCGCCGGTGATGCGGCTGCACCAGATCTCGTACCAGACCAAGGTCCACAAGGACACCGGTCGCGCGGTCAGCGCCCGGTCGCTGGTCGGCATCGCCGGCTTCGCGCCGACCACCCTGCACGCGCTCGCGGCCCGGGTCGCGACCGCGACGGTCCGGCCGATCGACGACGTCGTGATCACCAACGTGCCCGGACCACAGTTCCCGCTCTACGCCCAGGGCGCGCCGATGCTGGCGTCGTACCCGGTCGTGCCGTTGATGCCGGGGCAGGGGCTGTCGGTGGGCGTCACGTCGTACGACGGGAAGGTCTCGTTCGGGCTGAACGCGGACCGGACCGCGATGCCGGATCTCGTCGTGTTCGCCCAGTGCGTCACCGATGCGCTGGACGAGTTGCTGGATACCACCAAGGGGAGCCGGAGCCGTGCCTCGCGCGGCCGGAAGAAACCTCGCGCTCCGAAGAAGGCAGGCTCATGAGGGTTTACATCCCGAGCACGTTCCCCCTCCTCGATCTCGCCTGTCACGCGGGAGAGTTCGGCCCGGCACCGCTGACCGCGTACGCCGTGACGCCGGCGCTGCGGGAGTGGTTCTCGGTCAGCGACGACGAGGAGCTCGAGTACGCCGCGATGGCGCAGGCCGCCCGGGCCTCGGTCGGACTGCTCGCTGCCGATCCGGGGGCGTCGCGCAGGCGGGTCGTGGTGGCCTGCGAGGTGTCTGCGGTCCCGCCGGCCGACGGGACGGTCCAGCTGGGCGACGCCCGGCTGGAGTTGCACGTGGTGATCCCGTGGACGGCGGTGGCGGCGGTGCATCTGGACGCCGTCTCGGCCACCGAGGTGGTCGCCAAGGCCGCGGCGAGCTGGGACGTGGCCCAGGGCGATACCGCGAATCCGGACCATGATGACGCTGTCTTCGCCCTCGACTCGTGCGAAGGTGAAGACCTGCTGTGGTACGCGACGCAGGAGATCCCCGATCTCCTCGCCGCGGAGGGACCGCACCGCGGTCTGAAAGCTTGATGAACTAGGGAGCTGATGGCGATGCAGGCGATCTGGAAGGGGGCCATCTCGTTCGGGATGGTGACGATTCCGATCAAGGTGTTCTCCGCGACCGAGGAGAAGGACATCTCGTTCCGCCAGGTGCACGTCGCCGACGGCGGCCGGATCCGGTACAAGCGGATCTGCTCGATCGACGGCGAAGAGGTGCCGTACTCCGACATCGGCAAGGGCTACGAGATGGCCGACGGCCGGATGGTGGTGCTCGAGCCGGACGACTTCGCCGACCTGCCGCTGTCCAGCAAGAAGGTCATCGACGTCCTCGAGTTCGTGCCGGCCGACCAGGTCGACCCGCTCTACCTGGGCAAGTCGTACTACCTGGCCGCCGACGGTGGACCCGGCGCCAAGCCTTACGTGCTGCTCCGCGACGCCCTCGAAGGCTCCGAGCTGTACGCCCTGGTCAAGGTGGCGCTGCGCTCCCGCGAATCGCTCGGCCTGCTCCGCACGCACGACAACGTGCTCGTCCTCCAGGTGATGCTCTGGCCGGACGAGGTCCGCGACTCCTCGTTCGCGGCCCCGGCCGAAGACGTGGAGATCCGCAAGCAGGAGAAGGCGATGGCCGAG
Organism: uncultured Actinomycetota bacterium; assembly: GCA_963740725.1. GTDB lineage: Bacteria > Actinomycetota > Actinomycetes > Propionibacteriales > Kribbellaceae > Kribbella. The sequence goes on from CAVUFT010000002.1 coordinate 124,645, forward strand.
TCGTACATCGACACCCTGCGCGGCGAGTTCGACCCCGACCAGTACCACGACGAGTACCGCACCGCCCTCGAACAGGTCGTCGAGGCGAAGGCGGCCGGCGTCCCGATCCCCGAATCGGAAGAGGAAGAGCCCGAAGGCGCCGAGGTCGTCGACCTGGTAGCCGCCCTCCGCGCCTCAGTAGAAGCAGCCAAGGCCCGCCGCGCCGGCGGCGGCACCGGAGGCGGCGGCAAGGGCTCCACCGAAGACGAAAAGCCCGCAGCCAAGAAGACCGCCGCCAAAACCCCAGCCAAGAAAACAGCCGCCAAAAAGGCCCCGGCCAAGAAGACCGCAGCAAAGAAGGCAGCCAAAAAGTCCGCCTGACCTGATGGTGGTCGGCGGACCGCAACTTCCGGTTGTCAGCGCGCATCGTGATGATCGAGGGAAGGATCATCACGATGCGCAAACTGCTGGGTTGCCTGCTGGGTGTGTCCGTCACAGTGCTGCTCTGCGCCGGCGCGGCGAGCCCGGCGGGAGCGGTGGATCTTGATCGGATCCCGTTCCGCGTGCCGAGCGTCGAGATGCTCGGGGCCTCGCCCGCCGGCGTGCTCTACCGGGTGACCGGGACCGACGACTGGATCGGCGAGCAGGTGACGACGTGGGTCAAACCGACCGGCTCCGCGGCGTACCAGGTGCCGTGGGCGTACAACCGGATGGGTGGGAACAGGATCTTCAGCTTCGCCAGCGACCGCCGGTACAGGTCGTGGGTACGCCGGTCGACCAGGTTTGTGACGCGACCATTCCGGAGCCGGTCGCGATCACCTCGTTCGGCTGGATCGGCGCCGAGGCGGAGCGGGTCGAGCTCAGCGCTACTGGCTGCCGGCGGACGACGCAGTACTCCCATGAGGGGCAGGTCGTCGTCGCCGACGAGACCGGATTCGTCGTCCAGCTGAATCTCGACGACGGCGCTGGGCGCAGGCTGAGCTACCACTCGTACGCCGATGCGGCGCACCCGCGGGTCATCGACGACGGCGGTCACAACCGGTACCTCGGCGGCCTCGCGCTGCGTGGTACGACGCTGACCTGGGCCGCATTGGACTACGACAACCGACCAGGGCGTATGTACTCAGGGCCAAGACCGATGGCTCGGCACCGCTTGTCGTCAGCCCAGTCAGCGCGCTGGCGACGTCGACAGCCATCGCCGGCGCGACCACCGGTTGGGGCGCCTGCACCCAGAACGGCGGATGTTCGAGCGGTTCCATCGACGCAGACGGCACCGTCCATCAGTTGACCGGCACGCACAACGTCTTCAGCGACGGCAGTCGCCTGTACTTCGACGTACCGCAGGCAATCGTCACGGCGGCAGCCGTCGATCAGACGACCGCCCGGACCAAGCTCGCCGAGATCGCGTTGCTGCCGCCGGTCGCGAGGTCGGTCGCGCTGGGTGCCGGCGGTGTCGCGTACGAGGACAGCCAACTGCCGAAGGATTCGGTCAATCAGCCGCGGCTACAGCCGATCCGGAAGCACGATCATCGCTCACTGCGCAGACCCGGATCGCCCAGGCCGAACCGGTGGGCCGATCGCGCGGGACGGTCGGCGGACGGCGTACGTGGACAGTGCCAAGGATCTCTGGCTGAGTGTCGACGGTGGTGTCAAGACGAAGGTCTTCGACGCCGAGGTGAAGATGGCAGTCGTTGAGGGAAACCTCGAACTGTCGGGGACCAGGATGCTCTGGTGGAAGGCGAAGTACAGCGGCGACTTCTGCGACCCGGTAGCCTGCCACCCGTCGTACGATCCGCCGGCGCCGATGCTCTACAGCGCGGCGAACGGGCTGAGTGCCGCGGTGACCGGGCCGGTCGCCGCGCAAGCCGGCCGCGCTCTGGGCGAACTACCTCGCCTATGCGGACAACGGGAACGCGATCTGGCGAAGGGACCTGTCCAGCAACGCCCTTATTCAGGTGAAAGCAGCAGGCGGGCCTCAGGTGAACGAACGTCGCGGTCCATGACGACTACGTTTCCTGGTCGACCTGTGTGGCCGGCTCGCAGAACTACTGCGCCATGCATCGACCGTTGCCTTCCGCAACATGGCGACGAAGACCGCGGCTGTCCGGATCACCACCCAGAGCACGCAGCAGATCGCGATGTCCGGCGGTCACGTCGTGTACGACGAATACGTCGGCCGCTACCCCTCGACCGGGACGCTGAAGGTTCTACGTCTCGGCACCACCGCAACCGGCGTCGTCGGCCCGACCCTGAGCACGCCGGTTCGCCGTCCACGACGAGACGCTGGCGTGGGTCGGCCCGGACGGTGTCGCCAAGATCAGCGCCGAACTCGGCGTTCGTCGCGCCGCCGCGGTTTCTGGGGAACGCTGTCGGGCCGACCTCCTTCCAGTCCGGCGGCCGGGAGTTGGGTGCCGGAGTTCTCGATCAGCAAGGCGCTCACCACCTGCAATCTCACGATCAGGTCCGGGACTACGGTTCGCCGGGTGCTCACCTGTCCGACGACCACCGGCTCGGCACGTCCTGGCTGGAACGGTCTGGATTCGGCTGGGCATCTGGTCGCCAAGGGCACCTATACCTGGACTCTCGCTGGCAGCGACTCCGACGGGACGCTCCGCTGGTGGACCAACGCCACTCACCCGATCAGCGGCACCATCAAGGTCACTTGAGCAGTTGTCGGGCGGGCGGCGCCACGCCAGGCTGTCCGCATGACTGAATCTGTGGCGGCGCCCGTCGTGCCGGGGGCTTATCTGCTCGAGTTGATTCCGATGCCGGTGGCGGATGTTGACCGGGCCAAGGAGTTTTACGAAACCAAGGCTGGGTTCACTGTCGATGTCGACATCAGCCCGGCGGACGGCGTACGGATTGTTCAGTTGACGCCGCCTGGGTCTTATTGCTCGATCGTGTTGAGTACTGGGCTGCCGATGATCGAGATGCCGGCGGGGACTCAGCGTGGGTTGCATCTGGTGGTGGCGGATATCGAGGCGTCGAGGGGTGAATTGATCGGGCGAGGGATCGAGGTCGGGCCCGGTCGAGGACATGGGTGGCGTGTACTACGCCGCTTTCGCGGATCCGGATGGCAATACCTGGACGCTCCAGCACATGCCCTGGCGGAAGTAGCCGCAACTTCTGCTGCTCCGGGTGCATCGTGAGTGGTTAAGGGAGGGATCATCATGGTGCTCAAGCGGCTCAGGTGTGCGCTGGTTCTGTCGGTCGCGGTGCTGGTGGGGGCCACCCCGGGGGTGGCGAGCGGCGCGGTCCTCGATCTCGACCGGGTGCCGGCCCGGGTGCCGACCATCGAGGTGCTCGGGGCGTCCTCGGCCGGTGTCCTCTATCGGGTCTCGGCGTCCGATTCGGACGCCCCCGACATCCAGACGCTCTGGGTGAAGCCGACCGGCGCGTACGGCGTACGTGGTGCCGCGAGGGTTCGAGACCTTGGTGGGGAACAAGATCTTCAGCAAGCTCGGCACGAACGGCGCGATCTACCAGCTGATCGGTACGCCGACCAGTCACGAGTGCAGCATCTACACCCAGCAGCCGGGAGCATTCACCTCGTTCGGCTGGATCACCGCGGAGGCCGAGCGGGTCGAGGTCGACGCGACGGGGTGCAGGACGACCACGCAGTACGCGCACGAAGGGCAGGTCGCGGCCGCCGACGACCAGGGCTTCATCGTCAATCTCGGCAGCGGCACCGACGGGGCCGGCCAACTGATCTACCACTCGTACGCCGATGCGGCGCACCCGAAGGTGATCGCCGACGGCGGCTACAACCGCTTCATCTACGGGATCGACCTGCGAGGCACGACTCTGAGCTGGGCGGTCCACGACTACGACCACCTGCCGCACTCCTTCGTACTACGGGGATCCACCACCGGTTCGGCAGCCAAGGTCGTCGCCAACCCCGCGACGGGCGGTTCAGACCACTGCCATCGCGGGCGGGAGCACCGCTTGGTCGGCCTGCAACTTTGATGGCACGACCGTTTGTGAAGGCGGTTCCACCGATGCCGACGGCACCAAACATCAGCTCAAGGACACCCGGACCGTCGTCAGTGACGGCAGCCGTTTCGTCTTCGACACCCATGGCACGTCCGCCGGAGTGGACGCCGCGATCGCCGTCGACGCGACGACTCCCCGCACCCGGATCGTTGCTGTCCCGCTGCAACCGCCGGTCGCCAAGAATGTCGCTCTGGGCGCCGGCGCCGCTGCCTACCAGGACTCCCAGCGGCCGATCGACTCGGTCTACCGCCGCTCCTACACCCGCTCGGGCAGCACGATCACGGTGTCGGGCCAGACCCTTGTCAGCCAGACCTCTCCGAGCCGCAACCTGCTGGCCCGCGATGGACGACGTACGGCGTACCTGGACACCACGGGCGATCTCTGGCTGGTCACCGACGACGGAGTACGGACCAGGGTGTTCGACGCCGTCGACAAAGTGGCGGCCGTCGTCGGCGACGAGATCGCCCTGTCCGGGTCGTTGCTGGTCTGGCACCAGGGCAAGTACACCGGCGACAGCTGCGACCTGGTCGGCTGCGTGCCGACGTACGGCAATGTGAGCACGATGCTCTACAGCGTCCGGACCGGCGTGAGCACGCCGTTGACGGGACCTGTCGACGTCCTGCCGGTCGCGCTGTGGGGCAACTACCTCACCTATCTGGACCGGACGAACGCGATCTGGCGCCGGGACCTGTCGAGCAACGCGCTCGTCCAGGTGAAGACAGCCGGCGGCGCGACGGTCAACGACGTCGCCGTGCACGACGACTATGTGGCGTGGTCGACCTGTACTCCGGGGTCGAGCGACTGGTGTGCCAGTTCGACGGTCGATGCCCGCAACATGGCGACGAAGACAGCACCGCTGCAGCTCGTCACCTCGAGTACGCAGCACATCGATCTGTCCGGTGGGCACGTCCTGTTCGATACCTACACCGGCAGCAACTTCCCGCCGACGGGCACCTTGAAGGTGATGCGCCTCGGGACGACGGCGACCGGGACGGTCGGCACGATCCTCAGCAGTTCACGCTTCGCCGTGTTCGACGAGACGCTGGCCTGGATCGGGCCGGATCGAGTCGCAAGGATCGGCACGAACTCGGCGTTCGTCGCGCCGCCGCGGTTCCTCGGCAACAGCCTCGGTGCAGCTTCGTTCCACCCCGCGCGGGGGCTGGGTGCCGGAGTTCGGGATCAGCAAGGCGCTCACGACCTGCAATCTGACGATCAGATCCGGGACGGCGGTCCGCCGTGTCCTCACTGCCCGACCACCATCGGATCGGCCCGCGCCGGTTGGAACGGGCTCGACTCGGCCGGCCAGTCTGGTGCCCAAGCGGCGCCTACTCCTGGACTCTCACCGGTAGTGATTCCGACGGGACTCTCCGCTGGTGGACCAACGCCACGCATCCGATCGCGGGCACCGTCACAGTGACCTGAGACACCGCTGTCACCGACCAGACCTGTCAGGTTCGTGGTATCGGGTTGGACATGGCACCATGAAGGCGCCAGCTGAGATCCAGTCGAGCCGACCGAGGAGCACCGCACACCCATGGATGCCGTAACCGCCGTCCCGACCCCTGTCAACGAGACCGTCCGTGGCTACGCGCCCGGTTCGCCCGAGCGGGCGAGCCTGGAGGCGAAGCTCAAGGAGTTCAACGCGGCCGGTGCGATCGACCTGACCTGCACGATCGGTGGCGAGCAGCGGCTCGGCGGCGGCGCGCGGATCGACGTGGTCCAGCCGCACAAGCACGCGCACGTGCTGGGCACCCTGGGCAACGCGACCGAGGCCGACGGCAAGGCGGCCGTGGACGCGGCGCTGGCGGCGGCGCCGTCGTGGCGCGCGCTGTCCTTCGACGACCGGGCGGCGATCTTCCTGAAGGCGGCCGACCTGCTGGCCGGCCCGTGGCGCGACACGCTGAACGCGGCGACCATGCTCGGCCAGTCGAAGACGGTCCAGCAGGCCGAGATCGACGCGGCCTGCGAGCTGATCGACTTCCTGCGCTTCAACGTCGCGTTCGCGCGCACCATCATCAACGACCAGCCGATCTCCTCGCCGGGGATCTGGAACCGCACCGACTACCGCCCGCTCGAGGGCTTCGTCTACGCGATCACCCCGTTCAACTTCACCGCGATCGCCGGCAACCTGCCGACCGCGCCCGCGCTGATGGGCAACACCGTGGTCTGGAAGGCGTCGCCGACGCAGCAGTTCGCGGCGCACTGGACGATGCGGCTGTTCGAGGCGGCCGGGCTGCCGGCCGGCGTGATCAACCTGGTCACCGGGGACGGCATCGAGGTCAGCAAGGCCGCGCTGACCCACCCGGACCTGGCCGGCATCCACTTCACCGGCTCGACCAAGACCTTCCAGTCGCTGTGGGGCACGGTCGGCACCAACATCGCGTCGTACAAGACCTACCCGCGCCTCGTCGGCGAGACCGGCGGCAAGGACTTCATCCTGGCGCACCCGTCGGCCGACCCGGCCGTCGTGAAGACCGCGATGGTCCGCGGCGCCTTCGAGTACCAGGGCCAGAAGTGCTCGGCCGCTTCGCGCGCGTACGTCGCGAAGTCGGTCTGGAACAAGATCCGCGACGACATCGCCGCCGAGACCGACTCGCTGACGATGGGCGACGTCGCCGACCTGTCGAACTTCATCGGCGCCGTGATCGACGACCGGGCCTTCGCCAAGCACAAGGACGCCCTCGACCGGGCGCAGCAGACCGACTCGATCGAGGTGCTGGCCGGCGGCACGTACGACGACAGCCAGGGGTACTTCGTCCGTCCGACGCTGCTGGTCTCGGATGACCCGACCGACGAGATCTTCACGACCGAGTACTTCGGGCCGATCCTGGCCGTGCACGTCTACGAGGACGGCGACTACTCGAAGGTGCTGCAGCAGATGGAGAGCGCCGCGCCGTACGGGCTGACCGGTGCGGTCATCGCCCAGGACCGGCACGCGGTCGCGGAGGCGAGCGACTACCTGCGGTTCGCGGCGGGCAACTTCTACGTCAACGACAAGCCGACCGGTGCGGTCGTCGGCCAGCAGCCGTTCGGCGGCGCGCGGGCCAGCGGCACCAACGACAAGGCCGGCTCGATGTGGAACCTGATCCGCTGGGCCAGCCCGCGCTCGATCAAGGAGACCTTCACCCCGCCGACCGACTACCGCTACCCGCACCAGGGCTAAAGGCAAAGGGAAGGAAAGCGTTGGGGGCCAGGGCTAAAAGCCTGTACGTCGTACGCCGGGGTCAGCGGGTGCCGAGGCCTCGGCGGACGACGATGTAGAAGGTGGTCATGTCGTCGATGAGCAGCTCGAGCTCGTCGGCGGACTTGAGGTTGGCGTCCAGCAGCCAGTCCGAGATCAGGTCGAACAGGCCGCCGACCAGACCGATCGCGACCGCGTGCCGCATCCGCTTGTCGGCCGGGTCGTTCGCCGGCACCTCGTCGTACCGGTCCCAGATCCCTTCCAGGAAACCGGCCGCCCAGCGCCGGTTCGTCCGGCGCTGTCGCTCGACCGTGGCGGAGATCCCGGCGGCGATCCCGAAGGTCACCTTCGCGACCCGCGGATCGTCGACCAGCGCGTGCGCGAAGGCGGCGATCAGCGCGGGGACGGCCTGCTTCTCGTTCCCGACGCCGGACTGCGCGACCGCCATCATGTCCGCCTCGAGCCGCTCGGACGTGCGCTGCAACAGGGCGAGATAGCAGGCTTCGCGGTTCTCGAAGACCTCGTAGAAGCTCTTCGTCCCGACGAACGCCGTACTGCAGATCTGCTCGATCGTCGTGTTGATGTACCCGTTGGCCGCGAACAGGTCGAGCGCGGTGTCGAGGAGTTGCTCGCGGCGTTCCGCCCGGCGCTCGTCCGCGTCCAGTCCTCTGATAAGTCGCCCCATGCGTGCACGTTACCCGGCGACGACGCCCGGTAACCAATTGATCTGTTATGAACATGAGCTCTTGTTCGTAACACGAACTCGTGCTCAACTGTCGCTCATCCTGTCATTACCCTATGACACGGTAGGCCGACCCTATGTCACTGTCCCCCGGGAGCCGTCATGAGTACAGTCCTCAGGCGAGCCGCCCTGGCCTTCGTGGCCACCGCGATGCTCGCCACCTCAGCAACGGCGGCGACTGCCGCCACTCAGACAACCGAAGCGGCGCCCTCGTCCGGCTTCGACAACTGGTCCTGCAAGCCGTCCGCCGCGCATCCGGAACCGCTGGTCCTGCTGCACGGCCTGGGCGGCAACGGCCCCGGCAACTACTCGTTCCTCGGCCCGTACCTCGCGGCCAAGGGCTACTGCGCCTTCACCCTGACCTACGGCCAGGCGACTCCGGCCATCCCGGTCGGCGGCACCGTCTCGATCATCCAGTCGGCGGCCGAGATCGAGGCCTTCGTCGATCGGGTCCGGACCGCGACCGGCGCCGCCAAGGTGGACATCGTCGGCCACTCGGAGGGCGGCTTCCACAGCATCTACGGCCCGAAGGTCCGCGGGTACGCCGGCAAGGTCGCGAAGGTGGTCGCGCTGGCGCCGCCCACGCACGGTACGACGTTCGGCGGTCTGGTGAGCGTCGGCGACTACCTCGGCCTGCGCCCGCTGGTCGACCAGGTACTGCGCGACTTCGGCTGCCCGGCCTGCGACCAGATCATCGTCGGCGGGTCCGAGGTGCAGAAGCTGACCGCCGGACCGATCGCCCAGCCCGGGGTGAAGTACACCGTGATCGCCTCTCGCGCCGACCTCCTGGTGACGCCGCACGAGACGTCGTTCATCCGGGAAACCGGGGTGAAGAACGAGTTCGTCCAGGACTCCTGCCCACTCGACCCGGTCGGCCACGTCGGCCTCGCCTTCGACCCGAGCGTCGCGCAGCTGGTCGCGAACGCGCTCGATCCCGCGCACGCCCACTCGGTGCTCTGCGGCTTCGGCCCGCCGCTGTAAGAACTCAGGCGGTGTGGTGCAGGTACTGCGCCGCCGGGCCGATCAGGAGGGCGCTCCCGCAGGCGACACAGATCCATTCGCCGGCGGGGTCGTCCACCGGGTGATCGGCCGGCTTCGACCCGCTCGAAGAGCATGACGTCGTCACAGAACACGCAGTACTGGGAGTCCTCCGACCGCGCGAGGGTCCGGCGCTTCCGCATAGCAGGCTCACCTCCGGTGGCAATGGTCCTTCTCAGAGTGCCACCGGAGGGCCGGTACTACGGGCAGCGACACGGCCGTCACCGGCGGCCGGTCACGCGTGCGTCAGTTGGTGCCGTCGTGCCAGTCGCGGCCGAGCTCGTGCTCCTTCTCCAGGCCCTTGCGGATCGCTTCGACGACGAACGGCTCGATCTTGCGGCCGATCAGCGGCACCGACACCTTCACGTCGAGGTCGATCGCCTGCACCGTCTCGCCGCCGCCGGAGCTGATCGTCGCGGTGCCCTTCAGCGTCACCGGCGTGTTGGCGATCTCGCCCTTGACGTCGGCGTTGCGGGACCCGTCCGGGTTCGCCGGGTGCCAGGTCTCGGTCTGTACCACGGTGAGCGTGCCGCCGACGAACTTCCGGGCGATGTCCGGTACGTCGTCCGACGGCATCTCCCGCTGCACCCGGACGACGGTGTCGCCGCCGGACTGGCTGACCTTCACGTCGTACGACAACGCCTTGGTCTTCTCGCAGGCCTGCTCGCGAAACGTCGCGTCGGTGACGATGGCGAATACTTCCTCAGGGGTCGCGTCGTACGACGCCGACATCTTCAGCTCCATGCCGCACATCATGACATTACTGGTGGGTTGCCAAGCTAGATCGCGATCGCGTGGGGTGTGTAGGGGGCTTCGAGGCGGACTACTTCTTCTTCGGTGAGGTGGAGGTCGAGGGAGGCGATGGCGTCGTCGAGGTGTTCTGGTTTGGTGGCGCCGATGATGGGGGCCGAGACGGCGGGGTGCTTGGAGACCCAGGCGAGGGCTACCTGGGCGCGGGGGACACCGCGGTCGGCTGCGACGGAGGCGACGGCGTTGACGATCTCCGGGTCGCTGGAGTTCTGGCCGTACAGGGACTGGGAGCGTTCGTCGCCGGACGAGCGGTTGGTGCTGGTGTCGGTCCAGTCGCGGGTGAGCCGGCCGCGGGCCAGCGGGCTCCACGGGATGACGCCGATGCCCTCGTCCACGCAGAGCGGCAGCATCTCGCGCTCCTCCTCGCGGTTGAGCAGGTTGTAGTGGTTCTGCATTGTCACGAACCGCGCCCACCCGTTGGCCTTCTGCAGATGCAGCGCCTTCGAGAACTCCCACGCATACATCGACGAAGCACCGATGTACCGCACCTTCCCAGCCCGTACTACGTGGTCGAGCGTCTCGAGGATCTCCTCCATCGGCACACTGCGGTCGAGCCGGTGGATCTGGTAGAGATCGACGTAGTCCATCCCCAGCCGGGTGAGGCTCGCGTCGAGTTCGGACAGGATCGCCTTGCGGGACAGGCCGCCGCCGTTCGGGCGACCGGGCCGCATCGTGCCGTTGACCTTGGTGGCGACCACCACGTCGTCGCGGTCGGCGAAGTCGGCCAGGGCCCGGCCGAGGATCTCCTCGCTGGAGCCGTCGGAGTAGACGTTGGCGGTGTCGAAGAAGTTGATCCCGGCGTCGAGCGCCTGCTTGATGCCGGCCCGGCTGGCTTCCTCGGGCAGACTCCACGGCTGGTTGCCGCGCGACGGTTCGCCGTACGTCATGCACCCCAGGGAGATCGGGGAGACGTCCAGGCCGGTGCTGCCGAGCTTCACGTACTTCATCTGCTGGAAACTCCTATACTCGTAAACGGAGTCGAATCCGGTTGATTCCAGGATAGGCCGCCGGAAGGCCGCGCCGCCGAGGGAGGTCACCATGCGGGCAGACGCGCAGCTCAACCACGAGCGATTGCTGACAGCCGCGGCGGCGGCCTTCGCCAAGGACGGCGCCGAAGCCTCGCTGAAGGACATCGCGAAGGACGCCGGCGTCGGGATCGGCACGCTCTACCGGCGGTTCCCGACCCGCGAGCTGCTCGTCGAGGCGACCTACCGCAACGAGACGACCCGACTGGCCGAGGCGGCGCCCGCGTTGCTGCGTCAGCGCGATCCGGTGGACGCGCTGCGGACGTGGATGGACCAGTTCATCGCGTACATCGCCACGAAGCACGGCATGGCCGAATCGCTGAAGGTCGTGCTGGATGACGACCAGCGGTTGGAGTCGCGCAAGTTGTTGATGGCGGCGATCGAAGTATTACTTGCTGCAGGCATCGAAAGAGGGGCTGTGCGCAACGACGTACCAGCCAGTGATGTCTTGATGAGTCTTGGTGGTATCACGCTGATTTCGGGTGCGGATCGTGCCCTGGCTGGTCGACTTTCGGATCTACTGGTCGCTGGTCTGCGCAGGTGATAGACCCGGTTCCTCGGGGGCTCGGAGGAGGCCGTCCTTGCCGACTGCGTCATCTGTGATGATCGGGTTGCCCCAGACGAGGGCTTCGTAGTACGTGGTGTTCGGGATTGCCATGCAGAGGTGCTGGTTCGGGATGCCCATGCCGTGCACCTCGGCGCGCAGGCCGAAGCTCTCGGCCAGGTGGGCGATCCGCAGTGCGCCGGTGATGCCGCCCTTCAGGCCCGACGAGGTTCGCACGTACGTCGCGGAGCCGGCCTGGATGAAGTCGGCGGTGTTGAAGTGCGCGCCGTCGCTCGTCTCACCGACCAGCAACGGTACGCCGACGCGCTCGGCCAGCCAGCGATGGCTGGTGATGTTGAACTCGCGCATCGGCTCCTCGTACCAGCGGAACCCGAGATCCGTCAGCGTCTTGCCGAGCTGGATCGCGTCCGGCAGGTCGAAGCCGGCCGACCCGTCGTACATCAACTCGACGTCGTCCCCGACATGCTCCCGCAATCGCTTGCACAGCAGGGCATCGCGGCGTACGTCGCCCCACGCGTGCAGTTTGATCGCCGTGAAGCCGCGCTCCAGGCACTGGTCGGCGATGTCCAGATACTCGTCGATCGAGTCGTAGGTGACAGTCGACGCGTACGCCGGGATCTCGGTCCGGTAGGTCCCGAGCAGCGTGTGCACCGGCAACCCGACGAGCTGGCCGGCGATGTCCCACAGGGCGATGTCGACCAGCCCGAGGAAGTACAGCGGGAACTCCTCGATCCGGTCGAGCTCCCACATCCGGTGCCACAACCACTCGCGGTGCAAGGCGTTCTGGCCGATCAGGTCGTCGCGCACGCGCCGCTCGACCAGGTCCTTGGCGATCACGCCACGCGGTGTCGACGCGCGGCCGACGATCCCGTCGCGGGTGGTGATCTTCAGTACGCCGCCTTGCAGAGCCGGTTCGGATCCGGGCAGCCCGTCGCGCCAGCGGAACGGGTGCATCGCCGGGATGTCGACGAGTTCCACCTCGACGCGGTCGATCGAACTCACTGCGGTGCCGCCTTCAGTCGGTCGCGGATGCGTTGCTCGAACTGGGACTGGGTGGTGTCGATGTGCTGGATCATCGCCGTCGCGGCCTTGTCCGGATCACCGGCCGCGATCGCCTCGGCGATGTGCACGTGCTGCTGCGCCGCGACCTCCAACGACCCCGGCAGCCCGCCGGCGAACAGCAGCCGATCGGACTGCTCCTTGAAGTCCCGCAGCGACGTCACCGCCGCCTGCAGGAAGACGTTGCCCGAGGCCTCGGCGACGGCGTCATGGAACAACCGGTCCTGCTGCCGGAACGCCGCGATGATCCTGATGCGCTTCGACTGACGCCTCGGCGGCATCCCGGATCGCCCGGACCTGAGCCGGCCGGGCGAGCGTCGCGGCGAGGCGGGCGGACTCCGCCTCGATCAGTCGCCGGTGATCGAACAGCATCGCGACATGGGCCAGGTCGGTCGGCTGGAAGTACCCGACCTGGCTGTCCGCGTCCGGGTTGGAGGGCACGGACACATAGATGCCCGCGCCCTTCCGTACGGCGACCCGTCCGACCGCCGCGAGCACCTTGATCGCCTCGCGCGTCACCGACCGGCCGGTGCCGAGGATCTCGGCCAGCCCCTTCTCGGTCGGCAGCCGGTCACCCGGCCGGAGTCCCTGCTCGGCGATGTAGGCCGAGCAGCTGCTCGGCGACCACCTCGTACCCCGGCCGGTAACCAGGCGTGTCGTTCATGCGCCGCCCTTTCAGAAACCGCCGTAGACCTGGAGTTCGTAGATGCTGCCGCCGTTGAAGTTCGAGCCGACCACGGTGAGCCGAACATATCTCGCCTGCACCGGTGCCGTCCGGATCGACGGGTTGCGGCGGACGCTCGTCGCGACGGCGGTGTGGTCGTCGAACATCGACCAGGCGGTGCCGTCGAGCGAGTACTCCAGCTTGTACTTGTACCCGCTCGTCAGCTCGAAGTTCGTCACGATGCTCTTCACCGACGTCGGCGCGCCGAGGTCGACCTGGAACCAGGACGGGATCCGGAAGGCCGAGGCCCTGAGCCCAGCGGGTGTTCAGGTCGCCGTCGACGCCGAGTGCCGGGACGTTCGGTTCGGAGTACGAGGAGACCGTGACTGGTTTGCCGACCGCGAGTCCTGTTTCAGCCGGCATGGTGACGTCGGCGGACGGGCTCGCCGGGGCCGCGTTGAGGTTGGCGTCCCGGGCGACCACGGTGAAGCTGTGGCTGGAGCCTGGCGGTCAGGCCGTCGACCCGGAGCTGGTTCAGGGGAGTCGTGGCGATCTTCTGGCCGTCCTGGTAGACGACGTAGCTGGTCACGCCGACGTTGTCGGTGCCGGTCGGCCAGCTGAGGTCGAGCGTCGTCGGGAGCAGGACGTTCACCGTCGGCTTCGGGAGCGCGGCCGGCGGTTGGTCGTCGGGTGTGATCGTCGCGAGCTTTCCGTACGCCTCGATCTCGTAGATGCTGCCGCCGTTGAAGTTCGAGCCGACGATGGTCAGCCGGAGATAGCGGCCGCGAACAGATCCGGCGACCGACGCGTAGTTGTCCGACTGCGTCGTCGCGGTGGCGGTGTGGTCCTCGAAGGTGATCCAGTCGGACCCGTCCGACGAGACCTCGAGCTTGTAGCGGTAGCCGTTGCTGAGCTCGAAGGTCGTGATGACGCCGGTGAGGTCGTACTGCGCGCCGAGATCCACCTGCAACCAGGACGGGTCCGGCAGCCCGAGGCCCTGCGCCCAGCGGGTGGACAGCTTCCCGTCGACCGCGAGCGAAGGGAGGTTCGGTTCGGAGTACGAGGAGACCGTCACCGTGCTTGCCTAGGGCAATGTCTTCGCTCGACGGCATGGTGACGCTGACGGCCGAGCTGACGCAGGACTCGTTGCCGGCGGCATCGCGAGCCGTGACGGTGAAGGTGTAGCGCTGGCCGGACGTCAGCCCGGTGACTCGTGCCGCAGCGGTTTGCGATGCGCTGACCAGCTTGCCGTTCGCGTAGACCGAGTAGCCGGTGACGCCGGTCTGGTCGGTCGACGCGGGCCAGGTCAGGTCGGCGATCGTCGGGAAGCTCGTCCGGACTGTCGGCTTACCTGGCGTCGATCGGCGCTGTGCGATCGGTCGGCGTGGGCTGCGGGTCCAGATACCGGTACGCCGGTTCGAGGCCGGCGTTGTTGACGATCGACGCCGGCAGCTGGTCGCAGCTCGGGACGACCGGGTTGTTGGCGATCGTGGAGTCGATCGTGTTCGCCTGGGTCGCCGAGCGCGGCTGGGTGGTGAAGTTGCGCTGGGCATCGATGTTCAGGCCGTGGTTGAGGAACAGCCAGAGACCCTGGATGTTGCACAACGCGTTCTGGGTGGTGGTGAAGTACGCGACTGCCTTCGTCGTGATAGATCGCGCCGTACGCCGGGCTGGGTGTGTCCTTGATGTAGTTGCCGGAGACAACACTGCCGGGCTGCATGCCGAGCGTGTAGATCGCGCCGCCGTCGGCCTGGTGCTTCATGATGTCGCTGATCGCGTTGTCGCGGATGACGTTGTTCTTCGAGGTGGTCGGGGTGTCGTAGATCGGGATGCCGAAGTTGCCCGGGTAGTTCGTGTCGCCGCCCGGATCGGTGTTGCCCCAGCCCCAGCCGACCGAGATCCCGGAGTACGGCAGGTCGTAGATCTTGTTGTGCTCGATCACGGTGTGCTCGGTGTAGCCGGCCACGATCGCCAGCGAGCCGGAGTAGTCGGCCGCGGCCTTGGTGATCAGGTTGTTGCTGACCAGGTTGTCCTTGGTGATGGCGCGGGCGTCGTCCGGGTGGTGATCGATGATGTCGGTCCCGCCGACCTGGATGCCGGTCGCGGCGACGTCGCGGAAGATGTTGCCGCGGATCGTGGTGCCCTGCGAGCCGGTGTTCAGGTTCAGCCCGACCGCGCCGAGATGGGTGAAGGTGCTGCCGGTGAAGGAGATGTTCCGGCTGTAGCCGACGTTCACGGCACCAGGCGTCTTCAGCCAGGTCAGCCGGGTCTCGTCGAAGTTCGGATGGCCGGTGCCGACGATCCGGAAGCCGGCCTGGCCTTCGACCATCCCGTCGTCACTGCTCGGGTCGAGCCAGGTCGAGTAGGAGAACGTGATGCCGTCGAACCGGATGTTCTGCACCGGGTCGGAGAGGGTCCCGGTGACGTCTACCAGGTCCTGCACCTGCGGTACCACGACCGTCGCGGTGGTAGGGCTCTGGCCGGGTTGAGGGAGGTAGTAGACGTCACCGGAGCTCTTGTCGAGGTACCACTCGCCGGGCGAGTCCAGTAGCTCGTAGGCGTTCTCGATCCAGGTCGGGTTCTGGATCTCCTGGCCCTCGTGCAGGTTGGCGTTCCAGTAGCAGGGCTGCTGCATGGTGACCTTGGTGCCTTCGACGGACTGCACCGGGCAGCGGTAGTGCATCCAGCCCCAGCGGCTGTCGATCTCGATGTCGCCCTGGTTCTTCCAGCCGACCATGCTCTGCGTGCGTGTCGGTGTAGCCGGTGGCGGTCTTCGACCAGCCGGGCGGGTTCTCGGGGCCGCGGGCGCGCTGCTGGCGTTCGCCGTTCACGTAGAGCTGGCGGAAGTCGATCGCGCCGACGTGCGCCTTGTAGATGTTCTTCGCCGGGTCGGAGAGCGTCCAGCCGGTGACTGCTCTGCCGCCATTGATGGTGACCTTGGCGCCTGGTGCCGCTTGGTAGATCACCTGATGCCCGTTGCGGCCGGAGTCGGCGCTGGTCAGCTGGAAGGTGCTGGTCCGCTGGTAGTCACCGGCCAGCAGTACTACGCGGATGTCGGCGCGCTGGTTCTTGGTGAGCTTGCGGACCTGGTCGCGGGCCTGTTCGAGCGAACCGAACGGGCGGGCCAGGGTGCCGGTACCTGAGCCACCCGACGGAGCGGCGTACAGGGTGGTGACGGTCGCCGCCCGCGCGGTGGCGGGGAGCAGGACGGCGGGCAGCGCGAGGCTGGCCAGGACGGCGAGAAGCCGGCGGGCGGAACGCGGCATGGCGGCACCTATCTGGACGGATAGATCAGGTCAATCGGTGCCGGCTACTCTCGCATGCCTCGGTTGGATTGGGAAGATCAATCAGATCTATTTCTCGTGATGGGTTGAATAGATCTGATCCTTCGCGACGATGGAACTTGGTCGTGAGAACCTGACAACCTCTCACCCGGGAGTCCCGTATTCATCGGTGACGGGACGATCGAGGGGACAGCGGATGGCCACATCGGGACGGGACGAGCAGTTCAGCGAGTACGTCGTACAGCGAAGAACCCAGCTCCGGCGGATCGCGTACCTGCTCTGTGGGGACGTGCACAAGGCCGAGGACCTGGTCCAGACCGCGCTGATGAAGCTGTACGTCGCCTGGCCGCGCGTGCAGCGGGCCGGGAACGTCGATGCCTATGCGCGCCGGATCCTGGTGAACTCCGGCATCGACGAATCGCGGCGGCCGTGGCGACGCGAGGAAGCCGGCCTGGACGGCGTGGATCCAGCAGCCGTGCAAGGCCCCGGCGTCGAGGACAGATCGGCGCTGATGGACGCATTGGCGCAGTTGCCGCTCGGCCAGCGCCGGGTGGTGGTCCTCAGGCACTTCCTCGGCCTGTCCGTCGAAGAGACCGCGGGCGACCTGCAGTGCAGCCCCGGCACGGTGAAAAGCCAGAACTCGCGCGCCCTGACGCGCCTCAACGACTTGCTCGCCCCGCAGTTCGGGGCCGTAGGAGGAACTGACCGATGATCGACGAGAAGCAACTCCACGACCGCCTCACAGCAGCCGCGGCAGCCCAGGACGACCTGTTGCCCAGAGCCCTCGACGAGGATCTGGCGGGCGGCCGCCGCCGACTCCGGCGCCGTCAGTTGCTGACCGGCGGTGGCGCGACTGCCGCGGTGGCCGTGGTCGCAGTACTGGCTGTCGGCATGAACGGGTGGTTGAGCACCAACGCGAGCCCCACGCCGGACAAGGCGCCGGTCGCCGGCAAGACCTCGGCACTCCCGACCGCACCAGCTCCGTCGGCGGCTCCAAGCTATGAGCCCATCAGCGACATACCGGTACCCGCCGACCAGGAGCCACCGGGGCCGGCGCAGGACGAGGCCTTCAACCAGAGGCTGACCGCCGCGATCTACGCGCATCTCGACCCGGGTAAGAAGCACCTGACCTTCGCGGGCGGAGGCTTCGACATCGACCGGCAGGGCGGTCACATCAACAGCGGTGGTGCCCGGATCGGCTGGTTGATGCCCGGCCAGAAGGGAGAAGGGTTCATCGGCCTGTCCGTGCAGCCGAAGACCAGGGCGCAGAAACCCTGCGGATCCGTATCGGAACCGCGGATGACCTGCCACCCCGTCAAGTTGCCGAACGGCCGGACGGCGCAGCTCGGCCGGAAGGGTGAATCAGCGGTCGTCCAGTACCAGCAACCGGACGGCGAGTGGATCAACGCCGACGTGAGCCTGTTGTACTGGAACAACACCGACATTCCGGTGCACGACGTGGGCATCACCGACCAGATGTTGCTCGATCTCGTCCAGGACGATCGACTCACTCTGCCGACCAAGGACGAGGACGCGGCGGCCCCCAGAGGACAGGCCGACGGAGGCGCAAGTGCGCGCCGCCGCTCGCCGAGGCATTGCCAGGCGGCACGTTGACTGTCGGCTTCCCCAGCTGGCTGGAGCTCCCGGGGTCGCAGCAATACGGGCTGAACTGGCGAATGGGCGCGGTCTCGGCCACCGCCAACTACTCGTTCTACAAGCAAGCCAGGTTCGAATGCTCGAGAGAGCTCGGTCTGCCGAAGTGCGCACCGGTCGCGTCGCCGGGCGGCGGAAAGCTGCAGTACGGCGAGGGCGTCGTCACCACTAAGGGCAAGAAGACCTATGTGATGGGCGGAACCTACGTCCAGCCCGACGGGGACGGCCTCTACTTCAAGGTCACCTTCCCGGGCGCTAGCCGTCCAGCGGGCGCGCCCGCCAAGGAAGACATCCTCAAATTCTTCTCCGCCGCCCACATCAAGAAGTAGGCCTCAGTCCGAGTTCATCCAGAACCAAGTATCCGAGGCGGCCGGCACCCCGGCCGCCTCGAACCACGCCAGCACCTTCTCGAACTTCCCCTTCAACACCGTCCCGTCCGCAAGCTCCCCGCGCGCGACAAGCCGGGTAAAACAATCCACCAGCCGCCCCTCAGCAGCCCCTTCCCCA
The DNA here is from genome assembly GCA_963740725.1 of uncultured Actinomycetota bacterium. Taxonomy (GTDB): domain Bacteria; phylum Actinomycetota; class Actinomycetes; order Propionibacteriales; family Kribbellaceae; genus Kribbella. Next base: position 143,145 of record CAVUFT010000002.1, read on the forward strand.
ACCTCCCCGACCAGCCCCTCGAAGAACCCGACGAGCACCTCCATCGCCGAGTAGGGCGCGTACGCCGTATAGGCATACTCCCGCCCCGCGTCGTCCCCCAACGGCCCATAGTCGTAGTACTCCGAAAACGAGATCCCTCGCTCCCCACCCTCCGAATCCAACGTCAACAACAACTTGAAGATGCAGTCCGTGGGCTGCCGATGAACATTGAGAAGCGTCTCCCGCCGAACCGCCATACCCAGCAACCTACGTCCCCCGGTGTCAGCCGCTTATCCTGACCACCGTGGCCCGCCCCAGAACCGTCTTCCTCTCCGGCCCAGCAGGCTCCGGCAAGACAACCGTTCTCCGCCTGAGTCACGACGATTTGCTCCGCACCCTGGGCCGCACCGCCGCAATCGACACAGACCAGCTGTTCCTCATGGTCGACCCGACTGGGATCTCCCGTACGAGGACGCCCGCACCGCCCTCGTGCTGCGCCAGTGCGTTCAGCTCACCCAATCCTTCGTCGAGGCGAACTACGAAACCGTCCTCATCGCAGGCAACGCCATCCACGACGCCGTTGACCTCAACCCGGTCATCCCCGACCTCCTGCGACTGGGCCGCCTCTTCCACATCACGCTGAACCCCTCCGAAGATGCGGTTCTCCACCGAACAGCGAACGACCCAGACCGGTCCCCGAGCCGCCTCCTGAACGACCTCCATCACCAACGAGCGAAGCGTTCCCCGTGGTCCGCGCCACTCGACAACTCAACCCTCACCCCGCTGGAAACCCTCGAGCAGATCGCCCACGTGATCCAGTCGGGTCAAGGCGAACTCCACGACCGGCTGCCAGACCACTAGAGCTGATCGCACGGCAGCTACTCCCGCCCCAGCCAGCGGCTCAGCGTGGACGGTTGTCTTTCGGTGGCTGCGGAGAGCTCCTAGGGCGTCTGCCCGGGCAGGATCGCCCGAGGGGTGACTCGGCCGTTAGGTGGTAACAAACTTGCAAATGCGGATGGAAAGTTTCCAGCTAGGGAGTTGCCGGCGAGGCGATCGCCTGCAAGGGGCGGTGAGGGGGAATAGCTGCTGACTGCGATCCGCACTTGCAAAGGCAACGTAGGACGCGACGGAGGAGTGTCCGTAGCTGGGGGGTGGGGGCGGGGCGACGTAGGAGCGCCGCATGGGCGGGTGTTGTTTAGGTGGGTGGGGTGGCGGCGAGGAGGGCTTCTAGGGCGCTGGTTTGGGTTCGCCAGTCCGAGGGGTTGGGGGTGGTGCCTGTCCAGCGTTGGGCTAGGTGGTTGAGGGGGTCTCGGTTGTTCGACCAGATTGAGTCGGACTGGTGGACGGCGTACGTGCGGTACGTAGCGTCGGTGGTCGTGTCGGATAGGTCCATGAGGTAGCGCATGAAGATGCCTTTGAATTGCTTTTGGTTGTCGTCGCAGGTGGCGGAGCCGGTGTCGCAGGATTCGGTGAGGATGCCGGCTGGGCTGAGGAGGGAGATGGCTGCGTCGGCTAGTTGGCGGGCCTTGGTCAAGAGGGTGCTGTCGCCGGTCGCCCGCCACAATTCGAGCGCGGCGCCGATCGACAAGCCTTGGTTGTAGGTCCAAACCGTCTGGCCGTTGTTGGTGCATGAGTTGGTCAAGCCGTCGTTCACGAGGTTCGACGAGTTGATCATCCCGCTGCCGGTGAACCAGTTCCATCCAGTAGTTGCCCGCTGCAACCAAATCGTGTCACCCGGCAGCCGGTTGTGCAGTGCGGCGGTCATCCGGATGTAGAGACCGTTGGTGACCGCGTTCTTGTAGGTCCGCTCCCGATCCCAATACACCCCGCCACCACACACGCTGGTATCCCAATACCCCTGCACGTAGTTCGCGATCGTCACCGCCATGTCGAGATACTTGCGATCCCCGGTCAGGTCATAAGCCTGGATCCACGCAATGCCCCACCACTCGGTGTCGTCGATCGCCCGACTGATGAAGTTCCCCTCCAGCGCATCCCCACTCTTCACTCCGGCCGCGAAAACCCCCTTGTTCTTGGTGAAGATCTCGTCAACCATCCACCGCAGATCCGTACGCCGGGTGCGCTGCTGGTAGTCGAAGAGCGTCGTTGCAGCCACAGCGGAGTTCCACCAACTCGACAACCACCAGGCGGTGTTCGGCTGATACGAGTAGACCAACGCCTCAGCACCAGCGGAGACTCGATCGGACGCCGGCCGAGCCCACGCAGTACAGGCTCCGTTCTGTCCTTCGGCCGCACGACCACAAGCCCGTACTACGCCGCCGTACAGCTTCGAAACCGGATCGGTCAAAGCGAAGAGCTTCGTGCGAGAAGAGGCCCCGCCAGAACCAACAGTGGTCCGCCCGAGCGACGAACCGCCAGGCCAGGAAGCGCCCTCGTTCCAAGAACGATCCAGCCAGATCTCGTCACCCGTCTTACCGGTATCAATCGCACCCCACGCAAGCCCACGATTGTCGATATGCAACGAGATCCGCCGCCCCGACAGCGTCGCGGACCCAACCGGCTGGTTGTCGCCGACCGGCCCATCAGCCCCATCGCAAGCAGCAGCACAGACAGCCGGATACACCCAACCAGTGCAGTCCACTCCAGCAACGTCGCCGCAGGCGCGGATCATCCCGCGCCGATGCCCGACCGGATCGGACAGGTTGTACATCAGCGTCCGCGTGCCGGTCCATCCCGACGGAATCCACGCCTTGCCCAGCAGCCCGTCCCAGCTCGCGCCGCCGTCCCAACTACGATCAAGCCAGACCGCATCATTCACCGAACCGTTGTCGATGCTGCCCCACGCCATCCCGTCCTTGTCGGACACGTGCAGCACGACCCGCCGCCCGTTGATCGCCTTCTCCGGCACCGGAAACTTCTCTTCCTGCGCCCGCGACGGATCGAGGGTGTCACACGAAACCGAGCAAATGGCAACAGCCGCCGGTACGGCGTACGCGGTCTGTGGTGCCGCAGGCGTCAAAGTGGCCGCTACCAACGCAACGATCAGCAAGCGCTTCATGGTCAGCCTCCGAGCCCGGCTTGGTCGGCCCATGTCGTGTCGGCGTCGTAGCTGCCGCCGCCGTCCCACGCATTCGCTCCGCCCGCAGTGGCGATGTAGACGAGCTCGTTGGCGTGCCGCACGTAGTACGTGGGGTAGTTGAAGGACTGGAGCGACACGTTTCCGGCTCCGCCGGCTCGTGGTGGTTGGGCGCAGAAGGTGGCGTCCTTCTGGAAGGTTGTTGTCCCGTCGCTCGGCGCTTTCTGCAGGCGATAGTTGCTGTGCCGGAGGTATTGCCCGGGATAGTTGACCGACTCGAGCGAGTAGCAACTGCTCTCGGCGAGACCGGGCCGGATCACGAAGCTTGCGTCCTGGCGATCTGCCAAGGAGCTACCGGCGTCGATCACGTCGGTCCGGGCCAGGCCGTTCTGGTGGCGCAAGACCCGGTTGGTGTAGCCGGGCGTGGTCACCCGGAAGGTCCGCGTCTGGCCGACGGCGAGGTCGGCACCGCTCTTCCACCAGGCGGGGACTAGATTCCAGGTCGCGTCGTCGCGGTACGAACCACCTGTGTCGGCGTCCAGCCAGACCTCCGAGTTGCGATGCCGCAGGAAGAAGCCGGGCCGGGCCGCCGACTCCAACGACGTACCGCCGCCGCTCAAGCCTGACCGAGCGCAGAAGGTCGCATCCGCCGCGAAAGACCCGCCGGAGTTGGCCTTCCTTGTAGACCCGAAGATCTCGCTGACGCAGATACTGACCCGGGAAGTTGCGCGACTCGAAGGAGTAGCAACTGCTGTTGGACAATCCAGCTCGGACCCAGAAACTCCCATCCTGCTTGAGGGTTTGGTTGCTGCCAGCATCGATCACTTCGGTCGCAGCGACACCATTGACGTGCCGCAGATAGCGATTGGTGTAGTTCGGCGTCGTGACCCGGAACGACACAAGCTTGCCGGTCGGAAGCTTGGTCCCGCTAGCCGCGGCCAGCACCCGCAGGTTCACCTCCCGGACGCGAGCGAAGTCCATCTTCTGAACCTGCCGGTCGTAGGTGAAGAACCCGTTGATCTCGTCCTCGACATCGGTCGGTTCGGTGTAGACCGAGCCAGACAGCCCCGACCCGGTGATCAGATCCGGCAGCTGATCCGCGATCTGCACATAGCGATTCGTCAGCGCCTCCGGTGTCGGCAACATCTCGTAGGCGAAGGTGTCGCCGGTCGACCACTCATGCCCAGGCACATGCAGCCCGAGCCCACCAAACTCACCGAGCTGCAGAACCCGAGTCGCCGAGGGAGCCCGCGCCACCGCCGGACCGACGTACATGTGGTCGTCGATGATGTCGCCGTTGCCAGGGTCGGGATCGGAGTCGCAGCAGTTGGAACCCGAGTTGTGGTTGACCAGCCGCGAAGGATCCAGCGACTTCACCAGATCCGTGATCCGGCCCGCCTGGAACTCGCCCCATCCTTCGTTGAACGGGATCCACTGCACGATCGACGTGATGCCCTTGTGGTTGTCGACCATCCGCCGCAGCTCGGTCTCGTACCGCGCCTCGCCGGTCGCCGAAGCGTTCCGGCCGGCCACCAGCGCGGGCATGTCCTGCCAGACCATCAATCCGAGCTTGTCGGCCCAGTAGAACCAGCGATCCGACTCGACCTTGATGTGCTTGCGGACCATGTTGAACCCGAGTGCCTTCTGCTGCTCGAGATCGAACCGCAGTGCGTCATCGGTCGGAGCGGTGTAGAGCCCATCGGGCCAATACCCCTGATCCAAAGTCCCCAGCTGGAAGACGAACTTCCCGTTGAGCGTCGGCCGCAGTACGCCGCCCAGCATCGCCTTGCCGACGGAACGCATCCCGAAGTACCCACCAACCGCGTCGCTGCCGAGCGTCACCTCCAAGTCGTAGAGGAACGGATCGTCAGGAGACCAGAGCCGCGCATTCGGCACTGGAACCCGGAAGCTCGTCCCCGTGGTCCCGTTAGCCTCACCGACCACCTGCCCGCCGGACAACACCTGCGCATGCACAGCCTGCCCAGCAGAAGACCCCTGTACTACGAGGTCGAGGCCGCCCGCAGCGACGTTCGGAGTGGTGTCGAGTCGGGTGATGCGAGTGGCCGGAGTCGGCTCCAGCCAGACCGTCTGCCAGATGCCCGACGACGGGGTGTACCAGATGCCCCCGCGGTTGAGTCGTTGCTTGCCGAGCGGGATGTCCTGGGTGTCGACGGGAGCCCAGACGCCGACGATGATCTCGTTGGAACCAGCTCGCAGCGCGGATGTCACGTCGTACGAGAAGCCGTCGTACCCGCCCTCGTGCGTGCCGAGCAGTGTCCCGTTCACCCAGACCTTCGACTGCCACATGACCGCGCCGAAGTTGAGCTGGACGTGCTGCCCGGACCAGCCCGCAGGCACGGTGAACGTACGCCGGTAGTACATCCGCTCCTCGTGCCGTTGGATGCCGGACAGCGCGGACTCGATCGGGTAGGGGACCAGCACCTCCTCGGCGAGGTTCGACCCGGTCGGTGGGGTGTTGAGGTTGGCCGTTGGTGCGAACTGCCAGACCCCATTGAGGCTCTGCCATTGGGTGCGGGTCAACTGCGGCCGCGGGTACTCCGGCAGCGGGTTCGTCACCGAAACTTGGTTCGTCCAGGGCGTGGCCAGCCGCGGCGGTTTCGGGGTGAAGGCCATCGCCGGCAACGCAGCGGTTGCCAGGAGCAACGAGATGACGAGGATCAACCAGCGTCGCATGATCATCACCCGACCGGTACGCCGGCCGCGACCTGGCCGAGGCTGAGATAGCCGCCATGACCGTCACCACCGGCCCAGGAATAGACGATCGCAGCGTTCGTCGTGAGATCGACCATTGCGTAGTCGGCGTTGCCGTCGCCGGTGAAGTCGGTGAACGCGACGCGGTCGGCCGTCGTGGTCAGCCCGGTCGCGACCTTGCCCAGCAGCAGCCAGCCACCGCGGCCGTCACCGCCGCGATTCAGGTAACTCTGCACGGATCCGTCGGTCGCGATCGTGCTGTAGTCCGTCCGGGTGTCCCCATCGAGATCGGCGAACCGCACCGTCGACCGGGCTGTCGTCGTACCGGTGGCTACCTGACCGAGAGCCGACCAGTTGTTCACGCCACGGTTCAACCAGACCTGGACCGCACCGCTAGCTGCGATCGTCAGATAGTCGGCCTTGCCGTCACCGTCGAAGTCGGCGAATCGCACGGAGCTCTGGTCAGTGGTCACGCCTGACGCGACCTGGCCGATCGAGGACCAGCCACCGCGACCGTCGCCGCCACGGTTCAGCCACGCCGAGACCGAGCCGTTGGCGTTGATCACCAAGTAGTCAGCTCGGCTGTCGCCATCGAAGTCAGCGAAGCGGACCCGCGTCCCGTCGGTCGTCACGCCCGTCGCCACTTGGCCGAGCCCCGACCAACCGCCGCGACCGTCGCCGCCTCGATTGAGGAAGGCCTGTACTGCGCCGTTGCTCGCGACCGTGAGGTAGTCCATCCGCCCGTCGCCGTCGAAATCCGCCCAGCGCACCTTGCCGGAACCGCCCGCCTCGTTGCCTGCGTTGAGAGCAGGCGCCGCGGCGATCACGCCGTCGGAGTACGCGCGATCCAAGGCCGGGTAGAAGGCCTGGGCCATTCGCTGGAATCCGGCGTCGTTGGGGTGCAGCCCATCGGCCATTTCGGCGGACGTGAGCGCCGGCGGTTCGACGTATCGGGTCTTGGGGTTGGTGAGGGCGGACTTGATCGCGGCGTTGAAGCTGGCGACCTTGGACTCGAGCCCGGGGGTGGTCGGGATCAGGCCGAGGACGAGCACGGTCACGCCGGGCTTGTCGGCGACTATCCGGTCGACCAAGCCTTTGAAGCGGGCCGGGGCATTCGGTACGTCGACGTTGCGGTTGAGGTCGTTGATACCTAGGTGCAGGGTGACGACGTCGGGTCGCGCCCCGGCCATCCAGCCGTCGATCTCAGCGCGGACCTGGTCGATGATCCAGCCGCTGTGGCCTTCATTGGAGAGGTCGGCCAGGTTGCCCGAAGCTTGGGAACCGACGAAGTTCACGGCGTACCGGGACTGGCTGCTGATCAGGGTTGCGAGTGGGCGGCGGTAGGAGGATGAGGTCGGGCTGCCGACGCCGGCGGTGATCGAGTCGCCGAGCGGCATCACCCGCAACGTCTTGACTGCCGGCACTGCCTGAGCGGTGGGTGCAGTCGTAGCTAGAAGCCCACCTATCAAGGCGAGAACTACGGCGAGACGCTTCATGAGGCGGCATTCATGAGGTCGAGGGCGCTCTGCTGGCGGGCGGCGTCGAGTTTGTCGATCGGGCCGTACCAGCGCAGACCGTACTGGTCCATCGCCGTTCGATCGGAAGCGAAGGCGCGGTCGGCGTTGCGCCGCAGGTAGGTCGTGTAAGGGTGATCGGACAGAGCCGCGTTCAGCTTGCCGAGGCCGCGGACATGCGCGCCCTTGAAGGTCGGGCCGTCGCCGCCACAATCGCCGGATTCGCAGGGCTCCCGGAGGATTCCGTCGGCCGTGTTGAGGCTGGACGAAGTCGTTGCCGCGTCGGCGATCTGGCGAGCAGTAGTGAGGTAGGCGCTGTTGTTGGTTGCCTTGGACAACTCGGTGAGTGCGCCGAGGAGGACGCCCTGGTTGTAGGTCCAGGCGGTGTCGCCGTTGTTCTTGCAGGTGGACAGGTTGATGCCGTCGTTGACCAGGTGCGAGCTGTTGATCATCCCGGTCTGCTGGAACCAGGTCCAGCCGTTCTGCGCTCGCTGGAGATAGGTCGTGTCGCCCGGGATGCGGTTGTGCAGGGCGGCGCTGAGCTGGATGTAGAGCGAGTTGGAGATCGCGTTCTTGTACGTCTTCGCCTCACTCCACCAGACCCCACCGCCGCACGTGTTGTCCCAGTACGCCGCCATGTGGTCGGCGTCGGCTCTCGCGGTCTGCAGGTAGCGGGCCTCGCCGGTGTAGTCGTAGGCAGCGATCCACGCGAGACCCCACCAGCCGGTGTCGTCGATATAGTCGTTGCGGAACTGACCTTCGGCGGCATTGACGTTGAGGTCGTACGTCTTGCCGATCGCGTACTTGTAGCTGTTCATCCCGGAGATGCGCGCGTTGTCGATGATCGCGTTCAGCGCGTTGGCGTTGTTCCACCAGCCGGTGGTGTCGAACTTCCCGGTCGAGAGGTTGTAGAACTGCATCTGCGCGGTCGCTGCCGCCGTACGCCGGTCCCACGCGTTCCAGGTGGTCCGGGCCCACGCAGTACAGGCGATGTCTGCGCGGTCGCCGGCCTTGCCGCAGGCGCGGAGGGCGCCGACGCCGAGGTTGTTCCAGTCGTCGACGTTGAACATCTGGGTACGCCAGCCGGTCTGGCCGGACGGGATCGCGGTGTTGCCGAGCCGGCTGCCGCCCGACCAGGTACGGCCGCCGTCCATCGAGCGGTCCAGCCAGACCTCGTCGCCGGGGCTGCCGTTCTCGATCGAGGCCCAGCCCATCGCGTCGTTGTCGTCGAAGTGCAGCCGGAGTGTGCGGCCGAAGATCGTCGCGCTGACCGGGCTCCGGTCGCCCGGGGACAGCGCCGGGTCGCGGGCGTCGCAGTACTTGTTGCAGATGGTGGCCTGAGCGCTCATCGGCACCGCCGGGGTCGAGGGGGCTGGAGGTGGCGGCGCTCCCGCGGGGAGTGACATCGCTGTCAGCAGGGCAGTCGTGACGAGTCCGGCGATCATGATGGATCTCCCTGGGGCGGTAGGAAGAGAGCGCTTCCATCGAAAGGTAAGGCGCGTTTTGTGAGGGGGTCAATACGTCGAGTGAGCGAAAGTGTGGGAAAACGTGGGACAACCGAGCCCTTGACCCGGTCGCGGCGCGCGTTCTAGCGTGCGGCGCGAGCCCACCGCTGATTGATTGTGTTCGATCGTGAGGAGAGCTGCATGTCTTTCCGCCCCGCCTTCCGCTGGCCCATCGTGCAAGTGCTGGCTCTTCTACTCACCTGCGGACTGGCTGGGGCGCTGACCGCAGCACTCCCCGGCCGGGCCGCGGCGGTCGACGGGCCGAGCGACGTCTACACCTACCTGGAGAACCCAGGCATGGTCGCCGAAGGCCAGGTCGCGCCGCACAGCCGACTCTGGCCGTACGCCGACGAGGCGTCCGCAGTACGGGCGGGTGATTCGCCGTATGTGCGCTCGCTGGACGGGGCGTGGAAGTTCAAGCTGGTGGATACGCCGTCCTTGGTGCCGGCCGGGTATCAGCAGCCGGGGTTCGACACCTCGGGCTGGTCGACGGTGCAGGTGCCGCACACCTGGCAGAGCGACTTCCTCGATCACCCGATGTTCCGCAACATCCCCGAGGAGGTCTGGCCGGACGCGCCGCCTCGCGTGCCGCGCGACGTGAATCCGACCGGCGCTTATGTGAAGAGCTTCGACATCCCGGCTGGTGAGAGTGGCCGGCGGCAGTTGGTGCGCTTCGAAGGTGTCACGAGCGGCTACTTCGTCTGGGTCAACGGCAAGTACATCGGCTACGACCAGGGTGGGTACAGTCCGGCCGAGTTCGACATCACCTCTGCGGTGAAGCCGGGCCGGAACACGCTTGCTGTGCAGGTGCATCGCTGGGGCTCCGGGTCCTATCTGGAGGATTACGACCAGTGGCGGTACGCCGGGATCTTCCGCGACGTCTTCTCGTACTCGGTGCCGGAGGCAAGGATCCAGGACGCCTACGTCACCACGGATCTCGACGCTGCCTATCGCGACGCGACGCTTGCCGTCGACGCCTCGGTCGAGGGTGCGGGCGCGGGCTACCAGGTCAGCGCCGTACTGCGTGATCCGCGCGGGCAGGTGGTGACGACGCTGACCGGCGCCGCGGGCTCTCGGTTGAGTGGCGTGGTCAGCAATCCGGCGAAGTGGTCGGACGAGACGCCGACGCTTTACAGCTTGGTTCTCGCCTTGACGGATCCGTCCGGCAAGGTCGTCCACCGGACCAGCCAGAAGGTCGGCTTCCGCGAGATCGAGGTCCGCGACAAGCAGATCCTGCTGAACGGCAAGCGGATCCTGTTCCGCGGCGTGAACCGGTCCGAGACCGATCCGGAGACCGGGCGGCACATCACGCATGCGGCGATGGAGAAGGACGTCCAGCTGATGAAGAAGCTGCACGTCAACGCCGTCCGTACTTCGCACTACGAGAGCGACCCGTACTGGTACGAGCTGGCCGACCGGTACGGGCTGCTGATCGACGACGAGGTCGACATCGAGACGCACGCGCACGAGTCGTGCCCGTCGGTCTGCCTGGCGTCGAAGCCGGAGTGGCAGGCGGCGTACCACGATCGGTTCGTCGCGATGGTCGAGCGGGACAAGAACCACCCGAGCGTCGTGTTCTGGGACACCGGCAACGAGGCCGGGCTCGGGACGGCGCACTACGCGATGGCTTCGTGGGCTGACGCCAACGAGCCGACGCGGCTGCTCTATCACCAGTCCAACAGTCCCGACGGCGATGCGCCGTACGCCGATGTCGCGGGGCCGCGCTATCCGACTCCGGCGTCGCTTGGAGAACAAGGCGAAGACGTTCACCAAGCCGATCGTGATGGGTGAGTACGCCCATGCCATGGGCAACGGTCTCGGGAACTTCGACCAGTTCTGGGCGCTGGCTCGCAAGTACCCGTCGATGCAGGGCGGCTTCATCTGGGACTGGGCCGAGCAGAACCTCGCGCAGCCGTTGAAGCTCACGCCCGACTCGTCGCCGCGTAGTACGCAGGCGTTCTTTGTCGGGAAGCCCGCGCTTGGTGCCGGGCATCAGGGGCAGGGTGTGGAGTTGTCGAGCTTGGACGACTTCGTGGATGTGTTTCGTGATCCATCACTTGATGTTTCCGACGGTCTGAGCCTTGATGCATGGGTTAAACCAGGGTCTTGGACTGGGTCGTTCCCGATTCTCACCAAGGGACAGCAGTACGCGTTGCAGATGGTTGGCGCCTCCACGCTGGAGTTCCGGGTGACTGTTGCCGGCCAGGAGAAGGCGATCACGGCTCCTGTTCCGGCTGACTGGGTTGGTAGTTGGCATCGGGTCACCGGAACGTACGACGGGTCGGCGCTGGTCCTGTACGTCGATGGGGCCGAGGTCGCGCGGACTGCTGTGACGGGCAAGCTCGAACCAGGGCTGTGGGAGGTGAATGTCGGGCGCAATGCGCAGACCCAGCAGGACCAGGTCCAGGGGCGGCTCGCGCACGGGACCTTCGATCAGATCCGGATCTTGCCCAAGGCAATGACTTCTTCTGAGGTGGCGTCCGGGGTGGATCTTCGGTCGGAGGCTGTGCTGGCGCTCGACTTCGAGAAGGTCGTCGATGCGGGGCGGTTCCAGAGTCTGGGGATCAGTCTGTCCGGGACGGATGGTCTGGTTGGGACCGACCGGTATCTGCAGCCGGAAACTGTTGAGATGGCTTGGGCGCAATCGCCGGTGCGGTTCAGTTCGGCCTCGCCTGGTGTGGTGACGGTGCGGAACGAGCAGCAGTTCGCGCCGTTGACGTTTGACCTGCGCTGGGCCGTGCGACAGGCGGATGCGGTGATCCGGCAGGGGTCGGTGCCGGTGACGTTGCCGCCTGACAGTTCGCGGGTCGTCACCTTGCCTGTTGCGGCCGACAATCCGCGATCGCTGGAGCGCTTCCTTTCGCTGGACGCCGTCTCGGCCACGCCTCCCGCCGGGCCTGGCGTCTCGCCTGCTGCGAGGGCAGTTCTCCAGCGCGACCAGTTCCGCTTAGGCGGAACAGTCGTCGCGGGCGTCGGGGGTCGCCCTGCCGCAGGCAAGGTTGCGGTATCGGGCACCTCGAAGCTCGTGGTCTCCGGGAAGGACTTCCGCTACACCTTCGATCAAGGTGCGTTGAGCTCACTGGTTGCTCGCGGCAAGGAGTTGCTGAAGCGCGGGCCGGAGCTGGATGTCTGGCGGCCGCCGACGTCGAACGAGACCTACGACTGGGGTACCGCCGATCGGCAGGTCTGGAACGCGATCGGTCTCGACCGGCTCCAGACGACCCGCGGTACGGTCAGCGACCTCGACGTTGCCCGACGGCCGGGTCCAGGTCGTCGTACCGAGCAAGGTCGCTGCCCCTGGTCATGCGGACGAGCTCTCGTTCGACCAGACGATGACCTACACCATCGACGCGGCCGGCGCGATCACCCTTGCGCACCAGGTGACGCCGCACGGCAGCAAGCTGGGCAGCCTGCCGTACCTGCCTCGCGTCGGCTTCTCTCTGCAGGTTCCGGACTCACTCAGCCGGTTCGCGTACTACGGCCGTGGTCCTGAGGAGAGCTACAGCGACAGGGCTTCCGGGACTCGCGTCGGTGTCTACCGGAGCAGCGTGGAACAGCAGTACGTGCGCTACTCCCGGCCGCAGGCTTACGGCAACCACACTGACACCCGCTGGACCAGCCTGACCGACTCGCGCAACGGCGTACTGGTGGCTGCGGCCAAGGGAGACACGGTCGACGTCAGCGTCACGCAGTACGACGGACTGGATCGTGCGGAGTACGACTTCCAGCGGCCGCTTGTGCGGAACAAGGGCTGGACGACTCTGCATGTCGAGGACGCCGAGACCGGGATGGGCGAGACGCCGAACGGAGTACAGGCGCCGTACAAGATCGACCCGAACCAACCGCGCTCGTACTCCGTGACGCTGCGACCGCTCTCGTCTGCTGAAGCTGTGACGGGCGCTCCTGCGGTGACCGGGGAACCTGCTTGCGACCCGACGACCGTGTTGCAGCCACAGGGTGACGCCAAGCAGGGTGAGCCTTTGACGGTCCAGGTGAAGGTCACTGGTGAGTGCGCTATTCCGGTGCGGAACACGGCTGTCACGTTGGCTGTGCCGGATGGTTGGACGGTCGAGCCGGCTTCGGTGTCGCTGGGGGATGTTGCTGCTCAGGAGACTAAGACAGCGAACTTCACGGTGACTCCGGCGCTTACTGCGGGCTTCGGTAGCTATGACCTGGTGGCGACGACGACCTCGGATCAGGGAGTCGTCGGGGCTTCGGCGCGGGTGGAGTTGCCGTTGGCGCCTGGTCAGCGGTGGGCTAGTGATCTGCCGTTCGTGGGGACGCCGACTAATGGCTGGGGGCCGGTTGAGCGGGATACCAGCAATGGTGAGGACGTCGGTGGTGATGGTGGTCCGCTGCGCGTTGGCGGAACGACTTATGCGAAGGGGTTCGGGGCGCACGCTTCTTCGCTGATCACGCTGGACGTGCCGAGCGGGTGCACGCGCTTCGAGGCGACGGTCGGGCTGGATGCCGAGGTCGGTGGATCGGGGAGCGTTGCGTTCGAGGTGCGGTCCGGCGACGGCGTCGTACTGGCATCTACGCCGCGGATGACCGGCGGTGGTGCGGGGGTGAATCTGTCGGCTGCGTTAGGTGGGCAGGCGCAGGTTCAGTTGGTCGTGAGTGATGCCGGTGATGGCAATGGTTCGGATCACGCGGACTGGGCGGCAGCCCGCTTCACCTGTTGATGAGGAGTGACGTCAGGATGCCGAGCGCCAGCAGGGTGGTCACGACGATCACCAGGTTGGCGGCGCGGGTGTTGCGCCGGAGGAGCTCGGCGCGACAGGCCGGCTTGAGCGAGCACGGGTCGCTCGGGTCGGTTGGCTCGATCAGGGCTTGGAGGTGAAGGGCCCAGGCTTGGGGTTTGCGGCGTAACGGCGTACGGGCTTGTGCTTGTTTGATTGCGTCCGCTTGGACGCGGTCGCGGACGAATGCTTTGGCGTCAGTCACGCCGAGCATTTCGTGGCCTTTGAGTGCGTGCTGGACCACGGTGTGGGCCGCGAGGACGCGGCGGTGCCGGGGGAGCTTGGCCGGCAGGTTCGCGTAGGCCAGGCGGACCAGGTCCGGGTAGTTGTCGAGCAGGGCCGCTTCGACATCGGCGGGGCTGATCGGTGCGGCCGGCGCCGAGGTCGGCGCGTGCGCAGGCTCGTGAACTGGTGCGTGGGCTGGTGCGTGTGCGGCTGGGCGTCGCCGTTGCAGGGTTCTGGTCGTGCTCATTGCGCGGTCGCCGCTCCTTGACAGTCGTCCAAACTCTCTTCCTTAGCAACGAGCGACTTCACCTGCGGTCACCACATCCGGATTTTCGCATCGCGCTGATTACTGTGCGTGAGGACGGTTATCCTCGGCCTCGTGACCAGCGCGAGTGAGACAGATGGGGCCCGGACCGGCAGCGAAACGGTGACCGGGCGGTGGGACGGGGTCGACGTTCACTTCGGTGAGGAAGGCGGGCGGCTCACCTACGGTAGTTACCTGCGGCTGGGGCAGCTGCTCGACCAGCAGCGGCTCGAATCCGATCCGCCGGCGCACGACGAATTGCTGTTCATCACCATCCACCAGGTCTACGAGCTGTGGTTCAAGCAGGTCCTGCACGAGATGACCGCGTCCCGCGACGCGATGCTGTCCGGCGAACTCTGGCTCGCCCAGCACCTGCTCCGCCGGGTCCACACGATCGAGCGGACGCTGACCCAGCAGGTCGACATCCTGGAGACGATGACGCCGCAGGACTTCGGCGAGTTCCGGCATCGGCTGTCTCCGGCCAGCGGGTTCCAGTCGGTGCAGTTCCGGGAGATCGAGTTCCTGTCGGCTGCCAAGGATCCGTCGTTCGTGAAGCGGTTCCGTGGGCTGACCGAGGACGAGAAGGTCCGCCTCCAGCGTCGCCTCGAGGAGCCGACACTCTGGGACGCGTTCCTCGTCGTACTGGAGAAGGCTGGGTTTCACGACTGGCTCGGATGACGAGCTGTACAACGCGCTGCAGACGGTCGCGGGGGATCGCGGTCAGTACGGCGCGATCTGGGAACTCGCCGAAGCTCTACTCCAGCACGACGAACTCGCCGCCGCCTGGCGCGCGCGTCACGTCGTCATGGTCGAGCGCATGATCGGCACCAAACCAGGCACCGGCGGCTCCTCAGGCGCCGGCTACCTCCGCTCCCGCCTCGACCTGCGCTACTACCCACACCTCTGGCACCTCCGCACGTCGCTCTAACTTGACCTTGCCGTCGGGGGCAGGCTCTACGGTCTTGCTATGAGCGGAGTCGTTGTCGTCGGAGTCGGACCTGGGATCGGCATCGCAGTAGCCAGGCGATTCCTCCGCGAAGGAATGCCAGCCGGCCTGATAGCCCGCTCAGAACAGACCCTAAACTCCGCAGCAACCGCCCTAGCCGAAGCGGGAACGGAGCGGAGCGGGAGCCGTCTCCGATGCCGGCGTCGGGGCTGAGGTCGTGACGGTCGCGGCGGACAGTTCGGATGAGGCCGGGCTGCGGAGCGCAATCGATCGGGTGGTCGCGGCGCACGGCGTACCGGATGTTGTCGTCTACAACGCAGCGGTGATCCAAGCCGATGCACTTGGTGATCTGTCCGCGCAGCAGCACCTCGACGCTTGGGCGGTGAACGTGGTTGGTGCGATCACGGTCGCAGCGCACGTAGTACCGGCAATGGTCGAGCGCGGCAGCGGGACCTTCCTCATCACCGGCGGGATGCCGCAACCGAAGTCCGACTATCTGAGTCTCTCGCTCGGTAAGGCCGGGGTGCGGGCGCTCGTGACCATGCTCGACCAGCAGTACGGCGCCGCCGGCATCCACGCCGCCACCGTGACCGTGAGCGGCGGGGTCGCACCCGGTTCACCCTGGGACCCGGACGACATCGCGGACCACTACTGGCGCCTGCACACCCAACCACGCGCCGACTGGACCCACGAAGTCGTCCTCTAGTCACGACTACGTGGGCTTCACCCCGGCACCTGAGCTTCACCCCCGGCACCTGGGCTTCACCCCGGCACCTGGGCCTCACCCCGGCACCTGCTTCATCCCCGGCACCTGCTTCACCCCCGCGGCGCCAGACCTCCCCGCCCGGTGCGCGCTGGTGGCGCCTTCGCCGACGTGCGCCAGTGGCTGGCAAGGTTTTCGGCCGGTGGCGGATAAGGCGGCAGCGGAC
Source organism: uncultured Actinomycetota bacterium (assembly GCA_963740725.1). Classification (GTDB taxonomy): domain Bacteria; phylum Actinomycetota; class Actinomycetes; order Propionibacteriales; family Kribbellaceae; genus Kribbella. The sequence continues at coordinate 159,038 of CAVUFT010000002.1, forward strand.
GAAAATCGCGGCAGTGGCGTGAGGCGGGGCCTCTTCCGCGTGGCGCAGCGGCCGGCTATCGGTGCGCGGCGCTGGGCGGGCAGACTGGCGGTGCGCGGCGCGGGGGGCCGGCTCGGGTGCTGGGTATCTCCGCTCGGGCCTGGACCTGCGCTACTACCCACCCCTCTGGCACCTCTGCACGTCGCTCTAACTCGACCTTGCTGACTGGCGATGGGCGCGCGCCTGGAGGAGGCGCGGCGCTGGAGTCGGTCCGCGTTCCGGCGCATCGCCCTAGGTCAGCGCGCGGGGCGTGGCGACGGCTGGTGGGGGGAAGGTGCGCGGTGGGCTAGTCGGTGGGGCGGTGGAGGGAGTCGAGTAGGTGGGTTAGGAGGGGGGTGGGGGAGTCGGTCCAGTCGGTGGTGAGGATGTGGTGGACTTTCCAGCCGCCGGTGGTGAGGGCTCGGGGGTGGGTGGTGAGGCGTTCCAGGAGGGTGTCGTTGGCTACGCGGTCGGGGGTGTCGACGAGTACTGCGATGCGGTGGCCCTTGTGGCCGGGGAGGCGTAGGGCGAGGTCGCAGCGGAAGACTGATTCGCCGACTTCGGTTTCGACGACGACTCCGCGTTCGCGCAGCGCTTCTGCCAGTTGCTCGATCACGGCGGAGCGGTGCGAAGGGGGAGCAGGGGATCGGGCGCCTGGGCGACTGGCGGCGTACGGGGCTAGGGCTGCTCGCGTCGCCTCGGAGTTGGCGTGGGAGACGGCGTTGGCGTAGGTGAGGAAGCGGCGAAGGGTATTGGCGCCGTCGTTGTAGGTGTTGGTGATTGCTTCTGGTTCGATGCTGGAGACGATCACCATGTGTTCGCGGGCGCGGCTGAAGATGACGTTCAGGCGCTTCTCGCCGCCGGAGGTGTTGATCGGGCCGAAGTTCATCAGCATCCGCCCGTCCGGCCCGGCCGCGTAGCAGACGCTCATGATGACGATGTCGCGCTCGTCGCCCTGCACGTTCTCCAGATTCTTCACGAACAACCCAGCGTCCTGGTCGTCGCGAGTCCGGATCTGCTCCGCCTCGTACCGCGCCCCGAACTCCGGATCCTCCTCGCCCAGTTCGTCCAACGCCCGCTCAATCTCACCCTGCTGAGCCTCAGAGAACGCGACGATCCCGACACTCTTCCCCGTCTCGCGCCCGAGCAACTCACGCACGAGCCCCGCGATCCACGCGGCCTCGGCAGGATTCGTACGCCGTACATAAACGCCGTCGACCACCCGCACCGACGTGATGCTTCCCGCCAGCACGCCGTCCGCCACCTTCGCCAGCACGACGTCAGTGCTGTTCGCCGGTACGTCGCCGGTTCTGTTTGCCGGTGCGCCGTCCGCGACCTCGGGCTGGACGCCGACCTCGATTGCAGAGCCGGCGCGGACGGTCCACGGTGGCGCTGGGTGTCGCCGGCAAGCGGTCTGGGATTGTTGCTAGTTTGCCTTGGTAGAAGGCGGCGTTGCTGAAGGAGATCAGGGCTTCTGAGCGGCTGCGGTAGTGCCAGGTCAGCATCGTTGACGCGAGCCGCAGGGCACTGATCGCGAGGAAGCTGTCGTCGGTCAGGCGATCCCGACGGAGTCGTCGTCGGGCTCTTCCGGATCGGGCGTGGTGACGCGGAAGTACTGCGTCGGCGGTAGTTGCATCTGGTCGCCGACCACGATCACCTGCGGGGCGCGGTGCAGGGCTGGAATCGCTTCCTCGATGGGGATCTGGCTCGCCTCGTCGTAGATCACCACGTCGAACGACGCGTCGAGGGGCAACGTGTCCGATACCGATGACGGGCTCATCAGCCAGACAGGTCGCAGCAGCGATACCACCGAACCGGGGGCGCCCGAGGCGAGTTCGCGGATCGACTTGTACCGCATCACCTTCCCGAACTCGTGCTCCAACTCCCGCCGCCCGGCCGCGAACGTCTTCTTCCGCGCCCGATCCTCAGCAGACATCCCGGTCACACTCAGCTCGGAATGCGCGACCTCATCCAGGAACCGCCGCCGTACGCCGGCCACCACCACGTCGGCATTGACGGTCGCCAATTCGTCGTACACCAGACTCAACTCACCAACAACATCGTCCAGCTGACCCGACGACAACCGCGCCCCAGTCGCCCGAGCCCGCTCCCAATGCTGCGCACAAACGGCGTACTCCAACTGCGCAGGAGTCGCTTCGAGCTTCCGTACGGCGGTTGCCACGCGGGCGGGTCCTTCGATGAGTTCCCGCATCGCCGGAGCCACCGCCCGGATCACCGGATTCAGCTCGCCCGACGCCACCTTCGCCGAGACCTCCCGCACGAAGCCCAAGGTCAGCCCCGAGTCCCACCCCTCCAAAAACCCCCAACTGGCCCCCTCAGCATCACCCGCCGCCCGAGCCACCTCACCCCACCGCGCCACCACCCGCTCATCAACCCCGTCATCCCGTGCTCCGGTTCGGCGTCGGTTCCTGCGAGGGCGTCGCGCCAAGCGGCGAGGTCCGGGTTCTTTCGTAAGTCCTGCAGGCGTTTGGTGAGGTCTGCTGGATCGGTTGTGCCCCAGACGCGTTCGGTTTCGGTTCCGTACTGCGTGGTTGCGGCGGTCGCGTCTTGCGCTGCGACGAGGTTCGTGAGGAGCTCTGTTATCGACGGCTGAACGGCTCGTCCGGAGGAGTCGTGCCGGGAGCGGACCAGTTTCTTCACCTTGCGCCAGTCGCCGCTGAGGAAGGAGAACACTCCGCCTTCCTTGCCCTGGGCAACTGTCAGTGCCGAGCGGGCATCGGCCGGTGTCAGCGGTTCCTGCCATCCTTCGGCCGCCGCCCACGCGTTCCGTTCGGCGGTGATCAGCTCTTGCTGCCGCTCGACAGCGTCCCGCAGCTTCCGGCCGGCCGCGGATCTCGGCTCGATCGCCTTTCCCAGCCCGCGCTCGACCAGTGGCAACAGAGTCACGACCAGGTGGGCGACGCCGCGCACCCACTCCAACGAGCGTTCGTCGACATCCTCTTCGACCCCGACCGCCCGAAGCGCCGTCGAGACTGCATCCCACCGTCGCCCGACCTCACCCGCCCGCACCGGAATCTCGGTGTCAGGAGCCTCGGACATCCAGACCTCAGGCGCGAGAAAGCCCAGCGGGTGCCGAGCCAGCACTCCACCACTCGCCGGATCAGCTGTCATCAACGCCTGACCGAGCCGCTCGACAACCGCCCTCCCGGCCCACCAGTCGGCAACCGACGGAACCAGCTGCCGAGCAATACGATGAGTCGAGCAAGGTAGACATAAACATGAC
>CAVUFT010000003.1:0-131233 GCA_963740725.1 uncultured Actinomycetota bacterium
CTCGCTTCCCGCAATCACATCGGCGCGACCCTCGATCTGGAGGAGGCGTACGCGTGGGGCTGGGAGGAGCTGGCCCGGATCGAGCAGGAGATGCAGACGATCGCGGCCTCGCTGAACAACGGCGAGCGCAGTATCCCGGCGATGGCCGCGGTGCTGGACGCGGATCCGAGTCGCAAGATCCATGGCAAGGAGGCGTTCCGCGACTGGATGCAGGAGCTCGCCGACTCCGCCGTACAGGAGCTTGGCGGTAAGCACTTCGACATCCCGGCGGAGATCGGGCGGATCGAGTGCATGATCGCGCCGACCTCGGACGGCGTCATCTACTACACCCCGCCGAGCGAGGACCTGACCACGCGGCCGGGCCAGATGTGGTGGGCCGTGCCTTCCGGGATCGAGGACTTCGCGACCTGGCGCGAAGTCACCACCGTCTATCACGAAGGTGTGCCCGGGCATCACCTTCAGGTCGGTCAGACGATGGTGCGCTCCGATCTGCTGAACCGCTGGCAACGCGTCGGCTGCTGGGTCTCCGGCCACGGCGAGGGCTGGGGCCTGTACGCCGAAAGGTTGATGGAGGAGCTCGGGTATCTCGATGAGCCGGGAGCCCGGTTCGGCATGCTCGATGCGCAAGGCTTCCGCTCGGCCCGGGTGATTGTGGACATCGGGATGCACCTGGAGTTGGAGATTCCCCGGAACAACCCGTTCGGGTTCCACCCGGGGGAGACCTGGAACGCGGATCTCGGGTTCGAGTTCCTCCGCGCCCACTCCCGGATGGAGACGGCGATGCTGCAGTCCGAGCTGAACCGCTATCTCGGCTGGCCCGGCCAAGCCCCGTCGTACAAGCTCGGCGAGCGCATCTGGCTCCAGGCCCGCGCCGAAGCCCAGCAACGCAAGGGCGCCGACTTCGATCTCCGGACCTTCCACCGCGACGCCCTCAACCTAGGCTCCCTCGGCCTCGACCCACTGCGCCGCGCCCTCGCCCGCCTCTGAGCCCATCCTCGGCGAAGGCACGGCCGAGTCCGGTGGAGCAACCGGTGATCACCAGGTGGTCATCTGGGTTCCTTCTGTCTGGTCTGCATCACCGGGACACGCCCGAGGGACCGTGGCCGGTGCGGCGAGTGCTGGGGCTAGGAGCGGCTGGCCGCGGCGAGTACGGCGAGGCGGTCGAGGGTCTCTGCGTTGCGGGCGTGCAGGACGGGGTCGATCAGGGCCTTCGGAATCAGGGTGGCCGGTCCTTTGGCTGGGCGTTCGCGCATGACGAGACGACAGCGGCCGTTCTCGTCCGTCGCCTCGAACTCGACTGTTCCTTCGCCGGTCGGCCAGGCGCGGACCTTCAGCCGGAGATAGCGCAGTGGCTCGTACTCCTCGACCGTGGTGGTGTCGTTGATGAGCAGCGGCCAGGCGCCGACGGAGTGATGGATGCTGTGCCCGGGCTCCGGCCAGCCGGCGTCGACGTCGCGGATGTGTGAGGCGCCGACCACCCAGGACGCGTAGCTCCAGCCGTCGGTCAGGACGGCGAAGACGTCATCGACAGTGGTCTCGATCAGGCGCTCGTTCTCACTCATGCACAACTCTGTACCCAGGACGAATCGTTCCAGGTGGTGAGGAGGTGGCCGGCGAAGAGGTTGTCGGCGCCTAGTGAGCAGGCGGCGCCGAAGAGGATGTCGGGAACTGCCTCGGGGTGGTCGGCGGCGTAGGTGTCGCAGAGGTCGTGGGCGGCGATCTGTTCGTGGACGGCATCGGCTTCGACGTGTTCGGTGAAGTAGCGCGCCTGGTCGGGGGTGGCGCCGAGGCGGGTGGCGCCGGCGGCGTACCGGCGGTTCGGCAGGGTCGAGGTCATCTCGAGGGCCGCGAGGTGGCCGAGGAGTGCGCCGATCCAGCGCCGGTGCAGAGCGAACAGCGACATCACGTTGGACAGGGCCAGCGTCACGGCCGGTACGTCGGGGACGTAGTAGCCGTAGCTGTCATCGAGGCCCAGCCAGCGCATCGTCGTACGGAACAGTTCTGCGTGCATGCGCTCGGGCCGGCCGCCGCCGTATTCGTCGGCCTGGATCTCCACCAGGGCGGCCTTGGCGGCGCCGTCGAGTCGGGGGATCCCGAAGCTGTGCGGGTCGGCTTCCTTGAGTTGGTAGACCGACCGGTTGGCGACGAACTCGGCGAACTGGGTGAGGTCGGCCTGCCGACGCAGGTACGCCGCCAGCGGCGGGCCGTCATCGGCGTCGACCATCCGGCGCAACTGGGTCGAGACCGGCTCGGTTGTTGCCTCCGGCCACCAGGTGGCGCGGAGCCAGTCCGACCAGGGCTGCTCGAGACCCGCGCGGAACGCGAGGATCTCCGGATCCCACTCGGCCTCGGCCGGTACTGCGTCGAAGCCGCGATAGCTGAGCTCGTAGCAGCACCACAGTGCCAGTTGAAGATCTTCGTCAGCCCACGGCGCCTGGTGCTCGCCGGCAATCGATGGGGGCGTCAGGTCCGTGTCGCCGTGCAGCCGGCCGATCACCCAGCCGCTGAGCGGCCCCCGTGCAGGTGGTAGTTGCATTATCAGTCTCCTTGTCCGAGGCGCCGGTACCCGAGCAGAAACCGGCTGCATAGGTTTGGGCACCGGGTGGTCATGGAAGAGCCGAAACGCCGTGACTGTGCCGTGATCCAGGCGTACGCCGATGGCCCGCTACTGGTGCGTGGCGACTTCGAACTGCGCGACGAGTCCGGTGCGGTGATCGATCCGGGCCGGTCGACGATCGCGCTGTGCCGCTGCGGTCGCTCGGCCCTGAAGCCCCTGTGCGACGGTACTCACGCTCTGCTCAAGAAGCGCCACCAACAGTGACGCGCTAGCCGGGGACCGTCGACGAGGCGGTTGTTACGAGACCGTGACGGCCGTTGTGCTTTCCTACGCCTTGACCGATCACGGTGTGAACGCAAACATGTGAGCGCTAACAATCGCTGGACCCGTCGCTATGCCAGTGACTTGTCCCGGAAGGGGAAAGTTCGTGAGGAAGACGTTCGTGGCCACTCTCAGTGGCGCATTGCTGGTGCTCGGCCTGGCTGCGTGCGGCGGCGAGGGAGCGGGCGCGACCACCGACACCGCCAGTCAGAAGCCTGGTGATCTGACCATCGGGGTGTCGATGCCGACGCAGACGTCGGAGCGCTGGATCGCCGACGGCAAGGCCGTGAAGGAAAAGCTCGAGGCGAAGGGGTACAAGGTCGATCTGCAGTACGCGAACGACGACATCCCGACCCAGTCGCAACAGGTCGACCAGCTGATCACCCAGGGCGCCGATGTCCTGGTCATCGCGGCGATCGACGGTACTGCGCTCAGCAGCCAGCTGCAGGCCGCGGCCGACAAGAAGATCCCGGTGATCTCGTACGACCGGTTGATCCGCGGCAGCGCGAACGTCGACTTCTACGTCAGCTTCGACAACTACAAGGTCGGCGTCGCCCAGGCCAAGGCGCTGCTGCGCGGGCTCGGGCTGGAGAACGCGGACGGCTCGAAGGGGACCAAGACCGGCCCGTTCAACATCGAGCTGTTCGCCGGCTCACTGGACGACAACAACACGCACTTCTTCTTCCAGGGCGCGATGGACACCCTCAAGCCGTACTTCGACAGCGGCGCGCTGGTGGTGAAGTCGAAGCAGACCAAGCTCGAGCAGGTCGCGATCCTGCGCTGGCAGCAGGAGGCCGCGCAGAAGCGGATGGAGAACCTGCTGACCTCGAGCTACAACGACGGCAGCAAGGTCGCCGGCGTGCTGTCGCCGTACGACGGGATCTCGCGCGGCATCATCACCGCCCTGCAGAACGCCGGCTACGGCAAGGCGGCCAGCCCGATCCCGGCGATCACCGGTCAGGACGCCGAGATCGCTTCGGTCAAGCTGATCAACGACGGCGTCCAGAGCTCCACCATCTTCAAGGACACCCGGCTGCTGGCCGAGCAGGCCGTCAATGCCTCCGAGGCGTTCCTGCAGAAGAAGACCCCCGAGGCCAACGACAGCAAGACCTACAACAACGGCGTCAAGGTCGTCCCGGCGTACCTGCTGCCGATCCAGACCGTCTTCAAGGAGGACATCAAGACGGCGCTCATCGACTCGAACTACTACACGGCCGCCGAGGTGGCCGCCGGCCAGGCCAAATGACGGCCGGCTGATCGGGGAGGAGAGCGGATGAACGACGTGCTGCTCGAGATGCGCGGGATCGGCAAGAGCTTCCCCGGCGTGAAGGCGCTCGAGGACGTCTCGCTGAGCGTCCGGCGAGGCGAGATCCACGCGATCTGCGGCGAGAACGGAGCCGGCAAGTCGACCCTGATGAAGGTGCTGTCCGGGGTCTACCCGACCGGCAGCTACGACGGGGAGATCGTCTTCGACGGCGCGCCGGTGCACTTCACCGGCATCCGGGACAGCGAGGCCGTCGGCGTCGTCATCATCCACCAGGAGCTCGCTCTCGTTCCCTACCTGTCGATCGCCGAGAACATCTTTCTCGGCAACGAGCGCCGCGGCCGGGGCGGCCTGATCGACTGGAACCGGACCAATGCCGAAGCGCGGCAGCTGCTCACCTCCGTCGGGCTCGACGAGAATCCGGTCTCGCCGGTGATCGAGCTCGGCGTGGGCAAGCAGCAGCTGGTCGAGATCGCGAAGGCGTTGTCGAAGGAGGTCCGGCTGCTGATCCTCGACGAGCCGACCGCCGCCCTCAACGACGTCGACTCGGCTCATCTGCTCGAGCTGCTCCGCCGGCTGCGGGACCGGGGGATCACCTGCATCATGATCTCCCACAAGCTCAGCGAGATCACCGCGATCGCCGACTCCACCACGGTGATCCGGGACGGGCGCACCGTCGAGACGCTCGACATGCGCTCCGGCGAGGCCACCCAGGAGCGGATCATCCGGGGCATGGTCGGCCGCGACCTGGCGACGTTCTACCCCGAACGCGACCTCCGAGCCCGGCCCGGAGGTGCTCCGGGTGGAGGACTGGACGGTGTGGCATCCGGTCCAGTCGCGCAAGGTCGTCGACGGCGCCGGCTTCACCGTCCGGGCCGGCGAGGTGGTCGGCATCGCGGGTCTGATGGGCGCCGGCCGCACCGAGCTGGCGATGAGCATCTTCGGCCGGTCCTACGGACGCAACATCAGCGGCCGGCTGTTCATGCACGGTCAGCAGGTCCGCGCCCGAACCGTCGCCGAGGCGATCGGCCAGGGGATCGCCTACGCCACCGAGGATCGCAAGCGGTACGGGCTGAACCTGATCGCCGATGTCCGGGCGAACGTCTCCGCGGCGGCCCTCGGCAAGCTGTCCCGGGCCGGCTGGGTGAACGGCAACGAGGAGATCAAGGTCGCCGAGGACGGACGCCGGGAGATGAACATCAAGACCCGCACCGTGATGGATGTGGTCGGCACGCTGTCCGGTGGGAACCAGCAGAAGGTCGTGCTGTCGAAGTGGCTCTTCACGGACCCGGACGTGCTGATCCTCGACGAGCCGACCCGCGGTATCGACGTTGGCGCCAAATTCGAGATCTACACGATCATCAACCGGCTGGTGGCCCGCGGTAAGGCCGTCGTCGTCATCTCCTCCGAACTGCCGGAGCTGCTCGGGATGTGCGACCGGATCTACACGCTGTCGGCCGGACGGATCACCGGCGAACAGCCGGTCGGCCAGGCGACCCAGGAAAGTCTCATGGCGCTGATGACCAGGGAGAAGGAGCTCGCCGGATGACCAGCATCAAACCGTCCGCACCAGTAGACGACACGGTGGCGGAGAGCGCCCCTGCGGCGGCGCTGCACGTAGGCACCAGCGATCCACGGACGCTGATCATGCGGAACCTGCGGCAGAGCGGGATCTATATCGCCTTCGTCGTCATCGTGGCGCTGTTCGCCTTCCTGACCGACGGCGTCCTGCTCAGTCCGGGCAACATCACGAACATCGTGCTGCAGTACTCCTACATCCTGGTGCTGGCGATCGGGATGGTGATCCTGATCATCGCCGGCCACATCGATCTCTCGGTCGGCTCGATCGTCGCGCTGACCGGTGGGGTGTCGGCCGTCCTGGTGATCCAGCACGGCCAACCCTGGTGGGTCGGCGTCGTGGCGGCGATCGCGGTCGGGGTCGCGGTCGGCGCCTGGCACGGTTTCTGGGTCGCGTACGTCGGGATGCCCGCGTTCATCGTGACGCTGGCGGGCATGCTGCTGTTCCGCGGCCTGACGCTGCAGGTGCTGGACAACGTCTCGCTGTCCCCGTTCCCGGCGGAGTACCAGAAGGTCGCCAGCGGCTTCCTGAACGGCCTGATCGGCGGTCACGGGTACGACGCGTTCACCATCCTGATCGCCGTGCTCGCGATCGCGGGGTACACGGTCAGTGTGTTCCGCACCCGGCTGGCGCGGATCCGGTACGAGCAGCCGGTGGAATCCTTCCCGTTGTTCGTCACCCGGGTGCTGGTGGTCGCGGCGGTCGTCCTGTACTTCGGATGGCAACTCGCCCACGCCCGCGGCCTGCCGATCGTGCTGATCGTGCTGGCCGTCCTCGTCATCGTCTACGGGCTGATGACGAAGAACACCGTCCTCGGCCGGCAGGTGTACGCGATCGGCGGCAACCTGTCCGCCGCGGTGCTGTCCGGGGTCAAGGTCCGCAAGGTCAACTTCTGGATCTTCGTCAACATGGGGTTCCTGGCCGGTGTCGCCGGTGTCATCTACTCGTCGCGGTCCAACGGCGCCCAGCCCGCGGCCGGCAACATGTTCGAACTGGACGCGATCGCGGCGGCCTTCATCGGCGGCGCGGCGGTCGCGGGCGGTGTCGGCACCGTCGTGGGAGCGATGGTCGGTGGTCTCATCATGGCCGTGATGAGCAACGGGATGCAGCTGATGGGCATCGACCAGTCGACCCAATCGGTCGTGAAGGGCCTGGTCCTCCTGCTGGCCGTTGCCTTCGACATCTACAACAAGCGCCGAGCCGGCACCGCCCGCTGAACAAGCCCGCCACATTCGCTGCCCCAACGGCTGCCGGTCAGTCGTTGGGGTCGGGTGGGGTGGGGAGGGTGCGGGCCAGGAAGTCGCGGAAGGCGCCTGCTGCCGGGGTGAGCGGGCGGTCGTCGAGAACGATCAGGCCGATGGCCGGGTGGGTGAGGTGGGAGAGGGGATAGATCTCCACCGGTGGGCCGGGAGCGTGCGCTGCGGAGGCCGCGACGAGGGCGACGCCCAGGCCGGCGGCGACGAGTTCCCGGATGCTGGCGGGACTGTAGGTCTCGAACTCGATCTGCGGGACGAAGCCTGCGGCGGCAGCGGCCTTGGTGAGGATGTCCTGCAGCCCGCTGCCGGCCGGGAGACAGACGAAGCTCTCGTCGCGGGCCGCCGCGAGCCCCCCGGCGGGGTCGCTCAACTTGTGGCCCGGTGGGCTGACCAGGACCAGGCTCTCCTCGACCAGGGGCCTGGCGATGTACCGCGACGGCAGGTCGGCGTGGATCGGGCCGAGGACGACGTCGAGTTCGCCGTTGTCGAGGGCCTCGAGCAGGATCTCCATCAGGCCGGACCGTAGCGACAGACCCAGGCCGGGATAGCGCCGGCGGAAGTCGGCCAGCTGGATCGCCAGCTGGAGGGTGCCCATCACTTGGGTGGCGCCGATGCGCACACGGCCCCGCAGTACGGAGGAGAGCTGGTCGAGTTCCGCGCGGGCGCTGTCCAGCTCGTCGAGAACGCGCCGGGTCCGCGCCCAGAACAGTTCGCCCGCGTGCGTCAGGGAGACCCGGCGGGTACTCCGCTCGAGCAGCACGGTGCCGAGTTCGGTCTCGAGCCGCCGGATCTGCGCGGAGATCGCCGGCTGGGCGATGTGAAGACTTTCGGCCGCGCGGGTGAAGCCCCCGTGACGGACGACGGCATCGAAGTAGACCAGCTGGCGTAGCTCCACCCATTCATCGTGGATCACGATAGATCGCAGCGCAAACCGGTCTTGGACTTATGTCTCGGCAGCCAGCACCGTTGACCCATGCAGCAAAGACACTTGGGACGTACTGGATTCACGGCCGGCGCACTGGGACTGGGATGCATGGGGTTCTCCCAGGGCTACGGGCCGGCTGACGACGAGGAGTCGATCAAGGCACTGCACAGGGCGGTCGAACTGGGGGTCGACCTGCTGGACACGGCGATGAGCTACGGCCAGGGGCACAACGAGCAGCTGGTTGCGCGCGCCCTGGCCGAGTTGGCCAACCGGGGGGAGGTGAAGGTGGCGACCAAGTTCGGCATCGTCCGGACCGAGCAGGGCGTCTCGCTCGACGGGCGTCCCGAGCACGTCCGCGGGTACTGCGACGCGTCACTGGAGCGCCTCGGTGTCGACGTCATCGACCTGTACTACCTGCACCGGGTCGATCCCGAGGTGCCGATCGGCGAGACCGTCCAGGCGATGGCCGAACTGGTCGACGCCGGCAAGATCCGGTACGTCGGCGTCTCCGAGGTCACCGCGGAACAGCTTCGGGCGGCCAACGCTGTCCACCCGATCGCGGCGGTGCAGTTCGAGTGGTCGATGCTCTGGCGCGAGCCCGAGCTCGACATCATCCCGGCGGCGCGTGAACTCGGCGTCGGGCTGGTGCCCTACAGCCCGCTCGGACGCGGCCTGCTCACCGCCACCCTCGACCACGACACCATCGGGACGAGCGACTTCCGGCGTACCGATCCGCGCTTCCTGGACGACAACCTCGAACGCAACCTGCGCCAGATCGAGGCGCTGCGCACGGTGGCCGGCAGTCTGTCCATCACGCCGGGCCAGCTCGCCCTGGCCTGGCTACTCGCCCAAGGGGACGACGTCGTCCCCATTCCCGGCACCCGCCGGCTCGACCGGATCACGGAGAACGCCGCCGCTGCCGAGGTCGAGCTGAGCCCGGCCGACCTTGAGCGCCTCGAGCTCGCCGTCCGGCCCGAGGCCTGGGCGGGGGACCGGAAGTCGTTCGCCGTACCGGCCACCACCCGCACCACGATCTGATCAACCGCCCGCTGTACCGATCATGACCAAGGGGAACGCATCAATGATCACCGTGACCGCCGAACAACGCGTCCAGCCCGGCAAAGAGGCGAAACTCGACGCGCTGATGGCCGGCCTGATGGAGAACATCGCCCAGCACGAACCCGGTTGTACCCGTTTCGACTACGTGGTCGACGACACCGACCCGACCCGGCGCCTCTGCATCGAGACCTATCGCGACGAGGTCGCCTTCGCGCAGCACGGCGCGACCAAGTACCTGGCCGACTTCATCCCTGAACTGCTCGACTGCCTGGTCGAACCGCCGACCGTGGTGAAGTTCGGCGACCGGTTCGCCCCGACGGTCGAGCCGAGCTTCTTCCACACCGGCATCGTGGTTCCGGATCTGGACAAGGCGATCGCGTACTACGCGGACACCTTCGACCTGCAGTTCACCGAGCCCGGCGTGTTCAGCATTCCGCGGCTGGAGGACCCCGACCCGCACCCGTTCGAGCTCACCGCGGTGTTGTCGCGCACCGAGCCGCCGTACCTGGAGCTGATCCAGGCGAACGGCGACGGCATCGTCTCCGCGGACAAGTGCGGCCAGATCCTGTACCACGCGTACTGGGAGCCGGACATGGACGCGCGCCTCGACTGGCTGCGCACCAGCGGACCCGGTGTCGACGCGGTCTTCCGGATGGAGGAGGGCTCGACCCCCTTCTCGATGATCACCTCGCCGGATCCGTACGGGAACCGGATCGAGTACGTCGGCACCGACGCCCTCGACCCGCTCACCGAGTGGGCCCGGACCGGGGTCCTGCCGGGTGGGGTCGGCGCCTGATGACCACACCATTGCCCCCGGCAACGATCCCGGACCGGGCCGTGAGCCGGCGCCGGCTGATCACCTTCCTCGGGCATCTCGGCCGGCAACTTCCTGGTCCTGCTCGACACCTCGATCCTCAACGTCGCCCTGCCCGACGTGCAGCAGGATCTGCACGTCGGGGGCGCATTGTTGCCCTGGGCATCTGTCGCCTACACGGTGGTCTTCGCGGGCGTGCTGCTGGCGTCGGGAGCGGTCTCGGACCGTTTCGGCGCCAGCCGGCTCTACCGCTACTCGCTGATCGCCTTCGCCGTGATCTCCCTGCTCTGCGCGGCTGCGCCGAACATCGGCCTGCTGATCGGCGGACGCGCCCTGCTGGGCGTCGCGGCGGCCGGCATGGTGCCGTCGTCACTGGCGTTGCTGGTGGCGATGTTCCCCGAGCCTGCTGTCCGGGCGAAGATGATCGGCACCTGGGCCGCCGTCACGAGTAGCGGACTACTCGCCGGTCCGCTACTCGGCGGCCTGCTCGTGACACTCGGCGGCTGGCGACTCGTGTTCCTCGTCAACCCGCCCATCGCCGTACTGTCGTTGGTCCTGGTGCTCGGGGTGGCGAACGTCGTACCGCCGAAGGTCCGTCCGCTGGACCGGCCCGGGGTGACCTTGTCCATTGTTCTGCTGGGTTGCCTGACCTTCGGGCTGATCGACGGCGGCACGAACGGGTGGGGTCGTCCGACGCCGCTGATCAGTCTCGGTCTCGCCGTCGTGGCGCTGATCGTGCTGGTCCAGGTCGAACGGCGGGCCGACCATCCGGTGCTGCCACCGGCGCTGCTGGCCCGGGCGCAGGTGCGGCTCGACATCATCGCGGCGACCGCGGCGACGCTGGTGTTCTACGGGATGCTCTTCATGCTGACGCTCTGGTACCAGCGGGAGCGGGGTTTCAGTGCGCTCGACACCGGCCTGGCCTTCGTGCCGATGACGTTGCCGATGTGCGTACTGCCGATGGTGACCGGCCGGCTGATCGCGACCTTCGGCGCCCGGCGGCTGATCATCTTCGGGCTCAGCTGTGACGTCCTCGCCGGGCTGCTGCTCACCGGGGTCGGCGTGCACTCCTCGCTGCTCTGGATCGTCGTCGCGGAGATCGCGCTGGTCCTCGCCAGTACGACGGCGATCCCGGCGGCGACGGCCGACATGTCGGTGGCCGCGCCCAAGGAGTACGCCGCCTCGGCCCAGGGTGCCCTCAACGCTTCCCGGCAGGCCGGTTCCGCCCTGGGAGTGGCCGTGCTCGGCCCGCTCACCTCGCTGCGTACGGCGGGTATGATCCTCGCGGCACTGGCCCTGGTCGCTGTCACGCTGTCGATCCCCGTACGGCGCCAGCAACAGCCGTGAACCTGGATCTGTTGCGGACGTTCCTCACTGTTCACCGAGCCGGCTCGCTGACCAAGGCGGCCGCGCACCTCGGGCTGTCCCAGCCGACCGTCACGGTCCAGGTCAGGTCACTGGAGGAGAAACTCGGGAAGCAGTTGTTCGTCAGACGCGCCGGCGGTGTGACACCGACCGGCGTGGCTGACGAATTGGCCGGTCAGCTGGGGCTGCATCTGGACGCCCTGGAAGAGGTGGTCGACCGGGTGCTCGCGACCGACCCCGGCAATCAAACGCTTCAGTTCGGCGGGCCGCCTGATCTGACCACGGCGAAGGTGATTCCGGCCCTGGCCTGCCTGATCGAGCGCGGGCTGCGGGTGCGGACCTCGTTCGGGCCGCCGGATCAGCTGATCGAAGGTCTGGTGGCCGGCCGGCACGATCTCGTGGTCTCGACGGCCCGGCCACGCCAGGCCGGGCTCACGGTCGAGCCGCTCCTCGAGGAGGAATTCGTCCTGGTCGCCGGCGTGTGCTGGGCGGCGCAGCTGCCGGACGATGTCACCGCCGACGGCGGCGCTGCCCTGGACCAGGTGCCCCTGGTGTCCATCGGGGAAGGGCTGCCGATCGTCGGGCGGTACTGGACGACGGCCTTCAATCGGCAGCCACGGATGCGCCCGGCGATCGTCGTACCGGATCTGCACGCGGCCTTGGCGGCGGTGATCGCGGGTGCCGGCATGAGTGTGTTGCCGACCTATCTGGCGGCGGAAGCGATCCGGTCGGAGCAATTGGTACGGCTCTACGACCCGGTCATCTCACCGAAGAACATGCTGTACCTCGTCAGCCGAACAGGGCTCTGCCAACCACAGGTGAAGGTCGCGTGGCGACATCTGATGGCGGAGGCGAAGTACTGGTAGGAGTAGCCATCGGGTTGCGGACAACCCGATGGCTACTTGCCGTTCAGCTCTCGAGCAACCCGAGCGCGGCCTCGGCCACACCCTTGGCGGAGGCCGGGTTCTGGCCGGTGACGAGCCGCTCGCTGACCACGACGCACGGCTCGAAGTTCGGCTTCTTGATGTGCTTGCCGCCGCGCTCCTCGAGCTTGTCCTGGAGCAGGAACGGGACGACCGCGGTCATCCCGACCGCGTCCTCCTCTTCGTTGGTGAAGCCGGCGAACTCCTTGCCGTCGACCAGGTACTCGCCGTTCGACAACTTGATGTTCACCAGACCGGCCGGTCCGTGGCAGACCGCGGCGACCACCCCGCCGGTCTCGTAGATCTCGCGGGCGAGGTCGCTCAGTCCGGTCTCGTCCGGGAAGTCCCACATGGTGCCGTGGCCGCCGACGTACAGGACGGCCGCGAAGTCTCCGGCCTTCACCTCGGCCGGGGTCGGGGTGGTCTGCAGCTTCCGCTGCATGGTGTCGTCGGCGAGGAAGGCGTTCTGGACCTCGTCGGCCGGGTCGTGGCCGATCATCGGCGGCTTGCCACCGGCGACCGAGACGAAGTCCACCTGGTAGCCGGCCTCGGTGAAGACCTTCCACGGGTGGGCGGCCTCGGGCAGGTAGTAGCCGGTCGGGCCACCGTGCTCACCGAGCTGGTCCTGGCTGGTCAGCACGAGCAGTACGCGCTGCGGAAGATTCGGCATTGTCACTCCTCATAGGCATGGGATGAGCTGTATACAGTCGGCCGGAAAGGCGGCCGGGACAGCTCCCAACGGAGTGTAGGAAATCGTTCCGCTAATCACCAATATAATTCCTGATGGAAAGTCATCGAAAACCTGATCGCCATTCTTGTGCATACATCCGAGACTGCTGGGGAATGTAATCGACGGTCGCTGTGACCTCGCCCACAGGTAATGACCCGGTTAATGAGATATCTGTTGACCCGTCAGGCGGTCTATGGTTTCTTGAGTCGGGCCGAATCGCAAGGTCCATCACCTCGGGGGAGGGCGCCGCCTGTACTGATCCAATATTCCAGAAACTTTCAATCACCGTCGAAGCTGCGCCGGAGCCCGAAATTCCGGCGTACTGCTGCTGCATTCCCACCGCCCTGTGGGGCCGACAATGTGAGGTGTTCGTGACTGCACCATCGAGTATCGAGACCATCGCGCCGACACCCGGCGTCGTACCGGAACTGGTCCGGTTCGAGGCCGGCAAGGAAGACATCCGGGAGCTGAAGCGGCTGGTCCGCCGCGGCGGCCGGCCGCTGAACGAACAGTTCGACGCCGACCTGCACCTGAACGAGATCATCCCCAAACCCTGGGGGTACGAGTACCGCGCCTACGTCGACGACTTCTTCGACTGCTGGGCGCTGCACATCGATGCTCCGCACGGGACGTCGATGCATGTCCACCCGCGCAAGCTGACCTATCTGCTCTGCCTCGGCGGGCAGGGGATCACCACCGGACTCCGGCAGGAGGTTCCGGTCCGGGCCGGAACGATCATGCGGATCGCCGGCGGCGCCTTCCATGGCACCCGCAACACCGGTGACGAGCCGCTCGAGCTGATCGAGATCGAGGTGCCGCGGAACAAGTTCGACCTGCTCCGGCTGCGCGACGACTACGACCGGACCGGCAAGTCGTACGAGTCCGAGGCGATCGAGCGGCCCGAACACCCGATGCACCGGGTGCCGCAGCAGGCGAACGCGCATCTGCGGGGCAGGACTCCGGACGGGCGCTTCGGCTTCGAGATCCGGACCGGGATGGATGTCTTCTACCGGCGCCGTCCGGCCGACCTGTTCTACGTGCCGCTGTGCATCTCCGGCGTCGTGCGGCTCGACGTGGAGATTCTCACCAATACCAGCAGCGAAGTGGTACGTCCGGACGTCGACCTGCCGTACCTGTGCATTTCCCGACTTGGTTAATACCTGTTCACAGAGAGGTTTACGCAAATGTCACGCAGCGCGGTCATTATTACCGGTCCGGGATTTCAGGACCATGACGTGGTCTATACCTATTACCGGTTGATCGAGGAAGGCTGGGACGTGGCGCTGGCCACGAAAGAGGGCGACCCGGTGATCGGCAAATATGGCGTTCCGTTACCGATGGACAAGACCGCCAAGCCGCTCATCGCGTTCGACGACCTGGCCGACGGCGAGTGGGACGCGGTGATTCTCACCGGCGGTCACGAGGCGCCCGACCGGATTCGGCAGGACAAACGAGTGCTTGAATTCGTCGCCGGGATGGACAATGCCGGAAAGGTGGTCGCCGGGCTTTGTCACGGTCCGTGGATCATGGTCAGCGCGGGCGTCCTCAAGGGCCGCACCGCGTGCGCCTACATCGGCCTGCGCGACGACGTGATCAACGCCGGCGCGACCGTCGTGGACAGCGACGTGATCGTCGACGGCAACATCATCACCTGCTCGTACTACGCCTACGTGGGTGTCTTCATGCGCGCCGTCTTCGAGACCGTCGAGAAGCTGGCGGCCTAGCTCTGCCATGCTGATCCTCGACTTCGACGGCGTCATCTGCGACGCGTTGGAGGAGTGCGCGCTGGTCACCTGGTTCGGTCTTCGAGACCGGGTCCCGCCAGAGCCCGGTCCAGTCCTGCTGGACCAGGTGCCCGCCGCGTTCGTCCAGCGATTCGCCCACGTCCGGAACTATTCGCGACTGCTCGACCACTTCGCCGTGGCCGGATCGCCGGCTGCGGACGAGGTGCGGACGCAGGCCGATTTCGATCGGCTGTTCGCGTCCTTGGATCAGCGCGAGGTCGCCGAGTTCGTCAGCCGCGCGACGGCCGTCCGCAACCGGCTCCGGGAGACCGAGCGCGACTTCTGGCTCGGCCTGCACACCTTGTACGACGGCGTTCCGCAACTGCTCCGGCGCCATGCCGGCAAGGTCGCCGTGGTCACGGCGAAGGACGAACCCTCGGTCTGGGAGATCCTGCGCCGCTACCGGCTGGACCGCACGGTGACCACGGTCATCGGCGAGTGCTCGCGCAAACCGGAGGCCGTCCGCAGACTCGCCCGGCAGGCCGGGGTCGCGCCGGCCGACGTGATCTTCATCGACGACAACCTCACCAATGCGGCCCGGGTCCGGAGTACCGGAGCGCAGGTTTTCTGGGCGCAGTGGGGATATCAGATCCCCGAGCACCGGGCCGAGGCAGCGCGACAGGGCATCCGCTCGCTCGAGCTGTCCGAGCTCGGATCCGTGCAACTGGCCGCTTCCCAACCATCGAGACTTCCACAGATCGGAACCACTATGACGATGACCAAACCGGAGATCCTCCGCCGCAACGGCCGGACCCGGACCATCACCCCGGAACCCGAGCCCGAGACCCCGCTGATCCGCTCGATCGGCGTCCTCGCCTACGACAAGGTGAGCGAGCAGGACTGCCTGACCCCGCTGGAGATCTTCAAGGGCGCGGCGATGGTGGTCAGCGGCGCGATCTCGCCGTGGGAGCGGGAGACCGCGCCGGAGAGCCTCGAAGTACAACTGGTGGCCGTCACCCCGGGCGTCGTCACCATGCAGATGGGTACGCAGGTCGTACCGGACGCCGCCCTGGACGACACCGCGCACCTACGACCTGCTCTACGTGCCGGGTGGAGTCGGCTCCGGGGAGATGGCCAAGAACGAGCGCGTCCTGGAGCTGGTCCGCCGGCACCACGACGAGGGGAAGGTCGTCGCCGCCAACTGCTCGGGTGTCGGGGTGCTGGCCCGGGCAGGGATTCTCGGCGGCAGCCCGATCACCTGCGTCGCCGCGGTGGCGCGCGGACTGCGCGGCGAGGGCTACAACGTGCCGACCAGCCGGCGGATGTGGATCGGCAGCCCGGAGGAGCGGATCTGGACGGCCACCGGCTCGTACGGCGTCAACGGGAGTGCGGTCGCGATCGTCGCGCATTACCTCGGCCGGGAGGTCGGCACCATCGTCTCGATGATGTTCGACACGCTGAGCGGCCTCGGTGAGGTCATCTTCGAGCCCGTCGGACCGGAGTTCTACGAACACCCCGACCTGGAGAAGTCCTTCCAGGATCTCTTCGAGGACATGTTGCTGCCCGCCAGCTGAGCAACGTCGTGCCGTGCCCAGGATGACAAGGCGCGGCACGACCCTCCCCATCCGCCGATCAGTGAGGTAGCCCGATGTCTCAGTCAGCCTTCTCTCCCACGCAGCGTCAGCCGGCCGCGGCCCGCGACCTGCACTGGATCCGTGGCGCGCTGCAGAGCGCCGTCTCCATCGAACACGCGACGATGCCGCTGTACTCCGCGGCGATGTACTCCCTCGAGGTACAGAACTACCCGGCGTACAACACACTGCGGTCGGTGCTGATGGAGGAGATGCTCCACATGGCCGCGGCCTGCAACGCCCTGGCGGCCATCGGTGGGTCGCCGCGGATCAAGCAACTCGATCCGACCGCCATCCACACCGGACTGGCCGGAACGGTCGCGCCGGGACTGACCGCGCGGTTCGCCCGGCTGTCCCGCAAGCAGCTCGACACCTTCATGCGGATCGAGTCGCCGGTGGAACTGTTGCCGGCCGACCAGCAGGCGCTCAAGTATCCGACGATCGGCAGCTTCTACAGCGAGATCAAGGCGGCGATCGAGGCGAACGTCGACCTCGTCGCCGGTGCGATCCGCGGTGGGCGGGTCGCGAACCAGGTCGGCGGGAACCTCGGCTATGCCGTGATCGACCCGAAGGGCAGTGACCCGGTCGGCCAGATCCTGGCCAGTCTCGACCTGATCATGGACCAGGGCGAGGGATTCGGCGCCAGCACGCTGTCGTCCGGAGCCGGTTCGCAGGACGAGCTGTCGCACTACGCGCGGTTCGCCGAGCTGCGGTTCGGCCGGACGTACTCGGGCCCGGATGACCCGGAGCTCGACACCATCACCGCGGAAGGGCAGCGCCGCTACTTCCGGGGCGCCAAGATCGCCTGGCCGACGGTCATCAACTCCCTCGCCGTCCCGGCCGACGGGTATGCCGCGATCCTGCGGCTCGACCCGAACGGTGTCGACGTACTGCGTGAGTTGCGGGCCTTCGATGCCGCGTACACCCGGATGCTGGCTGCCCTGGACGACGCCTGGAACGGTCCCGCCGACCAGTCCTGGCCGAGCCTCGGCCGGGCGGTCTTCGAGATGAACGAGCTGCGGGTGATCTCCTGCTTCAACATCCTCCGGCAGCCGGTTCCGGCCGCGGCGGTGGCGAAGATCGACGAGCTGTATCCGCTGGAGGCGGCCGAACTCCGGACCCTATCGGACTTCTCGGAGACCCTGTACTACGGTCCGCGGTTCCTCAACACCAGCCTGAACCGGGGCCGGTGAAGTGCGAGCTCTGTTCGTCCTCACCAGCCATGGGGAACTCGGTGAACACCGGCCGGCCGACGGGCTTCCATCTCGGTGAGACCTCGACGCCTTGGCAGGAGTTGACGGCGGCCGGCCATCAGATCGACCTTGCTTCGGTCGAGGGTGGCCGGCCACCGATGGTCGGTCACGACCCTGCTCAGCCGGCCGAGGTTGCCTTCCTGGCAGATCGAGCCGTCCAGGCCGCTCTCGACACGACGATCCCGGCCGCCCAGGTCGACCCGGACGACTACGGTCTCGTGTACTTCGTCGGTGGGCACGGCGGGATGTGGGACTTTCGCGGTAGCCCGGTGCTGCACACGATCGCCAGGTCTGTGTACGAGGCCGGGGGAGTGGTCGCGGCGATCTGCCACGGCCCCGCAGTACTGGTCGATCTCGAACTCAGCGATGGCAGTCGACTGGTCGCCGGCAAGTGGGTGACCTCGTTTCCCAAGGTGGACGAGGCAGTGCGGGGGCTGGATACCGTCGTGCCGTTCTGTTTGCAGAGTGCGCTGGAGGACAGCGGTGCCCTCTACAGCTCAGGGCCGGACAAGGTGGAGCACGTCGTCACCGACGGCCGGTTGATCACCGGCCAGAACCCGGCTTCGGCCGCCAGACTGGCGAAGTGCCTGGTAGAGGTCTGTGACCGATGACCATCACCGCACCAGCCGTCGGTGCCTTCGCGGGTCGGCGGCTGGTTTGGGTTGTTTCGGCTTACTCTGAAGGGAGTACTCCCGGGTAGCGCGTTGCCCGCGTTACTTGCTCGACCGCTAGGGGGCCAAGATGTCCGCCTCGCCTGTTGAAGCTGTGAAGTCACCCGCACTGCGCTGGTATCTCACCGAACCGAGCCGCGCGGTGGTCGACCTCGGCCAGCTGGCCACCGCGAGATCCGTACTCCGGACCGCGCCCCGCGGCGACGGTCACCCCGTCCTGGTGCTGCCCGGCCTGCTCGCCTCGGATACCTCGACGGCCTCGCTCCGACGGTTCCTCGGCCGCATCGGCTACCGGGCGTACAGATGGAATCTGGGCCGCAATGTCGGACCGACCCGTTCAGCGGTAGGAAGGGATCCGGGCCCGCCTGGCCGAACTGTCCGAAGGCCACGGCCGGTCGGTCAGCCTGATCGGCTGGAGTCTTGGCGGAATCTACGCGCGGCAGCTGGCCCGGGATCACCCGCACCAGGTCCGGGACGTCATCACGCTGGGCAGTCCGTATCGCATCACAACAACGGCGGAGACGCGTGCCCATCGGGTCTACAGCCTGTTGTCGTACTTGCATGTGCCGGCCTCGGAGCTGCCACCGCCGGAGTACACCCGGCCACCGCTACCGATGCCCGTCACGTCGGTCTACTCCGAGCACGACGGGATCGTGTCGTGGCGGAGTTGTGTCGAAGAGCCTGGAAACGGACGCCAGAACGTGGCGGTGATCGGCAGTCATCTGGGCTACGGCCACAACCCGGCCGTGCTCTGGCTGGCGGCAGACAGGTTGGCCCAGCCCGAAGGGCAGTGGGAGCCCTTCAGCCCACCGGCCGTCCTGGGCCGCCTCTATCCCGCGGACATCTCACTCCGGCTCAACTGAGGTCAGGAGAGGTGGCGGTTCCAGGGCGCGGCCTCGATGGCGTGGATGGCGGCGCTGACGTCGGCGGCCCAGGCCTGGATGGTGTCCCAGTCGCGGTAGTCGCCCGCGTTGTTCGACTGGGCCATTCGCTCGGCCAGGAATCCCTTGGCCGTTGCGGGTTCCAGCCTGCCGGCGAAGGTCATCGCCGGCGTAGCACCGATTCGCCTCGCGAGCCGCTGGACGTTGGCCGGCATCTTCTGTAGCTGTTCGGTCTCCGGTCCGAGCGGGCCGCTGTGGAACAGCCAGACCTGCCGCTCCCGGAGCTCGTCGGCGTGCTTGCGGAGGAACTGCACCGCCTCCTGCCGCCAGCGCCGCATGTAGATGGCACTGCCGAGTACGACGACGTCGTACTCCTCGATGGAGCCGACCTTGCCGACCTCCCGAACGTCGACCTGATGACCGCCGCGTTCCAACTCCGCGCCGATCGCCTCGGCGATACCCGTTGTGGCACCCAGCTTGGTGGCATACGCCACCAGAACGTTTCTGGACATCTCGCCCTCCCGGACTGTCGTGGTCGTCGACCACCAGCACACCCCGCACGAGCCCGCCCAGGCAGGGGCAAAGGTCCTCAGTTCGCCGGGATGCCCGCGGGCAGGCCGAATACCTCCGCCAGTCAGGACCTTCGCCCCTGACCCATCAGCGCGGACCGGGGTGCACTGAGGACACGACGATGGGAGACCAGAGATGACTGTCAGAGTGGGGATCAACGGGTTCGGGCGGATCGGGCGGGACTTCCTGCGGTGCGTGCTCGAGCGGGAGACCGGTCAGGTCGAGGTGGTCGCGATCAACGACGTCACCGATACGGCCACGCTGGCGAACCTGCTGCAGTACGACTCGACGTACGGGACGTTGCGTGAGCGCGTCGGGCATACGCCGGACAGCATCATGATCGGCGGAGAGAGACTGCGGGTGACCGCCGAGCGCGATCCGGCCGACCTCGACTGGACGAGCGTCGGCGTCGACATCGTGATCGAGTCGACCGGCCGGTTCCGCACCCGCGAGGCCGCTGCGGCCCACCTGCAGGCCGGGGCCCGCAAGGTCATCCTTTCGTCACCGGGCAAGGGCGTCGACGCGACGCTGGTG
Organism: uncultured Actinomycetota bacterium; assembly: GCA_963740725.1. GTDB lineage: Bacteria > Actinomycetota > Actinomycetes > Propionibacteriales > Kribbellaceae > Kribbella. Next base: position 20,058 of record CAVUFT010000003.1, read on the forward strand.
CTCGGCGTGAACGAGGAGACCTACGACGCGAGCCGGCATCGACATCATCTCCAACGCATCCTGTACGACGAACTGCGTCGCGCCGATGGTGTCCGTGCTGCACCGGGCATTCGGGATCGAGCACGGCCTGATGACCACGATCCACAGCTACACCAACGACCAGGTGATCCTGGACTCGCCGCACAAGGATCTCCGCCGCGGCCGGTCCGGTGCGATGAACCTGATCCCGACGAGCACCGGTGCCGCGAAGGCGGTCGGCCAGGTGATCCCCGAGCTGGCCGGCAAGATCGACGGCGTCGCCGTCCGCGTTCCGGTGGTGGACGGGTCACTCACCGATCTGGTGGTCGAACTGTCCGAGCCGGCCACGGCCGAGCAGGTCAACCGCGCTTTCGCCGATGCGGCCGGCGGCTATCTGAAGGGCTACCTGCGCTACAACGAGGACCCGATCGTGTCGCGGGACATCATCGGCGATCCGTCGTCCTGCATCTTCGACGCACCGCTCACCCAGGCGAACGGGAACATCGTCAAGGTCTTCGGCTGGTACGACAACGAGTGGGGCTACACCAGCCGGTTGCTCGACCTGACCGTCCTGGTTGCCGAGGCACTGAACTCGCCGAGCGGAGGCGTGTCGTCATGACCGATTCACCGTACGTCGAATGCCAGGCCGGGGTAGGCGGCTTCTCCACCACGGAAGCGGCCTACCGGGAGTTCGTGCGGGCGGCCCGGCTCCGGCCGCTGATCGCCACCCAGCTCCGCCGGCTCCGGGAAGGCGCGGACATCGTCGCGGTCGGTGCCTACATCCGTACTGCGTTCTTCGAGGCGAAGGTCTCGCCCGAGGTAGCCGGCGCGATCACCAAAGGCTACCGACAGCTCGGCGGTCCCGACACCGAGCTGTCGGTCAGCTGCGTGCCGGTCGGTGAACCGCTCGACGAGTTCCTGACCGGCCCGCAGGAAATCTTCTTCAACGTCCATGGCGATCAGCCGTTGCTGTCGGCGTGTAAACGCTGCTGGGCTTCGGTTTTCAACGATCGGGCGATCATCTACCGCGAGGTCCGGGGGATCGACCACCTGGCCGTCACGCCGTTGATCGGCATCGAACCGATGACGGTGCACGCTCAGCAGGAGGTGCCCGACCTCGTCACTGCCGAGCAGTGAGGTCCGCGGCATGGTCGGGAACCTGGGTCTGCATCTCGCGCGGCGTCCGTTCATAGCCTTTGGACGGGGGCCGCGGAGGCAGTTCGAGTGGCGGCCGCTGGACTTCGTAGTACGGGATCGTGGAGAGCAGGTGGGCGATCATGTTGATCCGGGCCGATCGCTTGTCCTCGCTCTCGACGACGTGCCACGGGGCTTCGGGGACGTCGGTGTGGACGAACATCTCGTCCTTGGCGCGGGAGTAGTCCTCCCAGCGGCTGATCGACTCCAGGTCCATCGGTGACAGCTTCCAGCGGCGCATCGGATCCTCGAGCCGGCTGCGGAAGCGGTTCTCCTGCTCGTTGTCGCTGACCGAGAACCAGTACTTGCGCAGCTGGATGCCGTCCTCGACCAGGAGCCGCTCGAAGATCGGGCACTGGTGCAGGAAACGCGTGTACTCCTGGCTGGTGCAGAAGCCCATCACACGTTCGACACCGGCCCGGTTGTACCAGCTGCGGTCGAACAGGACGATCTCGCCGGCGGCCGGCAGATGCTCGATGTAGCGCTGGAAATACCACTCGGTCCGGTGCCGCTCGGTCGGCGCGGGCAGGGCCGCGATCCGGGCGACGCGGGGATTGAGGAACTCGGTCACCCGTTTGATCGTGCTGCCCTTGCCGGCCGCGTCCCGCCCCTCGAAGATCACCACGACCCTGGCGCCCTCGACCCGGACCCACTCCTGCAACTTGACCAGCTCCGCCTGCAGCCGCAGAAGCTCCGCCTCATAGATCTTCTTCGGCATCCGGCCGACGCTCTTGTCCGTCTTGTGCTGCTTGTGACTCATCTGCTGACCTCCGGCGTCATCCTCCGAGGATCGCAGACGACGGCGGCAGGAGAGTCTTTGTGACCTGGGGAAGTGGGGTCCAAGGGCCCTGATCGGCGGCGTCGTCGCGCTCTAGCGTCGGAAGTGAGGAACCGACGTGAGGAGAGGACACCATGAACGAGTCGACCATCTTTGTTGGCGTCGATGCGGCCTGGCAGGACAGCGGGGCGCTCGACTGGGCGTTGCGCGAGGCGTACCTGAAGGATCTTCCGGTTCGCGCCGTTCACGTGGTCGAGGAGAAGCTCCCGGCAGGTGCGTACTTCGCCCCACCGGGCGTGGACGCTGCCGCGAAGCAGTTGATCGCGGACGTCGGCGACTACCTGGCCGGGGACGACGACGGGGCCGAGTACACGACCGACATCCTGACTGGTCCGCCGGCGGTCCAGCTGGCCAAGGCCGCGTCCGGGGCGGCGATGCTCGTCGTCGGGCGGCGGGGGACCGGCCTGTTGTCCCGGCTCCTGATCGGGTCCACCGCCGAGGCGGTAACCCACCTCGCCGACGTCCCGGTGATCGTCGTACCGGATCGCTGGCAGCCCTATCACCTAGGTGGTCCGGTCGTCGTGGGAGTGGACGAGAAGGAGCAGGACGACGCGGCCATCGCCTTTGCGGTCACCGCGGCGACGGAACGGAAGGTTCCGCTGCGGATGGTGCGGGTCTGGGACCTGCCGTCCATGTACTCCTGGGATGTCGCCGCAGTGATGGAGCAGTACGACGGTTGGCTCGAGGAGAGCGACAAGCAACTGCAGACGAAGGCTGATCAGTGGCGGGCGAAGTACCCGGAGCTGGAGATCCAGGCCGAGACCCGGCGTGGGCACCCGGTGGCCGGCCTCATCTCGACGGCCGAGGAGAACAAGGCCGACCTGCTGGTCCTCGGCGGCCGGAACCACCGGCGCATCACCACCCTGCTGCTCGGCTCCACAGCGCGCGGTGTCCTGCACCACGCACCGTGCCCGGTGGCGGTAGTTCACGAAGCCAGGCGCGAGAACTGAACCACGGAGGAGTCGCCGTCACACCCGCGGCGACTCCTCGTCGTTCGCGGTGCGCGGCAGCTTGTGAAACTCGTCCAGGCCGTCGGCGGCGGTGAGCAGGGTGCGCAGGTGGTTGACGAAGCGCGCTGCCGGGGCGCCGTCGACGACGTCGTGGTCGACGCTGACCGTCAGGTGCAGCCATTCGCGTTCGACCAGGTGTCCGGCGGACACAGCGGGTCGCAGGGTGATGCCTCCGATGACGATGTTGAGAGTGTGCACCTGGAATGCGATGCCCCAGCCGCCACCACCGGCGAACATGCCGATCGCGGTGACGCCGACGGTGCCGGCCAGGCGCACGTTGGCGGTAGGGAAGGCGATGCAGCGCGCCGAACAGGCCGGTTCGCAGTACGGCGGGGATCAGGAGGTAGGCGCGGGCGGAGGTCTCCTTGCGCACCGACGGGCTGACGGTCGGGTCGGCCTGCACGGCACGGATCTCGTCGTGCAGCTCGCGAAGGGACCTCCGGCCCGCGTCCCGTAGTACATGGGTGAAGGCGAAGGGCACGCCCTCCAGTTCGACTTCGATCGGCAGGGCGACGTCGACCGCCGGGAAGATCACGTCGCGACCACGGAGGTCCCGATAGGCCTGTACGGCGGGGTCGGCTGCGACGGCGCGCGCGACGCAACCGACGACGAACGCGGTGAACGAAAGGTCCTCGACCGGTGTCGCGCCGATGCGCCCGCAACGCCTGCCGGGCCGAGGTCACGTCGACCTCGAAGAGACCGTGGATCGAGTGCCGCCGCCGGGAGGGCGCGGCCCACGTCGACGACCAGCCGCCGCGCCCAGGGGACTTTCACGGTCCGGATATTCATCGTCAACCTCCGAGGGCGGCGGTCGGGATGACCGCTACCGGACACAGCGCGTGGTGGAGGACGGTTTGGGTGACCGAGCCGAGCAGCATGCCGGCGAAGCCGCCGCGGCCGCGGGAGCCCAGCACGATCAGCCGGGCGTCCGCGGACTGCTTGAGCAACTGCTCGGCCGGGTGGCCGCTGACCTCGACGAGTTCCAGGCCGGCCCAGCCGGGACGGCTGCGCAGCTCGGACTCCAGGTCGAGGTGATCGACCTGGCCGTCGGCGCGGTAGAGCGGCTTGGCCGCGACCACCCGGACCCGCAGGTCATGGCGGCGGGCGTAGTCCAGACCGAAGTCGAGAGCTGTCGCGCTGGCCGACGACCCGTCGTACCCGATCACCACGTGATCGCCCGCGTCGAGAGTCTGCTCCGGACGGACGATCACGACCGGGCAGTGGGCGTTGGCCGCCAGGTCGAGCCCGGTGGAGCCGATCAGCGCGCCCAGCGTCACGCTCAGACCCCGGCTGCCGATCACGAGGACGTCGGCGTGCTTGGACTCCTTGAGCAGGATCGGTGCGGGGAACCCGTCGTGGCGGGTGCCCTCGATTTCCAGACCTGGCTCGAGCTTGCGCGCGATCCGGACGGACTCCTCGACCACCCGGTCGGCCCCGGCGCGCAGACCGGGTGCTACCTCGGTCGACCCGAGCGGGATGTTGAACTCCGGCCAGACGACGGCATGGACCAGGCGCAGCGAGGCATGTCGCGAGACGGCCTCTTCACTGGCCCACTTGATCGCTGTCTCGGCAGCGGCTGACCCGTCGACACCGGCTACCACTAGTCGCGCGTTCACGACGGATCTCCTTCCTGGACAGGCCAGTGCCAGTCGCGGATCTCGGGCAGGTCGTCGCCGTGCTCGAGGATGTAGGCGTGGTGCCGGGTCCGCTGGTCGATCAGCCACTGCCGGAACCCGACCGCGCGCTGCGCGAGTCCGGGGACGCGGTCGATCACGTCCATGGCCAGGTGGAACCGGTCGAGGTCGTTGCGGACCACCATGTCGAACGGCGTCGTGGTCGTGCCTTCTTCTTTGTAGCCGCGCACATGCAGGTTCTCGTGCCCGGTACGCCGGTAGGTCAGCCGGTGGATGAGCCACGGATAGCCGTGGTAGGCGAAGATGACCGGCTTGTCGGTGGTGAAGAGCGCGTCGTACTCCGGGTCCGCCAGCCCATGAGGGTGTTCGGCAGCCGGCTGGAGACGCATCAGGTCGACGACGTTGACGACCCGGATCTTCAACTCCGGCAGGTGTTCGCGGAGCAGGCTCACTGCCGCCAACGTCTCCAGAGTCGGTACGTCACCTGCGCAGGCCATCACCACGTCCGGGTCGCCCTCATCGTTGCTTGCCCACGACCAGACGCCCAGGCCGCGAGCGCAGTGCAGCTCCGCCGACTCCTGGTCGAGCCAGCTCTCCTGCGGCTGCTTCCCGGCGACGATCACGTTGATGTAGTCGTGACTGGCCAGGCAGTGCGCCGCGGTGGACAGCAGGGTGTTCGTGTCCGGCGGAAGGTAGACCCGGATCACTTCGGCCTTCTTGTTGACGACATGGTCGATGAAGCCGGGATCCTGGTGCGAGAAGCCGTTGTGGTCCTGCCGCCAGACATGCGAGGTGAGCAGATAGTTCAGCGACGGGATCGGCCGGCGCCACGGCAGTTTGCGGGTCACCTTGAGCCACTTGGCGTGCTGGTTGACCATCGAGTCGACCAGGTGCACGAAGGCTTCGTAGCAGGAGAACCAGCCGTGCCGGCCGGTGAGCAGATAGCCCTCCAGCCAGCCCTGGCAGGTGTGCTCGCTGAGGATCTCCATCACCCGGCCGTCGACCGCGAGATGCTCGTCGGTCGGCAGTACCTCGGCGTTCCAGGCCTTGTTCGTTACGTCGTACAGGGCTTCGAGCCGGTTGGATGCGGTCTCGTCAGGTCCGAAGACGCGGAAGTTGCGCTGCGTCTCGTTGGCCTGCATGACGTCGCGCAGATAGTGGCCGAGAACCCGGGTGGGTTCGTGCGGGCCGCTGCCGGGATAGGGCACGTCCACGGCGTACGCCGCAATGTCCGGCAGTTCCAGGTCGCGGGAGAGCAACCCGCCGTTCGCATGGGGATTGGAACCCATCCGCCGGTCGCCCTCCGGGACCTGGTCGAGCAGCAGCGGTACCGGGCTCCCGGACTCGTCGAACAACTCCTGCGGCCGGTAGCTGCGCATCCATTCATCGAGCAGGGCAAGGTGTTCCGGTGACTTCCGTACGCCGGACAGCGGCACCTGGTGGGCCCGCCAGGTCCCTTCGATCAGTACGCCGTCGACCTCGTGCGGGCCGGTCCATCCCTTCGGGGTCCTGAGCACGATCATCGGCCAGGCGCGCCGAGGCGCATCCGGGTCGGCCTTGGCGTCGTTCTGGATGTCGGCGATCTCGTCCAGCACCCGGTCGAGCGTCGCGGCGAGGCTTTGATGCACCAGTTCGGGATCGTCGCCGGCGACCAGGTACGGCTGATAGCCATAGCCCTGCAGAAGATCGGTCAGCTCGTCCTCACCGATCCGCGCGAGCACGGTCGGATTGGCGATCTTGTAGCCGTTGAGGTGCAGGATCGGCAGCACCGCGCCGTCCGTGCGCGGGTCGATGAACTTGTTGGAGTGCCATGACGCCGCCAGCGGACCGGTCTCGGCCTCGCCGTCACCGATGACACAGGCGACGACGAGATCGGGGTTGTCCAGTACTGCGCCGTACGCGTGACTGAGCGAGTAGCCGAGTTCACCGCCCTCGTGGATCGAGCCGGGCAGATCGGGCGCCACATGGCTCGGAATCCCACCGGGGAAGGAGAACTGGCGGAACAGGTGGTTCATCCCGTGCTCGTCGCGCGGTACGTCGGGGTAGGTCTCGCTGTAGCTGCCTTCGAGCCAGGTGTTCGCGCCGATCGCGGGTCCGCCGTGGCCGGGGCCGATCACGTACATCATGTTCAGGTCGCGCTGCTTGATCACCCGGTTGAGGTGGACGTAGAGCATGTTCAGGCCGGGCGTCGTACCCCAATGCCCGAGGAGCCGCGGCTTGATGTCCTCGGCTTGCAACGGCTTGGTCAGCAACGCGTTCCGCAGCAGGTAGATCTGCCCGACGGACAAATAGTTCGCGGCCCGCCAATAGGCGTTGAGCGCGTCGACTTCGTTGGCTGTCAGCGGCTTGTCCGTGATCTGTTCCATAGCAGTGACGGTCCCAGCCGGCACCCCTGGCGCCCAGTGCCGAAGGTCACCTGTCGAAGGGACCCTCCGCCCTGCCCTTCCGGCGTCCGGACAGGTGAAGTGGAGGGGCCGGCATCCCGTCCGGCGCCGGGAGGGGACAGAAGATGATCACGCGCGAGGCTGCTGGCCGGGTTGCGTCCACCGGGTGGGACGTGCTGGCCTCCGACGGTTCCGTTGTCCGGATCAGGCCGATTCGCCGGGACGACGAGCAGGTGTTGAGCGACCTCAACCATCGCGTGTCCGAGCGGACCATCTACCTGCGCTTCTTCGGTATCAGCCGGCTGGCCGCCGACGAGCACACGCACCATCTGGTCATGGCCGATCCGTCGCATGGCTTCGTCGCCCTGGTGGCCGAGGTCGATGGCGCGGTGGCCGGTGTGGCCAGCTATGAGCCGATGCGCGCGGATGAGGCGGAGATGGCCTTTCTGGTGGACGACGCGGTTCATGGCCGGGGGATCGGCACTCTGCTGCTGGAGCAGCTGGCGGCGGTCGCGCGTGAGCGTGGGGTCCGGCAGTTGCACGCTGACACGCTGGCCGAGAACGCGGCGATGCTCCGGGTCTTCCTCGATTCCGGCTTCCGCGAAGTGCACAAGATGGACAGCGGTGTGGTCGAGCTGATCGCTCGACACCGCGTACGACGTGCGCACGCTGGACCGGATGGCCGAACGGGAGAGTGCCGCCGAATCCCGGTCGCTGCGCCCGCTGCTGGCTCCTCGGACCGTCGCCGTGATCGGTGCCGGCCGCAAACCCGGCGGGATCGGCCACGAGGTGTTGCGGAACCTCGCCGACGGCGGCTTCACCGGTCGCCTGTACGCCGTCAACCCGCACGCGGACCGGATCGGCGAGATCGCCGCCTTCTCCTCCGTCAAAGACATTCCCGAGGAGATCGACCTCGCGGTGATCGCGGTACCGGCTGCTGAGGTCCATCGAGTGGTGGAGGAATGTGGTCGAGTTCGGCGTCGGTGGTGCCGTCGTCCTGACGTCCGGTTTCTCCGAGCTGGGATCCGACGGCCGGCAGGCCGAACAGGACCTGCTCGAGCTGGCCCGGCGGCACAGCCTGCGGCTGATCGGCCCGAACTGCCTCGGCATCGTCAACACCGACCCGGCGGTCCGGCTCGACGCGACCTTCGCGAACAGCAGCCCGGCCGCGGGTGCACTGGCGCTGGCCGCCCAGTCCGGCGCGGTCGGTATCGCGGTCCTGGACCACGCCGGCCGGATCGGGCCCGGCATCTCCGAGTTCGTCTCGCTCGGCAACAAAGTAGATGTCAGCGGCAACGATCTGCTGCTGCACTGGTGGCACGACCCGCGGACCGACGTGATCGGCCTGTATCTGGAGTCGTTCGGCAACCCGCGCAAGTTCGGCCGGCTCGCCCGGCTGGTCGGCCGGACCAAGCCGATCCTGGTGGTGAAGGGCGGTCGGTCGACCGGCGGACACCGGGCCGGCATATCGCACACCGCTGCGGCGGCGACACCGGACACGGCGGTCGACGCGTTGTTCGCGCAGTCCGGCGTGCTGCGGATGGAGACGGTGGAAGAGCTGGTGGACACGGCGCGAGTGTTGTCGGGTCGTCCCTTGCCGAAAGGTCCAAGGCTGGCGATCGTCGGTAACGCGGGTGGCGCCGGAGTACTGGCGGCGGACGCGGCGGGGGCCGCGGGCCTCGAAGTACCGGAGTTCGGTGATCTGACGGCTACCGAGCTCATCGAGGTGACCGGTGCCGTCGGTGCCGGGAACCCGGTGGATCTGGGCGCTGCCGCGACGGCGCAGACCCTGGAGCACGCGATCCGGATCGTGCTCGCCAGCGGCGAGGTGGATGCGCTGCTCGTCACCTATGCAGCAACTCGGGCCGGCGACATCGAGCAGACGTACGCCGCGATCGCGCGGGCTTCGGCGGGCACGACCGTTCCGATCCTCGTCAACTGCCTCGGTGCACCGGATGCCGCGCCGCAGATCGCCGTGGACGACGGCTCCAACCTGCCGGTCTACGCATTCCCCGAGACCGCGGTCCGCGCGCTCGGACACGCGGTCCGGTACGCCGCCTGGCGGGCCCGTCCGCAAGGCGTCGTACCGGTGGTGACGGGTGTCGACCCGGACGAGGCGCGGGTGTTCGTGCGGCACTACCTGAACGCTCATCCCGAGGGCGGCTGGCTCGACCCGCCGCGCGCGGAGGAGTTGATGCTGTGCGCCGGGATCCCCGTGGTGGCAGCCCTCATGGCAGCGAGCAAGCCGGCGGCCCTGCAGGCTGCGGATCGGGTCGGCTATCCGCTTGTCCTGAAGACGGCCGCGGCCGGCATCGTGCACAAGACCGATGTCGGTGGAGTGCGGCTCGGGTTGCGGAACGCTGCCGAGCTGGAGCAGGCCTACACCGAACTGACGACCGCCATCGGGGATCCGCACGTGGTGATCCAGGCGAGGCGGTGGCGGGAGTGGAGCTCGTCGCCGGGGTGGTTCGGGACCCGTTGTTCGGCCCGGTACTGATGGTCGGCGGCGGTGGCGTGCTGACCGACCTGCTGGCGGACCGGCGGTGGCGAGGGCTGCCGCTGACCGACCTGGACGCGACCGAGATGCTGCGTTCACTGCGGTGCGCGCCGTTGCTGGCCGGCTACCGCGGAGCGGCGGGTGCCGATGAGGCCGCAGTACTGGATGTCCTGCACCGGATCGCTTGGTTGGCCGAGGCGGTGCCTGAGCTTGCCGAACTCGATATCAACCCGTTGACGGCTGCGCCGACCGGCGTGACGGCGGTCGACGTGAAGGTCCGCGTGGCACCGGCCGGGCCGGAACCGGACTGGTACTCGCGGCACTTGCGCTGACGGTGCCCCTGCTGCTTGAGGAGACAGCAGGGACATCGTCGGTCAGTGGGCGTGCACGATCGCGACGGGGCAGTGCGCGTGGTGCAGCAGGCCGCGGGAGACCGAGCCGAGGCGGAGCTCGGTGAACTCGGTCCGGCCGAGACCGCCGACGATGATCAGGTCGGCGTAGTCCGACTCCTTGCCGAGCACCTGGACCGGATGGCCGACCGGATACCTGGTCCGGAAGACGACGTCGGGGTACTTCTCCGGCCAGCCGGCGACCGCCTCGCCGACGAGCCTTCCGGGCGTCGTGGTGCCACGGCGCGTCGTCGGGGTCGACCCAGAGATCCGGGCGCGGGAAGGTCTCCGGAACCTCGGGGACGTGCACGAGCGTCAACTCGGCGGCGCGTTCGGCGGCCATCTCGAACGCGAACCCGAGGGCGGCCTGACCGGACGGCGAGCCGTCCACACCGACGACGATCTGACCACGGGTGAGGCCGTCCGGCCGCCAGGTGTCCGGTACGACGACCAGCGTGGTCCGCGCGAGCGCGGCACAGACCTGGGAGGTGGATCCCAGCATCAGCTCGGCGAAACCTCCGATCCCGCGCCGGCCGATGACCAGCGCGGCGGCGGCGTCGGACGCCTTCAGCAAGGCCTGGGCGGGGTGTCCGTAGCCGATCTCGCAGGGCGGCGTTCGAACAGCCGAGCCGATCCAGTTCGTCGGCGGCGTCATCGAGAACGTCCGTGCCGTCGTCCCGCTCGGCCACGGCCGTGAGGGGCTGGGCCGGCAGGCCGTCGTCGACGACGTGCAGCGCGCGAACGGTCCAGCCGCGGACCGCGGCGAAGGCGACCGCCCAGTCCAGCGCCAGAAGACCATCGGGGGATCCGTCGAGACCGACGACGACGGCAGGGCGGGCAAGCGCGGACATGGGGGACACCTCTCGCTCGGCAGTGCTTGATTCCAGTGCAACCGCCGCGAGGCCGCCGCGGTACCAGGGCGGAACGTCCCGTCCGGAGGCGGCAAAGGTCCCGGCCGGGTGGTGTGTTTCAGCCCTGCCCCGCGTACGCCGTACGGAGGAGGGTCGAGTCGACAGCCACCATCGAGACCTGGAGGTCGACCGACCATGAAGGCGCTTGTTTACAACGGACCTGGACAGCGGAGCTGGCGCGAGGTGCCGGACCCGGTGCTCCAGGAGCCGGAGGACGCGATCGTACGGGTGGACGCCGTCACCATCTGCGGCACCGACCTGCACATCCTCAAGGGCGACGTACCGACCGTCGAGCGCGGCCGGATCCTCGGTCACGAGGCCGTCGGCACCGTCACCGACGTCGGCGACGGGCGTGCGCGGCGTCGCCGCCGGGCGACCGGGTGCTGATCTCCTGCATCAGCTCGTGCGGCCGGTGCGAGTACTGCCGGCAGGGCAGCTACGGTCAGTGCCTGGGCGGCGGGGGCTGGATCCTCGGCCACCGGATCGACGGTACGCAGGCCGAGCAGGTCCGGGTGCCGTTCGCCGACCGGTCGGTCTACAAGCTGCCGGACAACGTCAGCAACGAGCAGGCCTTGCTGCTGGCCGACATCCTGCCGACGGCGTACGAGGTCGGCACGCTGGCGGGGCAGGTGTCACCGGGCGACACCGTCGTGATCGTCGGCGCGGGCCCGATCGGGCTGTCCGCGATCACCACCAGCAAGCTGTTCAGCCCGTCCACCGTGATCGTGGTGGACTCGGCACCGGCCCGGCAGAAGGCCGCGCTGGACCATGGCGCCGATCTGGCCTTCGGTCCCGACGAGGACGTGCTGGCCACGATCAGGGAGCTGACCGGAGGGCTCGGTGCCGATGTGGCGATCGAGGCGGTCGGCGTACCGGCGACGTTCGAGCTCTGTACCCAGGTGATCCGGCCGGGCGGCCGGGTGGCCAACGTCGGCGTGCACGGCGCACCGGTGACGCTGCACCTGGAGGAGCTGTGGATCAAGAACGTCACCATCACGACCGGTCTGGTCGACACCTGCACCACGCCCACCCTGTTGGCCATGCTGGCCGCCGGGCGGCTGGCGATGCCGGGCCTGATCACGCACCGCTTCGGCCTCGACGAGATGCAGGACGCGTACGACGTGTTCTCCCGTGCCGGCGAGACCGGTGCTCTCAAGGTGGCCCTGTTCAGCGACGAGTCCAAGGACCTCGAGACCTGACCTGCTACTTGGTGCAGGGCTGGACTATCTCGACTCGCCAGTTGGGGCGGTTGCCGGTTGGCGGGTCGTGGTAGATCTCCCAGGGATCACCGGACGGTTCGATCCCACGGTCCTGGAGCCATTCGTCGAGCAGGTCGTAGGCGCGGTCGATCTCGTCGTACGGGCCGGTGTAGGAGATGACCGCGACGGGGCCGGCCGGCAGTTCGGAGCACTGGACGGTTCCGTCGGTGCGGACCGGAACGCCGACCGGGAAGCCGGCCTCGATCTCGATCCGGCCGTCCGGCACCAGGCGGCGGCGGGTGAAGGGGAAGCCGTTGGCCATGATCCGATAGCCGCGCAGGCTTTCGGCGATCTCGCTGAACGCCGCCAGCAGCCATTCGCCGACCTCCGCCGGCGAGAGGACCGCGCGCCGGACGGCCGTCGTCTGCGCTGCGACGGTACGACCCTCGACTACTGCGGTTCGCATGAGATGGTCCGCGGCCAGGAGCGGCGTGGGGCGAGCCTCGGTGCCTCGAAGTCGCGGGCGAAGCGCAGGACGATTTTGCCGAGGGCACGCAGTCCGCCGAGCGTTTCGACGGCCTGGAGCTGGAGCTCGTCGGACTGGCCGAAGCGGATCAGTTCCAGGCGGAGTTCATCCAGTTGGTCGACCAGTCGTGCCAGCTCGTCGGTGATGGCGGCGCTGTAGGCAGTCAGGGCGGCGGGAGCCTCGTCGTCGGGGATGGCGGGCAGCACCAGCGCACTGTCGGCCACGAGCCGGGGGAGCACTCGGTGCCGGTAGGTGCCGGCCGTTCGTTGCAGGGTGATCAGCAGCTTCTCGGATGCCGTCCACCCCTCACTCGTGCATTCGTCCTCGAGGACCGCGAGGTCCGTCTCCCAGCGCGCGATCTCGTTCTGCAGCGTTGCGATGCCAGTCATCAGGACTCCTCGGCGGCGGCGTGTACGAAGCTGGCAACCGCGCGTCGCGGGGTGGTGCCTTGCACGGTGGTGTGGCCGAAGCGGATCACCATGTGTGCGAAGCCGGGTTTGCCGGTGATGCTGTTGGACCTGCGGCGGAGGTCGTCGAACTCGAGCAGCTGGTTCAGGAACGAGGCGGTGAGCCCGTCCCGGGTCGCGGCGAGCAGGCACGTGTTCGAGCGCCAGGCCGGCCACCAGCTGGTCCACTGCTCGGTCTGTTCGGTGGACAGCACCGCAAGGGCCGCGTCGGGCTCGAAGAAGGTCCGGTGGCCGCGACCTGTCGGCGGGCCGCGTGCCGAGATCGCGGACGGGCGCCGGATAGACCGCCCCGACGCGGATCCGAGCACACAGCTGGGGACGCCGTCGGCGGTACTGCGTTCGCCGCCGACCCAGCGGGCCCGCTCGGCGCGTGCGTTTCCAGTCGCCGATCTCGCGCAGGTCGACCTCGACGGCAGCGCGAGCATTCGGCAGCGGATGCCTTGGGCAGCCAGGTGAGTTCGGCGCCCTCGGACAGCGCGGCCTGGACCAGATCGATGCGGTCGTCCGTCGCCAGCGCGACCGGCCGGGCTGGCTGCCGGCTGGTGTGCCGGCGGGGGATCTGCTCGAACAGGCTCGTCAGGACCGGGTCCGGCTCGGTGGTCGGTTCCACCACGATGCGGGCGACCAGGTCCGGGTCGCGCGGCGTCGGGGACCAGTCCGAACCAGCTGTCGAAGCCCATCGAGGCGGCGGCGCAGCGCAGGTTGAAGATCGCGGCGCCGGCCGCGATCCGCATCGCGCGACCGGTCGGGTCCTCGGCGGGCAGGGCGCGGGAGCCGTCCAGGAACACGTCGATCACCGTGCCGTTCACCTCGAACCGCCAGGGCTGGGTGTTGTGCATGCTCGGCGCGGCAACGGCGGCGCTGAGCAGGGCTTCGATCTGCTCGCTGGACAGCTGCTCATGGGACATGGGGTTCTCCTCGACCTGCTCCACGCGGCAACTGCTGCCGCACCTTCAGCCTCGGGCAGCGCGGACGCGTCCGCAGCAGGCATGGGTCCTGACCAAAGAGGTCTTTCGACACCTCCGGTCATGACCGCGGTCCCTGCCGGCCGGCCACCGGTTGCGGCGACGCTCTAGGTGTCACCAACCGAGTAGAGAGGTACGACCATGACCACCACACCGCACCGGCCGATGCCCACCCCAGTAGTGGAGTCCAAGGCCACCCGGACGACCGGGGTTGCCGCCGGGCGGGCACTCGCCGTTCTCCGCATCGCCGTCGGCCTGACGTTCCTCTGGGCCTTCGTGGACAAGGTGTTCGGACTCGGTTACGCCACGCCGGCCGGAAAGGGCTGGATCGACGGTGGCGATCCGACGGCCGGTTTCCTGGGCAAGGGCAGCGCCGGTCCGTTCGCCGATTTCTACCACTCGCTGGTCGGCGACTTCTGGGTCACGCCGTTGTTCATGCTCGCACTGGCCGGCATCGGCCTCGCCCTGACGCTCGGCATCGGGATGCGGATCGCCGCGGTCAGCGGCACGCTGCTCTACATCATGATGTGGAGCGCCGTCCTGCCGCCGTCGAACAACCCCGTGCTGGACGACCACATCATCGGTGCGATCACCGTGATCGCCCTCGCACTCGTTGCTGCTGGCAACGTCTGGGGCTTCGGCCGGCAGTGGTCACAGCTGCCGATCGTGCAGCGCTACCCCTGGCTCCGCTGAGCGATCAGCTGGGGGATGCGGTGAGTGGGGCCCGCAACTCCAGTACGGTGCCGTGCGGCTGGTTCGCTGACAGCCGTACGGCACCACCCAATGCGGCCGCGCGTTCCTCGAGATTGCGCAGGCCGCTTCGCCGATCGCCCGGCTTGATCCCGACGCCGTCGTCGGAGACCCGGGCGGTGATCTCCGTACCGGTGACCTCGATCTCGACCTTGCACCGAGGTCGCCCGGGCGTGCCGGACGACGTTGGACAGCGACTCGCGCACCGCGGCGATGAGCTGCGGCCGGACCGACGACGGGATCGTGCTGTCGACCGGACCGGTGCAGACGAGCTCGGGCCGGAAGCCCAGCGCCGAGGCGTACTCGTCGACCAGGGTCTTCAGATCCGACCGCAGGGACGGCTTCCCCGGCTGACTGTGCAGCTCGAAGATCGCCGCCCGCAGGTCGCGGATGGTGGCGTCGATGTCCTCGACCGCCTGGCTGATCCGGGTCTGGACCTCGGGACGAACCATCCGGTGCATCCCTTGCAGCTGGAGACCGGTGGCGAACAGCCGTTGGATGACGAGGTCGTGCAGATCCCTGGCGATCCGGTCGCGGTCCTCCAGTACGGCGAGCACGGAACGGCTCTCCTGCGCCTGGGCCCGGTCCAGCGCCAGCGTCGCCTGGTTGGCGAACATCCGGACCAGATCGGTGCCGACGGTCACGCCCAGTACGGCGCCGTGCTCGGCCGCCACCATCAGGATGCCGCCGGCGCTGGTGTCACCGGCCGGGAGCGGGGCGAAGATGGTCCGGCCGAGTTCGCCGAGCTCGGGGAAGTCGGCCAGCTGGCCGGTCTCCTTCGCCAGCTCGGCGAGGTCCTCGACCACCACCTGCTCCTCGCTGTGCAACACGTCACCGAGCACCGGCCGGTCGGTCGGCATCCGGCGGCCGAGATAGGCATCGAAGGAGGCCGGTCCGTCGACCGCCGCGATCACGAGCTCACCGGCGTCGAGCAGGAAGATGACTCCGAGCATCGATCCGGACACCTCGCGCGCTCTGGCGGCGATGAGTTGCAAGGTCTCCCGCGGGTCGAATTCGCCGAGCATGTGCTGGGTGATCTCGGCCGTCACCTCGTGCCAGCGGCGGCGCCGTTCGGTATCGGCGTACAGCCGGGCGTTGTCGATCACCACGCCGGCCGCTGCGGCCAGGGCGGTCACCGTGCGCTCGTCCTCCTCGGTGAACTCGGCTCCGTCGGCCTTCTCGGTCAGGTAGAGGTTGCCGAAGGCGTGGTCGCGGGTGCGGATCGGGACGCCGAGGAAGCTGCGCATCGGCGGATGGTTCGCCGGGAAACCGAACGAGCGGGGGTGCTCGGCCAGATCGGTGAGCCTGATCGGGGTGGGATGGTCGATCAGCAGACCGAGGATGCCGTGTCCTTCCGGGTACGGCCCGATCGCCGCGATCTCCGCCGCGCTGACACCGTGGGTGATGAAACGGACCAGCCGCTTGCCGTCCGGGCCGACGACGCCGAGGGCGCCGTACCGGGCACCGGCCAGTTCGCAGGCCGCGGTGACGATCCGGTCCAGCGTGCTGGTGAGATCGAGGTCCGCGCCGATCCCGACCACCGCGTCCAGCAGGGCGCGGAGCCGTTCCTGGGTGTCCATGATCTCGTCGACCCGGCCGAGCACCTCCTGCAGCAACGCGTCGAGCCTGACCCTGGCCAGGCCGGCGAACTCGAGGGCCCCTTCGTCCCACGAACCGCGCTGTGCCCTGCCGCTGCCGCCCATGGGCCCCACCGTACGGAACAAGCCAGGCGATGGGAACGGAGAGTGACCTCGTATCACCGTCCAGATACCGGGGGCCGAAAGTCCCACCGCCAGGCACCGTCGGTCCTGCGGAGAGGTGTCCGGCGGCACTGATCCGCGGGACCGCCCGGCGGCAAGCTCGAAGTAACCGAACTGGAGGAAGAAATGACTACCTGGGCACGGACCGGACCGGTGGTCGTCGAGATCGACGGCAGCGCCGAAGGGCTGCGAGTGGTGGACTACGCCGCGCTGGAGGCGATCCGGAGCGGCGCCGAGCTGGTGCTGGCGGCGCCGTACCAGGCGCACAGCTCTTACAACCCGATGATGCCGGGTTATCTGCCGAAGCCGGCTGCGGAACTGGCCGACGACAGCCTCCGGATCGCCGTCGCCCACATCCGGCACCAGTACGGCTACGCCCTCCCGGTCACCGCCGTGCCCGAGGAAGGCTCGCGGCTGAAGGTCCTGCCGCAGGCCGCCCGGCACGCCCGCCTCCTGGTGGTCGGCCGGAGCAAGGTCCGGGGTCCGCAACGGCTGATCGCTGCCCAGGGCAACATCTTCCTGACCGCCCGGACCGGGTGCCCGCTGATCGTCGTACCGGCGAACTGGCGGCCGTCCGCGCTCGACCGGAAGGTTGCCGTGGGCATCGACGGTACGCCGTTGTCGCTCGAGGCGGTGGAGTTCGCCTTCCGGACCACCGCGGACCGCGAGGGGGAGCTGACCGTCGTGCACGCGCAGCACGCGCCGCGGCACGACCGGCACCACGACGGGAACTCCTGGGTCCGGCGCGGAGATCTGACCGTTTCGGAGACGCTGGCCGGCTGGACCGAGGAGTACCCCGAGGTCACGGTGACCCGCTTCCTGACCGCCAGGCCGGTGGTCGAGGCGCTGGTCCACGAGGGCGCCGAGGCCGGACTCGTCGTCCTCGGCGCCAAGGCCGGCTTGCTGCCGGTCGGGGATCCGATCGCCCGCCGTGCGGTCGCCGCGATGGCTTGCCCAGTGGCGATCGTCCCGCATCACATGACGCCCGAGGAGCGCGAGCAGCAGACTCGTCACGCCAGCGAGGTCGTAGTACCGACATACTGACCGGACGATGTTTGCGAGTGGACTCAGAGGTGTGCGGGGTGGGTTGCGGGCCGACGTGATCGCCGGCGTGACGGTGGCTGCCTACCTGGTGCCGCAGGCGATGGCCTATGGCCAGCTGGCCGGACTGCCGGCGGTCGCGGGGCTCTGGGCCGTGCTGGGTCCGCTCGCCGTGTACGCCGTTGGTCCGGGTCAAGCAGGATCTCCGTGACGATCTCGAGGCCGCCGGTTTCCTCGACCGGCTCGGTGCCGACCACGTCTTCTTCACCCTGCCGACCGCGATCGAGGCCCTCCGGGACCGCTGACCGCGGCGGTCATCGCAAAGCGGCCGGCAGGTTTCCCCAGGCGACCAGCCGGCGGCCCTCCAGCGACTCGATGTCGAGCCGGATCAGGTGATGGTCGCGGTTCGGTGCCCAGGGGTGCAGGGGCAGCGGGTGTCCGCGCGCCTCGGCCTCGGCGCGGTCGGCGACGGACAGATGACCCGCCGCCGTGACGGTCCAGCCGAGATGCCGGTCGGCGTCGATCTCGTCGGCCTCGAAGGCCACCACGTCGCCGCGTTCGGCGGCCCGGTACTTGTCGCCGTCGGTGGTCGCGAACAGCACCGCACCGTCGACCACCAGGAAGTTCACCAGCCGGATGGCCGGCAGGCCGCCCTTGGTGAAGACGAGCCGGCCGATCGGCACGGTGGACAGCAGGCGCAGGCACTCGGAGTCGTCGAGGATCTCGATCCCGGTGTGGTCGAAGCGACGCGGCACGGAGTTCATGACTGACCTGCCCGATGCTGATCGAGGGCTACTGTGAGATTCAGGACGGACCCCGAGGGTGGGAGTGGCACGAGATGACGATCAAGGTGTTCCTGCTCGACGACCACGAGGTAGTCAGGCTCGGCCTGCGCCAGCTGCTGGAGGCCGAGGACGACATCGAGGTGATCGGTGACGCCGGAACAGCAGCGCAGGCGCTGGTCCGGGTGCCCGCGTTGCAGCCCGACGTCGCCGTACTGGACGTGCGGCTTCCGGACGGTGACGGGATCTCGGTGTGCCGGGACATCCGCTCGGCGATGGACACGCCGCCGGCCTGCCTGATGCTGACGTCGTACTCCGACGACGAGGCACTGTTCACCGCGATCATGGCCGGTGCGGCCGGCTACCTGCTCAAGCAGGTCAGTGGGACCGATCTGGTCGGCGCGGTCCGCCGGCTGGCGGCGGGGGAGTCGCTGCTCGACCCGGCCATGACGACCGCAGTACTGGAGCGGTTGCGGCATCCGGCCGAGGAGGACGACGACCCGCGGTACAAGTCGCTCACCGAGCAGGAGCGCAAGATCCTCGATCTGATTGCCGAGGGCAAGACCAACCGGCAGATCGCGCAGGCGATGTTCCTGGCGGAGAAGACCGTCAAAAACTACGTCTCCGGGCTGCTCCGCAAACTCGACATGGAGCGCCGCACCGAGGCAGCCGTCTACGCGGTCGAACGCCAGAAGCGCCGGCCTCGGGACTGAAGAGTTGTGGATTGTCAGCTGCATGAGGATTACCAGGGTGGCTTGTTGACGGACGTTTGAAACAGGGCCGAAAGTCCCTACCCACTCGCTGCGAGGGCCGGGTGTCTAGGGTTCAGCTATGGGAAGCAGCGTGTACGTCGCATCGGTGGAGGGGTATACCGGCAAGTCCACCGTCGCCCTGGGAGTACTCCAACAGCTTTCGAAACGGGTTTCACGAGTGGCTGTGTTCCGGCCGATCGTGCGCCCGGACACCGCCCTGTACGGCGGACGCGACTACGTGCTCGACCTGCTGACGTCGCACGACGTGGTCTCGTCGTCGTACGAGGACGGAGTCGGTGTCACCTATGACGAGGTCCACCAGGATCCGGACGCCGCGCTGGACCGGATCGTGCAGCGTTACCGGGGCATCGCTGACCGTGGTGACCCGGTGCTCGTCGTCGGCAGCGACTACACCGATGTGGGTACGCCGACGGAGTTCTCCTACAACGCGAGAATTGCCGCGAACCTGGGTGCTCCGGTGCTCCTCGTCCTCAACGGTGCCGGCCGTGCGCCCGAGGAGTTGCGAACCCTGACCGACATGGCCGGTGCCGAGCTGAAGGCCAACCACGGCTCGTTGTTCGCGGTGATCGCCAATCGGGTGGCCAAGGATCGGCTCGCCGAGACGGTGTCGGCGTTGACCAGTCCCGCCGTACCGGCGTTCGCGATTCCGGAAGAGACACTGTTGAGCGCGCCTTCGGTGGCGGATCTGCAACTTGCAGTCGACGGCCAGTTGCTCAGTGGCGAGCCGGAGCTGCTGTCCCGCGAGGTCAGCGGGCTGGTGGTGGCGGGGATGACCATGCCCAATGTGCTCGACCGGCTGTTCGACGGCGCCGCCGTGATCACCGCCGCGGATCGGCCCGAGGTGGTGGTCGGCGTACTGATGGCGAACGCCTCGCAGAACTTCCCGCAGATCTCGGCGATCTTCCTCAACGGCGGCTTCGCGTTGCCGCCGCAGATCGTCCGGTTGATCGAGGGCGTCGGGAGCACGATGCCGATCATCGAGACCGGGCTCGGCACCCACGCGACCTCCACCGCGCTGACCGCCGTCCGGGGCCGGCTGACGAAGGAGTCGCCGCGGAAGGTGGATCTGGCGCTCACCCTGTTCGACCAGTACGTCGATGGCGCCGCGCTGCTGGATCTGCTCGCGGTGGCGCGCAGCAACGCGGTGACGCCGCTCATGTTCGAGTACCAGTTGATGGACGAAGCCGTTGCCGACCGCAAGCACATCGTGCTGCCGGAGGGCGAGGAGGAGCGGATCCTCCGGGCGGCCGACGTACTGCTGCGGCGTGGGGTGGCGCAATTGACCCTGCTGGGCGATCCGGTGGTGATCACCGCGAAGGCGGCGGGTCTCGGGGTGGACATCTCCGCGGCCCGGATCATCAACCCGGCCGGCGACGTACTGGGGGAGCAGTTCGCAGCGGAGTACTACCAGCTGCGCGCGCACCGTGGCGTCGATCTCGACCGGGCCCGTGAGCTGGTCAAGGATGTCTCCTACTTCGGCACGATGATGGTGCAGCTCGGCCTGGCCGACGGCATGGTGTCGGGATCGGTGCACACGACCGCGCACACGATCCGGCCGGCGCTGGAGGTGGTCAAGACCCTGCCCGGGGTGTCGGTGGTCTCCTCGGTCTTCTTCATGTGCCTGGAGAACCAGGTCCTGGTGTACGGCGACTGCGCGGTCAACCCCGACCCGAGCGCCGAGCAGTTGGCCGACATCGCGATCTCGTCGGCGGCGACAGCTGCCGCCTTCGGCATCGAGCCACGCGTCGCGATGCTGTCGTACTCGACCGGTACGTCGGGCACCGGCAGCGATGTCACGAAGGTGTCGAAGGCAACGATGATCATCAGGGAGCGTTCTCCGGAGTTGCTGGTCGAAGGACCGATCCAGTACGACGCGGCGATCGACAGCGCTGTCGCGAAGACGAAGCTGCCCGACTCCTCGGTCGCCGGGCGCGCGACGGTGTTCATCTTTCCCGACCTCAACACGGGGAACAACACCTACAAGGCCGTGCAGCGATCGGCGAACGCGGTTGCGGTCGGACCGGTGCTGCAGGGGCTGAAGAAGCCGGTGAACGATCTTTCCCGAGGCGCCACGGTGCGAGACATAGTGAACACTGTGGCAATCACAGCGATCCAGGCCCAGCAATCCGAGCGGAAGAGTCATTGATGAGCGCTTTTGTGCTGGTCATCAACGCCGGCTCCTCGTCCCTGAAATACAGCCTGGTCGACGCCGAAACCGGTGCGGCGCCCGGGTCCGGCGTGGTCGAGCGGATCGGTGAGGCCGAAGGTTCACACACGCACCGCGGCCCGGACGGCGAGCGCCGTACCGAGCTGACCATCGCCACTCACGAGGATGCGCTGCGCGCGGCGATCGATGCCTTCGGCACCCAAGGACCCGCGCTGGACCAGGTCGACTTGGTTGCTGTCGGCCACCGAGTCGTGCACGGCGGATCCTGGTTCGCCGAACCGGCTTTGATCGACGACGAACTGCTCGCCAGGGTGACCGAACTGATCCCGCTGGCGCCTTTGCACAACCCGGCCAACCTCGACGGCATGCGGGTGGCCCGGCGGCTGTTCCCGCAACTGCCGCAGGTCGCGGTCTTCGACACCGCCTTCCACCAGACCTTGCCTGCTGAGGCTTACACCTACGCCGTACCGCAGGACTGGGCGAGTGAACACGGGGTTCGTCGCTACGGATTCCACGGGACCTCGCACGCGTTCGTCTCCGCCGAGGCTGCCCGGATGCTCGACCGGCCGGCCGGCGATGTGAACCTCGTAGTACTGCATCTGGGCAACGGCTGTTCGGCAACCGCTGTGCGCGGCGGCCGATCGGTGGACACCTCGATGGGGATGACGCCGCTGGAGGGGTTGGTGATGGGGACGCGCTCAGGCGATCTCGATCCGGCGATCCACGCGTACTTGGCGCGCGAAGTGGGCTGGTCGCTGGACAAGATCGATCACCTGCTGAACTTCGACTCCGGCTTGAAGGGCCTGGCCGGGGACAACGACTTCCGCGAGCTGTCGCGGCGACGGTCCGCCGGCGACGAACGGGCAAGTTTGGCCTTCGACGTCTTCTGCTACCGGATCAAGAAGTACGTGGGCGCGTACTACGCCGCGCTCGGGACCGTCGATGCCGTCGTGTTCACCGCGGGAGTGGGCGAACACGACCCGTCCGCCCGTGCCGCGTCACTCGCCGGTCTCGACCGGCTCGGCATCCGGATCGACCCCGAACGCAACGAAGCTTCGTCGAAAGAGCCCCGCCGGATCTCCACCGACGACAGCCCGGTGGCCGTGCTGGTCATCCCGACCAACGAGGAGTGCCAGATCGCCCGTGAGACCCTGAGCCTGATCCGGTAGTCGGGACCTCGTACCTGGGCAGAAGGGTCCTTGGGCCGTGGGACCGGGCCGGCGCGACGGCGACGATGAGGTGTACCGGAAAACGCCCAAGAGCTGGAGAGGTCGCACGATGATGCACTGGCAGAGTGGTTGGGGACTGGTCCTCACGATCACCGGCATGCTGATCTTCACGGGAGCAGTGCTTTTCGGCGCGATCGCCTGGGCGCGCTTCACCGTGGTAGCCGGTACGTCGCCAGTCGCCCTACCCGCCCCGGAACTGGTCCTCGCCGAGCGCCTCGCGAGCGGTGAAATCAACATCGAAGACTACGAACGCCGCCTCGTCGCCCTCCACAACGAGCCCGCGGCGTCCTACGACGTCAACGACCACCGAACCGGCTGAGCAACCCGCCGCTCGCTGAATTCTGTTGTCGAGGCTGGAGCGAGCGGCCAGACTTGGCCCGTGCAGGACGACTGGTCTCTTGAGGTTCGGGTTGATCGGCAGCTGGAAGACGAGCTGACCGAGAAGCTGGTGGCGTTCAACCGGGCGGCTTCGCCGATCGTCGACTTGCGGTTCGAGCCGGAGCATCTGAAGTCCGAGCCGGTGCAGGTGTACGCCGTGACGAGCGACGGGACCGTGATCGGCGGCTGCCTCGGGCAGGTCGAGCGGCTCTGGCACTGGTTGACGGTGGACCTGATGTGGGTCGACCGCGACTGGGCCGGTCGGGGCGTCGGCTCGGGGCTACTCGCGGCCGCGGAGGATGAGGCCCGAGCCCGAGGCTGCCGCTGGTCGGACGTGACCACCTTCGACTTCCAAGCCCCCGACTTCTACCGCAAACAGGGCTACACGGAGTACGGCGTCAAGCACGACTACCCACCAGGCCACTCCAACCACTTCTTCCGCAAAAACCTCTGACGAGCAGATACGCGCGCCTCGGTCTTCTTCGTGCGCCGTGACGCATTGACCTGCTCTTCGGCTGCTCATAGCCTCCGGAAGAGGCCCGTGATCCGTTGCTCCGGGTTCATCTCGAGGGGGCCCATCGTGGCCAAGATTCGCACTGCCATGTCCCGCGTGAAATTCGCAGCCGGAGCGGTCGTCGTGCTCGCTCTGCTCACGCCGACCACCGGAGCCGCCGTCTCTGCGGTGTCGCGCGGTCCGGCGGCGACGCGCAGTACCGCGGTGATGGGTGGCAATGCGGTGGTCCGGTGGAACGAGACAGCCGCTACGGCGGCGCTTGCCACCACGCTCGCGCCTACCCTCAACCCCCTGCACGAGTCCCGGATGTACGCGATCATGCACATCGCCATCCACGACGCGCTGAACGCCATTTCTCCTCGCTCACGTCCCTATGCCTTCCAAGGCCGTGCGCGGAACGCGTCGCCCGATGCCGCCATCGCGGCAGCAGCGAGGACGGCATTGGTCGCAGCGCTGACCGACCTCACGCCACCGTTCACCGACACCACGAGCGCCATCGCCGGCGTCGAGGCTGCCTACGCCTCGGCTCTGGCCGCGATCCCCGACGGCGCGGCGAAGCTCGACGGCATCGCGCTCGGCAAGAAGTCGGCGTACACCATCCTCGCCAAGCGCGCGGACGACGGTGCTTCAACGGCTCCGCTGATCGCTTCGGACTTCGTCCAGGGCGTCAACCCCGGCGAGTACCGGTTCACTCCCGGTACGCCGTTCGCCTTCGCTCCGACCTGGGGAGAGGTGAAGCCGTTCGCCCTGAGGTCCGCCGGACAGTTCAAGGTGCAGCCTCCCTTCGCGCTCGACTCGAAGCAGTACACCGCCGACTTCAACGAGGTGAAGGGACTCGGCGGTGACGGCATCACCACGCCGAGCGCACGCACCCCCGACGAGACCCGGATCGCCCGGTTCTGGGTCGAGAGCTCACCGCTGTTGTGGAATCGTCTGGCCCGCCAGTTGGCGATGACCCAGCACCTGGATCTCTGGCAGAGCGCTCGCCTCTTCGGCCTCCTCGACATGGCCCTGACCGACGGCTACATCGCTACCTTCGACGTGAAGTACAAGCTGCTGTTCTGGCGCCCGGTCACCGCGATCCAGTTGGCCGCGACGGACGGAAACCCCGACACCGCGGCCGACCCGACCTGGACCCCGCTGGTGCCGACCCCGCCGATCCCGGACCACGACTCAGGCCACAGCGTCGAGGGCGGCGCCGCGGCTGCCGTACTCCGCGGCTTCTTCAAGACCGACCGGATGAACTTCACGCTGTGCAGCTTCACCGCCTTGCCCGGCAGCACCTGCACCGACGCCAGTCCGGAGATCCGCCATTTCACGAGCTTCTCCCAGGCCGCAGGCGAGAACGCGCGCTCACGGGTCCTGGTCGGCTTCCACTTCACCCACGCCACCACGGAAGGGGTCAAACACGGCACCAAGATCGGCCAACTGACAGTCAACACCTACCTACGCCCGCGCCACTGACCCATCAACAACAAGCCCACGCCGCCTACTTGGTCGGCGTGGGCGTCAGAGGAGGCCGGCGTCGTGGAGGCGGTTGGCTATTTGGACGCGGTTGGTGGCTGCGAGTTTGACCATGACGCGGGAGACATGGGCCTTGACGGTGGCGAGGCTCAGGTAGAGCTCTTGGGCGATCTCGGCGTTGACCTTTCCTTCGCCGACGGCGACGGCCACTTCGCGTTCGCGGTCGGTGAGGGTGGCGGTCAGCGACCGTGCGTCGTGGGCGCGTCGGGGTTCGGGTGTGGTCTGGCGCAGCCGGGCGATCAGTTGTGCGGTGACGCTGGGGGAGAGCATGTGGTCTCCGGCGGCGACTCGGTGGACCGCCTCGACGATCTCCGCAGGCGGGGTGTGCTTGAGGAGGAATCCGCTGGCCCCGTCGCGCAACGCCCGTAGTACGTAGTCGTCGGCGTCGAAGGTGGTCAGCACGATCACCTTGGCCGGCGCCGGTCGAGCCATCAGCGTGGCGAGGGCCTCGAGGCCGTCCAGTTGCGGCATCCGGATGTCCATCAGTACGACGTCCGGCGCGGACCGCGCGATGAGGTCGAGACCGGCCTGGCCGTCGCCGGCCTCGCCGACCACCTCGATCGTGGCGTCGTCGCGCAGGATCATCGCGAGTGCGGTCCGGACGAGCGCGTCGTCGTCGACGATCACGACGCGGACCGGCGTGGGGGCGGGATCGGTCATGCCGGCCACGGCAGCCACGCGCGGATCACGAAGTCCCCGCCGGAGCTCTCGTGCTCGAGGTGACCGCCCATCAGGTCGGCGCGCTCGGTCAGCCCGAGCAGTCCGAGACCGGCGCCGGGCATCGCCGCGGTCGTGGCGCCGAGCCGGAGCGGGTTCCGGATCTCCAGCACGAGCCGGCTGCCTGCCCGGCCGCTCAGCGTGATGTCGACGGCAGTGTCCGGCGCGTGTTTGCGGGCATTCGTCAAACCTTCCTGGATCATTCGGTACGCGCTGCGCCCGATCGCGTCGGGCGCACCGGCCGGATCGGCGAGCTGGTTGTGCAACCGGACCTTGGTGCCGGCTCCCACCGCCTCCTGGACCAGGTCCGGAAGGTCGGCCAGAGTCGGTTGAGGTCGCTCTGCTGGGTTGTCGGTTTCGAGCGCCCGGAGTACGCCCAAGATCTCGTGCAGGTCCTGCAGAGCGCGATGGGCGCTCTGGCGGGTGATGGCGGCAGCAGTGGCGACCTCGCTGTCGGTCAACTCCCTGCAGTACTCCAGCGCGCCGGCGTGCAGTGCCACCAATGACAGCCGATGGGCCAGCGCATCGTGCATCTCGCGGGCGATCCGGGCCCGCTCGGTGACCTGAGCTTGCTGGACCCGCAAGCCCTGCTCGCGTTCGGCGCGATCGGCTCGTTCGCGCAGCGTTGCGAGGAGGTCCCGGCGGGCTCCGACATACATGCCGATGGCAATGATCGCGCTGACGAAGACCGCTGTGAACAGCACCGAGATCGTCCGGTCCGCCTGACCGGGCTGGGTCTCGAAGTAGACGACCGACGCGATCACCCCCACCACCGCCAGCGGCACGATCTCCGGCCACTTCCGCCGGGTTGCCAGGGACAGAGCGGTGATGACAACCGCTCCCGATGCGGCGGCGGACACTCCTCCGATGGCGCTGACCAGTAGGGCGACGGCCAGGGGATAGCGCCGTCGCCAGCGCATCAACACGACGCTGACGACACCGAGGAAGAGATCGAAGGCCAGGTACGGGTGGAACTTCCAGTCGTAGGCGTTGGCGAGGGTTGCGGTCCAGAAGACGAGGCCGCCGATGATGGCGAAGAGGTAGCGCCACGTCGACTGCCAGTGGCTCAGCGGAGGTGGTGGCGCGGCTTGGATGGCGTCCACCCTGCTCACCGTACGGGAGGCGCGTCGTAATGGGCAGCGACCAGGGACGGGGCCGACCCCCTACCGCGGTCTACCCAGGTCTATCCCGTGGCGTGCGGCGCTGGCCCTGCGGCCGATGTCGGCGGACACCCCTGGGGCCCAGGCTCGACCTCATGATCACAGTCGAAGAACTCAGCAAGCGGTACGGCGCACATCAGTCCGTCGACCGCGTCTCCTTCCAGGCCCGGCCTGGATCCGTCACCGGCTTCCTCGGTCCCAACGGGGCCGGCAAGTCGACCACTATGCGCATGATGACCGGCCTGACGCCGCCGTCGTCGGGTCACAGCACCATCCTCGGCGTCCCGTACGCCGAACTCCCCAACCCCGGCCGGCACGTCGGCGTCCTGCTCGACGCCTCCGCGCAGCACAACGGGCGCACCGGGCGCGAGATCCTTCGCCTCGGTGCGATCGTGATGGGCCTTCGCCGGCAGCGGGTCGACGAGCTGCTGGAGATCGTCGGCCTGTCCGGTGACGAGGGCGATCGCCGGATCGGCAACTACTCCCTCGGCATGCGGCAGCGGCTCGGCATCGCGCACGCGCTGCTCGGTGACCCGCAGGTGCTGATCCTGGACGAACCCGCGAACGGACTCGACCCGGCCGGCATCCACTGGATGCGGGGGCTGCTGAGGAGCTTCGCCGACCGCGGCGGAACCGTCCTGCTGTCCTCGCACCTGCTGCACGAGATCGAGATCATCGCCGACCACCTGGTCGTCATCGGCCGCGGCGTCATCGTTGCTGATGGCAACAAGGCCGAACTCCTGGACGCCGCCGGCACGCTGGTCCGTGGCCTCGAACCGGCTGCCTTGGGGAACTGCCTCGACGCCGCCGGCTACACCTACCGGACCGCCCAGGACGGCGCGTACGTCGTACAGGCCACCCGCGAGCAGATCGCGACAGCGACCACGCAGTACGGCGTCGTTGTCACCGAGTTGCGCGGCGCGGACGGCGCCGGGCTCGAAGAGATGTTCCTGCAGCTCACCGCCGACGACGCACGAGAGAAGGCCTCCGCATGACCACCACGACCCTCGGAGTCTCACCGGATCCGACCGTGACCGCTGTCCCCTTCAACCGGCTGTTGCGCGTCGAACTGCGCAAGCTCGTCGACACCCGGGCAGGCTTCTGGCTGCTCACCGCCATCGGCCTGATCACGGTCGCGGTGATCGGCGTGTTCCTGTTCGTCGCCGATCCGGACCAGCTGACGTTCCTGAACTTCGTCGGCGCGACGGCCACTCCACAGAGCATCCTGCTCCCGGTCCTCGGCATCCTCGCGGTCACCGCCGAATGGAGCCAGCGCACCGGTCTGGTCACCTTCACCCTCGAACCGAGCCGGATCCGGATCGCCGTCGCGAAGCTGGTCGCCGTGACGCTGGTCGGCCTGCTCGCGGTGGTTGTCGCGCTCGGCGTCGCCGCGCTCAGCAATGTCGCCGGGATGGTGTTCCTGGACGGCGCCGGCAGCTGGAACGTCGGAGCCGCGAACATCCGTGACTTCTTCGCCCTGCAACTGATCGGCATCGTGCAGGGCTTCGCGTTCGGCATGCTGCTGATGAACACCGCCGCCGCAATCGTCCTGTACTACGTGATCCCGATCGCGTGGAACCTGCTCTTCTCGATGGTCGACTCGCTCGAGCAGGTAGCTCCCTGGCTGGACCTCAACACCGCCATGGCGCCCACCTTCAACCAACAGACGTTCCAAGCCGGCGACTGGGCACACATCGCAGTCTCCGGCACCATCTGGGTCCTGCTACCCCTCGCCTTCGGCCTCGTCCGCCTACTCCGCCGAGAGGTGAAGTCCGCCTGACGCTGTGGCGAGGTCGCGCTTGACAGCTTGCTCAACGAGCTTGCTGTACAAGCGTTTACCGAGGCTCCACGACCTTGCACCGAAGGGGAATTCGCGAGAATGTTGGAGGGATCTTTTGGGGGGCCATTGATCATGCGGATCGTCATCGTCGACGACACGGACCTCTACCGCCTGATGCTGGCCGAGACCCTGGCGGCGGAGGCATCGTTCGACGCCGTCGAGACCGCTGCCGATGCCGAGGCCGCGCTCGGCGTACTGACTGGTGCATCGTCCGGAGCGGTGGTGCTGCTGAACATGCGAATGCACGGCAGCGCCATGGTGCTGAACTCCATCGTCCAGGCCCGGCCGGCGACGCCGGTGATCGCGATGGCCGTGTCCGACCGCGAGGACGACATCGTCGCCTGCGTGGAGGCGGGGGTCGCGGGTTGTCTGCTCAGGGACGAACCGTACGCCGATCTCATCGCGCTGGTGCTGAGCGTGGCGCGGGGCGAGACCCGGTGTTCGCCGCGGGTGGGGGCGGCCCTGGTGCGGCGGCTCGCCACGTTGTCGAGGGGATCGCGGGTGCACCCGACCGAGCCGTGGCTGACCACGCGAGAACGCGAAGTGATCCAGCTCGTCAACGAGGGCTTGTCGAACAAGCAGATCGCCCGCCGCCTGTCCATCGAACTGCGGACCGTCAAGAACCACGTGCAGCACATCCTGGCCAAGTACCAGGTGCATCGACGAGCCGATGCCGCGGCATTGTTCCGGGCGATAGGCCGGGGTGACCATCGGACGTCGCAGGTAGCCACCGACGCGCGCCTGTCCTCACTGAGCTGACCGCAGCTGACCCCAGCCACCGCAGGCGCGGCCTTGCGCGGCGTCACGACGACGGAGGTACCGGTACCGTGCGTGGGCCTCGGTACCGGTACCGAGATGGTCCCTTTCTGGGCACCGGACCGTGTTCTCCGGCGTCGCGCCGGATCGTAGGCTGAAAGCGCCTTCACTGGGAGGCGGACATGCGTCCGGTTCGGGTTCTTCTCGGCGCGATGCCGACGCCATTGCACGCCGCCCTGTCAGAGGTCATCCGTCGGCAGCCCGACATCGAGGTGGTGGGGGTAGCCAGTCGGCCGGCGAGTCTTCTGGTGGCGGCGGGGACGCTGGCGGCCGACGTCGTCGTGGTGGCAACGGTCGATGGTGGCCTGCCGGGGATCGCTAGTCATCTGCTCGATCAATACCCACAGATCTGGATCGTAGCGGTGGCGCCCGACGGGCAGCAGGCAGTGGTGTGTGCCATGCGCCGGTACGTCGAGCACATCGCCCTTTCCACACCGGCGGACCTGGTCACCGCGATCGGGTCCTGGGGCGATCAGCTGGACGACTGAACACCGGGTTGCCTGGGCCCATCGGCAAGGAGGACTGAAATGACCGTCAGGATCACGAGCTTGGCTCCGTCGGCGCCGGTACTGGTACCGCTGACCACCGGCGCCACGCTTCGGCTGTCGCCCGGGGAGGTGTCGGCCGACCTTCCCGATATCGAGGTGGCGAACAACGCCAAGGTGGACAAGCTGCAGCGGCTGGGCGTGATCGACGTCGAATCGACCGACGAGACCGACGAGGCCGCGAGACCGACGGGACCGAAGAGGCCGACGCCGAGACCTCGCCCGAACCGGCCGCCGCCCCGCGCGCCAAATCCCGCAAGCGCACCGCGTCTTCCACCGAGTCCCGAACCGATAGCTGACAGGAGACAGCCATGCCGACGGTGAGCTATCCGGGCGTCTACGTCGAAGAGATCTCCAGTGGGGTGCGACCGATCACCGCCGCCAGTACCTCGACGGCCGCGTTCGTCGGCCTGGCCGAGATGGGACCGGACGAGGCTGTGCTGGTCACCAGCTGGACCGAGTTCCAGCGCAGCTACGGATCGTTCGTCGCCGACAGCTTCCTGGCGCACAGCGTGTTCCAGTTCTTCAACAACGGCGGCAGTCAGTGCTACATCGTCCGGGTCACGCGTTCGGA
Organism: uncultured Actinomycetota bacterium; assembly: GCA_963740725.1. Lineage (GTDB taxonomy): Bacteria > Actinomycetota > Actinomycetes > Propionibacteriales > Kribbellaceae > Kribbella. Next base: position 50,660 of record CAVUFT010000003.1, read on the forward strand.
CGCGGCGGTCGCCGGCGTGACCGTGAACAACCGCGCGGGTACGCCGGTCGCCGGTCTGGCCTTCACTGCCAAGAACGCCGGGGCCTGGGGCAATTCGCTGCTCCTCCAGCTCGAGGACGGCACGCTCGATCCGGGGAACGAGTTCAAGCTGAGCATCCGGCGGCAAGCCGATCCGGAAGTCGTCCCGGCGAACGTCAAGGACATCACGCCGTTGGAGGTGTTCGACAACCTCAGCATGGACCCGGCTGGAGCCAACTACGTGGTGACCGCGCTGGGCGACTCGACGCTCATCGACGCCCAGGTGCTCTCGGCGAACATCAGCACCCAGCGCGGTCTGCACCGGGGTGGCTTCGGGCCGACCCTTCCGGTCGGCAGCCGGGTCGCCTTCCAGATCAACCTGGACGGCGACGGCCTGCAGGCGGTGACGCTGCCCGCGGCGGTGGGGACGGTCACCGCGCTCGCGGACGTCGCCGCTGCGATCCAGGTGGCCGTCCGGGCGCTGACCAAGAAGAAGGGTTCCACCGATCCGGCCGCGTTCAGCGGCTTCACCTGCACCGTCGAAACAGTCTCCGGGCAGTCCCGGCTGGTCCTCCAGTCGGGCACCACCAGTGCCACCTCCTCGGTGCGGGTCCAACCCGGATCGGCCAACGACGTCACCACCTTGCTGCGGCTCGGTTCCGGCAACGGAGGACAGTCCGAGGACGGCATCGCCGTACGCCGGCCGGTGGTCGCGGACGTCGTGCAGATCGGGGACGCAGCAGTGGCCGCGCCGATCGCGGCCGCGACCCCTGGATCCGATGGCGTCGCGGCGATCACCGAACTGACCTTCAGCAGCGCGTTCAGCCGGCTGGACACGATCACCGACTTCAGCCTGCTCGCCGTACCGGGCGAGGGCACGACCGCGATGATGGACCTGGGCATGGCCTACAGCGCCAACCGTCCGCTCAAGGATGTGTTCTACCTCGGTGAGACGGCCGCGCACGACGACACCGCCGCCGAGGCAGCCGTCTTCCGCAACAAGCTCACGCTGGCGAACTCCTACGGGGCGCTCTACTTCCCGTGGGTGAAGGCGCTCGACCCGACCGGACGGTCGCGGGACCCGATCCTGCTGCCCCCGTCCGGATACATCGCCGGACTGTATGCCCGGATCGACGGGTCCCGAGGAGTCTGGAAGGCGCCGGCGGGTACCGAGGCCGGCATCAACGGTGTCGTGGGGCTGGCAGCGGAGCTGAGCGACGTCCAGCAAGGAAACCTGAACCCGCTCGGAGTAGATGTCATCCGCCGGTTCCCGGGCGCGGGGGTGGTCGCCTTCGGTGCCAGGACGATCACCTCGGACCAGGAGTGGCGCTACGTGCCGGTACGCCGTACCGCGATCATGCTGCGGGTCAGCATCTACAACGGGATCCAGTTCGCCGTGTTCGAGCCGAACGACGAGCCGCTGTGGGCGCAGCTCCGGCTCAACATCGGGGCGTTCATGATGACGCTGTTCCGGCGGGGCGCCTTCCAGGGATCCACGCCGTCACAGGCGTTCTTCGTCAAGTGTGACGGCGAAACGACCACCCAGGCCGACATCGACGCCGGGATCGTCAATGTCCTGGTGGGCTTCGCGCCCCTCAAGCCGGCCGAGTTCGTCGTCGTCAGGATCAGCCAGAAGTCCGGGCTGGCGTCCGGGTAGCGGCGGCGGTGCCTACCGAAAGAAGAGCAGCCGATGGCCAAGTTCACCGTCAACACGACGAGATTCGATCCGTACCTGGGATTCAAGTTCAAGATCAAGTGGGACGGCCAGTACGTGGCCGGGCTCAACAAGTGCAGTGCCCTGAAGCGGACCACCGAGGTCACCCCCTGGTACGAGGGCGGTGACTCCAGCGGTCCGCACCAGATCCCGGGCAAGACGAAGTACGACCCGATCACGATGGAGGCCGGCGTCAGCCAGGACCGGACCTTCGAGGAGTGGGCCACCCGGGTGAACAACTTCCAGGGTGACGCGGCCATGTCGCTGGCCACGTTCCGCAAGGACATCAGCATCGAGGTCTACAACCTGCAGGGCCAGAAAGTCCTGGCGTACAACGTCTTCCGCTGCTGGGTCTCGGAGTATCAGGCGCTGCCCCAGCTCGACGCGGGTGGCAACGCGGTGATGATCACGACGCTGAAACTGGAGAACGAGGGCTGGGTTCGCGACACCGCGGTGACCGAACTCAAGGAGACCTAGTGGGTGTCCTGACGGGCGTGCTGCCGGGCGGCTACTGGGACGAGGCCGGCCGGCTGCACCGCGAGTTCGAGCTGTCAGCGCTGACCGGGCACGAAGAGGAACTGCTTGCCCAGGCCGGGCCGGCGCAGAGCGCGACGCTCGTCACCGAGCTCATCAGCCGCTGCTTGCGGCGGCTCGGCGAGATCAGCCCGGTCCCGCCGGAGGTGTCGCGCCGGCTGCTGGTGGGGGACCGCCAGTACCTCCTGTTGCAGGTACGCCGGGCCACCTTCGGGAACCTGGTCCACGCCGATCTGCTGTGTCCCTGGCCGGACTGCGGCGCACAGGTGTCCATCGACTTCCCGATCTCGGACGTTCCGGTGGAGGAGCCGTCGTACCGGGCTGCCGCTGCACACGATGACGTTGTCTGCCGAGGCGCTCGCCGCCACGACCGAGCTCGGCGGTGACGGCGAAGTCGGCTTCCGGCTGCCCGACGGCGGCGATCAGGAAGAGCTGTCGGAGCTGTTGGCCGACAACGAGGCGGAGGCGCTGACCGGGCTCCTGTCCCGGTGTCTGCAGAGGCTCGGACCGTACCGGCCGCCCGGTCGGGAGCAGGTATCAGCCCTGTCCGGGCTGGCCAGAGCCGAGATCGAGGAGCGGATGCGGCAGCTCTCGCCGAAGGTGGAGCAGTCGATGACGGCCACCTGTGTCGGCTGCGGAAGAGCCTTCGTCGCGCCGTTCGACGTCCATCGGTTCCTCTTCGGAGAACTGCGGACCGACAGTCGCCTGCTCTACGAGGAAGTTCACTACCTGGCGTACCACTACCACTGGAGTGAGCAGGAAATCATGGGCCTTCCGCGCGACAAGAGGCACCTGTACATCGACGTGCTGAGCGACACGATCGAGGTGCTGAACAGTGGCGCGTGACGGCTACCTGCGTGGTGCGCTCGCCGATGGCGCGCGCGCATTCCGGTATCGGGCCGGCGTGCGCGAATTGCTCGGCCTGCCCACCGGCAGCGGAGTGCGGGTCAGGTTCGCATCCGCCGCTCCGCGCGCCGACTTCAGCTACCTCTGCCGGTCCGGCGACCAGGCCACGCAAGTGCCGGTCGGGATCCAACGCTGGCTCGAGTTGGCGGCCGACGATCCGGTCGAGACGTCGAGGGCCGCCGTGCCGGCCGGTCCTCGATCCGGTCCGGCAGGCGGGCCATTCTCCGGCGTCGCCGAACGGGTGAGTTCCGGGCAGCCGCTGCCGATGGATGCCGCGCCGGGCGACGTTCTCGTCGTACCGGGCATCACACCGCGTCCCGGCGCTTCCTGGTCCGCGCCCGAGCGTGCCGAGTCGGGGCGGATCGAAGCTGATGGTCGGCCTGAGCTGTTTGCTGAGACGGCGAGTGAGTCGACGGACGTAACCACGGCCGAGGGCGGCAGAGAAACGGCGACAATGCCAAGCGGCATCCGTCCTGTGCGTGAGGCACCGCCCGGTCCGATCAGCATCGCAGAACCCGTCAGCTCTCCGGTGGCGATCGGGCAGTCGAGCCCGACCGCCGTGCGGATCCGGCCGCCAGTTGCCAGTACGCCGTACGACGAGGTCCGCTCCGGCCAAGGTCCGCTCTGGATCCACAACCGGCAGACGATCGGATCTACTCGCGCACACGTCGGCCGGCTGCTGCCGGAGATTCCGCACTCATCCAGCCGGCGGCAGCTGCCATGCCCTCGGAGGCGCCGGACGGGCTACCAATCGCGTCGCGGATGGTTCCGGGCACGCAGCGGCCGCCCACTTCACCGCCACCTGCAGCCCGGCGCTCGCTCCCGGCGCCGGAGGACGAGCCGGCCGCCGACGGACAGGGCGGCGTACGGCCACCTCGCAGACTCACCGCAACCCGAGCGATCGAGGCAGCGGTCGAGAACGTGGCGGAACCCGCGGCGCCCGCGGCGACACCGCTCCCGGCGATCTCACCGGAGAGCCCGCGGCCGCAGCGGTCACCTTCGCGGGCCGGTACGCCGTTGTTCTGGGAACGGCGCCATCTCACCAGCCCGCGCACCTGGATCCTGCGATGAGTGCGTCGACGGCGATCGGCATGGTCAGCGCCACGCTGCGCAATCTGCTCGTCGGTGAGATGACGCTCAGCCCGGCACCGGAGGTGACCCTGCTGGCCCCCGACGAGCCGGGCGGCAACCGGCGGATCAACCTGTTCCTCTACAAGCTGGCGGAGAATCCGTTCCTGAAGAACCAGGACCCCACCGTCCGTCCGGGCACGCCCAACCAGCTCGTCCCCGCGCCGTTGTCGCTGGACCTGTTCTATCTCCTCACGCCGTACGCGCCGAACGATCCCCTGACCGGCAACGCCACAGCGCACCAGATCCTGGGCGAGGCCATGCGGGTACTGCACGAGAATCCGGTGGCGCCGACGACCTACCTGGACCCCGGCCTGAGCGACGCGCGCGAAGACCTGCAGATCGTGAGCAGCACGCTCAACCCGGAAGAACTCAGCAGAATCTGGACCACGTTCTCGCAGCCGTTCCGGCTGTCGGTGATGTACGAGGTCTCGACAGTCCAGCTCGACGCTTCGGCACAGAGCCTGCGGCCGCTGGCCGAACGGGTCCGGACAGTTGGCGTGCCGGACATCCGGGCGCCGCTGAACCCGCCCGCCGTGACCGGGATGTCGCCCGTCAGCGGTCCGGCCGGCACGACCCTCACCTTCATCGGCAGCCACCTGGCCGGCTGGCGGGCGAGCATCTTGCTGCTGGACCAGGCACTGCTGCTCGGCGAGGAGCTCACCGGCGACTCCTTCACGGTCACTGTGCCGGCCGGTGTCGCGCCCGGCTTCTACGACGTACGGGTGGATGTCTCGCACCTGTTCCGTCGCTCGTTCCTGTTCGAGGTCACCCCATGACCGGCCAGGTTCCGTACCGGGACAGCGCGGAGCACCTCGCGGACGAGCTCGGCCGGCTGGACCTGCTGATCCGCCGGCGGCTGGTGACGGAGGATCGGCGCAACGAGGCGGCCCCCAACGAGCAGACCGCCCGGACGGTCTACATCACCCGGCAGGAGGTCGAGTGGCTGCTGGACTGTACCGCCGCGCCCGAGGCACCCTCCGACGCGTCAGCTCTGCGGGCGCTTGATGCCGAGATCGACAGCCGGGTCCGAGCCTCCGGAGTACAGCTGGCGCTTCCGGCGCTGGGCAAGCTGTTCGGATTGTCGAGCTGGGAACTGCTGGCCGTGGTCGTCTGCCTGGCCCCTGAGCTGCGACGCAAATACGACCGGCTGTACGCGTACCTGCAGGACGACATCACCCGCAAACGTCCGAGCGTGGAACTGGTTCTGGAGCTGCTCTGTCCGACCGAGGGCGAGCGCTGGGCGGCCCGTCGCTTCTTCGTGGAGACAGCACCCCTCTTGCGGGCCGGGATCCTGCGTCGGGTGGACGATCCGCAAAGCCCGTCCGGATCCACGGGACTGGCGCAGTTCCTCGTCCTGGATCCGCGGATCTGCCAGTTCCTGCTGGGTGTCGACGGCTTGGACGCCGCACTGGTGGGATGGGCGCAGCTGGACACTCCAGGCCTGCCGGACGCGGCGGACCGGCGGGTGGAGCAAGCCGACATCGACGGCCTGGTGCGCCTGACAGAACATCATCTGGACCCGGACAACCCGAGCCGCCGCCGGCTCGTGCTCGCGTTGCACGGTCCGGCCGGCGTCGGCAAACGTGAACTGGCCCGGCAGTTGTGTGGCCGGCTCGGCGTCGCGCTGCTCAGCCTGGACGCGCGGGTGCTGATCCAGCAGGGCAGCACGGCGGCCGAACTGGTTCGCGTCGCCCTGCGCGAGGGGCTGTTACGGCCTGCCGCGGTTCTTCTCGCTGACGCCGACCTGTTGCTCGCCGACGAAGCCAGGCCGTTGCGGGCAGCCCTGGAGGCAGCTGTTGCCGACTTCGGCTGGTTGGTGTTCCTGACCGGAGAGTCCACGTGGACTGCAGGGTTCGCCGGTGCGCTGGTCCATCCGGTACCGGTCACGCTGCCGGACGTGCCGCGGAGTACAGAAATCTGGCGAAACTGCCTGCCCGGCGGTACTGCGGAACTCTGGGCCGCCGAACTGGCCGCCCGGTTCCGGTTGGCGCCGGGGCAGATCCGGGCGGCCGTCGAACTGGCGGAGGACGCGCGCCTGATGCGGGGCGAATCGTCGGACCTCACGCTCGCCGAGGTGTCGGCGGCCTGCCGGCAGCAGTCCAACAACCGGCTGGGCGAACTCGCCGTACGGGTGCCTCCGCACAGCGGCTGGGGCGAGCTGGTCCTGCCCGACGACCAACTGGCACACCTGCGCGACGTCTGCGCCCAGGTCCGGCACCACTATCAGGTCTTCGAACGCTGGGGGTTCGGCGCGAAGCTCAGCCATGGCAAGGGGCTGAGTGTGCTGTTCAGCGGGCCGCCCGGGACCGGCAAGACGATGGCGGCCGAGGTACTGGCCGGCGACGTCGATCTCGATCTCTACAAGGTGGACCTGTCCGGTGTGGTCAGCAAGTACATCGGCGAGACCGAGAAGAATCTCGCCCGGATCTTCGCCGAGGCCCGCACCAGCAACGCGATCCTGTTCTTCGACGAGGCGGACGCGCTGTTCGGCAAGCGCGCCGAGGTGTCCGACGCGCACGACCGGTACGCGAACATCGAGACCAGCTACCTGCTGCAGAAGATGGAGGAGTACGAGGGCGTCGTCATCCTGGCGACCAACCTGCGCCAGAATCTCGACGAGGCCTTCACCCGGCGCATCCGGTGCGTGATCGAGTTCCCGTTCCCGGACCCGGACAGCCGGGCCCGGATCTGGCGCACGCTGTTCCCGCCGGAGGCACCGGTTGCCGCGGGCATCGACTTCGCGGAGCTGGCCCGGGACTATCCGGTTGCCGGGGGCAACATCAAGAACATCGTCCTGAACGCGGCCTTCGTGGCCGCCGCCGACGGCGGCGTGATCGACCGGCGGCACATCGTCCACGGCACCCGGCGAGAGTTCGAGAAGCTCGGCAAGCTCTGGTCGGAGCCCAGTGTGGCCACGGCGGGGTAGGGGACAGCGATGCAGACCACGATGGAGAAACTGGCGCACCGGACGGATTCGACGGCCGGCCCGCAAGGGCAGGCGGGGTCGGTCCCGATGGCGCGCGATGCCGGTGCAGCCGTGCAGCGCAGCCTGGGTAACGGGTTCCTCCAGCGGGCTGCCGACTGCGGCGAGCCGGGCCGGGTCGACGAGGGTGGCTGCCCCGGCGGTTGCGGTGGTTGTCTGCTGAGCCGGAAGGTGCAGCCGAAACTGATCGTCGGCGCGGCCGGGAGCCCGGCGGAGCAGGAGGCCGACCGGGTGGCCGACCACGTCGTCGGGGCGGGAAGTACCGAGTCACGGCTGGACATCCGGCAGACTCCCGGCGCCGGTCCGTCCGCCGGCAGCGTCGACGTGTCACTGCCCGCCAGCGACGGGCAGCCGCTGTCGGTCCAGACATTGGCGTTCATGCAACCCCGCTTCGGGCAGGACTTCACCGGCGTACGGCTGCATGCTGGGCCTGAGTCCGATCGGCTCGCGACAGGCATCGGGGCCCACGCGTTCACTCATGGGCACGACATCTATCTGCGGCAGGGGGAGCACGAGCAGGATCATCGCCTGATGGCCCACGAGTTGACGCACGTGGTGCAGCAACGCGGCGGAGCGACACGAGCGACAGTCCAGCGGGCGATCAGCGCGGAGCTGGACGAGATCGAAGATCTGCTGAGCTACGGACTAACCGATTGGGCGGTCACCGACGCCGACGCAGAGAAGGCTCTCGCGCTGCTGAAGACGCTTCCGAAGTTCCAGCAGGCGGCGTTCTTCGCCAACGTCAAGTACGCCGGACGGCTGCGCGGAAACCTGCCGGACCGCCGGGTGCCGGAGCTGGACGCGCTGGCGGCCGAGGTGGCGGCCATGGCACCGCCGGCCTCCACGGTGGCGGAGATCGACAGCCGGTTGTCGTACGGCGTGGCCGACTGGGCGATCACGGATCGCGAAGCCGTCGAGTCGCTGGAGATGCTCAAGAAGCTGTCCGGCCCGCAACTCGCGACGGCCCTTGCCGTCATCAACTATGCGCGGTTGCTGGACAACCTGCCGGCCGCCCGCAAACCCGAACTGCTCGACCTCCACGACCGTGCCCTCGGCCACGGCGGCACCCGGGAAACCTCCGAAGGCGAGTACCCGGGGACGCGCATCAGCAGCGTCACCTTCAAATCGGACCACGGCGTGATGAAGGACAACACCACGGACTGGAGTGAGTCCGGCGCCGTGTACGGCGAGCCCGAGTGGTCCGCGGTCGGCGGGAAGGTGGTCAGCAGTCCGGTCAGTCAGACCAGGGACACCAGTGTGATGATCGAGCTCGGGCTCGATGTCCTGCCGTCGAACGCGCCGGCCGCGCCGGTCCGGGTGGCCGGCCGCAGTAGCGAACCGGGGCTGAACTTCGACTTCGCCGGCACGCTGGACGGCGGTCTGAACCGCCGGGTGGCGATGACCTCGATCGGCAAGCTGCCCGACACGATCCGCGCCCTGCGCAACAAGGAGATCGCCTGGACGCTGGACTGGCGCGGCTGGAAGCACGACATCGGCCGGACGCGGCACAGCCTCTTCGTCACTGCCGCGGCGCCGTTCTCGCCGGTGGAGGTCACCGAGAAGCGGATGCGCACAGCGGTGGACATCGCCGGTACGGTCGCCGCGCGGGTCGGGGCGATCGATCCGCACCCGATGGTCCGCGAGATCATGAAGCACTGGGGCACTTACAACCTGAAGGTCCAGTATCCCGACTACGCCTGGCGGCTGGCCGACAACCTCGCGCTCGGCGCGCAGTGCATCGACATCGTCCGGTTCGTGCAAGGCATCCTGCACGTGGTGGGGGTTCCCGGTACGGCGACGGCGGTGGTCGTCTGGGCGCAGCCCGGCAGCCCGCTGATCCCGGAGGAGAGCCTCTGGCCGCACGGTGGCCTGCACACCGTCCCCAACCACCCCGCACACCCGACCTGGTTCGCGGGACTGCTGGACGCCAACGGGTGTCCGAACGCCTACGAAGCCGCCCTGCGCTTCGACCATGGCGGCGTACGCCGGTACTACCCGGGTGGCGTTTCGATGAGCCGCACCTACACCACCGCGGACGACGTGCTCAGTATTTTCCAGTGCTATGCCTGGCTCACCCATATCGGCGGGGACGAGTTCAACATCGAGTCCATCGCCGCCACCTATCCCGGCGGCTCGTGCTCGCTCGGCCCGATCCGGTGCCACTGATGAACGGCGAACCGATGCCCACGGTCGCGGACCGGATGGCGGAGCTGTCCCGGCGGACGCGGGAGATCACAACCGGCGCAGACATCCGCGTGCTGTCCGGCAACCAGGTGATGGTGTCGCGGAATCTGGTGCCCAACCCGGCCTTCGAACGCGACGGTAAGGCCGCGAGCTACCTGCCCGGCAGCGACGGGTACGAAGTGCATGTCGCGTGCCGTCCTGCTGCCGGATACACCGAGTCGGCCGCTCTCTCACAGCGAATGACAGGGCCGTCCTTCCAACCCGTCGAATGGGACAGCCGGACCATGCGGCTGCGCGTGGATCCGGACCGCCTTGGCCGCAGCTGGCTGCTGCGCAACGAGTTGGGTGAGGTCGTCACAGTCCACGCCACGGCCGGATCGGTCCAGGTGCTCGACGAGGTCAACGCCGTACTGGCAGAGATCGAGGGGGTACTGCTGACATGACCGACGGATTTCCCAACAAGCCCCGGATCCTGCGCGGGGCGTTCGTGGAGTTCGGGCTGAGCCTGCCACCGCTGTTCGTGGTGTTCCAGTTCAACCCGGTGCAGCTGACCCGGAATCGGTCCCTGGGGTTCTCCTTTCCAGGGATGCCGGCCCCGCCGGCCGGCGGGGGACCGGCGACTCCGCAACGAACGCTGCGCCAGTTCCATGGTGACTCCGCCAACCTGCTCGACCTGCAGAAGGAACAGCTCGTCACGGTGCAGGAACAGACGATCGGGTTCGACATCCGGCTGGATGCCACCGACAAGCTCGACGACGGCGACACCATCACCGAGCAGTTCGGCATCGCGCCGCAGATCTCCACGCTGGAGCTGATGGTGCAGCCGAAGGAGGAGAGCCTGCTCGGTGCCGCGGTCGGCGCACTGCTGGGCAAACCGAAGGGCTTCAGCTTCACCCGGAGTGCGAACCCGCCGATGGTCCTGTTCGTGTTCGGCCGTAAGCGGGTGCTGCCGGTGAACATCAACTCGATGAACATCACCGAGACGGAGTTCAGCGCGGACCTCAACCCGATCCGGGCGTCGGTCGCGGTCAGTCTGACCGTCATCGAGGGCAAGAGCGTTCCGTACCTGTATTCGAAGGCCATGACCGAGACGATGTCGGTGCTGAACCTGGCCAACATCGGTGACGTCGCCAACGTCGCATTGCCGGGGTGAGGGTGATGTTCAGCAGATTGTCGCGTTACCGGCGAGTGCCCGACATCGCCGTACCGGATGCCGATGGCCGGGTGCTGGCTGCCAAGGACATCCGGCCGTTGCCCGAGGTCACCGGTACGTTCCGGCATACCGTGGGCTCCGGAGATCGGCTCGACCAGCTGTCCTACACGTACTACGGCGAGCCCTTGCAGTACTGGCATATCTGCGATGCCAACCCGCAGTTCCTGTCTCCGCTGGCGATGCTGGACATCGAGCCGGTGACGACTACCCGGTTCCCGGTGACCGCCGCCCAGCCGCCGTGGGCCGCCGCGCTACGGGCCCTGTCCACCACCCTGGGCGTCGAGGACGTGACGGTCGAGGAGCACGCCGACCTGGTCGAACAGCAGCAGACCGTCGGCGGGCAGCCGGTGACGGTGGTGGTCGAAAGGTTCAGCCGCGCGCTGTCGGTGACCTACAACCAGCTCGTCGTCGACTCGGCGGAGCTCGCGGCCGTGATCGCGACCGCCGGCTTCGCGGTCGGCCCACCCGTTGACAGCGGGCAGGTCGGCCGGCAGATCGTCATCCCGCCGACGGTGAGCGGATAGGTGACGGCATGCAGCACGACAGTCTGACCATTGAGATCGGCGGCGTCGAGGTCGACGACCTGTACCGCGACCTGGTGAGCCTCGAGGTCGAGCTGGACGACGAACTGGCCGGCATGTTCCGGATGACCTTGGCACTGCGGCTTTCTCCCGATGGTTCGTGGACCTACCTCGACGACGAACTGTTCGTCATCTGGCAGCGGGTGGTCGTCACCGCCGGCCTCGCCGACGACTCACGACAGTTGCTGACCGGCTTCATCACCCACCTGCGCCCGCAGTTCACCGCCGGGCTGGAGCAATGCCAGCTGCAGATCTGGGGCCTGGACGCCACGGTCCTGATGGACCGCGTCGACACCCTCAAGGACTGGCCCGGCAAGAAGGACAGCGACATCGCGTCGGAGATGTTCCAGAAACACGGGCTCTCACCGCAAGTGACCGACACCGACGTCATCCACGACGAGGAGGTGTCCACAGTGATCCAGCGGGAGACCGACATCCAATTGCTGCGCCGCCTCGCCCTCCGCAACGGCTACGAGTGCTTCGTCGACGGCAGCACCGGGTACTTCGGCCCGCCGGTCCTGGACGGCACTCCCCAACCGGTGCTGGCCGTGCAGTTCGGCGCGGAGACCAACGTCGACCGGTTCGGACTCGAGGTGAACGCCTTGGCGGCGGCCGATGTCGCGATCAGCGGTGTGGACCACACCACCGGCGACGTACTGAGCGCCAGCGCGGACACCAGCGGGGAGACCGCCCTCGGCGCCAAGCCGGCTGATACCTACCTCGCGCCCGGCATGCCGGCGGGCCTGGTCCAGATCGGGCGAACGGTGACGACCGGGGCCCCGGAGATGACCGCGCTCTGCCAGGGCCTGCGCGATCGTGGCGAATGGTTCGTGACCGGCGAGGGGGAGGTGGCGGCGAACCAGTACGGCACCATCCTCACGCCGCGCGGCACGGTCACCATCAAGGGGATCGGTGAGACGCACAGCGGCCTGTACTACGTCACGCATGTCACGCACACGTTCACCGCGGACCGGGTACACGCAGACCTTCCGGGTGAAGCGGAACGCCTTGATGCCCACCGGGGACGAAGACTTCGCCGGCGACGTCGACGGGTTCGGTGGTCTGTGATGGATCTCGAGCGGACCGTCGCCGGCTTGGTCGAGATGATCGAGCGGCGCTTCTACGGCAAGTACCGCGCGATCGTGGTCGACAACCAGGACCCGACGCTGCTCGGCCGGCTCAAGCTGAAGATCCCCAGCGTGCTCGGCCCGGACGTGGTGACCGGCTGGGCCACACCGTGCACGCCGTACGGCGGGGCTGCCGATCAGGGATTTCTCTTCGTCCCGGAACGCGATGCGGGGGTCTGGGCCGAGTTCGAGGAGGGTGACCTGGAGTTCCCGATCTGGGTCGGCACCTATTGGAGCCGGCCCGGGGACGAGAGCCAGCTGCCGAAGCCGGCCGCCGACGACGGCACCGATGCCGGTGAGGTCCAGGATCCGCCGACCCGCAAGATCATCAGGTCCCTGAAGGGACACACGCTGCAGTTCGAGGACGCCGACGACCAGGAAGCCGTGCTGATCCGCGAGGGGTACAACGGCCACCGGATCACGATGAACAAGGACGGCGTCACAGTGGTCGACAAGAACGAGAACACCGTCCGGCTCAGCGACGACGGTGTGCAGATCATCGATGCCACCGGCAACTCGATCGAACTGACGAGCAGCGCGTTCACGCTGACCGCGAAGGTCCCGTTCACGATCGATGCTTCCGGGCAGGCCGTGACGATCGTCGGCAAGACCATCGATCTGCAGAAGGGCTGACGGCGATGGGCAAATTGGTCGTGGTCACAGGGGATCCGGTGAGCGGCACCGACAAACACAACGTGTCGGGTCAGGCGACGAATCCGAGCGCGCCCCCGCCGACCGTGTCGTACACGGGAGTGGGCAGCTTCAAGTACAACGGCGCCGTCACCGAAAAGCTCAGCGATTTCGTGCGGATCGGCGGGAAGGCTGTTGCGCTGGTCAGCAGTCGCAGTGCGCTCGACGACGGCGAGGACAGCGCACCGGAGGGCAAGCACTCCGGCCCACAGGGGAGCAGCTTCCTCCCGCCCACGCCCTCGCCGATCGCCAGCACGCTGTCCATCGCGGACACGCCACTCGGTACCGGCGTGCCGAACACGGGTGCCGGTAGCGCGCTACTGACCGTCAACGGCACCAAGGCACTGCTGGACGGCAACAAGATCGACACCTGCAGCGGGGTCGATGCGAAGGCGGGCTCCACGGTCACGGCACAGGGACAGGACTTCGTGACCACGGACTGACGGTCATGCTCGTGCACATGCAGGGGAGGGAGGGGAACAAGGTGGCTGGATTCGGATTCCCGTTCGGCGTGACGCCGGCCGGCACCATCACGGCGGACTCCGACGAGAACACCGACCTGCGCGGCAAGGTCATCCAGGTGCTGTTCACCGCGCCGGGGGAGCGGGTCAACCAGCCCGAGTTCGGCTGCGGGCTGTTCAACCTCGTCTTCGATCCGGCCAACACGATTCTCGCCGCGGCCGTGGAGTTCACTGTCGGCCAGGCGCTGACCCGATGGCTCGGAGACCTGCTCGTCGTCGGCGGCGTCGACGTACAGGCACAGGACGAGACGTTGATCGTCGAGGTCGCCTATGTGCGGCGCAGCGACCTCGTCCGCCAGACCGTCCGGGTGCAGTTCCGATGATGCGGCGCGAGACAGGACAGCACGATGGCTGAGATCAAGCAGGTGGCGGGCCGGCCGGTCATCGACTACATGGCGCGCGACTACGAGAGCCTCCTGCGCGCCATGCGCGAGCTGATCCCGAACAAGCTGCCGGAATGGGAGGACTTCACCAACGAAGCGGACTTCGGCAATGTGCTGCTGGAGTTGTTCGCGCACATCGGGGACATCCTCAGCTACTACCAGGACAGAGTCGCCAACGAGAGTTTTCTCGGCACCGCTCGCACCCGGCACAGTGTGATCCAGCACTTGCGCCTGATCGGGTACGAACTGGGTACTGCCGCCCCGGCGGCGGCGACGCTGAGTCTGAGTGTGGCAGGCAGCGTCACGTCCGTGGTCACGATCAGCAAGGGTGATGCGTTCGCGACCAAGAGCGAGAAGACCCGGCCGAGTGTGAAGTTCGAGTACACCCGCGAAGCGCCGCTCACCATCGACTTCGGTGCGCTGACCCCGGACCCGGTGACCGGGCGGAAGGTGTTCGGGGCGGCCCAGGGCGGCATACCGGTCGAGCAGGGCCAACTGGTCCGGGACGAAGTGCTCGGCAGCTCCGACGGCAGCCCTGATCAGCGCTTCTCACTGGCGCATCCAGGCCTGATCCTGCGACCGCCCGGTCCGGTCGAGTCCGAGCGCCGGGACGTCGTCGTTGTGACCGAGCTCGGCGCCACCACCGATGTGTGGACGTTGCGCGACACCTTGGCGTTCAGCCAATCCGGGCAGCGGGACTACACCCTTCAGGTCGACGCGAACGACCGGACGACCGTGAGCTTCGGCGACGGTGTCTTCGGTTCGGTACCGCCCCAGGGGTCGGTCGTCCGCGCGACGTACCGGGTCGGCGGTGGGCAGGCGGGAAACGTGCCCGCGAACACCATCACGACCATCGTCAACGCACCGCAACTGGCACTGCTCGGTGGCACCGTCACCAATCCCGCGCCCGCGACCGGCGGTAGTGAGCGGGAGGCGATCGAGCACGCCGTACAGCACGCCCCGGCGGTGTTCCGCTCGCTGCGCCGCGCGGTGACTGCCGCCGACTACGAGGCGCTCGCGCTCAGCTTCAAGGGTGTGGGCAAGGTTCGTGCGGTCGCTACCGGCTGGAACGAAGTGACCCTGTACGTCGCGCCCTCGGGTGGCGGGAAGGTCAGCGACGTGCTGGAAGCGGGTCTGAAGGGCTACCTCGAAGACAAGCGGATGCTGAGCCAGCTCGTCGAGGTGTCCGATGTGGACTACATACCGATCCGGGTGACGGCGGAGATCGCCGTCCAGAGCTTCTATGTGGCCGCGGACGTGGTCGCGCGCGTCGAGCAGGCAGCAGCCGACCTGCTGGCGTTCGACCGGGTCGACTTCAACCAGACCATCTACCTCAGCAAGTTCTACGAGCAGAGTCAGGAGGTCCCGGGCGTCGTCTACGTGAACATCACCGAGTTCCGGCGCGAGGACGACTCGGGCGACGCAGTCGTTGCCCTAGGCAAGATTCAGCTGGGACCCAACGAAGTACCGGTGATTCCGGCCGACCCCGGCTACGCGAACGGCCTGCGCGTCGTGGTCGTCAATCAGGCGGGAGTGTGACATGCGCCTGACAGACCTTGCCGCCGTGGCCCACAGCGACGGGAACCGGATCGACATCTCCTGGACGGCACCCGATGAGGTAGCGGGCGTGCGCGTGGTCCGCCGGACCGGCACGCACCCGGTCGACCCCGACGACGGTGTGGTGGTGGCGCAGGTGAGCGGCAGCTCCAGCGCGTCCGACACCGGGCTGCAGGGCGAGACGATGTACTACTACACGCTGTTCCCGTTCGACGGTGCGCCGCCGGTGTACGACCCGGATCCGCACAACCGGGTCAGCGCGATGGCCATCGCGCCGTACGGCTTCGCGGGTCTGCTCTATTCGGCGCTGCCGGCGATCTATCGCCGCTATGACGCGGATCGCCTGCCGGCGCCGGGCACCGGCCTGCCGTCCGACCAGGACAAGGGGGAGTTGCGCCGGTTCCTCGACCTGCCCGGTGGTGAACTCGATCGGCTCTACAGCCTCGCCCGCGCCGCCCTCGGCTTCACCGACCTGGATCGGGCCGATGGCCGGCTGCTGCCGCTGCTCGCCGGGTGGATCGGCTGGCAGACCAACTACGGCTTGCCGATCAGCGTGCAACGCAACGAGATCCGCTCCGCCCCGTCGATCTACCAGACCATCGGCGGCGTACCGGAGCTGGACTCCACGGTCACCCGGATCACCGGCTGGCCAAGCCGCACCAAGGAGTTCGTCCACAACGTCGCGCGGACCAACCAGCCGGAGCGGCTGAACCTGTGGACCGCGCTGCGGGACACGTCCGGCGTCTTCAGCGAGCCGGTGCTCGCCTCGGTCAACTTCGCGTACGACGGGCGGCCGGCGGCAATTCGCGAGACCGATGGCTCGGCGCTGTTCGTCTACCACACCCGGCGCCGCGAAGGATGGGACATCTGGGCCAAGCGCTACGCCGCCGGGGCGTGGGAGCCGAGTGAGCCGCTGGTGGACCGGCCGGGCATCGACAAGCACCCGAGCGTGGCGCTGGTCGGCGATCGGCTGTGGATGTTCTGGCAGGGTTACGACCCGGCCCAGGCAGAGTCCGATCGGTTCTGGCGGATCTGGTTCGTGACCAGAGATGGTGCTGCTTTTTCGGCGCCGGCTGTATTCGGTGATGCTGGGACCGAGCGCAGGATGCCGACGGCTGTGGCTGACGGCAGCGGCGGCCTCTGGCTGTTCTGGCTCGAGCAGGTCGGCGGTTCCTGGCAACTGCGCTACAACCGGCATGACGGCACGGACTGGCAGTTGGCCACACCGCAGACCATGCCACTGGATGCCGGACAGCCGCCGAGGGTCGAGGACGATCTGTTCGTCCTGTTCCACTCGGCCAGCGCGAGCCAGCCGCTCTGGATCTTCTGGGCGCGCCATGAGCCGGGTCAGACGCGGTGGAGTGTCGTCTATCGGATCAAGCAAGGGCTGGATCCGGCGGTAGCCGACTGGTCGCCGATCCGCCCGCTGCCCAAGGCAGGGGCCGATGGCTATCACGACCGCCAGCCGGCAGTCTTGCAGACTGCGGGCGGGGATCTCGAGGTCTATGTCAGCTCGACCCGGAACGGCGGCTGGACCATCGTCCGCACCACGCTCGCCGTCGGGCCGCTCACCTGGAGTGGCGCAGAGCAGGTGGTCGGCGGGCCGTACGCCCGCCGGGCACCGCTGGCCGTGAACACCGACGAGGGCACGCTGCTGATGACTGCGCTCGAATCAGAGCCTGCCCTACGAGAGCGACATCTTCGGGGCCACCCAGATTCTGGACCACCGCTACGGCGGCACCACGACGGTCGACACCGGAGGGACCGCGAAGCTGGCCCTGCGCGGCCTGTACGAGGACTTCCAGACCTACACCTACGACGCAGGGCGGGCCGGTGCCCGGACGAACGACGACCGCATTGCACGCGACACCGTCGGGCTGTACCTGACGCCGGTGACAGCAGACCCGGCCGAGATCAAGGCCGTGCTCTCCCGGCTGGCCAATGAACTCACCGGCTTCCTGCCGGTGACCACCCGCGCTGTGTTCATCCCGTCCTGATCGGAGGCACTGTGGCCGACTTCTCCCAGCCACCGCTGGACCTGCTGCTGGCCAACCAGCAGAAGGGCTATGTAGGTATCCACATCGAACAGGGCGTACCTGTACTCGATCGCGACCTGAACCTGCTGCACGACCTGGTGGTGGCCACCGTTCGCTCGGTCATCACCCGGTACGTCGGCGATGGCGCTCCGGCCGGCGCGGACGGCTTTGCCGTGCAGGCCCTGCCGGCGGGTCAGAACAGCCAGGACTTCCGGATCGCGGCCGCGGCCGCCGGGCCCGGTGTCTGCCTAGTCGGCGGTATCGAGGTCACCATCCCCGCCGCGCTGAAGTACACCGGCCAGGTCGGCGTACCCGCACTGACCACGCCAAGTGCGGCGCAACCAGATCCGCGGATCGACACCGTGTACCTCGACGTGTGGTTGAGCGAGGTGGACGGCACCGTCGACACCGAGCTCACGAACAGCCTGGACATCGGGGTGCAGACCTCGGTACGGCTCAAGCCGGCCTTCGTGGTGCGCGTCGCCGAAGGGGCGGCGATACCGGCTGCCCAGGCTGGGCATGTCTTCTATCCGTTGGCAGAACTGGCGCGCCGCCGAGGTCAGGACGTGGTCGTCGCGGCGATGATCACGGACCTCCGGCAGCGCCGGCTGACCGTCTCGGACATGGAGCGCCGGTTGAGCCTGCTGGAGCGGACCTTGCTGCTGCCGGCCTTCCCGAGCCCGCCGTCGCCGCAGTTCGTCCCGAAGAGCGGGGTGATCAACCAGCCGATCACGATCAACGGCTCCAACTTCGACGTCGGGACCGTGACGGTGCGGTTCGGCGACCTGCCGGCCCGCATCGTCGGCACCCCGTCGGCGAACCAGATAGCAGCCCGGGTTCCCGGCGGGCTCACCCCGGCAGGCACCCCGGCACAGGTCAAGGTGACCGTGTCCAATGACGGTGGCTCGGTGGTCAGTGACGACACGTTCACCGTCCAGCCGGCTCCCGCGTTCGCCGATCCCGGTGCGCAGTTCAGCCCGGCCAACGGAACCCCGGGCACCCAGGTCGTTGTCAGCGGCTACAACTTCAACGTCGGTACGCCGCAGGTGCAGTTCGCCGGCATCGCCGCCGCGATCGTCGGTACGCCGACAGCGGTCCAGATCGTCCTGCAGGTGCCGCCCGGCCTGGTGCCCGGCGGCAGTACCAGCGCCGACGTCAAGATCACCGTCACCACCAGCGCGGGCAGCGTGGTGAGTGACGACACCTTCCGGGCCGAGCTCAACATCCCGGCGCCGACGTTCGTGACACCGCCGGCACCGCAGTTCACGCCGAAGAGCGGGGTGGGCGGGCAGACCATCACGCTCAACGGACAGAACTTCAACTTCGCGCCGGTCACCGTCACGTTCGACACGGCCGGCGCGACGATCGTCGGTTCGCCCTCGGCGACCCAGATCGCGGCCCAGGTACCGGCCGGGATGACCCCGCCCGGGACCCCGAAACCGATCAAGATCACCGTGACCACCGCTGGTGGCTCGGTGACCAGCAACGACACGTTCACCGTCAACGGGTAGGAGGCGACCCGGCCATGGCCTTCCACGTCTATCCAGATCCACAGACCGCAGCGCTCACGGTCGAGCCTGGTCCGGCCAAGACCAAGTTCACCGCGATCACTCAGCTCACCGGACCGGCCGTGCCCGCCGGTTCGTACAACAAGATGATGTTCGTCCGGGTGGCGATGTTCGGCGGGGCGATCGCGCCGACACTGCTCATCAAGGCCGGCACCGGGACCGCCGTACCGGTCGTCGCTCTCACCACCGCTGTGTTCCGGAGCGCGAATCCGGCCGACTACGTGGGCGATGTCCAACTGGTCACCGCGGGTGAGGCGGCCGGTGTGTTCCAGATCCGGATGGGTTTCGACCAGGACACCAGCGAGACCTGGCAGCTCGGGATCCAGAACAACGATGCCGTCAATCGCGACTTCACCTTGGTGGTGGCCGAGTCGATCGCGGAGACCGCGAAGCCCTGGATCGTCGTAGCTCCGGCCAGTCTGCAGTACAGCTCACTGGTGAACCAGACGATCAATCAGAGTGTGCAGGTGTCGAACAAGGGCACCGGCACTCTCAACGTCACCTCGGTGACCCCTGCCCTGCCGGCCGGATTCGCGGTCGGCACCAGTCTGCCGCTGGCCGTTGCGCCTGGGCAGACCCAGAGCCTCGTGTTGACCTTCAAAGCGCCGGCGACCCCACCAGCGGGTGGGCTGACGACCGGCACCGTCGTCGCCGTCACCACTCCGGACGACACCACCGCCGGTACCTCTGCCGGCCACAACGAGCAGATCTCGCTCACGGCGACCACCCAGCAGTTGGAAGTCGTCCTGCTGCTGGACGACTCGGGCAGCATGAGCTGGGATCCGCTCGGCAATACACTGCCGGCCGGATCCCCGAGCTCGCGCTGGGGCGAACTGGTCTCGGCTGCCAACCAGTTCCTCGACCTGCTCGCGCACTTCGGCCACGACCGGGGACGGTTCGGTATCGCCCGCTTCCCGGCCGGCGACCCGCTCAACCCGTCAACGTTCGACATCGTGCCGATGACGGCGATCCCGGACGTGGCCGGGATGGCCGCGGCCGAGACGGCGGTCGCGGCGATCCTGCCGGCCAACGGCACCCCGATGGGCGACGGTCTCGACCGCGTCCTCGCCCCGGCCACCAGCTACTTCGGGGCGGACACGTTCAACCGGCGCTGGTTGCTCCTGATGGGAGATGGTGCGCACAACTCCGGTGTGCACAACCCGCTCGAGTTCATCGCGCCACCGGTGGGCACCGCGCCGGCCGGTACGTCGCTGGCTGAGCGCAAGGTCGAGATGTTCGCCGTCGCGTACGGCATCGACGGTCATACCGACGTCAACCACGTTCTGATGAAGCAGCTCGCCACTGGCTCGCTGGCCGGCGGGCAGGTTCGCAACGTCGACGACGAGGGAACGACCGCCTCGACGCTCGCGGTCGCGCTGCGCGATGCGATCAAGTCGGGGCTCACGGCCGCCGTGTCGCCGTTGGACCCGCAGGCCGTCTTCGTGATCGGACCCGGCCAGGCGCTGCACGACGTGACGCTCACCCACTACGACAGCACGGCCGCGTTCGTGCTGAGCTGGAACACGCCGGACCGCGACCGGCTGCGGCTCGAGCTCATCACCCCGCTGTGCGAGGTGATCACGCCGGAGAACGCCGGGCGCGGCGCGTTCCGGGACGTGACGTTCCGCAGTACCGACAGGTCGCAGATGTACTTGATCGACCCGGGCTTCCTCGATCCCTCGCACCCCGATGACGACCTCGGGTCGACCGGCGGGGCGCGGACCCGGCACGGTACCTGGACCTTCCTGATCACCAGTCCGGGCATCATCATCGACGCGGTACCCGCGGCCGGCGTCGATCTCGAGCGCTACGCCTATGACGTGGTCGTGGACTCCACGCTCGTGCTGGAGCTCAGCCAGGATCGTGCGACGTACTTCGCCGGGGATCCGATCACCGTGGCGGCACGACTGACCGCCGACGGCCGACCGGGTACGGGGGCCTCGGTGTCGCTGTCGACCACACTGCCCCGAGGGTCGGTGGCGAACTTCCTGGCCGGCCTGGAGATCCCCGCCGAAGCGCTTGCGGAGGCCGCCGAGCAGCTCAAGGGCCAGGACGCGAGCCCGATCCTGGTCAAGCAGTTGGCGGCGCGGCTGGCCGGATTCGTGTTCGACATCGGCCGGCGTACGGTGACCATTCCGATGACCGACCCGGACGACATCGGGGTCTACCGGACGACGATCGCGGACACTTCCGTACCGGAGCACTACACGTTCTACGTGACTGCCACCGGAATCGCCGACGACGGTGTCGCCTTCCGGCGGGAGGGGAAGCTCGAGACCTTCGTACTGGTACGACCCGACCCCGCCCACACCGTCCTCGGGATCAATCACCTGCAACCTGGGGTGATCGACGTACTCATCAGGCCACTCGACAAGTTCGGCAACGTCCTGATGATCGACCCGACGACAGCGGGTGGCTTCGGCCTGGTCACGACGGAGGGGCGACTGGGCGAGCTGACCAGCAACCTCGACGGCACCTACGGCACCTCGGTGACGTTCAACCCGAAGATCACTCCGTCGATCGGGCTCCAGTTCGATGGCGAGCTGCTGATCGAACCGACGCCCATCGCGGCCGTCGACGACCTGTACTACGTGGATCGGGTGGTCAAGTTCGAGCCAGGGCAGATCCGGGATGCCAACCAGCACGCCGATCCCGACGATGCCCTCGGCAGCGTCGTCGGCAAGCCGGCCGACCGCTTCGTCTCCCTGGGGGCGGGTGGACGGCTGACGGTCGGTGTCCATCGCCGGGTCATCGAGGACGAGGTGGACGACGGTGCCGACCTCACGGTCTTCGTCGTGCCCGACACCGATCTACGCTCCTATCGGGTCGAGGCATCTTCCCGCCACCGCGACGGCTGGGTCCTGCTGGGGACTTCGATCGGCGTCACCCAGTCGTTCAGCCTCCGAGCGGCGCGACTGAAGTCGACCGAGTACGTCCGGATCACCGACACCAGCGGCCGTGCCCGGGACGCGAACCATCAGGCGCTGAGGACGCCAGGCGTGAGCGTACGAGGCGTCGGTGCGCGGAGACTCGGCAAGCACGACGACCACGACGACCACGATGAGGGCTTGCCATCCGACTAGGTCAACCTGGTCGTAGGCGGCGAGGAGGCGGGTGCGGGAGTTCTCGAGGTGGGTTCGCATGGCGTGTTCGGCGCCCGCTCGGTCGCGGGCGCTGATCATGTCGCTGATCGCCTGGTGTTCGCTGGTGGTGACCTCGGCGATGCCGTGGCCGAAGTACAGCCGGTACGAGTGGACGTGCGCGCGCAACCGGTCCAGGGTCTCGGCGATGAGCGGGTTGCCGCTGGCGTTCGCGATCGTGCCGTGCAGCTTCGCGTCCTCCTCGGCGAACTCGCGGTACGCCTGGTAGCTGTCCCCGTGGACGGCGGGCGCCATCGCTCGTACGGCGTCGTCGATGTCCTGGCGGTCGCGCTCCGTCGCGTTGTCCGCGGCGCGGGCTGCGGCCGTGGGCTCGAGCAGGAGCCGGAGATCGTAGAGGTCGAGGAGCGCGTCGCGGCCGAGCAGGGGTGCGACGACGTAGCCCGCGTTGGGCCGCCGGACCACCAGGCCCTCGGCCTCGCAGCGGAAAAGCGCCTCACGGATAGGTGTCTGCGAGACCTGTAGCTCGCGGGCGAGGCCGTCGATCGACAGCCGGGCGCCGGGCTCCAAGGCGTTGTCCATGAGGAGGCGTTTGAGCGCCTCGTACACGCTCTCGCGCAGCATCAGCCGCGGTGCCAGCCGCAACCTCGAGGCCGGCCCCGGATCTTGTTCGCCCACGATCTCCTCCTGCCCCGGCCATTGACACCGGCCCTCGCAGCTTCTAATTTCCAATATCGTATCCGATCTTGAGTGCCTAGCCGCCCGCTACCGAAAGGCCACTCCGATGCCGGAATCCGATTCTCCCGCCGAAGGCCTACGACGTCGCTCGATCCTGCTGGGCGCACCGGCGGTCGGTGTCGCCGCCACCCTGCTTGGCTCAACCCCAGCCCACGCCGCGCCGACTACGAACCAGACGGTTGCGACCGGACAACGAGTGGACGCGCAGGAGGCTCTCGCCAAACTACGGTTCGGTTTGTTCGTGCACTTCGGCCCGGCCAGCTTGACCGGACGCGAGACCGGCTGGGGCCGGCAGGCGTACCGGGCCGGCAAGACGGACGAGACGGCGCCGCCGTACAACGATCCGACCAAGCTGTTCGATCCGGTGTACGACGTGGCGTACAAGTCGTTCCTGCCGGCGAAGGGATGGGCCGAGGGCCTGGCCGATGTCGCCGTGTCGGCCGGGATGAAGTACCTGGTTCTGACCAGCAAGCACCATGACGGCTTCCCGATGTTCCGGGCCAGGAACTTCGCGGACTCGTTCTATCCGGACTTCGCAACTACTCCGCTGGGCAAGTCCAAACGCGATCTGGTCGCCGAGGTCGCGAGCGCCTGTCGCTCCCGCGGGATCGAGTTCGGCCTCTACTACTCCGGCTGGGACTGGACGAATCCGCTCGTTGTCGCAGGCGACTACGACGAGTACTACGCCTACATGATGAGCCATCTGCGCCAACTGATGAGCGACTACGGCGACATCTCCTTCCTCTGGTACGACGGGATCGCGCCGGCCGACCTGAGCGTCTACCGGCCACCGACGTTCCACTCCGTACCACGCAACCTCCAGCCAGGTCTGCTGATCAACAACCGTGGCTACGCGCTCGGCTGGGCGGACCCGCAACCGACACTGGCCGGCGACTACTCGACACCTGAGCAACGGGTCGGGGCGTTCGACGTGGCACGAGCCTGGGAATCGTGCATCACGATCGGCGACCAATGGTCCTGGCGGCCGAACGAGAACGTGAAGTCCCTGGAGACGATCGTCAAGACGGTGATCTCGACAGCGACCGGCGACGGGAACCTGCTGTTCAACGTCGGCCCCAAGCCGACGGGCGAGGTGGACAAGCCGCAGCGCGACAGGCTGGCCGAAGTCGGTCAATGGATGAAGGCCTACGGTACGGCGATCTACGGCACCCGGGGTGGACCGATCCGGCCGAGCAGTCTCGCGGCGACCACCTTCAAGGACGCCACGATGAACGTGTTCTTGTTCAAGCGGCCCAGGGACAACGACCTCCTGACGATTCCGAATCTGAACAACCCGGTG
This sequence comes from uncultured Actinomycetota bacterium, assembly GCA_963740725.1. GTDB lineage: Bacteria > Actinomycetota > Actinomycetes > Propionibacteriales > Kribbellaceae > Kribbella. The sequence goes on from CAVUFT010000003.1 coordinate 74,942, forward strand.
GTCTGGGCGAAGACGCCCAAGGGCAAGGCTGTTCCGTTCACGGTCAGGAGTGACGGACGGGTCGACTTCAACCTGGCCGGACTCGATATCGCCGCCGGGCCGGTGGAGCTGCTCCACGTGAAGTACCGCGACCCGCTGTCGCACGAGTACCTGAGCGCCGAGCTGATCAGCGATCCCGTTCGTCCGGGCAACCTGGCCCTGAACAAGCCGGCCACCCAGATCTCCACCGACTACGACGGCGATGCGGCCCGCGCCGTCGACGGCAACACCGACGGCAACTACTTCAACAACTCCGTCACCCACACCGCCGTCGACGCCAAGGAAGCCTGGTGGCAGGTCGATCTCGGTGCCTCTGCCCCGATCGGCGACGTCGAGGTCTACAACCGCACCGACGGCGGTTTCGGCTCCCGCCTCAGCGACTTCTGGGTGATCGTCTCCGACAATCCCATCACCGCCCAGGACCTGGCCACCGCCCGGACCGGCCCCGGAGTCACCGCCAAACGCCAAGCCGGCATGGCCGGAACGCCCACCACCCTCAACTTCGCGGGCGCCTCCGGCCGCTACGTCCGCGTCCAACTCGAGAACCAGAGCGGGCCGCTGTCCATCGCCGAGGTCAGCGTCTACAAACAAGCCTGACTGTTCAGGTGCTGATCTTGAACTTGGGCGACATCACCAGCTCGGCCAACTGGCGGTTGGTGAAGACCGGCTGGGCCAGCGGCGACAGCCCTGGGTTGTCGGTCTTCTTGGACTGCGCGAGAAACACGACGGTGCCGTCGTCGTACCGGTAGGCGGCCCACTGGTCGTAGGCGTCGCGCCCGCTGGTGGTCACCACGCCGACCTTCTTGCCGCCGACATCCACGATGGTGCAGCTACCGGTCCCACCCCAGAATGTCTTCGCCAGCTTGCAGGGGTCCGTCGCCGGTTTGCCGTCCGGAGTGGTCGACTGCACCCGCAGCTGGCCGACTTTGTCGTCCTTCTGCACCGGGATGGCGGCCGCGTACTCCCAGTAGTCCGGCTCGCCGTCACTGGACGCATATTGCCCCTGCGGCCATCTCATCGCGCGCCCGTCCGGGTACGTGAGGTTCGGCGTACTGAACCCCGCTGGTACCGACGAGCTCAGGTCGTCCATCAGTGTCACGGCCTGAGCAGCGTGCGGACCGGTGGTCGCCGTACGGTCGGTCTGGCCGTCCGGCCAAGGGTCGTTGGTCTTGCGCGTCGTCGTCGGCGCAACGGTGGAGACCGGCTGACTCGCCTTTGTACTGGGGACGTTCGACGCCACCTGGTCCGTCGATCGGTGACTGGCGTAGCTCGCGATCAGCGAGGGACCGGCCCCGACGCCGACCATCAGCGGTACGACGGCGGCCCCGGCCCACGCGATCCTCTTCGTTCATCGAACCTTCTCCTCTTCGAGCAGACCCCGCAGCGTGGCCAGCCCACGGGCTGCCTGGCTCTTCACATTTCCGGCCGAGCATTCGAGTAGCGCGGCGGTCTGCTCGACGGACGCGTCCTCCCAGTACCGCAGGACGAGTACGGCGCGTTGCCGCGGCGGCACCTTCGCGAGTGCCTCCAGCAACACGACCCGTTCGTCGGCCAGCCCGTACGACGGTGCCGCCCGATCGGTGGCCGGAGAGCCGACCGACTCGTGCCGGAACGCACCCCCGGCGCCGCTCGGACAGGAATGTCCGGATCAGTGTCTGCCTGGTGTAGCTGTCCATCGCCTCGTGCCGCTGGATCCGCCGCCACGCCAGGTAGATCTTCGTGAACGTCAGCTGGACCAGGTCCTCCGCCCGATGCCAGTCGCCACAGAGCAGATACGCCGTACTGCGCATGGCATCTGACCGCGCCGCGAAGTACGCCTCGAATGCGGCGTCCCGATCACTCATCTGTCCTCCCCGTCCTCGCTACCGGGTTAGACACGCCTCCGGGCCTTAAGTTGGTTGCATCCAACGACGAAGCCGGTCACACGGCCTTGTCCAGAGCAGTCAGGAGCTCTTGAGCACGAGCGTCCGGAGTGGCGCCGGCGGGGCCGGCGCGTACGGCTACCTTGACGCGCACGGTTACTACGGCACGGTTTACTTCAGGTGGTGGGATGGTGGGAGGGATGTGGCGTGGTGATCGGTGACGATGGGCTTCGGCGGGTGGTTTCGGTGTCGGCCGAGCTGAGGTACCTGCCGAACAAGCTGCACGGTGACGAGGTGGTTGCCGGGGACGGTCGTGCGTACACCGAGCTCCAGGACGAGTGGCTGGAGGCCGGCGAAGTTGAGGATTTCTTGGTGGAGCATCCAGATCCCCCGATGATTTTCATCGACAGGTTTGTGGATATGCCGGTCGTCTATGAGTTCAGGTCGCCGGCGAGGAAGGTCTGGGAGTCGGCGATTCGGCCGCGTTACATGTCGGCCGACGGCCATCCGCCGGAGGGCCTGGACTACAGCCTGGTGGGCTATCTCTGGGCCGATGCGGATGGCCGGAAGTTGCTTCTGTTCGAACTCGACCACTGAGGCGCCCGCCTTGTGCGGTCAGAGCCGATCGGCATCGAGCTATTGACTGGAAGGGTTCTTTATATACGGTTACTTCTTAATATAGTTGAATAGCTGCCCCGGAGGCATCATGATCCGCCCCAGATCACGTGTCCTGCTCGCCCTCCTCGCCCTGTTGGTTCCGTTCCTCGTCGCGCCCCCGGCGACGGCGGCCGGATCGGTCACTGCGGCGTACGCGCTGACCGGTGAATGGAACGGCAACTTCCAAGCCGCCTACACCGTTACGAACGGCACCGCGGCCACTCTCAGCAGTTGGCGGGTCGAGTTCGATCTCGCGGCCGGAACGAATATCACCAGCTCCTGGGATGCCGTCGTCAGCCGGACGGGGAATCACATCGTCGCCGCGAACGCGAGCTGGAATGCTCCGTTGGCCGCGGGGCAGTCCGCCACCTTCGGGTTCATCGCCAACGGTCCGGCCCGGCCGACGAACTGCCGGGTCAACGGCGGTCTGTGCGAGGGCGGTGCGGGTGACACCAGTGCACCGACCGCGCCCGGCAACGTCCGGGTCACCGGGACCAGTACCAGCACTGTGTCCCTTGCCTGGAACGCATCCACCGACAACATCGGCGTCACCGGGTACGACGTCTACTCCGGCAGCACGTTGCTGATCACCACCGACGCGACCACTGGGACGGTGGGCGGACTCAATCCAGGGACCACCTACACGTTCGCCGTACGGGCGCATGATGCTGCCGGGAATTCCTCGCAGCCTGGCAACACGGTCACCGCGACGACCGTGTCCGGGCCGGCCGGGTCGCTGGTGCCGGTCGCGCCGTACGTCGACATGGGTGCCTGGCCGACGCCCTCGCTCACCGCGATGGCCACCGCCGGCAACCTGCGCTCCTTCAGCCTCGGGTTCATCACCGGTTCCGGCTGCAAGGCCAGCTGGTTCAACGCCTACGATCCCCGGACGGGCTGGGGCAAGGACCAGATCGATGCGATCCGGGCCCGCGGTGGCGACGTCAAGATCTCCTTCGGTGGTGCGTCCGGCAGCGAACTCGCCCAGGTCTGCCCGACTGCGCAGGCAACGGCAACGGAGTACCAGGCGGTCGTTGACGCCTACCAGTTGCGCTACCTGGACGTGGACATCGAAGGTGGGGCCGTCGCAGATCCGGTCTCGATCGCCCGGCGCTCCCAGGCGCTGTCCATCCTGCAGGCCAACCGGCCGAACCTGAAGATCTCGCTGACCCTGCCGGTGCTGCCCGAGGGCCTCGACGCGAACGGGTTCGCGGTCCTCAAGTCCGCCCGCGACAACGGCATCAACCTCGACCTGGTGAACATCATGGCGATGGACTACAACCGTGCCTCCGGCAACTATGGCGACTTCGCGGTGCAGGCCGCGCAGAGCACCTTCAACCAAATCAAGTCACTCTGGCCCGCGCTCACCGATGCCCAGGCCTGGCTCAAAGTTGGCGTCACACCGATGCTCGGCAAGAACGACGACGGCGGCACCTTCAACCAGACCCACTCCACCCAACTGGTGAACTTCGCCCGCACCAAACACCTGGGCATGCTGTCCTTCTGGGAAATGACCCGGGACCGCAACGCCTGCAACGGCTCCCTCACCAACTGCACCAACGTGCCGCAAACGCCGTACCAGTTCAGCCAGATCTTCGCCGGCTACACCGGCTGAACCACAAATTAGGTGGCCCGGCATCGCCGGGCCACCTACCGTTGGATCGAACCAAGCGCCGCCGCAGGCGCTTCGACGAGTGAGGGGAGCCCGGCCATGCGTTACCGCATCGCTGTGAGTGCTCCCCGGTACGACGTGATCCTGGTGTCTTCGCGTATCAGGTGCCGACTGCGCGGTCGGCACCTGTCCGTGACGAACTGACCCAGCCCTGTACTGCAGGCGGCACTCTGAGCTGCCGCCGGGGGAGTGGCGCACGGCCGCTTCGTCCGCGAATCGCGCTGCCTTGATCCGGATCACTCGAAAGGCCATCGCGCCATGCGTACCAACCTTGACCACCGTCAACAGAACCACCCGCTGTCCGGCCTGCGCAATGTCGGCATCCTCGCGCATGTCGATGCAGGCAAGACCACTGTCACCGAACGGATCCTGTATCTCACCGGTACTACGCACAAGCGCGGTGAGGTCCACGACGGCACGACCGTCACCGACTTCGACTCGCAGGAACGCGATCGTGGCATCACGATCTTCGCCGCCGCCGTCAGTTGCGACTGGGACGGGCACTCGATCAACCTGATCGACACCCCGGGCCACGTCGACTTCTCGGACGAGGTGGAGCGTTCGCTGCGAGTGCTCGACGGTGCGGTCGCGCTGTTCGACGCCGTCGCCGGAGTCGAACCGCAGAGCGAGTCGGTATGGCGCCAGGCCGAGCGGTACGGCGTACCGCGGATCGCGTTCGTCAACAAGCTGGATCGCCCCGGCGCCGACCTCGACGCAGCGGTGGCCTCGATCCGCGAGCGGTTGCACGTGACCCCACTGGTGGTCCAGTTGCCGATCGGGAAGGAGGCCGAGTTCAGCGGAGTGATCGACCTGATCACGATGCGGGCCTTCGTCTGGAAGGACGGGTTGGTGGAGTGTGCGGTGCCCGATGCCCTTCTGGAACAGGCGATTCGGCGACGCCGGTTGCTCGAGGAGACCGTCGCCGAGTTGCACCCCGTCGTACTGGACGAGTTCTACGCGCGGTCAACGGTGTCGGCGGAGACTCTGGTTGCTGGACTGCGGGACCTGACCCTGTCCGGTGCCGGCGTGGTGGTGCTGTGCGGGTCGGCGTACCGCAACCGCGGGATCGAGCCGCTGCTGGATGCCGTCGTCGCCTATCTGCCGTCGCCACAAGAGGTGCCGGCGGTGCGCGGTCTGTCGGACGGTGGCGTGGAAGAGCGGGTCGCCGATCCGATGGCGCCGTTCGCGGCGCTGGTGTTCAAGGTCAACTCGACCGCCACCGGGCGGCTGACGTATCTGCGGGTGTATTCGGGAACGATTCGGAAGGGAGAGACGGTGATGGACGCGGGCGCGGGACGGACCGAGCGGATCGGCCGGATCCTGCGGGTGCAGGCCGACCAGCACGCGGAGGTCCAGCAGGCGGTCGCCGGTGACATCGTCGCGGTCGTCGGGCCGAAGTCCGCACGCAGCGGCGCCACCCTGTGCGCGCCGTCGGCGCCGTTGGTTCTCGAGCCGCCGGCCGTGGGTGACCCGGTCGTCTCCGTGGCAGTCGAGGCTCGCAGGAGCAGCGACACCGACCGGCTCGCGTCAGCGCTGTCACGACTGGTCGAGGAGGACCCGTCGCTGACGGTGCGGACCGATTCCGAGACGGGTCAGACGTTGTTGTCGGGCATGGGCGAGCTGCACTGGAGGTCGCGGTGGAGAAGGTACGTCGTACTCACGGACTGGAGGTCGGAGTCGGCCGGCCTGTCGTGACCTATCGCGAGACGGTCGGGCGCGGTGTGTCCGGGCTGGTGTACCGGCACGTCAAGCAGGACGGCGGGGCCGGTCAGTTCGCTCAGATCACCCTGGACGTGGAGGCGGCTGATGACGACTTCGCGTTCCGGTCGGTCGTCGTTGGTGGACGGGTGCCGCAGGAGTATGTCCGCGCGGTCGAGGCCGGCTGCCGGGATGCTCTGGCCGAGGGTCCCCTCGGCGGACACCCGGTGACCGGGGTGCGCGTCACGCTGACGGATGGGGCAACCCATCCGAAGGACTCCTCGGAGCTGGCGTTCCGTACTGCGGGTCGCCTAGGCCTCCGGGAAGCCCTGCGTGCCAGTGCGATGGTGCTCCTGGAACCGGTCACCGAAGTCACGGCAACCGTGCCTGAGGATGCCGTCGGCGGCGTACTCGGCGACCTGGCAGCACGACGCGGCCGAATCTCGGCTTCGACCGCCCGCCCGGGCACGATGGTCATCACCGCCACCGTCCCACTGGCCGAGCTGTTCGGCTACGCAACGCAGCTACGCAGCCGAACCCAGGGCCGAGGAACCTTCACGACCCGACCCACCGGCTACGTCCCGGCACCATCCCGGTAGAGCCGAGCAACAGACCCCGCCCGCCCACGGGCGGGCGGGGTCTGTTCCCTGGTTGTGTAGTCAGGGGCCGACCCAGCTCTGGTTGCGGGTTCCGACGCAGTCGTAGATCTGTAGTTGGCGGCCGTTGGTGAAGTCGGCCTCGGGCAGGTCCAGGCACCGCCCGGAGGCCTGGTTGACGAGTGAACCGAAGTTGCCTTGGTGCCACTTCTGGTTGCCGCCGCCGGAGCAGGCCGCGACGTGCACCAAGGTCAGGTTCGCTGTCTGGCCGGGCGGCACCTCCAGGCAGACGCCTCCCGTTGTCAGCTGTCCGAGGCTGTCGAGACTCCATGTCTGGTTGGAGTTCGCCAGGCAGGACCACAGCTGAACCTTGCCGCTGGCAACGTCCCGGTCGACGCAGAGTTCCTGGCGTGTGGTCGACACGATGGCGTCGGCGGGAGCCGTCCCCTCGGGCCCGGGCGTCCAGGTCGAGCCGATGGGGGAGAAGCTGAGCGAGGTGAGGGTGACCGCACCACCGACGGCGTACAGGTGAAGCCCGAGGCTCGCGGGGGAGGAGTCGAAGGCGACGTTGTCGCTCACGACGGTCTTGCCGTCATTGCCGAAGACCTCCAGTTGCCCGCGGTCCACGAGGAGCCTGATCGTGACCTGGTTCGAGATCGGTGGCATCGGTACGCCGTACAGGGTCTGCGCCGCAACGCCGTACGCGACAGTGCGATCGCTCGATCCGTCCGAGCGCGCGTGCAGGCGGAATCCGAACTCCGAGGCGGTGGCGCCGGTCAGGTCGAACCGTGCGCTGATCTCGTACGTGTCGGCCGAGATGCCGCTGAGTGGATCGGTCGCCGGATCCGTCGTGATCGTGCGCGTTCCCCAGGTCTGCGTCGACGTACGGATGGTAGAGATCTCGCTGACCGGATTGCGGGTGAGGCGGATGCCCTCCGGATAGGTCTTCAGGGCGAGCTCGACCGGGAAGGACGCGTTGCCGGTCCAGGTCACGCCGGCGTTGCTCGGCTGCCAGCCGAGTTGGACGATGCGGCCGTTCGGCAACTGGTTGAAGGTCTGGGGCGCGTACCAGGTGGACGGTGGGAAGGCCGCGCCGGAGACTCCCCATTCCATCCGCTGCGGGGTCGCCCAGTCCGCGACGAACAGCCCGTTCGCGTCGAGTGAGCCGATGACGTATTCGCCGCTGGCATCCTGGAGGACCCACTTCTGGACGTTGGTGTTCCCGTCGACCGGCAGTTGGTAGAGGTCGGGACACTCGACGAACCAGCTGGCCGAGAAGGCGCCGCGATAGGTCCAGTCGAGCAGATTCGTCGAGGTGTAGAAGGCGGCGCCGGTCCCGGCCCGGAACGTGACGAGTTCCCAGCGGTTGTGCTGCGGATCCCACTGCACCTTGGGGTCGCGGCTCTCGACCGGATCGGTGATGACCTTCGCGCCACCGTTGTACATCTGGAAGGTCTTCGCCCCGTCGGTCGAGTACGCGATGCTGACGCCGTCGGTGTTGGTGAACAACAGGATCGGGTCGTCGGACCCGACCTTCAGACCGGTCACGTTGTTCACGTCGACCCAGCCCGATCCCGACCAGAGATTGCCGCTCTGCACACCCGGTTCGAGGGCGATCGGTTGCTGCGTCCAATGCACCAGGTCGGTGCTCGTCGCGTGGCCCCAGTGCACCGCGGCGTCCCAGCCGAGCCCGTGCGGGATTGTGCTGGAAGAACAGGTGGTACACACCGCGGTAGTACAGCGGTGCGTTGATGTCGTTCATGAATCCGTTCTGCGGACTGAAGTGGAACTGACCGCGGAACGGTTCGGTGTAGTCGGTGGCGGCGTACGGGTACTCCGGATAGTCCGACGGTGAGCCGGCCACGGCGGACGGGACCGCTGTGAGACCGGTGAGCGCGAGGACCCAGGCCAGGAACGACGCGACCCGGATCATGGCGTGGCCCGGAACCCGTACGTCGCTCCGCTCAGCGCCTGGAACTCCGCCGCGGTGCCGCAGTCGAGGACCTTCGTGTTGACCGTCGATCCGTCGAGGACGACGGTGCGTACGGCGACGTTCGCGGCCGTGTGGTTGGTGGCGACGTAGTTGTTGCTCCCCGACTTCACCAGGACGATCGTCGGGGTCGCTCCGGACGGCGTGATGTTCGCGGCCGGCACGTCGAACGAGAAGTGATTGCCGACCACGGTGTTGCCGCTGCCGTTGAGCTGCACCAGCCCGAAGAGATCGTCGAGCCCGTTGGTGTAGCCGGTCATCGCGGGGAACGATTCGGGGACCCGGAGGAAGTGGTTCGACCCGATCAGGTTGTTGTGGCAGGCGCCTTCGAACTGGATCATCCCCGGATAGAAGGCGTGCAGGCGGTTCGCGCTGATCGTGTTGTTCGTGCAGTTCTTCAGGTGCACCGAGCTCTTGCCCCGGGGGAAGATGTTGTTCCCGGAGACGATCAGGCCGAAGTGGTTCTCGGCGTAGATCGAGAAGCCGACATAGCCCGGCGCCGATCATGTTGTCGTTGACCATGCTGGCCTGCCCGGAGCCGACGAGCTCGATGCAGCTGCCGTTCTCGCAGATGAAGTTGTCCTGGATGTGCAGTGCGTCGGCGTCGGTGATCACGATCCCGCGCTCCAGGTAGACCATCCCCAGGCCCCGGATCCGCAGCGAGTCGGTGGCGGTGGTCGATCGGATCCCGATCTTGCCGTTGAGGTAGCTGTTCTGGTTCGGGCGTGAACGAGACGCCGTCCAGGCAGAAGTCCAGCAGTTCGATCGAGCTGAGCCGGGGGTCGCCGCTGCGGCTGATCAGGATCGCCTCGGCGTTCCCGTCGGTGTTCTCGACCCGGATCCGGCTGCCGCCCGGCCAGATCTCGTGCCAGCTGGAGGTGTTGCCGGCGTTGTACCGGATGCTCGACGACGTGAAACCGTGTCCGGATCCCTTGATCTGCAGGTAGCTGATGTCGATGACGATCCGGGTCTTGAGCGAGTAGTCGCCCGGCGGGATGTAGATGACCGCTCCGGGCTTGGAGGCCTGGGCCGGCTGGTTCGTCTTGATGTCGGCGATGATGCTGTTCACGATCGCGCCGATGTCGGTGTAGGCGGTGGTCGACGGGCTGCTGGGGATGGTCCAGGTGGTGACGTCGTAGATCGTCGAGGGCATCGTCTTCTCTTTCCTGGTGTGAGCTGCGGTGGTCAGAGCACGCCGAGGAGCGTGTTGTGCGGTCGCGGCGCCGGGCCGGCGGCGACGGTCGCGGCCGCCGGCGTACTCGGCAGTTGGAGGTAGCCCGCGGCGCTGACGGCGGCCGCGGCTGCCAGGAAGACCCGGCGCGAGAGGCGTGCGTCCGGAGGGGTGGAGGAGTTCACGGCGGCTCCTTCTCGAGAGGTGCCAAAAGGTTTTGGCAGAGCGGAATTGATCCGAAGGTAGGACGCGCGTCCAGGCGGCGGCAAGATCGTCGCCGCTGCCAAAAACTTTGGCAGCTGTTTGGCGGAATTTTGGCGTTGACCGGCTGGCCCCGGCGGGCGCAACACTAGCCTGCCAAGACGTTTTGCCAAAACGTTTCATCACAAGCCTGGAACGGAGTCGGAGTCATGAAACTTCGCAGTACGAGCGGTCGTCTCCGGACCGCGATGACCGGGATCGCCGTGGCGACGAGTGCGCTGCTGGCCATCGCCGGCTGCGGTGCCGGCGGAAGCCCGGAAGGCGCGGCCGGCAAGCTCACCGTGCTGGTGGAGGGTGGCGGCAAGGCCGAGCTCCAGCCGATCGCCGATCTCTACCAGAAGGAGACCGGTACGACGGTCGAACTCGTCGAACTCCCGTACGACGGTCTGTACGACCGGATCCAGACCGAGCTCGGCTCGGGCAAGACGTCTCGTTCGACGTCGCGGCGCTCGACGCCATCTGGCTGAGCGCCTTCTCGGCCGGTGTCTCGCCGCTCGACGATCTCTTCACCGACGACGTGAAGCAGCGACCTGTTCCCGGGCCTGGTGACCGAGGCACAGGTCGGCGGCTCGTACGTCGGGATGCCGGTCTGGACGAACTCCGAGATTCTCTACTACCGGACCGACCTGTTCGGCGACCCGAAGGAGAAGGCCGCGTTCCAGGCGAAGTACGGGTACCCGCTCGTGCCGCCGAAGACGTGGGAGCAGTACAAGGACGTGGCCGAGTTCTTCACCCGCGACACGAACGGCGACGGCCAGACCGATCTGTACGGCACCGATGTGAAGGGTGCGGTCGAGACGGAGTGGCTGGCCACGGTTTCGCAGACCGGCGAGAAGACGATGGTTCTCGATCCGAAGAGCGGCGATGTCACCATCGACGACGCCGATCACCTGGCAGCGTTGAACTTCTACACCAGCCTGTTGCCTTACGCGCCGCCCGGCGCCGCGCAACTCGACTGGGCCGGCGCGCAGAACCTCTTCTACCAGGGCAAGCTCGCGATGATGCGCTTCTGGGGCCATGCCTACACCCAGACCCCGGCCGACGCCGCGGTCAAAGGCAAGATCGGCGTCGCTCCGATGATCGCGGGACCCGGCGGCATCGCCGGCGTACCGGGCGCCTGGTACCTCTCGGTGCCCAAGGCAACCGACAAGCAGGCCGAGGCCAAGAAGTTCATCACCTTCGCCTACGCACACAACGATCTGTCGATCAAGACGTCGCTGGGCCTGGTCGCCCGGATCTCGGCGTTCGAATCGCAGGCCGGCGTCGCCGGGCACGAGAACTACCCGGCCATCCTCACGACGCTGAAGTCTCCCGCGACGATCGCGCGGCCGGCCACCCCGAAGTGGCAGGAGATCGTGACCTCGGTGCTGACGCCGATGCTGCAGAAGGCGGTCGCCAAGGGCGCTGACAACGCAGCACTACTGAAACAGGCCAAGGCGCAGATCCAGGCCATCGCCAAGTAGACCGATCCGAAGGACACTCCTGTGCGCCTCACCGACCGCCGGTTCGCGCTCGCTACTGATCGCGCCGGCCGCCTTGTTCCTCGCTCGCCTTCGTGGCGTGGCCACTGCTCAGATTCGTCTCCAACGCGTTCTACGAGATCTCGCCGATGGCCGGCGGCCCGCGGAGGTTCGTGGGTTTCGAGAACTTCGCGACCGCGTTCGATTCGCCCGGCGTTCCAGGGAGCGGCGCTGCGGACGATCGTCTACACGGTCATCGTGGTCGCGCTCGAATTCACCTTCGGGCTTGCCGTGGCGCTGGTCTTCGCGACGCTCGGCAGCCGGTCGGCAGTGTTCCGGACTGTCTTCATGTACCCGCTCATGGTCGCCCCGGTGGTCGCCGGCCTGCTGTGGCGATTCCTGCTCATCGACAACTTCGGCATCCTCAACGAGCTGCTGCGGCGGGCCGGACTGCTGCACAGCACGGACCAGATCGGCTGGCTGAGCAATCCGAAGATCGCCCTGTTCTCGGTGGCGATGCCGGACATCTGGCTGACGACCTCGTTCATCACGCTCGTCCTCTTCGCGGGACTGCAGAACGTGCCGGGTGACGTCATCGAGGCCGCTCGGATCGACGGCGTGCGGTTCCCGACGCTGCTGTTCCGGATCATCCTGCCGCTGCTGCGACCGGTGATCGCCGTGGCGCTGATCGTTCGCGGCATCGATGCGGCCCGCGCGTTCGACATCATCTTGATCCAGACCAGCGGCGGGCCACAGGACAGTACGACGACGCTCAGCCTGCTGATCTATCGCACGATGACGCGCAACGGCGATCCCGGCCTGGCCAGCGCCATGGGCACCGTCTATCTGATCGCGATGCTCGCGGTCGCCGCGATCGCGATCTTCGCCATCTGGCGACCAGGGGCTGATCAGGCATGAACGGCCTCCAGACCCGTCGCCGTCCGACGCGGCTCATCCTGTGGGGCACGCTGATCGCCGTACTGGTGCTGTACGGATTCCCGTTCGTGTACCTCCTGCTGACGTCGTTCAAGACGCCGCTCGAGGCGATCGCCGTACCGCCCCAGGTGTTGCCGTCGCAGTGGACGCTCGACAACTACGTCGCCGCGCTGAGCAAGGAAGGCGTCGTACCGGCGTTGATCAACAGCGTCGCCACCGCAGTGCTCAGTACTGCGTTCTCACTCGTCCTCGGAGTGCCCGCGGCGTACGCGATCACGCGCTATCGAACGCCGAGCGGTCGCATCTTCGTGGTCGCGGCACTGGTCACCCGGATGGTGCCGACGATCGCGGTCGGCGCGCCGCTGGTCGAGACGATGCGGCGACTCGGCATCTCGGACACCACGATCGGGCTGGCGATCGCGCACACCACGATCTCGCTGCCGCTGTCGATCTGGCTGATGTCGAGCTTCTTCGAGGCGGTCCCGGTCGAGCTGGAAGAAGCCGCCAAGGTCGACGGCAGCGATCGGCTGCAGGCGTTCCGGTACGTCGTACTGCCGGTCGTCTCCGGCGGCTTGGCGGTCACCGCCATCTTCGCCTTCCTCGCGTCCTGGAACGAGTTCCTGTTCGCACTGCTGCTCACGTCGGTACGGGCCCAGACCACGCCGATCGTGATCGCCAACTTCCAGACCCAGTTCGGCCTCGACTGGGGTGGAATGACCGCGCTCTCGGCGGTCTACTCCGTCCCCGTCATCCTGCTCACTCTCGCGCTCCAGCGGCACATCGTCGCGGGCCTGACCCTCGGCGCCGTCAAGGGCTGACACCACTCAACCACGGAGAAGACATGGAATTCTGGCAACCCAACAGCCCGCTCGGCGGCCTGGCCCACGTGAAGTCCGGCCGGTCGCGCCGCGAGTCGAGCTGGGACCGCACCGGCGGCAACCGAGACTTCGCGGTGGTGCCTGCGGGGGAGACCTTCGTGATCGCCGACATCAGTGGGGCGGGACGCATCGAGCACATCTGGCTGACCACCCGGTGCTACTCGGAGAAGTACCTGCGCAAACTCGTCATCGAGATGTTCTGGGACGGGGAGGAGAACCCGAGCGTCCGAGCGCCGCTCGGCGACTTCTTCGGCGTCGGGCACGCGGTCGCGAAGCACTACATCTCCCTTCCGCTGAACGCCGTGTTCGGTCCGCGACGAGGTCCCAAGGGGCCGTTCGCGGCCGCGATGAACAGCTACTTCCCGATGCCGTTCGGCAGTCACGCGAGGATCCAGATCCGCAACGAGAGCGATCAGCCGATCGAGAACCTCTTCTACTACGTCGACTACGAGCTCAGCGAGCAGCCGATCCCGGACGACGTCGCGCGGTTCCATGCGTACTACCGCCAGGAGAAGCCGACAACCGCCGTACGGCACAGCACTGATCTCGAGAACCCGGCGCCGTGGGACCTGCCGGGGACGAACCTGACCGGGGACGACAACTACGTGATCCTCGATGCGACCGGCACGGGGCATTACGTTGGCTGCGTGCTCAGCATCGACAACTTCGACGCCTCCAACCAGGCGTTCACCTGGCCGGGGGAGGGCGACGACATGTTCTTCATCGACGGGGAGGTCTGGCCGCCCTCCTTGCACGGGACCGGTACGGAGGACTACTTCGGTGCCGCCTGGGGATTCCCGAGTGGGGAGTACGCCGGTCCGTACCACGGCATCACGCTCGGAGCGAGCCCGCAGGAGCACTTCGGGCTGTGGAGCATGTTCCGCTGGCACATCGAGGACCCGGTCCGGTTCGCGAAGAGCCTGCGGGTGTCGATCGAGCACGGCCACGCCAACGATCAGGGGAACGACTACTCGAGCGTCGCGTACTGGTACCAGTTGGGCGAGCACGCGCCGCATGCCGAGCTGCCACCGGTCGAGGAGCGGCTACCGCGACGATGGCCCGAGCACGGCCTCTGGGACGAGTGAGGTCGGGCGATGAGCGGGGCAGACGAGGGAGCGGTCACGGCGAAGGTGGGCATCCGGGATGTCGCGCGCGCCGCGGGGGTGTCCGTCACGACGGTGTCGCACGTGCTCAACGAGACTCCGCACACGCGAACGAGTGAGGCGACCCGGGACCGGGTCCGATCGGTCGCCCGGGAGCTGGGCTACACCCCGAACCGGCTCGCCCGCGGGCTGCGGACCCGTGCCTCGGACATGATCGGGCTGCTCACCGAGGAGATCGCGACCACCCCGCACGCCGGCCGGATCATCCTCGGCGCGCAGGAGGAAGCGAGCCGGCACAACCTCACGCTCGCGATCATCAACTCGCATCTGGACGCCGGCGCGGATGCCCGCCGCGCCGACGCCCGGGCGCTGATCGAGCGCCAGGTGGACGGCATCATCTACGCCACGGTCTTCCACCACGAGGTGTCGGTGCCGCGCGAGTTGCGCGCGGTGCCGGCAGTGTTGATAGGAGCCCTGGACCGGCAAGGCGTCGTACCCGCCGTGCTACCGGACGAGGCCAGTGGGGCGGCCGATCTCGTGGCCCTGCTGGCCGAGGCCGGGCATCGGCGGATCGCGTTCGCGGACTCGAGCATCGAGGTGCCGGCCACCCAGGGCCGCCTGGTCGGTTACCTCCGCGGTCTCGAGCAGGCAGGTATCCCGCGGGACGACCGACTGATCGCCTCGGGGGTCTCGGAGGCCGGCGGCGGATACACGGCCAGCCTCGAACTGCTCGATCGAGGCGATCGGCCGACGGCGATCTTCTGTTACAACGACCGGATGGCGATGGGTGCCTACCGCGCGGTCCAGGAGCTCGGCCTGCGCGTTCCCGATGACGTGTCGATCGTCGGCTTCGACGACCAGGCGCCCATCGCGGCCAGCGTCTACCCGGCACTCACCACCGTCGCCCTGCCGCACTACGAGATGGGCGCCTGGGCGGTGGCCAGCTTGATCCGGCTCATCCAGAGCAGCAGCACGGCGTGGTATCGCTCGACGCCCCCGACCTGGCTACCCTGCCCGGTCGTCGTCCGCGAATCGGTTGCCCAGAACAACCATTGACCCCGGTTCCCCAGCAGCAAAAGGAAGACATGCGCCCGCGATTTCACTTCACCGCGCCGCGGGAGCCACTACGCCCCGTCGTACTTCCGGGACGCCGCCGGCCGGGCCTGCGTGGTGTTCTGGTTGCGTCACATCGGCGACCCGGAGGCAGGCTGGCAAGGGGGGACACAGCATTCCCTACGTCCTGCGTCGTTCGGTCGTAGACTCAGGCGGGTTTCCTTCGATCGGCTAAGGGGTGTGGGGCGCTGGAGTCGTCGGTGGGGCGGTTTGAGTTTCGGATCCTTGGGCCGCTGTCGGTGACGTGTGGTGGCGAGGAGTTGTTGCTGGGTGGGCCGAAGCAGCGCGGGCTGTTGGCGGCGTTGCTGCTGAATCCGAACCGGCGGGTGGCGCTGGAACGGTTGGCTGAGCTGCTCTGGGACGAGCCGCCGCAGTCGGCGACCGCGAATCTTCGGACCTACGCGTCGGGGCTGCGCCGGGTGATCGGTGATCGGCTGCTGGCTCGGGACGGCGGGTACGAGCTGGTCATCGCTCCGGGGGAGTCGGACGTCGAGCGGTTCGGCGAGCTGGTGGCGCGTGGCCGGGCGGAGCTGGCGGCCGGGGATCAGGCCGCGGCCGACAGCAGGCTGCGCGAGGCGCTCGACCAGTGGCGCGGCAGATGTGGTGAGGACCTGCCTGGCGATATCCCGCTGGCTCGGCACCTGGGCCTGCTCGACGAGCAGCGTCTGCTTGTTCTGGAGGACAGCCTGCTGCTGCGGCTGGAGCTTGCTGACCTGCGCCAGACGGTGACCGAAGTACGGGTGCTGTTGACCGATCATTCCACTCGGGAGCGCTTGTGGGCGGTGCTCATGACCGCGCTCTACCGGAGCGGTGATGTCGCCGGATCCTTGTCCGCCTATCGCGCGGCGGCCGATGCCCTGGACCGGGAACTAGGCATGCGGCCAGGCCAGGAACTGCGTGACCTGCAACAAGCGATCCTCGCCCGGGACCCTGCCTTGGAGGCCGCTGGCGGCACTCCCGGTACGCCGGTGGCCGATATCCCGCGACAGCTGCCGAGGGACAGCCGGGTGATGGTCGGTCGCGATGACGAGCTGGCCGCGATCATGACGGTGTGCTCCGGCGCCGCCCGGGATCCGGCGCAGCCGAGGGTGGTGTCGATCGACGGTCAGGCCGGGGTCGGCAAGTCCGCACTCGCGTTGCGGGCCGCGCATCTGCTCGCCGGCAAACATCCCGACGGGCAGCTGTACGTCGACCTCCGCGGGACCACGACCGGACTTGAACCGGTATCCAGCGTGCATGCGCTGGTAGGACTCCTCCGAGCGTTGGGGGATCCGCACCAGACCAGCCTGGACGAGCACGAGCTCGCCGCGAGGTTCCGCACCATCACTGCTGATCGCGCGCTACTGCTGATACTCGACAACGCCAGTCACACCCAGCAGGTGTTGCCTTTGCTTCCGGCTAGCGGGAATTGCACCGCCCTCGTGACGAGCAGGCGTCGGCTCACGACGCTGGACGCTTCGCTGTGTCTGTCGCTGGATGTGCTGTCGCCGGCGGCGGCCCGCGCCACGCTGACGGAGTACGGGCCACCCGGTGAGCAGGACGACGGTGCGGTCGCGGAGGTCGCCGAGCTCTGCGGGCGGTTGCCGCTCGCGCTTCGGATCGCGGCGGCCCGTCGCGCCTCGCGCCCGGACTGGTCACTCGCCGAGCTCGCCCGGCAGCTAGCTGACGACCGCCGCCGGCTGGACGAGCTGAGCACCGACGACGTCAGTGTCCGGGCCGCCTTCGCGGCGACCTTTGATGCGTTGCGCTCCGGTGACAAGCCCTCCACGGCTGCGGAGCTCTTCCGGTTGATGGGTGCGCTGCCGTTGCCGACGTACGGCGAGGAAGTACTGGCTGCACTCGCCGATGTCACTGAGGCAGAGCTCAAGTCGGCGCTGCGACGTCTGGTCGACCTGCACGCGGTCGAGCCACGGGCGGGGCGATTCGTGCTGCACGATCTCCTTCGGTTGTTCGCTGCCGAAATCGCTGAGCACGAGCTGACCGACCACGAACGCGAGGCTGCGCTGGTACGCGCCTTCAGCTACTGTGCCGAAGCTTCGCGGCAGGCGCGCGAGCAGTTTCGGCCGGTACGACGTGAGCTTCCGTCGGTGTTCTCGACCGCCCGGCAAGCAGCGCGCCCCCGGTGCGACACGATCGACGAGGCGGCGGCCTGGTTCGACTCCGAGCGCGAGGCACTCCGGGCGATGGTGCGGATCGCCGATCGCGGATCGGCCGCGCTCTACGTGGCGACCACGGTCATCGTCGACGCGCTCTCGGTCGACCTGGAACGTGACCAGCGGCTGCCTGAGGCGATCGAGCTCAACGAGTTGCTGGCTCGGATCGCCGAGCGGAACGGCGACACCGTGGAGGCCGCCGACTGCTGGCGCTATCTGGCCGCCTGCCATCAGCGACTGGGCAACCGGACGCTTGCCCGCGACTATGTCGCGCGCTGTATCGAGCTGTGCCGGAAGACGGGGCAGACCACCAGGCTCGTGTCGGCGCTCAACACGTTGGCAATCTTCAGTACCGAGAGCGGTGACTTCGAGACTGCCGAATCCCTGCTGACGGAGGCTTTGGGCCTGGTCGGCGACAGCGACGAGGTCGCACTCGGAATCCTTCTCAACACTCAGGGGATGAGCGCGCGCTGGGCCGGTGACAACGCCAACGCAATCGAACATCTGCTGGCGAGCCTAGCGATCCGACTACGGGTCGGCGACCGCGTAGGGCAGGCCTACACCAGGTACCAGCTCGGGCGGGCGTATCTGGCCTCCGACCGGCTGGAGGACGCCCTGCTCCACCTGAACGCCTTGGTCGAACTGGCCGTCGACCTGTCCACCCGTGATCTCGAGCGGGAGGGCCGGATCGCCCGGATGCAGGTCTTCAATCGTCTCGGCCGCGGCGTCGATGCCCAGGACGATCTGGCCCGGGCCCTGGACCTGTGTGAGGTGGTGGGGCAGCTGACTGCCCGATCCCAGGTGCTCCTGGCCGCCGCGGATCCTGCTGCCGACCCCGAGCGGGACACGGCCCTGGCCACCGGCTGACGGACCGCAGCGGCGATCCCTGCGCTGCGGGTGCACGAGCCCCGATGTCCCGGGGTGACACCTGCCACCCCGGGACGACGTACGGTCAGCAGCTCCCGACGTGCTGCCAGGAACCACAGCTTGTGGTCGCGCACTCGACGTTCCGGTAACAGGTCCTCCGGAACTTGACATGGTCGAGACACATGTAGTCGTAGTAGGTGACGGGACAGGCCGAGGCCTCTGCCTGGGGCACGATCCGCGCCAGTGCCTGGTCCGCAACCGCCCTGAGTCTGGTGAGCATGCGAGTCCTTCCTGAGTCAGCCGGTCGGTCGACCGGATTGACGGTGACGCTAGGCGCGCGGCGTACAGATCGGGATCGATGGTGCATACAGGTACGGCGTACTCCGGCGTCGGCGGCCGGGGATCATCGGCCCAGCTGCCGCAGCACGACGCCGAGCAGCCGGTCGCCGGCGTAGTAACCGGCCGCCCGCGAGTCGATGCTGTCTGCCGCGTTGTCGCCGAGCAGGATCAGGTGCCCGTCCGGAACGGTCGTATCGGGCACGCGTCGGGCGACCTCGGGCGGTACCACCTGTCCAGGAAGGCCGGCCACTCGCTTCACGACCCATCGACGGTCGCCGACAGCGCCGAACGGAGGTGAGGTCGCCGGGGACGCTGTCACCACAACGACATCCCCTCGCCGGAGCCGGTCGGCCGAGGTACGGCGTACCAGCAGCCGGTCTCCGGGCCGGTATGTCGGCTCCATGCTGGTGCCGTCCACGGTGACGACGACGTAGCGGCCGCGCATCCACCACAAGATCGCCCCCGACAACACAGCAGTGGCGAGGAGGGGCCGGATCACTGGGCCAACTCCTCCAGCTGATAACCGGACGCCTGCTTGCGGAAGAGACCTGCGTACACACCGCGCCGCTCGAGCAGAGCCTGATGGCTGCCCTGCTCGATGATGCGGCCGTCGGACAAGGTGATGATCAGGTCCGCTTCCCGCAGCGCGCCGAGCCGGTGGGAGATGAGCACGCTGGTACGGCCTTGGCGCAGATTGCGCAGGCGGTTGTGCAAGTCGTGCTCGGCGTCGGCGTCCAAGCCGGAACTCGGCTCGTCGAGAATCATCAGGTCGCGGTCGTCGCGCAGCATCGCCCGGGCGGTAGCGAGCTTCTGCCACTGGCCACCGGACAGGAAGGCCGGGGTCCCGGGTGCCTCGTCGGCCTCGTCGGCGAAATTGCGGCTGAGCAGCGTCTGGTAGCCCTTGCCCAGTGCGCGAACTGTTGCGTCGACACCGGCGTTGCGGCCGGCCGCCTCGATCCGCTGCAGGTCGGTGATCGCGCCCAGGTCGCCGAGGCCGATGTTCTCGGCGGCGGTCAGGTCGTAGCACATGAAGTCCTGGAACACCGCTCCGATGCGCAGGCGCAGTTCGGCGACCGGGACGTCGCGAAGATCCACACCGTCCCAGAGGATCGCGCCCCGGGTCGGGTCGTACAGGCGGCAGAGCAGCTTGACCAGCGTGCTTTTGCCGGCTCCGTTGTGCCCGACCAGGCCGATCGCGGAGCCGGCCGGGATGGTGAGGTCGACTCCCGCCAGCACCCAGGGCAGGTCTTCGCCGTAGCGGAACCAGACGTCGCGGAACTCGATCCCGTGGCGCAGTACCGGCAGGGCGCTGGGCACGGCCGGCTCGACGAGGTCCGGCTCGGTCCGTTCGACCTCGCGGAAGTTCTCGAAGACCAGCAGATCGTGATTGAGCTCGGCAACCGCTACGACCGCGCCGCTGATTCCGGTCTGCAAGGCGGCAACCGCGGCGATCACCATGGTGAGGTCGCCGGCGGTGAGGCCGCCGCCGATCGCTGTGAAGGCCGCCCAGACGAGACCGGCGCCGCTGACCACTGCTGCCAGCAGCGCGAGGCCGGCCTGAGTGGCGAAGTCGCTACGGTCGACGCCGCGGCGCAGTACGTCGGCGGACCGTCGTTCCGCGAGCATCCGATTCCCGAAGAATCCGGCCAAGCCGAACAGCCGGATCTCCTTGGCCGCCTGGATCTGGGTGAGCAGACTGCTGTAGAAGACCTCCCGTCGTTGCAGTGGACTGGTGTTCCACAGCAGCGCCGCACGTCGGCGGCTCATCGCGAGCTGGGCGAGTACGGCGGGCGCCGCCGCCAGGACGACCACGGCGGTGACGAGCGGACTCAGGGTGAGCATCGACGTCACGAAGCCGCCGACGACGACCAGTGCTTGTCCTAAGCTCAGCAGTTCGCCGAGGATCTGGCACGGTGCGCTGGATCCCGGCGAATCGGCGACCCGGAGCCGGTTCAGGAACTCTGGATCCTCGAACCGCCGGAGGCCCTGCTGCCCGGCGACGGCATCGAACAGGCGCCGCCGAGCCTGCAGCTCGGTTCGGCGGCCGAGTTCGTTGCCGAGGTAGTTGTCGACCGGCGCAAGAACACCGATCAGCAACGCACTGAGGGCAAGCAACAGAATGGGGGGCGCCACCAGGCCCACGCTCGGAGCGGGCCCGGTCAGACGATCCAAGGTGTACTTCGTGCACCAGGCGGCGGCAAGCGGTGCGACGCCCTGCACGGCCGTGACGAGGGTACGGCCGATCACCAGGTGCGGCGCCGCCTGCCAGGTGAGGAGAACGGCCGAACGCGTGGCGGCGAATCTGCTCACCGCGCGGTCACCATCGGCAGACCGTCGACCGTCGTGTCCGCGGAAACAACCCGGCCGTCCTCGTCGAGCAGGAACACGGCCGGGTAGCCGTACGCCGACAGCGCCTCGACCACCGGAGCGTGTTCGCTCGCCACGACCACCCGGGCCACTGCCTCGAGAGCAAGGGCCTCGTTGCCGGCGGCGCCCGTGCCATCGACGATCACCGCGAGTACCCGCTCGCGATCCAGACCAGCGGCGTACGTGACGAACCGCGGCAGCGCAGCCTCACAGGGCGGGCACCCGGGGGAGAAGTACCCGACCAGCGCCTGCCCACCGCGCAGGTCTCGCTCCGAGATGGTCCGGCCGTCGATCGTCGTCGCCGTGAACGGACGGATCGTGCTCCCCTCGGACAACGGTTCGGGTGGCTGTGGGACGGGATTCATCGTTCGCATCCGCCGGACGATGGCGAGGGTGAGCAGGAGATTGAGCATGCCCAGGACAGCGAGGAGAACCACGGCGGCGATCAGATACGGCATAGGAACTCCTGTGTCAGCGTGCGGTCGATGGCATGAACAACTCGACGAGATCGTCGAATGCGACCAGCAGCGCGGCGCCGATCAGTCCGGCGAAAACTGCGTCGAGAACGCCGCCCGGATGCAGGTCACTCGGGGCACCGGCTAGCAGCCCGCAGAGCGCGATCCCGGCGAGCAAGCCGTTGCGGACCAGATGCTTGCGGCCGAGCGGACTGCCGGTGGCGCCGAAACAGGCGCAGGACGCGCTGACACCGCGCACCAGCAGGACAGCGATGCCTAGGCAGAAGAAGGTGAGCACGGCGAGACATCCGATCAGGCCGATGAGGGCCGACAGCGGAACGGCCAGCGCGCAACCCGTCTCGATCGCGATGACCCCGGCGGCAACAACCCCGGCGTACCGATCGGGCACTAGTCCGAACTGCCGCACAGACCCGCGGAAGGTCGCGAACGCGCGCAGCTTCGTGAACGCCGCCCACCCGAAGACCGCGGTAAGGAGCGCCTGGCTCCCGACGGTCAGATACTCCACGCCATCCCCTCCTCGATCGCCCGCCTCTCGCAGTGGACGCTAAGAGCCCCGCATACAGACAGGTGCACAGCCTCTGTACAGGCGCAGCCGGGCAACGACGGTCGCCGGGGTTGCAGGAAGGTGCAATTCAGATAGCGGACCTTGCTGTTGTTCGAGGCGAATATGTACGCTCCTGAATTCCGACGACTCCTGGCCGGTCCGGCGTGAAACTACGCAGAATTTGCCTATTACTGGAGGTTTAATGGCGAAGAAGGCAGTAGTTCGACTATTGGTGGCGGTGCTGGCCCTGGCCGGACTGGCGGTCATCAACCCGAGCACCGCGCTGGCCGTGGGTTGCTACAGCAGTGGCTGTGACAACAAGGGTCCGGTGGCCAATGGATGTACCGCGGACCAGCGCCTGATCTCGAATGCGAGCAACCCCGAGGCGCAGGTGATCTTCTCTCCGGCCTGCCGTGCGATCTGGGCCTTGTCCTACGAGAAGCCGCTCCCCGACCGGAGTGTCCTCATTATCCTCGAGCGTGGACATTACGACAGTGCGGTCAATCTTGTCGTGGACAAGCGCCTGCAAGGGACATTCTCTCCGGGCGAAACGAAAGAATGGACCAACATGCTCGGTGCCACCGGCTCGTGGTGGCGAGCGATCTGGCACGACCAGGTCAGCGGGGAGCGTCATTACAGTCAATGGGTTTATCGCTGAAAATGTGGTCGGCTGTTGTAGTTGACAGCCAGACCGGCGGATTCGTTGGATAGCAGGGCGGCGAGCCTGAGGAGCCAGCACGACGCAGTAGTGTTTCGCTGTGAAGCCTCGCGCACGCCGTCCTCGTCCGGCCGACATGACAGTCCCCATCGGCGCTCGGACGGTGTTCACCGACGGAGCCTGCTCGCGTAACCCCGGCCCCGGAGGCTGGGCCTGGGCGCTGTCGAAGACCGAGTATGCCGCCGGTCACGAGGCTGTCTCCACGAACCAGCGGATGGAGATCCGCGCCGCCCTCGAGGCCGTGCGGGCGAACGACGGTCCGCTGCTGGTCGTCTCGGATTCGACCTACGTCGTCAACTGCTTCCGCGACGAGTGGCATGCAGGGTGGATCGAGCGAGGCTGGCTCACCTCGGCAAAGAAGCCGGTCGCCAACCGGGACCTCTGGGAGCCCCTGGTCTCGTTGGTGGTCAAGCGCGGCGATATCGCCTTCCAATGGGTGAAGGGTCACTCCGGCCACGAGATGAACGATTTCGTCGACGCCCTGGCCGTCGCCGCCTGCTTCCCCCAGCAGTGACGGCCGCATCCCCTCAGTGGTCGTCGAGGGACCAGGTTGCTCGTCCTGACATAGGGTGATGAGGGTGACTCTCTCCCGGCATGTGGTCAGTTCTGTCACGACTGCTGAGATCGGCTCGCAGTATCTGCGCCCGGTCGGACGGAACTCGTTTCGCGGTCATCATGGAAGCGGCGAAGCCTCGACGGTGTACGTCGTGGAGACCGATCGCGGTGCCACCGGCTGGGGACTTCCCTTGTACGGCGGGGATCCGGCCCGCCTGATCGGGCGGAACTTGGCCGACCTGATCGACCCGGACCGCGGAGTGATCGACCCGGCCGCGGAGTTCCTCGACTATCCGCTGCACGACCTGGCCGCGCGGATCCTCGACGTACCGGTGTACGTGATGCTCGGCGCGGCGGGCTCGCCGCGGATCCGCTGCTACAGCGGCGGGATCTACTTCGACGACCTCGATCCCGAGGCGCGCCCGCCGGCACGGAGGCGATCCGGGCGAACCTGGCGCAGGATCACGAGTTCGGGTTCCGCGACTTCAAGCTCAAGCTCGGCCGCGGCTACCGATGGATGGACCCGCAGGCCGGCCTCGAGCGCGACATCGAGGTGACCCTGCTGACCCGCGAGCTGTATCCGGACGCCGACATCCTGGTCGACCCGAACGACGGCTACACCCCGAACGTGCTGGCCGACTACCTAGCTGCCGTATCCACCTGCCGTCTCTACTGGATAGAAGAGCCGTTCGCCGAACGCTGGGAGGACCTCCGCTTCCTCCGCGACCACCTGTCCACCCTCACCTGGCAGCCGAAGATCGCCGACGGCGAGTTCGACCCCGACGAGAACCACATCCTCCGCCTGGCCCAGGACGGCCTCGTCGACGTAGCCCTGATGGACGTCATCAGCCACGGCCTCACCGCCTGGCGCCGAACCATGCCCCGCCTCAAGGCAACCTCAACCGAGGCATCCCCACATGCCTGGGGCATGCCCCTCAAAACCCTCTACGCCGCCCACCTAGCAGCCGGCCTAGGCAACATCCCCACCATCGAAGGCGTCCCCGGCACCACCACAGGCACCACCCCCACCGCCTACACCCTCACCAGCGGCCACCTAACCCTCCCAGAAACCCCAGGCTTCGGCCTCGACCTGACCTAGACGTCCAGGGCGGTTTGCCTGGTGGGGCTCTCGGTGAGCGTGTTCTCGCTGGCGTGTGTGGCTGGGGCGGCGGCTGTGAGCGGCCTCGGCGGAATCCTCGCGGCGGGCGGAGCCTACCTGCTGATGTTCGTCGGTCTCGGAGTCTCGGAGGCCCGTCGTGCGATCATCGGTTGATGGATGTTGCTTCGATTGAGGAACTGTCTGCTGAGGTGCTTGCCAAAGCGGTATCCGCCGAGAGTGGGCGCAGTGCGATGACGGTCTACAGCAGGCCCGGTGCGCGGCTCCGGCAGACGCTGATCGGGCTGGCCGCGGGACGGGTGATGGGCGAGCACAAGAGTCCCGGAGATGCTTCTCTGCATGTTCTGCGGGGCCGGGTCCAGATCCGGGCCGGCGACGCGAACACCGAGCTCGGTCCAGGTGACCTGGTCGCCGTACCGCCGCAGCGCCACGACGTCGCAGCCGTCGAACCATCGGTCCTCCTACTCACCGTCTCCCTGCACTGAACCTGACCAGCAGCCCAGGCTCCAACATCGCGATCGATGCTGCCGCTGCAATTCAGCGGTACGCCGGTAGCTGAGGTGCGGCGGTTGTCAGGTGGTTGGGGTGAAGTGGGCTGGGATGTGGCGGAAGAAGAAGTTGTGGATTAGGCGGGCGGAGTTTTTGGTGGTGCCGAAGTACTCCTTGGCCTGGTGGAACTGGCCGGGGTCGAAGAGGATCAGGCGGTTGGGGACCATGGTGAGTGAGACCAGTTCCTGCCATTGGTCGACGTCGCCTCCGTCCGCGAGGATCTCCTGCGCGTCCGGGCGGCCTTTCAGGTCGAAGAAGTGTCGTACGCCGGTGCGCCGGTGGGCGTACAGGGAGGTGCCGCCGCGGCATTGGTCCGCGGTGTTCAGATACAGCACTCCGGCCCAGCGGGCCTCGTCGACGTGGATGCGGGCGCCGCGGTGGAGGTTGACCTTCCAGTCCATCGCCGAGGACATGTGCAGATGGTTGGCGATCAGTTCGTCGCTGCTGCCCGGGCCGAGCACGTCGCAGATCTTGGCGATGGACTCTTCCTCCATCCACCGCGGCGCGGGCGAGGTGCGATAGGCGAAGTCGCTGTCCGTCCTGGGAGTGAAGGTGCAGGCGAGCGCGGCGGCACGGGCGCGCTCGAAGTCGGCGTACACGTCGTCGACGACGATGAGGGATGCGTGGTCGGTACCGGTGAGGATCACGGTGCTGTTCCTCCAATGCCTGAGAGGTTCGGAGCGCGCAGGAAGGCGGTCACCTCGGCGACCGCCGCCCGGGATCCGGCCTCGCAGAAGCGCTCGACGTGGCCGACGGGGTAGTTGCTAAGGGCAACCGGCCCGGTACTGCGCAGCCGCGCGGCCAGCAGTTCGCCGTGCCGGGGATCGGCGCGGGTGTCGTGGTCCCCGGTCTGGATCAGCAGCGGGGGCAGGGGCCCGCGGGGGAGCGGAAGGTGCAGTGGCGACAGCCCGGTCAGGGCCGTGCGGTGGTCGGGGAGGTCAGGGTCGCCGAGCATGGCTGTCCAATGCCGGCCGATGCCCAACGCGGGAAAGCCGACCAGATCCGTGACCGGGAATCGCAAGATCCAGCCGTCGAAAAGCTCCGGTTCCAGCAGTACTGCGCGGGCAGCGCCGACCGCGCCCATACTGTGCCCCAGTACGACGAGGGGCCGCCGTACGCCGATCCGTTCGCGCAGCCAGCGTGCGGCGTGCAACAGGTCGTTGTAGCCGCGTTCGCCGGTCGGCACCCGGTGAGCCGGCACCAGCGAGCGGGTCACCACGCGCGCCAGCGAGACCTTGCCCGCCCCGACCATCTCTTCGAGCGCACGTTCCAGCGGCGCGTTGGCCAGCGCGGTGAAGCCGCCGTGTTCCAGGAGCAGGACCGGCCCGCTGTCGCCCGACAATTGGACAGGTAACCGGGTCCCGTCGCCCGCCGTACAGAATTCTGTCACTCGTTTCGTCGACACAGGCCAGGGCGTCGCACTCAGTTCCCGGGGAGTGTCTTCGCCGCCGAGCAGCAACTCCATCCGGCCCACCGGTTCCTCGCCCGGCCGGTCCGAGACCCGCAGCCACACCGCGCAGTCGTCGGCGGGAGACGCTGCTACCTCGGGAAAGGAGTCGCCGCGCTCGCCTCCTGCGACCAGCCGCGGCTGAAGGGTTTCGCCGTCCACCCAGTAGAGCGCTTCGCTGCGCCCCACCAGCGTTCGGACGATGATGCCCCGGCGGGTACCCCAGAACCAGGCAATGGAAGTCCCCTCGGGAAACCTCACCTGATCGCCGTCGACTGATCCTGCGGGAGCAGCGCGGAGTACAGCCCGTGGCGTGCCCAGTGCCTCGCCGTGCCACCAGCGGGTCGCGCCGAGCACCAGCCGGGTGCGGACAGTGGCCTCGACCTGCAGCCGGGTCACCGTGACCCCACCGGGCAGGTCCGCGCCGAACCGCAGCAGCCAGTACGCCGTATCGCCCGGTGTCGTCGACTTCAGCAGCGCAGTCGATCGGTCAGCGGTGGCCTCGAGCGAGAAGAGAGCATCAGCGCCCACCTCGAGCGGGACGGGCCGATCGGTCCCGAAGGGATCGCCGAGCCGATGCACGGCGACCCTGATCCCTTCGACCGGCGGGGCGGACAGCTCCGCGCCCGCGGGAAACCCGGTGTAGACGAAACCAGGGCCGGCCTCGCGACCGGTCGCCGACCTCACTTCTGGGAGGTGAACCACAGTCGGTCGCCGGGCAAGGACGTGGTCCGGCGCATCCGGTTCGGACAGATAGCCGTAGTCGCCGCCCGGATGGCCGCGCAGCACCACCGGTGGGGAGCCGTCGGCCGGATGGACGGTCAACGGGACGAGGTGATCCGCGCCCGGCGGCTACGAGACTTTCGTCGCCGATCGGCACCGGCTGGATCCCGTTGACGTCCCCACGCATCAGCCGGGCGCCGGACTCCGAGTCTTCCCACCAATAGCCGGCGCGGCCGCAGGTCAGCAGTCCGTGTACGGCCAGTTGGGCGGTCCGTGTCGTCGACAGTGTCATCGGATCAGCCCTGTTCGTTGGAGCTGAGTTCGTGGCGGTCGGCGGCCAGGACGAGTGCACCGATCACCAGCAGCGCGGTGACCAAGCACCCGGTGACGGCTTCTACCGGAAAGCTCGCTGTAGCAGGGGAGCGAACCAGTAGTACGCAGTACGTGAACGGGTTGACCGCCGCCAGCACCTTCATGACCGCAGGCACGTTGTCGAGCGAGTAGAACAATGGTGCCGTCATCACCAAAGGCAGGCTGAACAGCGAGGTCAGCAGGTCTCGCTTGCTGTAGCTGTTGACCCCGAAGCCCAGAGCGCAACCAGTCAGCACCGTCAGCGAACACACGAGCACCGCAAGCAGAGCCATCTTCACGTCCTGCAGGGGATTGCCGCGCCCGAGGAGTTGCTTCAGCACCAGGATGGCGAGGAGCTGTACGACGGCGACCAATCCGTTGGCAGTGAGAATCGAGCCGATGTACTGCGCGAACGACACCTTCGCCGTACGGGCGACCGCATAGGTGCCCCACTTGCGGTCGTTGGCGACGTCGCCCATGCACCAGAACAGCGCACGGATGGCGATCACGACGAGCACGCCCGCGTAGGCGAAGTCGTCGTACGTCATGTCGTCGATCCGCGCGCCGCCGGCCAGGGTGCTGAGGCCGGTGACCATGAACAGGAAGTAGGCCGGCGCCTCGATGACCCGGCTCAAGTGGCTGGTGCGCCAGTTCCAGATGCTCAGCAAGTGGAACCGGGCCAGCTTCAGGGAGGTCTTCACTGCGTCACCACACTCTCGGATGCGTGGACCGGTTGGGCATAGCGAGCCAGGTAGACGTCCCGCAGGGACTGCTTCTCGGCGCTGAGGTCCTGGACGGACAGCTCCGCGGGCAACCAGTCCAGGACCGGCCGCAGTCCGGTGGCCAGCGGCACCTGCACCGATAGCGAGCTGAAGTCCGCGGCCGTCTCCAGCGTCCAGCCTGCAGGGAGATCTGCCAGCCGTGCCGACGTCACCGGCTCGCCGAGTGCGACGCTGACTTTCATCGTCGCGCCGGCCCGCCGAACGAATTCGTCGATCGGCAGGTGTGCTTGCAACCGGCCCGCGTCCAGCAGGACGAGCTCGGACGCGGTGCGTTCGACGGCATCGAGGTCGTGCGAGGAGACCAGCACGGCGCTGCCCTCGTCGGCCAGCTCCTGAAGGTGGTTCATCACCAGCTCACCGGCGGTCGGGTCGAGACCGGCGGTCGGCTCGTCCAGTACGTAGACCGCCGCGTCGGCAACCAGCGCACGCCCGATCTGCACTCGCTGCAGCTGACCACCGGAGATGTACTCCGCCTGCTGTCCCTGGACCTTCTCCAGATCCAGCAGCGCCAGCATCCGGTCGACCCGGGACACCGGCGTACCGGTCAGCCGGGCGACCAGCTCGATGTTCTGGCGCACGGTCAGCGACCAGTCCACCATGGTCCGTTGGGGCGCCCACATCACCCGGCCCTTGCCGATGTCGGTGGACACCGTGCCGGAGCTGGGGCGGATCAACCCGGAGATGATGTTGAGCAAGGTGGACTTGCCCGCACCGTTGTGTCCTACCACTGCCAGCAGCGTGCCGGGCTCCACGGCGAAAGAGACGTCCGCCAGTGCTTCCGTCCCATTGCGGTAGCGCTTGGCGAGGTGGTCGACGGTCAGACTAGGCATCGAAGTACTCCTCCACTAGTTCTGCACCTTGCTGTTCGCCACCGTGGACGGGCAGGGTCAGCTCGTTCCGCGTACGCTGCACGGCGGGTGATTCGTCGAGCCACGACCAGGCGTCGGCGGGCCAGACCCGCGGCCGCCGATCGGTCGGCTCGAGGGACGTCGTGCCGCTGTCGCGCCGTACGGCGATCAGGTGGGTCGGCCCGAGGTGTCGCTCGACCGGTACCACCTCGGCCAGACTCTCCGGCCTGGCCAGCACCACCTCGCCGCTCACCGTGCTGAACGAGCGACGCTGTTCGAGACCCGCGAGCACCCCGTCGCGCATCGCGGCGAGCGTCCGGCCGCGGACCCCGACCGGAGTCAGGTACGGGCGAACGCTGCCCGTCGCGCGCTCGACCACGAGCAGTTGGTCGGAGGCGAGCGCCCAGCCGCGGGCCAGCAGGGCGAGACCCAGGCTGGTCTTCCCGTTGTGTGGATCGCCGAAGAACGCGACCGATTGATTGCCGCGGGCAAGGACGGTGGCCTGGATGACAGCGATACCGTCCCGCATGACCTGGAAAGGAGGCAGTGGCGACGGCGCGGACGACCAGCGGTTGAACTCGCGCTCCTCGATCAGCGCTCCGTCCGGCTCGGACAGCAACCGGAACGTCTTGGGCTCTTCGTCTTTCGCCAGCAGTGACTGCAGGAATCCGCCGCGGGTGCCGAAGAGTTCCACCCGGTAGCCGGGTTTCGCCGTCGGCGACGCGAGGTGCGGGCGGAAGAAGAAGTCGAGGTCCGCGGCATCGGCCGGGCTACAGACCACCCGGACGACTGTGCCGAAGAAGTCCAGTATTCGCTCGGTGTCAGACAGCATGGACGCCTCCGGTGAGCTGCGCACAGACGTCCGCGAGCTGGGTCAGGTGGTGCTGTGGATCCCAGCCGACGTGAGCCGTGCGGCCGGCTGTCGCGACGGTGAAGTCGTCGCTGCGGGAGAGGTCGAGTCGCCAGGCCAGGGTCAGTGTCTCGTCCGGGTCTGCGCACTGGCCGAGTAGCTGCGGGCGCACCATCCAGGTCTTGCCCCAGCGGGTCGGAATGCATGGAGCATCGGTCAGCACCGCCTGGTCCAGCCAGGGCAGCAGCGGCAGGCTGCGTTCGCGTACGCCGATGGGGCGGCCGTAGTAGTGCAGGCCGCCGTGCATCCGCTCGTCCAACACGAGCAGGTCGTCGGAGACGAACCGCCAGCCGGCGTACAGGAAGGTGCCTAGGGCAACGGATTTGCCGGCACCGCTGGCGCCGGTGATCGCCAGCGTCCGCGGACTGCCGTCCGGCGCCGCGACGGCTGCGCCGTGGCGGATCCGGACCAGCTCGTTCAACGGTGGCAGGCCGAACGGCGGCACGGGGGAGGGGCGTCGGGATCGTGCCTGCCACTCCTCGTACAGCCGCCAGGGCGAGTCCGGGGTGCGCCACCATGCTCGCTTGACGACCGGCGTACCGAGTGCGGCCATGAACGAACCGCCGTCCGCACTCTCCAGCCGGACGGTCAGCTCGGGGGATCTCGTGCGCCCGGCCACCAGATGGTCGCTCAGGTAGTACCGCAGGTGGTCGGTGTCGCGGCGGTCGGCGCAGACGAATTCTGTGGTGACACCGCAGAAGCTGGTCAGCACCCCGGTTTCGTCAGGCATCGAGACCGACCTCCATGCCCTGTTCCGCCTGCCAGGCGGTCAACTCCGCACTGATCACCTTGCGTTCGGCCTGGTATCCGGGCTGGTCGAACGGCATGCCCCGAACCCGGCTCGGAATCAGCGCGCAGGCAGGTTCGTTGGGCGTCAGGACGCTGTCGAACATCCGCCAGGGGAACTCGACCGACAGCCCTAGTTCATCCCGCTCGTTCCACAGGCCGCTACCGGGCCGGAGCTCGCACTCGGTGAGGTACGTGGGAGCCGGCAACCCTGCCCGGCGGTGTGCCTGGATCTCGGCCAGCAGTTGCCGGCGGTGCTCCGGGGTCTCCTTCGGATGCCCGATCATCACGCCCCAGACAGAGTTCATGTCGAGATCGCGCGCGGCGTACAGCATCTGCACGCCCTCATCGACGGTCTGCCGCTTGTTCATCAGCGTCAGGTGGTCCTCGAGCAGTGTCTCGATGCCGAGTTGCACGGTCACGTCGCCGAGCGCCTTGAGCGCGCGCAGCCGCTCGGCGCCGAAGTCAGGCCTGATCTCGCAGAACACCTGGAAGTCGTGGCGCTGCCCGGCCAGTAGGTTCGTGAGGCGCGGTGGCAACGCGGTGTCGAGGAACTGGAACCGCCGCTGGCCGTACGTCGTGGCCAGGTGCGACATCTCGGCCAGCACCCGGGCGGGGTCGTGCATCTTGAAGCGTGCATCGTAGGAATCGTTGAAGTTGCAGAAGTCGCAGCGATCCCAGTAGCAGCCGCGGGACAGTTCCATGCTGACGACGAGTCGGTCGCGCAGCCATGGTCGCTGGACGCTCGCCCTGACGAGTCCGGACTGTTCGGCGTACGCGTCCTTGAAAGTGTGCGCATGGCCGGCCACCACGCGGCGGCGGCCGGCCATGGCGTGATCGATGGCGTCCGCCAGCACGTCCTCGGCCTCGCCATAGACCACCACGTCGATTTCCTCGTGCAGCGCCAGCAGGTCGCGGGCCACCGGGTACGCGCCGAGATAGCCACCGATCACCACGCGCGGCCTGGGAACGCCCTTCTGCCGGGCGACCGCGGCGACTCGCCGGGCTAGCAGCAGACTGGGGATCAGTTGGAAGTGGGTGCTCGTCAGGCAGAGCACGTCCGTACCGACGATCCGCTCCGCCAGCCGGTCGAGATAGGTGTCGAACAAGGTGCGCAGTTGCGCCTCGTCGTCGGCATCGGCCAGGAGTTCGGTCCTGGCCAGCTCCTCCCGCTCCGACCGATGGGCGGCTGTCGGCGCCGACCACAGGGGCAGCAATGCCACATCCGCGGTGAAGTGCCGGTTGGTGAACTTCTTGTAGAGGTCCTCCGACATCCCGCGGCTGCGGGCGAAGGCGTAGAACTCCATGTGGGCAGGCAGGAAGCGAGCCCGGCAGCCGATTTCCTCGAGCCGACGGGTGATCAGGACGGCCGGGTAGCAGGTCGCGAACGGCGTGAAGAACGGCAGTGAGACAACGGCGACGGTCGCATCGGGCGCGATGCGACTGGCCGGTACCAGTGGCAGCAGAGCGGGAGTCGACGTCATCGGTGTCCTTCGGGTCATCAGGAGCGTGGCGTGGGGAGAATTGCGGTGTCAGCCCGGTGTACCGGCCTAGCTCCGGTACACCGGGCTGGTCCTCCGCGATCAGTCCACGGCGAACTGGCGGTGCAGGCCGGAGGCCATGATGGCTTCCTCGATGGTCGGCTCGAAGAATCCGTCGTCCTCGAACTCGACCTCTACCTCAGGGGTTTCGTTTGCCATGTCGTTCACCTCCTCTCGGTCAACTGGTAGGCCCTGTCCGGCGTCTCGACGGACAGGAGATGGGTGAGCAGCAGTCGCCACACGAAGGCGATCAGCCGCGGACCGGACCCGGGCGCGAATCTCGACTCGAGGTCGGCCAGGCGGATACCGGTGCTTCCCGTGATGATCTCGGCCACCGCGGTACCGGACGGCGAGAGGCGCAGCCGTTGCCCGGTGATCCGCGAGACCAGGAAGGCATCCTTGCCTTCGCGCACCAGTTCGATGCCTGGGCCCGCGCGGAGCAACAGGTCGCCGGTCAGTTGGTCGGCGGAGGTGAGCCGGACCATCTCGTCATGGACTGGTTCCAGGCACTGGTGATGGAGTGCTGATCGCAGCAGGTCGCGGTCCTCGTCAGTGGCGCACAATTCGGCCGCAGTACCCGGCAGAGCATCCAGCAGTCGGGTGGGCAAGGTCAGCAGTGCGCCATGCCGAGGCTCGTAGAGCACCGTGCGTTGTCCGTACTGGCGTTGGATCACCCAGCCGCCGCCGATGCGCAGCGGGATGCGGTCCCATTCGGGGCCGGGGCAGCGGACGCCAGGGTCGGTGCGGGTGGCTTCGCCGCGGTGGTCACCGTGGTGGTTGGCTCGCAGGAAGACGACTTCCTCGGCGGGGCGATCATCGGAGTCGAAGGAACCGCCCAGGATCCGCTCGGCCCTCGCCGCGATCTCCCTGTCCTCATCGTTGTCCGGCTCGGGCAGCGGTCCGACATAGTCGTAGCGCAAGGCCATCTGGAGATCCTCGGTCGGATCCGGGAGCAGCACCTGCACCTGAAAGTCCTCTGGAGCAGCAGCGACCGGGGACAGTGCGTCCAGTACGAAGGGCCCCATTCCGAAGCTGCTGTCCGGTACGTCGTACAGCTCGCGCGAGCGGGCCAGCGTCGCCGCTGCGAACTCCACAGTGCGCGCGGTCTGCCAGCGCGCCTCGCCGGGAAACCCCGCCATGCCGAAGAGATGCACACTGATGCCGGAGGCAAGCAACGAGTCCAGGTTCGGAGCGATCCAGGCCGCCTTGATGTCTTTGCGCATCAGGTCCAGCACGTGCTGGTTGTAGGTCTCGAGGCCGAGGTCGAGCCGGCGGCAGCCTGCGGCGTACATGGCGTCGGTCAGCCGCCGGTCGATCGCCGGAGAGAACCGCGTCTCGCCGTACCAGCGATAGCCGCGGTCGGCGAGGCCGCTGGAGAGGGCGCGCATGCTGCGCACCG
The DNA here is from genome assembly GCA_963740725.1 of uncultured Actinomycetota bacterium. Taxonomy (GTDB): domain Bacteria; phylum Actinomycetota; class Actinomycetes; order Propionibacteriales; family Kribbellaceae; genus Kribbella. The sequence continues at coordinate 108,847 of CAVUFT010000003.1, forward strand.
TGAGGATCTCGTCCACGAACTGGAAGTACGAGGTGCCGTGCCGGCGGTGCAGTTCGTCCAGTTCGGCCACCACCGCCTCGGGGGCGCGGATCCGGAACTTGTCGGAGGCGAAGGGGATCGCGCAGAACGCGCACTTCCACGCGCAACTGCGGGAGGCGATCACCGGCAGGACCGGGCCTGGCGCGAGGTATCCGTCGGCGAGCGGGTAGTCGGTGAAGTCGGGGACCGGCAGCTCGCCGAGCGTCACGGTGGCCGGCGGGCAGCGGTGCAGGATGTCGCCATCGGGTACGACGATGCCGGCTACCCCGTGCAGCGAACGGCCGGACAGCAATCGGTCGACCAGGTCGATGATCGACTCCTCGCCTTCGAACTGCACGATCGAGTCGACCAGGGTGAAGAAGGGATGGCCCGGTCGCAGCCGGTCGGCGATCCTGGTCACGAAGTTGCCGCCGACGGTGATGTGCACATCGGGGCGCTCGCGCTTGATCAGCCGGGCCGCGGTCAGCGCGGCGATCAGCTGCGAGTCCGCCGAGACCGACAGACCGACGACCTTCAGGTCGGGCATCTCCCGCAGGCAAGGCACCAGCAGCTGCTCGAAGATGTGGCAGTACGGATTGTGGACGGGGTCGGACACGGCCCGCATCACCTGACTGGTGCCGATCGGCCGGTCCCGCTGGTCGAAGCGATCGAAGGTGAGGGTCGCGCCTGGTGTGAGGGCAGCGATGCCGCCCAGCACGTCATGACAGAGGGCTGTTGCCGCTCGGTAGCCGTCGATGTCTTCGATGCTGGCGGGGGAGCGGAGGAAGGCAGCCGCCCGGTCGACGGCGGACTGCGCAGTCTCGAACCGGTCCCGCTCTCGCCTGCTCAGCACGTCTTCGCGGTCCGCGACGTAGTCGGCGGAGCCCTGCTCGCTCAGCAGATAACGCATGGTTTCGGCCGAGAGGTCGAGAGCGGAGGCGGCGACGCCGTGCTCGCGCAGTACGGCGAGGAGCAGGGGGACCGCGAGGTGCGGGGCATACGGGTTCCAGAGCGGCGGATTCACCAGCAGCACCTGGGATGTGGCACGTGACGGCATCAGCTCACCTCATCGGTATAGGCGCCCTCGGCGTCCCAGCGTGCGATCCGGTCCGGAACAAAAGTTCTCCGAATGGAATTCGCGTCCGCTTCCCAGGCCTGTCCCAGCAAGCGGTAGGTCAATTCCTCCACCGGAGTTCTTTGCGCTTCGGCCGTCAGATTCAGCGGGTCCTTGAGAGCGATTGCTGGGTTGGAGATGAACCGCGGGTCTCCGTGCGGATTGGGAACCGCCTGGTGGGCTGTGAGTGGATGGAGGATCCAGGCGTCACCGGCCTTGCCGGTCAGTGAGAGATGCGGCTCGGCGGCGCTTGCGAACCGTCGTACCGGAATCTGCGCACTGGTCAGCCCCTCGGGATGCCGGACGAGTTCCGCAAGGATGTCCGCCGTCGCTGACGGAGCCGCTCGGGTCGCTCCCTCGCCTTCCTCGACATCGGACCAGAGGACGAAGATCAGCAGGGCCTGCTCGGGGCTGTCCGGGTGGTGCACGAAGAAGTCACCGTCGACATGCCAGCTGTCGGACAGTTTGGAGGTGCGGTAGTTGCAGATGAACGCGTTGCTGAGAAGGGCCGGCTGCTTGATCCGATCCGCCCCGCCGAGCAACGTACAGACCGCCGACCACAGCACCGGCGCCACGTCTGCGAGCTCCGCCACCCGACTCGGCGGCAGCGACGTGACCCCCTCCGGGCAGGTGACCTGCCCGTCCCGAAGCAGCCCCTCCTGTCGCAGCGTCCGCTCGAACAGCCGGTTCAGCCGCGACCCCGGCCCGAGATCGACGGCCTGCCGCAGCTGGACGAATCCGTGACTCACGAATTCGGTGACGAAGTCGTCGTCGATCGTCAGCGGACTACGGTCGAATGGCCTGGCAGTTTGATTCGTCAACGGAGTCCCCTGCGCTCGTCCGGCGGAATGTTCGAACTCTCGATCGGCTTCCGGTCCAAACGATCGTTGGCACACCTATGCGCCTTCTATACGCAGCCTCGATCCCGCCTCGACGCGGGACGGTGTCGTCGGAATGGTGACGGGTGACTTGTCATCGGATGGATGACGCGCTATAACTGCTGGTGCGTGTTGACACCGACAATTCGAAATCGTCTGGAGGTGGAACGATGTTGATGCGCACTGACCCGTTCCGTGAGTTCGACCGGCTGGCCCAGTTGATGACTGGTGGTTCGACGCCGGGGACCTGGTCCAAGCCGAACCCGATGCCGATGGATGCCTATCGGTCGGGTGACGAGTTCGTCGTGGTCTTCGACCTGCCGGGAGTGCCGGCCGAGGCCATCGATCTGGACGTCGAGCGGAACGTGTTGACGGTGAAGGCGGAACGGCGCCCGGCGCTGGTCGCCGAGGGTGTGGAGATGCAGGTGGCCGAGCGGCCGCTGGGGGTGTTCTCCCGGCAACTGTTCCTGGGCGACACGCTCGACGCGGACCGGATCGAGGCGGCGTACGACAACGGCGTGCTGACCGTCAGGATTCCGGTTGCCGCGCAGGCGAAACCGCGCAAGATCAGCATCGGCGGGTCGCCGTCCGAGGCGCACCAGATCGACGCCTGAACCGTGCCGTATCGTCTGCGGCCACTTCGAGTAAGGGACCTGGACATGGGTGAGGTGGACGACTCCGCCGCCGCGTTGGCCTTCGTTCGCGAGGTAGTGGCTGACCTCGACGAGTACGAATCGGCCGACCTGCTGGCAGCCCTGGTCCAGATCCGGGTCCTGCGCGATCAATTGACGCGGTGGGAGCCGCGGTTGATCGATGCGGCCCGAGCCGGCGGCGTGAGTTGGGCCGAGCTGGCGCCGGCGCTCGGAGTGGCCAGCAGGCAGGCGGCGGAACGGCGGTATCTGCGGATCAGGCCGAACGCGGACGATCCGTCGATGAATGGAGAGCAGCGGGTCCAGGCGGCGCGCGACCAGCGTGCGAGCGACCGGGCAGTGGCCACCTGGGCCCGCGACAATGCGGCCGATCTGCGGCAGTTGGCCGGGCAGGTCACCGCCCTGGCCGATCTGGACAGTTCGGCCCAGGCCAGTGTCGACCGGGTGCACGATGCGCTGGGACACAGTGATTCGGCCGCGCTGCTGGCTCCGCTGGCCGCGGCCGGCGTACAGCTGACCCGGGAGCATCCGGGCCTGGCTGATCGCATCAGCGATGTGGGCGCCCGGACCGACGAAGTACGAGAAGCCAGCCGGCGCCGGTCGCAGGAGCCGGCGCCGCAGACGAAGCGGGAGAGGAAGCGATGAAGCTGCTGTTCGAACTGCGTCCGGTCGAGCACCTGGAAGCAACAGTCGACTACTACCGCGAGCTCGGACTCGATCCACTCGGCTGGCCGGATGACGACACAGCCTTGCTCGCGACCGAGCAAGGCGCAGCGACCATCGTGCTGGTGCGCGATCCGGCAGAGGCAGCGCTGGGGTGCGGTGGCGTGTACGACGTCGGCGATGTCGATGCGTTCTTCGACGACCATCCTGACCTCGACTGGCTGATCGCTCCGATCAGCAGTTCGCTGGGCCGGTACGCCGTCTTCGCCGATCGGACCGGGACCTGCATCCGGCTCCTCGATCCGGATCCACACCTGGGCTCGGCCCTCGGGCGGACACCGGCCGTCTACGCGATCGCCGGCTGACCGCTGGCTCTAGTAGCGGGCGACTTGTTCGAGGGGCTGGAGGTTCTTGCGTTCGGTCGCCAGTTCGACTGCCTCGTCGGTGATCCGGGCGATGTCGTTCCATGGCAGGTACCAGACTTCGCCGAGTCTGCTGTGCACGATGGCTCGCAAGAGCGCTGGGCCGACGCGGCGTTCGTAGCCGAACAGTTGAGTGGCTCGCCGTTCGACGATGATCAGGCCGTCCACCCGCAGCGCGGCCTGGCTGCCGCCCGGAGGGAGCGGGCCGTCTTGGATCAGCCGGACGTCCGCGACACCTCCGATGCGGTGCCCGTGGCGGTCGGTGACGGGGCGGCCGAGTAGGTCATTCAGGCGCATCGCCGGCTCCGGGGATCTTGTCGATGATGTGCTTCTCGGCCCAGTCGTCACCGCTGGTCAGGTTCAGCTCTCCGGGCACGATCTTGAGGGCGGTGTCGATCTCCATCACCTGTCCGGCGGGGATGCGCACCCGTCCGGAGATGAGCGCCGAGACGACCGGCGGGTCGGCGTCCAGATCCAGCTCGACGTCGTCGACCTTGCCCAGCAGGTGACCGGTCGCCTGGTCGATCAGTTGCCGGTCCAGCAGGTGGAGCTGCGCGTGCAGAATCTTGCCGGCCATCGTCACCGCCCTGCCTTCGTGATGATCATCAAGGGGATCGCGGCGATCGATGCCACCAGCAACAAGGCGAGATAGATCAGCCCGAGGAAGTTCCGCACCCGGCCGTTCACCCGATCGCGCATGTAGTCGGGGTCGTTGGCGATGATCAGGATCGGCAGGTACGTCAACGGCAGCGCCATCGCCGCGAAGACCACCGAGTACTCCGTGACCAGCACCGGGTCGACCATGGTCATGAGGGTCAGGATCGCCAGCAGCAGACAGACGATCATCACCACGTGGAAACGCGAGGCCTGCCGCGGCCGGACGAACTTGCCCCATTGCCAGCCGAAGTACTGCGCGATCGTGTAACCGCGATGACAGCGAGGTCTCCAGCGCCGCGCCGAAGGTGGCCGCGAACACCCCGATCAGCACGATCGCGAGGCCGAGCTTGCCGAAGGCAACCGCTACCGGCAGCGCCACCTGGCCGAGTGTCTCGACGTGGATGCCGACCGGCAGGTACAGCACCGCGGCGCACCCGGCGATGGCCAGCGACAGCAGCCCGCCGAGCGGGAACCCGATGAACACGTTCGACCGTTCGGTGGACAGGTCGCGCTCGGTCCACTTCTCCTCGACGCCGCCGGAGGAGAAGAAGAACACCTCGTACGGCGTCATCGCGGCGCCGAACAGCGCGATCGCGTAGTACGCGTAGGTCGCCCACGTCTCGTGACCGGTCGGGTGGGGATTGGTCGCCTGATGCACGAGCTGGCCCCAGTCGGGGCCGAGCTTCCACAGTGCGACGGCGAAGATGATCAGCAGCAGGCCCATCAGGCCGAAGACCGTTTCCAGCTTGGAGAACTTGACCCGCCAGATGACGAGCCAGACGGCCAACGCGGCCAGCGGTACCCACAGCAGGTAGTTGACTCCGCGTGGCCAGTTCGAAGGCGAGCGCCACGCCGCCGATCTCGGCGATCAGGGTCAGCAGGGTGACCAGGAACGACGCGATGAGGGTCAACAGCCCGGTACGGCGGCCGAGGCGTTCCCGGATCAGGTCGAACACGGGTCGTCCGGAGATCGCGACGACCCGGCCGGACATGTCGGCGTACAGGCAGATGCCGATGACGCCGAGCACGACGACCCAGCTGAGCCGCATCCCGAAGCGGGCGCCGACGAGCGCGTTGGTGACCAGGTCGCCGATGTCGACGAAGCCGCCGATCGCGGTGAGGATGCCGAGGGTGACGGCGAAGAGCTTCTTCATTTCGCGGTCTCACCCACCTGCCGCAGCTGGCCGGACACCTGGCTCAGCTGCCGTACTGCGCTGGTGACCGCGTCCAGGTCGTTGTTCACCAGCGCGATCCGCAGGTCGGTCACGTTGCTCTCGGCATCGTCCAGCGTCTTGGAGATGTCGTCGTAGGTCTTGCGGGACGAGGTCGACTTCGGCTGCTGTTGGTCGAAAGTGGTGCCGACCTGGCCGAGAGACTCTTCGGCCTCACTGACGAGTTGGGTGGCCGGCTGGGACCACAGTTTGTGATCGAGGAACGACTGGCCGGCCAACCGCGCGGCGCCGACCGCCGAGGCCGCCTCCCGCGCCGCCCGGGCGCCCTCCGACCGCAGCTGTTGATCAGGGTTGCCACAACCCGCCAACGCTGCCAGGACCAGACAAGCCACACCGCACCAGCCGATGAGCCGTCGCATTCCAACTCTCCTGTTCGTCACCCGTTCTGCCGAGTCAGTACCCGGCAGCATGCGCCGACGATCGGACTGGTTCAGAGGAAGGCGCGGAGGCTCTTGACCAGATCGGCTGGGGCCTGTTCGGCGATGTGGTGGGTCGAATCGATGCCGTGGCCGGTGACGTGCGGGCACCAGGGACGCCAGATCGCGAGCGGGTCGCCGTACAGGTCTTCGAGGTCGTCCTTGGTCGACCAGAGCATGAGCATCGGGCAGGTGATCTGGCGGCCGGCTTCGCGGTCTGCCTCGTCGGCGCGCCGGTCGATGCCGAGGCCGGCGCGGTAGTCCTCGACCATCGCGTGGACCGTTGCGGGGTCGCGGATGGCGGCCAGGAAGTCGGCGTGGTTCTCCGGGCCGAGCTGGTCGGGGGAGTTGGTGGTCCAGGCCTGGTACCAGGTCTCCGGGTCGGCGCAGATGACCCGCTCGGCCGGCTTGGTGGTCTGGGCCAGGAAGAACCAGTGCCACCATTCGGCGGCGAACCGGGCATCGCAGCGTTCGAGGTGCTCGACGGTCGGTATTCCGTCCATGACCACGAGCTTGCTGACCTTGTCGGGAGCGGCGAAGGCGGTGCGATAGGCGACCTGTGCACCCCGGTCGTGGCCGACCACGGCGTACGAATCGTGGCCGAGGGCATCCATCAGGCCGACGATGTCGGCGGCCATCGCCTTCTTCGAGTACTGCGTATGTTCGGCGTCCGCGGCCGGTTTGCTGGATTGGCCGTAGCCGCGGAGATCCGGGCAGACCACCGTGAAGTCCTTCGCGAGCTCAGGCGCGACCTGGTACCACGTGGTGTGCGTCCTCGGGTGGCCGTGCAGCAGGACCACGGCCGGACCGCTTCCGCCGTACCGGACTCGCAGGGTGACGTCGCCGACGCTGATCCGGTCGAGGCTGAAACCTTCGAACATCTCGCTCCTCTGGCTCGGGGACCGACCTGACTACGTGGTTGTGGCGCGGCGGGCCGCCCAGGCGCTGAGGGCCGCTGCGCTGGCGGTGACCGCCGCCAGGAGGCCGCGATGGCGGGAGGCCCAGGCCTGGTAACTGCGGGTCGTCGAGCGGTCGTCGAAAGCACCGTGGGTGCCGTAGTCACGGCTGTCGTCCGCGGGGTGCCAGAGATTGGTCGGATCATCCGCGTCGTGGGGGAGATCGGTCTGCTGCGACTTGTAGCCGGTTCGCGCGAGGTAGTGGTCCAGGAGACCCGGCACGAACTTGTTGGCGATCAGCGTTCCCATGGTCGGTCCGCCGACCCAGTACTCGCGGCGGCGCGGGTGGTCGGCGGCGTACAGGACCGCCTCGGCCGCGACCTCGGGCTGGTAGATCGGCGGCACGGGTTGCGGATGCTTGGGCAGCCGCGACAGCACCCAGGAGAACTGCGGCGTGTTCACCGCCGGCATCTGGACCATCGTGACGTGCACGTTGGACCTGTCGTGCAGCAGCTCGCAGCGTAGTGAGTCGTGGAAGCCTTGGACCGCATGCTTCGCGCCGCAGTACACGGACTGCAGCGGGATGCCGCGATAGGCGAGGGCCGATCCGACCTGCACGATCGCTCCGCGGTCGCGCGGCTTCATCCGGTCGAGCGCTGCCCGGGTCCCGTAGACGTAGCCGAGGTAGGTGACCTCGGTGGCCCGCTTGAACTCCTTCGGCTCGATCTCGGTGAACGGCGCGAACACCGAGGTGAAGGCGACGTTCACCCAGACATCGATCGGCCCCAACTCGGCTTCGACGCGGCTCGCCGCCGCCTCGACCTGGTCGTACTCGGCGACGTCGACCGGGACGACGAGGGGCACCCCGCCGGCCGCCTCGACCTCTCGTGCCGCACCTTGCAGGCCGGCCTCACCGCGGGCCAGCAGGGCGACCTTCGCGCCGCGGCGACCGTAGGCGATCGCAGTCGCGCGGCCGATCCCGCCACTCGCGCCGGTGACGACGACGACTTGACTCACAGCTCTCACTTCCGGAGTTCGGGGAGGATCTCGTCGCGGTACAGCTTCATCATGTCGACGACGTGCGGTCCCATGTTCGCGACGTAGATCTCGTCGAAGCCGGCCTCGACGTACGGTTCGAAGGCCTTGAGATGGTCGGCCGCTTTCGGCCCGCAGGTCACGGCGTCGGCGGTCTGTTCCTTGGTGACGAGCTGGCTGGCTTGCTCGAAATGGCGTGGTGAGGGGAGTACCTGGGCAAGCTCACCGGGCAGTCCTGAATTGGCCCAGATGCGGTGCGCCTGCTCGATGCCTTCTTCTTCGGTTGGCGCGTAGCTGACCTTGAAACCCGCCTGGGTCGGCTTGTCGCTGCCGCCGTTCTTGCGGAACCGTTCCAGCAGCTCCTTGTCCGGCGACGTGGTGATGAAGCCGTCCGCGATCCGCGCGGCGACATCTGTTGCCTCCGGCCCGAATCCCGACATGTAGATCGGCAGCGGCGCGTCCGGACGGGTGTAGATCCGGGCGGTGTCGACGGTGTAGTGCTTGCCGTGATGGCTGACGAAGCCGTCCTCGGTCCACAGCCGGCGGATGATCTCGACAGCCTCTTCCAGCATCTCCAGCCGTACGTCGACCGTCGGCCACGCGTCGCCGAAGATGTGTTCGTTGAGCGCCTCGCCACTGCCGATACCAAGGGTGAAGCGACCGTCGAGCAGGACTGCGCTGGTCGCCGCGGCCTGGGCGATGACGGCCGGATGGATCCGCACGGTCGGACAGGTGACCGCGGTCGTCACCGGTAGCTCGCAGACCTGCGAGACGGCGCCGATGGCCGACCAGACGAACGCGCTCTGGCCCTGTTCGTCGTTCCAGGGGTGGAAGTGGTCGCTGATCCACAACCCGTCGAACCCGGCCTCCTCCGCCAGCCGCGCCTGCTCGATCAGCTGCGCCGGCGTGTATTCCTCACTGGACAGGAAGTACCCGATCTTGGTCATGGGCTGCCGGTGCCCCCGAACCCGCCGGGCAAACGGATCAGATCAGGTAGCGGTCGCCGTTGCGAAGGACCCGGAGCCAGCAGGCGCCGTACGGGCCGACCGGATGGCGGACGGTACCGGCGGGGGACACGTTCGTCGTTTTGCCGGTGAGGAGATCGGCGAGCTGGAGATCGCCTTCGTCGAGGGTGAGGGTGATCTCGGCCGGCTCGGCGGCGAAGTTGTGCAGGGCGATCACCGTGCCCCCTTCGTAGTCCGACCGATGCGCGAACACCGAGGGGCTGTCGTGGTCGAGGATCGTGCAGGCACCCCAGGAGAGCTCGGGGCTCTCCCGGTAGCGCTGGATCAGCAGCTTGATCCAGTTGAGCAGCGAATCGGGATCGCGCCGCTGGTCCGCGACATTGACGTACTCCGGCGACAGCTCACCTTCGACCACCGGGCCGGCCAAGTCAGCAGGATCCGCGGTCGAGAAGCCGCCGTTGGCCTCATTGGTCCACTGCATCGGAGTCCGTACTGCGTTCCGCCCTTCGGCCGCAAGGTTCTCGCCCATCCCGATCTCTTCGCCGTAGAACAGCACCGGCGTACCGGGGAGGCTGAAGAGCAGGCTGTAGACCATCTTGATCCGGGCCGGGTCGTTGCCGAGCATCGACGGGAGTCGCCGGCGCAGGCCCCGCCCGTACAACTGCATGTTCTCGTCGGGTCCGAAGGCGGCGAAGACCTCCTGACGCTCTTTCTCGGTGAGCTTGTCCAGGGTCAGCTCGTCGTGGTTGCGGACGAAGGTGCTCCACTGAGCCTCTTGCGGCGGCTCGGGCCGTTCGCGGAGAGCCTTCCCCAGTTCGGCCGGATCGGACCGGGCGAGGGACAGATAGAGCTTCTGCATCCCGATGAAGTCGAAACACATCGTCAGCTCGTCGTCCTCGACCCCGAAGAAGTGCGCAGTTTCCTTGTACGGCAGGTTGACCTCGCCGAGCAGGATGGCCTGCCCGTTCCGTCGGCTGAGGAACGCGCGCAGATCGCGGAGATAGTCGTGCGGGTCGGGCAGCGCGGCGGCATCTGCAGCGCCTTTGGTGTCGAGCAGGAACGGCACCGCATCGACCCGGAAACCGGACAGCCCGAGCTGCAGCCAGAAGCCGACGATCCGGATGATCTCGTCGCGGACCTCCGGATTGGCGATGTCGAGATCGGGCTGATGCTTGTAGAACTGGTGCAGGTAGTACTGGCCGGCCTCCTCGTCGTACTGCCAGAGGCTGGTCTCCTGATCCGGGAACACGATGCCTTTGGCGGCGTCGGCCGGCGGCTCGTCGCGCCACACGTACCAGCCCCGGTACGGCGACTGCCGCGACGCGCGGGCGCTCTGGAACCACGGATGCTGGTCGGAGGTGTGGTTCACGACCAGGTCGGCGATCACCCGGATGCCGCGGTCCTGGGCCAAGGTGATCAGCTCGACGAGATCCCCGTGCGTGCCGAGCCTCGAATCGACGCCGTAGAAGTCGGTGATGTCGTACCCGTCGTCCCGATCCGGCGTCGGATAGAAGGGCATCAACCACAAACAGGTCACCCCGAGTTCGGCCAGGTGATCGATCCGCTGCGACAACCCACGGATGTCACCCCGCCCGTCCCCGTCGGTATCGAAGAACGTCTCGATATCCAGGCAGTACACCACCGCGTTCTTCCACCAGACATCCGCCGTCTCGGTAAGCCTCATACCCTCCCCGTGCCCCGCCGCGCCTCGCCCGAACCGTTGAGTTTTGGTTCCCGCCGGGAGAGCGGGGTACCGGCGTCCGCATGAAAGCTTTGACGTGGCAGGGCAAACGCAAGATCGAGTACTCCGAGGTGCCGGATCCGGTGATCGAGGAGCCGACCGACGCGATCATCCAGGTCACCTCGTCGGGGATCTGTGGATCGGACCTGCATCTGTACGAGGTCATGGGCCCGTATCTGGAGCCCGGTGACGTGCTGGGGCACGAGCCGATGGGCATCGTGGTCGAGACCGGGTCCGAAGTACCGAATCTGAAGGTCGGCGATCGGGTGGTGATCCCGTTCGGGATCGCGTGCGGCAGCTGCTTCATGTGCGATCGCGGTCTGCAGTCGCAGTGCGAGACGACCCAGGTCCGCGAAGAGGGGATGGGAGCGGCGCTGTTCGGCTACACCCGGCTCTACGGGCAGGTGCCGGGCGGTCAGGCGGAGTACCTGAGGGTCCCGCAGGCGCAGTACGGGCCGATCGTCGTACCGGCGGGTCCTGCTGACGATCGTTTCGTGTTCTTGTCCGACGTGCTGCCGACCGCATGGCAGGCAGTCGAGTACGCCGGTGTGCCGGACGGCGGGACCTTGGCCGTCATCGGTCTGGGCCCGATCGGCGACATGGCGGCGCGGATCGGCCTGCATCGCGGGTACCGGGTGATCGGTATCGACCTCGTTCCGGAGCGACTCAGCCGCTCCCAGGAGCGTGGGGTCGAGGTTCTGACGTACTCCGACCAGGTGGCCGGCCACGTCCGGGACCTGACCGAGGGCCGCGGCCCCGATGCGGTGATCGATGCCGTCGGGATGGAAGCGCACGGTTCGCCGAAGGCGCAGGCCGCCCACAAGCTGGTCGGGCTGATGCCGGATGCAGTCGCGGAGAAGATGATGGAGACGGTGGGGGTCGACCGGCTGGCGGCCTTCTATCTGGCGATCGAGCTGGTCCGCCGCGGCGGCACGATCTCGCTGAGCGGGGTGTACGGCGGCGCGGCCGATCCGCTGCCGATGCTGACCATGTTCGACAAGCAGATCCAGCTCCGGATGGGACAGGGGAACGTGCGGCACTGGGTGGACGACATCCTGCCGCTGCTCACCGACGACGATCCGCTCGGCGTCGACGACTTCGCGACCCACCGGCTACCGCTCTCCGAGGGCCCCGCGGCGTACGAGATGTTCCAGAAGAAGCAGGACGGTGCAGTAAAGGTGCTGTTGACCCCGTGACCCGGGTCATCGGAGCCTCAAGCGGAATCGGTCTGGTACTGCGGCTGGTGCTCAGTCGCTAGCGGGCGTGGAAGAGAGCTGCCCGGGCTGCGTTGGAGCCGCAGGCGCCGTGGACGCCGCCGCCCGGGTGGGCCGAGGCCGAGGCGAGATAGAGGGACTTGATCGCGGTCTCGGCGCGGCCGAGGCCCGGCATCGGGCGTAGTACGAGCTCCTGCCGCAGGCCCGAGGTGCCGCCGTTGACCGCGCCACCGACCAGGTTCGCGTCGCGGCGCTCGAGGTCTGGTGGGGCGAGGATCCGGCGGGCGGTGATCCGGTCGGTGAAGCCGGGGGCGTAGTCCTCGACCCGGGCTTCGATGCGGGCGGCCATGGCTTCGGCTTCGGCGGTGTCCCATCGGCCGGTGAGTTCACCGCCGGCGTCGCCGCGGGTCGCCTGCGGGACATGGGTGTAGGCCCAGGCCGATTCGGTGCCGGCCGGGGAGCGGGTCGGATCGGCGGTGGTCATCTGTCCCATCAGCAGGAACGGCCGGTCCGGGATCCAGCCGGCGGCGAGCTGGTCGGACCAGCGCCGCAGATCGTGCATCGAGTCGGCGAGATGCGCCGTACCGGGTGCGAGTTCCGGGGTGTCGCGCCAGGGGATCGGCGAGCTGAGTGCCCAGTCGACCTTGACCGTGCCTGGATCCCACTTGAAGTAGCGCATCCGCTTGAAGACATGGCCGGGAAGGTCCTGCCGAGGGATCAGGTCGCGGTAGAGAGCCGGTGCGGAGACGTCGGCCAGCACGGCCCGTTCGGCGGCGTACTCGCGCCCGTCGACAGTCCGTACGGCGACCGCCCGGCCGGCGCGGACGACGATCTCGCCGGCCCGGGCCTGGCAGACGATGGTCCCGCCGTTGGCTGCGAAGCGATCGGCGAGCGCCTGCGACAGGCGGCCGGCGCCGCCGCGGGGGACGGGATAGCCGTACTGCTGGGCGATCATCACGAGCAGCCAGCCCATCAGACCCGACCCGAGTGAGGTCGGGGCGATGTCGGCATGCTGCGAGTTGGTTGCCAGCAGCAACTTCGCGGCGTCGCCGGCGAACCTGCGATCGCCGACCGTGCGGACCGGTCCGATCAGAAGCTGCAGTCGTTTCAGACCGCGCGGACCCAGCAGGTGCCGGAGCAGGTCGACTCCGGCGCGGACCGGAGGGAACGGAGTGAGCAGCGCCTCGGTGATGGCTGGTCCGACGCGCTGCCAATCGGCGTACAGGTCGAGCCAGGCCTGCCCGTCACCGGCGACCAGTGTGTCGAGTGCTGCTGCTGTGTCGGCGGGGTCGGGGTGGACGAGCGCCCAGCCGCCGGACTTGAGCGGGTTGCCCACCGGGGCCGGCGCGTTCGACCACTCCAGCCCGTGCTCGTCGAGGTTCAGGCCCTTGATGGTCGGCGAGACCGCGGCCAGCGGGTAGAACGAGCTGAAGGTGTCGTGCACGAACGAGGGGTCGACCTCGTTCGAGCTGCGAACGGCACCGCCGATCGCGTCGTTCGCCTCCAGCAACACGACGTCCCAGCCGGCGTCGGCCAGCAGGTTGGCTGCGACCAGGCCGTTGGGCCCGGCGCCGATGACGACCGCATCAGTCACGAGCGACCCCCTACTCGGCCATGATCCGGGCGGCGCGGTCCCAGGCCCGGTGGAGGCCGAGGGCGGCGAAGAGGGCGGTGGTGTAGGGCTTGGCGACGGTGTCGGCCAGGAGGACGCCGGGCGCGGCGGTGTCGATGCCGGCCGCGGTGAGGACCTGGTCGCCGTCGCCCCAGGCGCCGATCACCTTGCAGTGCCGGAAGAGTTCGCCGAGCAGGACGGTGAGTTTGATGTCCTTCAGCGAAGGGTTGCCTGCAGCAACGATCACGGCGTCGTACTCGATCGAGCGGGTGGTCAGGAAGGTCCGGTCGACGGGCTGGGTCGAGCGCGCCCTCCTGATGGTGCCGCCGGTGGGTGCGAGCAGCCGTAGTACGGCGCCCTGGGCTTCGACCGCGCGGCGGAGTTTGGTGATGCCGGCCAGGTCGGCGCCGTCCGCGGCGACCACACCGATGACGCGGCCGGCGATCGGGCCGGGCGTCGTGACGATCTGGGACAGCGCGGGGGAGGGGACGGCGTCGGTGGCCGGGGCGCCCTTGGGGGCCGGCAGACCGAGACCGGCGGCGACGGCGGCGCAGAGGTCGGCGTCGACGTTGGCGAGTACGGTGAGGATCCGTTCGCGGATCGGTTGCTCGAAGCACTTGCCGAGTTCGAAGGTGAAGGCCTCGATGATGTGGGCGCGCTCGATCTCGGTCATGCTCGCCCAGAACAGCGTGGCCTGGGAGAAGTGGTCCGCGAAGGACACCGGGTTCTCCCGGACCTTGGCGCCGGTGATCTCGCGGGGCACGTGCACGAAACCGTCCTCGCGACGGGGACGGGTTCGCCTTCCTGGCCGAGGCTGTTGGGCAGGTACGGCGCGACGCCGCGCGGTACGGCGGTCTGGTGCATCCCGTCGCGCAGGTTGTCGTTGACCGCCGCGTGCGGGCAGTTGATCGGCAGCTGGGTGAAGTTCGGGCCGCCGAGACGGGTCAGCTGGGTGTCGAGGTACGAGAACAGCCGGGCCTGCATCAGCGGGTCGTCGGTGACCTCGATACCGGGCACCAGGTTCCCGGTGTGGAAGGCGACCTGCTCGGTCTCGGCGAAGTAGTTCGTGGGATTGCGATCCAGGGTGAGCTTGCCGACCAGCTGGACCGGGCAGAGCTCCTCGGGAACGATCTTCGTCGGGTCGAGCAGGTCGATGCCCTCGAAGGTCTGGTCCGCCGAGTCGGGCATGATCTGCAGGCCGAGCTCGTACTCGAACGGCGCGCCGGCGTCGATACCGTCGGCCAGGTCGCGCCGGTGGAAGTCGGGATCGGCGCCGGCCGCGAGCTGGGCCTCTTCCCAGACCAGCGAGTGGATGCCGGCGACCGGCTTCCAGTGGAACTTCACCAGGCAGGTCTCGCCCTTGCCGTTGACGAGCCGGAAGGTGTGGACGCCGAAGCCCTCCATCGTCCGGTACGAGCGCGGGATGCCGCGATCGGACATCGCCCACATCACGTGGTGGGTCGCCTCGGTGTGCAGCGACACGAAGTCCCAGAAGGTGTCGTGCGCCGACTGCGCCTGCGGGATCTCGCGATCCGGGTGCGGCTTGCCGGCGTGGATGATGTCGGGGAACTTGATCCCGTCCTGGATGAAGAAGACCGGCATGTTGTTCCCGACCAGGTCGAAGTTGCCCTCGTCGGTGTAGAACTTCACCGCGAAACCCCGGACGTCGCGGACCGTGTCGGCCGAGCCGCGGGAGCCGAGGACGGTCGAGAAGCGCACGAACACCGGCGTCTCCCGGCCGCGCTGCAGGAAGCCGGCCTTGGTCGCTGCCGACGCGTTCCCGTACGCCTGGAAGGTGCCGTGCGCGGCCGCGCCCCGGGCGTGCACGACGCGCTCGGGGATCCGCTCGTGGTCGAAGTGGGTGATCTTCTCCCGCAGATGGAAGTCGTCCATCAGGGTCGGCCCGCGCGACCCGGCCTTCAACGAGTGATCGGTGTCGGCGAGACGAACGCCCTGGGCCGTGGTCAGCGCGGGCCCGGTCTGCCAACGCGCTTCCGCCGCCGCGACTGGATCGTCGGCAGTACGTCGTACCGGCGTCGCGTTGCTGGCTTTGCGTTTCGGGGGCATGGTCGGACTCCTCGAATAGATGCGGTCGGCGCCCGGTACCCCGCTCTTACACCCGCCCCCTGGTTGCCTTTCCGCGCTGTGCCCTGGTCCGGTCGGCCGGCTGCCAGGGATGGAACTTCGCGGATCGGGTACCAGGAACGAGCATTGACCGCGGTCCAGAAGGTGGCCGCGCGGTGACCCATCATCGTGAGGTCACAGAAATGAATATCGCTCAAGAACTGTCGCAGTGCTCGTCCGCTGAGGATCGCGCCGAACGGGAAGCTGCCACCCGCAAGCTGTTCGAACAGCGGGAACGGACGACCGACGAAGCCCAGCAGCAGGAACTGCTGGAGCAGATCGTCGAGCTGAACATCGAGATCGCACGCGGGATCGCCCGCCGGTTCAACGGCCGGGGCGCGGAACCTGAAGACCTCGAGCAGGTCGCGTGTCTCGGGCTGATGAAGGCAGCGTGCCAGTACCGGTTGTCGGCCGACACTCCGTTCATCGGGTACGCCGTACCGACCATCCGCGGAGAGGTCAAGCGCTACTTCCGCGACTACGCCTGGACGGTCCGCATTCCGCGTCGCCTCCAGGAGATCCAAGGTGCCTTGATCGCCAAGACGCCCCTGCTCGAGCAGGAGCTGAACCGCGTACCGACCGTTGCCGACCTCGCCGAGTTTCTCGGTATCGAGGCCAAGGAGATCGAGCAGGCCAGAGCCGCCCGCGGATGCTTCAACGCGCTGTCGCTGGACCGGGAGCTCTCGGTCGGCGACCGGCTGACGCTGACCGACGTCATCGCCGACGAGGAGGACGCCACGATCCAGCAACTGGAAGCGGTGGACATGCTCCAACCGGTACTGCGTGATCTCGGCGAGCGTGAACGCGAGATCCTCCGGCTCCGGTTCGTCGAGTGCTGGACCCAGTCCGACATCGGCAAGGAGATCGGCGTCAGCCAGATGCAGGTCTCGCGGGTACTCCGCCAGATTCTCGACACTCTCCGCGCCAGGCTCACCTCGATGCCGACAGCCGCATGAACAGATTGGTCTGGTTTGGGCGCGGGAAGCGTGGCAATCTGGAGAACGGTCTGTTAGGCAGTCAGCGGCCGGAGTGGCGGTTTTGTGTTGGCTGGAGCAGATGATGGCTGTGGGTGGCGTCGATACGTATTACGACTACGACGAGAAGCAGTGGAAGAGCCGAAGACTCGGTGGCGGACCTGTACGCCGTGGGCCGGTGTGCCCGACCCCGAAGACTTCCTCTTCGGACGTCCCTGATCCGGAACCCTCCCCGCCGCATCGGCCGAAGCGCGCGGGCCGGCGTACCGGCGTCTAGCCGCCATCCGGCTTCGGACTCGTCGAATCCCGCATCGAGTTGGTCTGGAGAGGGCGGTGGCGCGGTCGGGAAGACCCGGTCCGTGGTACTGGCCGCACTTCGCCGATACCGCGCCACCGTCGGCTAGCCGCTCAGCGGTCGGCGGCGTCCTCGACCTTCTTCTGGAGTTGGTCCTTGGACAGGCCGGACGTGCCGGAGAGGTCGGCGTTCGACGCCTGCTGAGCGAGTTGGTCCTTGGTGATCTCGCCGGGCTGTTCGCCGAGGTGGGCCTTGCGGCTGGCGGCGAACGCGTCGCCGAGTTCGGCGCGGCGCTGGTCCGACAGGTTGGCCCGCATGCCCGGTAGCACCTTGGTCTCTTCCTCTTCGACGTGGTGGGATACCGCGTCGATGAGGTTCTGCAGCGCCTTGTCGAAGGCGGCGGAGGCCGGATCTGTCTCGGCCAGCTTGGCCAGCAGCTGGTCGGCTTCGATGTGCTCTTGCTGGCTGTGCGAGACCTCTTCCTTCTCGCCTGCCTCGGTGGCAGCGACCGGGTAGACCTCGGCCTCTTCGGCCCGGCTGTGAGCGGTCAGCAGGGTAGTCAGCACAGGGAGGAGATTCGGGCGCTTCTCCGGGTTCTCCTTGAGCTCCTCGAACAACCGCTCGACCTCGCGGTGGTCCTGCATGATCAGGTCGACAACGTCCCCGGGCATCTCATGGTCCTTTCAGCTGGAAGATTCGCAGCCGCCCTGTACCCGGGCCCAATCAGCCGGGCGAAGTGCCTCGAGAAGTCTCGCCGGAGTGCATGATGGAAGCGGCCGCGTGCGCTGATAGTCGCAACGCACGCGGCCTCGCGATCACTTCGCTCATGAGCTCTGGGATCACTTGACTGCTCTGTACCCCTGGCCATCGATCGCAATCCGCAGCAAGCCCCGCACCCTCAGCGACGTGAGTCACTCCGGTCGTGGGTTGTGTGAGCCGGGTGTTTGCTCGAGGGAGGCCTTGATGCCGTCGAGGGCCCGGTGGAGTTCTTCGTCGATCTCGGGGGTGGCCGGGTGGGCGGTGTCCAGCCTGATGGTGAGCCGTGAGGTGCCGTCGGCAACGAAGTCGACCTCGAGTTCGCCGTGGTAGTCGGAACTGTCCGGGACGCCCCAGCGCAGGGTGCGGTTCTCCTCGACGACGTCGATCCAGGCCTCGCTGCGGACGGTCTCGCCGGACGGTTCGTCGGCGGTGACCTCGACCTCGTGATGCACCGGCTGGTCGGGCCGACGGGCCTCCATGCCCTGTGCTTCCGCCGGTAGCGGCGCCGTGGGGTGAACACCGGTCAGCCGTGGCAGGTAGTCGGGCAGGTGCTGGAGGTCGGAGAGGTAGTCGAAGAGGATGTTCGGCGCGACGTCCACCGTCGTCGACACTTCGTGATGCGCCATCTCGTCCGTCCCAACGCGTCGTCGGATACCCCTACCAGCACCAGGTGCCCAGGCCGACGGCCAGGAAACGGGGCTTGAGGTTCAGCCCGTATCACCGTGGAGTTTTCGCCGGATGATGACCGCGAGGTCGACGGCGGCGACGACTGCCAGCAGGGCCGCGCCCACGATCAGCTCTGCGGGGAGCCCCGCGAACGCGAAGATCAGCGCGCCGGCGGTGCAGACGATCAGCCCGAACGACGCAAGCACAAGCCGTAGCGTCAAGGCGCTGCGTGGTGGCGGAGATGTTCCGCTCGGATTCGTCACGGTCGACTTCCTCAGCAGACCTTCCTCGGTGGCGCTGTGAAGGTTCTATGGCTCGGTGCGCGAGTTGTCAGGCGAGGGGGGTGTCGTCCAGCGCCTGGGCGAGGTCGCCGGGGGTGTCGTAGATGGCGATAGCGCCGGCCTCCTGGAGTTCGTCGTCTCCGAAGCCACCGGAACGGACCGCGATCGCCGGCATCTTGGCTTTGTTGGCCGCCTTGATGTCCCACACCGAGTCGCCGACCACGACGCTCGACGCGTCGGGCGGCGCGCCGAGCTTCTTCAGCGCTACCTGCAGGAGGTCCGGCGCCGGCTTGGACGTCTCGACGTCGTCGCTGGTGGTCCAGTCGTCGGCGAGATCGCGGGCGTCCAGCTTGTCCAGGAAGACCTCGACGTGGCGCTGCTGGCCGGAGCTGGCCAGCACCAGCCGGTGCCCCCGCTCCTTGATGGCTAGCAGCAGGTCGTGTGCGCCCGGCAACGGCACCATCTCGTCGAGCAACGCGTCGACTTCCTTGCCCTGCGCCTCCCGGACCTGGTCGCCTAGTCGGCGCTCCAGGTCCTCTCCGCCAATAGCTGTGACCACCTGATCGCCGCCCATACCGATCAGGCGGTGCAGCCGCCATACCGGATGGATCTCGTCGACCGAGCGCAGCGCCCGGTACCAGGCGAGGGCGTGCTGGTAGTTGGAGTCGATGAGCGTTCCGTCGATATCGAGCACGGCGATAGTCACGGCGCACGAGTACCCCGCCTTTCGTGAGACCAACCAGAAAAGGGTTGGGGTGGGCATCGGCGGGGTACTGGCGTGCTGCTCGTCAGGCAGTGTGCGGGCGGTCGGGGAGGTGTGAGGAAGGGCTGGGACGTGACTGTCGTTGACGATGAGAACGCTATGGAGACGCTGGCTGCCGGCGTACCGGATGTGCGGCTCGAGGATGGTGCCGGGTCTGTGCGGGTTGTGGTCGAGGGGGTCCTGACGGCCGCTGTTTCGGCATCCGCCCGGGAACTCCTGATGGAGGTGTGCGAGCTGGAGCCGACGGCGGTGGTTCTTGACCTTCGAGTCGTCCTGAACCCGGCCGACCCCGGCGTCCTGTCGCACCTGCTGGATGTGGCCCAGAGGAGATGCTGGGCCGCCCGCTGCCAGCTAACGGTGACCTCTCCGGACCCCGGAGTCCAGGAGACCCTGGCTGCCGCCGGAATCTATTGAACCGACTTGTAGTACTTCCCCTGACGAGCCCCGAAGCCGTCCACGGCCCACAACCTTCGCGCCGAGCGCGGACAGCGCCGCCGCAGCGGTGTCCGACCGGGCCAGGCCGGTGACCTCGTGCCCGGCGGCGATGAGCTCGGGGACGATGTACGAACTGGAATGGCCGGTCCCGCCGGTGACGAAAACGCGCACGCTACTTCTCCTTGGGAATGATGCGGCGGTACGAGTGGGTTCAGGCGGTGAATTCGTCGACGCCGAGGGCGAAGTCCCAATGGCCGACGCCGTTGCCGGCGAGGCCCATCGTGACCAGGCCCATTCCTTCCAGCCAGTGCGCCATTTTCAGGCCGCCGACGTCCAGCGGGCGCAGCCCGAGGCTCTCGATGAATGCCGCCACGCGCGCCTTGGCCTGCGCATTGTCGCCGGCGAAGAAGACGTTGGGCCGGCCGTTCTCCAGGACATTTCGGAAGATGGTGTTGAACGCCTTCACCACGCTGGCGCCGGCCGGGGCGATCTTGGCGACCTCCTGCGCGATCGAGGTCTCCTCGCTGTGGGCCAGTCCGTCGAGCGTGGCGTTGAAGGTGTTGCTGATGTCGACGATGACCTTGCCCGCGAGGGCGTCTCCGTACTCGGTGACGACCGGAACGACACCGGCGTACAAGAGTGCTGTGATGACGATGTCCCCGGCCGGTTCGGTGCCCCATTCTCCCGTCGTGGTGCCGCCGCCGAGAGCCTTGGCCAGGTCATCGGCCTTGGATTGGTCGCGTCCCATGACCTCGACGGTGTTGCCGCCCGCCACCGCGAGCGTGCCGATGGTGCGGGCCATGTTGCCCGTGCCGATAATGGTGATGCTGCTCATAAGGTGTGCTCGTTTCCTGTTGTGTGGTTCAGATGGCGGTGGTGCCGCCGTCGGCGACCAGTTCCAGGCCGTTGACGTAACTGGAGTCGTCGGAGGCGAGGAACAGGGCAACGGTGGCGATTTCTTCCGGGCGGCCCATCGATCCGCGGGGGATGAGGGACTCGAAGGCGGCCTTGGTTGCCTCGTCGAACAGTTCTTCCTGTTTGGCGGTGGCGACCTGGCCGGGGGTCAGGACGTTGACGCGGATGCGGCGGTCCTTGAGTTCGTTGAGCCAGACGCGGGCCCAGGCCTGCTGGACGGCTTTGCTTCCCGCGTAGAGGCTCCAGCCGGGGAAGGCGCCGAGGGAGGCGTTGGATCCGGTCATCAGGATCGAGCCGTTGTCGTTGATCAGCGGCAGTGCCTTCTGCACGGTGAACAGGGTGCCGCGCGCGTTCAGCCAGAAGGCGCGGTGGAACTGTTCCTCGGTGATCTCGCCGAGGACGGCGGGTTCGCCCATCCCGGCGCTGGCCCACAGCACGTCGATCGAGCCCTTCTCCCGCTTGACGGTGTCGTACAAGCGGTCCAGGTCGTCCAGATCGGCCGCGTCACCCTGGACGGCGGTGACATTGCGTCCGATCCGCTTGACGGCCTCGTCCAGTGCAGCCTGTCGCCGGGCCTGGATGAAGACGTGCGCTCCTTCCTCGACGAACAGTTCGGCGCCGGCCAGTGCCATTCCGGTTGATCCGCCGGTAATCACCGCTACCTTGCCATCGAGCTTTCCCACGATTTCTGTGCCTGCTTTCTGGAGCTGGTCCTGAATTCTGATTTCATTGAGTTAGCTGCTTTTCAAGGCTGCCATCGACTCGAATAGGTGTCCAAGACCTCTTTCGGTCGTGGTGATACCTTGGAGGCATCACCGACTCGGGAGGTGCCATGGATCTGGACCTGCGCAAACTGCGCTACTTCCGCGCCGTCGCCGACCAGCTGCACTTCGGCCGCGCCGCTGAGGAGCTGCACATCGCGCAGCCGGCGCTCAGCCGCCAGATCCGCGCGCTGGAACAGGATCTCGGCGCCTCACTGTTCACCCGGAACCGCCACGGAGTGGCGCTGACCGACGCCGGCCGGCAGCTGCAGACCGACGTCGGTCCGCTGCTCGCCTCCGCGGACGCGGTCCGCCGCCGGGTCGCCGTGGCCGCCCACGGCAGCCGGCGGCTGACTGTAGGTTTCCGGACCGGCATCCCGGTCATCCCGGCGGCGCAGGTGTTCGAGGCCCAACATCCGGACGTGGTCGTCGACGTGCAGCGGATCGAATGGGACGACCAGGTCGCCATGCTGCTCGACGGCCGCATCGACGTCGGCTACCTGCGGCTCCCCATCGACGAGACCGGCCTGCGCGTAACCCCGCTCTACACCGAGCCCCTCATGGTGGTGCTGCCCGCAGGCCACCGCTTGGCCGGCAAGGAGGAGATCACCGAGTCCGACCTGACCGGCGAGCCCCTGGTCTGGCACGCCGACCCGAGCACCCACCCCACCAGCCGCCCCCACCCCGACTCCGGCCTCCGAGTCCGCGACGTAGAGGAAAAACTCGAGCACGTAGCCGCCGGCCGAGGCATCTCCTTCGTAGCCCGCTCCGAGACCCTCTTCTACGCCCGCCCAGACATCAGCTACGTCCCCATCCCAGACCTAGCCCCCGACCAGATCTACCTCGCAATACCAGCCTCACGCACCTCCCCCCTAGCCGAAGCCTTCTACACCGCAGCCCA
>CAVUFT010000004.1:0-12574 GCA_963740725.1 uncultured Actinomycetota bacterium
AACGCCCTCCGGCGACAGCGGAAAAACGATGAAGTCGTCTCGGACGATCCGTTGCGGAACGTCACCGGCTGTCGCCAACGCCTCGGCGAGCTGACTCAAGGCTTCCGGCGCCAGTTGCAGTTCGTGTTCGCCGGGGTGGCGGTCCGAGCCGAAGTCGAAGTCGGCACCTGGCTGCCGGCTCATCTCGATATGGGTGCCGAGAACGAGGTGAACCGGATTGCCTGCGGCAACGAAGGCGTCCAGCCGCGCGATGCTCGCGCCGTACGCGGGCCAGTCGAAGACGTAGAGCCGGCCCGGGTAGAGCGAGTCCCCCGTCAGCAGCAACTGCGTCGTACGGTCGTAGAACGCGAGGTGCGACGGGTGATGCCCAGGAATCGGTACGACGTCCAGCACGCGATCACCGAGATCGAACTCGACCACCTGCTCGGGCCACGCCGTGATCCCGAAGAAGGCAGCAACATCCTCGGCTGACTTCCCCACCACAACAGCCCCACTCCGCCTTCCTTCCTTCCCTTGTCCTTCGTCTTTGAACTGGTCATCCCCACCGACGTGATCGCCGTGGCCGTGCGTGTGGGCGACGACCAGCTCCAGATCGCGGCCCTCCAGCAGCTCGTCGACGACCTTGCGGAGGTTCGTATGACCGGTGCCGGTGTCGAGCAGCAGAGCACGCTCGGTGCCGAGCAGCAGGTAGATGAACGGGCCTTCGAAGTTGGTCCGCAACGCCTGCCTGATGATCACCGTGCGTTCGTCGTACCAATGGATCTGATGGTCGGCACTGCTTGCGTCTGTGCCGTCGTCCCACTGCGGCGGAAAGTTCGTCATCCAGGAATTGTCGGTGATACCGGGGACACTTGGCGGGTGCGTACCGATCCGTCCATCCTGCATGTCGACCTCGACGCGTTCTTCGCGGCGGTCGAGCAGCGGGACAAGCCGTCGCTGCGCGGCAAGCCGGTCGTGGTCGGCGGGATCGGCCTGCGCGGGGTCGTCTCGACGGCGTCGTACGAGGCGCGCAAGTACGGCGTACGGTCGGCGATGTCCACCGCCGAGGCACGGTCGCGGTGTCCGCATGCCGCCTATCTCGGGCCCCGGTTCGACATCTACCGGGAGACCAGCCTGGCGGTGATGGCGCAGATGCGGGCGCTGTCGCCGCTGGTCGAGCCGCTGTCGCTGGACGAGGCATTCGTCGATCTGACCGCGTCCGGGCTGACCGGACTGACCGTCGAGGACGTCACCGCGATCGCGAACGATCTGAAGGCTGCGATCAAGGAAGCGAGCGGCGGCCTGACCGCATCCGTCGGCGCCGGTACGTCGAAGCTCATCGCCAAGATCGCCAGTGACCTGGACAAGCCCGACGGGGTGGTCGTGGTGCCGGCCGGGACCGAGGCCGAGTTTCTCGCGCCGATGCAGGTGACGGTGATCCCTGGCGTCGGGCCGGCGACCGCACAGCGGCTCAGCATGGCCGGGGTGCGGACGGTGGCCGATCTTCAGCAGCTGGACGAGGCCGAGCTGATCCGGCAGGTCGGCTCGTCGCACGGCAGCAGCCTGCACCGGCTCGCGGTCGCGGCCGACGACCGGGCCGTGGTGAGCGATCGGGAGACCAAGTCGGTCAGCGTCGAGGACACCTTCGAGACCGACATCCTGGACCGGTCGTTGCTGACGGCAATCGGCGACCGGATGGCCCACCGGGTCTCCGAGCGGCTGCAGAAGGCGCAGCTGTCCGGGCGGACGGTGACGGTCAAGACCCGGATGCACGACTTCACCACGCATACCCGCTCGTCCACGCTGGCCGGGCCGACCGACGATCCGCGGGTGATCGCCCGGGTCGCCCGCCGGCTTCTGGAGGAGAGCGACGTCTCCGGTGGGATCCGGCTGCTCGGCGTCGGGGTCTCGTCGCTGGCCGACTGGATCCAGGACGATCTCTTCACCGAGGACGAAGACGTACCGCTCGAGGTTGTGGACGTTCCGGTCCGGCAGCGGGAACGACAGACCGGGTACTACCCCGGCCAGGACGTCGTGCACACGGAGTACGGCGAGGGCTGGGTCTGGGGTTCGGGCCGCGGTGTGGTCACCGTCCGCTTCGAGACCGCCGCGACGCCGGCCGGTCCGGTCCGGAGTTTCGCGATCGAGGATCCGGCGTTGAGCAGGCTGGTGCGGGTCGAGCCGTCAGCCGCGGAGACGGACTGACAGGCAGGTGACGCACCCTTCGAGCTTCTCGAATTCGCTGATGTCGACGATGACCGGTTCATAGCCTCGGGCGCGGAAGAGCTCGGCCGACTTGGGAGCCGAGGCTGCCATCAGGAGGCGGTTCTCCCCCAGCAGCACGACGTGCGAACCGGCTTCTTCCGGTACGGCGAGGTAGCTCGGGAACGCGGTCGGGTCGTCGACCAGCGGCTCGTAGCCGATCACGGTGCCGTCCGGCAGCGCGGTCACCGCGGACTTCAGGTGCAGCACCTTGTGCACCGGTACGGCGATGACCTCGGCGCCAAGTGCTTGCAGGTGATCACGCAACTGGTCGATCCCCGCCTGGTTGGTCCGGCCGCCGAGTCCGACGTACACGGTCGTGCCGATCTTCAGCACGTCACCGCCGTCGAGCGTGCCGGGCTCGATGATGTGCACGATCCGGTAACCCTGGGCAGCAACACTTCGTTCGGCCTCGGCTGCCTCCGGGCGGCGCTCGTCGGCACCGGCCCTGGCGATCACCGCGAGGTCGCCGAAGACGACCATCGTGTCCTCGACGAACACGCCGTCCGGGCAGTCGTCGGCCGGCGGGACCTCGACGCACTCCCAGCCTTCTGCGGCCAGCGCATCGACGTACTGCTGCCACTGGGTTGCCGCGAGGGTCTTGTCGACGGGGACGCGCTCGATGTGGGTGATCAGGCCCTCGTCGAGGCGCGGGCTGGGGCGGCGGACGAGCGCGCGAATAGTTGCCATGGGCGCACAGTAATCGGACTTGCCGCGCATGCGCGCGGCCGATCAGGGGTACCGGCGGGCTACAGCCCCGACATTGGAGGACCAGCAATGCCGAAGATTCCGCAGCGTACCGGTGGTGACGTGGTCGAGGTGATCCTCGCCGATCACCGCTGGTTCGAGGAGGCTCTGCGCGAACTACGCGCCGTGGAGAGCGACCGGGACGCGGTGCTCGCCGACCTCGCGACCGTGCTGATCGCGCACGCGGAGGCCGAGGAGTCGAAGGTCTATCCGATGCTGCGGAAGAAGGACGCGATCGACCAGGACGAGGTCGAGCACTCCACGCACGAGCACGACGAGGGCAACGAGGCGTTGCTCGCGTTGATGGAGGTCGAGGACAGCAGCTCGGAGGAGTTCAGCGAGAAGACGCATGAGCTGTCCGAGGCGCTGACGCACCACCTGGACGAGGAGGAGCGCGACGTCCTCAACCCGGCGAAGACCGACGTGGACGAGGAGCTGCGCCTGCGGCTCGGCACCGACTTCGCCGCCGAACGCGGCCGACTCATCGACTCGGGCTGCGGTGCGATCGAGAACGTCCGCAAACTGGTAGAGGCAGCAAAAGACAAGAAGAACTGATCGGGTCCTGCGGCTCTGAGCGCGGGTCAGTCGCCGGAATCGGCGTGAGTGCGGCTGACCCGTGCCCAAAGCCGCAGGAACCTATAGCGAGATGACCAAGCCCTCTTCGGCGGCGATGACTTCTCCTGCGAAGGCGCGCTGAGCCTCGGAAACGGAGAGAGCGCGGTCTGAGCCGGGCCAGAAGTGGGTGAGCAGAAGGCGGTTGGCTCCTACCGCGCCTGCGGCGGCTTCGGTCGCGGTCATCACGTAGCGGGGTTCTGTGGTTGGCGAATCCCCTTGCAGGGTTGCATCTGTGATGTGCAGGTCGGCGCCATCGGCCAGCCTGGCGAGTTCCGGACTCGGGCCGCTGTCGCCGGTGTAGGCGATGGTGAGACCAGGCGCAGTCAGCCGTACGCCGAGGTTGGTGACGTAGTGCGGCAGGAGCACGCTCTCTACCTGGAACGGGCCGAGCTGCGTTGTGCCGGCGAGATCGTGCACCTCGAAAACGGTTGCGGGATCCGGGCGGGGCTCGAGCGCCCGTAGTACGGCAAGAACGCCTGGTGGGCAGTGCAGCGGGATCGGGGCCGCGTCGGGTGCGAGGTAGTAGCGGACTCGGGCGAGTGCGCTCACGTCGACGCAGTGATCCGGGTGCTGGTGGGTGACGACGATCGCGTCGACCTCGCCGGTCGGGCAGTACTTCAGCAACTGGGGCAACGCCGCATACCCGAGATCGAGGACGACCTTGAACCCGTCGTACTCGAGGAGGAAACCGGCGCACGCCCGACCCGGCTCGGGCCAGGCGCCGCACGAGCCGAGGACGGTCAGCGACCTCATCGAGCGCCGAAGGCCTCGTCGGTGGAGACGATGTCCTTGCCCAGCGGGAGCAGGGAGATCGGGATCAGCTTGAAGTTCGCCAGGCCGAGCGGGATGCCGATGACGGTGAGGCAGAGCGCGATCCCGCTGACCAGGTGACCGAGTGCGAGCCACCAGCCGGCCACGACCACCCAGATCACGTTGCCGATCACCGAACCGGCGCCCGCGCCGCGCTTGTCGACCATCGTCCGGCCGAACGGCCAGAGCGCGAACCCGGCGATCCGGAAGGACGCGATCCCGAACGGGATGGTGATGATCAGGATGCAGCAGAGGATGCCGGCGGCCAGGTAGCCGAGTGCCAGCCAGAAGCCGGCGAGCACCAGCCAGATCAGGTTCAGGAGCGTTCTCATACCTGCCAGCCTGCCACCCTCCGGGTGTGTTCGAGGGTCAACCGGGCCACCAGTCCGGGATCGTTCCGGGGTAACCAGTGGCCGCCCCTGATCACCTGCACGCTGAGGTTCGGGGCCCAGCGCGCGATATCGGTCTGCAGCGGCGTCGTCACGAACGCGTCGCCGTCAGGCGAAACAGCCAGCACCGGTACGTCGGTACGCCGTTCCTCGGGACGCAGCAGACGCGGGAGCACGTTCGCGCGGTACAGGTTGAGCCCGTTCACGAAGTCCGGCAGGGAGCGCTCTCCGTGGGCCGGCGCCGTTCCGCCGGCACTGGATTCGAGGCGGCCGAAGATCCGGTTCGCCCAGCCCTTGCGCCAGCCGTGCTCGGGTAGCCAGGGCAGGTGGAAGTAGAAGACGTACCAGGAATGCAGGAGTTGCCGCACGAGTTCGCTTGCCGCCGTCGGCACGCGCTCCGTAGGAAGTAGCCGGCGTGGTCCAGTGACGGTCCGGAGATCGATACGTACGAAGCGATCCGGCCGCGCAGCCGCTCACTCGTGACGAAGTGCCAGGACTGGATCGAACCCCAGTCGTGCGCGAGCAACTGCACCGGCCGATCCGGCGACACCGCGTCGAGAACGGCGGTGAAGTCTTCCTCGAGCCTGTCCAGCTTGTACGCCGAACGGCTGCGCGGATGATCCGACTCCCCCGCGCCGCGTACGTCGTACGTGATGACGTGGAACTCCTCCGCGAGCCGGTGAGCGACCGGCTCCCACAACGCCGCGTTGTCCGGGTAGCCGTGGACCGCGATCAGGACCGGCGCGGCCGGATCGCCGTACGAGTAGACGGCGATCCGGGTGCCGTCGACGGAAGTCACCCAGGTCGGCTCCGGGCACAGACGTCCGCGCTCCGCCCCGGCGTCGGCTCCCGATCCAGGCTTCATGCGGCTCAGTAGTCCTCGGTCGACACCACGCGGAACGTGATGCCGGCTTTGATGAGCCGGTCGCGGAGGGCGGGGCCCAGTGCGGCTGCGGTTGTGGTCTGCCCGGAGGTCTTCGGGAGTTCGTCGAAGGCCAGCGAGAGAGCGCATTCGCCGAGCATCTTGGCCGTCTCGTCGTACCCGGGATCGCCGCCGGAGACCTCGGTGGTCACCCGCTTGCCGCCACCAGAGCCGATGAAGCGGGCCTTGAACCACGACTTCGCGCGACGCTCGGGACTCGGTCCGTCGCCTGCCTTGAACCTTCCGAGCAAGGCGTTCCGGGCCGGCGGGATCTGGGCGGCGACCGCCAGCAGACCTAGTCCGGCGACGCCGCCGGCAACGACCGGAAGGTGCTTCACCGCGGCGTAGTGCGAGTAGCGGAAGTCCGGTCCGTAGTTGTCGAGGAGGCTCGCGGAGTAGGCGACGACCTGTGGGTCGACCGTGGGGAGCGGGACGGCCCAGAACCCTTGTGAGCGGTGGATTCTGCCGGTCTGCAGCTTGACCGAACGTCCGGTGGGGCGCGGTTGTGCCCTGCGTCGTGCCCGGTGCGCGTCGAGGTTCTGCTTGCCTCGGGAGAAGGCGGTGATCGCGGTGTGGAGAGTGCCGCTCGACGGAGTACCGCCGGCCCGGATGAGTCCTTCGACCTGGATCGGGACGTTGGCCGGCAACTGCTCGACCGTGAACTGGACGCCGAGGTCGTACGGGATCGAGTCGAAGCCGCAGCAGTGGATGATGCGGGCGCCGGTCTCGATCGCCTTCTGGTGATGGGCGACGTACATCTTGTCGACGAACTCGGACTCGCCGGTCAGGTCCAGATAGTCGGTGCCGGCTGCGGCACATGCGGCCACCAGCGGTTCGCCGTACCGGATGTAGGGGCCGACCGTGGTGACGACGATGCGGGTGGATTCGGCGAGGGCCCGTAGTGATTCCGGGTCGCCGACGTCGGCGATCACGAGGTCGAGCTCGAGGCCGAGCTTCTCGCGGACGGTCTCGAGCTTCGCCTTGTTGCGGCCGGCCAGGGCCCACTTGAGTTCGGCCGGTGCGTTCTTGGCGAGGTACTCGGCCGTGAGTTCGCCGGTGAAGCCGGTCGCGCCGAGCAGCACCACGTCGTACTGGCGGGCGGTCGCCGGCCGGTCGCCGACTCCTTCGGATGAGCCGGGCTCGGTCATCGGCGAGTGGCCTTCTCGGAGTCGGCCTTTCCGCCGGCGCCGGATGCGCGCGACGACTCAGCGGCGCCACGGGCTTCGATGTCGGCGAGCGCGGCGCGGTCGGCCTTCGGCACGTTGAAGCGTGCGCCCAGCTCGACGAGGTGCGGAATCAGCGCCCGGAAGATCTTCATCGGGCCGATCCAGCCGGGAACGTGGACGACGCGCGAGCGCTTGTTGATGCCGGTGGTGAACTTGTCGACGGCGAAGTCCAGCGGGTAGACCCGGCTGGCCAGCGGGATGCCGGTGCGGACCTTGCCGAAGACCGGGTGCTCGTCGACACCACGGACCATGTCGGTGTCGACGAAGGTCATGTGAGCCACGCCGACGGTGACGCCCAGGTGCTTGAGCTCGGCCCGCAGGGTGTTGCCCATCGCTTCGACGCCCGCCTTGGCGACGTTGTACGACGCGAGGCCGGGGATGTGGACGACGGCAGCCAGCGACGAGACCAGCAGCAGGTAGCCCTTGCTCTTCAGGAGATGCGGAAGAGTGAGGTGCACGGTCCGCCAGACGCCGTACAGGTCGACGTCGAGAACGCGCTCCCAGACGGCCGGGTCCATGCTCCGGCTGAAGCCGGGTGCCGCGATACCGGCGTTCGCCATCACGACGTCGATCCGGCCGTAGCGCTCGGCGATCGACTCGACGGCGGTGCGCAGCGACTCCAGATCGGTGACGTCGGCCTCCCACCAGCCGGCGTCCGGACCGCAGTCCTCGGCGACCTTCTTCAGCTCGTCGGGTTCGAGCCCGACCAGCGCCAGGGTGTCACCTTCGCTCGCCAGTTTCCGGGCCACGGCGGCGCCGATGCCCCGGGACGCGCCTGTGATGAGTACGACCTTGCCGGCCATCGTCGACCTCCGACTGTTGAGTGGATACTCAACAGTAAGTGCTTATTGAGCCAATACTCAATAGACTGGCCCGTATGACCCAGACCACGCCCGCCGCCGGACCGCCTGCCGGGGAGCGCTCGCCCCGGTTGCGGCCGGAGGAACGCCGGGCCCAGATCCTGGACGCGGCGCGGCGCGTGCTGGAGGCGGACCCGCACCGCGAACTCACCGTCGAACTGGTCGCCGCCGAGGCGCAGGTCTCCCCCGCCCTGCTGTTCCACTACTTCGGCTCGAAGAAGAAGTTCCAGTACGCCGTGATCGAGGAAGCCGCCGCCGAGATGATGCTGCGGACCGCACCCGACCTCTCGCTGCCACCCGAGGAGCAACTCCGCAGCGGGATCCGGGCCTTCGTCCGGGCGGTGCTCGAAGCACCGGCGCTCTACCGGGCGACCCTGCTCATGTCGGCGGCCGGCGACCCCGCAGTACGGGCTCTGCACACGGAGATCCGGCAGGTGTTCAGCCGCTGGGTGATCGACGCCGTCGCCGCCTCCGGAACCGAGGTCACCCCGGCGGTCGAGCTCCTGTGCCACGGCTGGCAGGGCTACGTAGAACAGACCCTCCTCACCTGGATCGAGAACCCCACGGTCTCCCCCGACGACCTGGAACACCTCTGCGAAGGCTCCCTCGCCGCCCTGCTCACCACGATCTGACCCCAGAATCGGCCGACTGTCGCCCGCTGACAGGATTTTCGCTCACTGGCGGCCTATTTTCCCGTCACCGGGCGAACATCGCGTCAGCGGGCGCAGGCATCGCCGACTCGCGGCTGGGCGACTAGCCCGTGAGGGCGAGGAGGGCCTTCAGGGCGGCGGCGCTGATCTCGGCTGCGGCCTCTGGGCCGATCGCCTTCTCCAGTTGCTGGTCGGCGGCTTTCAGCACCTCGCGACCGCGATCCAGTAGCTCGAGACCGGCTTCGGTGACCTGGAGGTCTGCGGTGCGACCGCGTCCTGGTGCGGTGAGGCGCTCGACGGCTCCGGCCTTCTCCAGTTGGAGCAGCGTCGACTGCATGCTCTGCACGGTGATGCCGTCGCGTCGGGCGAGTTCGCTGTAGGACAGGCCGGGTTGGTGCGCGAGGTGCCCGAGCACGGACAACTGCCGCATCGACAACCCCTCGGCACGCAGCGCGGTCTCCGCCTGCTCCCGGATCCGCCGGCCGAGCATCATCAGCAGCAGCGCGGTGTTGGTCGCCTCGGGTGGCTCGGTCACGCCCACATCTTCGCAGACCCGGTTTCAGCTCGACTGCAACTGAAGTTACAGTTTGACTGAAACTGCCTCTCTTCGCCGATCGGGAGCCCCATGAACAAGGTTCTGCTCAGCATCCATGTCCTCGCCGGCATCATCTTCGTCGGGCCGGTGACGGTCGCTGCGAGCATGTTTCCGCCACTCGCCCGGAAGTTCCTCAGCTCCGAGGACACCGACAGCGCCGTACTGCGTCTGCTCCACCGGATCAGCCGCGGCTACGCCATCGCAGGCATCACCGTGCCGGTCTTCGGCATCGCGGTCGGCGCCGGACTCGGAGTACTCGGCGAGTACTGGCTGGTCATCGCGATGGTGCTGACCGCGGCCGCTGCCGCAGTACTGGCGTTCCTGGTGTTGCCAGCTCAGAGTCGCGTCCTCACCGCAACACCCGAGGAGCGAGCCGCCCTGCTACCGCAGGCGAAAACCCTCTCCATGACCACCGGAATCTTCGCCCTGCTCTGGGCCGTCGTGGTCGTCCTGATGATCGTCCGTCCCGGCTCGACGACGGGGGTCTGACGATGATGCGGCTCCTCACCGTGCACTGGGGTGTCGGCGGGTACTTGGCGTTGCGGGCGGTTGGTGACCGTTAGGGTTCTGGGGTGCTGAAGGTTGCGACGGTGAATGTGAACGGGATTCGGGCTGCTTATCGGCGAGGGATGGCGGCCTGGCTCGAGGAGACTGATCCGGAACTGCTGCTGATGCAGGAGGTTCGCGCGACTGACGAAGTACTGCGGGATCATCTCGGCGGCGACTGGCACATCGCGCATGCCGAGCCGATGATCGAGGGTCACAAGGGCCGCGCGGGTGTCGCGATCGCGAGCCGTCGGCCGATCAAGCTGGAGACGACCGAGATCGGGCCCGAGCGGTTCGCCGGGTGCGGGCGCTGGGTCGAGGCCGAGATCGTGCTGGACGACGGGAGCACGCTCTCTGCGATCAGCACCTACGTGTTCACGGGCGAGTTCGAGACGCCTCCGCGGCAGGCCGAGAAGTACGCGTTCCTGGACGCGATCACCGAGCGCTTGTCCGTACTACGGGCCGACGGGCGGCACGTGCTGATGTGCGGCGACCTCAACATCGCCCACCGCGAGGTCGACCTGAAGGCCTGGAAGGCGAACCGCAAGAAGAGCGGATTCCTCCCGGAAGAACGCGCCTGGCTCGACTCCCTCTTCGAGACCGGCTGGGTCGACCTAGGCCGCCACTTCGGCGGCGAAGGCCCCGGCCCGTACTCCTGGTGGTCCTGGCGCGGCAAAGCCTTCGACAACGACGCCGGCTGGCGCATCGACTACCAGATCGCCTCCCCCGCCCTGGCCGCCGCTGCCACCGACTGCGTGATCCACCGCGCCCCGACGTACGCCGAACGCTGGAGCGACCACGCCCCCGTAGTAGCGACGTACGCGATCTGATCGGGCACTCTCCGGCAACCTGGGTGAGCGCTCCCCGCCGAAGCTGTAATGTCGCTCGCATGTCCGAGTTGAACCCGCCTGTCGCGGCCAAGAAACCCAGTGAACGTACGCACCACGGCGACACCTTTGTCGACGACTACGAGTGGTTGCGGGACAAGAGCGACGACGAGGTGCTTGGGTATCTGCGGGCCGAGAACGAGTACACCGAGGCCCGTACCGCGCACCTGGAATCGTTGCGGGAGGCAATCTTTCAGGAGATCTCCGATCGCACTCTGCAGACCGACCTGAGCGTGCCGGCGCGGCGCGGCGGGTACTGGTACTACACCCGCACGGTCGAGGGGAAGCAGTACGCGATCAGCTGCCGGGTGAAGGTGGACGGCGACCAGCCGCCGGCCACCGACGGCGAGATTCCCGGCGAGGAGGTCCTGCTCGACGGGAACGAGGTCGCGGGCGACTCGGAGTTCTTCTCGCTCGGCACCGTGGACGTCTCCCCCGACGGCCGGCTGCTCGCGTACTCGACCGACCTCGACCGGCGACGAGCGGTTCACCATGCGGATCAAGGACCTCGACACCGGCGACCTGCTGCCGGACGAGCTGCC
The DNA here is from genome assembly GCA_963740725.1 of uncultured Actinomycetota bacterium. Lineage (GTDB taxonomy): Bacteria > Actinomycetota > Actinomycetes > Propionibacteriales > Kribbellaceae > Kribbella. The sequence goes on from CAVUFT010000004.1 coordinate 11,031, forward strand.
CGAACTGCACTACGGCTCGGCCTGGTCGGCCGACGGCTCGACGATCTTCTACACGAAGGTCGACGACGCGTGGCGCCCGCACCAGATCTGGCGGCACACCCTCGGCGACGACCGAGGACGTCCTGGTGCTGGAGGAGCCCGACGAGCGGTTCTGGGTCGGCGTCGACCTGACCCGCAACGAGCAGGCGATCATCATCAGCCTCGGCAGCAAGCTCACCAGCGAGGTCTGGCTGCTCGACGCCAACGACCCGACCGGCGAGCTGGTCCTGGTCGCGGCAGCGCCGCGAGGGCGTCGAGTACGACGTGGAGCACGCCGGCGACCAGCTCCTGATCACCCACAACGCCGACGCCGCGAACTTCTCGCTCGCGACCGCGTCCGCTGGACAACCCAGGCGACTGGACGACGCTGATCGAGGGCGACGAGTCGAGCCGGCTGCTCGGCGTCGACGCGTTCGCCGACCACGTCATCCTCTACCGCCGCCGCGACGCGCTCACCGAGCTCGCGATCATGCGCCGCGACGGACGGCTTCGGCGCTCCCGAGGCGCTGACCTTCGACGAGCCGATCTACACGTCGCCCCCGGCCGCAACGACGAGTGGCACGACACCCGCTACCGGTTCGGCTACACGTCGCTGGTCACGCCCGGTTCGACGTACGACGTGGACGTGGCGACCGGCGAGCGCGGCTGCTCAAGCAGCAGCCCGTGCTCGGCGGTGTCGACCTGAGCGACGTACACGCAGTACCGGGAGTGGGCGACCGCCGCCGGACGGGACGCAGGTGCCGATCTCGATCGTGGCGCGCAAGGACGTCGCGAAGGACGGCAACGCGCCGGTCGTGCTCTACGGCTACGGCTCGTACGAGGCGTCGATGGACCCGTGGTTCTCGATCGCGCGGCTGTCGCTGCTCGACCGCGGCGTGGTGTTCGCGATCGCGCACATCCGCGGCGGCGGCGAGATGGGCCGGCACTGGTACGACAACGGCAAGACGCTGACGAAGCGGAACACCTTCACCGACTTCATCGCCGTGCGCCGAGCACCTGGTCGAGGCCGGCTGGACGCCGGCCGGAGCGGATCGTCGCCCAGGGCGGCAGCGCCGGCGGGCTGCTGATGGGCGCGGTCGCGAACCTGGCGCCGCAGGCGTTCGGTGGGATCATCGCGGCGGTGCCGTTCGTCGACGCGCTGACGACGATCCTGGACCCGTCGCTGCCGCTGACCGTGATCGAGTGGGAGGAGTGGGGCAACCCGCTCGAGGACCCCGAGGTCTACGAGTACATGAGGTCCTACTCGCCGTACGAGAACGTCGCGGCCCAGCAGTACCCGCGGATCCTCGCGATCACCAGCCTCAACGACACCCGCGTCTTCTTCTCGAGCCGGCCAAGTGGGTCGCGAAACTGCGGGCGACGGCCACCGGCAACGTCGACGTCCTGCTGAAGACCGAGATGGAAGCCGGCCACGGCGGCCGCAGCGGCCGGTACGACGCGTGGCGCGAGGTCGCGTTCCAGTTGGCCTGGGAGCTCGGACAGTCTCGGTCTGGCCTGACCGATCA
>CAVUFT010000005.1:0-50106 GCA_963740725.1 uncultured Actinomycetota bacterium
GGTGACTTTCTGTGGTTTGGTCTCTACCAAGATGGCTTGGTACCGACCAAGCGAGCATGGTTCAGACCAAGCGACTACAGAGGGAGTGGGACCGGATGCAGACAGTTCCGTTCGTGATCGTGATGGCGGGTATCGTTCCTGGGCGTGAAGTGGGGCGGCTGGAACCTCGGCATCGTCTTGTTCTCCGTCGTCACCGGCCTGTTCCTGGCTTCCACGCCGGTCGGTGCGGAAGCGGTCCGGCCAGATCACCACCTGGGGTAACGAGCTGTTCCCGAAGCTTCGGCGTGGTCGGCATGACCGCGCTGGCCGCCTGGCGGCTCGACCGGTTCTGCCGTGTCTGGCAGGACGCGGACGGCGCCTGGAAGTGGCGCTGCCGCCTGTGCGACCCGGACCCGGCGCCGTTCTCCGGCCGGACCTGGTCCCAGCCGCTCGCGAGCGCTGACGCGGACGAGCACATGCGCACTTGGCACACCAACGACCCCATTCACCTCACCGACTTTCGGAGGGCTGCGTAATGCCTGAATTGCTGCCGAACCTGGACGGGTTCCTGTGGGATGACGTACTCGACTCCCTCTACACCCAGGCTCACGAGTTCTGGGAGCAGGACAAGCCGGAGGTTGCCGACGCGATCGCCGAGCTCGCCGATGCACTGCGGCTCACCCGCCGATCGCTCGACTCGGAGTGAGGCGTAATGGACGCCTCAGACGCAGCCAAACTCATCGTCACCGCTTCGGAAGCGATCCGGTCGCTCAACCACGCATCGCGTGACCGCGACCTCCCTGCTCCTGTGGCGTACGGCGTCCTGGCCGGGATGGCTGAGATCGGCTTCCGCCTTGACCAGTTGGCCGGTCAGATCGGCGCTGGCTTGCTGCGGTCGCTGGATCTCTATGACGTGTACGACACCAACCGCGACCCGAAGGTCAGTCACGCGATGGCCGAGCAAGCGCTGATCAGCGGCGCCCGTCACGTCTACCGGGCCGCCGAGCGGTTCGCCGAAGCCCAGAACGCGATCAGCGGACAGGGCCACAACGGCCAACTCAACAAGGGAGAGAACTGATGACGACGATCGACGCCAACGCGATGGCGCACACGACGGTCACGGGGCCGAGCATGTGGGAACGTCGTGTGTTGCTCGGAGCAACTGTCGCCGTGGTTGCGGTCGTTGCGGCGATCGCCGGAGCGATCTCCTACGGCCACATGCACGACTGGGCATCCGCGAACGGTGAGCCAGCCTGGCGGGCGCTACTCTTCCCGCTGTCCGTCGACGGACTGTTGATCGCCGCGTCGGTGGTACTGCTGGCGGACTCCCGCGCCGAACGTCCGGCCGACAAACTGGCGTACGTCCTGGTGGTGGTCGCGTCGTTGGTTTCGGTGACCGCGAACGTTGCCCACGACTGGGTCTCTCGAATCGCGGAGATCTCGATTGCGGGATGGCCTCCGCTCGCCCTGGTGGGTTCGTACGAACTGCTGATGCGGCTACTGCGGCGCCTGCAGATGGTGACTGAGGCGCCCGCATCGGAAAAGGCCGGCGCGGCCGAACCCGACTCTGCCGCAGTTGCGATTGCCGCCCAGCCCGATAAGTCGGCGCCGAGGAAGCGCGCGGCGAGCAAGCCGCGTCCGGCAGCGGAAGACCCGGCCGAGCCGGGAGCCGGAGGCGCGGGAGTGGTGGGAGCAAGAGCGCGCCGAAGGCCGGGAGCCGTCCGGCGCCGAGGTGGCCCGCGCGGTGGGTGTCGACGGGAGTCTCGGGCGCCGGTGGCTGAGGGAGTGGCTGGCCGCTGCGAGTCCCGAAGTGGTGGAGAGCAACAACGAGGTGTCCGTGATCAGTGAGGCGACCGGGAGGGCCGCGTGATGGCTGGCTGGCTGAACAAGCGTCGCGACCGCGACGACGAGAACAAGGTTCCGGCCGACGTGACCGGGACTGAGAGCGGGACCGAGGACCGGGACGGGGGAGAGGTGCTGTTGTTCCGGTCCCGGGACAACGACACCGACCCGAGCCGGGACCGAGAGCGGGACTGGACCGACCTTCGTTCAGGTGCCGCCGACCGGGACCGAGGACGAGCTAGTCGATCGGCGAATTCGTCGACGATGACGCGCCGGTTGTCCCGGTGAACCTGCCGGGCGAGATGGCCGACTATGTCGCGCCGTGGCAGCGCGATGTTCAGCGCCGGGCAGTGGTCCCGGTGTGGCTGCGGGACAAGGCCGAGGCGAAGACGGCCGCCCGCTGGGCGGCCTCGTATGCCGGCGCATCACGCCGCGTTCCACGCGATGCGGGTTCCTCTGTACGGCGGGACGCTGCTGGCCCATTCGCCCGCGCGGTGCTGCCCGCGTGATCGGTGCGACGGCACGATGGCTGACCGATGCCGAGGCGGCGCCGCTGCGACAAGGGGCGGTACGGGTCGCGGACGCGGCGGAGTACATGCGCCTGGCCCGGCTGCGCTCGGAGCGTCAGCGGACCCGGCTGGCGCATCGTTCGCGACCGGGACCCTCGCCGCACTCGGAGCGGGACTGTTCGTGATGGCAGCGGGCCCGGCCTGGCTGCCGGGCGTCACTGTCGCGGGACTGGTCGCGTTGCTGGGCAAGATCGGCGCACCGGCCGACCGGCCGCTGACGGGCCGTGCGGTGGTCACGCACAAGGTCCCGAAGCTGACCGCCGACATGGTGATCCGCGCGCTGTCCGCGCTGGGCATCGCCGAGATCAACAAGGCCATCGCCAAGGGCGGCAACGGGATCACGTTCCCGGCGCCGATCACCCGCGACGGCCCCGGCTGGCGCGCCGACGTCGACCTGCCGTACGGCGTGACCGCTGTCGACATCATCGAGCGCCGGGACCGGCTCGCCTCGGGACTGCGCCGCCCGCTGGGCTGCGTGTGGCCGGAACCGGCGCACGACGCGCACGCGGGGCGCCTGGTGCTGTGGGTCGGGGACCAGGACATGTCCCAGGCCAAGCCAGCCGCCTGGCCGCTGGCGCAAGAGGGGCACGGCGGACCTGTTCGAGCCGATCCCGTTCGGGACCGACCAGCGCGGCCGGCCGGTCGACGGTGACGCTGATGTTCGACAACGTCCTCATCGGCGCGATGCCGCGGCCGGGCAAGACGTTCGCGCTGCGTGGCTGCTGCTGGCCGCTGCGCTGGACCCGTCGCGCGGCTGCGGCTCTTCGAGCTGAAGGGCACCGGCGACCTGTCGCCGCTCGAACCGGTCTGCGCAGCGCTACGCGTCCGGCGCCGATGACGAGCACGCCGAGGCCGCGTGCTGGGCGCTGCGCGAGCTCTGCGGGACGAGGTCCGCAAGCGCGCGGACATCATCCGCGAGCTGCCGCGGGACCTGTGCCCGGAGAACAAGGTCACGCCGGAGCTGTCGCTCGGACGCACAAGGGCTTGCGCCCGATCGTGATGGCCATCGACGAGTGCCAGGAGCTGTTCAGCCACCCCGACTTCACGGAGCCGAGGCCGACCGAGCTGGCGACCGCGATCATCAAGCGCGGCCCGGCGCTGGGGATCATCCTGCATCCTGGCCACCCAGCGCCCCGACGCCAAGTCGCTGCCGACCGGGGTGTCAGCGCGAACGTGGGCATCCGGTTCTGCCTGCGGGTCATGGGCCAGACCGAGAACGACATGGTGCTCGGCACGTCGGCCTACAAGCAACGGCGTGCGGGCGACCACGTTCGCGCCGCGGGACAAGGGCATCGGCTACCTGTCGGCGCCGCGCGACGACCCGCAGATCGTCCGCACCTCCTACATCGACGGCCCGGCCGCCGAAGCGATCGTCACCCGCGCCCGCGCGCTGCGGGAGGCGGCCGGCACCCTTGCCGGGCACGCGCTCGGCGAACAGGTCGCCGAAGACGAGACCCGCGCCGCGTCCGTGCTCGCCGACATCGCCGCGGTTCTGGCGGCCGACGAGGACAAGGTCTGGTCCGAAACCATCGTGGCCCGGCTGGCCGAGCTGCGGCCGGACCAGTACAAGGGCTGGGAGCCTGCCCAGCTCGCCGCCGCGCTCGCGCCGTACGGCGTGAAGACGGTGCAGGTCTGGGGCAAGGACGAGTCCGGGGTCGGTGCGAACCGGCGCGGCATCACCCGCAACGACCTTGACCGGGCCATCGCCAAGCACCAGCCGCGCCCGGTCGACTCGCCCCGTCAGGCGCCGTCGACCACCCAGGACGAATCGGCCGGCCATGAGCCGGAAGCCGACATCTCCTAGCGCCTAGGGCCGCTAGACCTAGCACCCGCGCTAGCGGCAAAAACCCCCTCTGACCTGCGAACAAGCGTTCTAGCGCCCGCCAGAACGCCAGACCCTGCCATGCCTCAGGAGGCCACCCATGACCCCCCTCATCGCTGCTAGCGCTAGCTCATCCTTCGGCCTGGTCGTCGTCGCCGGACTGCTCGTCGTCGGCTACTTCCTCGCCTGCGCTGCCTACCCGTTCGGCAAGTGCCGCAAGTGCGAAGGACTCGGGCGCCACCACTCACCCGGCCGCGCTCACTGGCGCAACTGCAACCGCTGCGGAGGTTCCGGCGCCCGCGTCCGGATCGGCCGCCGCGTCTACATGCGGCTCCGTGGCCGCGAGCGCCGGCCGGCGGCGTACTGCCGACCGTAGCATGCCGTTCCCGCAGCACCGACCACGCCTGCCTCGACTGCGACGCTACGCCGCCGCCGCCCGCGGCAGGATCGCCCTGACGCTGAACGCACCGCGACGGCAGCGGGCCGGCGCTACACAGCCGAACGACACGGAAGGCTGGCAGCTGATTCCCGCTCGATCCCTGACGACAAGCGCCCGGCTGTCGAGGACTGGGAGAACCGCGCGACCATAGACCCGTCCCGAATCGACCGGTGTTGGTCGGCCGGACCGTACGGCGTCGGTGTCGCCTGCGGACCGTCCCGGCTGGTGGTGGTCGACCTGGACCAGCCCAAGCCCGGTCAGACCCCACCGGAGGACGTGGCAGCGGCCGGGGATCACCTGCGGTGCCGACGTACTCGCCGACCGCGCCGAGGCGGCCGGGCAGGCATATCCCTGGAACACCCACACCGTGGTCACGGGGCGAGGCGGCGAGCACCTGTACTTCGAGCGCCAGCCGGATCCGAGCTGCGCAACACACAAGCCCGGCTGGGCTGGCTGGTCGACACCCGCGCGGCCGGCGGGTACGTCGTCGGCGCCGGTTCGCTGGCCGCTGGACGTCGTTACCGAACTGCACACGAATCAGCCCTTCCCCGCTCCCGCAGTGGCTCACAGACGCACTCAGGCCCGCCCGATGACCCAGGCCGCACCCATCCAACTCGACGCCGGCGGCGATCGACCTACTTGACGGCTGCCCTGCAGCCGAGGTGGGAGCCACGTCATCAAGGCGGCTGCCGGACAACACAACATCGCCTTGTTCATCGCCGCGCAGAACCTCGGGCGGCTGGTCGCCGGCGGCGCCCTGGCCGAAGCCGACGTGTACGCCGCATTGCTCAGCGCGGAACACCAGTTCGCTGCCACCTGCACAGCGAATCCGCCCCACACGACAGGCAAGCCCACAAGACCATCCGCCCCCGGCCTGCGTGCCGGAGCCAAGCGACCGAGGACGGTAGCCGCCTGATGCTCACCCCACGAAGCGACACTCGGAGAGGGCCGCCGGCAACGCTGTACGGAAGGAGCGACGACGTATGAGTACCGCCGAGGTTCCGAACCTTCAGCTACTTCACCACTGTCGCCAACGACAGTCCTCAGGATCAGGCCGGCCGATTCTGGGATGTTCCAGTTCCTTTGAATGGTCCGGTCATCGCGCCGCCCGCCGTTTCCGGTCGACGTGTTTCCCGGTTGGTTGGCCGAGATGGTCACCGGGGTTGCTCAGTTCACTCAGACCGATCCTGCGATGGCCGGCACTCTGGCGGTCGCCGTGCTGTCGGCGTGTGCCGGTGGCCGCCTCGAGGTCGAGCCCGTGGCCGGGTGGCGTGAACCGGTCAACGTGTTCGCTGCCGTCATCGCTGGACCTGGCGAACGCAAGAGCCCGGTACATCGAGCGATGACGCGCCCACTGTTCACCGCTCAGTCCACGCTAGGGGATGCGATGCGTCCGCGGATCGCCGAAGCGGCTGCTTTGAAGGACATCGCAGAACGTCAAGCTGAGCAAGCGAAGTCGGCAGCCGCCAAGACTTCCGATCCGGATCAGCGCGTGGACGCGTCCGATGCTGCTGTCGCTGCTGCTCTGGCAGCCGAGGCGGTTACCGTGCCGAACCTTCCGAAGCTGATAGTGGATGACGCGACCCCGGAAGCGCTCATCGGATTGATGGCTGCCAACGGCGGCCGAATGGCGATCATCAGCGATGAAGGCGGCATCTTCGACACCTTGGCCGGCCGCTACTCAGGTGCTCCGAATCTTGACCCCTACCTCAAAGGCCATGCCGGTCAGCCCATGTCGAATGAGCGTCAGACCAGAGAAGGGGCGTCGATCGACAAGCCAGCTCTGACGGTTTGCGTCATGGCTCAGCCGTCCGTACTGCGGAAGTTCGGAGGTAATGCAGAGCTGGCCGGCCGTGGTTGCCAGCCCGGTTCCTGTTCGCACTTCCGCGCTCCATGGCCGGATATCGCGGTGTTGAGATGGCGCCGATTCCTGAGGCAGTTGCCTCCGCCTACGCGGCCAACATTCACGACCTGGCCGTGACTCTCGCCGAGTGGGAGGACCCCGCTGTCGTCGTCTTCACCCCCGAAGCCAAGCGAGTTCGGTTGGAAGCTGCCACCGCGGTTAAGGCTCAGCTACGGCCGAGCGGAGATCTCTACGAGTTCAGGGAGTGGGGCAACAAGCTGACGGGTGCAACGCTGCGCCTGGCTGGTCTGTTGCACGTTGCTCACCACCCCTCTGAAGCATGGCGCCGGCCGATCGCCGCCGATCAGATGGTTAGCGCCGTGAGGCTCGCGGAGTTCTTCGTGGCGCACTACCGCGTTGCGCTGACCACCATCTCTAGCGACAGCGCCATCGAGACTGCCCGCTACGTACTGGACGTACTCACGACCAAGAACATGACCGTCTTTACCAAGCGCGAGTTGCATAGGCGTGTCTCTCGACAGCTCCCCAAGGCTGAACAGGTCGGCGCCGTTCTGGACGAGCTGACGGCACTGGGATGGGTACGCCGAACGCCGGACGCTCGGTACGAGATCCACCCCCGCGCGGCGGAAGCCTCCGGAAGCGTTGACGCGTTGACAGCCGACATCGTGAGCGACGTTTCCGCAGGTCGTAGCCCCATCCAAAGTGTCAGCGGGCCTCGTTGACGTCCGCTGACAGGCGTTGACACCGCGCGCTGCTGTCAACGGTTGTCGACGCCTGTCAACGGATTCCGTTGACGGTGTCGACCTTGCCCTGACCTGCGAGAACTCCACCGCACGCGCTGCCTTGTCAACGTGTCAACGCCTTTCGGGCCCTGAGCCACAAAGAGCACCCAACGTCTGCGCTGATCAATCGAGAAAGGCCACACGATGTCGACGAACACCGAGCCCCGCTGGAGCGTGAGTGACGTTGCTCGATACCTCGGTATTCCAGTGAAGACGCTCTACAAGTGGCGGACTGCCGGCTAGGCCCGAAGGGCGTCCGCCTGGGCAAGCACATCAGGTACGACCCGCAAGACGTCGCCGCATGGTTCGACGCTCAGAAGATCGCTTCCTGACGGTAGAAGGAGATCTGCAGAAATGGCGCGAAAGCCGCTAGAGCTGGGCACGTGGGGAAGCATCCGCACCTACGTCACTCACACCAACGCGAAGGGCAAGCCTGATGGCTACCGAGCAACGACCTACTTCCGCGACTTCGACGGCCGGACCCGTCAGGTAGAGGCCAACGGAAAGAGTGCAACCGCTGCCGAAAGCAATCTGAAGACCAAGCTTCTCGAACGAAGTAGTGCCGGTCGGGGAGCAAACTCACGAGGATCGGACAAGTTCGCTCTTGCGGCCGATCTCTGGCTCAAGAAGTTTCGGCAGATGGTGAAGGAAGGCCGGCGTTCGGCCGGAAGTCTGGACACCTACCGGTGTCACCTGGACAGGACAGTGCTTCCGGCTCTAGGGGAACTTCGCCTCGGAGAAATGACGACACCGCTTGTAGACAAAGTGGTGGGCGCGATCCGGGACGACGTCGGGCAGTCCACCGCTCGGAGTTGTCGGAGCATCATTTCTGGTGTCCTCGGGCTGGCAGTTCGCTACGGCGCGTTGGGTTCCAACCCGGTCCGAGATGTGGAGCGAATCGAGGGCCTGCCGAAGAAGAAGCCGCGGGCGCTGACCGAGGCGGAACGGGAAGCCTGGTTCGATCACATTCGAGAGGACGAAGACGCCGTGCGCGCTGACCTGCCTGACCTGACTATGTTCCTGCTGGCCACAGGTGTTCGTATCGGGGAGTCGCTGGGGTTGCTGTGGTCACAGGTCGACTCTGCACAGTGGAGAAGTCGAGATCACTCATCAGATCATCCGTGCCACCGGTCGGGGACTGATTCGAACAGGGACAAAGTCCAGCGCAGGTGAGCGCGTGCTGATGGCGCCGTCTTGGTGCGTGGCAATGCTGCGCAATAGAGCGGCACCAGGAATACGGCTGGACAAGCCGGTCTTCGTAGATTCGGCCGGCGGATTCCGTGACCCTTCCAACGTCAGCCGTGATCTCCGTATGGCACGTTCGCCTGTCGGTGGTCAGGTACGCCAGAACCTCGGCGTACATCTCCAGGATGCACGGCAGAAAGCGGGACTCACCCAAAAAGAGACCTCACGGCGGTTGGGCTGGGCGGACTCCCGGATCTCGCTGATTGAGCGAGCCCGGTTCAAGGTCAGCCGCGAGGATGTCATCGCCCTAATGGATCTCTACCGCCAACGAGGGGCGGAGCGTGCTGCCGCCCTGGCCATGGTCGACGTGGCTTTCGAGCCAAGCGAGGCAGATGCGTTCTCGTGGCTGACGTCGCACGTGTTCCGAAAGACCACGGCAACGATGCTGGACGACGCCGGCCAAAGTGCCCGCCAGATCGCGGACCAGCTCGGCCACGCGCGGCCATCGATGACGCAGGACGTCTACATGGGCCGGAAGGCAAAGAACCCAGGCGCCGCTACTGCATCGGAGACCGTCTTCAAGATCCCGACTAGAAGCCAGTAGACCGCGCTGGGCATAGCTCAGAACGCGCAGCATCAAAGTTGGCTCCCACGGGCCGCGAAGTCCGTGGGAGGTGAGCGGTCTTGACGGGCTGGCCATTCTGCCTAGGATCGTCACCAGCTGTTGAGCATCGAGGGGGAAAACCATGAACGAATTTTGGGCGGGTGCTGCGCTTTCGGTGCCGATCGGGATCTGCACCAACCTGGTCTCGCCGGCGGTTCTCCGCTTCGTGGAACGCCGAAATCAGCGGGCTGCGCAGAAGCAGCAAGCCGAACGCTCCGAACGCACAGAGTTTGCGGTCGAATTGGCGCGAGATCAGCCAGCGTTTTACTCATATCTGCTGAACGCTCTACTGCGGACAGCCTATGTCGGGGCGCTGTTCGGCATCCTCTCAGGTGCATCCGCCGCAGTCATTGGTCAAACTCTCCCTGTCTTTGAGGGTCTGTTCATCGCGTCTTCCCTCTTCGGGTTGGTAGGGGCGATTCTTGTCTGAACATCTCCCGAGGTGCTCTGACCATGATTCAAGAAGTGCGAGAGATTCGACGCGGCCCCACCTCGGTATCGGAGCAGTCGGGCTAGCTCGCTCATCGGCGCTCTGCCGAATTTGGCTCTTATGGATCAAGGCGCGCCTTCGGCGCGCGGCGCGGCGTGCGCATGCGGCCTCCGGCCGTTCACCGCCGCGCCCGCCCTCGGGTTCCTTCACGAGAGCCAAGAGCATTGCCTCCGGCGGGGGCCTCACGACTCCGGGATGACGGGTCCGAATCGGCCGGCTATCTCGGTCGGTGGGTCGGGGTGCGTCTTCCCGCCTGCCGCTCAGCCCAGTCAGGACCTATCAGGAGCCACCAGAGGGGACAAGGTCGTTCGTCCAGTGGGGCGCTCCACCTTGTCCCCTCTGGCGTCTCCTGATCGCGCTACGCGTGGGCTGAACGGCAGACGGGAAGACGCAGTGGTCATTCATGGCGCTTGAGGCGCGGCCGGAGGCAACCGCCGCCTGTCGCTCTTCTCGATGTCGAGAGCGTCCTGCATTGCGTGGATCAGGCTGAGATAGATCTTCGCCATGCCCAGGGGACCGGGCTGATTCTGGAGAACGGCACTAGTCGCAAGACCCAGGCTCTCGGCATACTCACCGGCGACCGTCGTCACGGCTGACGGTCCTAGAAGCCGCAACGGCTCGATCTTTTCGAGAACGACCCACCATTGCTCAGGGACCTCGTCGTTATTCGCCTTTCTTGAACTCGGGCCTGAGTTGCGGCCGCGATGAGCCTGTCCAACCTGTCGGCCGAAGCCAAGAATTCGGCGTACGCGCGTCGACGCTCAGCGTGCAGAGATTGTTGCGTCGAAATTGCGGACTGCGCGCTCAGCAACTCGTGCTGTGATCGGCGAACCGACCTCGCCGTGATGATCTGACTGACCGTTGCGATCGCGACTCCAAGCAGAGCACTGCCTGAGCCGATCACAGCGATGACGTACGGGTTTGAGTACCTGCAATGCCATCTGCAGACTGTAGGAGATCCGCCCGGCGATCGGCAGCTCGGCTGGCGACTTGCTAACGGGCTTGCTAACAGCATCCTCGGATTGGCCCGGACGACCCTGGACATCCCGTCAGATCGGCAGCAGTCTCCAGGCGCGCAGTGGTCAAGGGTGGACGGTCTGAACTCGACTACGGATCAGAAGTTCGTACCCTGCGTCTGCTTAGTGAGAACGCAGCGTTGTGCCCTGTCGGTCGCTAACGGGACAGTCAGCCGGGCCCAGGCTCAGGTTTGTGCCGCTCAGCTGGGAGAGCTCCTAAACCGCCGTGCAAGGCAGGGATAGGGGGTCAAGTCGCCGCTGTTTCCACCCAGGGTGACGTCTCGGGCAAGGTCACGGGGCGTCGGGGAGCCCCAGGGAATCGAAGACGTCTTGTGGGGCGCCGTGGAGGAGCTCGCGGAGGCTTAGGTGCAAAGCCGAGCAGAGCTGGACGGCTTCCGCGAGGGTGACGCGGCGGGTGCCGGATTCGAGGTTGGTGACTGTGGCGCGGGGCCAGCCCATCTCGTCGGCTAGGTCTTCTTGGCGTAGTCGGGTTCTGGCGCGAGCTGCGCGCACGTTGCCCGCAATCAGCGCGTCCATCTCTTCCGGCTTCACGTTGCCGATCCTGCCTGCTGGCATCGGCTGACGTCATGGCGAAGAACACGACGTGATGTAGGTCAAGTCGCCTAGAGCAATCCGCAGAGAACTCAAAGTAGGATAATCTCACTCCGTGTCTGAAAATTCGACACAAAGTGAACCTTCCGAACGGGGACTCACGATGGACAGACCGGAACCTGAGCACCTGGACCACGAGATCCGATGCGAAACGTGTTCTGTGCGCGCCGAGATCCGGAAGATTCTCAACTCGTCGCGACCGCCGGTCGAGAAACTCCGGGCTGTTCAGCTGGCCCTTAGTGCGCCACGGGCCGCCCAAGAGGCCGTGCTGGATGACCGTGGCTGGCCTGTGCTCGTTACGGCCGTTGGACGCGACGGTTTGGAGGGTCGCTGATGACCGGCGACCACTCGGCCGAGTGGTCGCCGGACTGGCAGTACGGCGTGGTGCATTGGCTCGCGCTGGTCAATGAGCCGCTTCTGAGTGAGGTGAGGCCGGCGGAGATGGCTGGGCGCTCAACACGGATGTGGGCGATGGCGGCTATGTGGTGAAGGTGCCGAAGTGGTCTGACGGATCGATCGTCCAGCACCGCATCTGCTGGAGGCGGAGTGCACCCGGTATGCGTGGCTGGATGGTCGCCGCTCACCTTCATGAAGACCGCCGGCCATGGTGGCGGGGGAGCGAGGTGCCGGCGCGAATCCTCACGGCACAAGGCAAAACCATGGGGTAAACCATGGGCTGGAGAGACGCGAAACGCCAGGTCAGTGCTCTGACCTGGCGTTTTGTAGGCCCCGTCGGACTCGAACCGACAACCCGCGGATTAAAAGTCCGCTGCTCTGCCAATTGAGCTAGAGGCCCCTGGGTGACGAGGACAGTGTGTCAGGTTTGGGGGGTTGTTCGCTCGTTGGGGTGTCTTAGCGGGTCGGAGCAGGTGATGTCAACGGATTCGGAGGGTGATTAAAAGATTACGGACGGTTGAACCGGATGGGGTTGGTGGTCGTTCACTCCAGGAGAAGGGCGCTGCTGGGCGGGTGAGGCCGGCTGGTGGCGTGGGAATCCGTCCGTTCACCTGAGGAGTGAGTTATGGAGCGCTGGCGTCACGAAGTACTGGGTCTGTTCCGGGTTGTGGTGGCGTTCTTGTTCGCCACGCACGGGGCTGCTGCGTTGTTCGGGGTGCTGGGGGTGGACAAGATCGAGGCGTTCGTCTGGCCGGGGTGGTGGGCTTCGGCGATCCAGGCGGTGGGTGGGTTGTTCGTGCTGGTCGGGTTCGGGACGCGGTACGCCGCGTTGCTGTGCTCGGGGTCGATGGCGTATGCGTATTTCACCGTGCATCAGTCGGGGGCTTTGCTGCCTGTGCAGAATGGCGGGGAGAAGGCGGCGTTGTTCTCGTTTGCGTTCCTGTTGATCGCATTCCTGGGTCGGGAGCGTGGGCACTGGAGAGCAGTCGCGATCCTCAGGAAGCAGCAGCGAGTTGAGTGACTGCGGCAGACTGATCGCGAAACGAAGGCAGGAGTGCCGATGGCCGACGAACGGGCAGCGTTGTTGCGCGAGTTGCACGATGTGCACGCGCCTTCGTTGTGGCGGTTCGTGGTCCGGCTGACGGGGGACGACCGGTTCGCCGAGGATGTCGTTCAGGAGACGTTGCTGCGCGCCTGGCGCCGGCCGCAGATCCTGACCGAGGACGAGGCGGGGGCCCGGGCCTGGCTGTTCACGGTGGCGCGCAATCTGGTCATCGACGATCGGCGCAGTGCCCGGGTCAACCGGGAGCTGGCCACTGACGATCTGCCGGAGCGGCCGAGCGCCGACCACGCGAACGCAGTACTGGATGCGTGGCTTGTCTCGGATTCGCTGGCGCAGTTGTCGGACGATCATCGGCAGGTGATCGTGCGCGCGTACTACGGACGTCGCACGGTCACCGATATCGCCGCGGAGCTCGACATCCCGGCCGGGACGGTCAAATCGCGGTTGCACTATGGACTGAGGGCGCTGAAGCTGGCGTTGCAGGAGAGGGGGGTGACGCAGGAATGAGCGACAAGTACCGCGAATGGGACGCGGCGTACCTGCTCGGCGCTTTGTCGGCACAGGAACGGCGTGAGTACGAGGAGCATCTGCGCACCTGTCCCGATTGCGCGAAAGAGGTGGCGTCGCTGGCCGGCGTGCCGGGGACGCTCAAGGTGCTCTCCGACGAGCGCGCGCTCGCGACGATCGCCGCCACCCCGCCGAACCTGCTGCCGGGACTTACCCGGGCTGTGCAGAAGGATCGCCGGCGGCGCCGGGTGAGACTGGCGGGCGTGATCGCCGCGACGGCCGCGACCGCGGCTGCGATCGGCGCGGTGGTGGCGGTCCCGCTGGCGAGGGACGATCAGCAGGGAGATTACGTAGTACTGGCGCAGACGGTGGCGAGCAAGTTGTCGGCCGATGCGCGGCTGGTCGACGAGCGGTGGGGGACCACGATCGAGATCAGTTGCCGGTACGACGAACTGGCGACGCCGAGCGAGCGCTCCCGGGGTTATGAGCTGTACATCACGGACGGGTCCGGCAAGGCGACGCTGCTCGCCAGCTGGACCGCTTCACCCGGTACGACGGTGAAGCCGGCCGCGACGACCAAGCTGCACCGCAGCGAGATCCGGGCCCTCGACATCAGGAGTTCCGAGACCGGCCGGGTCCTGCTCGCCGTCCATTTCTGAGCGGGCGCCGACCGCGGCCGGGACAAGAACCGGAAACAGGGGCCCTGGCAACGAATGGGCTCAGCCGATTAGGGCACTGAGTGTTCAGGAGCGACCGGTCGCTCGAGAGGTTGGTTGGTTCCAGGTCCCGGCGTTCAGCCACGTGCGCCGGGATCGCTCCTTGTCCCGGCGGCTGCCGGTCCGGGGACGGTCATAGCTCTGGTGTTAAGGTTCCTCCCGGTTGGGAAGTCAGCCCGGCGGCGCAGCATGCCGCCTCGAGCGACTTCCTGAGGACCACTTGTGACGACATCCCGCTGCCTGTCCCGGACCCTGGCCGGGACGGCGTGAAGGACGACCTCGCCCAGGAACTGGCGCGGATGGCTCTCGACCTGCATGAACAGCCTGACGTCGAGCAGACCGCCGAGCGGTTCCTCGAGTACGCAATGACGACGCTCGCCACCAGGCACGCGAGCGTCGTCCTGATTCACCGCGGCGGCCGGCTGGAACCTGCGGTCAGCACGGACACGCTCGTCGAAGAGGCCGACCGGTTGCAGGTGGAACTCGGTGAAGGCCCGTC
This sequence comes from uncultured Actinomycetota bacterium, assembly GCA_963740725.1. Lineage (GTDB taxonomy): Bacteria > Actinomycetota > Actinomycetes > Propionibacteriales > Kribbellaceae > Kribbella. The sequence goes on from CAVUFT010000005.1 coordinate 14,446, forward strand.
GTACGACGCTGTCCAGGCGGACCGGAGTGTGCGGAGCGGCGATGCCTCGGCCGACGACCGCTGGCCCAGGTGGTCGGCGAAGATGACGGCCGTCGCGCTCCGCAGCGTGCTGTCGATCCGGCTGCGGACGCCGAGTCAGGCGATCGGCGTCCTGAACCTCTTCGACCCGGCGAAGGACCGGTTCGGCGACGCCGACGAGTCCACCGCCCAGTTGCTGGCGGATCATGCGGCCGTCGCGGTCGCGAACGCGCGCAGTGAGTCCAGCCTCTGGGAGGCGATCGAGTCCCGGCGGCTGATCGGTCAGGCGCAGGGGATCTTGATGGAGCGGTTCGAGCTGACCGGGGAACAAGCGTTCGCAGTACTGCGGAGGTACTCCCAGGACAACAACGTGCGGTTGCGGGAAGTGGCTCAGCGACTGGTCCGGTCGAGGAAACTTTCCTGATCCGTGTAACACCGGGGCTGTGATCAGCGATACACCGTGTGTAACGCCACTGAGGATCCCGCCCCAGGTCAACCGCCCGAAGGGCCTGGGGCGGGGTTCTCGTCTGTCGCTACGAGGCGCCCCGACTTGTCGTTACGCGCGAAGGCCCCCGGAGATCTCTCTCCAGGGGCCTTCGTGCGTTGCCTCCTCCTACGACGCTCGCTCAGTCGGCCGGTCCGACTCGGGCAGGGCGATCCGCTCCGCCGGTAGGCGTTTCGTCCGCTCCACTCCTTCGTCGTCCTCGTACTGCACCGTGCCGGTCCATCCCGTCTCCTCGTGCTCGCGGCCGATCAGCCAGCCGCGGTACCAGCGGTCGTTCACCTGGACGACCACATGGCTGGGCAAGGGGAGGCGGGACACCAGTTCGGTGTCGGGCTCGAAACCAGTCATGGCCGAAGGGTAGGCCGAATCAGCCGACAATGCCCATTGAGTGCGTGTTCCAGTCGCGGATCTCACGAGCTGGAAGGGAATGTCGGATTTTCCCGACGACCCACAAGATCCTGTACTACGCCCGCGGGCAAGCCGAGATCGCGCACCGAGGCGGTCACGCGTAAGGCGCGTCCGCCGGTGATGTGCGTCACCCAGCCTTGTTTCACAGCGTGTTCGCACAGCGCGGCCCCGACCCGCCCGGCGAGATGCGGCCTTCGTTCGGTCACATCGAGGCATGAGCGCACCAGCGGACGCCCAGCCCGCCCATCGACCGAAATGCCGAGATTCTCCAACCACCGTTGGCCTTCCGGCGTCAACGCGACTCCATCGGACCAGTCCAGCAATCCACGCTCGGTCATCGCATCCGTCAATGCGACGCCAAGTCTTCCGGCGAGATGGTCATAACAGGTCCGAGCTCTTGCGAAAGCGTCCCGTTTGCTCGCCGCCGCAAGGCTCGTAGCGACCTCCGTACGCCGAGGTGCCAGCGCCGCCAACCCCTCCAGCAACTCCGCCGTCTCCGGCCCGGCCAACTTCACATACCGATGCCGTCCTTGCCGTACTTCGGTCAGCAACCCACCCGACACCAGCAGGTTCAGATGCTCGCTGATCGTCGGTCGCGAAACCCCTGCCAACCGGGCGAGTTCGGTCGCCGTCCACGCCCGTCCGTCGAGCAGCGCGAGACACACCGTCGCCCGGGTCCCGTCGGCGAGCATCCGCGCCCAGGTGGCGAGCTCCTGCCCTGCGCTGGTCGTATCCACGCACCCATCCTGCCTCGCCGATCGTTCGGCGCCCACCGAAGCATTCCGCTCGTAGCGTCGGCGCCATGACTCACCTGACGATCGAACCGTCCATCCTGTACGTCGGAACGCCGGTCGAACTGCTGTCCACCGAGAACCCCGACGGCACCTTCAACCTCGCCCCGATGTCATCCGCCTGGGCGCTCGGTGATGTCGTGGTCCTCGGACTGGGTACGGACGGCCAGACGGCGGCAAACCTTCGAAGCAGACCGGACCTGGTGATCAACTTCCCGTCGCCATCCCTGTGGCGCAACGTCGAACGGATCGCCGGGTGCACCGGACGCGACCCGGTCCCGGCCGACAAGCAGGCGCGGTTCCGCTACGAGCCGGCCAAGTTCGAGACCGCCGGGCTGACCGAGGTCGCCTCCGAACTCGTCCGGCCGCCACGAGTCGCCGAATGCCCTTTGCAGTTCGAGGCGCGCGCGGTCGATGTGCAACTAGATGCTGAGGGCAACTTCTTCGTCGTACAGGCGAAAGTTCTGCGAGTGCACGCGGACGAGCGCGTCGTAGTACCGGGCACTTCGTACGTCGATCCGGGTGCGTGGTCGCCGTTGATCTACAACTTCCGGCACTACTTCGGCCTCGGGTCGGAGCTCGGCGAGTCGTTCCGGACCGAGACGCCGCGAGCCGCCGCGGGGACCTGGGGAATGGCGGAACTGGGGTCGACGCCGGCGAAGACCAGGCCGATGACGAATCCGGCGACCTCCTCGAGCTGACGAACGCGCGCCAGCGGTCCGAGCACGGCCGGTACGCCGCCGACGTCGCGGACCAGCTCACCGACGACCTTCAGTGCCGCCGGGTCGTCGCCGCACATCGCGACGGTGACCGGTGGTTGGTCGCGATCGGTCCACTGCGTGCTGGCGAACAGATGAAACGCTTTGACGACCTGCGCGCCCGGAGCCAGCCGAGCAATCCGGTCCGCGATCGAATCGCCAGGTTCGGTGAGCAAAGTGCCGACGCCGTGTTCGACGGCGTTCGTGGGGTCGATCAGCGGCGTTCCATCCAGTACGCCGTCCGCCGCGCCCGCGCTTCGTAGTACGTCCTCGACGCCGTCCCACGCGACTGCAAGCAGTACTGCGTCGCGCTCGGTGACCGCCTCGCGCGGAGTGACAGCTCGTACTGCGTGCCCGAGGCGATCCGCGATCTCCTGCGCCTTGCTCGTCGATCGGCCGCCGATCGCTATCTCGTGTCCGGCGCTCGCCCAGGCCGTCGCCAGTCCTGCCGCCAGGGTTCCGGTACCGAGGATCCCGATTCTCATCGTTGCTTCCTTTCCATGGTTGTCTGGCTACCGTAGGAAAGGCGTTACGCACCGATCGGTGCGTAACCGAGGCGCGATGATGGGCGGTGAGATGAGTAACCACGACTGCTACGACCTGGTCGCCGACTGCCGGTTGCGCGCGGCCACAGATCTGTTCGCCCACACCTGGGATCCGGTCGTGCTCGCCGCCCTGCGACCGGGGCCGAGCCGCCGGCGCGAGTTGCGCGCCGCGATCGGCGGGATCAGCGACAAGGTGCTGACCGAGACGCTGAACCGGCTGCTGGCCAACGGGCTGATCGAGCGTCGCTCCCACGCCGAGGCACCGCCGCGGGTCGACTACAGCCTCAGCGAGCTGGGGACGAGTTTGGTCGAAGGACCGATGAGGGAGCTCGGGCGATGGGCCGTCGAGCATGGCGAGGCGCTACTCGACGCCCAGGAGGCTTCGGGCCGGCTCGAAGCTCGGTGAGTTCATCGTGGCCCTGCGAGGACGTGCTGTAGCCGGTCCAGCTCTTCACTAGTCAGTACTACGTTGAGCTCGGCGAGCGCGTCGCCGACTTCTTCGTCCCGTACTTCGTGTTGCTCGAGCCGGCCATCGGCGTACTCGGTCGTGAACTGGTTGCCGACGAGGCGACGGCTGATCCCCTCGTCGAGGCGCATCACCACGATCTTCGTGCTGAACGGGGAGTTCGGGTGGGTCGACACGTAGTGGTGGTAGATCTGGTAATCGATCAGCTGCTGCGGTTCGTCGTCGGAGGCGTGCTGCGGGACCCAGCCGTCCGTGGTCTTCTTCTCGAGGGTCCAGAGGTTGTCGACGGTGGTGAGACGGTGGTCCCAGCCGGCCTGGTCGACGACCGCGCCGTCCTTGAGCGGCATCGGGTGGAGCATGCCGGCGCCGAAGCCGACGTCCGCGAGGAACTCCTGTTCGTCGATCCGGACCTTCAGGAGCGCGTGGGTTCGCGGACCGGGGCGCTGGGGCTGGACGCGGGCGACGCGGCGGGTGACGTCGAAGCCGAGGTGTTCGAGGGCGGCGGCGAACAGGAGGGCGTGTTCGTAGCAATAACCGCCGCGCTGCCGGCCGACGAGCTTGCTCTGGATCGCGTCGAAACCGATGCCCGGATGGGTGCCGAGGATGACGTCGACGTTCTCGAACGGGATCGCCCGGACGTGCGCTTGGTGCAGGTCGTACAGCGTCTCGACGGATGCATCGGTGCGTTGGCCGCCGATGCGTGCGAGGTAGGCGTCCAGGTCGAAACTGTCGGTGTCCCAGGTCATAGTGTCTAGTGGAGCAATTCGAGTGCGCTTGAAGTCAAGCGCGAACCGATGCTGGAGGAAATCCTTGACGAATCTCTCGTACCCGAAGCCCGAAGGTGTTGCCCCGGGCAACGGTTATAGCCATGTCGTGACCGGGCCGGGACGCTGGGTGGCGATCGCCGGGCAGGTCGCCCTCGACGCCGACGGCCAACTGGTCGGCGAAGGCGATCCGGACGCGCAGGCCCGGCAGGTCTTCGCCAATCTGGAGCGCTGCCTCACCGCCGCCGGCGCGACCTTCACCGATGTCGTGAAACTCAACCTCTTCGTCACAGACATCGCCTTCCTGCCGATCATCCGCGCCGTCCGCGACACCCACATCGACACAGCCAACCCACCCGCCAGCACCGCAGTACAGGTCGTCTCCCTCTTCAGCCCCGCCGCCCTCATCGAAATCGAGGCCTACGCGGTGGTCAACGACTAGGACGCTGGGGGCGCTGTCAGCGGAGGAGGTCGATGGCTGTTCGGGCGGCCTCGCCGATGGCGGCGTCTACTCGGGGGAGTCGGCGGTCTCCTCGGGCGGCGAGGGTGAGGACGGCTACGGCGTATGCGTCTCCGCCGGGGAGCGTCACCACGGCTGCCTCGTGGCGGAGTGCGCCGAAGGTGCCGGTCTTCCCGGCGACGCGCACTCCGTCGTACGGGAAGCCTGCCGCGATGCGGTGCTGGAAGATCTGCCGTTCCATCGTCGTGCGGGCGAACTGGGTTTGTTCGGGGGAGAGCAGGCGACCGGTCCAGAGGTCTTGCAGGAGGCGGGTGAGCTCGCGCGCTGTTCCGGCTGAGGCGTTGGCGGCTTCGTAGACGCCGGCCGGGTCGGTTTGATCGTTGTCCGCCAGTACTGCGAGCGCCGCGTCGGGATCAGGCGCTCCCGTACTCCGCTGCAGCGCCCGCAGACTCTCGGCGGCCCCTCGCCGTAACCCGAGTCTGCTTCAACCCGAAGCTCATCGAGAATCCTCGCAAGCCGATCGATACCGACCTGATCGAGTAGAGCATCGGCGGCCGCGTTGTCGGAGACGGTCATCATCATCACCGCGAGATCCCGCCGCGAGAGCGTCACCGGATCAGCCAGCAGAGAAAGACCAGTCGGTCCCGAAGTTCTTGCCTCCGGCAACAGAGTCACCTGCTCCCGCGGATCGAGTTGGCCCTCGTCAACCAGCTGGCAGAACCCAACAAGCAACGGCAACTTGTAGACAGACGCCAACGGAACAACGAGCATCAGAGTCGACCTCGACACTCAGATCCGACCCCTCGATCGGCGCCGCGTGCAACCACCCCCGAACGCCCGCATCCTCAAAAATCCCCCGAATCCGAGCGCTAGCCCGCGCATCGCCGGACCTGGGAGAGGTGAGGCGGGAGGCGGCAAGGCGGCGCTCGACGGGACGGTCATCGCCCGAGCGGGCTCCGGTGGGCCCGGAGGTCGGCGTGGTCATGAGGTCGCCAGTGCATGGGTTAGGTGGGGGATTAGGTCGCTGGGGAGGGAAGCGGGGGTGCGGGGGTGGGGGTAGACGAGGCGGAGGCGTAGCGGGAGGGGGTCGCCTACTAGGGGGTGGCGGCCTACTGCTGGGGCGGTCAAGGTTTGGTCGGGGGTGATGAGGATTGCTTGGGTGGCTGCGGTCATGGCTAGGGCTGCGCGTTCGTCGGTGACTGCTACGGTGCCGCCGGTGGGGCGGTGGAGGTTGAGGGTGTCTAGGAAGAGGTCGCGGGCTGCTGGGGCTTCCGCGCGTGGGCGTACTGCGATCGGGAGTCCGCTGAGGTCGCGCAGATGCAGCGGTTGATCGTCGTCCGGGGCGAGGGCAGTTGGGACTAGGGCCCAGGTCTTCAGGAGCATGACGGGGCCTGCCAGTAGTCCGTCGAGGACTGCGGGATGGAGTACTGCGGCCAGGCCGAGTCGGCCGGTGGCTACGGCAGGGACTAATGCGCTTGTGGGTGCGGTGACTACAGAGACTCTTGTACTGCGGAGCGCTGTGCTGCAGGCGGCAGCTAGGGCGGCGCCGACGGTGGCTGGGACCTCGGGGGCTAGTCCGAGTCGCAGTTCTGGGCCGTCTGGGTCTTGGACGCTGGCGGCCTGGTGGAACTCTTCGAAGGAGTTGAGTGCGCGCCGGGCGAAGGGGAGGAGGGCTGCGCCGGCTGGGGTGAGTTCTACCTGCCCGGGGCCGCGCTCGAAGAGCTTGACGCCTACAAGTGTTTCCAGTCGTCGGAGGCCTTGGGAGAGGGGCGGCTGGGTGATGCCGACGACGCGAGCGGCGTCGCCGAAGTGGAGTTCGTCGGCGATCGCTACAAAGATCTGGAGGTGCCGCTCAGTCAGCATGGCCCAGCTGACCTGCGTCGATATCACCAACAGATCGGCTCATGTGTAAGAGCATATTCGACATGGGTCGAGCGGGGCATCTTGACTGAGGCTCGTTCGCCGGGTGGTCCGGCGGGCGAGAGGAGACGAGATGTCGGTCAGTCGGAGACGGGTCCTACTCGGTGGAACGGCGGCAACAGCCGCCGCGGTCGCAGGAGCAGCCGGCGTACGAGCCGCTGCTGGAGCCGGCGCGGCAACCGCTGGCGGAGCCGACGCCGCGACTATCGCGAATCGGGCTGGCGGAGCTGCGACCAGCGGGAATCGGCACCGCCGGGGTGCGGGAGTCTGTGGAGTTCACGTGGTGGGGGAATCACGCGTGGCAGATTCGGTGTGGGGCGTACGTCGTACTGACTGATCCTTGGTTGACGCGGTTCAAGACCGGGACGTATTCGGCTGAGGGCGCTGATCCCGGGACTCGGATCGTGAGTTCGCCGGCTGTTATCGATCGGTATGTGACCAAGGCAGACGCGATTCTGGTGCATCACGGGCACTACGACCATCTCCCCGATGTGCCGTACATCGCGCGGAAGACGAAGGCGACCGTGCTCGGCAACGAGACGCATCTCAATCTGCTGAGGGCTCTCAAAGCGCCGGGGGATCAGTTGTCGCAGGTGTCCGGTGGGGAGTATCTGCCGTTCGAGGGGTTCACCGTCGAGGTGTTCCGGTCGGTGCATTCGTGTGGCGGCAAGCGGCATCAGTTCGCGTTTCCGGGGACGCGGCCGGGGGCGGTACCGGCTCGGCCGCGGACGATCGCGGATCTGGTCGAGGGCGGGACGCTCGCCTACGTGCTGACCATTGGTGGGCTGCGGATCTTGAGCCTCAGTACTGCGGGCTTCGATCCTGCTGCGCTGCGCGATCTCCAGGTGGACGTCGTACTGGCTGCGCCTGGCGGTGAGCCCGGCGTCACCGATCGCCTGCTCGACACGATTCGACCCGTCAAGACCGTGATCGCCACGCACTGGGACGACTTCGATCAGCCGTTGGACAAGCCGGCCGTGGACTGGGGCGGCCTGACCAAACTCCGTACGTCGGTCGTCGCAACCGGAGCCGAGTTCATCGTGGTCGACCACCTCAAGTCGATCACCCTCTGAGGCCGCGCTTGATCAGGGGAGGGCGGTGGCGGTGGTGGCGGGGGTCAGGCGGTAGCCCTCGTGGGCGGAGAATTCTGCGGCTAGGGCGAAGCGGTCGCCGCGGACGACGGTGTGGCGCCACTCGATCTTGCGGCCCTGGGCGTGGCCGAGGCGGTTGATCGAGAAGGCGGCGGCGTCGGCGGGGCAGTGCAGGAGGGCGCGCTCGGCCGGGCGTCGGGTTGACCGCGCGGATGTCCTCGCGGCCGTGGTCGAGGCGGAGGCCGGTGCTCTTGGCCAGTTCGTTGTAGAGGCTGGTGTGGCTGAAGTCGGCGTCGAGGAGACCCTCGGCGAGCGTTTTCGGCAGCCAGACGCGGTCCAGGGCGAGCGGCTCGTCGCCGGCGAAGCGGACGCGCTCGAGGTAGACGAGCGGGCTGGACGCTTCGAGGTCGAGGCGGCTGGCGATGACGCCGTCGGCGCGTACGTCGAGCGCCCGTACGACGCTGTGCTGCGGCAGGCCGGATGCCTCGACCGAGGAGAACAGGCTGTACAGCGCGCCCATCGGCTGGCGGATCTCGGGCGTCGTCGCGACCCGAGGCTGGCGGCCGCGTTCGGCGACGATCAGCCCGTCGGCGCGGAGCTTGGCGAGCGCCTGCCGGACCGTGTGCCGGCTGACCGCGTAGTCCTCGACGAGCTGGAGTTCGCCGGGGAAGACGTCGTCGAACTCCCCGGCCCGGAGCCGCCGGACCAGGTCCTGCTGCAACTGCTTCCACAGCGTCTGACCACCACTGCGGTCGAGCCTGCGCTCGGTCATCCGGTCGTCAGCTCCCACTACTCCAGGGACGGCACTGTTCGCCCTTGGTCCAAGGACGCTGCAGCCCGCCGTCTTGCCAAATGTCCGGTCATCTCTTAGCTTAAATGTGCGTACATTTAATCCGAGAGGCCAACCGCATGCTGCACGTCGAGGTTAAGTCACGCAGACAGTCACCTCGCGCATCGGTACGGCCACGGACACCACCTCGTCGGATCCCGCGCCGGGTGGGCGGGTTGCTCGGGTCGTCGGGCGGCTGCCTGGGGTGGCTGTGGTGCTGGTGCTGGCGGGGGTGGCGGTGCCGCTCGGGCGGTTGGTGCCGGTGGTGGGTGGGCCGGTGTTCGGGATCGTGCTGGGGGTGCTGGCCGGGGTTCTCGTGCCGGCGTTGCGTCGCGAGAAGCTGCGACCGGGCTACGACTTCGCCTCGAAGAATCTGCTGCAGCTCTCGATCGTCGTACTCGGAACTGGGCTGTCGCTTCAGCAAGTCGTGCGGGTCGGCGGGAGTTCGCTGCCGGTCATGCTCGGGACGCTGACGGTCGCGCTCGGTGGGGCTTGGGTGTTCGGCCGGCTGCTCGGCGTACGGGGTGATACGCAGACGCTGATCGGAGTCGGTACTGCGATCTGCGGCGGCTCGGCGATTGCCGCCGCGACTGCCGCGATCGGGGCGAAGCGCTCGTCGGTCGCGTATGCGCTCGCGACGATCTTCACGTTCAACGTCGTCGCCGTACTCGGCGTTCCCGCCGCTCGGGCACCTCCTCGGCCTCAGCCCGGAAGCATTCGGCCTCTGGGCCGGTACTGCGATCAACGACACCTCCTCGGTCGTCGCCGCCGGCTACGCCTACTCCCAATCCGCCGGCGACCAGGCCCTCGTCGTCGAAACTCACCCGCTCCCTCACCCTCGTCCCCATCGTCCTAACCCTCGTCCTCCTCAAATCCCGCCGAGAGGCCCGAGCCGCAGCCCGTACGGCGTACGCCGCGCTCCCCGCGGACGCGGCGCCCGAGGCTCGTGCTGCGCACCTCGCGCTTCCCGCGGATGCGGCGCCCGAGGCTGGTGCTGCGCACGTCGCGCTCTCCGCGGATGCGGCGGCGGGGTCGGGGGCTCAGCCTCGGAAATTGCCTTGGCGGAAGTTGGTGCCGTTGTTCTTGGTGGGGTTTGTGGCGGCGGCGGGGCTTCGGAGTGCGGGGGTGGTGCCGGATGGGTGGCAGCCGGGGCTCACGCTGACTGGGACCTTTTTGATTACCTGTGCGCTTGTCGCGATCGGGCTCTCGCTTCGGCCGTCCGAGCTGCGCGCTGCCGGGATTCGGCCGCTGCTGCTGGGGGCCATCCTCTGGGTTGCGGTCGCCGTCGCCAGCCTGTTGCTTCAGCTGGCCACCCACACGCTCTGACCGAATCAGCGTGCTCGGCCTAGTCTGAACCGACGACGGAGGCTGAGATGGGCGTTTACAGCGAGCGGGTCTTGCCCCGCCTGATCAACTTTGCGTGCGGCGCCAAGTCGGCCCAGCCGAACCGTGCCCGCGTCTGCGCCGACCTGACCGGCGAGGTGGTCGAGATCGGCTTCGGGAGCGGGCACAACGTTCCGTTCTATCCGGCGGCAGTCACTCGCGTAGCTGCGGTCGAGCCGGCCGACCTGGGCTGGAAGCTTGCCGCCGGACGAGTGGCCCAGAGCAACGTTCCGATAGAGCGATCAGGTCTCGACGGGCAAGCGCTGCCGTTCCCCGACGACAGCTTCGACTCTGCCCTTTCGACCTGGTCGATGTGCACGATCCCCGACCTCGAAGCGGCCCTGCTGGAGCTTCGCCGCGTACTCCGGCCGGGCGGCAGCCTGCACTTCCTGGAGCACGGGTATGCGCCGGACGAGTCGGTGGTGCGCTGGCAGCGGAGACTCGAGCCGCTCAACAAGCGGATCGTCGGCGGCTGTCACCTCACCCGGAAGATCGGCGACGCCGTGACGGCGGCCGGATTCGAGATCGTCGAGCTGGAACAGTTCTACGAGGACGCCGCGCCGAGGCCGATGGGAGCGCTCACCCGCGGAATTGCGACCTCGGCCTGAGCAACTGCATTTCAACGTTTACCTGACGGGGCATCAAAGAATTGACGCTCGAATGGCGGGACGGGTCTAGTAAAAGAGGTTGCATAAGTCTTATGTTGCTGATTCCCGGCTCTGCCGGGTCGGGTATCGAAGACGGCGCCCCCCGTCACGATCGCAAGGAGTACACCATGGTGGAAACTACCCAGCGCGAAGCCTGGATCGTCCCCGATTTCATCGAGTTCGAGACGCCGACCGAGGTCACCTCGTACGCGGCGCGGGTCGACTGACCTGACAGCGGGGGTCCTGGCGGGCCCCCGCTGTTCCGTTTCACGGAACCATCGCGCCCGCGATTCCGGGCAAACCCCGCGGAATTCCCAGAATTGTTCCGTGGGGTGGTGGGCAATTGTCGGATGTTCCATTTGTGACGTTCGAACACGGAGGCGCGGGTGTCCGCTTCAACGGTGACCGTCGAATTGTTGTCGGCCGAGGAATTCACGCAGGCATTGCGCGGTCTCGAGCATCGGTACTGGGGAACGCATCCGTTCCACCGGCGCCTGCACGACGGCGACCTCGACGAGCGCGAGCTGCGGATCTGGGCCGCCAACCGCTGGTACTACCAGAGCATGATTCCGCAGAAGGATGCGGCGATCATCAGCAACTGTCCGCTGCCGGACGTCCGCCGGGCCTGGCTCCAACGCATCATCTACCACGACGGACCGGCCCACGAGGGGCCGCGCGCGACGGTCCGCGCGAGCCGCAACAGGTCGCGATGGGCGGGACGTCGGCGGAGGGCGGGCTCGAGCGCTGGTTGCGGCTTTGTGAAGCCGTCGGACTGGCCCGCGAAGAGGTGCTCGACCTCAGGCATCTGGCGCCGGGCACGAAGTTCGCGGTTGATGCCTACGTGACGTTCGCGCGCACCAAGCCGTGGGTCGAAGCCGTCGCATCAGGGCCTGACCGAGATATTCTCCGGTCATCTGATGAAGCGGCGGGTGGTGGACATGCTCGCGTCGTACGAGTGGATCCGCTCGGAGGACCTGGCGTACTTCACCAACCGGATCGACGCGGTCTCCGGCGAAGGTCAGGCGACACTCGACCTGGTCGTCGAGCACAGCGTCACCCGTGAGCAGCAGAACGCCGCCGTCGCCGCACTCTCCTTCAAATGCGACGTTCTCTGGTCGATGCTCGACGCCATCGAACGCGCCGCGGCCAAACAATGACACCGCGGTTGAGGCAAGGTGTGCGGGTCGTGTTCGACCGCACGAGGGGAGTAGACGTGTTGCTCTATCCGGAAGGTGTGCTCGTCCCCAATCCCACCGCGACCGCAATCCTCACGCTGGCCGACGGGACCCGTACGACGGAAGACATCGCGACCGCTCTCAGTGCCCGGTACGACGGGGTGCAGGTGGATCAGGTGCGCGCAGTACTGGATCGTCTCGCCGATCGTCAGGTGGTGGAGTGGATATGACCGAAGCGCCGCTCGGTATGACCGCCGAGCTCACCCACCGCTGCCCACTCCATTGCCCCTACTGCTCCAACCCGCTCGAACTCCTGGCCCGCGACAAAGAGCTGAAAACCGAGCAGTGGAAGGAGATTCTCACCCAAGCGAGAGATCTGGGCGTCCTCCAGGTCCACTTCTCCGGCGGCGAACCACTCGGTCGCCCAGACCTCCCTGCGCTCGTAGAACACACCGCCGGGCTAGGCGCCTACGTCAACCTGGTCACGAGCGGCCTGGGCCTCACCGAGCACAGGCTGAACGACCTCATCAACCGGGGCCTCAACCACATCCAGCTCTCGGTCCAGGCGGCAACCCAGGATCGCGCGGACAGCATCGCCGGCACCCGCGCCCATCAGCACAAGATCGTCGTCGCCGACCTGATCAAGCGAACCGGCCTCCCGCTGAGCGTCAACGTCGTTCTCCACAAGGCGAATCACGACCAGCTCGAAGGCATCATCGCGCTCGCCGAGCGGATGGGTGCCGATCGCCTGGAGCTCGCCAACACGCAGTACTACGGCTGGGCGCTGCGCAACCGCGACCAGCTGATGCCGACCAAGGAACAGTTGGCCGCAGCGCAACCCGTCGTACGGGCTGCGATCGATCGGCTGAAAGGGAAGATGCAGGTCATCTACGTCGTAGCGGACTACTACGAGGAGTATCCGAAGCCGTGCATGTACGGCTGGGGCGCCCGCCAGCTCACGATCGCCCCGGACGGAACCGTCCTGCCCTGCCCGGCGGCCAGCGCGATCGAGACGCTCGACCTCGACAATGCAACCACCAAACCATTGAAGGAGATCTGGTACGGATCGGAGTCGTTCAACGCCTATCGCGGCGAGGACTGGATGAGCGACACCTGCCGAAGCTGCGATCGTCGCGGTATCGACTTCGGCGGCTGCCGCTGCCAGGCGTTCCAGCTCACCGGCGACGGAGCCGCCACCGACCCGGTCTGCAAGAAGTCTCCGGACCGGCACCTCGTCGACCTCATCCTCGCAAAACCCAGCCAGGCAATGGAGTTCGTCATGCGCAAGGTTGCTCGGTGAAGGCGATCCTGCTCGGTACTGCGGCCGGCGGCGGCTTCCCGCAATGGAACTGTGCCTGCCCGACCTGCGCCAACCCGAACCTCCAACCGAGAACCCAGGACGGTCTGGCAATCAGTGCTGACGGCAACAATTGGTACCTGGTCAACGCGTCCCCTGACATCCGGGCCCAGATCCTCGCAACACCCGAGCTGGCCGCCGGTCCCGGCCGACGGGACTCCCCACTCCGCGGCGTCCTGCTGACCGACGCCGAACTCGACCACACCCTCGGCCTGCTCATGCTCCGCGAAGGGAACGGCCTCGAAGTCCACGCCCCGCCGGCAGTTCTCGAAGCGCTCACCCACGACTTCCCGGTCCGGCCGATCACGCAACGGTACGGCGACTGGTCCTGGGGCAACACCACCATCCCGGGACTCCGCATCAAAACAATTGCGGTCAGCAACAAAACCCCGAAGTACGCCGGCAGACCGGCAGAGGTGATCGCCTACCGATTCGAGGACCACCGCACCGGCGGCATCCTCGTCTACGCGCCCAGCTTGGCAGACTGGCCGGAGGGCTTCGACGAGTTCGTGGACGGCGCGACGTACGTCGTACTGGATGGAACGTTCTGGGGATCGTCGGAAATGGGTGCAGCTCAGCAAGCCATGGGGCATCTGCCGATCACGGCGAGTCTGGAGAAGATCCGGAAGGTGAGTGCTGCCCAGCCCGGCACGGCACTGGGCCTACACCCACCTCAACAACACGAACCCGGTGCTCGATCCACAGGGGCCCGAGTACGCCGAGATCCGTGCCGCCGGGGTCAAACTTCCGCCCGACGGCACGCGACTCGAGCTCTAACCCTCGAAAGCAGCCGGCCGAATTTGAGCAGCCCGGATCCGTTCCACGTCGAGCTTCACCGACCGGTCGAAGGAGTAGATCCCGTTCTCCTCCTGGAAGACGTCGGTCAGCTGCGTGTAGCAGTAGCCGAACATCAACGGGTTGTCGAGCAGCACATCGACCAACCCGGTGAACCGCTCGTAGAACTCCGCCTCGTCCTTCACCCGCTGGCCATAGCCCCAGGACTCGGTGTTGTCGTTCCCCGACGAGCTGGAGGCGGTGGAGGGGTTCCACCAGATCCCGCCGAACTCGCTGCAGAAATAGGGCTGCCCGGCATACGCCTGCGAGATCGGCCGCTGCTCCGGACCGGTGTTCCCGTACGGCGTACCGTCGGCGAGGCCGGCCATCTGCTTACCGAACTCGACCGGGTCCTGCTCGTAGTTGTGCGAATCCCAGACGTCCGTCTCCGGCACCCGATGCGAGTAGCCCGACGCATCCAGCACCGGCCGCGAGGTGTCGGCCGCCTTGGTCGCCAGGAACATCGCGCGAGTCACGTCGTCGAGCTGCGTGATCCGGTCGTGCAGCAGCTGGTGCGTCTCGTTCATCGGGCACCAGCCGATGATCGAGGGGTGGCTGTAGTCGCGCTCGACAGCTTCCAGCCACTGCGTCACGAACGACGCCGTCGGCTGCTGGTTGTCGTCGCCGGTCCCGGCGATGCCCGCACCCCAGTCGCCGAACTCGCCCCAGACCAGGTAGCCCAGCCGGTCCGCGTGGTACAGGAACCGCTCCTCGAAGACCTTCTGGTGCAACCGCGCCCCGTTGAAGCCGGCCGCGAGGCTCAGCTCGATGTCGGCCACCAGCGCCTCTTCCGAAGGAGCCGTCATCAGGCTCTCCGGCCAGTACCCCTGGTCCAGCACGAGCCGCTGGAAGACATGCTTGCCGTTGATCAGGATCGCCTGGACCGTTGATCGACACCGATCGCAACCCGGCATAGCTCTCGGCCGTGTCAGCAATGTTGCCCTCGGCATCAACCAGCTCGAACCGTACGCCGTACAGGTGCGGGTCGGTCGTGTCCCACAGCCGGACCCGGTCGGCGGGAAGCTGCAGCACCAGTCGCGGTGCGAGATCCAGATCGGCCCGGACCTCGGCAGCGACAACCTCGCCGGCCTCGTCGGAGACGATCGCCCGAACCTTCCACCCGGCCTTGTTCGCGGAGACCGGCACCGAGATGTGGAACGACGACCCGGCCACGTCCGGGGTGATCCGCGGCCGCAGCAGATGAACCGTCGGAACGGCTTCCAGCCAGACCGTCTGCCAGATCCCGGTCGTCCGGGTGTAGTGGCAGTCCGCGTTGAAGTACGGCGTGACTCTGCTTCCCGCGCGCCTGTGACGCCGTACCGGGTGTCGCGGGCGCGCACGACGATCACCGCCTCCTCGCCGGTGCGACGCGACACCGACTCAGCGAGGCGCTGAACGGGGTGAAGCCGCCGCGGTGCCGGACGACCTCGACGCCGTTCACCCAGACGGTCGCGTCGTGGTCGACGGCCTGGAAGTGCAGGACGGCCTCGCGGCCGGACCAGTCGGCCGGCATGGTGACCGTCGTCCGGTACCAGACGGCTTCGAGGAAGTCGACGTTCTCGATCCCGGACAGCTGCGACTCGGGCGCGAACGGGACGACGATCCGCTGCAGCAGGTCGCGGTCCCGGACGCCGCGTTCCAGGCCGGAGTCGGAGCGGTCGAGCTCGAACTGCCACTCGCCGTTCAGGGTGAGCCAGTCGGGCCGGACGAACTGCGGCCGGGGGTGCTCGGCGCGAGGGACGTCGGGCTGGGCGGGGGTGGATGACATCGAGGGGCCTCCGATGAGGTGGAGTGCGCGGTCGCGACGACTTTACAACGTTGAAATCAGCTGGGCAACGGGTCGGCGCAGCGAAGAGACAGCGTTGTCAAGACCTTTCGGAAATCTTCGAATTGCAGCAACTTGCAACGCCCGGACGGACCGTACGGGTCTGTGGATCGTTAGAAGAGGGTGGTAACACCGAACTAACCGGTGGTCCGGCGCATCATCCTGGGGAAGTCGCGGGTTCGAAAGCGGGGAGAGGCGTGGAGGTCGATCAGGGTGGGAATCGAACGAACTGCGGAGGTCCGGGAGCTGCGGCTCCAGGTGCCGCAGGCCGACCTGGAGTCGCTGTACGACGGCTCCGGGCGTTCCGCGACAGCAGCGACTACATCGCGGCGGGGCTGGACCGGATCGTCCCGGCCTCGTACGCCGACGAACTGCTCGACTACTGGACCGCCGGATACGACTGGCGGGTGCACGAGCGCCGGCTGAGCACCTACGACCACTACAGCACCGAGATCAGTGGCCAGTTCGTCCACTTCCTGCACCTGCGGTCCGCCAACCCCGACGCGACTCCGGCTCTGCTCACGCACGCCTGGCCGAGTGGCGTGATGGACGTGCTCGACTCGGCCGGCCGGCTGGAGGCGCGGGGCAGCCACCACCTGGTGATCCCGTCGATCGCCTGGACCGCGCTGACCGGCCCGCCCGGCGGTTCGCCGAGCCGCCGGACCGCGGCCGGCTGGGACGAGTTGATGCGCCGCCTCGGGTACGACGAATACCAGGTCGGCGACGACCAGCAAGGGCTCGCCGCGACCCCGGCGTACACGGAAGTCACCGAGGCGCAGGCCGAGCAGCGTGGACTGGACGCGGCGGAGCTCGCCGAGGTGCGCTGGTTCAACGAGAACCTGACCGCGTTCAACGAGGGTCAGAAGATCTCCGCGCTGGTTCTGAGCACAGCTCTGCTGGCCTGGAACGCCCAGCTGGTCAACCTCGATCTCGACCGGGACGCGCTCCTGACCGGCCTCACTCTCGCCTGGTTCGCGGCCCAGCTACCGACCGAGTAGCCGCGCTCCGTTGTGCCAGCAGACGGCGCGGAGCCAGTCGTCGCCGAGCTCCAGGCGCTCCAATGATTCCAGCTGTACGGCGTACTCGTAGGGGATGTTCGGGAAGTCCGACCCGAGCACGATCCGGTCCTGCAGCGCCGCCAGTCGCGGCCTGAGTGACGGCGGGACCGGCATCATCGCCTCCGCGAACGGCGTGAACGCCATCGTGGTGTCGAGGTGCACGTTCGGATAGGTCTCGGCCAGCGCGAGATGCTCGGCGTACTCCGGCATGCCCAGGTGCGCGATGACCGCGGTCAGCCGCGGATGCCGGCGGACCACCTCACCGAACGGCCCCGGTCCGGTATGACGACCGGGGATCGGTCCTGATCCACAGTGCACGACGACCGGTACGCCGGCCTCGGCCAGCTGACCCCAGACCGCATCGAGCTCGTCGTCGCGCGGGTCGTAGTCACCGACCTGGACATGCACCTTGAAGATCCGGGTGCCGAGTTCGAGCGCCTCTTTCACGTACTGCGCGGCGCCGGGCTCCGGGTAGAAGGTCCCGCTGGGGACGCAGCCGGGTGTCGTGGCCGCGAAGTCACGAGCCCACTGGTTCAGCCAGGCGGCCATGTCCGGCTTGTGCGGATACACGAGCGCGGGAAACCGCCGTACGCCGAGTGCGCGCAGCGTCTCCAGCCGCTCGGCCACAGAGGTCCGGTAGGTGATCGGCCATGCCCGGCCGTAGTGCTCCTCGGCCTGGTCGAAGTAGCCCCAGACCGCGTTCATCACGCCGTCCGGCAGGAAGTGC
The DNA here is from genome assembly GCA_963740725.1 of uncultured Actinomycetota bacterium. Lineage (GTDB taxonomy): Bacteria > Actinomycetota > Actinomycetes > Propionibacteriales > Kribbellaceae > Kribbella. Next base: position 32,007 of record CAVUFT010000005.1, read on the forward strand.
ACATGCACATCCATCAGCCCGTCGAGCCCCAGCCGCTGCCACCACGCCGGCACCTCTTCGTCGCGCACCACGCCAGCCTTAGTACTTGCAATACTACGTAACTACGTACTATCCACAGTGTGGAAGAAGCTGTGGATAACCGGCTCGCAGCGCTGGAGCAGCGGATCGCCGCGCTGGAATCAGCTGCTTCGGCCCGCCTTCGTCCACAGGCTGTAGATGGTGAGGAAGCAGTCCTGGAAGCGGACTGGACCGAGTGGGCCGGAGCACTCGCAGCCCTCGGGAACCCGGTGCGGCTGACCCTGTTGCAGCAGATCCTGCGCGGGACGAGCACAGTCAGTGGACTCAGTGAGGTCGAAGGTCTTGGCACGAGCGGGCAGATCTACCACCATCTCCGGCAGTTGACTGCGGAAGGCTGGCTACACAGCCCCAGCCGCGGGGTCTTCGCAGTACCCCCGTCCCGGGTGGTCGCGCTACTGGCGATCTTGGCTGCTTTGGAGAGGTGAGCATGAAACTCATCGCCGTACTACTGGCGATCGCGGTAGCCGCAGGCGGCTGGCTGGTCCGCCCGCGCACTCTGGAACTGACGACTGCAAGGACCGGTGACGCCAAGCTGCAGACCTTCATCGACCAGAACTACGAGGGCCCTGGGCATCGACTGGCCGTCGCGGTGATCGGCGACAACTCGATGGTGTTCGCCGGCCGTGGCGCCAACGAGCACGCCCCGTTCGAGATCGGCTCCATCAGCAAGACGCTGACCGGCCTGCTGCTGGTGGATTCCGTACGCCGTGGCGAGGTGAAGCTGGACCAGCAAGTCGGCCTGCTGGTCCCGCTCGGCGGATCCGAGCGTCTCCACCGCAACGCTCGAGGAGCTCGCGACCCACACCTCCGGCCTGCCCAACACCTCGCACCAGCCACTGGTCGCGGCGCGGTCACTCTCGCCAGCTGGTCAGCCGGCAATCCCTACCCGTACGACGTGGACCAGGTCATCGATCAGGCCAAAGCCGCGGGAACCGGTGGTCGCGGCAACCCGGCGTACTCGAATCTCGGCGCGGCACTGCTCGGTCAGGCCCTCGCCCGCAAAGCAGGCAAGAGCTACTCGGAGCTCCTGACCGAACGGATCCTGCATGCCGCTGCAGATGAACGAGACGCATGTCCCGGCCACCGCTCCGGACGGCTACAGCTCAGGTGGACGCAAGGAAGCTCCGTGGGTGCAGGACGGGTACGGCCCGGCCGGTGGTGTGGTGTCCACGTCGGGCGACCTGGCGTTGATGCTGCAGTCGTTGCTGAGGGGGCACTACGGCATCCAGGCGCTGGCGCCGCGGAAGGACTTCGGCGACGGCGACCGGATCGGAATGTTCTGGCTCACCAGCCCACTACCGGGGACTGATCACAGCATGGTCTGGCACGACGGAGGAACCGGCGGGTACCGCTCCTTCGTCGGCATCGACCTGGAGCGCAAGCGAGCCGTCGTGGTGCTGTCCGATGTCGCGGCCTCTGTCGACGACTTCGGAACCAAGCTGCTGGCGGCTCAGCCATGAGAACTGTTTTCCTCCTGGTCCTCGCGATCGGCTACCCACTCGTCGCCGCCTGGCAGCTCCACCGCCGCAAGCTCCGCGACCGGCTGGACGTAGTGCTGATCCTGCTGGCCGGCGTCCTCTTCCTGCTCTTCGCCCGGGCGACCGTCGACTGGCAGGCAGTACCACCCTGGCTCTGGCTGATCGGCCTCGCATTGCTAGCCGCCGACGTCGGCCTGGCCGGCTGGGCATGGTCAGACCTGCAGTGGAGCAAGTCCAGAAGGAGGCTGACCTCGGCGACGATCCAACTAGCAATCGCCGCCGCTCTCGTGGTCGTCCTACTTTGACTGGTCGGCTGCCCAGAGGCCGGTGAGGCCGCGGAAGTGGGCGAGGAACTTCTCTTGTTCGTGGGCCGGGTAGGTGGCGGCGACGGTCTCGCGCAGGATGCGGTCGAAGTCGTCGCCCTGGACCCACTCGACCAGTCGCTGGTCGAAGTCGGGCAGGTTCTCCGCGCACCACTCGGTGGTACTTCGCGGTCTCGAAGTACTCGTCGGCCAGCGCCAGGTAGGCCTCGATCTTCGCGTCGTAGTCGAGCGACTCGTCGTCGGCGACCGCGAAGTACCGCTCGGTGTGCAGGTCGACCTTGGTCCGGCGGCCGGTCGCGAGCGAGAACACCGACCACTTCACCAGCGCGCTGATCGCCCACGGGAAGTAGTAGTGCAGCGAGGTGATCGCGACGTCCGGGCAGGCGTTCGCGTAGTCGATCGGGTGCACCGAATCGCCGGCGACGAGCATCTCGCAGGAGTTGAACTCCCAGCCGAAGAACGCGTTCACGATCCGGCTGATCGCGACCGCCTGGTGGCCGGCCGACGGGCTGAGGAAGTCGTGCGAGACGGCGTACCGGTTGTGCATCGGCTCGTCCGGGCGGAAGTCCATCACCATCGTCTCGGCGCCGATCGACAGCGCCCGGGCGAACTTCTCGTACTCGACCGTGGCCTGCAGGTGCATCAGCATCTCGCCGGACTCGTCGTACGCCGTGTGCAGGTCCTCGCGGTTGTTGATCCGCGAGACGCCGCGCCAGCCGCCGCCGTCGAACGGCTTCATGTACATCGGGTAGCCGAGGTCGTCGGCGATCGCGTCCAGGTCGAAGGGCTTGTTGTACTTCGCCGACGTGTAGGCCCAGCGCACGTTGTCGACCGGGTTCTTGTACGGCACCAGCACGGTCCGCGGGATCTTCAGGCCGAGCCGGAGCATCGCGCAGTACGCGCTGTGCTTCTCCATCGCCTGGAAGGTGAACGGCGAGTTCAGCAGGTAGGTGCCGTTCATCAGCGCGGCCTTCTTCAGCCACTCGCGCGGGTGGTAGTACCAGTACGCGAGCCGGTCGATCACCAGCCCGACCCGGACCGGGTCGTTCAGGTCGAACGGCTCGATGGTGAGCCGCTCGGTGCTGAACTCGTGCGTTGTGCCGCCGGCCGGTGACCGGGCCGACCTGGCGCAGCAGCCCCTCGAAGGCCTGCGGCCAGTCCTCCTCGGCGCCGAGCAACAACCCGATCAAGTGCTGAGAGCGGTCAGCCACAGTGAGCTCCAGGGGAGGAAGGGTCAGCAGAATCGGGGCAGGTGGTGGGCGAGCTGCTTGCGCCACCAAGGCCAGTCGTGAGCTACGTCGTGACCCCACATGTCCAGCTCGTGGGGGATGCCTTTCGCCGCCAGTAGTGCGGACGTCGCGCGTGCGGAGGGCAGCGAACCGGTCGGATGCGTCTCCCAGTCGCCCTGGCCGACCGTGAGCACGAGGAAGATGCGGCTGCGCAGCCAGTCCAGGTGGTCGCCTTCCAGGTTCGGCAGGTAGTCCGCCGGGTTGTTGAAGTACGTCGCGTCGCCGCGCTCGCCCCAGGCGTGCCAGCTGGCCGCGTCGTAGTTCCCCGACTGGCAGATCGCGATCGGGAACAGGTCGGCCCGCTTAAGCGCGAAGTTGAGCGCGTGGAACGCGCCCAGGCTGCAGCCGGTGGTGATGATGTCCGCAGCACCGGGCGTATCGCTGCCGATCGCCGGCACCACCTGGTCGAGGATCCACGACTCGTACAGCCCGTGCCGCTGCGCGCGCTCCTCCAGCGGGATGCTGCGGTCCGACCAGCTCACGTGGTCGTAGGAGTCGACGCAGTACAGCTTGACCCGGCCGGCCTCGATCAGGTCCGCCACGGCGCCGACCATGCCGTTGTTCTCGTAGTCCCAGGCCCGGCCCTGCTCACTCGGGAAGACCAGCACCGGGTCGGCCGTAGTGGCCGTACCGGATCAGCGTGCCCGGCCGGTCCAGCCCCGGCGCCTCCAGTTCGACCTGCTCACGTTCCATCGGCCTCACTCCAGGTGCGCCGCAGTAGACCCGTCAGACAGGGATCAAGCACATCACGCCAGGCGGTGAAATTGTGCATGTCCGGCGTTTCGTCGAAGGCTACGCGGAGACCGAGCGCAGTCAGGTGCGCGGCCATCACCCGGTTGTTGTGCACGTTCTCCTCCGGCGTCCCCGCGGTCATCGCGATCGCCGGCCGTGCTCGGGGCCGCGGTTGCCGCGAGCACCTGGTTCACGAAACCGGTGACCTCGGCGTAGTACTCGAACTTCGGACTCCTGCGGGTCGGTCGCCGTCGTGAAGAAGGAGCCGGACTGCAGGAAGAGCCCGTCGAAGGTGCCCGGGTGGTGCCATTCGGCGTACAGGGCGGCCAGCGCCGCCGAGGCTCGCGCCCATCAGCACCGGCAGCTTGCTCCGGTACTGCGAGGTGACCGCGGGCAGCACGTGCTGCGTCAGGGCTTCGGCGTACTGCGGGTTGGCGGCGTACCAGAGGTTGCGCGAGGTCGGCCGGATCAGCGCCAGCCGGAACGGCGGCAGGGTGCCATCGGCAACCATCGCGCCGGCGTAGTGGGTCAGGCCCGCGTACGCCGCGAACTCGGGCCCGTCATGGGAGAGCAGCAGCGGCAGCTCGTAGATCGGGGCGATCCCCGTCGGGGCCCACACCTGGACGTCGATCGGCCCGACCGGCGTCGGGTCTCGACCGGCAGCGGGGTCAGCTCCGCCTGCGATCGGCTCGACCGAGATCCAGGCGGGCTCGACGTACCCGGGCAGCGGCAGCCAGGAGTGCTCGCCGAACGCGCCGCCGACGACGCGCGGGTTGGTCGGGTCGGTCCGCATCCCTGGTCGGCGATGTCGAACAGGTACTCCATCCGGTGCACCGAGGGCCGCGGCAGCCGCAGCTCCCAGCCGTAGTCGACCGGCTTGAACTCCAGTTGCTCGGCCGCCAGACCGAGCTCCTCCCACAGCCGGACGCCGGTCAGCGCATGCTCAGGGTCGCCGAGGCGGAACACCACCTCAGCGCCTTCGACCGCGCTCACGATTGCTTCGGGCATCAGACCACGGTACAGACCCCGGCTATTCCAGCCGGTGCTGGTGGGCCACCGCTGCAGCCTCGGTCCGGGTGGTTACGGAGAGTTTGGTGAGGATCCGCGCGACATGCGTGGCGACCGTGTTCACCGAGATGAACAGCTCGTTCGCGATGGCGGAAAGACTGACAAGTTCTGACGTGGTGCGGGGGTACAGTTTTTGGTTGTGGTGGACTTGGCGGATATCCGGGCGGTGACCGAAGGATTGCCTCGCAGCTATGAGGTCCTGGTGCGCGACCGGGTCAAATTCCGGGTCGGCCAGATTGTCTATCTGGCGATGTCGCGGGACGAGCGCACGATGGGCATCGGTTTCCCCAAAGAAGAGCGGGACGCGGCGATCGCGGCGTACCCGGACAAGTTCCTGCCGCCGAGTAAGTCCGACGAGCGCTTCCGCTGGATCGAGGTCAACCTCGCCGCCCTCGACGAAGCCGAACTCCGCGAACTCATCCTCGAAGCCTGGCGCATGTGCGTCCCCAAGAAGGTCGCCGCCGAGTATCTCGGTGAATAGGATTGAACCCTATGGACATTTTCTGGGTGGGCGGTCCGGCGGCGGCAGGTAAGACGACGGTGAGCCAACTGCTCGCCCGGAAGCATGGGCTTCTCTACTACAGCGTTGACGCTCATGCGCGCGACCACGAGCAGCGCGCGGCTGCGGCCGGGCTTCATGTGCTCGGCAGCGGCCCGGGCGATTTCGACCGTCGGCCGATGATCTTGGAAGACCTCGAGGAGCTCGCCCCTGACGCAGGCGTCGTTGTCGAAGGTGCGGCGGTCACTCCTGAGATGGCCGGCGTCGGCGAGAACGCGGTCTGGCTGATGCCGTCCAGCGAGGAACAGCTCGCCAGACTGGAACGCAGACACCCGGAAGGCATCCACCACGGTCTCATCTGGGGCTGGAAGCTGATCCGCGGCCAACTCGAGGGAACCGCCGCCAACGTCATCACGGTCGACGGTCAGACCGTCGAGCAGACCCTGGCGGCGGTCGAGCAGGCCTTCGGGGCGAGCCTGAAAGCCCGCTAGGTCGTCGGTCAGGCTTCCCAGAGGTCGAAGTTCGGCCAGAGGACCGGACCGACGTTGCGGCAGTCGTAGGCGCCGGCCCAGCCGTTGCGGACATCTGCCTTGCCCTTGGCGTCGCAGGCCGAGAAGTTGTGGCCGTAGTGGGCGACGAAGTGCCAGACGTCGGCCTTCGCCTGGAGCGGTGCTGCGAGCGATACCAGCGCGGCGGCGGTGATCGCCAGGGTGACGGGTCTACGCATCGATTCCTCCTGCGGGAGATTGGCTGCTGCGCTCGACGGTCACAGATCCCGGCTGGTGGCCACAAGGATTTCGAAGAAGCTAGAAGACTCCCGGTTGTCATCCCTGGGGATGAGATCGGGTCCGTCCGGGGGCGACTTGTGTCACGTGCGAACCGTTCCCAGGGAGGATGGGTGGAGCGCCCCGGCCAGGCACGCTTGAAGGTATGACCGGGGACTTCTTGCCACAGCGCCGTCAGGCGTCGCTTCTCACTCAGCTCTTGACCGTGATCGTGCTCATCGCCGTTGCCGTAGGCACCATCTACATTCTGAGCTAAGCGATTCTACGTCCTGAGCTAAGCGTCCCAGTTGACGTCGGCCTCGCCCGGGCGGACCACGCCGGCTTCGTAGGCGACCACGACGGCCTGGACCCGGCTGGACAGCCCGAGCTTCGACAACACGTTGCTGACGTGGGTTTTCACCGTCGTCTCGCTGACGAAGAGCTTCGCCGCGAGATCGCGGTTCGACAGCCCGCGCGCCATCCAGACCAGGATCTCCCGCTCGCGATCGCTCAACTGGGCCAGCGCTCCCGCCCACCGCCGCATCCGGTAGCGCCGCCGGCGCCGGCTCCTCGCCACCGACCCGCCGCTCCAACTCGACGCAGCGCTCCAGCAGCACCCGCGTCGACGCCGGATCCACCAGCGAGTCCCCACGATGCACAGCCCGTACTGCGGAAACCAGCAGATCCGGATCGGTGTCCTTCAGCAGGAACCCCGAAGCCCCGGCCCGTACTGCGCTGAGCACGTACGCCTCGTCGTCGAACGTCGTCAGCACCAGTACGGCGGGCCGATTGCTGCCCGATTCCTTCGCGGCCCGGGTGATCCGCTCGGTCGCGACCAGCCCGTCCATCACCGGCATCCGGATGTCCATCAGCACGACGTCCGGGTCGTACTGCTCGATCAGCCGGAGCGCCTCCTCGCCGTCGCCGGCCTGCGCGACCGTGGTCAGGTCCGGCTCGTGATCGAGGATCATCGCCAGTCCCATCCGGATCACGCCCTGGTCGTCGGCGACCAGGACCCGGATCTGTTCCGTCACCTCTGTGGCGGCAACCATGCCTGCACTCTCCATCCACCCAGTGGTCCGGCGGCCACGGCGAGGGTGCCGCCGACCGCTTGTGCTCGTTCCCGCATCCCGATCAGGCCGTTGCCCCGGCCGCTCTCGTTCCGCCGGGCGGTCTCCAGCGCGTTCACCGGCGGCGGCCCGCCGCTGCCGTTGTCGTCGATGGTCAGCAGTTCACCCTGGACCCCGCTCTGCCAGCTGACCTGGGCCGCGGTCGCCTTGGCATGCACCATCACGTTGGTGAGCGCTTCCTGAATGATCCGTACTGCGGTCAGGTCGGTCGCGGAGGTCAGTTGCCGCCGGGTCGGCAGGTTCATCGTCACCTCGACGCCGACTGCCTTCAGCCGGTCACCCATCCGGGCCACGTCGGACAGGTCGGGCACCGGCGCAGTCTCGGCGCCGCTGCTGGAAGACGCGGTGTTCAGCACCCGGACCGTCTCCCGCATCGCGGTCAGTGCTTCCTTGCCGCTGCCGATGATCCAGCGAACCGCCTCCCGGAGCGCCTCCGGATTGCGGTCTGCCACCCGGTCCGCAGCCTGGGCCCGGATCACCACCGCGCTCATGTGATGCGAGACCACGTCGTGCAGATCGCGCGCGATCCGGGTCCGCTCGGCGGCCGCGACCCGCTCGGCCTCGATCGTGCGGAGCCGGATCAGGGCGGCGTTGCGCTGTTCGAGGACCAGCAGCGTCTTCCGGCGGCGCAGCGCGTTCGTGCCGAGCAGCACCATGCCGCAGATCAGCGCCTCGGCGAAGACGAACAGCGAGACGTCGATATAGCCGTACAGACTGGAAACGTCGGTCGGCAGGTTCTGGTACCGTGGGCCCGTAGTGAGTGATGTCGGGCCGCTTGTGCAGCACGATGGCGACCAGGGCCGGCAGGCAGATCATCAGGGCGAACAGGCTGCCCATACGTGAAGAAGAGCGTGGTGAACCGCCGGACACCGCTCGACGCGGCCAGATAACCGACCACCAGCAGCGGGACGAGATGCAGCTCGGACTGCAGCGCCGCGTCGCTGATCGCCGGCTGCCCGGAAGATGTCCAGCCCGATCTGCTCGGCGAGCCCGGTCTCGGCCGAGGCGTAGACCAGCGGGTAGCAGACGGAGACGAAGACGAGCGTCGTCCGCGGGATCGTCCGGACCATCGCCACCGTCAGCACCAGGAAGATCCCGGTGACCACGGAGACGCTCGGGTTCTTCGGCCGCAGATCGCTGTGGTTGATCAGGGTCAGCCCGCCGAACCAGCCGACGGCGATCGCCACGGCGAGCAGGAGGTCCTGCTGCACCGACGACAACCGTCGCCAGAAGTTCAACACCCGACTTACCCTTCGACGACTCGCTCGGCCCACGTGCTTACTTGCTCAGAGTAGTCGTGGTGAACAATTGACGACTCCTGCGCCCGGACCGGCAGTTTCTCCAACTTTCGGAGGAGATCGGGCGTCCGACCCCATACCCAGGTCCGACTTCTGGCCACTGAGGACGGTCCCTGGGGCCGATGTGGCGACCGTGCTGAACCGAGAGGCTGTACCCCATGACCAACGAGCTGCCGCCGCGCTCCACGTCCACGCAGCGACCCCGGTTGCTGTCCGTGATCGGAGCTGCTGTCGCGGTGCTCGCGGTGGGGTCGCTGCTGATCTGGCATTCCCAGGTCGGTGACCTGTTCGCCGGCGACTCGGCCGCGGACAAGCAGCCGGTCGTCGCCGGATCCGGTGCCGTTGGCAACAAACCGCCCGCGGTCAAGACCAGCGCCACCCTGCCGCCGACCCCGAAGCCGACGCACACGCCGACCCACAAGCCGACCAAGCCCAAGCCGACCGGTCGCGCCGAAGACCACCGGTACGAAGTACGCCGAGGAGAGCGATCTCGGCCTCACCCCGAAGCTGCGGTCCCGCCTGCGCAAGGCGACCGCCGCCGCGAAGCAGGACGGGATCACGATCAGCATCACCTCCGGGCGGCGCAGCGTCGCCAAGCAGAACCAGCTGCTGAAGGAGGCGATCGTGAAGTACGGCTCGTACCGCGAAGCGATCAAGTGGGTGCTGCCGCCGGAGAAGTCCGCGCACGTCAAGGGCAGAGCCGTCGACATCGGCCCGCGGACCGCGATGGCCTGGCTGGAGAAGAACGGCTGGCGGTACGGACTCTGCCGCCGCTACGACAACGAGCCCTGGCACTTCGAGGCGCTCACCACCCCCGGCAACCGCTGCCCGGCGCTGCAGGTCAGCGGCGCCGCCGAGGCCGGCTGATCCCGGTGACCACCACCGGGATCCCGACGACCGCCGGGCGCAGCACCACCCCGACCCAGATCGCACCCGCCAGACAAATCACCAGGAGCGCAGACAGATGACGACATATGCCCCGATGATCACCCGTGGATCCACCCGGACGCGCCGGCCCGTAGTACCGGCGTTGTGGCGGCAGGTGGTTCGCGGTGCAGGACTCGACCACGCCGCCGTGAAGGGAGACGATCGAGTCGTGCACCCCGGAGCGATCGAGCCGGACCGGTCGGCGTACACGCAGCTGGAGATCTACGAAGGCCTGCTGCGTGCCTTCGACCGGCGATCCGAGGTGCTCGACGCGATCGCCGGAGCGCCCGACCGCGAGACCGCCGTACGCCGGGTGCGTGAGCTCCTGGATGTCACGCATCTGCAGGCCACCGCGGTCCTCGACACCCAGCTGCACCGGTTCGCCGCCGGTTCCCGGGAGCGCATCGCGCACCGCGCCGCCGAGCTACGCAACGCCCTGATCCGCTGACTTTCCTGAATCAGGTAGCCCGACTAAGACTGGAAGGAGGATGTGCCACCAGGGACGGCCGGTCCGGTAGGGATGAGGGCTGAGGGGCCCCGAACCTCTACCCGACCGGCCGTCAATCTGAACTCCTCAGCCGCCCAGCAGATCAATCCCTACCCCCGCTTCTTCCCTTTGCTTTTCAGCCGCCCAGCAGATCCAGCAGTGCCTCTGCATAGGCCTGCTCAGCATCTGCTGAGACGTAAGTGCCCTCTGTTGTCTCGACCGCGAAGCCGTCAGGCACAGCTTCCATCTTTCGGAAGCGGGGTCCCAGCAGCGCGCGGAGTTGTTCCTCGCGCGGCAACCAGATCACCTCGCGCTGCTCGATGCTGTCGAGCGCCCATTCGGTGGTCCCGTTGAACCCGATCACCTTGCCGCCGGGATAGTCGTGCACCTCGACCGTCATGTCGCTGACCACGAACACGTCGTCGTCCATCTCCCGGTCGGGCACCACGAACCGGTCCCCGGCGCCCGGCACCCAGAGCGCCCCGGCTTTACGCAACCGCCTCGCCTGCTCAACCGTGATCACGCTTCCATAGTCCCCACCTGGTCCAACTCGCGCACGCCGTGTCTCACCCAGCGAGCTTCGCGCGGGTCGCCAGGACGCCGGTCGCGGCGATCAGAGCGGCGATGACCGCGATGGTCCAGGCCAGCGCATCGCCGGAACCGGGCAGCGCGGACGTGAGCGACAGGAAGACGGACCCGACCAGCGCGGCACCGACCGCGAGGGACGACTGCTGGATGGTCACCATCAACCCGCTCCCGACACCCGCGAACTCACCCGGTACGCCGGACAGCACGACCCGGAACATCACCGGGAGCTGACTACCGGTGCCGAGCCCGGTCAGCACCATCCCCGGCAACAGCATGAGCGGCGTGAGGTGCTCCCAGCCACGCAGTACGACGAAAGCCAGTACTGCGAGTCCTGCTATCTGGGTGAGACCGCCGCCGATCAGCACTCGCGTGCCGAAGCGATTGACCAGCCGCGGCCCGACCAGCGAGGCCGTCAGATGACCGACCGCCAACGGCGTCAGAGCGAGCCCTGCTTCGACAGGCCCGAGGTGGAGTCCTTGCTGGAGCGCGATCGCGAAGACGAACATGAACCCGCCGAACCCGATCGAGAACGGCACGATCAGCACCAACCCGATCCGTACTGCGCGGACGGCGAGAAGCCTTGTAGGCAAGAGCGGAAGCACTCCTCGCGATTCCTTGGAACGCTCCACCCGGATGAGCAGGTAGGCGACGACCGGCACGGCAGCGAGGCTGATCCAGGACCAGACCGGCCAGCCCGCGGCGCGCCCTTCACTCAACGGGATCAGCAGCAAAATCAGCATCAAGCTGAACAACACCGTCCCGGCCCGGTCGACCGGCGCAGGCTTGGCGGCACGCGTGTTCGGCATGGTTCGCGCAGTCAGCCACAACGCCACGAGGCCGATCGGCACGTTCACCAGGAACACGGTCCGCCAGCCGAATCCGGCGAGGTCGGCTCCCACCAGCAACCCGCCGAGCACCTGGCCGATCACCATCGCCAGGCCCGCCATCGCGCCGTACAGGCCGACGGCCCGGTTCCGGCGCTCGGCCGTGGTCGCGGTCTGGATGGTCGCCAGGACCTGCGGATTCAGCATCGCGGCCGCGGCGCCCTGCGCGATCCGGGCGATGACCAGCACCAGGGCGGTCGGCGCGAGACCGCAGGCCAGCGAGGTCAGGATGAAGGCGGCCATCCCGATCAGCAGTATCCGGCGCCGGCCGAGGGCGTCACCGAGACGACCGCCGACGACGAGCAGTACGGCGTACGCGACGCCGTAGCCGGCGATGATCAGCTCGAGCAGGGCCGGTCCGGCCGCGAGATCGGTGTCGATCGCGGGCAATGCGACATTGACGATGAAGAAGTCGAGGATCGGCATCGCTCCGGACAGCAGGAGGGCCAACAGGCCGATCGCGCTCAGATGCCCGGTGGGGACCGCGGTGGCGGGCCGGGTGGTTGCGGTGAGCTGTGAGGTCATGGGTACCACGATCAGGCGCCGCCCAGCCTGGTACCAGAGTCTCCTTATCCTGGTACAAATTCCACCTGGTACCAGTTTGGAGCCGGTGCGATCCTGGTGGCATGGACGCTAGCGACCACCCGCGCCGGGACGAGTTGGCCACCTTCCTGCGCAGCCGCCGGGAGCGCCTCACGCCGGAGGACGTCGGTCTGCCGGCCGGGCGCCGACGCCGTACGCCGGGGTTGCGGCGCGAGGAGGTCGCGCAGCTCGCCGCGATCGGGGTCACTTGGTACACCTGGCTCGAGCAGGCCCGAGACATCCAGGTCTCTGCCGAGGTGCTCGACGCGATCGCCCGGACGCTGCGGCTGGACCGCTCCGAGCGGACCCACCTCTTCCGGCTGGCCGGGTCCGTCGATCCGACCCCGGCGAACGGCTACAGCCCGGTCACCGACGCGATCCGGCTGATGCTCACCCAGCTCGAGCCGTACCCGGCCAGCCTGCAGAACGGGCGCCTCGACGTACTGGCCTACAACCGTGCGTTCGGCCGGCTGTTCTGCGACCTGGACCGGATCCCGGCCGAGGACCGGAACATGATCTGGCTGGCCTTCACCAACGAGCAGACCCGGGCGACGATGGTCGATCTCGAGGCGACCCTGCGGGTGATGGCGGCGAAGTTCCGCGCCTCGATGACGGCCGGGCTGGGCGACCCGGCGTGGAAGGCCCTGCTGAACCGGCTGCAGACCGAGTCCGCCGAGTTCAGCGACCTGTGGGAACGCCACGAGGTGATGACCCCGACGACCGCGACCAAGCACTACGACCACCCGGAGATCGGTGAACTCCGCCTGCTCGCAACCAACCTGTGGCAGCAACCGAACGGGGACAGCGCCCACCTCGTCGTCTACGCCCCCGCCGACGAAGCCACCGCCGCCAAACTGCCACTCTTGATCCGCGAACCGATCCCGGCCTGCTAACCCGCGACCGCACGCCAGTACTGGTTCCTGTTCTCATCCCGTACGACGTAACCAAGCTTGCTGATCTCTGCGCGGAGCTCCCTCAGATCGGCTTTGCCCTTGTCTCCTTGGTCGAACGCCTTCGCGCGGGCCCGCAGTACGGCGTTCACCGCTGGCGGAAGGTCTGGTTCGTCCTCGACCCAGCGACGAAACCGGTCGCCGTACGGATCACCGGCGGCCGACCACCGATATCCATGCGCCTGGAACGCGGCTGGGATCTGCTTCGCGTCGCTCTTCAGCTGGTCGTGCCGTTCACGCGCGAGCTCCCGCGAGGCGGGATCCTGGACGACGATCTCCCGGCCGTCCAGGAAGACCACGGCCACCTGGTCGCGCGGAACCCGCACGGTCTTCTGGTTCTTCAGGAACTCGATACCGCTGTTCGTGATCGTCACCTTGAGCGTGTCCTCCAGAGCCATCCCGGCCAGCAGAATGCCCGCGAGCAGGCCGACCGCAGTACAGATCACGACCACCCACCAGCTGTCCCAGGTCGAGATCAGCTCGAGCGGGCCCTGGAACGGAACCCACTTCTGGCCGGCGGCCCAGTCGGCGATCCGGGGCAGGAAGAACCCGAGCGCCGCGCCGGCGACCGGCAGTCCGCCGAACAGCACCATTTTGTCGGACGTCGAGTGCCCGATCGTGGTCGCGATCTCCGTGCTCATGGTGGCTTCTCCTCTCCTGTCCACCGAACGTAACAGCGCCCGGGACGCCGATCAGGTGCTGCAAGAGGGCGCGATACCGAAGTCGAACCGTAAGGCCCCGAAAGAGACCAAAGTTGCCCTCGCCTGGCACGATGCGGAGGAGATCAACGTGGAGGTTTGATGGCTGAGGGCATCTGGTTGCGGTTCCTGTCCGGGCCGGAGATCGACTCGCTCGGGTTGACCCGGACGGAGATCGTCGACGCGGTGGAGGAGGCGGTCCGCGATCACGGCGAAGGCGAGACGAGCTTCGAACCGCGGGTCCATCTGCAGCCCGACAACGGTGGGATCGGGCACTTCAACGTCCTGCGCGGGCATCTGAACCGGCTCGGTGACCACGGCGTCAGCGGGGTGAAGGTCGTCGGCGACTTCGTCCCGAACTACAAGGTCGGGCTCCCGAGCGAGCTGGCGATGGCGACCCTCTTCGACCCGACCACCGGCGTACCGCTGGCTGTTCTCGACGCGACCATGATCACGGCGGCCCGGACCGGCGCGATGACCACGGTCGGCGCGCGGCACCTGGCTCGCCCGGACAGCAAGATCCTCGGCCACGCGGGATCGCGCGGTACGGCGTGGTGGAACGTCACCATGCTCGACGACCTGTTCGACCTCGACGAGATCCGGGTGACGTCGCGCCGGCCGGAGTCGCGGGAGCAGTTCGCGGCCGAGCTCTCCGAGGAACTGTCCACGCCGGTCCGGGTGGTCGCGACGGCCGAGGAGGCGTTCGACGGCGCGGATGTGATCGTCGAGGCGACCCGGCTGAACGAGCCGGAGCCCTTGCTGCGCACGGCTGCGGTCAAACCCGGCGCCTTCGTCGTCCCGTACGGCACCATCAGCGCGGTCGAGCTGGATCTGCTCGACGTGATGGACAAGGTGGTCGTCGACGACTGGCGCGAGGCGCAGTCCGGGCGCTTCGGTGCCCTCCGGCGGCATGTCGACACCGGCCGGCTTTCACCCGAGACCCTGTACGCCGAACTCGGGCAGATCGTCGCCGGCCAGAAACCCGGACGCGAGAACGATGCCGAGCGCAACCTCTTCTGGCATCGCGGACTCTCGCTGCTGGACGTGGCGATCGCGCACCTGATCCTGCGCCGGGCCGAGGCTGCCGACGTCGGCACGATGCTCAGGTTCCACTGACATGCTGATCTCCCGACCCGAAGACCTGACCCTCGATACCTTGCCGATCGAGCTCTCACCCGCCTTGCTCGAGCGTCTGAGAACCACCCGGTACGCCGTACTGTCGGCGCTGGGCGCCGGTGATCCCGTCTACGGGGTGAACACCGGGATGGGGGCCATGAGCAAGGGTCGGCTCAGCGAGCCGGAACAAGCGAGTCCATCAGCGAAACCTCTTGCTGGGCAGGGCTGTCGGCGGTCCACCGTGGTTGCCTGCTGATGAGGCGCGTGCCGTTGTTGTCGCCCGGCTGCGGACGTTCCTCACCGGCGATGCGGGGGTTTCGGCCGAGCTGTGCCTGCAATTGGTTGCCTTCTCAACGGCGACGTCGTCCCGCCATCCCGCTGGGGGGAGCGGGGTCGGCCGGGGAGATCATCCCGCTGGCCCACGCCTTCGGGCCGCTGGTCGGAATCGGTCCGTGCTCACCGCCGAAGTGCTCACCTCGCGAAGACTTCGACGGGCATCGGATACGTGTCGCCTAGGCGGGACCGCCGCGGCGGCTCCCTCCTCCTTCGAGCTGGGGCCGAAGGAAGGGATCGCCTTGCTGGCCGGGATTCCCGGGGCTACTGGGCGGGCTTGGCTGCAGGCTACTCGGGCTCGGCCTGGTGGAGAATCAGCGGTGGTAGCTGCGGGGGCGATTGCTGTGGTGGGGGCTAGTCGGGATCCGTATAACCGCGGGTGTGGACGGGGGGATGAGCTGCTGACGGTGAGCTGGCGAGGATTCTTGAGCTTGCTGGGCCGGAAGTCGACCGCGGGCGCTGCAGGCGCCGGTTTCGTTCCGGGTGGCGGGACAGGTGTTCGCCATGTCAGGCGGACGGTTGTGCGGCTGGAGGAAGCGGTCGAGCGTGGACTGGACGGGGTGACTGATTCTCCGGCGTTCCTGGAGGGCGAGTTCCTGGGGACGGCCGGGTTTCACGGGATCGACCTGGCGGCGCACTGCGATCACTGGTGGCCGCGCTGACGCATGCGGCGGAGGTGTCGACGGCTCGGATTCATCGGCTGCTGGATCCTGCGGTGACGGGGTTGCCGGCGCAGTTGGCGCGGGTGCCCGGTCCGCAGGCGGGACTGGTGTCCGTGCACAAGAGGGCGGTGGCGACGGCGCACGCTCTGCGGCGGCTCTCGTTGCCTGCGGCAATCGGTGCGATGGAGACGTCCAACGGGCAGGAGGATGTCCAGACCTTCACCTGGGAAGCGGCCGGAAAACTCACAAAGGCGGTTCGGTTGGCGCGCGAAGTTGTTGCGGCGGAGTTGCTGGCCGTGCATCAGGCGTTCGCGTTGTCGGAGCGGACGTTCCGGCTGGGTTACAGGGAACTGCACGGCGCCCGTAGAGGCGGTGGTACCGCCGATCGACGCGGACCGGCCGTTCGGGTGATGTGGGCGATTCTCGACCACGTGATGTGAGTCACTCGCTGTTTGTTTGCGTCGCTCCGGGTACCCGGCGTTGGTAGGCAGTTGCCGACGACAACCAGAACGGGGATGAGTCCAGATGAGCACCGCGCAGGAACTGGAACGGACCATCGGGCAGGACGTCTACGACGTGGAGGGCCAGAAGGTCGGCACCGCCGCGAACCTGTACGCCTCGGACCTGTCCGGTGAGCCGGAGTGGGTGACGGTGAAGACCGGCCTGTTCGGCAGCAAGGAGTCGTTCGTCCCGCTGACCGGCGCGCACGCCGAGCAGGACGGGCTGCACGTCGGCGCGCGCAAGGACCTGATCAAGGACGCGCCGCGGATCGACGACCAGGGTCACCTGTCGGAGGCCGAGGCGGCGAGCTGTACCGGCACTACAGCATGCAGGCCGGCATACTCCGGGATGCACGCAGCCGGGCATGGCACGGGCAGCGGAGGGCATGGCCGGGAAGGGCAAGGACATGAAGGGCGCCGGCCAGGAGTAGATGATCCGGTCCGAGGAGCGGTTGCACGCGGGCACCGAGACGGTCGAGACCGGTAAGGTCCGGCTGCACAAGCAGGTGGTGACCGAGGAGCAGCAGATCACTGTGCCGGTCAGCCACGAAGAGGTGCACGTGGTCCGCGAGCCGATCGAGAACGGTCGCCGCGGCGGCAAGATCGGTGAGGAGGACGTCGAGGTGACGCTGCACGAGGAGCGCCCGGTCGTCGCCAAGGAGACCGTCGCCGTCGAGCGGGTCGGCCTGGAGACCGAGACCGTGCGCGAGGAGCAGCAGGTCAGCGAAAAGGTCCGCAAGGAGCAGGTCGAGGTCGTCGACGACGCGGACCCCAAGCACCGCAAGCGTTGACCCATGATTCCACGGCGACCGCGAGCGCCTAGGACAGGGTGCTCGCGGCCCGTGCGTTCGGGTCAGCTGTGGGTGACTGTTACGCCGTACAGGGTGGTTTGGCCGTAGTTGCTGGAGTCGCAGGGGGACGAGTTGGTGCAGTTGGCTTGGGTGTAGACGCCGGCTTTGAAGTAGCCGGTGGTGAAGCTGACGGGGATCGTGGTCTGCAGGACGCCGTTGTAGTAGGCCTTGATCGAGCCGTTGCTGACGACGAACTTGGCCTGGAAGCGGGTGCCGAGGACGTAGTTGCTGGTGACGAGCTTGTACTTCGTGTCGTTGTCGCGGGTGACGTACAGGCTCGAACCGTCGATCCGGAACGTCGAGCGGTCGTTGCCGTCGTGGATCTGGCCGGCGACGACCTGGCGCTTGGTGTTCGGCAGGTGGTCGATGGACTGGTCGATCACCATCGTGTGGGTGCCGGAGTTCGACGACCATGATCTCGCTGGTGCCGTTGCTCTCCATCTCGCGCAGTTCGGAGCGGGCGTAGCTGGTGTTCGGCGTGGTCACGCCGTTGACGGCGTTGCGGAACTGCACGCCGCTACACGACGAGTTCGGCTTGAACCACGGGTTGACGACGTACGTGTTCAGCCGCGGCCGGGTGATCTGCAGGACCTGGGTGCCGGACTGGTTCGGGTCGTCGAGCGGAAGCTGGAGCTTCCACCGGCTCAGGTTGAGCACCTCGGCCGGGTAGGTGCAGGCGGGGACTGCGGTCGCCGTACCGGCGCTGGTGAGGGGGCGGCGCTGGCGACGAGGGCGGCAAGAAGGGCAAGGGGGCGGGTACCACGCATGGTCGAACTCCTTCTTCGGGGCGGATTTATGAGGCCTTGCAGAACCTCCGGGTCAGAACCACTGGGTCTTGTCCACGACGTTGATCAGTTCGGTGC
>CAVUFT010000006.1:0-12401 GCA_963740725.1 uncultured Actinomycetota bacterium
GCACCACGTCCTGCTCGCCCGCGTTGATCCGGCGCTCCAGCTCCGCGATCGCGGCCGGCTGGTCGCCCGCAGGGTCGAAATCGGACACGACCTTGAGGGGCGCGACCATACGCTGGAGATCGGTGACCTGTCTCATGCCACCAACCGTACGACCCCGCGCCGACAGTTTCCGAAAATCACCCGCCGGAACCGCTCAACAGCAGAGAGTCAGAAGCTCTTGACCAGCGATCCGTTCATGTTCAGGACCTCCTGCTTGTGCTTCGCCCAGACCTCACGCTGCAGCGCCGCGTCCGTCGCCGTGGTCCGCCCGTTGTGGTCCTCGAAGGACTGGATGAACCCCGAGAACACCACCGAAGGCTTGCCCTTGACCGGCACCACCGCGGAGTAGTTGGTGGCGTAACACAGCTTCAGCGCCTTGTTCGTGCACTTCCGGTAGCTGCCCTTGCCGATCACCACGTGCTCGAGGTTGTTCGACTCGACGTCGACCAGATGGTCCGCGAACGCCTTCGCGCCCATCAGATTCGTCTGCCGCACCCAGAAATACCCGTCGATCGCGCCCGCCCGCCCCGGTTCGGGCAGCAGGTAGCTCACCCCGGACCGGCCCTTGTCCGGGTCCTTGATCCACCCCTTCGCCGGCGTGAACCAGACCCCACCACCGATCGAGACACCCGTGTCGTACGGGCCCTTCGTGATCACCGGCGCGGTGGGCGACGGCGTCGGCGGCGTGTAGAGAGTGCCGACCGGGTCAGGCGTCCGGGTGTCAGCAGCGACCGGCGCCGGCGCCGGGTCCTTCTTGCCACCGGTGACCATGACGACCACGCCGGTCGCGATCAGTACGACGGCCAGCACCGCGCCGCCCATCACGATCCACTGGGTCCGGTTCGACTTGCGCGGTCGCTGCTGCCCGGGACCAGGCCCCCAGCCGTTCTGCGGCGGCATCGGCGGTCCGGCCTGAAACTGCGACCCAGCCGGGTACTGCTGCTGGTACTGCGGTCCGGGCTGTCCGTACTGCTGACTCATGTGATCTCTCGCGGTCTCTGAACGGGCGGGGTAGGAGCGGATCTCAGATGCTGTCGACGACCGAGGTCTTCATCGTCGCCGCGTCGGCCTCGGCCTTCGCGGCGTAGTCGACCCGGGTCCGGAAGTCGATCGCGGTGGTGACCCCGTCCTTGCGGCGGTAGGCCTCGACCCAGCCCTGGACCTTCACGCCCTTGGAGGTGGAGGTGTAGCTGATCGCGACGCACTCCTCCAAGACGCTGCCCGGGCACGCCAGGTTCCGCGGTTTTCCCAGCGCAGCGATCTCGCCCTGGGTCTCCCCCTCCACGATCGCCAGCATGTAGTTGTTCGCCGTGACGTTCTCCTTCTGCCGGATCCAGAAGAACGCCCGCGGCTCGCCGTTCGGCGCATACGTGACAAGCTGCTTGCCCTGCGTCTCCCGGACCAGCACTTTCCAGCCGGTCACCGGCACGACCGAGACGCCGAAGGCGACCGGCAACGCGTTGGCCGGCGGCGTGTACGTCGAGGCCGGCGGCGTGGTGACCGGGCTCGACGGCGTCGGCTTCGGATCAGCCGTGTCGTCACCACCGGTCAGCACGATCAGCCCCACCGCGACGAGCGCCACCACCGCGATCCCCGCCACGACGGGGATCAGCAGCGGCGGAAGCTTCGGGCTCTTCTTGACCGGCTCCGGCCGCCGCAGCGACGGCGGCCCGACCTTGTCACCCCAGGCCGAACTGGTCTCCCGAGCAGGACCACCCGGTACTCCGGTGGCGCCACTCGCCGCATCAGGCTTCCGCCCCCAACCGGACGGCTCCCCCGATCCCGCAGCAGCCCCAGCGCCCGTAGTACCGGCCGAGCCGACTCCCGGCGCGCCGGTCGAGCCCGATCCGGCACCGGGCGATCCTGATCCGGCGGTGCCGGTGGCCGTCGACGAACCCGCGTTACCCCAAGGCGGCGGCGAACCGGCCGTGCCCGGCGCGCCGGCGCCCGGCGTACCGGCTGCGGGCGACCCGGCGCCCGTAGTACCGGCTGGGTCTGTCCACGGCGAAGGGCGTGGCGGGACCTCGAGGGACCAGGGCGAGGGCGGCAGCTCCGGTTCCGGGGCTGCCTTCTCGTCCTCCTCGGGATCGACCTTGCGGACCCACGGGTTGTCCGGGCCCTTGTCGCGTTTGTTGTTCACTCGCTCTTCAGAACCGACTGCAGCATCGCGGTCGAGTCCGGCTCGATGGAGGCCTGCTTGTCCTTGCGGCCGTACACCTTGACGATCGTGATCACGCCGTCGTTGCGCTCGATCACGGCGACGTACCCGATCACCGGTGTGCTGCCGTTCTGGCTGCTGGAGACGGCCTGGTAGCTCTGGGTGGTGATCACCTTGATGTCGGTCTTGTCGTCCGGCCCCGGCTTGGTCACCTTGGGGTCGTTCGGCTTGAAGGTGCTCGACGTGACGCCCTTCTTCTCCGCCGCCATCAGCTGCGGCAGGATCGTCTCGGTGGTGTCGTTCGGGCCGCCCTTGAACGCCTCGACCATGAAGTACGCCTCGCTCTGCTTGAGCAGGTAGACGCCCTTGTAGCCGGAGATGGTCTTGCGGATGTAGCCGGTCTGCGGCTTGACGAAGACGCCCTCGCCGACCTCGATGCCTTCGTCGGCGTTCGTCGTCGGTTGATCGGTCGGCTTGTCGGTCGGCTGGGTCGGCGTCGGGTTCGGCTGGACCTTGTCGTCGTCACCGCCGCCGAACACCAGCGCCAGGACGATACCGATCACCGCGACGGCGGCGAGACCGCCACCGGCGAGCAGCAGGATCTTCTTGCTGCCCTGACCGCCACGGCGCGGGCCGAACTGCTGCCCGGGACCAGGACCCCACTGCTGCTGCCCGGGGAACTGCTGGCCCGGGTACTGCTGCTGCTGCGGGTAGCCCGGCTGCTGACCTTGGTACTGCGGCTGCCCGGGGTAGGGCTGCCCCTGGTACTGCTGCGGGGGCGGCCCCTGCTGGTACGGCGGTTGCTGCGGAGGCTGACCCTGGTACGGCGGCTGCTGCGGCGGACGCCCCTGCGCAGGCGGACCCTGCGGGGGCGGACCCTGCGGCGGACGCCCCTGAGGCGGCTGTCCCTGCGGCGGCGCGCCCTGGTACGGCGGCTGCCCGTACCCAGGCTGCCCCTGCTGCGGCTGGCCCTGTCCAGGCTGCCCGTAGCCGGGCTGCCCTCCGTACGGCGGTTGTCCCGGCTGACCAGGCTGGCCGTACGGCGGTTGCTGGTTGCTCATGCCTGCGTCTCCCCAGTCGATCCTTCGAAGCCCGCTGCCGGTCCACTCCCTTGCACAGCCACTCCACGCTCCGACTTCGGCACCGAACGCACCGAGTTGCCACAGGCCGAGCAGAAGTCGGAGTGCGGGAGCAGCGGCATCTCACAGCGGGAGCAGAACGCCAGCTCGCCGGAGGCGTGGTTGGAACCGCCCCGCGCCGCCGACTCGAGCGCTGCTTCCAGCAGACCCTTGTGCAGCACAGTGCGGACCAGAATGATCAGCGCGCCGAGCAGCACCAGGCCCCAGACGACACCGAGGATCGCCCCGATCGTGGAGCCGTGCCCGCCGACGAAGCCGAGCAGGTAGACGCCGCCCTGGAACAGAGCGTTCACCACCATCGCCTGGGCCAGTCCGGCGACCCAGCGCGGCGTGAAGCCGTCGTACTTCTCGCCGAGCCCGGAGAACTCCGCGGCAGCCAGGCCTGTCGCCGACCCGTAGACCAGCGGCTTCACGAAGCCTTGCAGGACGACGATGGAGATCCAGGTCCCCGCGCTGCTGCCCGGACCGGCGAAGCCGCCGCTGATCCAGCTCCAGTGCAGGACGAGGGTCTCGAAGCAGGCGTAGCCGACACCGGCCACCACGCCGAAGGTGAAGCCGTCCATCAGGTCGTCGTACCGGGGCCGCGAGGCCAGGTAGAGCGGGCCGACCTGCCGGATCAGTTCGGAAACGACCGGGACCAGCAGCATCAGGATCAGCAGGTCGCGACCGGCCGGTCCGGCGTCGCTGGAGCCGATCGTGTCGGTCGACAGGCCGATCTTGTCCGACCACAACCAGGTGAAGACGGCCGCCAGTACGCCGGTCAGCACGAAGGCCGCGGCGACGACCGGGATCGGCTCGTCCTCCCAGAGGTTCACGTCGTACAGGTAGAGGATGTAGACGATCGGGATGGCGAAGGCGGCCACCATGATGGCGACCGGCAAGGCACCCAGCGCGGCCAGTACGACGGTCAGCAGCAGCGAGACGCCGAGCGCGACCTTGTACGTGTACGGCTGCCGGCCGGCGCCCTGCGGCATGATCGTCGAGACCAGCTTGAACGACGCGACCGGTTCGTCCGGTCTCGCGGCGTACGCCTTCTTGCGCCCGGCGTCCTGGGACTGCATGTCGTTGCCACAGTGATGGCAGAAATGCGAGACCTCAGGAACGGCAGAGCTACAGCGCGGACACTCCACGCCATCCTCCCAACCTAGGATTTACAGACCGCAAGATTCTTGTACAGGTCGGCCCGGTTTCATCATTTCCCGCGCAAGGGTCACCCTTTCGTGTCCGTTCCGTGGCCGTCCTAGCGGTCGTTCTGCGCTGCGCGAGCGGTCAGCTCCGCCCAGATCTCGTCGATCCGGCGCGCCAGCTCGGCGAGGCTGCCCGAGTTGTCGACCACCACATCGGCCGCCGCCAGCCGGTCCGCCCGGCTCGCCTGACTCGCGATCCGCTGATTCGCTTCCTCGTCAGTCATCCCGCGCAGCTCGGTCAGCCGCCGCCGCTGCAACTCGGGCTCGACGTCGACCACCAGGACCAGGTCGAAACTGCCGGCCTGACCGGTCTCTACCAGTAACGGGATGTCGTGCACGACGACCGCTCCGGCCGGCGCCGAGGCCTCGATCTCGGCGGCCCTGGCCCGGACCCGCGGATGGATGATCGCCTCCAGCTTCCGCCGGGCCTCCGCGTCCCCGAACACGATCCGCCCGACCGCCGGCCGATCCAGGTCACCCTCCGGCGTCAGCACGTCGCCGAACTCCCCGACCACGGCAGCCAGCCCGTCGGTACCGCGCGCCACAACCTCTCGCGCGAGCACGTCCGAGTCGATCACCACCGCGCCGCGCTCGGCCAACAGGCGCGACACAGCACTCTTCCCTGCCCCGATACCCCCGGTCAGCCCGACTCTCAGCACGGCAGCACCCTAGCGGGACACCCCCGGCCGCTCGTCATCCCAGGCCGCCGCGGTGATCCGCCAGCCGTCCGGCGTACGGATGAACTGGATCGACTTCATCCCCCGGCCGGCGTACGGCGTACCGTCCTGCAACCCGTCCTTCGCATAGCCGCCGAACCAGTGCGCGATATCACCGAACACGTCGATCCGCCCGTCCTCGGCCCACTCCTTGAAGTCCACCAGCTTGCCGCTCGTCAGCAACTCCTCCCGCGGCACGATGAACTCGTCGACGCTGTAGATCGCCGGCTCCATCCCACACGTCCGGACAACCAGCGCTCCGGGCACGAACAACTCCCGCAACGCCGCCAGCCGCTCGACGCACTCAGGTCCGGAAACAAACGCAGAGAAGAAAGTCCGTACGACGTCCTCGATCGCCGCCTCGTCGTCGCTCAAGACTTCTGACCGGCGATCTGCTGGCGAAGGGTCTTCAGGGTGGGGACGTAGATCTCGGAGAACGTCGGGAACGGCTGGATGGTGTCGGCCAGGACGTCCACCGGCACGTGGGCGCGGATGGCGAGTGTTGCCTGCTGCAACCATTCGCCGGCCTCGGGACCGAAGGCATAGGCCCCGGTGATCCGTTCACCGTCACTCACCAGCGTCAGGAAGCCGTTGTGCTCGGCATAAGCCCGTGTGTAGGTAGCAGTCTTGGCCACGTCCTTCAACGCAGTCGTTGCCGTGAAGGCTCCCTCGGCCGCACCCACCGAAGCCGCCTGCGGATCCGTGTAGACCACGTTCGGCACAGCCTCGTAATTAGCCTTCCGCTTCTCCCCCGCCAGATTCGCCGCGAGGACATCGCCCTGGTACTTCCCCACATGCGTCAGCAGCTTGATGCCGGTCACGTCACCAACAGCCCACAGCCGCTCAGCGACCTGCAGATACTCATCAACCGGTACGCCGTTCCCGTCCGCCTCGACGCCAACGGTCTCCAGACCGATCCCGTCCACCCGCGGCCGCCGACCCGTCGCAACCAGGAGCTTGTCGCCTCGCAGCTCGCGATCATCGGCCAGCGTTACGACGAAGTCCTCACCCTCACGCCGTACTGCGGTCGCCCGGATGCCGAGGACCAACTCGATCCCGTCGCGCCGAAGCACCTCGCCGAGCGCCTCACCCAAGGCAGCCGGCTCCTTGGCGAGGACGTGGTCACCATTGTTGATCAAGGCAACTTCCCCGCCGAGCCGCCGTACGGCCTGGGCCATCTCCACGCCGACCGGCCCGCCACCGAGCACGATCAGGCGCCGCGGGACAGCCTTCATGGCCGTCATCTCGCGGTTGGTCCACACGCCTTCGAGTCCCTGCAGCCCCGGGATCGGCGGAATGACCGGATCCGACCCCGTCGCCAGTACTACGTTGTCGGCCGTGTACTGCTTGCCCGCGACCTCGACCACGCCGGGGCCGGCCAGTTTGCCGCTGCCGCGCAGCAGGTCGATCCCCTTGCTGGCAAGCCATTGCTCCTGGCCGGCATCGGAGTAGTCCGAGACCATGAAGTCGCGCCAGGCCAGGGCTTTCGCGGGATCGATCTCGGCGGTGGTCTCCGCCTCGCGCGCCTGGTTCACGGCCTCGCCGGGGCGCAGCAGCGTCTTGGACGGGATGCACGCGTAGTACGAGCATTCGCCGCCGATCAGCTCACGCTCGACCAGCGCGACGCGCAGTCCGCGGTCGACCAGCTCCCCGGCGCAGTGCTCGCCCGGTGAACCGCCACCGACCACGATGACGTCGTAGTCACTCATCTGCAGGCCCTTCGATGTCGTCGTAGATACGGACCGCGGCCAGTACGCCGTCCGGTCCTCGTTCGTAGATCGCGATCCCCGCTTGCGGCGGGAGCTCGCGGTTGCCCCAGCTCACGCAGTTGTACTCCACCGCGCAGCGTTCGCCGTCGTCGGTGACGCTGCACTGCTGGAGCTCGATGCCTCCTGCGCTGAACCAGTTCTTGAAGATCGCGCGGAGCTCGTCGGCTCCGCGGTGAGTGGCGTGCGGACCGATGGGCTCGCGGAGGTAGCCGTCCGGCGCGAAGGTGCTCACCACCCCATCCACATCACCTGCGGCCAGCGCGGTCAGGTAGCGGCCGACGACCTCATCCTCTGTCGCTTGGCCAGGCTCGAGGATGGCCGGCCGGAGGTGGCGGCGGCCGTCGACCGGCCACTGGCTGCAGTACGTCCGGAACTCGACCGTCCGGTCGTCCGGAGACTCCGCGACGACCGCGATCGGCCAGGCGGCTTCCTGTCCGTCTTGATCCGTCAGATGTGCCAACAGCTCCACCACTGCCCGTTGCCCCACCCGCGTCGAGGCCACGGTCTCGATCCGGGCGTGCCGCTCGGCCAGCCAGGACCGGTTGTCCTTGACGAATCGCCGGAGCTCCCGGTGACCACGGATCTCGCCGCCGCGCGGATCGAAGACGACCACCTCGCCGGGCCAGACGGATTCCAAGGCGTCCGGGTCGCCTTCCTGCAAGGCGGTGAAGTACTGCGCGACCGGGTCAGCCTGACCAGCAGTACGGGTCAGGCTGCGGGCGAGCGCCGCCGCACTGACGAACTCCGGAAACCATGGCATTCTCAGCCTCTCTTCCCGCCGCGCGCCTGTTCCCGGCCAGTCTGTTGTACCGGCGACGCACTGACAACATTCGTACCAGATCGCCGGAGTGTCCCCGGCCGTGGTTAGTCTCCTGACCATGCTGAGATTGACTCGGGAGCAGGCGCGGCGGATCGCCGTACGGGCGCAGTTGCTGGATGCTGCGCGACCTGATGATCTGGTGGCGATGGTCGAGCAGCTGACGTTGCTGCAGATCGATCCGACCTCCGCAGTCGCCCCGAGCGCCGACCTGGTGAGCTGGAGCCGCCTCGGTTCGGCGTACGAGCCTGCGCAGTTGAAACAGGCCGTCGAGGTCGACCGGAGCCTGTTCGAGCTCGACGCGCTGATCCGGCCGATGGGCGATATCGGGCTGTATCTCGCCGGCGCCGCGAACTGGCCGGAGTGGGAGGTCAGGCGCGAGTGGCTGCGGGTCAACGAGCCCTTCCAGCGCGACATCCTGGCGCTGCTCGGCGACCGGGGGCCGGTGACGTCGCGGGACATCCCGGATACCTGTGTGGTGCCGTGGAAGTCGACCGGCTGGACGAACAGCCAGAATGTCACCCAGATGCTCGAGTCCCTGATGATGCGCGGTCAGGTGGCGATCGCCGGGCGGATCGGCCGGGAACGGGTCTGGGATCTCCCGGAGCGGGTGTATCCGGCGGATACCGTCGTACCGACCGTCGCCGAGGCTCTGCAGATCAAGAACGAACGGCGGCTCCGGTCGCTCGGCATCGCGCGGGCGAAGGGCACCGCGGTACCGGTGGAGCCCGCGATCGTCGGGGACGCCGGTGAGCCGGTCGAGGTCGAGGACACCAAGGGCGTGTGGCGGGTCGATCCGGCGGCTCTGGAGGTCGGCGACTTCGAGGGCCGTACGGCGTTGCTGTCGCCGTTCGACCGGCTGATCCACAACCGGGTCCGCGCAGTGGAGCTGTTCGACTTCGAGTACACGCTGGAGATGTACAAACCGGCCGCCAAACGCCGCTGGGGATACTTCGCCTTGCCGGTCCTGCACGGCGATCAACTGGTCGGCAAGGTCGACGTGACCGCCGACAAGAAAGCGTCCGTACTCCGGGTGAACGCGATCCACCAGGACGTGAAGTTCACCCGGGCGATCACCAAGGGCGTCCGGGCCGAACTCGAGGACCTCGCCACCTGGCTGAAACTGGGCAAGATCGACCTGCCCTAGAACTTCGACGCAACCAATGGTTGCGCATGCCGCTCATCATGGTCTACGTTATATGCAACCAAACGTTGCAGAAAGCGGGAAGATCATGGAGTTCGGAACTCTCGAGCGCGAGATCCACATCGACGCCACGCCGGAGATCGTCTACCAGGTGGTGAGCAGCCCGGAGCACATCCAGGAGTGGTGGGCCGACGAGGCGGAACTGAAGTCCTCGACCCCGGGCTCCGTCGGTGAGCTCGCCTGGGGCAGCGCCGAGGAGCCCCGGTCGCACGTCGAGCCGTTCACGGTGGTCGAGGCGGACCCGCCGCGGAAGTTCTCCTTCCGCTGGATCTACGACGAGGCCGGGCAGCAGGGCAACTCGCTGCTGGTGACGGTCGACCTCGTCCCGACCGGCAAGGGCACGACGCTGCGGCTGACCGAATCGGGCTTCCGCGAGAAGGGCTGGGAGGTCGCCGTCCTCGAGCAGATGTACCGCGAGCACGGCGAGGGCTGGGACCTCTTCGTCCCCCGGCTGGCCGCGTACGCCGCACAGTTGGCCGCGCAGCGATGAGTACCGCGATCGACGACGACCTCTGGTCCGCGATCGGCGACCCGACCCGGCGCCGGATGCTCGACCTGCTGCTGGCAACCGGCGAGGGAACGGCGACCAGTCTCAGCGAGCAACTGCCCGTGACGCGGCAAGCGGTCGCCAAGCACCTCGGCGTACTGGACCGGGTCGGCCTGGTCCATGTCACGCCCTCCGGCCGGGAGATGCGCTACCGCGTCGACGACGCCCAACTCGCTCGCGCTGTGGCACAGCTGTCCACAGTCGGCGCCACCTGGGATGCCCGACTGCGGCGCATCAAGCGGATCGCCGAGGCGATCCAGCGCAGCCAAGAGCAGTGAACTCATCTTCGAAAGAGGCACGGAAATGTCAGACATCCTGCACCGCGTCGCCACCAAGACCACCACCCCGGACGGGATCTACCAGGCACTGACCACGATCGACGGTCTCGCCGCTTGGTGGACCACCGACACCACCGGCAAGACCGGCCTCGGTGACGTGATCGACTTCCGGTTCGAGAACGGCGGCTTCAGCATGAAGGTCCTCGACCTCGTGCCCGGCGAGCTCGTCCGCTGGGAGGTCGTCGACGGAC
Source organism: uncultured Actinomycetota bacterium (assembly GCA_963740725.1). Classification (GTDB taxonomy): domain Bacteria; phylum Actinomycetota; class Actinomycetes; order Propionibacteriales; family Kribbellaceae; genus Kribbella. The sequence continues at coordinate 10,106 of CAVUFT010000006.1, forward strand.
CCGAGGAGTGGATCGGTACGACGATCAACTGGAACCTCAAGCAGAACGGCGACTACACCGTCATCCTGTTCGAGCACCTCGGCTGGAAAGAGCCGGTCGAGTTCATGTACCACTGCAGCACCAAGTGGGCGACCTTCCTGCTCAGCCTCAAGGACCTGGTCGAGACCGGCACCGGCGCCCCGGCTCCGGACGAACTCCGCGTCAGCGACTGGCGCTGAGATGCCCGGCCGAACCACCATCGTCGTCGGCGCGAGCCGCGGCCTGGGCCACGGAATCGCGCTGGCCTTCGCGGCAGCCGGCGACGCGGTGGTCGCGGTATCCCGAACGCCTGCTGAGTTCCCCAGCTCTCTCAAGTCCGAGCTCGCGGATGCCGGTGACGCGACGGTGCCGGCTCGCCTGCTCGACCAGTACGAGCCGGACGTCGTCGTTCTCGTCGCCGGTGCGAGTCCGCACATGCGTCCGTTGCAGGAGCAGACCTGGGAGACGTTCTCGGTCAGCTGGGAGACCGATGTCCGGATCACGTTCGCGTGGCTCCGGGAGATTCTGCTCAAGCCGTTGCGGCCTGGCAGCAAAGTGATCGTGGTCAGCAGCGGCGCCGCGCTCGCCGGGTCACCGCTCAGCGGCGGGTACGCCGGAGCGAAGGCGACCCAGCGGTTCATCAGCTCCTACGCCCAGGACGAGGCTTCGCGGGCCGGTCTGGACATCACGTTCACCGCGATACTCCCCCGGTTCGCTCCGGAGACGGGCGTCGGGCGACCCGCAGTACGGGCTTATGCCGCTCGCGCCGGGCAGTCTCTCGAGGAGTTTCTCCAGCAGGTCGGTCCACCCGTTACGCCGGAGCTGGCCGGCAAGGAGTTGGTCGGGCTGAGCAGGGCGGCTGACATCTCCCCGGCGTATGTGCTGACTGGTAGTGGCCTGCAGCAACTACCTTGATTCCAGTTCCGGAAGTGAATCGTCTGGAACAGGTTCTACGGTGGCGGGATGAACGATTCTCCGTGGGAACCGCCGCTGGCAGGGAACGAGGTCGAGGCACTTCTCGGCGCGCTCGAGCGGCTGCGAACGACCTTCCGGTGGAAGGCCGACGATCTGGACGCGGCCGGGCTGTCGGCCCGGATCGGGGCCTCGAGCCTGACGCTCGGTGGGCTGCTGAAGCACATGGCTGCCAACGAGGACAACATGTTCACCGTCAAGCTGGCCGGCCAACCGATCGGGGAGCCGTGGGAGAGCATCGGGTGGGACGGCAGCAACGACTGGGAGTTCGCCACCGCCGCCGATGACAGCCCGAAGCAGCTCTACGACTTCTGGGACAGCGCGGTCGAGCGAAGCCGGACACGATGGCTGCGGCGCTCGCCGACGGTGGACTCGACCGGTCGGTCCACGCCGGCTGGGATCACCAGAAGGCCAATCTCCGCCGTCTCGTCTGCGACCTGATCGAGGAGTACGGCCGGCACACCGGCCACGCGGACCTGCTCCGCGAGGCCATCGATGGCCGCACCGGCGAGGACCCGCCCGCCGGCTGGCAAGCAGTCTCCGGCAGCTACCGCCTACCCGACCTCACCTAAACAACTCCACCGGCTGCGGACTCCCGTCCGCAGCCGGTGCGCGTCAGCTGTCCGAGGCGGTGAAGTCGACCTCGTCCGTGAGCACTGTGCCGCCGGCCCGGCCGGGGGCTCGGTGGTACTCCCAGTAGAATTCGTGTGGGCGATGACCTTGTCAGGCGTCGGTGCGCCGTACTCCGAAAGATCTTCGGTCGTGTGCGCATCGGCGACCAGCGTCGCGTCGTACCCGCGGGCGATCGCGCCGTGCAGCGTCGACCGGATGCAGGCATCGGTCTGCGCGCCGGACACGAAGAGGCGGCCGATGCCGCGCTCCGCCAGCACCGCTTCGAGGTCGGTCTCCTCGAAGGAGTCGCCGTATTCCTTCTGGACCAGCGGCTCGGCGTCCAGGCGGACCAGCTCCGGCACGTACTGCCAGGCGTCGCTGCCCGTCTTCAGCTCGTCGCTGTTGTGCTGGATCCAGACGACCTCGACGCCCTCGTCCCGTGCCTTGTCCACCAGCTTGTTGATGTTGCCGATGACGGTGTCCCGCTCGTGCGCCCCGGAGACCACTCCGTTCTGCACATCGATCACCAGCACGCCGGCCTTGGGCCGGTTCTCCAACGTCGTCACAACGCCCTCCCACAGTCGCCTTCTCAGAACATGGTCGGGCAAGAACACCCCACCGACAGTTCCCGGAAGACGGCGAGACCCCCGCACCCAGAAGGGTGCGGGGGTCTCGACTGTTGCTACGGAGCTAC
>CAVUFT010000007.1:0-15161 GCA_963740725.1 uncultured Actinomycetota bacterium
ATCGACCGGCCCTTCGGCTTGTCCTACTTCCTGCCCCGAGGTCAGAGTGAAACAGGACACGCAGGCGTGATGAGCCCCTCACCGACATGACTGACCGGTAACCAACCAATAACATCGCTGGTATGCAGATCCTCGCCATCGTCGTCTCGCTCGCGATCGCCGCTGTCGGCGTCGCGCTGTTCGGCAAGACGATCGGGCACATGGTGTCCGTGATCAAGCTCGGTCAGCCGGTCAGCCGCACCGACAAGCCGGGGCAGCGCACCGCCACCCTGGCCAAGGAGTCGCTGCTGCACACCCGGATGCTGCAGTGGAGCCACATCGGCATCCTGCACTGGTTCGTGGCGTTCGGCTTCATCGGGCTGTTCCTCAGCCTGGTGACCGCCTTCGGGCAGCTGTTCTCCGCGCACTGGGTGCTGCCGGTCATCGGCCACTGGTTCGTCTTCGAGTGGGTCAGCGAGTTCCTGTCGTGGACCGGCCTGGTCTCGATCATCGGGCTGATGGCGATCCGGCTGCGGAACCTGCCGCGCGGTGAGAAGGGCCGGTACAGCCGGTTCTTCGGCTCGCGCGCCTGGCAGGCGTACTACGTCGAGTACACGATCCTCGGCGTACTGGTCTGCATCCTGTTGCTGCGCGGGCTCGAGTACGAGCTCGACCGGCGCCTCCAAGTTCCACTTCCCGTCGACGTTCTTCATCGGCACCGGTCTGTTCGGCGGGCTGTCCGAGCACGGGCTGGAGAACGCGATCTACCTGGTCGCGATGGTGAAGATCCTGATCTCGTTCGCGTGGATGATCACCATCTCGCTGAACGCCACGATGGGCGTCGCCTGGCACCGGTTCACCGCCTGGCCGAACATCTGGTTCAAGCGCAAGGCCGACGGCGGTACGGCGCTGGGCGCGCTGCAGCCGATCATGATCAAGGGCGAGCCGATCGACTTCGAGAACATCGAGGAGCTCGACGAGGACGCGGCTCTCGGCGTCGGCAAGATCGAGGACTTCACCTGGAAGGGCCTGCTCGACTTCACCACTTGTACCGAGTGCGGCCGCTGCCAGTCGCAGTGCCCGGCCTGGAACACGGAGAAGCCGCTGTCGCCCAAGCTGGTGATGATGAATCTCCGCGAGCACGCGTACGCCAAAGCGCCGTACCTGCTGGCCTCCTCGGACGAAGAGCGTCAGTCGCTCCCGGACCTGGTGAAGGCTGAGGTCGAACGCCCGCTGGTCGGTGCCGCCGACGTCGCAGTGATCGACGAAGAAGCGCTGTGGGCCTGTACTTCGTGTGGCGCGTGCGTGCAGCAGTGCCCGGTCGACATCGAGCACGTGGACGCGATCATGGACATGCGCCGCTACCAGGTGCTGATCGAGTCGTCGTTCCCGTCCGAGCTCAACGGGCTCTTCAAGGGCCTGGAGAACAAGGGCAATCCGTGGAACATGAACCCGTCCGGCCGGATGGACTGGGCCAAGGACCTGCCGTTCGAGGTCAAGCAGGTCGGGACGGACGTCGAGACGCTGGCCGAGGTCGAGTACCTGTTCTGGGTCGGCTGTGCAGGTGCGTTCGAGGACCGCGCCAAGAAGACCACGCAGGCCGTCGCGGAGTTGCTGAACATCGCGGGCGTCTCGTTCGCAGTACTGGGCGATGGTGAGACGTGCACCGGTGATCCTGCGCGGCGGGCCGGGAACGAGTTCGTCTTCCAGCAGCTGGCGATGCAGAACGCCGAGGTGTTCAAGGAGACCGGCGCGAAGAAGGTGGTCTCCACCTGCGCGCACTGCTTCAACACGCTGAAGAACGAGTACTCCCAGCTCGGCGTCGAGCTGGACGTCATCCACCACACCCAGCTGCTGAACCGGCTCGTCCGCGAGGGCAAGCTGACCCCGGTCGCCCCGACCGACAGCGCGCTGAACGGGCAGAAGATCACCTACCACGACCCGTGCTACCTGGGCCGGCACAACCAGGTGTACGACGCACCGCGCGAGCTGCTCGACATCATCCCGGGCGCGGAGTTCGCCGAGATGCCGCGGAACCAGACCAAGTCGTTCTGCTGCGGCGCGGGTGGCGCGCGGATGTGGATGGAGGAGAAGACCGGTAGCCGGATCAACCTGAACCGGACCGACGAGGCGGTCGCGACCGGCGCGGACAAGATCGCCACCGGCTGCCCGTTCTGCCGGGTGATGCTGTCCGACGGCCTGACCGCCAAGCAGGCGGACGGTTCGGCCCGCGAGTCCGTCGAGGTCCAGGACGTCGCCCAGCTGCTGCTCACCTCGGTCAAGCGCGGCAGCTAGGAATCTGCAGCTTGTTGCAAAACCCCTTCCTGTGGACGCGTCCGAGCCCGTAAGATCCAGCGGCTCGGGGTTCACTAGGAGGGGTTTTTGCTGTGAGGTTCACTACTCGGCTGGCTGCGGCCGCCATCGCTGTCCCGTTGACACTCGGGCTGGCCGCCTGCGGGGGCGCAGACAAGAAGGAAGCCACCGGCACCCTGCCGACACCGGTCACCAGCTCGACGCCGACCGCCCCGGCGACCACCGCGCCGCCGAAGGTCGCGCCGGTCGTGTCGCTGAACCGCGTGACGTTCACGCCCGCGATGAAGGCGGCACTCGCCAAGCAGAAGACCTGGCGCACCAACGCCGTCATGACGGCCGGCGGCGAAACCATGATGACGATGTCCGGCTACCAGCAGACGAAGCCGACCGCGATGACGATGGAGATGTCCGGCAGGGTCTTCCAGGGCAAGACGGCCAAGCTCGTGCTGGTCAAGAACGCCATGTACATGTCGATCCCGGGCTCCACGCCGGCCGGCAAGTACGTCAAGATCGACCTGTCCGCGGGCGGAAAGAACGACATCAGCGCACTGCTGGACAGCGCTGACCCGACCAAGTCGTTCAAGGCGTTCGACAAGGGCGTGCGCAGCGTGAAGCTGGTCGGCTCGGAGACGATCGGCGGGGTGAAGCTCGACAAGTACGAGGTGACCGTCGACACCGCTCAGGTCGTCGCCCAGCAGGGCAAGAAGCTCCCCGCCGGAGCCCCGAAGACGCTGCCGTTCACCATCTGGATGGACGCCGCGCACGTCGTCCACAAGATGTCGTTCGACCTCCAGGGCGTCAGCATGGTGATGACCATGACCGAGTACAACAAGCCGGTCACCATCACCGCCCCGCCGGCGAGCAAGATCGTCGCAACCCGCTGATCCGACCACGCCTGACGTCCGAGCTTCTTCGGACGTCAGGCGTTCGTTCACCGGGATTTACCTTTCCTGGGCAAGGATCGCCCCTTACGATCCCGTGGGGTGGGCTCGTGGGGGAGGAAAGCTCGTGACGTTTCGTTCACGGGCGGTGGCATCGGCCATCGCCCTGCCACTGCTGCTGGGTGTCGCCGCCTGCGCTGACCTCAGGTCTGCGGAGCCGAAGACCACAACGAAGTCGAGTGCCGCGCCGGTGAAGGCCGCGCCGCTGCCCCGGCTCACCACGGCGAACTTCATGCCGACCACGAACAAGGCGTCCGCCAAGGTCAACTCGATGACCGGCATCATGCGGATGAACCAAGGTGGCGCGATCACCAGCATGACGATCAGCCAGACCTTCAAACCGGCCACGATGAAGCTCGGCCTGAGCAGCCCCGCACTCGGCGGACCGGTCGAGCTGCTCGTGGTCAAGGGCACGGTCTACCTGTCCGCCCCGAAGCTCGCCCCCGGCAAGTACGTCCGAGTCGATCTCAAGTCCAGCAAGGACCCGCGACTCACCGCCCTGGCAGGCCTGATCGACAGCGCCTCCTCGACAACCGAGTCCTACGACCGGGCAGTCCGCAACGTCCGCCTGGTGAAAACCGAAACCGTAGGCCTCCACAAGGTCGACCGCTACGACGTCACCCTGGACACCGCCACAGCCCTCAAACTCCCCCGCAAGAACCTCCCCGCCGGCGTCCCAAAGACCATGCTCTACTCCCTCTGGCTAGGCCCCGACCGCCTCCCCTACAAGATGTACCTCCACGTAGGCACCACAGACGCCCTCACAACCGTCACCTCCTACGGCGGAGTCACCCCCTTCACCGCACCCCCACCAAACAAGCTCGTCAAGCGCTGACGTCAGTGGAGGTAAGAGGCGCCGTTGAAGTCGAGGACGGCGCCGGTGGACCAGGTGGCGGCGGGGGAGGCTAGCCAGAGGATGGCGTTGGCGACTTCCTCGGCGGTGGCGACTCGGTTGTACGGGCTCTGGGCGCGGATCGGGTCGCCGGCCGGACCTGCGAGCAGCGCCGCCGTCATGTCGGTGGCGATGAAACCGGGCGCGATTGACGTCACGGTGATGTCATGGGGCGCCAAAGACACCGCCAGCGACTGCCCCAGGGCATGCAAACCCGCCTTCGAGGCCCCGTACGCCGGTACGTCGGGCTCGCCGCGGTACGCACCGCGCGACCCGACATTGACGATCGCGCCCCGTTTGACGCCATCCGGCGGGCGCCACGTCGAGCATCTGCCGGGCGACGCACCAGGTCAGATGAGCCGCCCCTTCGAGGTTGATCGCGAGCGTCTTGCGCCAGGCCGCGACCCACTCCTCGTACGACGTCTCCGCGAGCGGATGCCCGATCCGGCGGGACCCGGCGACGGGCTCCTCGACGTACAGGGCGGCGTTGTTCACCAAGACGTCGATCCGCCCGAGAACAGCGGCCGATTCCTCAACCAGGGAAGGGATTTCGGCCGACGAACCGAGATCAGCAGTGACCACCGCATGCCCCTCCCCGGGCAGCGAAGCCAGTACTGCGTTGGCCTCGTCGACGGCACCCCGGCAATGCAGCACGACCCGGTCACCGGCGGCCGCGAACGCCTTCGCCGCAGCTGCTCCGACGCCTCGCGACGCCCCGGTGACAAGTACTCCTCTGGACACGCTCACAACTGACTCCTCGGACTCGATGTAGGCCCATTCTGTAGCATCCCGGCGGCACCGTGGCGGCGCGATGACATCAGAGGGGGTTGACAGTGACGTCAAAGTGACGTCACTATTGCGTCATGGAACTTGACCACTACCTCGAGTCGGTCCGCCGTAGCGTGGAGAACGCCACCGCGCTGGCCGACGACCAAACTCGCTCCGTGGCTCAGCGCCTCGGTGCCACGCTGGATGACGCCGGCCGCCTGGCCCTCATCTCAGCCCTGTCCGACGCCGCCGGTGAGATCAGCCGCGAGCTGTCCCCCGGTTCGGTCGAGCTGCGGATGGCCGGTGGCCGCCCCGAGTTCGTGGTGACGCCGGCGCCGAGCCAGCTGACCAGCTCCGACGACGACCTGGACGACGAGACCGCCGACCGCGCGGCCGTCGCCGAGGAGATCTCGCTGGACGCCGACGAGCCGACCGCGCGGATCACCCTGCGGCTGCCGGTCTCCATCAAGAACAAGGTGGACGAGGCCGCCGCGACCGAGGGCATCTCCTCGAACGCGTGGCTGATGCGCACCGTGATGACCGCCCTGACCGGCGGGCACGGCCGGCCGCCCCGGCCGCCCCGGCCGCCGCGCGCACCGCGCGCCGGGTTCTTCGGACCCGACGGACCGCTCGGCCCGGACGGACCGCTCGGACCCGACGGCGTCTTCGGCCCGGACGGCGTGTTCGGACCGGACGGACCCTTCGGCCCGGACGGCGTGTTCGGCGACAAGCGCGGTGACCGCGACCAGCGGCGCTCCGAGCGGGACGCCCGCCGGGACCGGAAAGACCAGGGACGCCGCGGTGGACGCGGGCCGGGACAACAGATGAACGGGGTGGGCACAGTGAGCGACCACAGCAGCACTCAGCTGATCGGCGAGCCGGGCGAGATCGACCGGGTCCGGATCGAGATCGGCGCCGGCCTGGTGGAGATCCACCCGACCGACGGCGAGCAGACCCGGATGGACCTGGAGGTCGACGGCGGCGACGCGGACGAGCGTGCGCTTCGAGGTCGTCAACGGCGAGCTGATCGTCGAAGGCCCGAAGAACGTCCGCCGCGGCCCGGAGATCCACGTCCGGATCCAGACCCCGGGCAAGCTGCCCGCCCGGATCCAGACCGGTTCGGCCGACATCATCGCCACCACGACACTGGGCGAGTCCCGGCTGTCGACCGGCTCCGGCGAGATCCAGCTCGACCGGGTCGAGGGCAGCCTCAGCGCGAACGCCGGCAGCGGCGACATCCGGGTGCGGTCCGCCGCCGGCCCGGTCCGCGCCAAGACCGGCTCGGGTGCCATCGACATCGGCGAGGCGACCGACCTGCTCGGCCTGAGCACCGGTTCGGGCGATGTCCGGGTCGGCGACGCGGCCGGCCCGACCACCGTCAAGGTCGGCTCGGGTGACATCACCATCGAGCGGATCCGCGACCACTCGGTCGCCACCTCCGGCTCCGGTGACGTCACGGTCGAGCTCGCCGACGGGCCGAGCGTCCGGGCCGAGACCGCCCGCGGCGACGTGCACATCGGCGTACCGGACGGCGTGCCGACCTATCTCGATCTGAAGACGGTCACCGGTCACATCCGGTGCGACCTCGAGGCCACGCAGCGGCCGGCCGAGGGCGAGCGCTCGCTGATGCTGCGGGCCCGCACCGTCTCCGGCGACATCACCGTCGTCCGGGTCTGAACCATCAACCACCATTCGTCAACGGGGACCAGTGAGGGGAACTGCCATGATCACCGAACACCAAGAGGTCGCCCGGCACCGGGTCGCCGAACAGATCCGGACCGCCGAGATGCGGGCCCTGCGCAACGAACAGAAGGACGCCCTGCGGGCCGCGGGCGAGACCAGTGGCCCCGCGGCACGAGCTGGCCGGCGTACTGCGCCGGCTGGCCGACCGCCTCGAGCCGCAGCCGCGGCACCGCCGTACGGGCCTGTCCGTCGTGCGGTGAGATCCATGACTACTCAAGCACTTTGCATGTTGCTGCAACGCCTTGGCCTGGTCACGATTCCGAACCGCTGACGCTGCTAGCGTCTGCGTGTCAGGAGCTTCAGGCCTCTTGGGGAAGAGAGAGATCCGATGGTGTTGCGCACGTTGGTCACCGCTACCGCCGCAGTCGTACTGCTGGCCGGCTGCAGCGGAGGTGACGACAAATCCTCGGACTCCAAGGACAGCGCGAGCCAGACACCTAGTACGCCGAGTGCGCCGGCGGCGACGCCGTACGATCCACCGAAGGCCTTCCAAGGGAACTACGCGTACTCCCTCCCGGAGATCAAGGGGCGCACCTTCGTGCCCCTGGTCGGCATGGTCGGCATGACTGCCGTGACGAACACTCCGCTGGGCGTTGTCGGCCAGAGCACAGCCGGGCCCGCCAAGCCCTGGCAGACGCCGGCCACCGAAACCACCGACGGCAGCGTCGTGATCAACGACGCGACCGCTCCGTTCTCCGTGCAACTCGACGGGAAGCCGGCCGTCGCGGTCGCCTACTACCAGCGGGTCAAGGGCGCCGGTACGGCGAAGCCCGGACTCTCCGTGCTGTTCCGCTGGCTCGACCCGGCCGACGGCAAGCTGTTGTCCGAGGCAACGGTCGACGCCACTGCGCTCCTCGGGGACGCCGAAGTGAACAGCAGTTCGCCGGGCGACTTCAGGCAGGTGTCGGTCGACCCGGCCACCGGGCAGATGGCGGTCGGCCTCGGGCCGAGCAGCATGATCGGCGCCAAGTCCGGCATCATCGCCGTGATCGGCGACCCGGCCACCAAGAAGGGCGTCGCGGTGCCGTTCACGGAGCCGGCCGGGATCAGCAAGGGCGTGCTGGTCGCTGCGCAGGGCAAGGAAGACCGCCAGACAGTGTCGCTGCTCGACGCCGCCACCGGCCGCGTCACCAAGTCCGGCCTGCTGCCCGGCCTGGAAAGCATCAACGCGACCGGCAGCAATGGCGGCAAGTACGCCTACCTGTACGGGCTGAAGTACGACAAGGGGCATCACCGAGAACGTCGGCTACCTGTACGCCGTTGATCCGGCGACCGGCGCCATCGTCCAGACCAAGTCCGCGCTGAAGGAGACCGCTACCTGGCCGGTACAAGTGCCACGGCCGACGGTCAGAAGACGGTCGTCTGCACGGCCGATCAGGTGCGCGACCGGGCGAGATCATCGGCTTCGACGACACCACCGGTAAGAAGGCCTGGGGCTTCACCGGGGAGAGCGCCGGCCGGGAGGTGCCGAACGTGACGGCGGCCTTCCACGGCATGGTCTACGCCACGGTCAACCAGAAGCCGATCCTGCTGAACGCGCTGACCGGCCAGGATGTCCCGGCGCCGACCCCGACCATCCCTACCGGCCCGGACACCGGCGGCCCGACACCGGGCGAGACGGCAACTCAGAACCCGAGCGATGGCAGCACCGACGGCAGCACGCCGTCCGGCGACAGCTCCGGCGCCCCCGTCGTGGCCCAGCCGGACTACAAGCTCCAGTCACCGACGAGCGTCTCCGAGTACGGCGGCGCCTACGTGACCGAGGCGCAGTACGGCGACGGCTTCAGCGGTACCCTCCAGATCCTGAAGGCGGTCGGCTGATGGGGAGACCTGCGCGTACTGCGTCCGCTGATCACGGCGACTGTTGCACCCACCCTGCTGGCCGGCTGCGGCGGCGGTGACGACGACAAGGCGACCGACAAGCCGACCGACGGCGGATCACCGGCCACGTCGGCGCCGTCCGGGCCGCAGCTGGCGACGTTCGACCAGCCCAAGGCGTTCGCACCGGTGTCGGCGCTGTCCGAGGGCGGCGAGGCCGGAATGCCCAACATGTACTACATCGAGGCCGGCATGGTCGGGCAGACCTCGCTGTACGCGCTGCGCAGCGGTCTGGCCGGCCGCACCCTCAGCGCGAACAGCTGGGATGTTCCGTCCGCCGCCGACGAGACCACGAAGACCACCGACCTCGTCGCGCCGATGGCCGTCCAGCTGAACGGCAAAGAGGTCATCGCGATCGCGTACAAGCAGATCGTCGAAGGCGGCGGGACGCAGAAGTCGCACGACCAGGTGGCCTTCCAGTGGATCGACCCGGACTCGAGGGCGATGTGCTGGCCACGGCCACCGCCGATCTCAGCACCCTGCTCGGGCCGGGCCGGAGCAGCTCCGGACTCGGCTATCCGGTCTACGACCCGGCGACCGGCCAGGTCGCTGTCAGTCTCCAGGGCCAGTTCTCGGGCAACACGGCACCGAAGGTCCGCGACTTCACCGTGTTCGCCGACCCGGCCACCAAGAAGGCGACCACGGTCCCGGGGATCAACGCGGCCGGCGTACTGAACGGCGTCGTGGTCGGCGTCAAGGGCAGCCAGCAGGAAGGCGCAAAGGACAACGCGATCGTCCAGGCCGACGGCGTGACCGGGAGCAGTCAAGAAGACCGTGCCGGTGCCGGCGATGAACTACCTGCACCCGACCGGTTCGGGCGGCAAGCACGCGTACTTCGCGGCACCGGCTACGTGAAGGCGCCAAGGACGACACCGACTACGTGAACTCGATCTTCGCCGTCGACATCGCGACCGGCGAGGTGATCGAGAACAAGCTGCCGAACTCGGAGGACTCCGGCGACGGCGCGACCTGCTTCTCCGACCACATGGCCGCGGTGGTGTGCAATCGCGGGAGCGGCCAGAAGCAGGGCATCTCCGGGTTCGACGACGCCACCGGGAAGCTGGTCTGGGGCTACGACTCGTCGTCGAACCGGGTGGTCCCGAAGATCACCACGCTCTACAACGGACTGGTCTACGGGCAGGCCGACACCCAGCCGGCGATCCTGGACGCCAAGACCGGCCAGGACGTCATCGCCCCGAGCGCCACACCCAGCGCGTACGTCCGGGCGGGACTCCGACGGAAGGGACGACACCCGACGACACGCTCGTCGGGTGGCTACGGGAACGTCGGCGGCTGGGGCGACCTCTCGTTGCTGTCCGGCAATCAGCAGTCGCCGGTGATGGTGTCGAAGTACGGCAGCGTCTACCTGCAGGAGCCCGGCAACAAGGCGAACCGTCAAGGTCGAGAAGATCCTGGTGGTCCAGAAGGCCATCGGCTGACCCAGTTGAACGACGAAGGGCCCGGTGCGGATCTCCGCGCCGGGCCCTCGTCGTACCGGGCTCAGATGTCGGTGCGGTGGAAGTTCTTGTACGAGCGCGACGGTGTCGGGCCGCGCTGGCCCTGGTAGCGGGAGCCGTACTTCGCGGAGCCGTACGGGTGCTCGGCCGGTGAGGAGAGCCGGAAGAAGCAGAGCTGGCCGATCTTCATCCCCGGCCAGAGCTTGATCGGCAGCGTCGCGACGTTCGACAGCTCCAGCGTCACGTGCCCGGAGAAGCCGGGGTCGATGAAGCCGGCGGTGGAGTGGGTGAGCAGGCCGAGCCGGCCCAGCGAGGACTTGCCCTCCAGCCGCGCCGCCACGTCGTCGGGCAGCGTGACCAGCTCGTAGGTGGAGCCCAGCACGAACTCGCCGGGGTGCAGGATGAACGGCTCGTCACCCTCCGGCTCGACCATCCGGGTGAGGTCGGGCTGTTCCTCGGCCGGGTCGATGTGCGGGTAGCGGTGGTTCTCGAAGACCCGGAAGAAGCGGTCCAGCCGTACGTCGACGCTCGACGGCTGCACCATCGCAGCATCGAACGGGTCCAGCTGGACCCGCTTCGCGTCGACCTCGGCCAAGATGTCACGGTCGGAGAGCAGCACGAACGCAACCTACCGCAGCCGGGCGCAGCTCGCGCCCGGTCCGCCGAGCGCCGCGCGGAACACCCGCGACGGACCGGTCACCGTCCGAACCGATCGGCCCGAAGTTGGCCCTCCGGAGCCCTCAGCTCCCCGGACTCGGCCCCGAGCTACGGGCCCTCGGCAACGGATCAGCCGGACAGCTTGTTGAACTTCGACACCTGGGTGGCGAAGGTCTTCACCTGGGCCGGCGACCAGTCCTTGAGCAGGTCCTCGATCACCTTGTGCCGCTTCTTCCGGGCGGCAGCCAGCTTGCGCTTGCCGTTCGCGGTCAGCGTCAGCAGGGTCGCCCGCGCGTCCGACTTGTCCGCGGCCCGCTTCAGCAGACCTTCTTCTTCCAGTCGGCGCAGGCCCGGCTGACCGGACCCTTGTCGACCTCGAGGGCCGCCACCAGATCGGCCATCCGAACCGGCGCGAGTTCCTCGACGTGGTTCAGCAATGCGTACTGCGCCGGCTCCAGGTCCGGGTGCGCCTCGTCGGACAGCGTCCGCTGCAGACCACGCAGCCGGCGCGCCATCGTGACGAGCTCCTTTTCCAGGTTCTCCAGCGCGTCATTAGTCTCAGTTGCCACCTGTTCACCCCTTCTTTTCAGTTGCCCCGCAACCATCTTGTCCGGTCCAGGCAAGGACCGCATCCTCACGTTGCGTCGAATGTTGCCCCCGGCAACGCGTTCTAATCTGCCAGAAGTTGACCGGCATGCCCAGTCCTGAGCGCGCCCTTTGTGGAAAACTGCCCGATAACCCCCTGTGCAAACGCGGCCGCCGGTCAGGTATGATCCTGCGGTCTGCTGGTTGAGGGACAGCTCCGCGGGTGTAGTTCAATGGCAGAACATCAGCTTCCCAAGCTGACAGTGCGAGTTCGATTCTCGTCACCCGCTCCATAGCAAAACCCCAGGTCAGGGCCTACTTCCCGACCTGGGGTTTCTGTTTGCCACCCGTCACCCCGGGTAGCGTGCCATTAACCCGCCATTAGCCGACCACCACCAGGCGCCGGCCGCCCCGTCCTCCCCTCCCCATTCGTGCCTGACAACTGCTCCCGTCGGTCCGCTTGTGCCATCGATGCCAGGTTTGGACCTCAGGCGTCGTCCGACTATTCGAATTCCGCATCACCTGTCACTTGGTTGCCTTCGAACCCTTCTTGCCCTTCGGCTTCTTCTTCGCCGGGTCGAGGGCTCTCCAGTTGGGTGTTCAGGTGCGCGGCGATCGACAGATCAGCCTCTCGGCTCGCGTGCTGATAGATGAGGGCGGCCTCCATCGAGACGTGCCCATCGGCGCCATCAGATCTTTGGTGGTCGCCTTGCTGCCGGCGGCCAGCATGTTCCCCGTGTGCCGGAGATCGTGAAAGTGCAGATTCGGTACGCCGATGCTTGCCACCGCCGTCCTCCATGTCATGAGCTTGTTGAAGCTACTGCGGCGGATCGGCAGGCCGGATTCGAGAGAGAACAGCAGAGCGTCCGGCGCCGATCCGCAGTGCTCCTCAAGGTGGGCACGGAGCAGAGTCACCAGGGCTACCGGGATGGCGATGGCCCGAACACCGGCGCGCGACTTCGGCGGGCCGAGGGTGAGACCTTCACCCTTCACCTCCAGATACTGCTGACGGATTCGCACGGTAGCCGTGTCGAGGTCGACATCCTGCCGTTGAAGCGCGGTGATCTCACCGAAGCGAAGACTCGCCATCGCAGCAAGCAGCACCATCAGTCGATACCGCTCTGGCACGGCCTTCATCAAACGGGTGACCTGCGCGAGGTTCAGGTGCGGACGCTCCTCCGCGCTCTCTTTGTCAGCACCAGGAATCCGACACGGGTTTGTCCGTAGGAGTTCGTCCTCCTTCACCGCGGTCCAGAGCACAGCTCGGAGCAGTCTGTACGCCTTTGCAACCATCCCCGCCGAGATCCCCTCAGCGAGAAGACCCGATCGCCATTCGCGTACCAGCGGAGGATTCAGCTTGCCGAGTTCGACATCTCCCAGGTACGGCGCGATGTGCTTCTTCAAGGTCCAGCGATAGAGCTGGATCGTGCGAGGCCGAAGGCCGGGACGTTGCTCGATCCAGCGTTCGGCGTAGTCAACGAGCTTGATCTTTGCCCGGGTGGGGTCATCTGACTCGCCCTTCATCATCGCCGCCTCGACCAGGGTCAAGTAGCGCTCAGCCGTCTTCTTGTCCGGGTAGGTATCGGGCGCCGGCCGCATACGTCCATCCGGACCGGGATACCTAGCCTGAGACCCACCCTGACGAGAGCTTGCGGACGTTGCCGAACCGGCGATGTCCTTCCTTGTTCGCCATCTCAGGCCACCTCCCGCAGACTGGCCGAGACAGCGGACGCCGTCATCGGCTCGATCCGATTGGATGCGACGTACGCCTTGAGATCCTCATCGGCCAGGCGGACCGAACGGCCGAGCTTGGCGAAACCGATCTGCCGCTCAGCCACCAGACGGCGGACCTGTCTCGCGCTCAGCCTCAACCGAAGAGCGGCCTCTTCGACGGTGAGCAGATCATCAGCATGTTGCGTCATAGAATTTGTCTCCCCAGATCATGCCGCCGTTGTGGCGGGTTGTTGGTCAGTTGCCGAATTGCTGTCGGTCGGTGGTCCTGTGCCGTCGCGGGCGGTTGTTTGGCTTCCTCGTACTGCTTGCGCCAGCGGATGCGTTTTGTGATGCGTGGGCCAGGACTTCCTTGTGCGTGGGCACGTCTTCGTCGCCGGGCCGGACGGGTGCCAGATGAACCGCGGACTTTCGTCGTCGTCGGTGTGGGCGGACAGTGCGTTTTGGTCGTCCATCTCGACGCCGGCGGCGGCGAGGGTTTGGCGGATGACTTCGGCGCGGTCGGCGCGGTGGTCGGTCAGGGTCTTGCCGGTCCATTGCCGGGAGACGAGAACGCGGCGACCGCCGAGGCCGAGGTGTTCGCGGTCGTGGGCTTTGGACTGTCGCATTCGCCGGGTCGAGGTTGCCTGTCGCGTCCTTCGGGGTGATCCCGTACAGGAGCCAGTTCGCGCAGGCCGGCGAGCAGGGCAGGACCTTGACGTGCTCGTGCAGCCGGTTGAGGTGGTCGAACTGGGCAGGGTGCAGCTCGGCGGGGTCGTCGCCGTAGGTCTCCCCGATCGCCTTGCCGAGGTACTTGGTCAGGTAGCCGATGGCCTTGCCGACCTTGGCGTCTGAGTCCGCGACGATGCCCTTGTAATCGACCTGTTCACCGAACCGGACGACATGCGCGGGTTGCGCTGCGGGGTCGGCGGCCAGGTCGTCCAAGGCGTCGTCCCAGGTGGGCAGCAGAGCGCCCGTGGCGGGGTCGAGGAAGCGTTCGGTGTCCTCGTCCCAGATGGGGAGGTCGCAGCCGGTCTGAGCGCCGTAGACGGGCTGTCTCGTGTTCTGGCCACCACACTTGGTGGTAGGTCGCGGCGGCGACCTTGCGGACGAGATCACGCGGCACGGTCCCTCGGACCGCCATGTGCAGATGCGGGGCGAGGCGTTTCTGTGGCTCGACCACGGCGAAGTACTGCGCCTTGTATCCGGCGCATCGGCGCAGGTTCTGCACGAACCGGTCGACGCCCTTGGAGAAGTGCAGCGCGTCGAGCGCAGCGCGGCGGTAGTCGTACGTCGACGGGTCGACCGGGGTCGACAGCACAGGCGAGTTCTGGCCGTGGTGGACGCCGCACGAGCACGGCACGAGCCTTGCCGCCACCCGGTACGGGAGACGGTGCGTTGCGCCGTACGAGTCGAGTGTGAGGGTGATGAACATCGACGGGCGGTAGGTCTTGCCGTTCGGTGCCCGGAACGTCGTGCCGACCGTGCGCTTGTCCATCGGGACCCGTGGCAGGTCCGGCGCGTCCTGGCGTCGACGGGTCGAGCGGACACGGCGAGTGGAGTCCTCGTCGGTGCCGGCGTCTTCGGTTCGGCCTGGTCGCTCGTCCTCGAGTGGGTCTTCGTCGACGGTGAGGTCGAGTTCGGTGTCTCGGTGCCAGCCTTCGCGGCACTGCTGCATCCGCAGTCGCCGGTTCGCCTCGGCGCACGGCGGGCACTTCGTGACGAGCGTCGACCCGCAGGAGACACCGACGATGCGCTCGGTGCCGGTTTCGGTGTCGACAACGCGGTTCAGGATCGGTCGGACACAGACGCCGTTGGTGATGGCGAGGTCTTGTACGACGTCCAGCGGGAAGCGGTCAAGGCTGCTCTTCGGTGTGGTGAGGCTCATGCCGCGATCCCCCAGGTTGCCGACGGGCCGTCGAGGAACGGACTCAGGGCGTGGTCTACGTCGATGCCGTGGGCAAGGTCTTCGCGGATCTCGTCACGCTCGGCCTCGGCCGTGCGGCCCCAGACGCCTTGCTCATCAGCGACCAGGGCAGCGGCGAGGCAGGAGCGCACGACCGGCAGAAGGCACAGATGTCCTTCGGGTTGGTACGCCGAGTGCGCCCCGTCTTGATAGAAGTCGTCGTGATCCAGGTAGCCGGCGCAGTTGGCCTCGTCCTGCAAGCCGACCTTGATACGCCGTACGAGGGATGCACGGGAGCAATACGTACTGGTCGAGAAAGGCGGGAGAAGAAG
>CAVUFT010000008.1:0-11475 GCA_963740725.1 uncultured Actinomycetota bacterium
GCCGGGTCAGCCGCCGGTCGACTCCCGTACCACCAGGGAGAAGGGGCTGACGAACTCCTCCCGGTCTTGCGGGAGTTCGGCCTGGCCGATCCGCCGGGCGAGGAGCGCGACCGCCCGTTCGGCCATGGCGCCGCGATCCGGATCGATGGTGGACAGTGAGGGGACGAGGAACTCGCTGCTCTCGACGTTGTCGAAGCCGATCACCTTGACCTGCTCCGGGACCCGTACGCCGGCGTCGGCGAGGCCGCGCAGTACGCCCATCGCCAGGGTGTCCGTCACGCAGAACACACCGTCGAAGCCGAGCCCGCTCTCCGCCATCTCCCGGGCGCGCCGCGCACCCGCCCGCAGAGTGAACGCCTCCACGGTCTGGGTCAGAGCGGGATCCACCCGCAGACCGGCACCCTCCAGTGCCTGCCGGTATCCGGTGTGGCGCAGGCTGGACACGTCCACCTCTTCACCCACCGGCCCGCACAGGATCGCGATGCGCCGGCAGCCCCGATCGATCAGGTGGCGCGTGGCCGCCCTCGACGCGTCGACATTGGGCATGGCGACGTGGTCCACCGGACCCTCCACGATCAGCTCACCAAGGATGACCACCGGGTAGTCCACCTTGAGCCACTCGACATCGGCCGAGCCCATGCCCACGGGGCAGAGGAGGAGTCCGTCGTACAACCGGTTGCGCGAGAGGGACAGCGCCGCCAGTTCGTTCTCGCGCAGCGCACCGGTCTGCTCGATGCTCACCCTCAGGTCGTACCGCACGGCCGCGGCGACGATGGCGGCAGCCAACTCGCCGTAGTACGCACTGTTGACCCCCGGAATGGCGAGACCGATGGTGCCGGTCCGGCCCTTGCGCAGGTTACGGGCGGCCACATTGACGCGGTAGTCGAGCCGGGCCATCGCTTGGAGGACCTTCTCCCGCGTCGCCCTGCGCACGTTCGGGTGATCATTGATGACATTGGAGACGGTCATCGCCGAGACCCCGGCGGCCTTCGCCACGTCCTGGATGGTTGCCACGTTTACCTCCGGTCCCTGGTTGGCGCAGACGGCGCGGCAGGCCTCAGCGCAGGTGGGCCACGGGCGCCCGGACGGTGAGGAACGAGTGCGGGGGAATCGTCAGCACCAGCCCCTGGCCGGTTGACTTCACCGCATCGAACGGGCGCGGGGCCACCGCCTCGGGCGTCTGCGGGGTGTTGTGGACCTGGAGCCGGTCCGCGGTCAGCAGGCGGGCGGTCGGCTCGCCGACGGAGCCGCCGCGCAGGTCGAGTGTCACCTCGGCGGGCTCCTCGGCGTCCAGATTGGTCAGTGAGATCAGCACGGTGCCGTCCTTGACGCTGGCGGAGGCGGAGAGCGTGTCGAGTTCGGTGTCCCCCACCCTGCGCCGGGCGTCCTGGGCACGCAGGTGCACGGCGAGCGAGGTGGCGTCCTGATGGCCCTTGTTCATTTCGAAGACGTGGTACGTCGGGGTCAGGACCAGCGCGTCGCCGTCGGTGAGCAGCATGGCCTGCAGGACGTTGACGGTCTGGGCGATGTTGGCCATGTACAGGCGTGCCGCGTGCCGGTGGAAGATGTCGAAGTGGGTGCTGGCCACGAGCGCGTCGCGCAGGGCGTTCTGCTGGAACAGGAAGCCCGGGTTGGTGCCTGGCTCCGCGTCCCACCAGGTGCCCCACTCGTCCAGGACCAGCCCGACCCTGCGGCCCGGGTCATAGCAGTCCATGACCGTGGAATGGCCGGTGAGGATACGGTCGATCCGCTTGGCCGACAGCATCGTGCGGTAGTAGTCGTCCGTGTCGAAGACGGTGGCGCTTCCCTTCGATTCCCACGAGCCGATCACCGTGTACTGGTGAACGGACAGGCCCTGGAAGAAGTTGCGGGGCGTGGCCTCGCAGCCGAAGCAGCTGATCTGCTGCATCAGCGTCTCGGTCCACTTGTAGTCGTCACCGTTCGCGCCGGAGGCGATGCGGTACAGCGTGTTGCCGCCGTGGTCACGGCAGTACGTGGCGTACTGCCGGGCCAGATCGGCGGAATACTCCGCGCGCATGTTGCCGCCGCAGCCCCACGTCTCGTTACCGATACCCCAGAACTTCACCCGCCACGGCTCCTCCCGGCCGTTGGCCTTGCGCAGCCGCACCATCGGGCTGTCGCCGTCACGGGTCAGGTACTCCACCCAATCGCTCATCTCCTGCACCGTGCCGGAGCCGACGTTGCCGCTGATGTACGGCTCCGCACCGAGCAACTCACACAGGGCCATGAACTCGTGGGTGCCGAAGTGGTTGTTCTCCTCCACGTTGCCCCAGTGGGTATTGACCATGCGGGGGCGCCGGTCCCGGGGGCCGATGCCGTCCTTCCAGTGGTACTCGTCGGCGAAACAGCCGCCCGGCCAGCGCAGGTTCGGAATGTTCAGCGCACGCAGAGCCCGCACGACATCCAGGCGGATACCCCCCTCGTTGGGTATCGGCGAGTCCTCCCCGACCCAGAAGCCGCCGTAGACACAGCGGCCGAGGTGTTCGGCGAAGTGACCATAGAGGTGGCGGCTGATCGTCGGGCCCTCGATGTCGAGGTTGATGACCGCGGTGGCAGTGGGCACGGGGATACTCCAGCGGATAGGGGCTTGTATCGATACAAACGCTTCCACCACCCGGTCGTAGCCGTATGAGGAGCGGGTTCCGTAGCATGAACGTCGAAGCGCTTCGACACTGCCATTTCCCCCGACGGCTGTCAATGGCTGGCGCGGCGCCGAGCTCGAACGGATGCACCGGTGTGCTTAGCGATCGCGCAGGTACGCCGCGTGCCCGTCGGATGAGGTCGTCGGGAGGTCGAGGCCGGCCCGGTCCTCTGTTTCACGCCTGTTCACCAACGGATGGTTGCCGGCGGCAACCACCGTGAGGTCGGCGCGGTCCGTGTGCTCGAGCTCCGCCGCGAAAGGTGAAGTTCTGGGTCAGTCCTGCACCTTGTCGCGGTGTGTGCTCTGCGTTAATTTGTTTGGCTACTAGCCCAACTAATTCTAGGGGATGCACCGTGACCGGACCAGTGATCGGCGGTACCAGCCGCCGCACCTTCATCTCCCTGCTCGGTGCCGGCGCGGCGGCAGCCGCGGGCGGGGTGACGCTGACCGGATGCTCGAACGGCGGTTCGGGGTCCAGTACGACGGGCCGCGCCGCAACCGAGGACAAGCTGTCCGGCCTGCTGCCGAAATACACCCCGTACGAGCCGGTGAAGCCGGACCTGCCGGGCGAGAACGGCGCGTCGCCGGGCTTCTCGCGCTACCCGTCCGAACTGAAGCGGGCGGTGCCGGACAAGATGGTGCCGAGCGGCAAGGAAGTGTCGGCGATAACGCCGCTGTGGGGCCCGATCCCGCCCGGACTCGGCAACAACTCCTTCTTCGACGCGAACAACGAGCGGATCGGCGCCCCGGTCAAGCTCAACATCCTGAACGGCAACGACTACGGCGACAAGCTCGGACCGATCCTTGCGGCCGGCAACGTTCCCGAGCTGCTCTGCATCCCGGGCTGGAACATCTCCAGCCTGACCCGGTTCGGCCAGGCCGCGGACAAGCTGTTCGAGGACCTCACACCGCACCTGGCCGGCGACAAGGTGTCGGCGTACCCGATGCTGGCCAACCTGGCGACCCGGGCCTGGGCGTACGGCGTCTGGAACAACCAACTCAAGGCGGTACCGTTCCCGACGGACGGCTTCCCCTGGATGATGATGTACCGCAAGGACATCTTCGACCAGCTCGGCGCGGAGCCGCCGAAGAACTCCGACGACCTGCTCGCGCTGGGCAAGCAACTGACCGACCCGAAGGCGGGCCGGTGGGCGTTCGGCTCCGTCGCCGACGAGATCCACCGGGCGTTCGGGGTGCCGGGCCGCTGGATCAAGGACTCCAGCGGCAAGCTGGTCAACAAGTTCGAGACGCCGCAGTTCGAGGAGGCGGTGGCGTTCGTCCGCAAGCTGTTCCAGTCGGGGTACATGCACCCGCAAGTGGTCGCGAACGCCGGCGAGGACGGGCTGTTCGAGGGCGGCAAGTTCCTCATCCGGCAGAACGGGCTGGGCGGCTGGGTCGGGATGCTGCAGCAGCAGCTGCCGATCAACCCGAAGTTCAACCCGCAGCCGGTGATGCCGTTCGCGCACGACGGCGGCACTCCGATCACCTGGGGCGGCGACCCGGCCGGCCTCTTCACCTTCGTGAAGAAGGGGCTCGGCGAGGAGCGCGTCAAGGAGTTGCTCGGCGTCGTGAACTACTGCTCGGCGCCGTTCGGGACCGAGGAGTACCAGCTCTACACCTACGGGGTCGAGGGCAAGCACTACACGAAACAGCCCTCCGGTGCCCCGAAGCTCACCGCCCTGGGGCAGAAGGAGGTCTCGTCGACGTACATCTTCCTGGGCGGCCGGCCGCCGGCCATCACCGAAAGCGAATACCCGGGCTACGTCCAGTCGATGAGCGCGTGGCAGAACGCGGCCGCGAAGGTCCGGGAGAAGAGCCTGTTCGAAGGGATCCGGATCGAGGAGCCGGCCAAGATGGCGGCGCTGAACGCGCCGTTCGACGACGCCCTGCAGGACATCTACCGGGGCCGCAAACCGGTCAGTTACCTGAAGACGGCCATCAAGCAGTGGCAGGACAACGGCGGCAACGAAGGCCGCGACTTCTACGCCAAGGTCCTCAGTGACAACGGTCGGTAGGCTCGGAAGGGAGCCCGCACGATCCGCTGCGCCCGGACACAGCCGGGCGTCATCGCCCTGGACAGCCCAGCAGGTGGGTCCAGGGGACGGCAACCCGGGCACCGGATTGGCCGGGTTGCCGTCGGTCAGCGGGTGATGGCCACCTCGGAGCCGTTCTTGGCGGACTCGTAGATCGCGGACAGGATGCGGGCCATCTCGAGGCCGTGCTCCGCGGGGGCGTCGGCCGGGATCTCGCGCCGGCAGATCTGCAGGAAGTTGTCGATCTGGTTCGCGAAGCCGACCTTGAAGTCGAAGCCGAGCGAGTCGATCTGCGGCTGGATGTGCAGCAGCGTGTCGTGCTTCTCGGTGATCATCAGCAGCTCGGGCTCGATCTCCGCGCCGCCCTTGTCGCCGTGGATCTTCACCGCGGTGGAGTTCCGGGCGTGCAGCGAGTACGACGTGTCGACGTCGAGCACGGCGCCGTTCGCGAACCGGATCTGCGCCGTCGCGTAGTCCTCGACGTTGTTCACCCGCGTCGCGGACGCGGCCCGGTACCGGCTCAAGTTCTGGATGTTGTCCCGGGCACCGAGCGGCGAGAAGGTCGCACCGGCCGCCGACACCGCGACCGGCTGGCCCATCAGGTACCAGCAGAGGTCGATGATGTGCACGCCGAGGTCGATCAGCGGACCACCACCGGAGACGTCGACATCGCCGAACCAGCCACCGGGGTTGCCGGCCGCCCGGATGATCGAAGTCGCGGGCGGCGTAGATGTCGCCGAACTCGCCTTCGTCCAGGAAACGCTTCGCCACCAGGGCATTCGGCGCGAACCGCCGTACATAGCCGATCTGCAGCGCCTGCCCGGTCTCCTTGGTGGCTGTCACCAGCGCCTCGGCCTCGGCGACGCTCACAGCCATCGGCTTCTCGACCAGCACGTCCTTGCCTGCCCGCAACGCAGCCTCGGCGATCTTGGCATGGAAGGCGTTCGGCACGCAGATGCTGACCGCGTCGATCTCGGAATCGGACAGGATCTCCTCGACGACATCGGTGGCCTTCGGTACGCCGAACTCGTCGGCGCGCGGCTTGGCCCGGTCCCGGTCGACGTCGCAGACGGCGACCAGCTCGGCGACTGCGGGTTCCGCTGATAGGCCTTGAGGTGCTCGCCGGCGATGACGCCGACTCCGATCACTGCGATCCGTGTCGTCATGTCAGGCTCCCACCAGTCCGAGAACGTTCTTGAGCGAGCGTTCGATGGCCTCCGGGACCGCCTCCGGGCCCTCGAACTCGAGGCTGATCGGCAGGTCGGGCTTCGTGCCGACCAGCGCCAGCAGGCCGGGCAGATCCAGGTCGCCATGGCCCGAGATCGTGCCGAGCAGGTAGTCACCGGCCAGCGTCTTCAGCCAGCCGTCGCCCGGCGCCGTACGGCGGATGTGGAAGTCCTTCACGCCAACGGAGGCCGCGAGGTCGAGCAGCCCGGCCGCCGTCTTGCCAGGCACCTCGCCGACGCACAGCCCGTTGCCGAGGTCGAGCGTGACTCGGAAGTTCGGCCGGTCCACGGCGTGCACAAGGCGGGCCAGCCGCTCGCTCCCGTTCATGAAGAAGCCGTGGTTCTCGATCGTCGACACGATGCCCAGTTCCGCGGCGTGGTCCGCGACCGCCTGGCAGCCGATCACGACCTGCTCGAACGTCGACTCGAACTCGGCCTGGTCCTGCTCGCGCCAGGCCCACGGCGCGACGTCGTGCCGGAAGATCCGCGCGCCGAACCGGTGCGCGACATCCAGCTGCCGGCGCAGCTTGTCGATCTCCTTGTCCTCGGCGCTCCGCAGGTCGCCACTGACCAGGTAGTTCACGATCGGTACGCCGACATCGGTCGCGTGCACGGCCGCCTTGCGGACGACCTCGTCGTGCTCGAGGTAGTAGTCGCCGTCCACGGCGGCGATCTCGATATGTCCGGCCGGTGAGGCCGCGACCCAATCAAGGACGGCGATCAGGTCCATCTCACCGCTCGCCATCAGCTTGCGGAAGCAGTACGTACTAACTCCCAATTTCACTGCTGGTCCTCTCGACGTCATGAGTGCTTTTCAGGTTCTGAGTGATGGGTGTCCACGGGCTCGGATAGCCGTGGACGCCGTAGATGTCCGAACTGAACTGGTCGAACGCGTTGCCGACCGCCCCGAGCACCACGGCTTCGCGCCCCAGCGCCGAGGCGACGAACGGCGGGCGTTCGGGGAAGAGCAGCTCCTTGTCCACTGCTGCTTCCAGGGAGCGAATCAGTACGTCGCTGTCCTCGGCCGGTCCGCCGCGAACGACCAGCACCTCCGGGTCGACGACCAGCAGCACGGTGGCGACCCGCGCGGCGATCTGCGCGCAGAAGTCCTCGATCTCCGCCCGGGCATCCGCGTCACCGGCAGCTGCGGCCTTCAGCACTGCCTCACCGGTCGGCTGCGATGTCCAGACCAGCTGCCCGCGCCGGGCGTTCCGGGTCCAGCGCATCCCGCGCTGCGCACCGAGCTCGCCTGCGATCCGGTGCCGGCCTTGCCGGATGACGCCGTTGAGGACGATCGACACCGACAGCCGCGAACCGATCTGCAGGTAGACGACATCGTCGTACCCACGCCCTGCGCCGCCCCGCTGCTCGGCCAGCGCCGCGAGCTTGATGTCGTTGTCAACGGCAACGGAATGTCCCAGCGTCTCAGCCAGTTTCGACGCGATCGGCAGGCCGACCAGGTCGGGCAGCGCGAGACTGGCGCGCAGGTGTCCGTCGGCCTCGACCACGCCCGCCAGGCCGACCCCGATCGCCCGCAGCCGTCCGAGCTCGACCGATGCCTCTTCGACCACGGCGTGCACCGCATGCTCGATGAGGGCGATATCGGGACGCTGCTCCCCCATCAGCTCGACGTAGCCGAGTCGCTCACCTGACAGATCGCAGATGACAGCCCGCGCACCTCGCGGACCGAGGTCCACCCCGGCCACCAGCCCTGCCTCCCGAGCAAACCGGAAGGCGCGAGCAGGCCGGCCCAGTCCCCCAGCCACCGGATCGGTCGCCGTCACGACGCCGGCATCGAGGAGGTCATCCAGTACTGCGTGCACCGTCGGACGAGACAACCCCGTGCCCGCGCTGATCGCGCCGACCGTCTCGGCCTCGTCGGTGCCGCTCAGGAAGCTCAGACAGGTGACTTGATTCGCCGATCGTTCCGCCTGGGCGGCACCTCGTACTGCACTGTCCATCGACCCATCCTGGTTTGACAACCGGCTTTAATAAAGACGGTATCAGAATGGATCGGCGGATGGCTACGGAGAACGGAGCCAGGTGGTCAGCGCCCACCAGTCGCGGGCGGACTGGAGTGCGGTCGGGTGACCGGGCCGCGGCTGATCCGGCGACCAGCCGGTCATCGCTGTCAGCCGGCTCAGCCGATAGCGGACCGTGTTGGCATGCAAGTGGAGTGCCACGGCAGTCTGATCGAGTCGCCTGCCCGCGGTGAGATAGGCCAGTGCAGTGTTGACCAACTGGCGGTGGTAGCGGTCAGCTGGATCGAGTACGCCGAAGAGCTCGCGCGCGAGAATCCCGGCCAGGACGGGTTGGGTTGCCAGCGCGGTCTCGACTGCGAGATCCGACAGATGGTGGAGACCATGGCGTCCACCCGCCGCGGCAAGGGCTGCGCAACAGATCGGGTACACCGTCGGGATCTCTCGAAGTGGCACCGCCGGCGCGACCACCACCAGCTCATCGGCCGTGATCTGACCAGGTGCGGGAAGACGCGGCACCAGGCCGGTCAGTCTTCCCTCGACGAGTCCGAAAACCCCATCTGGACAAGCGATTCGGCGCTCGACCGCTTGTGCCTGGGCAGGATCGGTGACGTCGGAGACCAGGCAGAAGTAGGTTCTGTTCGCCGCCAGCCCGACCCGTCCGAGGTCCTCGCGGGGAAGCTCCTCCAGGAGGAGACGCCGCAACAGTTGGGTACGCGTATCGCGCGCAGTACGGGACAGCTCCAGCTCGGCTGCGTGATAGCCGCTGACGACGTGGCGTTCCAGTGCGCCGACATAACGCTCGAAGTCGAGCATCACCTCCAGCAACAGGTCAGCCGGCACCCCTGACGCCCGGCTCCGCTCCATCGTGATCGCGATCGTCCGGCTGCGGCCGGCATGAACTCCCTGCAGCAACTCGGTCAGTCCGATGCCCTGGGCCGCGCGATCGGCGCCGAGCTGGGCGGCCGCGGCGAAGTCCTCGTGGCGCGGACCTTCGCGATCGGCGAACGCGGTCAGCGCCGCCGCAACGATCACGGCGATGTGCCGGCGGTTCTCGGCGATCGGCAGACTCGCCACCGCGGGCGAATCGCTCCTCGCCGCGGCCACCACCGCCTCGACCACGCCGGGGTCGGACGCCATCGCCCGGACGATCTCGCTGAACAGAGCACGACCTTGCTGGTCGACGGCCATCGCGACCCCTCACTGTCGATCGGCCTTTGTCGGTGAGCCACAACCGTGAGCATCCTCGTTGGGAGTCGTGGCCTAGCGACCCAACGCTACCGGTTGGTTACCTGGTGCCATGCCAACGATTCGTCGTACCGCCCTCTGGCTCACCGTCACCGCCCTTGCCGCCACCGTGCTTCCGTCCGCCAGCGCCGCCACCAGTACGACGACCGCCGAGACGCGGCCGGTCTTGTTGGTCGGCAACAACTGGGAGGGCACCGCCGACGTCGTCGCGCCGACCGCGGACCTGACCAAGATCGGCCGGATCAACCTGATCCCGGACAAGGACCAGCGCCTCGCCGAGATCTACGCGGACCCGATCCGGCTCGGCTACTTCCTCGGGATCCGCGCCTCGGTCGGCGAGGGACACGACCAGTACGTCGACGATCTCTACACGACGCCGGACGGCGGCTCGGTGGTGGTGTCGCGGCCGAGCTTCGCCGACGTCGTCTCGGTCAGCCTCACCACCGGTCAGGTCGGCTGGCGGTTCCCGGTCTCGGGCTACCGCGCGGACCACATGGCGGTCTCCCCCGACGGCGAACGCGTGGCCGTCTCCGCCTCGACCTCCAACACCGTGCACGTGCTGGACATCCACACCGGGCAACAACTCGGCTCCTACTCCGCCGGCGACAAGCCGCACGAGAACACGTTCACCGGCGGCGGCCGCTTCCTCTGGACCAGCGCGATCGGCGAGGTCAACACCGCGCTGGACGAGCCCTGGCTGGACTGGACGAAGGGCGACCGCAAGATCACCATCGTCGACACCACGAACTTCCAGCAGGTCAAGGAGATCGACATGCGGCCCCGGCTGGACGCCTTCGGCCGCAAGGACCTGTCCGACTCCGTGCGCCCGATGGTCTTCACACCGGACGAGTCGAAGCTCTACTTCCAGGTGTCGTTCTTCAACGGACTGCTCGAGTACGACGTCGCCACCGACAAGATCACCCGCAGCAAGACCCTGCCGAAGAACCCGAACACCACCGAGGACCGGACCAAGTGGGTGAACGACTCCCGGCACCACGGACTTTCGATGAGCCCGAGCGGCCAGAAGCTCTGCGTCGCGGGGACGATGGACGACTACGCCACGGTCGTCGATCGCGCCACGCTGCAGGAGGGCCCGCTGGTTCCGGTGTCGAAGCCGTACTGGGCGACGGTGACCGGTGACGGGTCAGCCTGTGTGGTCTCCGAGAGCGGCTCGGACCGGGTCACCTCGATCAGCTTCGGGACCGGTCAGAAGATCGCGTCGATCGTCGTCGGCGACCACCCGCAACGGGTGCGCCTCGGCAAGATCCCCACGACCTGGACCGGTCCCACGAGCTGACTATCGCTGCAGGATGGCTCGTTCCAGGACTGTCCACGTGGTCGTGGTCAGCAGGTAGAGACCGGCAGCCAACGGGATGAAGGCGGCTGTGACGAGCGTTCCGTAAGGAAGCACTTTGGTCAGCTGGCCGACCAGTCCGGCCGGCTGACTCTCAGCCTGACGCTGTTGCCAACGGACCGAGAAGTAGGCGACGACGGCAAGCAGTACTGCGAGGCCGAGGTACGCCGGCGTCGAGGTGAGCAGCGGCCAATGAACACCGAGCGGTGCGCCGAACAAGGTGCCCGTCAGCAACTGGTTCGACTGACCGGCCACAACCGCCGTGGAGAACAAGCGATACATCACCCAGAAGAAGGGCAACTGGGCAAGCATCGGCAGGCATCCGGCGAACAGCGAACCGGACTCCGCCTGCAGCTTGGCCATCTCCTGCTGCAGCCGCTCAGGGTTGTTCTTGTGCTTGTCGGACAACTCCTTCACCTGCGGCATCAACGCAGTACGGGACTTGGCGCCTTTGGCCGCTCGGACGCTGAGTGGGAGAAGGGCGAGGCGGACGGCGACTGTGCAGAGCACGATGGCCAGCGCCGCGGAGTACGGGCCGGTGAGGGGTTCGAAGGTCTGGGAGATCCAGTGGACGAGGTGATACGCGCCGCTGACGGGCACGTCGAGAAATGCAGGCATGGCAAAGCTCCACGAGTGAGAAACGGAAAGGGCAACGCGGGTGAGCGTTACCTTCCCGGTGCTCGGGGACGCGGCCTGCCGGCGGCGTCGGGATCGCGGAGCGGCAGGAATGCGGCCTTGCGGGTGGACTCACGCAGGGCAGTCGCACGGGCGAGCAGCGGAGCGGGCGTCGGGCGGCTCGTCTTGGCGGCGTGTGACACGAGGACCAAGAGCAGAGTGGCCGCCGCCGTAAGAACGGCGACGGCCAGCAGACCTGTCTCAGGTCCGAGGGCAGGCATCGCCAGCGTCCAGACGCCGGCGATTGCCTTCCCCAGTTGGTTCATCAGTCGAGGTAGTCCCGCAGCACCTGCGAGCG
>CAVUFT010000009.1:0-10190 GCA_963740725.1 uncultured Actinomycetota bacterium
ACGCCACCACCGGTGAACTGCGGCGCGCGGGTCGAGCCCTGACGGGCGCGACCGGTGCCCTTCTGGCGGTACGGCTTGGCGCCACCGCCGGACACCTCGCCCCGGGACTTCACCTTGTGCGTGCCCTGGCGGGCCGCGGCCAGCTGGGCCACCACGACCTGGTGGATCAGCGGGACGTTGACCTGGACGTCGAACAGCTCGGCCGGAAGCTCGGCGGAGCCCTTCTTGCTGACCTTGTCGCCCTTCACGACGACGACGTCGACGGTGCTCACTTGCGCAGCTCCCTTCGCGGCGTTGCGGATCAGCACGAGGCCGCCCTTGGGGCCGGGGACGGCGCCCTTGATCAGGATCAGGCCGCGCTCGACGTCGATCGCGTGCACCGATGACGTTCTGCGTGGTGACCTGCTCGTGGCCCATCCGGCCGGCCATCTTCAGGCCCTTGAAGACCCGGCCCGGGGTGGCGCAGCCGCCGATGGAACCCGGCGAGCGGTGCTTCTTGTGCACACCGTGGGTGGCGCGCAGACCGTGGAAGCCGTGCCGCTTCATGACACCGGCGAAGCCCTTGCCCTTGCTGGTGGCGGAAACGTCGACCATCTCGCCGGCCTCGAAGGCCTCGGCCTTGATCTCCTGGCCCAGCGTGTACTCGCTGGCGTCAGCGGTCCGCAGCTCGAGCAGGTGACGGCGCGGGGTCACGCCGGCCTTCTCGAAGTGGCCGCGCATCGGCGAGTTCACCTTGCGGGGGTCGATGTCGCCGAAGGCGATCTGGACGCCGTCGTAGCCGTGGCTGGCCGAGGTGCGAACCTCGGTCACGACGCACGGGCCGGCCTGGATCACGGTCACGGGGACGACGCGGTTGTTCTCGTCCCAGGTCTGGGTCATGCCGAGCTTGGTGCCCAGCAGACCGCGCGTGTTCTTTAGCTTGCTCATTGGCTGTTCGCGTCCCTCAGAGCTTGATCTCGATGTCGACACCGGCCGGCAGGTCGAGACGCATCAGCGAGTCGACGGTCTTCGGCGTGGGGTCGATGATGTCGATGAGCCGCTTGTGGGTGCGCATCTCGAAGTGCTCGCGGCTGTCCTTGTACTTGTGCGGCGAGCGGATGACGCAGAACACGTTCTTTTCCGTCGGCAACGGCACCGGGCCAGCAACCTTCGCACCAGTACGCGTCACCGTGTCGACAATCTTGCGCGCCGAGCTGTCGATGACCTCGTGGTCGTAGGCCTTCAGCCGGATGCGGATCTTCTGTCCCGCCATCGCTTCGCTTCGTCCTTCTCTATCGTCTTCGTCGTGTTGCTCCGACCCCCGAGGTCGGGTGTGTCGTGCGCAGAGAACACGCGTGACCCACCGCTTCGTCGACCCTGGATTGGTGATCGGGGCTCGGTCTCGGACCGGAACCTCGGCATGGTCTCCGGTCCGGCGCACCAGCCAGATCAGAAGATCTGGGGCGCACCCCGGCGGCCTCGCCTGAGCAACCTGAATATTGTGCCAGAGATCGGCGCCGAAACGCCAATCGAGTGGCTTTCACGCCTGATCCGGCACCACCTGAGCGCCGGATCAGGCGCAAAGCAGAGGTCCGCGGGGCTCAGTGCGAGCCCTCGCGGACCTCATGAGATCACTTGAGGATCTTGGTGACCCGGCCGGCGCCGACGGTGCGGCCACCTTCACGGATCGCGAACTTCAGACCCTCTTCCATGGCGATCGGCTGGATCAGCTCGACCGACATGTCGGTGTTGTCGCCCGGCATGACCATCTCGGTGCCCTCGGGCAGCGTGACGACGCCGGTGACGTCCGTGGTGCGGAAGTAGAACTGCGGGCGGTAGTTCTGGAAGAACGGCGTGTGACGGCCGCCCTCCTCCTTCGAGAGGATGTAGACCGACGCGTCGAAGTTGGTGTGCGGGGTCGTGGTGCCCGGCTTGATGACGACCATGCCGCGCTCGACGTCCTCGCGCTTGGTGCCACGAAGCAGCAGACCGACGTTCTCACCGGCCTGGCCCTCGTCGAGCAGCTTGCGGAACATCTCGATACCGGTGACCGTGGTGGTCTGCTTCTCCGGACGGATGCCGACGAGGTCGACGGTCTCGTTGACCTTGACGACACCGCGCTCGATCCGGCCGGTGATGACCGTGCCGCGACCGGTGATGGTGAAGACGTCCTCCACCGGCATCAGGAACGGCTTGTCGATCTCGCGCTCCGGCTGCGGGATGTACTCGTCGACCGCGTCCATCAGCTCGAGGATCGACTCGCCCCACTTGGCGTCGCCCTGCAGCGCCGGGTGAGCGGCGACGCGGACGATCGGCGCGTTGTCGCCGTCGAACTCCTGCTCCGAGAGCAGCTCGCGAACCTCGAGCTCGACGAGCTCCAGGATCTCCTCGTCGTCGACCATGTCGCACTTGTTCAGGGCGACGACCATCGCCGGCACGCCGACCTGACGGGCGAGCAGCACGTGCTCACGCGTCTGCGGCATCGGGCCGTCGGTGGCGGCGACGACCAGGATCGCGCCGTCCATCTGGGCCGCACCGGTGATCATGTTCTTGATGTAGTCCGCGTGACCCGGGCAGTCGACGTGGGCGTAGTGCCGGGCCTCGGTCTGGTACTCGACGTGCGCGATCGAGATGGTGATACCGCGCTGGCGCTCTTCCGGCGCCTTGTCGATCTGATCGAAGGCCGACGCCTCGTTGAGCGTCCGGGTACTTGTCGTGCAGCACCTTGGTGATCGCCGCGGTAAGAGTGGTCTTACCGTGGTCGATGTGACCGATGGTGCCGATGTTGACGTGCGGCTTAGTCCGCTCGAACTTCGCCTTAGCCACTGGGGCCCTCCTGGATAAATGTTGACTTACGCCGTACGCCGACGCGCTGTGGGTGTGGTTGGTCCGGAGCGAGAAGTTACTCGCCGCGGGCCTTCTTGATGATCTCTTCCGCCACGTTCTTCGGAACCTCGGCGTAGGAATCGAACTGCATCGAGTAGGACGCGCGGCCCTGGGTCTTCGACCGCAGGTCACCGACATACCCGAACATCTCGGACAACGGCACCAGGGCCTTGATGGCCCGGCTGCCACCGGGGCCTTCGTCCATCGACTGGATCTGGCCACGGCGCGAGTTGAGGTCGCCGATCACTTCACCCATGTAGTCCTCGGGCGTGATGACCTCGACCGCGAACATCGGCTCGAGGATGACCGGAGTCGCCCGGCGGGCGGCGTCCTTGAAGGCCATCGAACCGGCGATCTTGAAGGCGAGCTCGGACGAGTCGACATCGTGGTAGGCGCCGTCGGTCAGCGTGACCTTGACGTCCACCATCGGGTAGCCGGCCAGTACGCCGAACTCCATCGCCTCCTGGGCGCCCTCGTCCACCGACGGGATGTACTCCCGGGGGATGCGGCCACCGGTGACGGCGTTGACGAACTCGTAGCCGCCCTCGCCACCGGCCTCGACCGAAGTCGGCTCGATGTTGATGATCACACGCGCGAACTGACCCGAACCACCGGTCTGCTTCTTGTGCGTGTAGTCGACCTTCTCGACCTTCTTCTTGATGGTCTCGCGGTAGGCGACCTGCGGCTTGCCGACGTTGGCCTCGACGCGGAACTCGCGCTTCATCCGGTCGACCAGCACCTCGAGGTGCAGCTCGCCCATACCGGCGATGATCGTCTGGCCGGTGTCCTCGTCGGTCCGGACCTGGAAGGTCGGGTCCTCCTCGGCGAGCCGCTGGATCGCGACGCCCAGCTTCTCCTGGTCGGCCTTCGACTTGGGCTCGATGGCGACCGAGATGACCGGGGCCGGGAACTGCATCGACTCCAGCACGACCGGCTTGGCCGGGTCGCACAGCGTCTCACCGGTGGTGGTGTCCTTCAGACCCATCACGGCGACGATGTGGCCGGCGCCGATCGACGCGATCTCCTCACGCTTGTTCGCGTGCATCCGGTAGATCTTGCCGATCCGCTCCTTGCGCCCCTTGGTCGGGTTCAGGACCTGGGTGCCGGTCTCGAGCTTGCCCGAGTACACCCGGATGAAGGTCAGCTTGCCCAGGTGCGGGTCGGCCGCGATCTTGAACGCCAGCGCCGAGAACGGCTCGCTGTCGTCCGGCTTGCGGCAGCGACGACCTGCTCGGCGTCCTTGACGTCGTGGCCCTCGATGCCGGGCACGTCGAGCGGGCTCGGCAGGTAGGCGTTGATCGCGTCGAGCAGGGGCTGGACGCCCTTGTTCTTGAACGCCGTACCGGTCAGCACCGGGGTCAGCTTGCTGGCGATGGTCGCGCGGCGGATCGCCGCGACGAGCTGCTCCTGGGTGGGCTCGTCGCCCTCCAGGTACATCTCCATGATCTCGTCGTCGGCCTCGGCCAGCGTCTCGATCAGCTTGTCGCGCCACTCGGCGGCGATCTCGGTGTGGGTGGCCGGGATCTCCTCGACGGTGTAGTCCTCACCCATCGTGGTCTCGCCGCGCCAGGTCAGCGCGCGCATCCCGATCAGGTCGACGACGCCGATGAAGTCGGCCTCGGACCCGATCGGCAGCTGCAGCACCAGCGGCACCGCGGCCAGCCGGTCGACGATCATGTCGACGCAGCGCATGAACTCCGCGCCGGTCCGGTCCAGCTTGTTCACGAAGCAGATCCGGGGTACGCCGTACCGGTCGGCCTGACGCCACACGGTCTCGGACTGCGGCTCGACACCGGCGACACCGTCGAACACAGCGACGGCACCGTCGAGGACGCGCAGCGAGCGCTCCACCTCGACGGTGAAGTCGACGTGCCCGGGGTGTCGATGATGTTGATGGTGTGGTCTTTCCAGGTGCAGGTCGTCGCGGCGGACGTGATCGTGATGCCGCGCTCCTGCTCCTGCTCCATCCAGTCCATCGTGGCGGCGCCGTCGTGGACCTCACCGATCTTGTAAGTGATACCGGTGTAGAAGAGGATCCGCTCGGTCGTCGTCGTCTTGCCGGCGTCGATGTGGGCCATGATCCCGATGTTGCGGACCTTGCCAGGTCGGTGGTGATTTGTACGGCCACCTCGGTGGTCTACCTCTCGATTCTGTCTACTGCGTCAAAGGGGTGAGCTCGGGGGTCCGGATCGGACCCCGGATCACCAGCGGTAGTGGGCGAAAGCCTTGTTGGCTTCGGCCATCTTGTGCGTGTCCTCGCGGCGCTTCACCGACGCACCGAGACCGTTGGACGCGTCCAGGATCTCGTTCATCAGGCGCTCGGACATGGTCTTCTCGCGACGCGCACGGGAGTACGACGTCAGCCAGCGCAGGGCGAGCGTGGTCGAGCGACCCGGCTTGACCTCGATCGGCACCTGGTAGGTGGCTCCACCGACGCGGCGGCTCTTCACCTCGATGCTCGGCTTCACGTTGTCCAGCGCACGCTTCAGCGTGATCACCGGGTCGGTGCCGGTCTTCGTCCGGGTGCCCTCGAGAGCGTTGTAGACGATGCTCTGCGCGATCTGCTTCTTGCCGTCGACCAGGATCTTGGAGATCAACTGGGTGACGAGCGGCGAACTGTAGACCGGGTCGATGATGACCGGCCGCTTCGGGGCGGGACCCTTGCGCGGCATTAGCTCTTCTCCTTCTTCGCGCCGTACCGGCTGCGAGCCTGCTTCCGGTTCTTCACACCCTGGGTGTCGAGCGAACCGCGGATGATCTTGTACCGGACACCCGGGAGGTCCTTCACACGACCGCCACGCACGAGCACGATCGAGTGCTCCTGCAGGTTGTGGCCGACGCCCGGGAATGTAGGCGGTGACCTCGATGCCGCTGGTGAGGCGGACACGCGCAACCTTGCGAAGCGCCGAGTTCGGCTTCTTCGGCGTGGTCGTGTAGACGCGCGTGCACACACCACGACGCTGAGGGGAACCCTTCAGGGCCGGCGTCTTGTTCTTGGACACCTTGTCCTGGCGGCCCTTGCGGACCAGCTGCTGAATGGTGGGCACCGCGTGGGTCTCTTTCTGTCGTCCGGCTCGGTTTGCTGCGTGCCTGACCCCCGCGGTCGGGTGTGTCGCGTGCGCACGGGCACGACCGGAGCCGTAATCTTTCTGACTGTCGGCAGAAGTCCCGTGCCACGCGGCCCGATCCGTTGGACGAGGGGCACGCATGACGGCCCAGGAAAGACCCGGGCACGATCGTTAAGACTAGCGGCTGCCTCAAGCACGGTCAAAACAGAGCACCGTGCGGCAAGGGGACTAGGCCGCCCTATCAGTCTACCGGACTCCGGACGTCGTCCAAGCCAGTATCCCCGGGCGCCATCACGATCGTGAATGTGTGATCGCGGTAAATCTCCTCCGCCACCCGTTGGGACCGCTCGAACCCTGCGGCATAGTCACGCCCATCAGGTGTAACGGCCTGATAACGGGGATCCATTTTTCGCACGTTCCGCCGCCCAGGAGCACTTCGTGGATCAGCAGTCCCCTGTCCCCCGTCCCCCTGACTCCTCCCCCGTCGTCCGGCGCGCAGCGATCGGCACCGTGGCCGGCGTACTGGCCGCTGGTGGGCTGGGTGCCGAGCTCCTGTCCCGTCGGGGCAGTCTGAGCGAGCGAGTCGCCGCGTCACCCGGTGTACCCGAAAGGTCCGGTACGTCGCCCAGCAGGTCGGCCGTCGCGGAGCGCCCGGGCCTGGCGACCCAGGAGGACGACCGGGACTCCAGCTACGTCGCCGGCGACCAGCGGAAGAAGCCGCCAGGCCCAGACCGGCTCCACCCGCGACTACGCCGGCTTCGCCGAGGCTGCGAAGGCCGGACGCGTCGTACCGGGCCTGCTGGTCGACAAGGCCGGGCCGCTCACCGCAGCCCAGGCCCAGCGGCATCTGCTCAACCGGGTGACCTTCGGGCCGCGCCCGTCGGACGTGGAGAGCCTGGCGAAGCTGGGGATCGACCGCTGGCTGGCTGCACAGTTGTCGCCGACAACAAAGGATCCGTCCGGCGACCAGGCCTGGTCGGCGTTCAAGCTCGCGGGCGCCGACGTGGGGACCGTCCGGCGTTCGATCGGCCAGTACTCCTGGGACGCGATGTTCCAGACCGGCTTCGCCACGCTCGGCCGGCAGGTGTTCGGCCGGCGGCAGCTGTTCGAGGTGGTCGTCGACGTCTTCTCCAACCACCTGCACGTCTCGACGCCGTCCGACCGCGGGCTGGGACGTCGCGCCGCACTACGCGGCCGCCGTCATCCGCAAGCACGCCTTCGGCCGGTACGCCGACATGCTCAAGGCCGCGATGCGGCACCCGGCGATGCTGCACTTCCTCGACAACGACACCTCCACCCGCGAGAGCGTCAACGAGAACCTCGGCCGTGAGTTGCTCGAGCTGCACACCGTCGGCGTCTCGTCCGGGTACACCGAGAAGGACATGCGCAGCAGCGCGTACGTGCTGAGCGGTCGCGGGTCGAACGACGACGGCGAGTTCGAGTACAAGTCGGAGCGACACCGGACCGGTCGGGTGAAGGTGCTCGGCTGGACTGCCGCCAACACCTCCGCCAAGGGCGGGCTCGCACTGGGCGACAAGTATCTCGACTACCTGGCCAAGCACCCGGCCACGGCGAAGACGATCGCGCGCAAGCTCGTCGTACGGTTCGTGGACGACGTACCGCCGCCGGCTCTGGTTGCTCGACTGGCGCAGGTCTACCTCAGCAACAACACGGCGATCCTGCCGGTGCTGACCGCGTTGTTCCGCAGCGGTGAGTTCTGGAACTCCCTTGGACGCAAGACGAAACGGCCGCTCGAGGACGTCGTCGGGACGGCCCGGGCACTCGACCTGCCGTTCGGTCCGACCACCGGCAAGGGCCTGGAAGCCATGTACTGGCAGCTGAACAACCTCGGCCACGCACCACTCGCCTGGCCGTCGCCGAACGGCTACCCGGACGTCGCACCGGCCTGGTCGTCGGCCGGCCAGATGCTGGAGCGCTGGTCGTCGCACCGGGCGCTTTCGTACGGGTGGTGGGACGGTCTGAAGCGCGAGAAGCTTCCCGCCGACCTGCGGCCGAAGTCCGGCGACACCTACCGCGAGTGGTTCGACCGGCTCGGGCTGCGGCTGATCGGTCAGCGCCCGAACTCCCGGCAGCGCAGCGCACTGGCGACCTTCGTCGGCGCCAAGACCACGTCTCGCGTCGACCAGGGCCGGATGGAGTGGCAAGCAGGCCACGTCGTCGCCCTGGTCCTCGACTCTCCTCAGTTCCTCGCCCGCTGATCTTGGTCCGGCCGCGCCGCCCCTGCGGCCGGGCCAATCTCTTTGTAGGAGACCTGCTCGATGAAGCACTCGGAAACACTCTCTTCCCTGCACCCCGACTGCCCTGACTGGCAGCAGCTCGGTCCGACACCTGCCGACGCCGCCGTCCGGGCCCAGGCCGCTGCGGTCTCTGCCGAGGTCGACGAGCGGCGCGAGAAATGGAGCCGCGGGTTCACACGGCGCCGGCTGCTTGCGGGTGGGCTCGGCGTCGGTGTCGCGGCTGTGGCCGACCAGCTGGTGACCACGCGCATCTCCTGGGCCGCGCCGGGCGCTGCGTCGACGGGGACGTTGGTGGTGATCTTCCTGCGCGGCGGGATGGACGGGCTGTCGGTTCTCGTTCCCGCGGACGATCCGCAGCTGCTGAAGGCTCGGCCGGGCATCGCCGTACGGGGTGCTTCGCTGATCGAGTTCGGCCGGGGCTTCGGGCTGCATCCGGCGATGGCACCGTTGACGCCGCTGATCACGTCGGGCCGGCTGGCCGCCGTACCGGCTGTGTCGACGCCCGACCTGACCCGCAGCCATTTCCAGGCGCAGGACTGTCTGGAGCGCGGTGGGGCTGCGCGGTCGTCGGTGCAGTCGGGATGGCTCGACCGGGTGATCGCTCAGCTGGGGCCTGGTACGACGTTCCGCGGGCTCGGGATCGGTGCGCGGATGACGCGGTCACTGCTCGGGCCGACGAACCCGGTGATGCTCACGTCGTTGAAGGATTTCAGCGTGAAGGGGATCGACGGGGTCGCGCCGCAGACGCTGAAGGCGTTGGAGACGCTGTACACCGGGCTGGACCATCCGCTCGGCGTACAAGGGCTTGCTGCGTTGCAGGCTTCGGCGAAGGCCCAGAGCTACCAGCAGGCGATCCAGACCGAGCCGAAGGATCGTGGGTATCCCGAGGGTGAGTTCGGGTCGTCGCTGGCGACGCTGGCGCAGCTCATCAAGAACAAGGCCGGCGTGCGGGTGGCTGCTGTGGACCTCGGTGGGTGGGACATGCACACGGACATCGGGAACGTCGACGGCGGTGATCTGACCCGGTCGTTGAAGACGGTGGCCGATGGGTTGGCGGCGTTCACCGCTGAGCTCGGGCCTGAGCTCGAGAACACGACGGTCGTGACGATGAGCGAGTTCGGCCGGCGGGTGGAGCAGAACGGCAACAGCGGC
Source organism: uncultured Actinomycetota bacterium (assembly GCA_963740725.1). Lineage (GTDB taxonomy): Bacteria > Actinomycetota > Actinomycetes > Propionibacteriales > Kribbellaceae > Kribbella. Next base: position 9,344 of record CAVUFT010000009.1, read on the forward strand.
GCTGACCATGGCCACGGCGGGGTCGCGCTGGTGCTCGGCGGCCGGGTGAAGGGCGGCGTGCACGGCAAGTGGGAGGGGCTGGAGTCGAAGGTCCTGGACCAGGGCGATGTGCCGGGGACGAACGACTACCGCGACGTGCTGTCGGACGTGGTGATGGGCCGGCTCGGTTGAGCTCCGCCCAGGCGGCCAAGGTGTTCCCGGGGTGGAAGCCCAAGCCGCTGGGGATCATGGCCTAGGAGGTCACCCGGCCGGTACGACGACCGGCGCCGACCAGTGGTGGCCGGCGCCGGTGTGCAGTGCAAGGTCGTCACGCAAGGAAGCGGACCTCGACGATCAGCCCGTCCTGCACGCGGTACATCACGATCGTCGGCACCGGACCCTGGTCGGTGTCGTGGCGGACGGACTGCTCCACCACCCACTCCCCCAGCATCATCCGCTGCTGCAGTTCGGTCTTGCACTTGCCGGCGTCGAACAGGGGCCGGTAGTACTCCCGCAGGGATCGCCGTCCCCGCAGTACGGCCCCGTCCGCGAACTGCAGCTGAGCCGTCGGCGAGTACAACGCGAGGAACGCCTCGAGATCATGCGCCGCGTACGTCGCATGCTCGCGATCGATCACCCGGGTCGCCGGGGTGTCGAAGGAGAACGCCGTAGCCACCACAGCCGTCAGATCAGGCGCTGCTGACGGAATGGAGGTGGTGGGCTTCTCGACAACAGGTGTGGGGGTGGAACTTACTGCTGCTGCCTTGGGGGCCGGGGCCGGCTTCTTGGCAGCGGTGGTCTTCTTCGCGGGGGAGCTGGCGGGGCTCACCTGGGAAGTCTCGGTCGGCGTCGGGATCGGGAGAGTGGA
>CAVUFT010000010.1:0-16192 GCA_963740725.1 uncultured Actinomycetota bacterium
GAGGGGACTCGAACCCCTAACCCCTGCCTTGCAAAGGCAAAACGGACTTCCGCGCCTGGCTGAGCGGTGCCGTGATGAGCGTCGGGTCCGCCTGGTCAGTGACCGCTACTGACCGGCCGGACCCGTTCATGCGTTCCCGGTGTGGCACGCCTGTGGCACACGGCATCAGATTCGTAGTCGAGTTCGGAGTTCATCACCGAGATGTCAAGATGCGTTCATGACCAGAGGCTTCAGTGGCAGGCACTTCTCGATCGGCCTACCGGAGGCTGCTGAAGACCAGTCTCTGGCTGCTCTCTTCCAGCATGTCGGCAAGCACTTGGCCGAGGATGAGCCGATCAACATGGAGGACATAATCGCGGTCTCCTTCGACACCGACCTGGGCCAGGACGCCGTTTGGCGGGGGTCATTTACCATCGTGTTTAGCGCCAAGTAGGGCCTACTGCCGGTGCGCGCCGTCTCGCCGCCCTCGAACCTTGGCATCTGCACCGGGCGTACACGCCCTCGCCCAGCGTCTTCCCGTCTGCCGTTCAGCCCACGCGTAGCGCGATCAGGAGTCGCCAGAGGGGACAAGGTGGAGCGCCCTACCGGACGAACGACCTTGTCCCCTCTGGTGGCTCCTGATAGGTCCTGACTGGGCTGAGCGGCAGACGGGAAGACGCCACCTCGACCCCGACCAATAGGCCGGCCGATTCGGACTCGTCATCCCGGAGTCGTGAGGCCCCCGCCGGAGGCAGATTGCTGTGTCGCGGCCGACGCCTGGCAGCCAACGGCTAAGACCACGAGGCGACCGGCGATCAGACGCCAGCTCGTCGCACGGTGCGAGTTGGTCTCGCGTGTGTCGATGTCGCGTTCCGCCCGTTGGCCCGGTGAGGACGGCGCCCTGGCGCCGCCCGCAGCCGGGCCTTTGCGCGCCGGAGGCGCGCCTTGATCCATAAGAGCCAAACTCGGCAAAGGGCTAGATGAGCCGCGCTGTGTAGCCGTGCTGGACCAGGTGCTCGTAGGCCTGCTTGACGGTGTCCGACATCGGTTGTGGCGCAGCGAACCCGCGTTCTGCGTAGAGGTCGATTCGCTGGGTGTCTCCGACGAGCATGTTGAGGACGCGGTCGACGTCGCCAATGCTCTCGATGTAGTCGGACAGGGGCAGCGGCAGGGAGGCGCAGATCGGGTCGACCTCTGGCCAGATCTTGCGGCAGGTCGCATAGGCCCGTCGCTGCTGGTACGGCCGAGAGATAAGGGTGACTGACTTGGGGAAGATGCCACGTTCAGCCAGCGCTGCTCGGGTGAGAACGAGGTTCTCCCCGGTATTGGTGGCTCGGGGCTCGATGACTATGGCGTTGGTCGGTACGCCGAGTTCCTGCGCGTGCTCGGCGTAGTGAATCGCCTCGCCTCTTGGGAATCGCTCCACGGTGGTAGGAGCGTTCGCCCCGGTGAAGACGATCAAGGGGAACATGCCCTGGTGGTACAGCTCGGCGGTGAAGGTCGCGACGCCAAGGTCGTGGCTACCGAGTCCGACGCCAACGTCGGTCGGACGCAGCTCGTGGTGCATGTTGTGGTAGTCCCACAGCACCTGAGTGGCCTGAAGTACATCGGTTGGTACCGCTGTGCTTGGACTCATTCGGGGATCGTAAAGGTGTAGGTCCAGGCGAAGCGACTGGCCGCGTGCACGCCTCGGGCGAACTCGACCACACGGCCCGCGCTCGTCATGGTGCGACGGTGCAGGATCATCACCGGCTCCCCCGCCGTCAGTTCTAGTTGCTCCATCTCGTCAGGCGTTGGCATCCGGGAGTAGAAGGTCTCGGTCATCGTGTCCGGCTCCAGGCCCTGCATGGTGAGCACCGCGAACCCGCCGCCGCGTCCGGCCGGTCCTGGAGTCGGGTCAACGAGTGGGGTCCCCTCCACGTCCTGAGGCTGGTAGTAGCTGGTGAGGGTGTGTGTCGGTTTGCCGCTGGCGTCCTTGACCAGGCGGGCGCGCTCGTAGACCTGGTCGCCGATGTCGATGCCGAATGCTTCGGCGATCTCGGCGTCTGCCTCGGTCTTGGCCACTGTCTGGGTCTGGTCAGTCGGTTTCCACGCTTGGCCGGATGCCTCGCGGTCCGCCCCGAAGGCGACCACGTTGCCGTACTTCCACTTGCTCTTGGCGTACCGCTCGGTGCCTAACCGGCGCATGGGAGGACGCTCTCGGACCACGGTGCCGCGTCGGCGTACCGGTGTCACCAAGCCTTCAGCGGCCAGCAGAGCCACGGCGTTGCGGACGGTCTTGACGTTGACGGCGTGTTCCTCGGCCAGCTCGTCCTGCTTGGGCAGGGTCGAGCCTGCTGGGTAGTCCCCGCGCAAGATCGCCTCACGCAACGTGGCCGCTAAGGCCCTGTAGCCGGTTGTCATCTGCCCGCCCTCCATCGATAGGCATAACGGTAGCCCTACTGCTCCGATCGACACATCTGACGTCAATAGAGGGGGTTCTATTGACAACTTGTCATACCTATCGCTTAATAGAGGTACCTCTAACGAGGAGCGGTGCTCGGGTCACAGGAAGTGACGAGGCCGCAGACCAAGGAGTGACCTCATGGCTATGCCCCGCAAGCTGAGCGTGGATTTCGGGATGGTCTTCCCGCAGGGTGCCTTCGCGGTGTCGGAGGTGACGCAGGTTCGGGACTTCGACCGATCGACGAAGGACAAGCCGGTGTACTCGGTGGACGAGGAGACCGGGTTCTACATCTGGTCGGTCGACGTGATGGACGGTGACCGGGAAGCGCGCCGGGCCGACAAGACCGTCAGCGTGAAGATTCTGGCGATGCACCAGCCGGTTCTGCCCGAGGCCCCGGCTGGCCTGCCGATCACTCCGGTCGAGTTCACCGGCCTGACGGCCACGCCGTACATCTCGGACTCGAACGGTCGGCCGCGACTTGCCTGGTCGTACCGGGCGACGGCGGTCATGGCACCGAAGAACGCTGGGACGGGTTCGTCGAACAAGTCAGCGGCCTAGGCGGGCGGCCCGATGACTATCCGAATCAGCAACTCCGAGATGACCTCGGACGAGTGCCCCGTGTTTGCCGAGCTGGTGGCACTGGGGGAGTGGCGGATCGGCCCGGTGGACTTCTTCGGCGCCGTTTGCCGGGAGCGGCTGTTCACGCTCGACCAGGCGACATCGGCGATGGTCCTGGGCGAGCTGGTCTACCGGGGCCGCGAGGCCGACCCCGCCCGGTACGACGTTCTGTACGGCGTCTACTCCGGCGAGATCGGCCTGTATCCGTCGGCCGGTTCGGCCTGGGAGCGACACGACGATCCCGAGATGGGCGGGTGAGGACTGATGTTCAGCGTGAGAGGCACTGAGGTCACCGAGGGTCCGTTGCGGTTCCGGACTCCGGCGATCGCGATCCGTATGCGGTGGTGGCTGCTGTGGGTGTTCTTGTCCTGGCTGGTGCGCCTCCCGATCGTTCTGCTCCGGCATCCCCGGACGACTGGAACAGTGCTGGCCGGTCTGCTGGCGTGGCGGGCTTGGTCGGTGTACGGACCATGGCGGATTGCTGCCGTTGTTGCGGCGGTAGTGGTGCTCGGGCTGGTGTGGTGGTGGCGTTGGCCGGAGTCGTTCGCACGGTGGATCGTGTGGCGGGCGCGGGGATGGTGGCGGCGGCTCTGGGTCTATCGGGGCCTGTGGCAACCAACCATGACGACACTCGCTCTGAACGCGACGCTTCGGGATCGGGAGTACTTGCCCCGCATCGTGAAGGTCCGCTCGACTGGCACCGTTGATCTGGTCACCGTCCGTCTGCTGCCGGGCCAGATCCTGACCGACTATGCCGAGGTCGCGGAGCGGCTGGCGAAGACATTCGGTGCGGAGGATTGCCGGGTCCGTTCGCACAAGCGCAACCGCCGCCAGATCGTGCTGTGGTTCCTCGTTCGAGACCCGCTGACCAAGGTGGTTGCGCCGGTCGAGCCGGACGAGACGCCAGACCTCAAGGCGCTCACGGTTGCCCTGCGGGAAGACGGCCTGATGTACCGCCTGCGTCTGCTCGGCACACACCTGCTGATCGCTGGCGCCACCGGTGCCGGTAAGGGCTCGGTGATCTGGTCGATCATCGCCGCACTCGGCCCGGGTATCCGCTCAGGCCTGGTGCAGGTGTGGGCTCTTGACCCGAAGGGCGGCATGGAGCTGGCCGCCGGCCGAAAGCTGTTCGCGAAGTTCTGCTACGGCGGGGACGACACGGCGAACTGGGAGACCTCGTTCGCCGACATGCTCGAATCCGCAGTCGAGATCATGCGACGGCGACAAGCTCGGATGAGGGGCTTCTCTCGGCTCCACAAGCCGACCACTGTCGAGCCGTTCATCGTCCTGGTCGTCGACGAGCTGGCCTCGCTCACCGCGTACGTTTCCGACCGCGATACCAAGCGTCGCATCGCCGCTGCCCTCTCGCTTCTGCTGTCACAGGGTCGTGCGGTCGGTCTGACAGTTGTCGGCGCTCTGCAGGACCCGCGCAAGGAGGTACTGCCTTTCCGCGATCTGTTCCCCACCCGGTTGGCTCTCCGACTCGCTGAGGCCGCGCAGGTAGCCCTGGTCCTCGCGGACGGTGCTCGGGCTCGTGGAGCTCGCTGCGATGAGATCTCCGAGGCGCTACCGGGCGTCGGATATGTCGGCATCGATGGGGAGTCCGAGCCGGTCCGTGTCCGGTTCGCATTCCACTCCGACGAGGACATTGCCGACCTGGTCGACAAGTACGCACCCAGCTCCACGACGCGTGACCCCGGCACCGGTCAAGACAACACGTCAACGCTGCGGCCAGTCGAGGAGGTGGCGGCATGACTCGCCAAGAGGTCTCCGGGCAGATCGAGCTGGTGTTCGACGTACCTACGCTGACGGACGAACTGCGCGCTGAACTCGCCGCACACGTCCTGCCCGGTTGGCAATCGATGGGTGCCTGCCGTTCCGTAGCCGACGACACCTGGTTCCCCGACCAAGCCGACACCGCCGTCAAGACAACGGCAATGGACCGGTGCTCGTTCTGCCCTGTACGCCGGTCCTGCCTCGCGTCTGCGCTCGCCTCGGGTGAGGAGTACGGCGTTTGGGGCGGCACGACTGAATTGCAGCGCGACGTGCTCGTAAGGGACCTGGTCGACGGGGCAACGGTGACTGATGCCCTCGACGGCGCGACCCTACTGCCCGAATTCCTGTGGAGGCAGGCGTCATGATCTCGACTCTCGGTCAGGTCGCTCCGGATGTCCTGCATGAGCTTGCCGTCCGCAACGGTGTCTGCGTCCGGCCGGTGCTGTCCCGGATGACCGACACCATGACAGGCGAACAGTCCGTCATCCCGATCCCGTGCGGCTCGACCCAGCACCGGCAGTGTCCTCCGTGCGCGGATCGGGCTCGGAAGCTCCGCATGCAACAGTGCCGCGAGGGCTGGCACCGAGACGACGAAATCCCCGTCGACGACCAGGACGAGGACCTTCCCGCGGCTTCGGTCGACGAACCCGAAAACGACGATGAGCACCTGGTCGACGAGGACGAATCGGCCCGCCGTGTCAGATCCACTCGACGCCGCCAGGATGCTCCGGATCTGCCTCGGGTACCGATGGAAAACCGCACGGTCGGTACGACCTTCACCGGCTCGAACGGCCAGACCTACCGGCCGTCGATGTTCCTCACGCTCACGCTTCCGTCGTACGGCAAGGTCCGCCCCGATGGGACACCGGCTGATCCGGAGACGTACGACTACCACCGGGCAGCGATGGATGCCCTGCACTTCCCGAAGATCGTTGACCGGTTCTGGCAGAACCTCCGCCGCTGTGCCGGGTACAAGGTCCAGTACTTCGCCACCGTCGAGGCACAACGTCGCCTCGCACCGCACCTGCACGCCGCTGTCCGGGGCGTCATCCCTCGCCAGACCGTCAAGGACGTTGCCGCCGCGACCTACGCCCAGCTCTGGTGGCCACGATGCGACAAGCCCGTCTACGTCGGCGACGACCTGCCCCGGTGGGACGAGTTGGCCGGCCGATTTGCTGACCCCTTCACCGGTGCCCCGCTGCCCACCTGGGACGAGGCACTCGACGCGATCGGCGACGACCCAGCCGCGACACCCGCGCACGTGGTCAAGCTCGGAACTCAGCTCGACTACCAGGGCATCATCGGCACGGCAGAGGACAAGGTCGGCAAGGCAATCGGGTACCTGACCAAGTACCTCGCGAAGTCCATCGCCGACACCTACGGCGACGACGACGAGATCACCACCCCACAAGCGATCCACCTGGACCGGCTGCACCGCGAGGTCCGGTGGCTGCCCTGCTCGCCGACCTGCTCGAACTGGCTGCGGTACGGCGTACAGCCCCAAGGTGCTGAGGCTGGCATGCGGCCCGGCTGGTGCGGCTCCAAAGCCCACGACCGGCACCACCTAGGACTCGGTGGCCGCCGTGTCCTGGTCTCGCGTCAGTGGACCGGCAAGACCCTCACCGAGCACCGCGCCGACCGCGCCGAAGTCGTCCGCCAGACCCTCGCCGCTGCCGGTGTCGACATGCCCGACACCGACCGGTACGCCGCCACGACCCAGCTCGAGGACGGCCAACCGCGCTTCATCTGGGAACCCATCGACCGCGCCAACGACGACGACCTGCCCACCTGGCACGGACTCATGACCCGAGGCATCAACGAACGCATCCGCTGGCGAACCGACTACGAGCAAGCCAAACGCGCCGGACCCAACTCCGCGACACCCGTTCGGCAACTGACCACGCTCCGCCACTCGGCGGCATGACCTGGGGGATCAGATCATGGACAGACTTTTGACGTCGCCGAAGAGGCCAGCTGCTCGGCACCTGGTCGACAAGCGGGCCTCGCTTCCCCCGCCGTTTCGTCTAGGAGCGCCGGATCCGATTCGTGCGGGTCGGTCGTTACATCCGCATCCCGAGTCCGCGATCCGGAGTACATGGAACGCAGGGACTGTCGAGCCGGTGTCGATCCGTGGGCGGGTGGCCTGATGGCCACGCGGGACTTCGGAAGCGTTCGGCAACTCGAAGTCAGGTAGTTGGCAGGCTCGCTATCACGGCCCAGATGGATTGATGCGACCTGCTCCGACACCTATCGAGCGCAAGACGGGACGCTCGAGCTGTACCTGTCCAAGGTCGAGGCCGACATGGCTCGTGACGACTGGTACGACCCATCGGCCGGGAAGGTCACCGCTCGGTCAGTTCGGCAGATCCTGGCTCACTGAGCGGCGCTCGCAGACACGACTCGGGAGCGGTACGAGTCGCCTTCCGAGTCTAGATCTGAACCCGCGTTCGGCAATCTGCGCAGTCAACAAGATCCGTGAGGCCGACGTACGGCGGTGGCATGCCGGGATGCTCGACGGCGGACACGGGTGAGGCATCGCGTTGCCAAGGCGTACCGGTTGTTCCGGGCGATGATGAGCACGGCTGTGGACGACGGCATGATCAGGCGGAACCCGTGCCGGATCAAGGGGGCTGGGGATGACAAGAGTGCTGAGCGGCCGGTGCTGACGATGGATGAGGTTCTCCGGGTGGTCGACGCCATGCCGACCCGTCTACCGGATGATGGTACTGCTGGCTACCTTCACGAGCCTGCGGTTCGGTGAGCTGGCTGCGCTCGCCCGGCGAAACGTCGACTGTCCACAGGGTTTGTCACAGTGGTGGAGAACCAAGCCCAGTTGAGCAACGGCGAGCTGATCTTGAAGGACCCGAAGTCGGCTGCCGGTCGTCGTGCTGTCGCCGTTCCCGACGACCTGCTGGATGAGCTGAAGCAGCACCTGGCCAAGTACGCCGAGGCGGGGGAGGACGGCCGGGTGTTCGTCGGGCCGAAGGGCGGCAAGCTTCGGCGTCAGAACTTCCGGAAGATCTGGATCAAGGCGCTCGCGGATGCCAAGGTGCGCGAGGTGCACTTCCACGATCTGCGGCACACCGGGAACCAGTTCGCTGCCGACGAAGGTGCCACGCTGCGGGAGCTGATGGAGCGGATGGGGCACGCCAGCTCGCGCGCCGCGATGATCTACCTGCACGTCTCGAAGGGGCGTTACCGGCAGATCGCGGACAAGCTCAATGCTCGTCTGAGAGGCTGCCCGGCCGAGGACGAGGTGCAGAGCCGATGGGGCACGCGGAGGGCACGGAACTCGCCTGGCGGTCACCGTGGGCGGGGGAGCGGTGAGGGCCCAATTCACGCTCAGAAAAGATGGTGGAGACGAGGGGACTCGAACCCCTAACCCCTGCCTTGCAAAGGCAGTGCTCTGCCAGTTGAGCTACGCCCCCGTGGGGGATCAGTGCCCGGGTGTGACCGGGTCTACGGCCTCGGCCCAGAGGTCCTGCTCGGCGCGGGCCTGCTGGGTCTTCTTGTAGACGAAGTATCCACCGACGCTGGCCAGCAGGACCAGCAGAACCTTCTTCAGCACCGGGGACTCCTTGAGATCGGTTTCGATCAGGGGGTGGGCCTAACAGGATTTGAACCTGTGACCTCTGCCTTATCAGGGCAGCGCTCTAACCAACTGAGCTATAGGCCCGCAATTGCGGGGACGAACCTCGGAGAGATTACCGCACTGATCGCCTCTCTCCCAAACCGGTTCCGGCCAGGCCCTCGAAGCACCCGGCCGGAAGCGGTGAGAAGGCTCAGTCCTCGGAGGCCAACGTCACTTCGAGACCGCCCAGCAGGGTGGCCGCGATGTTGTAGAGGAACGATCCGAGGGTCGCCAGCGCGGTGATGATCAGCACATCCGCACAGGCCAGCAGGGTGGTGAATCCCATCACCTTGCCGGTGTTCACGTAGTCCTCGATCCGGAACGGCTCGGCCGACGGGGTGCCGAGCACCTCGGAGACCGTGTTGTTGATGTTGTCGAAGACACCGGCCGCGCCGATCGCCGACCAGACGATGAAGACCGCGACCCAGGTGACGATGCCGAACGCGATCGAGAGCAGGAACGCCGTCTTCATCACCGACCACGGATCCAGCCGGGACAGCCGCAGCCGCGCCTTCCGGGTCTGCGGCCGGCTCGACACCTTCGCCGCCGAATCCGGCTTCCCCGACGAGGAGGGACCCGACCTGCGTCGCGGCATCCTTCACCGCGGCCGCCTTGTCGAGCACCGCCTGCTTCGCCGCGTTCACCTTGTCACCGAACGTCTCGCCCGGCGGCGTCGCGACCTTCCCGGTCTGCCCGTAGCCCGGGTGGCCTGTGCGCCGTGCGCCGCCGTACGCCGGCTTCCCGGTCTCGCCGTACGCCGGCTTCGCAGTCTCCCCGTACGACGGAGTCGCGGTCTTACCCGCCTCCCCGTACGCCGGGCGTCGCGGGCTTGGCGCCGCTGCGAGCCGACTCGCCCGGACGCGGCTCGGGCCGGCCCGGCGTACTGGGGTTCAACGGCCGCACGGGAGCGCCCGCAGTACCGGCTGTGCCGCCGGATCCGGACGACGCCGGGCGGACCGGAGGCTGCTGCGGCGGACGCGCCGGCTTGGCCGTGGTACCCGAAGACGCGGACGACGGCTGCGCAGGCCGCTGCGGCTGGGCCGGAGTGGCGGGCCGCTGGCCGTTGCCCGTGGCGGGACGACCGTTGGAGGTCGGTGTGGCCGGTGGAGTCGGCTGGCCCTTCCCGTTGGCGCTCTGGCCTGGCCTGGCCGGCGGCGTCGGGGATTTGGAGCTGTCAGCCGCCCCATCAGGCCATGTCGGCCTCGCGCGGTTGGTCATCAGGTGCCCTCCTGGCCGGCTTCGTCGCCTTCGACGGTAGCCGCGCCCTCGATGTCCGTCGAATGCTGGTCATCATTCTGGACGCTCTGAGGGGCTGTTTCGGTTGGCGCACCATCCACATCCTGGACACCGGCTTCGGCGTCTTCCAGCTCTTCCTCACCCACGGTGAGGTCGGTGTTCCGGGCGATCGCGACCACAGCGTCAGATTCCCCGACTCCGGCGAACTTCACACCCATCGTGTCGCGGCCCTTGACCGGAACGCTGTCCACCCGGCTGCGGACGACCTGGCCGCTGTTCTTGATCGCGAGCACCTGGTCGGCGTCGACCACGATCAGCGCGCCGACCAGCGAACCGCGCTCGTCGTTCAGCTTGACCGCCTTGATGCCGAGCCCGCCGCGACCCTGCTGCCGGTACTCCGACACCCGGCGTGCGCTTGGCGTAGCCGGCATCGGTGACGGTGAAGACGTACTGCGCGTCCTCCTCCGAACCGGCCCGGATGACGGCCATCGAGAGCAGCTCGTCGCCGTTGCGGAACTTCATCCCGGTGACGCCGGAGGTGGCCCGGCCCATCGGCCGCAGCTGCTCGTCGTTCGCGGTGAACCGGATCGACTGGCCCTTCTTGGAGACCAGCATCAGGTCGTCCTCGGCCGAAGCCAGCTCGGCGCCGATCAGCTCGTCGTCCTCGTCGCGGAAGTTCACCGCGATGATGCCGCTCTGCCGGGCCGAGTCGTAGTCGGTCAGCGAGGTCTTCTTCACCAGGCCACGCTTGGTGGCCAGCAGCAGGTAGGGCTCCTGCTCGTAGTCGCGCAGCGTCAGGACCTGGGCGATCTGCTCGTCCGGCTGGAACGAGAGCAGGCCGGCGACGTGCGAGCCCTTGGCGTCGCGAGCCGACTCGGGCAGCTGCCACACCTTGGCCCGGTAGACCCGGCCCTTGGTGGTGAAGAACAGCATCCAGTGGTGGTTCGTGGTGGCGAAGAAGTGCCCGATCTCGTCCTCGGCCCGCATCGTCGCGCCGCGAACGCCCTTGCCGCCGCGGTTCTGCGTCCGGTACAGGTCGGTCTTGGTCCGCTTGGCGTAGCCGCCGCGGGTGATCGTGACGACCACGTCCTCGTCCGGCACCAGGTCCTGCACGGACAGGTCGCCGTCGGCCGCGATGATCTCGGTCCGCCGCTCGTCGCCGTACTTCTCGACGATCTCGGCCAGCTCGTCGCGGATGATCGTCCGCTGCCGGACCGGGTCGGCCAGGATGTCCTCGAGGTCGGCGATGACGGCCTCGAGCTCGAGCAGCCGGTCGACGATCTTCTGCCGCTCCAGGGCGGCCAGCCGGCGCAGCTGCATGTCCAGGATCGCCTGCGCCTGGATCTCGTCGATCTCCAGCAGCGACATCAGGCCGTTGCGGGCCTCCTCGACGTCCGGGCTGCGCCGGATCAGCGCGATGACCTCGTCGAGCGCGTCGAGCGCCTTGACCAGACCGCGGTAGATGTGGGCCTGCTTCTCGGCCTCGCGCAGGCGGTACCGGGTCCGCCGCTGGATGACCTCGATCTGGTGGTCGATCCAGTGCGTGATGAACAGGTCCAGGCTGAGCGTGCGCGGTACGCCGTCGACCAGCGCGAGCATGTTGCAGCCGAAGGTGTCCTGCAGCTGCGTGTGCTTGTAGAGGTTGTTCAGTACGACGCGCGGCTGGGCGTCACGCTTCAGCACGATCACCAGGCGCTGGCCGGTCCGCGACGAGGTGTCGTCGCGGATGTCGGCGATGCCGGTCATCTTGCCGGTGTTGACCAGCTCGGCGATCTTCTGCGCCAGGTTGTCCGGGTTGACCATGTACGGCAGCTGGGTGACGACCAGGCTGGTCCGGCCCTTGGCGTCCTCCTCGATGTCGACCACCGCGCGCATGGTGACCGAGCCACGGCCGGTGCGGTAGGCGTCGTCGATGCCCTTGTAGCCGACGATCAGGGCGCCGTTCGGGAAGTCCGGGCCCTTGATGTTCTCCATGCACGCCGCCAGGACCTCTTCCTGGGTCGGCGTCCGGGTGCTCGAGGCACCAGTTCGCGGCGGCGGCGACCTCGCGCAGGTTGTGCGGCGGGATCTGGGTCGCCATCCCGACCGCGATACCGGCCGAGCCGTTCACCAGCAGGTTCGGGAAGCGGGCCGGGCAGGATCACCGGCTCCTGCGAGCGGCCGTCGTAGTTGGGGCGGAAGTCGACCGTCTCCTGGTCGATGTCGCGCACCATCTCCATCGCCAGCGGGGCCAGCCGGCACTCGGTGTACCGCATCGCGGCGGCCGGGTCGTTACCCGGCGAACCGAAGTTGCCCTGGCTCTGGATCATCGGCGCGCGCATCACCCACGGCTGCGCCAGCCGGACCAGGGTGTCGTAGATCGCCGAGTCACCGTGCGGGTGGTACTGACCCATCACGTCACCGACGATGCGCGAGCACTTGGAGAAACCACGGTCCGGCCGGTAGCCGCCGTCGTACATCGCGTAGAGGATCCGGCGGTGCACCGGCTTCAGGCCGTCGCGCACCTCGGGCAGCGCGCGGCCGACGATGACGGCCATCGCGTAGTCGAGGTACGACTGCTGCATCTCCGTCTGCAGATCGAGCGGCTCGATCCGGTCGTGTCCAGGAGAAATGGGGGTCTCGGTCATCTGATGCTCGTCCCGTTCGTGTCAGACGTCGTACGTCGGTGAGGTCGGCGCTGCGAGTGATCGCGGCCCGGCGCCGGAAGCCGGGCCGCGGCGCTCAGATGTCAAGGAACCGGACGTCCTTGGCGTTGCGCTGGATGAAGTTCCGACGGGCCTCGATGTCGTCGCCCATCAGCGTCGCGAAGGTCTCGTCGGCGCGGGCGGCGTCGTCCAGGGTGATCTGCAGCAGCACCCGGTTGGCCGGGTCCATCGTGGTCTCCCACAGCTCCTGCGGGTTCATCTCACCCAGACCCTTGTAGCGCTGGATCGCGTTCTCCTTCGGCAGCTTCTTGCCGGCCTCGACGCCGGCCTGCAGCAGGCCGTCCTTCTCCCGCTCGGTGTAGGCCAGCTCGTGCGGCTGGTTGCTCCAGCGGAGCTTGTACAGCGGCGGCTGCGCGGCGTACACGTGACCGCGCTCGATCAGCGGCCGCATGAACCGGAACAGCAGGGTGAGCAGCAGGGTCCGGATGTGCTGGCCGTCGACGTCGGCGTCGGCCATGATCACGATCTTGTGGTACCGGAGCTTCTCCTCGTCGAAGTCCTCGTGGATGCCGGTGCCGAGTGCGGAGATGATCGCCAGGACCTCGTTGTTCTGCAGGACCTGGTCGATCCGGGCCTTCTCGACGTTCAGGATCTTGCCCCGGATCGGCAGGATCGCCTGGTACTTCGGGATCGCGGCCACCCTTCGCGGAGCCACCGGCCGAGTCACCCTCGACGATGTAGACCTCGCACTCCTCCGGGTTGGTCGACTGGCAGTCGGACAGCTTGCCCGGCAGCCCGCCGCCACCCAGCAGGCCCTTGCGGTTGCGGGCCAGGTCGCGCGCCTTGCGGGCGGCGATCCGGGCACTCGCGGCCGCGGTGGCCTTGCGGATGATCTCGCTGCCCTCCTGCGGGTTCTGCTCGAACCAGGCGCCGAGCCGGTCGTTCACGACCCGCTGGACGAAGCCCTTGACCTCGGTGTTGCCGAGCTTGGTCTTGGTCTGGCCCTCGAACTGCGGGTTGCCCAGCTTGACCGAGATGATCGCGGTCAGGCCCTCGCGGATGTCGTCACCGGTGAGCCTGTCCTCCTTCTTCTTGATCATGCCCTGGTCCTCGCCGAACGAGTTGACCAGCGAGGTGAGCGCGGCCCGGAAGCCCTCTTCGTGGGTGCCGCCCTCGTGGGTGTTGATCGCGTTCGCGAAGGTGTGCACCGACTCCTGGAAGGAGCCGCTCCACTGCATCGCGACCTCGAGGCTGAGCGATGTCCTCGCCCGGTGCGCGGCCTCGAACGCGATCACGTCGCGGTGCACGGTCTCGCGGATGCCGGTCAGGTACTTCACGTAGTCGACCAGGCCGTCGTCGTACTTGAACGACTGCTCGACCGGGTTGCCGTCCTCGGTGTGGTCCGGGCGCTCGTCGCGGATGACCAGCTCGAGGCCCTTGTTCAGGAAGGCGTACTCGCGGAAGCGGGTGGACAGCGTCTCGTACGAGTAGACCGTCGTCTCGAAGACGTCCGGGCTGGGCCAGAAGGTGATCGTGGTGCCGGTGGAGTCCGACGTACCGATCTCGGCCAGGTCCGCGTCCGGGACACCGATGGTGAAGGACTGCGTGTAGATCTTGCCGTTCTTGTGCACGTCGACCTGGAGCCGGCTGGACAGCGCGTTCACGACCGAGACACCGACGCCGTGCAGACCACCGGAGACCTTGTACCCGCCGCCGCCGAACTTGCCGCCGGCGTGCAGCACGGTCAGCACGACCGTGACGGCCGGCTTGCCCTCGGACTCGACGATGTCGACCGGGATGCCGCGGCCGTTGTCGACGACGCGGACGCCGCCGTCGGCCAGCAGGGTGACGACGATCTTGTCGCAGAACCCGGCCAGCGCCTCGTCCACGGCGTTGTCGACGACCTCGTAGACGAGGTGGTGCAGACCGCGCTCACCGGTGGACCCGATGTACATGCCCGGGCGCTTGCGGACCGCGTCGAGGCCCTCGAGGACCTGGATCGCGCTGGCGTCGTACTCGCGCTCGACGACGCTGGACTGGATCTCGGTCAGCGGGCTTCTTCTTCGATGCCGGTGCTGTCTGCGGACGTTGTTTCGTCGATCTCGGTCGGCTCGTCGGTCACCGGCTGTTGTCCTCCTCGGACCCCGCGTGCAGCGGGGCATCGAATGCACAGTGGGGCCGCCGCTACTGTGTTATCAGCAGCGGCGGCTGCTCTCAACGTCTCCATCTACCCGTCGACCGAAGCAGAACCTGCCATGCAGGCGCCCGAAACTCGGGTCAGGGCGTCTTTTCGCCCTCCTCGGCCATGTCCCCTCTCGCAGGAGGGGGCCCGAAAGCGCTCACGGCCACTCAGTGGCTTCTGGCCGGATCGCCCCTGACCGTCTCGGTGTCCGAGACCGCGGCGGATCGCGCACCCACCGGCGCCTTAGGATCGATGCCGTGGAAAGTCTGGACGACGTCATCGACGCCATGATCGCCGATCGGGTGATCCACCGGCACCGCCGCAAATGGCTGATCGCCCTCGCCTCGATCGTCGTCCTGGCCGTGGTGGTCTTCTTCACCGGTGGCTGGAAGGAGAAGAAGGGCCGAACGTCGACACCGTCCAGGCGCCGGTCACGCTGAAGGCCGGCCGGTTCGAGTACGGCTTCACCATCGGCCGAGATCATCCGGACGCCCGAAGACCGAAGTACAGCCGGCCAGTCCCAGGTCCAGGTGTAGCTCGACCTGAAGAACATCGACGACCGAGACGAAGCAAACCGAGTCCCTGCACGGCAACCTGCTGCGAACTGGTTCCGGCTGGCGGCAAGGACCCGATCGAAGTCCAACGGCGGCAACCTGCCATGGCCAGCTCGAGCTACAGGCTCGTCTACGGCTTGCCCGGCGAGACCTGTACGGCGAAGTTCGAGGTGCCGGTCCGACTTCGCCACGGATCCACGATCGAGATCGGCGTACTGGGTGAGCAGTTCGTCGGCGGACAACGGGCTGCTCGGCGCGACCGAGGACCCGTACTGGCAGAGCGAGGCGCCCGAGGCCGTCGTCCGGATGCCCGCGACCGTGAGGACTGAGACCAAGTGAAGCTGTATCGACCGTCGACCGTGCTCGTCGGGGTCCTGTTCGTGCTGATCGGCGGCCTGACCCGGCTGGCCGCGCCGGACCAGGTGTACTCCGAGAACAACCGGCCCGTCTCGCACGCCACCATCGGCCAGACGCTGAAGTTCGGCGACTCCGACGTCACCATCACCCGGGTGAAGTTCGTGAAGTCCTACCGGGTCAGGGAAAGCGACGAGACCGCCACCGAGAGCAACGGCATCTTCGTCGCGGTCGAGTACGACACGGTCCGGCGTACGGCGGAGCCACCGAGCAACACGGTCTCGCTGACCACCGACTCCGGCACCGTCTACACCGCGGTCGTCGACGCGTACGGCGACCGGATCGATTTCGCCGAGCCGGGCTTCGGCAAGAGCGCCGCCATCGTCTTCGAGGTCAACCCCGACGACCTGGCCGGACTGACCCTGACGATGGCCACCTTCCAGCTCTTCACCGTGCTGGCGCAGAACCTCGAGTTCGACCTCGGCGTACCGGACGAGGACGTGGCCAAGCAGGAGATCGACAACGCCGACGCGGAGTACCTCATCCCCGAAGCCGTCGCCCGGGTCGCCTGATGAACATCTCGCACCGCGCGGTCCGGCTGGCCGCCCAGATCTCTTTGCTGGTGGCGCTGATGGCCGCCAGCGCCTTCCTGCTGGTCCGTACCTACCTCGGTGACGAGGAGACGGTCTACAAGGGCGGCAACGTCAACGAGGTCGTGCATCAGGGCCCGGTGACGATCGGCAAGGTCGAGTGGAAACTCGAGTCGCTGCA
>CAVUFT010000011.1:0-29278 GCA_963740725.1 uncultured Actinomycetota bacterium
TGTCGCCGAAGGACGCGAACCTCGCCATCCGGAAGGGCCTGCGTCGCCGGCTCACCGTCGTGGGTGCGTGCATCGGGACCGACGCGCACACCGTCGGGATCGACGCGATCATGAACATCAAGGGATTCGCGGGGGAGAAGGGCCTGGAGTACTACCGGGAGCTGAAGGTGGTCAACCTCGGCGCCCAGGTCGCCGTACCGGAGCTCGTCCGCCGGGCGAAGGCGGAGAAGGCCGACGCGATCCTCGTCTCCCAGGTGGTCACCCAGCGCGAGGCGCACGTGCTGAACACCAAGGAGATGTCGGCGGCCTTCCGGGAGGCGTACCCCGAGGAGGCCCGGCCGGTATTGGTTGCCGGCGGCCCCCGTTTCACCGAGGCGATGGCGCCCGAGCTCGGCGTCGACCGGGTCTTCGGCCGCGGTACGACGCCGGGCGAGGTGGCCAGCTACCTTGTCGATGCTCTCGTCACCCGCCGCAAGCACGCACCCGTCCGGAGAACCGCATGACGAACTCGATGTCGCAGGCAACTATCGGCCTGTCCGTCACCCATCGCCGCTACATCCCGTACAGCCACGCGCACTACGCCGGGAACCTCGTCGACGGCGCCTATGTACTGGGCCTTTTCGGTGACGTCGCGACCGAGGTCTGCATCCAGGCCGACGGAGATGAAGGATTGTTCGCTTCCTACTCGGACGTGCAGTTCCTGCAGCCGTTGCGGGCCGGCGACGTGGTGGAGACGACGGCAACGATCACCCGGGTCGGCAACCGCAGCCGCGAGCTCTCGTTCGTCGCCCGGGTCGTCTGCCGGGGTCGCGCCGACCTGTCCGAGTCGGCCGCGGAGGTGCTCGCGGAACCACTGGAGATCACCCGCGCGACCGGCACTGTCGTCGTACCGGCCCGACAAGTTTGAGTGACGTTTTAGTTGCCCTGGGTAACGATTACGTGGAGTGCCGAGACGGCTCTGTAACGTAACCTCGATCACGGAGCGTCGATTTGCCTGGCAGTACAGGCGAAAGTGTTACAACGGCTCCAAGGAGCCTGCGCAGAGGTTGACACCGTCGCCGCGAGCGAGCATCGTTTTGGGAGTCGTCATATCCCGTTTGTCCAACGGTTCAACGAAGTTCGGCCACCGGATGATCCCGCGACGCTGACCAGGCCAGTGCCAGGCTTGAGTCGACGGGGGCTGAGATCGCCGGTGGTTAGCCCCCCGCGGGGCAGAGGTGGAAGAGGCTCGGCGCCCAGTAGACAACAGCCGGGTGGCTCGCATCCAGCGGCCAGCCGGTTGGTCCGAAGGCCGCCGAGCCTCTTTCCTATTTCTGGGGCCGGAGGGTCTCGAATCTCCTCCCGTGCACCTGTTGGCTACTGACCGGATACATCCGGCTCGCTTGCTCGTTGTACCGTCATCCGACCGGTATCCGCCGGGGCGGTGAGGCGAAGGGGTGCGCGAGTGGAGCGGCTGAAGGCGTTGGGTCGGCTACTACCCAGGGTGATCGTGGCGGTGGCGGCCGGCTGCGGCCTCGGGCTGATCTACGAACCGCACGACCACCCGTGGCTGGTGCTGCTCGCGATTCCGCTCTTCCTGGCCACTCTGAACGGCGTCTCGATGAAGGGCGGCTTCCTGGTCGGCTCCGGCTTCGGGATCGCCTACTACCTCGTCCTGGTGCCGTGGATCAAAGTCATCGGCGGTGACGCCACGATCGCGCTGGCGGTCCTCGAGGGCCTCTTCTACGGCGTCTTCGGTGCGCTCGCCAGTCAGACCCTCAAACACCGTCTCTGGATGCTCTGGATCCCGTGTCTGTGGGTGGGCACCGAGTTCGCGACCGGCTCCGTCCCGTTCGGCGGCTTCCCCTGGGCCCGGCTGGCCTGGGCGTTCTCGGACTCGTCGATCGGCCGGCTCGCGGCGTACGTCGGGATCGCGGGTCTCAGCTTCATCCTCGCGCTGCTCGGCGTCCTCGTGTACGCCGTACTGCGACGCCGTAGCGCCTTCAGCCTCCGCCTGGTTTCCCTGGTGGTCGGGGTCGCGATCATCGGGTTGACCTCGCTGATCACCCTGTCGACCGCCGGGAACGGGAAGACCGTCACCGCCGCGATGGTCCAGGGCAATGTGCCGGGCAAGGGACTGGAGTTCCTCGGCCGGGCCCGGACCGTCACCAAGAACCACATGAACGCGACGCTCGACCTGGAGAAGCAGGTCCAGGCCGGCTCCCAGGTGAAGCCCGATCTGGTGATCTGGCCGGAGAACTCGACCGACATCGATCCGTACAAGGATGCCGAGACGCGGCAGGACATCGAGACCGCAGTACAGGCGGTCAAGGTGCCGATCCTGGTCGGTGCGGTTACCGAGGGGCCGGGGGAGAACGAGCGACAGACCACCGGGATCGTCTGGGACCCGGCGACTGGTCCCGGACAGCGGTATGCGAAGCGGCACCCGGTGCCGTTCGGTGAGTACATCCCGTTCCGCGACCAGCTGCTGCCCTACATCAAGCGGCTCGAGATGATCGGGCGGCAGACCGCGCCGGGCGTCGGCCCGGGCATCATGCCGATCCGCGGGACCACCTACGGCGACCTGATCTGCTTCGAGCTCGCCTACGACAACGTCGTGTCCGACGTGGCCAAGGGTGGCGCGCAGGTGCTCATCGTGCAGACCAACAACGCGACGTACGGCGGGACCGGGCAGCCCGAGCAGCAGTTCGCGATCACCCGGATGCGGGCCATCGAGACCGGCCGGACCGTGCTGATTGCGTCGACCAGCGGGATCTCCGGCGTGATCCGGCCGGACGGGACGGTCGAGCACAAGTCGGGTCAGTTCGTCTCTGACGTGTACGTCGCCTCGGTCCCGGTCCGAGATGCCAAGACGCTGGCGACCACGCTCGGCGGCTGGCCGCAGTGGATCTTGTCCGGCCTGGGGATCATTGGAGTAGCGCTGGCGTTGCTGGCGCGGCGGAACCGCAAGGCCGCCGACCCGGGCACGCCGCCGGCGTCGGCACCGGATCGCCAAGCTGTCCCTGTCTAGGAGGAGCCGAGACTGATGCCGTGGTTCATCGCTGCCGCGTTGCTGCTGGTCCCGATCATCGAGATCTACGTGATCATCCAGGTCGGGCAGGTGATCGGCGGCTGGCCCACGGTCGCGCTGCTGCTGGTCGAGAGCGCCCTCGGCGCCTGGATCATCAAGCGGGAGGGCAAGCGGGCCTGGAACGCCCTCCAGACGGCGCTGAAGACCGGTCGGATGCCCGGCCGCGAACTGGCCGACGCCGCCCTGATCCTGGTCGGCGGCACCCTGCTGCTGACCCCAGGCTTCGTCACCGACATCTTCGGCTTCTTCTTCGTCCTGCCCTTCACCCGCCCGCTGGCCCGACGCCTCCTGACCGGCTTCGTCAACCGCCGAGTCGTCGCTCAGCTAGGCGACAACCCCCTCACCGGCTTCATCCCCGGCGGCTTCCAGCAACAGCAAGCCCCCCGCCACACCTCCGACGACGTCATCCAGGGCGAAGTCATCGACCCCGACCGACCACAGGACAAACCACCAACTCAATAAAATGGGGAACATGACGAACGGGCCGTCACCACAACTGTGGTGACGGCCCGTTCGGCGTTGGGTCAGGCGGTGCGCTTCGTGGTGGTGCGGGTGCGGTGCAGGTGTGCCGGGCCGATTTCGCCGGAGCGGAGGAGGGCTACTCGCTCGGCGAGCAGTTCCTCGAGTTCGGAGATGCTGCGCCGTTCGCGGAGCATGTCCCAGTGCGTCCGGGCCGGCTTCTCCTGCTTCGGCTCCGGCTTCTCACCGGTCGAACGGGCGGCCTCGCTGCCGCAGTGCGGGCACTCCCAGATCGCGGGCACCTCGGCGTCGTGCGCCATCGTGACCTCGACCACATGGCCGCGCGGGCAGTCGTAAGTGATCATCTGGCGCGGCGCGAACTCGACGCCGCGGTCATCCTCGAAGCTGACCCCACCCAGCCCCGAACCACGCAGTACGCGATTAGACATGTCAAACCTCCGAGATTCGTCATCCGTGCCAACGGTCGGCCGACCCGGATCATTCCCATTTTGGCATGCCCGCGCCCCAGGTTCGCACCTGACAGCACCGTCATCACGCCCTGTCATCGGGTGTTCACAAATCACTGTGTGTCGCAGGCCACACCATCAGCCCGCCGCTTCTGACGCGAAAGACGGCCGTGAGGTTCACAGCCAGTTGCCAGGAATCCAGCGACGATTCCTCAGCAAACAGCTCTAGCGTCTGGCTCCATGGTCCTCCCTCGCCACAAACTCCGTGGCCTCAGCGCGCTCAACGTGGCCCTGGTGGCCATCGTCCTGGCGATCGCCGTCAGCGCCTATCTCCTGTTCTTCAAGAGCGACTCGGAAGCGGCCAGTACGACGCGGCCGTCGACCACCGTGAGCCGGGGCGACGTCACGGCGAGCGTGAGTTCGAGCGGCACGCTGGCCAGCCCGCAGACCGCCTCACCGCAGTTCGAGACCTCCGGCACGGTCACCTCGGTCCTGGTGAAGGTCGGCCAGGTCGTCGCGAAGGGCGCCGCGATCGCGAAGATCGACCCCGCCGCCGCGGAGCGCGCAGTACGGATCGCGGAGCAGAACCAGACGGCGTCGGCCGACTCCGTCACGGCCGCCGAGCAGACCCTCGACGACGCCCAGGACGCGGCCGACGCGGCAGAGGAGGCCTCGGCATCGCCGACGCCGACCACCGGCCAGCAGGCGCAGTCGCAGTCCGGCGGCCAGAGCCCCGAGGTCGCGTTGAGCAACGCCAAGGCGAGCCTCGCCCGGGCCAAGGCCGACAAGGAACAGGCCGACCAGAACCTCGAAGGCGCCCAGGCCGACCTGGCCGCGACCACGCTGAAGGCACCGATCGCCGGCACCATCACCGCCATCAACGGCTCCGTCGGCTCGGTCGCGGGCGGGTCGAGCGGCAGCTCCGGATCCGGCGGCACGGGCACCGGAGGCACCGGCGCGACCGGTAGCACCGGATCGACCAGCAGCTCGGCCGCTTCCACCGGCGGCTTCGCCGACATCTCGGACCTGAAGTCCCTGCAGGTGGTCGCCTCCTTCCCCGAGGCCGACGCCATCAAGATCAAAGCCGGACAGAGCGCCACCGTCACCCTGAACGCCGAGCCCGGCACCAACCTCACCGCCACCCTGGCCTCGGTCTCACCGACCCCGACCACCACGAACGGCGTGGTCTCGTACTCCGCCACCTTCTCGCTCGCGAAGCTCCCGGCCGGCGCGCGGATCGGGCAGACCGCGAACGTCTCGGTGCAGACCGCGAAGGCGACGAACGTCCTCTACGTCCCGAGTACCGCGATCGTCACCAGCGGCACCACCCACACGGTGACGATGGCCGACGGCTCCGGCACCCGCGAGGTGCAGATCGGCGTCCGCGGCGACAGCTTCACCCAGGTCACCTCCGGCCTCAACGAGGGTGACCGGATCGAGCTGATCCAGGGCGCCATCGGTGGCGGCACCGCGGGCGGAGCGGGCGCGGGCCGGACCGGTCAGTTCCCGGCCGGCCAGTTCCCCGGCGGTGGATTCGGCGGCGGCACCGGCACGGGTGGAGGCGCCAACCGTGGCCGCTGACGCCGTCATCGACGTACGGAACGTCACCAAGACCTACGGCGCGGGGGAGACCGCGGTCCATGCGCTCCGGGGCGTCTCGCTCCGGGTCGAGGCCGGCGAGTACGTCGCGGTGATGGGTTCGTCCGGCTCGGGCAAGTCGACCTTGATGAACATCCTCGGCTGCCTCGACGTGCCCACTCGCGGCGAATACTGGCTGGACGGCACGAACGTCGCCGGACTGACCGAGGACCAGCAGGCTCTGGTCCGCGGCCGCAAGATCGGCTTCATCTTCCAGTCCTTCAACCTGATTCCCCGTACGACGGCGATCGCGAACGTCGAGCTCCCGCTCACCTACGCGCACCTGCGCCGCAGCGAGCGGCGGCAGCGGGCCCGCCGGGCGCTCGAACTGGTCGGCCTGGCCGACCGGGAGGACCATCGCCCGAACGAGCTGTCCGGCGGTCAGCAGCAGCGCGTCGCGATCGCCCGGGCTCTGGCGACCGGCCCGCGGATCCTGCTCGCGGACGAACCGACCGGCAACCTGGACGCGCACTCGACCGACGAGGTGCTCGGCATGTTCGACGAGCTGAACGCCGAGGGCCGGACCGTCGTCGTGATCACCCACGAGACCGAGGTCGCCCATCACGCGCGGCGTCTCGTGCAGTTCTCCGACGGCCGGATCATCTCCGACGAGGTGACGCGCTGATGTCTCCTCGCGACCTGTTCGGGGCCGCCCTGCGCGGCCTCGGCGCGAACAAGATGCGCTCGCTGCTGACCATGCTCGGGGTGGCCATCGGCGTCGGTGCGGTCATCGTGCTCGTTGCTGTTGGCAACGGCTCGGGGAAGGCCGTGCAGGACCGGCTCGAGGCGATGGGGACCAACCTCCTGACCGTCTCGACCACCGGTGGCGGCGGCGGGTTCCAGCGCGGCCAGGCCGGACCGGCCGCACAGCAGTACAGCCTCACCCTGAACGACGCGAGCGCTCTTGCCGATAACCGGCTTGCGCCCGATGTGGCGGCGGTTGCGCCGGTGATGACAAGTTCCGGTACTGCGACCAACGGCGACGTCAGCTACACCATCAGCCAGGTGATCGGCACGACCCCGGAGTACCTGCCGGCGACGAATACCCCAGTCGGTACGGGCGCCTCGTTCACCCAGCAGGACGTGGACACCACCCAGCGGGTGATCTTGCTCGGGCAGACGGCGGCGAGTGAACTCTTCGGCCGGGCCAACGCGGCCGTCGGGCAGACGATCAAACTCGGCGCGGTCGACTTCACCGTGCTCGGCGTACTGGCCAGCAAGGACAGCACCGGCTTCAACGACCCGAATGCGACCGCGATCGTGCCGATCAGCACCCTCCGTGCGACCCAGGCCGGGTACGGCGCGTTGAGTCAGATCGTCATCCAGGCCGCGGACAAGGACAAGGTCGACACCGCCCAGGCCGAGGTCACCCAACTCCTGACGGCACGCCATCAGGTGCCGGCGACAACGACCTCGCCGTTCCGGATCCAGAACTCCGCGCAGATCCTGCAGACCAGCCAGGACACCGCGGCGACCTTCACCGCCCTGCTGGCGACGGTGGCCGCGATCAGCCTGATCGTCGGCGGCATCGGCGTCACCAACATCATGCTGGTCACCGTCACCGAGCGGACCCGTGAGATCGGGATCCGCAAGGCGCTCGGTGCCCGCCGGCGCGCGATCCTCGGCCAGTTCCTGATCGAGGCCACCTTGCTGAGCCTGCTCGGCGGGACGGTCGGCGTGATCGTCGCGCTGATCGTCAGCCGGTTCCAGTTGGCCGGTGTCCAGCCGGTGCTGGTGCCGTCGTCGATCGCGCTCGCCTTCGGCGTCTCCGCCGCCGTCGGGCTCTTCTTCGGCAGCATGCCGGCCCACCGGGCTGCCGGTCTCCGTCCCATCGATGCACTCCGCCACGAATGAGAGAGGCTCACTCATGAGCACGCCCAACCAATCGCCCGACGAGTTCCAGCAGATCGGCAGCGACGACGAAGTCAACGAGGCGCTGAAGCCGAAGAATACCCTGAACCTGCCGGCCGCGACCGCAGTCCTGGCGGGCATCGTGGTGCTCGCGATCGGGCTCGCCGGCGGTGCCGGGCTGCACGCGGCTTTCGCCAAGGACAGTACGCCGACCGCGCAGGCGGGCACCGGTCGTGGAGCCGGCGGCGGGTACGGCGGCTTCCGTGGCCAAGGGACCGGGCAGCCCGGTCAAGGCGGTGGCGGCGGCGCCGCGATCGGCACGGTGGTCTCGGCGAACGACACCCAGCTGGTGGTGAAGACCCAGAACGGAGACGTGACGGTCAAGCTGACCGGCGACACCACGATCGACATCACCAGCAAGGGCACCGCCGAGCGACCTGAAGGCCGGCGAACAGGTCGTCGTCAGCGGCCAGACCTCGAACGGCACCCTCACCGCCACCACGGTCCGCCAAGGCGGCACCGGCTTCGGCCCAGGCGGTTTCGGCGGCCGCAACCCCAGCGCCACCCCCTCGAACTGACGTCTCTTGCACCCGGCTGCCTATCAAGTACTTGAGGTAGATCAAGTGCTACAGTGCTGACCTAGCATGGTGGAGGCGTGAGGATGCATATCAGGACGCTTGGGCAAGGGCTTCAGGTTTCTGCTGTCGGGCTGGGCTGCATGGGCATGTCACAGAGCTACGGGCCCAATCCGGGAACCCGTGAGGACATGGTCGGCGTTCTCCGGTCTGCCGTCGATCTCGGCGTGACGTTCTTCGACACGGCCGAGGTGTACGGGCCGTACGTGAACGAGGAGCTCGTCGGCGAAGCGCTCGAACCTGTTCGCGATCAGGTAGTCATCGCCACGAAGTTCGGGTGGCGGATCGAGGGCGGGAAGAGCGTGGGGCTCGACAGCCGGCCCGAGCAGATCCGCCGGGTCGCCGAGGCGTCGCTGCGTCGGCTGCGGACGGACGTCCTCGACCTGTTCTACCAGCACCGGGTCGACCCGGAGGTGCCGGTCGAGGACGTCGCCGGGACGGTCGGCGAGCTGATCCAGGAGGGCAAGGTGCGGCATTTCGGGCTGTCCGAGGCGTCCGCGCAGACGATCCGCCGAGCGCACGCCGTCCAGCCGGTGACCGCACTGCAGAGCGAGTACTCGCTGTGGACCCGGGACCCCGAGGCCGAGGTCCTGCCCACGCTGGCGGAGCTCGGGATCGGCTTCGTGCCGTTCAGCCCGCTCGGCAAGGGATTTCTGACCGGCACCGTCGACGCCAGCACGCCGTTCGCCGAAGGCGACATCCGAGGCACGATTCCCCGGTTCAGCGAAGAGAACCGGGCTGCCAACGCGGCTCTGGTCGACCACGTCGCCGAACTCGCCGACGCCAACGGCGCCACGCCGGGGCAGGTCGCGCTGGCCTGGCTGCTGGCCCGGCAGCCGTGGATCGTCCCGATCCCCGGCACCCGTCGTACCTCCCGGATCCAGGAGAACGCAGGGTCGACCCAGCTGCCGCTGTCCGCGGACGAGCTCGCCGATCTCGACACCCTCGCCCAGCGCATCGGCGTCCACGGCGACCGGTACAACCCGACCCACATGAGCTATGTGAACCGCTGAAGCTCCGGTCCGGGATCGCCGCGCGCAGCGGCGACTTATTGACTCTGACGTTCGGAAAGCGCTATCTTCCGACGAAATGAGGCGCAAAAAGTACAAATTCGCCTCTTCGTCGACAGGAGAAGATGGCATGTCGAGGTCGTTGAGATGGGTCGCCGCAGGCGCCGTAGTACTGATTGTGGCCGGTTGTGGGGCAGGTGGGGCCAAGCCGGTGGCGCAGGATCCGAAGGCTCCGCTGGAGCTGTGGACGCGGACCACCCCTGGTGGTGACGGCGAGAAGGGGATGAAGAAGCTGGCCGCGGCCTTCGAGGCGGCGACCGGGCAGAAGGTCGAGGTGACGGCGATCTTCGACGACTTCGAGACCAAGCTGTCGCAGCGGGCGGCGCAGAAGGATCTGCCGGATCTGGTGCTGAACGATTCCTCGCAGCTGGGCACGATGCAGACCCAGGGCATCGTCCGCGAGGTCGACCTGAGCGCGATCAAGGGCAGCGACCAGTTGCTGGAGTCGGCGCTCGCGGTCGGCAAGGGCGGCGACGGCAAGACGTACGGCGTACCGTATTCCGCTCAGGCGAGCGCGCTGCTGATCCGGAAGGACTGGCGCGCGAAGACCGGACTGCCGGTGCCGAAGACGTGGGACGACCTGGCCGCCCTCGCCAAGGCGTTCACGACGCAGGACCCCGACGGCAACGGGAAGGCCGACACCTTCGGCCTGGCCGTGCCCGGGTCGACCAAGCGCGGCTACGCCTCCTGGTACTTCTCGAACTTCCTCTGGGCCGGCGGCGGTGACTTCATCGCCAAGCAGGCCGACGGGAAGTACAAGCCTGCGATGGCGACACCCGAGTCGGTGGCCGCGACCAAGTGGTTCCGCGACCTGGCCTGCACCAGCAAGGTGATCCAGCCGGGTGCCGCGACGATGGACACGCCGCCCACCAACGAGACCTTCGAGGCGGGCAAGACCGGCCTGTACGTCGTGGGCCCGTACCTGCTGCCGCGCTTCGACGCGGGACTCGGCAAGGACAAGTACGAGGTCGTTCCGGTGCCGAAGGGCCCGAAGGACTCAACGGTGCTCGCCGAGGGCGGCAGCGTCTACCTGATGGCCGGGTCGAAGAACGAGGCCGGGCAGAACGCGTTCGCCTCCTTCATGATCTCGGCCGATGGGCAGAAGCTCGGGATGGCCGGCGAGAAGGCGTTCAACGTGCAGTTGCCGGTGAACAAGACCGTCGACATCACCACCGTCCGCAAGGACCCGCGCTGGAAGGTGTACGCCGACGCGTACCGCGACAGCGGCCGGTACGCCCCGTCGATCCCGAACTGGACCCCGGTACGGCAGGCGACCGCCGACACGGTGAACGCGTTGATCGCCGATTGCGGCCTCGACGTCGAGCAGTGAACTCACCAAGCTGGACAAGAAGCTGTCCGAAACCCTCACCCAGCAGGGCATCGCAGCGTCATGAGTGTGCGCGAGGCGCCGGTGCCGACTGCCGCGGCGATGCCACCGCCTGTCGAGCAGAAGCCGGCTGGGCAGCGGCGTCGCCGGAACGGCAAGTGGTGGGTGCCGTGGTTGTTCCTGGCGCCGGCCCTGATCCTCTTCCTCTACTTCAAGTTCATCCCGATGGCACGGGCACTGGTGATGTCCGTGCAGGACGTGAAGCCGTACCTCGGCAACACGTGGGTCGGTACGGCGAACTACAGCGAGATCCTCGGCTCGGAGAGCTTCCGCTCCGCGACCTGGAACACGATCGTGCTCGCTGTCACGCAGACCGCCGGCTCGATGCTGCTCGGGTTCGGACTGGCGTTGCTGGTCGAGGGGCAGACGCGCAAGCTGACCTTCATCCGGTCGGCGGCGTTCCTGCCGGTCGTCGTACCGATGGCCGTGGTCGCCGAGCTGTGGCGGATCATGTACCACCCGACGAGTGACGGTCTGCTCAACCACGTGATCGGACTGGTCGGCCTCGGACCGTCCGGGTTCATCAACGACCCGGACACGTCACTCGCCTCGATCGCCGTCACCGGGATCTGGCGCGGCGCGCCGTACGACATGATGATCTTCCTCGCCGGCCTGGCCGGGATCGACCGGGGCCTGTACGAGGCGGCGATCGTCGACGGGGCCTCGACCAGGCGGCGCATCCTGCACGTCACGCTGCCCGGTTTGCGGCCGGTGTTCGCGATCCTCTTCGTGCTCGCTGCCGTGCGTGGGTTCCGGAGCTTCACCGAGGTGTTCCTGCTGACCAACGGTGGACCGAACGGATCCACCGAGGTCGTGATGACGCTGATCTACAAGCTCGGACTGGAACAGAACCGGCTCGGAGTCGGCTCGGCGGGCGCCGTACTGCTCTTCGCCGCGACTCTCGTGCTGACCGTCTGCGTCCAGCTGCTCCGAAGGAGGAAGGCCGCATGAGCGCCGCGACCGAGACCGCGCTCGGACTCACCGAGCGGAAGGGCATCACGGCGAAGGTGATCAAGGGCGTCGTGTACGCCGGCTTGTTCGTCGTCTTCGCCGGGCCGCTGCTGGCCCTGCTGGTCAGCTCCTTCAGTGAGGTGTCCGATCCGACGCAGTTGAGCGTGATCCCGCACCGGCCGACGCTGGACAACTTCCGGATCGCGTTCGACCACGGCGTACTGAAGTATCTGCTGAACTCGTTCTTCGTGGTCGGCTTCGGGTTGCTCCTGCAGGTCGCCGTCTCGGTGCTCGCCGGGTATGCGCTGGCCCGCAAGGTGTTCCCGCTGATGACGCTGGTGCTGGTCGCGATCCTGGCCACGATGATGCTGCCCGAGGAGATCCTCGCGCTGCCGCTGACCCTGGTGCTCGCCGATCTGCCGCTGCTGCACGTGAACCTGATGGGCACGCTGGCCGGGATGATCGTGCCGCTGGGCGCGTGGGCGTTCTCGATCCTGGTGATGACCGAGTTCATGAAGGACGTCCCGCGCGAGCTCGAGGAGGCGGCCCGGATCGACGGCGCCGGCGAGCTGCGGATCTTCGCCCAGATCATCCTGCCGCTGTGCCGGCCGGCGCTCGGCGTGATCGGGGTGTTCGGCTTCACGATGATCTGGGACCAGTACCTGCTCCCGTTGCTGGTGGCAACGAACTCCTCGTCGTACACGTTGCCGCTGGCGCTGCGGACCTTGCGGATCGATCCGGTGGTGACGCCGGGTGTGGTGATGGCGGCGTCGCTGCTCGCGCTGCTGCCGTCGGTGATCGTGTTCCTGCTCTTCCAGCGATCGTTCGCCCGCGGCCTCACGGCCGGTGCCCTGAAGGGATGACAGTGATGAAGGACTGGTTTCGCCACGACCGCTTCGGCATGTTCGTCCACTGGGGGCTCTACTCGCTGGCGGCCCGGCACGAATGGGTGAAGAACCGCGAGAAGCTCAGCGACGCGCAGTACCAGCGGTACTTCGATCGGTTCGACCCGGATCTTTATCGGCCGCGCGAGTGGGCGTGGGCCGCGCGATCGGCGGGGATGAAGTACGTCGTACTGACGACTAAGCATCATGACGGGTTTTGCTTGTGGGACAGCGCGTTGACCGATTACAAGGTGACGAATACGCCGTACGGGCGTGATCTGCTGGAGCCGTTCGTCGACGCGTGCCGGGCCGAGGGGTTGAAGGTCGGGTTCTACCACTCGCTGATCGACTGGCATCATCCGTCGTTCCCGATCGACGGGTTGCATCCGCAACGCGATGACGATGAGGCGAAGGCTGAGCCGCGCGACCTTTCGAAGTACCGGGAGTATTTGCATGGGCAGGTGCGTGAACTGCTCACCGGATTCGGCACGATCGACTATTTGTTCTTCGATTTCTCGTACGCCGGGCGCCCGCAGACCTGGGGTGGCAAGGGCGCGGACGAGTGGGGCGCCAAGGAGTTGCTCGCGATGGTCCGGGAGTTGCAGCCGGACATCCTGGTGAACGACCGGACCGGGATTCCTGGGGACTTCATCACGCCTGAGCAGTATCAGCCTGCTGGTCCGATGCCGGAGTTGTGGGAGGCGTGTCAGACGCTCAACGGGAGTTGGGGATATGACCGGGACAACCACGATTACAAGAGTCCCGAACTACTGCTGCGGATGCTGATCGACGGCGTCGCCAAAGACGGCAACCTGTTGCTGAACGTCGGCCCGACCGGACGCGGTCTCATCGACCCCGTCGCCCAGCAGACGCTGGAGGAGATCGGCGACTGGATGCGCCTGCACGAACGCTCCATCTACGGCTGCGGCTCGTCGTCCTTCGTCCCACCGGCCGACTGCCGCTACACCCAGAACGGCGACCGTCTCTACCTGCACCTCTTCAGTTGGCCGTTCCGACATGTCCACCTGCCCGACCTAGCCGGCCGGGTCTCCTATGCCCAACTCCTCTCGGACGCCTCAGAGATCCAACTCGTCGAACCCGACCCGACCCGAGCCACCGAGAACACCAGCCCGGGCGACCAACCGCCAGGCACCCTCACCCTCGAACTCCCCACCCACCGCCCAGACGTAGCCATCCCCGTCATCGAACTCTTCCTCACCCCTCCGCCTGAGTTCCGGTGGGGTTCGGACAGGAAACTGCGGACGTGAACAACTCATGACATGTCCGCGCCCGCAGTTTCCTGTCCGGACCTCCAGCAGGCACCCGACCTTCCTCACCTCTTCCGCCTGAGCAGGAGCAGCCCATGGAACGACGCAAATTTCTCGCCGCCGCCGGCGGTCTCGCAGTCGGTACGGCGGGCCTCGCCGCCGGCGTCGTCGGCGCGTCGACGTCCGCCGCCGCCGGATCCGCGCGGATGGGCGGAATCGGCGGGATCGCCCCTGCCGCCGATCCCGCCGATCCCTCCGCCGGCGCCGGCGCGGCTGACCCGGCCGCAGACGCCGCCGCGCGGTGCTTCGTGCGCTCGCTCGACGAGTTGCGGGTGGCTATCGGGAGTGCTGGGCCTGGCACGGTGATTACGGTTGCTGATGGCACTTATGACGTGCCGGTGGATGCGCCGATCGCGTTGACGGGGGTTCGGGGGAGGGCCGGGCGGCCGATCGTCATCCAGGCGGAGACGCTGGGTGGTGTCGTGCTGACTGGTGAGCAGAGTTTTGTGTTGACTAGTTCTTCGGATGTGACGCTGAGTGGGTTTGCGTTTCGGCAGCGGGGGACGTTCGAGGTGCCGCCGGATTGTGTGCGGATCCGGCTGACGCGGAACGACTTTCAGCTGGCGGATATCGAGGGTGTGCACTGGGTGATGGTGCGCGGGGACTACTCGACGCTCGATCACAACGACTTTCATGGGAAGTCGACGCTCGGGATCTACCTCGGGATCGAGGGAGCCGGCACCGATCAGATGGCGCAAGGTGTGCACATCTACCGGAATCACTTCCGCGACCACACCTTCCCGGGCGACAACGGTGGTGAGCCGATCCGGCTCGGGGTCAGTCCGCGGGCGTTGTCGACGGCTGGCGCGGTGGTCGAGTTCAACCTGTTCGAGCGTGCCAACGGTGATCCCGAGGCGATCTCGGTGAAGTCGACGGGGAACTTCATCCGGCACAACACGATCCGCGACAGCGTCGGCGGGATCGTCCTGCGGCACGGCAACGGGACCCGGGTCGAGGGCAACTTCGTCGTGAACGGGACGAACGGGATCCGGATCTACGGCAACGACCACCAGATCCAGAGCAACTACCTCGAGCGGGTGAGCGGCATCGTGCTGGGAAGCGGCAGCGTCCGGGATCACTTCCCGGGTGAACCGCCGACCTCGCGCACCGGCAACGATGCTCCGGACCGGGTGCGGATCGCGCTCAACACGCTGCTCGACTGCAGGAGCGGGATCAGCGGCGAGACGAATCGGACCCTGCCGCCGCTGGAGTGCACGATCGCCGACAACCTGCTCGTCGCCGATACCGGGCAGCTGGTGAACATGCCGTTCCAGCAAGGCATCAGCTGGTCCGGCAACCTCGTCTGGGGTACAGGCCGCGGACGGCAACGCTCCGGCCGGGACGTTCACCCGGGTCGACCCGCGGCTGGCCGCCGGGCCTGACGGCGTACGGCGTCTGTCTGCGGGCAGTCCCGCGATCGACGCGGCCACCGGCTCCTATCCGGCAGACACGCTCGACGTCGATGGTGATCGGCGCGGTCGTAGGGTCGACGTCGGTGCGGACGAGTTCTCGCACCGCAAGCCGAAGTACCGCCCACTGACGGCGGCCGACGTAGGGATCCACGCCTCATGACTGAGACGGAAGCTGTTGCGGTTCGTAGTGACGAGGAGATCATCCGGACTCACCTGGATCGGCTGAGGCTGGATCTGGTCGTCGCTAGCCGGATCACGCATGTTCATCGGGAGTGGCACCGGCCGCTGCAGCCTGATCCGTTCTCGCGGTTGTACCTGATCCTCGAAGGCGAAGGCGTGCTGGTGGTGGGGGAGCAGGAGCTCTACCCGAAGCCCGGTGAGCTCTGCTACCTGCCGGCCGACGTACCGGTGTCCTACTCGACGATCAGCGACAACACCTTCCGCAAGCACTGGCTGCACTTCTCCGCACTGATCGGCGATCGCGACATCGGCGAGCTGCTGACCCTGCCGTTCATCGTCCCCAGCCGCGCGCCGGAAGAAGCTGCCGCGCTGTTCGAGCACGTCGGTGCCGCGGATCGGGATCCGCCCGGTCTGGCGACGCCGTTGCGGATCAAGTCCGCCCTGACTGCTCTGTTCGCGCACTACCTGGACAGTGCACCGCCCGGCTCGGTCCGGCTGTCTCCGCAGCAGACTGGGGAGTCCGGCATCGTCCGCTATATCGAGGAAAACCTCGCCTCGGCGCTGACGGTCGAGGAACTCGCCGCCGAGTTCGGTTTCGAGCTGAGTGCCTTCGTCCGGCACTTCCGTGCAGAGTTCGGGTTGTCGCCGAAGCAGTTCATCAAGCGCACCCGGATCGAGCACGCCCAGCACGAGTTGGTGACGACCACCAAGCCGATGGACGAGATCGCGGCCGCGGTCGGCATGGACCAGTCCTACTTCTCCAAGGTGTTCCGCCAGGTCAGCTCGGTGACCCCGAGCGAGTACCGAAAGATGTACCGCCCCCGCAACTGAGGAGCCTCCTCATGTACCGTCGTACTTTCCTGGCCGGCGCTGCGGTCGCGTATCGCCGCGGCATCGGCCGCTCGCTGGTCGGCGCACGCAGCTGCCCGCAGCCCGGCCGCTAGGTGACAGCTAGTCACCTCGTCTGTCTCAGCTGCAATCCGCCATCAACAGCGCCGCCCCGGCACCACGATCACGTGGCGAACGGCTCGTACGCCGTACCGTCGGGCTCGCCGATCTCGGTCAGCGGGCGCAACGGCACGAGCGCGTCGCCGATCACGATCGTGGCCGAGTCGCGCGGTGGGGTCACTCTCACCGGCGCGCAGAGCTTCGTGTTCGCCAACTCGTCGTACGTCACGATCAGCGGGTTCAACTTCCGGCAGAGCACGACGCTGGAGATCCCGACCACCTGCCCGCGGATCCGGCTGACGCGCAACGACCTCCAGTTCGCGACCGCGGCCGAGCACTGGGTCGTGGTGCGCGGCGATGACGTGAAGATCGACCGGAACACGTTCCACAACAAGTCCACGCAGGGCGTCTACCTGGTGATAGACGGACCTGGCACCGAGGACATGGCACAGCGGACGTACATCGCCCGGAACTACTTCCGCGATCACACGTACTCCGGGTCGAACGGCGGCGAGCCGATCCGCCTCGGGGTCAGCGGTCGCGCATTGTCGACGGCCGACGCGACGGTTGAGTACAACCTGTTCGAGCGGGCGAACGGTGACCCGGAGGCGATCTCGGTGAAGTCGTCCGGGAACACGATCCGCTACAACACCGATTCGCTCGTCGACCGGCGGGATCGTGCTGCGGCACGGCAACGACAACCGCGTCGAGAGCAACTACATCCTGTCCGGCAGCAACGGCATCAGGATCTACGGCAACGACCATCTGATCGTGAACAACTACGTCGGCGGGGTCGCGAGCGCCGGGATCGTGCTCGGCAGCGGGACGGAGCGGGATCACTACGAGGGTGAGCCGTCGGACTCCCGGACCGGCAACGACGCACCGGACCGGGTCACGATCGTGCTCAACACCCTGCGGAACAACGCCGGCGCGATCAACGGCGAGAGCAACCGAACGGTCCCGCCGCTGGGCTGCCGGATCGCCGACAACCTGCTCGTCGGCGACAGCGGCGCCCTGGTCGACATGCCCTACCTCTCCGGCATCACCTGGTCCGGCAACATCCTCTGGGGCAGCGCCTCCAACGGCAACATCCCCACCTCCGGCTTCACCCGAGCCGACCCCAAACTCCAGGCAGGTACCGACGGCATCTACCGCCTAGCCACCGGCAGCGCCGCCATCAACGCCGCCACCTCGACCCAGGTCACCGACGACCTGGACGGCCAACCCCGCACCACCCCGTACGACGTGGGCGCCGACGAGTACTCAACCCAAACCCCGATCCGCCGCCCCCTCACCCCGACCGACGTCGGCCCCGGCGCCGCCTAACGGCGCGCTCCGCCGCCGCCAGGCACGCACGTGCGATGCCCTCGCTCGCGCGCCACGCGACCGCGCCGCCCCGCGCTTGCGCGGGACGCCGCGCGCGTAGTGCGGGTTGCTGTGCGCCCGCGCGCGCCCTCACCCCCGAGCGCCACGCCGACGCGGCGCGCCGTAGTACGGGAGTCGGCGGTGGGTGCGCTTTAGCGCGGTCAGACCAGGGTGGGTTGGGTGTTGCCTGCTTCGGTGATGCCTCGGCGCATGTCTACTCGGGTGAGGAGGGCGAGGCCTACTACGAAGAAGATGCCTAGGGCAACGATGGCGGGGCGGTAGGAGCCGGTGATCTGGTGGACCAGGCCGAAGACCAGGGTGCCGAGCCAGGAGGTGCCGCGTTCGCCGGCCTGGTAGAGGCTGAAGTATTCCGCCTCGCGGCCCTTCGGGATCAGCTGGCTGAACGCGGAGCGGGAGAGCGCCTGGGTGCCGCCGAGCACGATCCCGATCGCGGTGCCCATCGCCAGGAACGGGACGACCTGGCGCGCGGGCAGCAGGAAGCCGGCGACCACGATCACCATCCAGACCACGAGCCCGCCCATGATCGTGCGCTGACTGCCGTACTTCCGGGCGAACCGCCCGAACGCGAGCGCCCCGAAGAACGCGATGAACTGCACCAGCAGGATCGTCATGATCAGGATCTGCGTCTCGAACCCGAGCTGCTTCTCGCCGTACGTCGAGGAGACCGAGATGACCGTCTGGATCCCGTCGTTGAAGAACAAGTAGGCGACGAGGAACAGCAGCGTCATCGGATACGTCCGGACGTGCCTCAGCGTCGCGAACAGTTGCCCGAAGCTCTGCCGGATCAGACTGCCGCCACCAACCGGTACGACGCTCGCCGGCGGCCGGTCCTTCAGCCGCAGATAGGGGATGAAGGTGAAGAGCCCCCACCAGAGTCCGGCGCTCAGCAGACTGAGCCGTACGGCGGTGCCCTTGCTCAGCCCGAGCGCGTCGTGCGCGGTGACGACACCGAGGTTGATCGCCAGCAGGATGAACCCACCGAGATAGCCGAACGCCCAGGCGCGCGACGAGACATCATCCCGATCGTCAGGCCCGGCGATATCGATGAGGATCGAGTCGTAGACGACCAGCGACGACCCTAGACAGAGATTCCCGATGAACAGCAGCAACGCCCCGAGCGCCCAGCGGTCGCCGCTCACGAACACCATGCAGCACGCGGCGAGCGCACCGGCCCAGGCGAAGCCGCACATCAGCAGCTTCTTGCGCGGTGACCGGTCCGCGATCGCCCCGACGACCGGCAGGAACAGCGCGGACATCAGGGTCGCGACCGTCACGACGTAGAAGGCCAGCGAGCCGGGCGAGATGCCGAGTCCGAGGACATGCAGGTTCGTGCGGCACGGGTCGTCCGTCGTACCGACCCGGCCACAGGCGGCCTGTTCGGCGACCGAGGTGAGGTACGGCGCGAACAGCACGGTGCCGACGGTGGTGACGTAGCCGGAGTTGGCCCAGTCGTAGAGGCTGAACCCCCAGTATTCGCGTTTGTCGACGCTCGCGGGGGCGGAAAGGATTCCCATGCGGAGGAGTGTGGCAGCTCAGCAGCCGATCTGGGCCCTCTGACCCGTCAGTGCCACTGACCGCGTTCTATCAGTACTTCGCGGAGTAGGTCGGTGCGGTCGGTGAACAGGCCGTCGACGCCCGCGTCGAGGAGGCGATTCATGTCCGCCGGGTCGTCGACGGTCCAGACGTGCACCTGCTTGCCGAGGGCATGCGCCCGGCGGAGCAGCGCTGGGGTCAGCACCTTGAGCCGGCCGAAGTACTCAGGAATCTGCAGACACGCGCCGGGGGAGTTGAAGCGGAACGGGGAGAACCGGAGCCGGGCGATCTCGTTCTGGCCGAAACCGGTCGCGAGTCGCTCGCCGAGCTCGGTGCGGATCCGCTGGACCCGGGCCTGGGAAAACGAGGAGACGCACACACGATCGATGGCGCCGGCGTCCCGCAGTACGGAAGCCGCCGGGAGGACTCCGTTGTCGGACTTGATGTCGAGGTTCAACCGCACCGTCGGGAAGTGTTCGAGGACATCGGTGAGCAGCGGGATCGGCTCGTGGCCGTTGATCCGGGCCTTTTTGACCTCCGACCAGGGAAGTTCGGAGATGATGCCGGTGCGGTCGGTGACGCGGTCCAGGCGATCGTCGTGGAAGGCGACCACCACGCCGTCGCTGGTCGCGTGGAGATCGGTCTCCAGGTATTGATAGCCGAGCCCGACCGCGTGCTCGAAGGCGCGCATCGAGTTCTCGTAGCCGACGTTGTCCGGGTGGTAGGCGCCGCCGCGGTGAGCCATCGCGAGCGGTCCGTCGTGGTCCAGATAGGGATACACAGGGGAAGTATCGCCGAGGCGGTGAACAAAACCAGATGAGGTGGAGGGGGGCAGTATTGCGGAGCCGATTCGGTAGCGTGGGGCCGGTGACTGATATCAGCCCGCCCCGCCCGGATCTCTGGACTCTCGATCCCGGCGTCCTGCATCTCAATCACGGCTCGTACGGCGCGGTGCCGCAGCGTACCCAAGAGTTGATGGCAGCGCTGCGGGCCGAGACCGACGCGAACCCGATGGCCTGGTTCCGCTCGGTCGCCGGCCGGCTCGCCACCGCCAGGCTCGAGCTGGCCGCCTATCTCGCCACCGATCCGGCCGGTTTCGCGCTGGTCCCGAACGCGAGTGCCGGCGTCACGGCCGCCCTCGCGACCATCCCGATCGCCACCGGCAGCCGGATCGTACTGACGAATCACGCGTACGGCGCGGTGCGGTTCGCGGCGGAGCGGTTCGCGCGGCAGCACCAGGCCGAGATCGTCGTGGTCGACGTCCCGCTGGAGTCCGACGACGACACGGTCGTCGCGATCATCGCCGCGGCGCTCGACGGCAACACCGCCGCGCTCGTGGTGGACCACATCAGCTCGGCGACCGCGATGATCTTCCCGATCCGGCGCCTGGTCGACGCGTGCTCGGAGTACGGGATCCCGGTGATCGTCGACGGAGCTCACGCCCCGGCGCTGATCGATGCACCCGCCGGTGACGGGGCGGACTTCTGGACCGGCAACTTCCACAAGTGGCCAGCCTCGCCGCGGGCGACGGCCGGTCTGGTGGTCGCGGAGAAGTGGCGCGCGGAGACGTTGCCGTTGATCGTCTCCTGGTCGGAGTACGACGAGCGGATGCCGGAGCGGTTCGACATGCTCGGCACCTACGACTACGCGCCCTGGATCGCGGCACCCGAGTCGCTGCGCGTCCTGGCCGAGCTCGACTGGCCGCGTCGGCGTACGGAACTGTCCTCGATGCTGGACGAAGGCGCCCGGCTGGTCGCGAAGTCGCTCGGCTCAGCGGTGCCGGACGTCGTCAGCCCGGCGCCGACGATGCGCCTGGTCGAGCTCCCGTGGCCCGGCGAGCGGTCAGAGAACGCGGGCGAGGAGTTCAAGATCCGGGTGTCGCGCGAGCTCAAGGCGGAGATCACCTTGACCGCCTTCGACACCCGGGTCTTCATCCGTCTCTCAGCCCACGCCTACAACTCGCTCGCCGACTACGCGAAGCTGGCCGAACTCCTTCCCACAGTCCTCAGCCCTTGATGGCGCCGGCGGTCATGCCGGCCACGATCTGACGGTTGAAGAAGAGGAACATCACCAGCGGCGGAATGGTGATCAGCAGGATGTTCATGAAGAGCAGGTTGTACTGCGTACTGAACTGGCTCTGGAAGTTGTAGAGAGTCAGCTGGACCGTCGCGTTCTGGTCGCCGGGCAGGAAGTAGAGCGGGTTCGTGAAGTCGTTGAACACCGCCACCGACTGGACGACGACCACGGTCACGATGACGGATCGCAGCAGCGGGAAGATCACCCCGAAGAACAGCCGCAGCGGTCCGGCCCCGTCGATGATCGCCGCCTCGTCCAGCTCGCGCGGGATGGTCGCGACGAACGCCCGGAAGAGCAGCACGCAGAACGACAACCCGAACGCGATCTCGATCAGGATCAGCCCGGGCATCGTCTTGAACAGCCCGAACTTCTGCAGCACCCAGATCGTCGGTACGACGGCCGGCGGGATGATCAGCCCGGACAGCACCAGGAAGTTGATGAACCCGTTCCACCGGCTCTTCCGGCGCTGCAGGACGAAGCCGGCCATCGCCGCCAGCACGACCATGCCCGCGACACTCGCGACCGTCAGGATCGTCGAGTTGATGAACGCGATCACCAGCATGTAGTCCCGCGCCTCGACCACCTCGACGAAGTTCTGCACGATCCTGCAGCTGATGAGGCCAGGAGAAGTCGAGCAACGCCGCCTGCTGCCGGTCCTTCACCGCGGTCAGCACGATGAAGGCGAACGGGATGATGAACACGATGATCGAGGCAACGATCGCGACCGCACTCAACAGGTAGTTGCGGCCCGGCTTGTGATTGACGAGCTCGGCGGTGCTCACAGGTCCACCTCCTTGCGGTTGAGGAAGTACGAGAGCGGCAGGACGATCGCCGTCACCGCGAGGAACAGCACGACGTTGCCTGCGGTCGACAAGCCGTAGAACCCGGCCTGGTACTGCTTGTAGATCACCGACGCGATCACGTCCGAAGTGAAACCCGGCCCGCCTCGCGTCATCGCCCAGATCAGCTCGAAAGACCGCAGCCCGCCGATCAGCGACAAGATGATCACGGTCACCGTGGCCGGCCGGGACAGCGGCAGGACGATCCGGCGGAAGGTCTCCCACGAGCTGGCGCCGTCCACGCGCGCCGCCTCCATGTACTCCCGCGGAATCGACACGATCCCCGCGATGTAGATCAGCGTCGCCAGTCCGACCCCTTTCCAGATGTCCACCGCCGCGACCGACAGCAACGTGTACTTCGGATCGGTCAGCCACCCCGGCCCGTCGATCCCCAGCGTGCCGAGCGCGCCGTTGATCAACCCGTGCTCGGGATTCATCAGCACCGTGAAGGTGATCCCGACCCCGATCGTGGAGACCAGCACCGGGAAGAACACCACCGACCGCAGGTAGCCGCGGCCGACGATCTGCGAGGTGAGCAGGACGGCCAGCAGCAAGCCCAGGACGACCTTCGTTCCCGACGTCACCACGGCGAAGATCAGCGTGTTGGTGAACCCCTTGACCAGCTGCGGTTCCGAGAAGAACAGCTTGAAGTTGTCCAGCCCGATGAACTTCGACTCGAACAGGCTCCACCGGGTCAGGCTGAAGTACAGCGAGGCGAACGTCGGCACGATGAACAGGACGCCGTAGATCACCGCCGAGGGCAGGTAGAACCAGTTCGAGTACGGCGTATAGACCTTCGGCCTCGCGACCCGCGCCACCTTGGCGCGGGTCTGAGTCGAGCTGATGGACGCAGCCATCACCAGCCCGCCAACCCGAGCTGCTGCGCCTGCTTCTTGACGTCCTCGTCGTACCGGACGGCGCCGTCCTTGGCCTTGCGGATGCCGGAGCCCACCTCGACGGTGATCTGCTCCAGCGAAGGGCCCTTCACCGGCGAGACGAACTCGAGGGCGAGGCTGGATGCGCCGGGCTTGTCGAGGTACGGCTGCATGTCCTTCAGCGACTGCGGTACGTCGGCAGGCAGGGTGCATCCCTTGACGGCGTACGGGCCGGTCGGCGCGGCCGCGGCGGTCTGCGACTTGCACCCGTCCGGACTGGCGATGAAGGCCAGGAACTTCTTGGCCGCGTCCAGCTTGTCGCCGGTCGTGGTCTTCGGGATGTAGTTGGCCCCCGGGGTCCAGACGGTCAGCCCGTTCTTACTCGCGTCGTCACCAGGCAACGCGAACAGGCCCACGTTCTTGGCCGCGTCGGGATAGGTCGCGACCATGTTGGCGACCACCCCGGACAGGATCGGGTACTGCGCTCCCTTGCCCTGGGCAAGCATCCGGAGTCCGTCCGGGAGCTTGGCCGAGGCGAAGTCCTTGTTCTCGTAGCCCGCGTCGTGCACGGCCTCGGTGTGCTGGAAGCCTTTCAGCGCCGCCGGCGAGGTCGCGTACTTCGCCTTGTTCGCCGTGTACTTGTCCGCAAAGTCCGGCTCGGCCATCGCCACGTTGTGGAAGTCGCCGAGGACGAACAGCTGCGACGTCCAGGTCTCGCCGTAGGTCTGGATGACCGGCGCGATCCCGGCCGCCTTGATCTTGGCGCTGTTGGCCATGAACTCGGCCCAGGTCTTCGGCGGCTTCAGCCCGAGCCGGGTGTAGACCGGGATGTTGTAGAGCACCGCGCCACCCATGAAACCGCCGACCGGTACGCCGTACACCTGGTTGTCGGCCGTCACGGTCTTCTTGAAGTTCTCGTCGAGGTCACCGATGTAGGACTGGTCGCTCAACGACACCAGGTTCTTCTGCGGCGCGATCGCCTGGAACAGCGAGCCGGTGTTGTAGTTGAACACCTCCGGCATGTCGCCGGTGGCCAGCCGGGTCTTGATGATGTTGTCGCCCTCGGTGCCGGCCGGCCGGGTCTCGGTCTTGATGGTGATGTCGGGGAACTTCGCGGTGAAGTCCTTCACCAGCTGATCGGCGGTCTTGACGTCTTGTTCCTGGTTGCCGATCAGAAAGGTGATGCTGACCTTGCCGTTGCCCCCGTCGTCACTGGAACCGAGGCTCCCGGCGCTACATCCGGTCAGTGCGAGCAGCCCGATCAGGGCCAGAGCAGTCGTTGGTGGGCGGATCGTCATGATGACCTCCAGAAACGGTTAGTGCGGAGCGAGCAGGGAGTCGAGGCGGGTTTGTACGGCGTCGATGTCGCCAGTGGAGTGCCACCCACCGGCGACCTGGACGAGCTTCGTCGCGGGCGCATCGAGGTAGCGCTCCAGCCGACCTGCGAGCTGGGCGTCATCGGTGATCACCCCCGCTTTCACCGCTGTCTCGACGAGGGCACCCCAGCTGCTCTCGTGGTCGAGGAACTGCCGGATGGTGGCATCTGCGGGGAGGCCGTGCACGTCGGCGTACGGATCGTCGACCGTCCATTCATGGTCGCCATGCCGTACTTCGATCGGCGCGCCACCGCCTGGCAGGTGGACCGTTGCCGTCGCGCCGACCGGCACGGTGACGGCCAGGTGGAACGAGCCGTCGGTGCGTTCCCAGGCAACACGAGCTTCGCCGTACGGTGTGAGGTGGCGCGCTGCCGCGTGAGTGAGCTGCGACGCCGGGAGCGGGTGGATCACCAGACTGCGGTAGCCAGGCGAACCAGGTGCGAGGCCGGCGACCCGCCGATGCATCCAGTCGGCGACAGCGCCGAGCGCGTAGTGGTTGAACGAGGTCATCTCGCCGGGGTTGATGCTGCCGTCCGGGAGCATGCTGTCGAAGCGTTCCCAGATGGTGGTGGCGCCCATGGTCACCGCGTAGAGCCAGGACGGGCAGCCGGTCTGCAGGAGCAACCGGTAGGCCAGCTCCGGCTCTCCCGCATCAGTGAGCGCATCGGCCATCAGCGGAGTACCGACGAAGCCAGTGCTGATCCGGAAGCCGGCTGTCCGCACGAGATCCGCGAGGCGAAGCCCGGCTCGGCGGCGCTGCTCAGGTGTCGGCAGGAGCGCCCACTGCAAAGCCATCGCGTACGTCGTCGGCGCGTCGCTCAGCACCCGGCCGCCCTCAGTCGCGTACTCCGCTGCGAATGCGGCACGGACTCGTTCGGCCAGCTCGCTGTACTCCCGGGAGCTGTCACCAGTCAGCTCTGCGGCGTCGGCAACGATCTGCGCGGACCTCGCGAGGTGGGCAGTGGCGAGAACGTCCGGGTCGGCCTTGGCGCGGAAGGGGTCGTCCGGCGGCGCTGTCGGGTCCAGCCAGTCCCCGAACTGGAACCCGCCGGTCCACAGCAGGTCGGCGCCGGCCAGGTCGACCATCCGATCTACCCACGCCCGCATGCTCGGCAGCTGGCGGGTCAGGAATTCCAGGTCGCCGGTGCGTTGGTACAGCACCCAAGGCACGACCACAGCCGCGTCACCCCACGCTGCCGTAGATGGCGAGGCGTCACGGAGTACGTCAGGAATCACGAACGGCACAGAGCCGTCCTTGTGCTGCTCTGCGGCCAGGTCTGTCAGCCAGTTGCCGAGGAAGCCGGCGCTGTCGAACAGGAAGGCCGCGGTGGGCGAGAAGACCTGGATGTCGCCGGTCCAGCCGAGCCGCTCGTCGCGCTGCGGGCAGTCGGTGGGGACGTCGACGAAGTTGCCGCGCATCCCCCAGACGACGTTCTCGTGGAACCGGTCGAGGGTCTCGTTCGACGACTCGAACCAGCCCGTACGCCGCAGGTCGGAGCCGATCACGACCGCCTGGATGTCGTCGGCCTGGAGATCCGCTACGCCGGTGACCTCGGCGTACCGGAAGCCGTGGAAGGTCAGTTCCGCTTCGAGGACGGTTTCGTCGGGGCCGGCCAGGACGAAGGAGTCGGTCGCCTTGGCGGAGCGGAGCGGGCGGACGCCGAGTTCGTCGTTCTCGAGTACCTCGGCGTGGCGGAGGACGACCTCGGCTCCGGGCTGGGCGCCGCGGACGGTCAGGCGGACGCGGCCGACGAGGTTCTGGCCGAAGTCGATGAGCGTCTTGCCCGCGGGGGAGGTCCAGACCTTCTGCGCGGGCAGGACGTCGGTGATACGGACGGGTGGGCCGTCGGGTGCGACGAGGAGGCTGAGGTCGGCGTCGAGCACGTCGACAGGGGTAGCGGGTGTTGGTTGGCGAGTCAGGTCGATGCGCTGGCCGTCGTACAGGTCGTCTGCGACGACCTGGCTCTCGCGGGCGGTCCAGGTGCCGTCGGTGGCGAGGACGTGGACGGTGCCGTCGGCGGTGGTGACCTCGAGTTGGGCGAGGACGGCCAGGCGGTCGCCGTACACGGCGCTCTGGCCGTGGAAGCCGAGGCGGCCGTGGTACCAGCCGTTGCCGAGCAGGAAGTCGAGCTGGTTCACGCCTGGCTGGACGAGGGCGGTGACGTCGTGGGTCTGGTAGCGCAGGCGGAACTGGTAGGCGGTCCAGCCGGGGGCGAGTTGCTCGTCGCCGATGCGCTGACCGTTGAGCGAGGGGATGTAGACGCCGTGAGCCGTCGCGTAGAGGCGGGCCTGGACGATGTCGTCGGGCAGCTCGATGCTGCCGCTGACGATCGGGGGCGGTGGCTGATTCGCGCGGGCTGACGAAGCGTGCGGTCCAGTCGTCGGGGGAGAGCAGGCCGGCTTCGACGACGGCGGGTTCGCTCCAGTCGCTCCACTCGTCGTTGCGGACCCGGATGCGGACTTCGGCCGATTCGCGCGAGGTGAGGGGGTGGCTCGGCCAGGGCACCAGGACCTGGTCGGCGGAGGTGATGGCGTGCTTGGTCTGCGGTTCGCCGGCCCGGGTGATCTCGATCTCGTAGCCGGACTGGGTGTAGTCCGGGTCGGCGGCAGGCACCTGCCAGGAGAGGCGGGGCGAGCCGGTACCGAGGCCCAGAACGGGGCCCTCGTCGGTGCGGTGTTCGAAGCGGAGGTGGACGGGTGCGGCAGGACGCGGCATGGGCAACTCCCGGTTATGAAACGATTCATTCGATCTTGCGACCGCCGTCTCACCCGGATAGTCC
This sequence comes from uncultured Actinomycetota bacterium, assembly GCA_963740725.1. Classification (GTDB taxonomy): domain Bacteria; phylum Actinomycetota; class Actinomycetes; order Propionibacteriales; family Kribbellaceae; genus Kribbella. Next base: position 27,146 of record CAVUFT010000011.1, read on the forward strand.
GTAGTGCACCCGACCTAGCACAAAATGCACCTGGGCTCCTAGAGTGCGCAGATGGAGGAACCGCCGGTCGACAGCTACGGCACGCTCGTGCACCTCGTGGAAGGGTCGATGGCGTTCGCCGGCCGCTATCGGCATGACGAAGGTCATCCCGTGCACACGCACAGCTTCTTCGAGGTCGTCGTCGTGACCGGCGGACGCGGTGTGCACAACTGCCTCGCCCGGCGTGAGGAGATCGGCGTCGGCGACGTGTTGCTGCTGCGGCCGGGGGTCTGGCACGGGTACGAGGACTGCGACGGGCTGGAGATCTACAACTGCTGCTTCTCCGCCGACCTCCTGCGGCGCGAGCTGGCCTGGACGCGCGAGGATCCGCTGCTGGGGCACCTGCTGTGGACCTTGCCTTACACGGCCGAGCGACGCGGAGTCCTGACCACCCGGTTGGACTCTGCAGCGCTGGCGGAGTGCGTCGGTCACCTGGACGCGCTAGGGGACCTCCGGCATCGGCCGGCGAACCTGCACCACGGGGAGATCATCGGCTGGCTGTCGCTGTTCCTGAACCGGGTGGCCAGGGCCGCCGGTGACGGTCGGGCCAGCGGCGGGCAGCTGCACCGCGCAGTACTGGATGCTCTGCGGTTGATGGAGGCTCGGCCTGCCTATCGCTGGACGCTGACCGAGTTGGCCCAGGAGCTGCACCTGGCGCCGGGGTATCTGGTGAGGCTCTTCAAAGCGGCCACCGGCTTACCGCCGATGGCCTATCTGTCTCGCTTCCGCGCCGAACTGGCGGCCGACCGGCTGCTGCACACCGACGAGCCGATCAGTCGGATCGGTGAGGCGGTCGGGTGGCCGGACCAGAACTACTTCGCGCGCCGGTTCAAGTCCCACTACGGGCTGAGCGCCACCGACTACCGGTCTCGCTTCACCCGCTCCCGGTCAATCAAGAAGGGGCAGTTTGTGAAGGAAAGTCTCCCACGAGTTCGGTAGCCAGCCGGGGACGCCGAGGACGGCCAGGTAGAGCCAGATGGCGACGACCACGCACACGAAGATGGCGACGGTTCCCAGGGCCTTCAGCCAGGCCGGTTGCTTGCCGGTCCAGGTGGTGAACTGCTTGACCCAGTCCTTGACCTTGTAGAGCAGGCGCTGCGCCCACTCGAACTCACTGGCGAGCACGGCGAGGCCCGCGATGAACAGTGGGATCCCGCCCGGCCCCGGCAGCCAGCCGGTCAGCGGAGCGGCGATGATGAGCAGACCGCCGAGCACGCCGACGCCGATCCGGTAGAACAGCAGCTTCCGAGGATTCCTGCGGATCTTGCGCCGCCACTCCCAGCGATCGTCCTGGGCGTCCAGCGTGATGTTGTCGTCCGTGCGGTCCGGACTGGTCTGCTCGGCCACCCTTCAAGCCTACGTGGTCTAAGGACTAACCCTGCGGAACTCCCACTGCCACGGTGCTTGCCCTAGGCCCCGGCGTCTACGCACTGGCTGGTTTGCCGAATTCCCAGTGCCAGGGTTCTTCGCGGCCGCCGCCCTTGTTGGCCCAGGCTGGGTGGACCCAGCCGTAGGTGCCGGCGTTCGCCAGCATCCATTGGTACTGCGGCGGTGCCGAAGTGGTCGATGCCGCCGCAGAGGTCGACGGCTACGCCCCAGCCGTGGTTCGACGTACCGGGCAGTGCTGCCAGTGACGGCTTGCGGCCGTACAGGTCGACCTGTGACGCGTAGGAGCGGTAGGAGTCGGTGATGCAGAGCGTCCTACCGAAGCGGCCCTTGTAGGCGGCCGCGAGCTGCGCGTAGGAGGCGGCGGCGTCGCAGCGCAGCATGTGGCCAGTTGCCGCCGATCCCGCACAGCTGTCGGCGGGGATCATGCCGTTGCTGTATCCGCCCCAGCCGGTGCTGGTGGCTTCCGGTGGCCAAGGAACGGCATCGGGTTGACCGCGTCGCCACCAGGCGGACCTCGAAGTGCAGGTGCGGCCCGGTCGCGTTGCCCAGCTGCGCCGACGGCTCCGATCTGCTGCCCCCGCGACTGACGTGCGGTGCCAGGTTGCGACATCGACCCGGCTGAGGTGCGCGTAGGAGCGTCTCGAGCCCCGTTGCCGTGGTCGATCCGGACCAGGTTGCCGGCCCACGCTCGGGTGCTCGACGCTG
>CAVUFT010000012.1:0-74210 GCA_963740725.1 uncultured Actinomycetota bacterium
CATGGCTGCCGATGACGGTGTAGTCGTCCTCGGTGTTGTTGGCGCCGGAGTACTCGCCCTTGCTCCACTGGCTGATCCCGCGGTAGTAGCCGACGCCCATGATCGGCGCCCAGGAGCCGTGGCCCTCGTAGTACCCGACGGAGGCGGTGCCGTCGTGGTTGAGGCCGACGTTGTGGCCGGCCTCGTGCGACGCGGCCTCGGCGATGTTCTTCGCGCCGGTGCCGACACCCTTGGTGAAGACGAGCGCCGGCTGGTAGTAGTCGTGGTTGCCGCTCGTGTCGTAGACGCCGATGTAGGCGACGCCGCCACAACCGCAGCCGGACTGGTACCAGCTGGTCGGGTCGATCACGACGCGCGTGCCGTACTGCTGGTCGTTCGCATCGGTCCGGTTGATCGCGTCCTGCGCCGGCTGCTGCGTCGTCACGTCGACATCGAACGGGGCGTAGTCCTCCGCAACCCGCGCCCAGACCTCGTGCACGACGTCCTGCTCAGCGGTACTGAAGACGGCAGGATTCCCATCGGTGTCGTACGCCGTGACGTTCACCGGGTCGACGCTCTTGGACGAGTTCCAGGCCGTCCCGGTGATCGTGTGACCGTCGAAGTCGAGATAGAGCACCCGGTTCGACCCTGGTTTGCTGTGCAGCTCGAAAGCAGGGCCGTCGGCTGCGGCGACTGCTTCTTTGGCCCAGCGAGGTGAAGCCTCCGGCGCCTTCTGCGCGGTGGTCAGACCGGGCTCGCGGAAGAACAGGCGGCCCTGGGCGTCGAGCCAACTGGTCTTGTCGGTGGCAAGCGTGTCGCGCAGTCGAGCTTCGGTCAGGCCGTTGAGCTGGGCGAGCTCGCCCAGCTTGGACTGCACCTTGGGAAGTGCAGCCAAGCCGGGCGTGGGCTAGCAATTGATCGAGGGAGTCTGTGGCATCAGCTTGGTTGCCTGTAGCAACGGCTAGCGCTCCGAAAACTACTGCACCGGCACTGACCAACGCACCGGTACGGCGGAATTTGCCAATCATTCGGAATCCTCCTCAAGGATTCCCCCCAGTGAAGAAGAGCCCCCGTTACGCCGTACTGGCTAGCTCGGCCGTGACGCCGACCGTGTAGGCGCCGCGGCTGCCGTACGTCGAGTAGCCGGTGTTCAGCGGGTTGGCGTAGCCGGTGTTCTCGATGCGCAGGTAGTAGCGGCCCGCGGCCACCTGCTGGCGGATGCTGGCGCTCAGCCCGGTCGGCGTACCGGAGTTGGTCTGGCCGGACGCCGGGTCGGCGGTGGCGACGACCGTGCCGGCCGAGTTCAGCAACTGGAGCTTGATGTCCAGGTCGCCACCGACCGCTGCCGAGTTCGCCGCGAAGGTGAAGGTGCCGGCCGCCAGGTCGATCCGGAAGGTGTCGACGTCGGCGTCGTTCGCGTAGATCCCGTTGACGGTCGTGCCGACGCTCAGCGCGGTCGCGTCGGTGGTTCCGTTGCCGTGGTCGTCCGCGCGCAGCGCCAGGCCGTTCTGGCCGATCACCGCGAAGTCGTCTTCCTTGTTGTTGGCGCCGCTGTACTCGCCTTTGCTCCACTGGCTGATCGCCTTGGAGTAGCCGACGCCCATGATGGGCGCCCACGAGCCGTGGCCGGAGTAGTAGCCGACCGACGCGGTGCCGTCGTGGCTGAGCCCGACGTTGTGACCGGCCTCGTGCGACGCGGCCTCGGCGATGTTCTTCGCGCCGGTGCCGACGCCCTTGGTGAAGACCAGGGCCGGCTGGTAGTACGCGTGCTGGCTGCTGCTGTCGTAGACGCCGACGTAGGCGACGCCGCCACAACCACAGCTGGACTGGTACCAGGTGGTCGGGTCGATCACGACGCGCGTGCCGTACTGCTGGTCGGACGAGCTGGAGCGGTCGATCGCGGACTCCGCCGGCGCCTGCGTGGTCACGTCGACGTCGAACGGCGCGTAGTCCTCCGACACCCGGGCCCACACCTCGCGGACCACGGCCTGCTCGGCAGCGCTCCAGTTGCCGGTGTTGCCATCGGTGTCGTACGCCGTGATGTTCACGGTGGCAGGTTTGCCGTTCGTGTTCCACGCGGTCTTGGTGATCGTGTGGCCGTCGAAGTCGAGGTAGATCACCCGGTTCGAGCCGGCCTTGCTGTGCAACTCGAACGCCGGCCCGGCCGCGGCGGCGGCGAGCGTCCTCTTCGAGACCTTGGAACCGGTGGCGGCCTTCTCCTTGGCGGTGGCGGACGGCTCCTTGAAGAAGAGCTTGCCGTCCTTGTCCAGCCAGCTCGTCCGGTCCGTGGCCAGGATCTGCTGGAGCTTCAGCTCGGCGATCCCGTTGCGCTCGGCCAGATCGGCGAGGCGCGGCTGGAGCTTGGCGAGCGCGGCCTTGCCCTGCAACGGCTGGCCGGCGAGAAGTTGGTCGAGCGGGACCGGGGACGGTCCCTGTTGGGCGTCTGCCTGGTTGCCGGCGACGATCGCCAGCGCACCGAACAACACGGCACCGGTACCTACGAGCGCACCGGTTCGGCGGAACCTGCTCTGCATCTGGGGCCCTCCTCAGGGACTCCAAGCGCGCCGTGACGGGGGCGGACGGCGGCGCTGGTCTCACGTGTGGTGCGCCTCCGCGCACTTTGCGTAGCCTGCCCGACGGTTGCCTCGATGTATACGGTTTGGTTTCAAATTAACGTTTGCTTGCTCGGTAAGCCTTTTCCTGTCCGGCAGCAGCGCCGGTGGTTCCGGAACCAACTACTGGTCACGACCTCTTGACGGACCGCAGTCATGGTCTGACAGTTAGGAAAGTTTACTAACTATAGAGAGGTGAACGATGCGCAAGTTCCGCCCCCTCGCACTCGCCCTCGCACTGGTCGGCAGCGTGTTACTGGTGTCGACAGGCACGAATCCGGCCTCGGCCGCGACCACCACGTACCAGGCCGAGAACGCGGCCCGGACCCAAGGCGTCGTCGAGTCCAACCACGCCGGCTTCACCGGCACCGGGTTCGTCAACTACGACAACGTGACCGGCTCCTCGGTCACCTTCACGGTGAACGTCGGCGACCGCCGGCAACGCCTCGCTGGCGTTCCGGTTACTCCAACGGCACCACCGTGAACCGGCCGATGACGATCGCCGTCGACGGCAGCACCGTCGCGACGCCGCAGTTCGCCAGCACCAGCGTCTGGACCACCTGGAACACCACCACGGTGAACACCACGCTGTCGGCCGGCTCGCACACCATCAAGACCACCGCGACACCGCCAACGGTGGCCCCAACCTCGACTCCCTCACCGTCACGGACTCCGGTGGCGGCGGTGGCGGTGCACCGACCGCGGCCGAACTGCTCGCCAAGGTGACCACCTGCAGCCAGATCTCCAACGGCACCTACAAGACCGACGAAGAGCTCGGCCGGACCATTCCGGTCTGCGGCAAGAACGGCGCAGTCTTCTGGAAGGCCGACATGGACATCGACTGCGACGGCATCCGCACCTCGCAGTGCAACGAGAACACCGACTCTGCTTCCTGCCCGACACCGCCTTCCACACGTCGACGGACCAGCCGCTCAACGCCGCGCAGCTGCCGTACGTCGTCGTGCCGAGTCCCAGCAGCACCTGGGACTACCGCAACTTCGGCATCGCCGGTGGCGGCGTGGTCGCGGTGATCTACAACAACCAGGTCACCTATGCGGTTGTCGGTGACACCGGTCCGACCGACATCATCGGCGAGGCGTCGTACGCCTCGGCGGTCCAGCTGGGCATCAACCCGGACCCGAGCAACGGCGGCACCGACTCGGGCGTGACGTACATCGTGTTCAAGAACTCGACCATCAACCCGATCGAGAACCACGACCTGGCCGTCACCCGCGGTCAGGAGCTGGCCCGCACCTTCATCAACAACAACTAGCCCGTACTACGTAAGCGGTGGTGACGGTCAGCTTCTTGCTGACCGTCACCACCGTGTTCATTTAGAGGACGAGCACCTGGCGGATCGCCGTACCAGCCGCCAGGGTGTCGAAGGCTTCATTGAGGTCTTCCAGGGCGACTGTCGAGGTGAGCAGGCGGTCGACCGGGAGCCGGCCGGCGCGGTACAGGGCGATGTAGCGCGGGATGTCGCGGCTGGGGACTGCTGAGCCGAGGTAGGAACCTTTGAGCGTGCGTTCCTCGGCGACCAGGCTGACGGCTGGGATGCTCAGGGTTTGCGAGGGATGCGGCAGACCGACGGTGACGGTGGTGCCGCCGCGACGGGTTGCGGCGTACGCCTGAGCCAGTACTGCAGCGCTGCCGACCGTTTCGAAGGCGTAGTGCGCGCCACCGTCAGTTGCGTCCTTGATCTGCTCAACCGTGTCGTTGCCTCGGGCATCTATCGCGTGGGTGGCACCGAGTTGAAGGGCGAGTTCCAGCTTCTCCGGGACGACATCGACCGCGACGATCGGGTGAGCTCCGACAAGGACAGAGCCAAGCAGCGCGGAGAGACCAACGCCCCCGAGACCGAAGACGACCGCACTCTGACCAGCTTGCACGCGGGCGGTGTTGACGACCGCACCGACGCCGGTCATCACCGCGCACCCGAAAAGGGCGGCAATCTCAGGCGGGAGATCAGGGTCGATCTTCACGGCTGAACGTGCTGAGACCACGGCGTGGTCGGCAAAGCCGGAAACCCCAAGGTGGTGATGGATGTGGGAGGAGCCCGGCTCCCCGGAGGGCGAGCTACCGCCGCCCGGAGGCGCGGTGGTCGGCCGAGGCCTGCTGGCCGAGGTCGGGGCGGCCGCAAGCCTCCGTTCCCCTGAGAGAAGGGTGCCTGCTGTGTTGGCTACTGCGCCTGGTTCGCAGAGGGCGGGGCGGCCTTCGGCGCAGGGGCCGCAGGTGCCGCAGGCGGGGACGAAGGCGAAGCTGACTGTGTCGCCGGGGATGAAGTCGGGTGACTCCGAGTGGATGATCTCGCCGGTGGCTTCGTGGCCTAGGAGCATGGGCATGACTCGGGGGCGGGAGCCGTCGATGACGGAGAGGTCCGAGTGGCAGAGGCCGGCGGCTCGGATGCGGACGAGGAGTTCGCCAGGGCCGGGTGGGGCCAGCTCGACGTCCTCGATGGTGAGCGGTTGCGATACGGCGTACGGGCTGGGACTGCCCATTGCGCGGAGGACGGCGCCGCGGACGATCATCCGGTGATTCCTTCCAGGGCGGTGCGGATCTGGGCCGGGATCGGGGCGGGGCGGCGATCGGTGCGGTCCACGAACACGTGCACGAAGCGACCGGTCGCTGCCGGGTCGTCGGAGCCCGCGCGGAACAGGCCGATCTCGTAGTGCACGCTGGAGTTGCCGAGCTTCGACACCCGCAGCCCGGCGTCCACGGAGTCGGGGAACGCGAGCGACTGCTTGAACGTGCACTGCGACTCCACACACAGCCCGATCACGTCACCGCCGTGGATGTCGAGCCCACCGGAACGGATCAGGAAGTCGTTGATCACGGTGTCGAAGAAGCTGTAGTACTCCACGTTGTTCACGTGCCCATAAACATCGTTGTCCTTCCACCGCGTACCGATCCCCAGGAAGTGTGGAAAGACGCTGCGCTCCATCGGCCCACCATAAGGCGCATCGCGGTGCCGTCGAGCGGGCCACGAAGTACAGGAGAGTGCGGAATGTCGGGATCGGGGGCGGTAGTACGACGTCGTCGGCATGGATGACTACGGAGTGACCGGTGCGACGGTCGAGGTTCAGGTGCTGGTCGAGGCGCGGATCGAGGAGGTCTGGTTCTGGATCACCGACGTGGCCGGGACCGGGGACTGGAGCCCCTGAATGCGTGTACGGCACGTGGGTGGACGGTGCTGACGGGCCGGCGGTGGGGGCCTGGTTCGAGGCGCGGAACGAGTACCCCGACGGATACAAGTCCGAGGTGCGGTGCGGGCGACAGCGGGATGCGGGTCGGCGTACTCGCTGATCCGGATCGGGCGGAAGAGGCCAGGCAGCGCAGGCTGGATCAGCTCGCGCGGAATATGCGGGTGACCATCGCGGCGATGGCGGCGGCTCGCGGTAACCTACGGTAGCGTAACTTACGGTGGCGTAGGGTGTGGGGTATGGATGCCAAGCTGGTGACGAATCTGCTGCACGAGCTCGAGCCTGTCGTCGAGGCGAACCTCGAACGGCATCTGAAGATCACCAAGGACTGGAATCCGCACGACTACGTGCCGTGGAGCGAGGGGCGCGACTTCGCGTTCCTCGGCGGCGAGGACTGGGCGCCGGAGCAGTCCCGGCTGGACCCGGTCGCCAAGGTCGCGATGATCACCAACCTGCTGACCGAGGACAATCTGCCGTCGTACCACCGGGAGATCGCCACCCAGTTCGGCCTCGACGGTGCCTGGGGAACGTGGGTCGGCCGGTGGACCGCGGAGGAAGGCCGGCACGGGATCGCGCTGCGCGACTACCTGGTGGTCACCCGCGGCGTCGACCCGGTCGAGCTCGAGGTCGCCCGGATGGCGCACATGACCGCCGGGCACCAGGTCGACAAGAACATGCTCGAGGCGATCGCGTACGTCAGCTTCCAGGAGCTGGCGACCCGGGTCTCGCACCGCAACACCGGCAAGGCGACCGGCTGCCAGATCGCGGACCAGCTGCTGCTCCGGATCGCGACCGACGAGAACCTGCACATGATCTTCTACCGCAACCTGGTCGCCGCGGCCTTCGAGGCGGCACCGAACGAGACGATGCGCGCCGTCACCAACGAGGTCCGCGACTTCTCGATGCCGGGCGCCACCATGGAGGGGTTCGCCCGGAACTCGGTGACGATCGCGAAGGCCGGCATCTACGACCTGCGCCTGCACCACGACGAGGTCGTCGCCCCGATCCTGCGCAACTGGAAGGTCTTCGAGCGCGAGGACCTCAGCGGCGACGGCGCCAAGGCCCGCGACGAGCTCGCCGAGTTCATGACGGCCCTGGACGCCCAGGCCACCCGCTTCGTCGACCAGCGCACCCGCCTGCTCGAACGCCAGGCCGCCCGCGCCGCTCAGGTCTGAGCTAAGGGCAAGGACGATCTCGTACTGCGCCGTACCGGTTGGCCGAGGCGTTCTGCTGGGCCAGGCGGCGGAGGGCCAGGAGGACCGGCGCGCCTAGGGCGGTGACGATCACGGTGGCCTCGACCGCTTCGGCGAGGTTGTCGGTCGGGAGCTGGGCGACCTCGGCGTCGCCTACCTGCTGGGCTGCCAGCAGGTAGCTTTCGAGCAGGGTCGAGTCGAGGTGGTAGCCGACTCGCTCCAAGGCGTCCAGGGCGTTGGCCAGCAGGGCGCGGTCGCGGGAGCTATCGTCGACGAGCCAGCCGTGGTCCGCCAGGAGGGCGTTGACCCGGTCGAGGGATTCGGGGCTCGGCTCGGGCGTCTCCGGTCGGAGCGCCTGATGGGCGGCGCCGAGTACGTCGTGGATCTGCCGCGACTCCTCGTCGACCGCAGCGAGCACGCCGCGGATCTGGTTCAGGGTGAGGCCGCCTGCTTCGACGAGGGCGCGGATCAGGCGGAGGCGGCGGACGTGCGATTCGTCGTACCGGGCTCTGGTGGCGCCGACCGCTTCGCCTGCGGGCAGCAGGCCTTCGCGCAGGTAGTACTTGATCGTCGCCACCGGTACGTCGGTCTGCCGGGACAGTTCTGCGATCCACATGGGTCTCTCTCCCCTCTTGACTTTTGGAGAGTATCACTTTCCAATATTGGGGAGTCGAACTATCCAAAGGGGAGATCAGCCATGGAGATCGTCGAGGGTCGGCAGACGGCGGCGTACGACAAGGACGTCGTGGTGTTCCTGATCGGGATGCGGGTGAACAAGCTGCGCGCCTGGCGGCAGTGGCTGCCGGTGGCGAAGGCGATGAGCCCGATGCTGCGTGAGCTGTCCAACGATCCGGACAGCGGGCTGCTCGGGTTCCGCGTCTTTCCGGGGCTGCGGACGACGACGATGCTGCAGTACTGGGAGTCGGCCGAGAAGCTGCAGGCGTTCGCCAACGATCCGGACCGGACGCATCGGCCGGCTTGGACCGAGTTCTACAAGCTCGCCTACAAGGGCGGCAACGTGGGGATCTGGCACGAGACGTACGTCGTACCGGCCGGGCAACTTCGAGACCGTCTACGGCAACATGCCGCTGCTCGGCCTCGGAACCGTCGCAGGTGTCGTCCCCGTGAACAGCCGCGGCCGCACCGCCGCCGACCGCCTCGCGAAGAAGTAGCGCGCTCCGGGCCGGTACAGGTTCGGCGGTTACAGTGCACGCGTGCAGTTCATCCGGGATCTCGGCAGGCTGTTACGGCGTGGGGATTTCCGGCGGTTGTTCGCGGTCCGGCTGACGTCGCAGTTCGGCGACGGCGTCTTCCAGGTCGCGCTGGCGGCGTACGTGCTGTTCTCGCCGGAACGCGCACCCGACGCCGCCGCGATCGCCGGGTTGTTCGCGGTGGCCCTGCTGCCCTTCTCGATCCTCGGCCCGTTCACCGGCGTGCTGCTCGATCGCTGGTCGCGCCGGCAGATCCTCTTCGGCGCGAACCTCACCCGGGCCGCCCTGGTCCTGGTGGTCGGCGCGATCGTTGCCCTAGGCAACGCAGGCGTGCCGTTCTACCTCGCTGTTCTGCTCACCCTCGGCGTCAACCGCTTCCTGCTCTCCGGTCTGTCCGCCGGCCTCCCGCACGTCGTCGAGCAGGACGAACTCGTGATGGCGAACGCGGTCACGCCCACCTCGGGCACCGCGTCCTTCCTGATCGGCGGCGGCTTCGGAGCCGGCGTCAAGCTCATCTCCGACTCCGACCTGACAGTTCTCGGTACGACGGCCGCCATCTACCTCGCCGCCGCCTTGCTCGCGCTGAGGCTCGACCGGAACCAGCTCGGCCCCGACCTCACCGGCGACGAACCAGGAGTCGTCGAAGCGATCCGCGGCATCGTCGCCGGCCTGATCGACGGCGGCCGGCACCTCAAGGAGCGCCGCCAGGCAGCCCTCGGACTCGCCGCGATCGGCTCGCTGCAGATTCTTCTTCGGCCTGGTCACCGTCGCGATGATCCTGCTGTACCGCAACAAGTTCTACGGTCCCGACCAGCTGGACCAAGCCTTCGGCGCACTCGCCATCGCCACCGGCGCCGTCGGTGCCGGCCTCTTCATCGCCGCTCTGGTGACGCCTTGGGCGACGCGCGTCCTGACGCTGAGGCGCTGGGTCACCGTGCTCTTCGTGGCGGCCGCGGTGGTGACCGCGATCCCCGGCGGGCTCTACACGCAACCCGCGATCCTGGTCTCGGGATTCCTCACCGGCTTCTGCGCGCAAGGCGTGAAGATCAGCGTCGACACCCTCGTCCAGACGGGTGTCGACGATGTCTACCGGGGCCGCGTCTTCTCGCTCTACGACATGATCTTCAACGTCGGGCAGGTCTCGGCCGCCGCACTCGGCGCCGTGATCCTGCCCGACGACGGGAAGTCCTACCCGGTCCTCACCTTCGTGGTCCTCGGCTTCTTCCTCACCGCGTTCACCTACTCGCGCCTTTCGGCGAGGCAGCCGCTAAGTACCGCGTAGGGCGGTGATCGGCTGGATCGCGGAGGCCTTCCAGGCGGGATAGGTCCCGGCCACGAGGCCGATGAACGCACCCAGGAACGGCGAGCCGAACGACAGCGAGCTGGACAGGATCGGGGTCCAGTCCTTGCTCCACGAGACGCCGACAGTGAGCAGTACGCCGACCGCAGTACCGAGTAGTCCGCCGAGGAAGCCGACGAGCACGCTCTCCACCAGGAACTGGACGGCCACGTGTCGTCGCGCGGCTCCCAGGGCTCGTCGCAAGCCGATCTCGGAGACCCGCTCCAGCACGGACAGCAGGGTCACGTTGGCGATCCCGAGACCGCCGACCAGCAGCGCGACCGCTCCCAGCAACAGGAACAGGGCGTTGAGGTCCGACTGCACACCCTTCCGTACGCCGCCCTGGGCCGGCGGTGCGTCGACCTTCAGCGTGCTCGGGTTGTTCGGGTCGATGGCGACCGGGGCCTGCTTGGCGATCAACTGCGCCGCACCGACCTGGGTCCGGATCTCCAGCGAGTCCGGCGCCTTCAGCTCGTACTCCGCTTTGGCGGTCCCGTTCGGCATGATCACCGAGTCGAGCAGATCGGCGCGACCGCTGACCTCGTCGAGAATGCCGATCACCGTGTACGCCTGGTCGCCGATGAAGATCGCCGGCTGCGAGTCGACCCGGTTGATGCCGAGCCGGGCGGCCGCGTTCTTGCCGAGCACCACCACGTGGTCGGCGCGCGCATCGTGGCCGGCGTCGAAGCACCTTCCGGTCCGCAGCTTCCCGCGGACCGCGTCGAACAGACCGGCTGAGCCCGCCAGCACGCTCAGCGCGTGTCCGTCCTTCTGGGTGCCGAGACCGGCAACGCTGCGGACCAGGTCGTCGCCGACGTTGACGGCGCTCACCGTTCCTGCGGCGTCGACACCGTTCAGCCTGCTGATCCGGCTGGGCGCGTCCCACGGCAACTGCGTCGCGGCCTGGTCCTCCTGACCGCCTTGCGAATCGGGTGAGACCACCACGCGAGTGGCGGCGGCCAGGTCGAAGCGCTGGGTGATCTGCCCGCTCGCCGTCTGCCCGAGTCCGACCGTCGCAACCAGCGCCGCAATACCGAGCACCGTGCCGAGCGTGGTCAGGATCAACCGAGTCGGTCGAGCAGCAACACCAGCGAGCGCTTCATCCAGCAGATCCCGTACTGCGGGCCCGCCGGCCCGCCGCCGCTTGTCCCGGCGACCGCGGCGGCCACCGCCGCCGCGCGAGCCTGCGGCTCGGCGGATCAGCCCCGCGAGAGCGAGCCGGGCGCGCGACACCGCGCCCCTGGACGGGCGGAGGACGGCGGTGAGTCCGCAGCCGCCGCGAAGGGGGAAGTGGACGGCTCGCCGGCGGGATCCGGGGAGCCGGTTCGTGGGGTGAGCGGCCCGCCGGTTCGCGGCGTGCGTGGCTCGCCGGGTTCCGGGGTTACCACTGGAGGGTTCCGTCGACGATGCGGACCTGGCGCTGGGCGCGTCGGCTGACGTGGTCGTCGTGGGTGATGACGGCGAGCGTCATCCCCTCGTGCGTGGAGTTCGTCGAACACTTCGAGAATCGCCTCCGCGTTCGCGCTGTCGAGGTTGCCGGTCGGTTCGTCGGCGAGCAGCAGGCTCGGCTCGGCGACCAGCGCCCGGGCGATCGCGACCCGCTGCCGCTCACCGCCGGACAGGGTGACCGGACCGAAGTCCATCCGGTGCGCCAGCCCGACCCGCTCCAGCGCGACCCGGGCCCGCGCCATCCGTTCCTTGCGCGGCACCCCGACGTACACCATCGACAGCGCGACGTTCTCCAGCACCGTGCGGTGGTCGAGCAGATGGAACGACTGGAAGACGAACCCGATCCGCTCCCCCCGCAGGACCGCGCGGCGCCGCTCGCGCAGGCTCATCGTGTCGACCCCGTCGAGCCGGTAGACGCCACCGGTCGGGTTGTCGAGCAGCCCGAGCAGATGCAGCAGGGTCGACTTCCCCGAGCCGGACGGCCCGACGATCGACAGGTACTCGCCCTCCCGGATCGTCAGGTCCACCTCCCGGATCGCCTGCACCTCAGGCGGCCCAGGAAAGAACCGCCGTACGCCGATCATCTCCACCACCGGCGCCGGCAACGCGACTGCTGTTGCAGTACTCATTTGCCGACCACTACTTGGTCGCCCTCGCCCAGCTTGGTGTCGCCGATCGGGCTGACCTCGGCGTACCCGTCGGCCGACAACCCGACCTTGACCGGGACCAGTTCCGTCTTGCCGTCGCGCTGTACTTCGACGCGCGAACCGCCGTCAGGTCCCGCGGACAACGCGGCCACCGGTACGGCGAGCACCTTCCCGTTCGTGCTCTTGACCGGGATGGTGACCCGGACGTTCGCGTCGCGGAGCAACTCCAGCGCGTGCGGCGTGAGCGACTTGGGCGCCACCACCACGTCGTACTGGTCGGCGTTCTTGCTGATCCGGCGGATCGTGGCCGGCACGATGGTGCCGTCGCCGAGGTCGAGGCTGGCTGTCATCCCGGCCTTCAGCAACTCCTTCGTCTGCGCGTCCACCTTGATCGTGACGACCAGCGAGGCACCGCTGGCCGACATCACCACGCCGTTGACGGTGCCACCCCGTTCGACCTTCACGTCGTCGACCCGGCGCGGCAGCGTCTTCACGAACACGACCTCGGAGACGGGCAACGGCGTACCGGCCTTGAGCCGGGCATCGGCCAGCGCGTCCTCGGCGTCGTTCAACGCCTCCTTCGCATCGTTGACGGCGCCCTGCTCGACCGAAAGATCCTTCTTCCCCGGACCCGGCGCGGCCTTGGCCTGCTTGAGCGTCCGTTCCGCCTGCCGGAGCGCGTTCTTCAGCTGGTCGACGTTCTTCTTCGCGGCGTCGACCGCCTGGGTCAGCTGCTCCCCCGGTTCGGGTGCGTCGTACCCGGCCGCCTGGTACAGCTCCTCGACGGCATGCGCTGTGTTGCTGTCGTACTTGCTGTCCACGGTCCCCGGGTCGAACCCGAGCCGGTCGAGCGTCTGCTCGAGCTGCAGCACGTCCGGCCCTTTGCTGCCCGGAGCGAGCGACCGGTACATCGGCAGTACTCCGGCCAGCCCGATCACCGGACGCCCCGCGATCTCCAGCAGCGCCTTGCCCTCCTTCAGCGTCGAGCCGACCGTCGGAACCTTGCCGGTCACCACGGCTGGGGTCGGTCAGCCCACTCGTCTCGACCCGGATGTTCACCGCGCCGTCGAACGAGGTGTCCCCGCGGCCGACCACCTTGCTCGCGAGCGCCTTCTTCTCCACCGGCACGGTGATCTGGGACGCCTTCGGTGGTGCGGTCTTGGCGGCGGCGTCCTCCGGCGACGGTGATCCGGCTGCCCGCGGCGACGCCGACGCCGAGCGAGAGCGCCGCCACCGTGGACACCCCGACCAGCACCCGCCGGCGGGACTTGGGCGAAGCGGTCACCGGTTCGCCGTTCCGTCGCGGTACTGCCTCGAGCTCGGTCTTGTGACTGGCGACGAACTCCTTCTCCAGCTCGAACTGCGCCTTCTTGTACGGCGCGTCGTACACCTTCGCCTTGCAGCCCTGATCGGCCTTGGCCAGCTCGATCTCGAACTTCCGCAGATCCGCCAGCTTCTGCTGCGTCGACCTTGTCGAACGACGGCGGCCCGGTGATGGTGACGGACTTCCCGGGACCGGGCGAGGATTCGCTGCCGGGCTTCTTGCCCTGCAGCTCGTCCAGCTTGTCGCTGACCTTCTGCCGCGGCTCGTCGACCTTCTTGAACCCGGCGTGACCGGCGTCGGCCAGGCAGTCGGACCAGGCCGCGGTGGCGTCGACGACCCCCTGGTCGCTGTCGATCCGCTTGCGCAAGGCATCGATGTCCTTGAACAGCGAGTCGTACTTGCTGAAGTCGAACGCCTTGTCGTCGCCCTTGCCGTAGACCGACTCGGCCGCCTTGCCCCGGCAGCCGGTGTCCATCTTCTTGCCGGCCTTGCCATCGGCCGGCATCGCGATCACTCCGTTACCGCCGCCCAGATCGCCGTTCAGCGCTTTGTCGTAGGCCTTCTTCGCGGTGGCGGAGAGCTTGTCGCGGATCGCGGTGTTCGGGTTCTTGCTCTCGGCCTCGTCGCCCATCTTCGACCAGTCGATGGTGCTGATGCCGTAGCCGTACTGCTCGGCGAACTTGTCCTTCGGCAGGTTGAACGCGTCGTTGAACTTGGACTTCGGGTTGGCTTCCGGCGGGACGGCGACGTAGTCGAAGCCGGCCGTCTTCATACAGGCGGCGGTCGAGTCCTCGATCTTGCGCTGGTTCGCCAGCTGCTTCTCGTCGGACTCCTGCGGGCCGACCGCCCGGGAGACCGTGAAGCCACCGTTGCCGGAGCCGCCACTGAACCCTTCCCCCATGTACTCCGCGAGCGGGCTCTTGTCGTCGCTCTCGACCGGTTTCTTGTCCGCCGCGGAGGTGTTGGCCCCGCAGCCGGCCAGTGCCAGTACGGCGACCAGCGAGAGTGCTATGCGTGAGTTCTTCATGGCGGTGGAGCGTGGCGGGATCGCTGTGAAGAACCTGTGAAGGAACGATCAGCGCCCGATGCTCTCAGCTGATCTTCATCGAAATCTCATCAAGTTCGGCGACGTGTGGAGATGCCAGCCCGGATCCTCGTCGCCGAGGACGACCGGAAGCAGGCGGAGCTGATCCGGCGCTACCTCGAGCGGGAGGGGCACCTGACCGTCGTCGTGCACGACGGGCGGGCGGCCATCGACGAGGCCCGCCGGCGCAGCCCCGACCTGCTCGTTCTCGACGTGATGATGCCGAAGGTCGACGGCCTCGACGTCTGCCGCGTACTCCGGGCCGACGGCGACGTACCGATCATCATGCTGACGGCCCGTTCGACCGAGGACGACCTGCTGCTCGGCCTCGACCTGGGCGCCGACGACTACCTGACCAAGCCGTACAACCCGCGCGAGCTGGTGGCCCGGGTCCGGACCGTACTGCGGCGTACGCGCGGGCCGGGCCGAGGGCGAGGTCTACCGGGTCGGCGCGCTCGAGATCGACCCGGTCCGGCACGAGGTCCAGCTGGCCGGCGAACTGGTCGAGATCACGCCGGCCGAGTTCAAGATCCTGGCCTGCTTGGCCGCATCCCCCGGCCGCGCCTTCTCCCGGCAGCAGTTGCTGGAGCACGCGTTCGGGTTCGACCACTACGTGTTCGACCGGACCATCGACGTGCACGTGATGAACCTGCGCAAGAAGATCGAGGCCGCGAACCCGGCTACCCGGCGTACCTGCAGACCGTGTACGGCGTGGGCTACAAGCTGGCCGACAAGGTGGTGACCTCCGATGCGTCGTAGCGTCCTGGTCCGATTCCTCGGGCTCTCGCTGGCGGTGGCGCTCGGCGCGGTGATCGCGACGGCGGTGATCGCGACCTACAGCACCTCGGAGCAGCTGCAGGGCGAGATCGACACGAACAACTCCCAGCTGCAGGTCGACGGCGAGATCTACGCCGACCTGAGCACGTACGCCAGTGACCACGCGAGCTGGGTCGGGGGTGGACAAGCTGGTTCACCAGACTCGCCGAACGAGACCGGCCGCCGGATCGCGCTGGCCGACGCGGACGGCGTCGATGATCGCCGACTCGGCCAGGGTGCTCGGAGCCGGACCGGATCTGCCGTCGGTGCCGGCGGCAACGATCGACGCCCGGGGAACGGGGGTGACGGCGCGCTGCTGCGTGTCCATGGCGGCCGGAACCGGCGGTCGGCACCGAGGGCGCCGGTGAAGGGCGATGACGGCCGCGCTCGCGTCGGTCAGCCATCGGCCCGGTACAATGGGGTCTGACCGACGAGGAGCGGCAGCGAGCGCGAGCAGCTGGCGGACCAGGCGGTCGAGCCTGCTATCGGGCCGAAGGGTCAGACGGTCACCGTGTCGACTGCCGACGACGGCACCCCCTGGCTGGCCTACGAGGCGAAGACGGGCGCGACGTTACTCCGTCACCGAGGTGCCGAAGGCAACCAATCCGCCGCAGGACGAGTGCATCCCGGCCGGGCTGAACGCGCCGAGCGCGAAGGCGATCTCAGGATCAACGCAGGACGAGGTCCGAGCGAGCCCGCGACTGCCTGAACGCAGCCGGCGAGCGGCTACACGGTCAAGACCGTCAGCCTGGTCGACGGACTCCAGGTCGTGTCACCGAGGGACGACGTCAAGCAGCCGTCCCCGAAGTTCGTCACCTGCACCATGCAGCGCTCGGGCCGACGCGTTGGCGCCGTACGTCGCTCCGCCGGCGAAGCTGTACCTCGGGGCCGAAGAGCACCTTCAACGTCTTCTCCGGCGAAGGACTGCTGCGTACTGCGGCGACCGCGCTCGGCGTGCTGCTTGATCGCGGCGCTGGTGATGGTCTTCGCCGGTCGCCGGCTGGTCCGGCCGATCCTCGCGCTGACCGGTGCCGCCCAGCGGATGACGAACGGCGATCACGCGGCGCGGGTGCCGGTGACCGGGCGGGACGAGGTGGCTCGGCTCGGGCATGCGTTCAACGCGATGGCCGAGTCGATCCAGCATCACGACGTACCAGCGGAAGGCGATGGTCAGCGACGTCGCGCACGAGCTGCGCACTCCGCTCGCCAACATCAAGGGGTATCTGGTCGCTTCCGAGGACGGCGTCGTGCCACTCGACAAGGAGCTGGTGACCTCGCTGCTGGAGGAGGCCGGGCTGCTGGAGCGACCTGGTGGTCGACCTGCAGGACCTGGCGCTCGCCGACGCGGGCATGTTGCGGACTGCACCCGGAGCCGCGGGATCTCGGCGATCTCGCCCAGCAGGTGGTTTCGGCGCACCGCCCGGCAGCGGACGATGCCGGGGTCACGCTGAGCGCCGACGTGACCGGGGTTGCCCCCGCGATCGTCGACAGCGCCCGGATCCGCCAGGCGCTGGGCAACCTGGTCTCGAACGCGATCCGCTTCACCGACTCCGGCGGCCACGTCCAGGTCGGCGTACGACGAGACGGCGACGGCTACCGGCTGACGGTCACCGACAACGGCGCCGGCATCGCCCCCGAACACTTGCCGTACCTCTTCGACCGCTTCTACCGAGCCGAACACTCCCGCAGCCGCACCACCGGCGGCAGCGGCCTCGGCCTGGCCATCACCAAACACCTCATAGAAGCCCACCAAGGCACCATCACCGCCACCAGCACCCCCAACCACGGCTCCACCTTCACCATCTGGCTACCAACCCGACCTCAACCGACTGAGATGGGTTGATCAGGGGACGAGGATGACCTTGCCGGCGACTGTGCCGGACTCGGCGTACTTCATGGCTTCGGTGATGTCAGCCAAGGGGAAGGCGCGGGCTATGCGGGCGGTGAGGTCGCCGGCGGAGAGTTGGGTGAAGACGGCTTCCAGGTCGGTGCGCAGCTGTGCCTGGTGACGGGCGAGGCGGCGGCGGCCGGCCCAGAGGTTGAAGAAGGTGGCGGAGCGGCCGTTGGGGAGGAGGTTCCAGAGGAACAGGCGGGCGAAGAGGGCGAGGACCGGGAGTTTGGCGTTGCCCTGCTGGTCTCGGGTGGCGGCGGTCCCGTACGAGACGAGGGTGCCGCCGCGGGCGAGCATCGACCAGGACTGGTGGATGCCGGGGCCGCCGACGTGGTCGAAGACCGCCTTCACACCGTTCGGGGCCAGCGCCCTGACCGCAGCGAGGGCGTCTTCGGCGCGATCGATCGGGGTCGCGCCGAGCTCACGGACGTACGGGAAGTGCGCCTTGGAGACGACGCCGATGACCTGGGCGCCGGCGTACCGGGCGAGTTGCACCAGGAGTGAGCCGACGCCGCCGTTGGCGCCGAGGACGACGACCGTGTCGCCCCGGCCGACCTTCGCGATCGCGAGCATCCGCCGGGCGGTGACACCGTTCACGATGACGGCTTCGGTCTCCTCAGGGTCTACCCCTTCCGGGACGAGGGCGAGGTCGGCGGTGGCGAGGATCAGCTTCTCCGCCCAGGCGCCGGTCTTGGTGACCGCGGCGACGCGCTGCCCGACGGTGAAGCCCGAGGTGGTGTCGCCGAGCGCCTCGATCACGCCGACCACGTCGTACCCGGGAACGAACGGGAACGGCGGCTGGTCGTAGTACTTGCCGCGGCGCATCTGCTGCTCGGCGAACGAGATCCCGGTCGCCTCCATCCGGACCAGCGCCTGACCCGGCGCGAGCGGCGGAAGCTCCCGCTGCCGCAGCCGCAGACCGTCCGGTTCGACAATCCCTGGCAGCTCTACCTCGGTGATCATGGCCCGTCTCCTTTGTTCGTTTCGCGTGCTGCTGACGAATAGAACGATGCCGTCGGGCACACCTCCCGCGCGTCCGTGAGAACTACGTAGATCACGTACGTAGGCGGTCGGCCGGGGTCGCCTACGATGGCGGGGTGTTCGTGGCGCGGGAGGCGGAGCTGCTCGCGATCGGGAACCTGACGCAGGGCGCGAGCGACGGCCGGGGTGGCGCTGTGGTCGTGCTCGGCGAGGCGGGGATCGGGAAGTCGACGCTCGTCGACACCGTGGTCGCGGGGCTCGACGGATGGCTCGTACTACGGGCCGACGGGACCGAGTTCGAGCGCGATCTTCCGTACGCCGCTCTCCATCAACTGTGCATGCCGGTCATCGAGGCGCGAACCGAATTGCCTGCGGTCCAGCGGCAGGCTCTCGAGTCGGTGTTCGGGCTCGCCGATGGCACGACTCCGAGCCCGCTGATGGTCGGGCTCGCCGTACTGGGTCTGCTCAACGAACTCGCCCAGCAGCGGCCGGTCTGCTGCGTGGTCGACGACGTGCAGTGGATCGATGCCGGGACGCGGCAGGTGCTCAGCTTCGTCGCCCGGCGACTGTCCGCCGAACGGATCGCGATCATCCTCGCCGGTCGCCCGGACGGCGCAGGCTTCTTTGAACTGCCGCAGCTCCCGCTCACCGGACTCGACGAGAAGGACGCCCTGACCCTGCTCCGCTCCTCCGGCCGCGTCGGTCTCGACAACGAGGTACTCGACCGAATCCTGGCCGAGGCCCAGGGCAACCCACTCGCCCTGGTCGAGTTCGGCCCCGAGGCCGAGCCGCTGGGACTGCCTACCGAGCAGGATCGGCCGCGACCGAGCGTCGTGGACGCGTTGCGGGACGAGTTCACCCGGCGGGTACGAAGGTTGCCGGAGGCAACGCAATTGCTGCTCGCACTGGCCGCGGCCGAGCCGGTCGGCAACCTCGGCCTGCTACGCCGCGCAGCGAACCACCTCGACTTGAATCCGGCCGGCGTCGGGGACGGTGGGGCAGGGTCGGCTGAGCTGTCCGGCGTCGGGGGCGGTGGGGCCGTGGTGTTCCGGCTGGGTGAGGCTGAGGATGACGGGTTGGTGGTGTTGGGGGCGCGGTTGCGGTTTCGGCATCCGTTGGTGCGGGCTGCTGCGTATCAGGCGGTGACGGCCGGCACTCGTCGGAGGCTGCATGCGGCGCTGGCTGCGGCGACCGATGGTGAGATCGACCCGGATCGGCGGGCTTGGCACCGGGCTCATGCTGTGGTCGACACCGATGAAGAAGTTGCGACTGAGCTCACTCGGGCCGCGGACAGGAGTCAGCTGCGTGGTGACCTCGCGGCGGCTGCTGCCTTTGTCGAGCGGGCGGCTGAGCTGACTCCCGGACCGGCGCAGCAGGCTGAGCGGTTGCTCGCCGCTGCCAGGTTGCGGGTGGGGCTGGGTGCGTTCGACGAGGCGCGGGAGTTGATCGAGCAGGCCGAGCGGCGGCCGCTCGATGGCGAGCAGCGCGCGGGTGCTCGGCTGCAGCATGCGTTGATCGAGTTGCACCTTCATCGGAGCGCTGAGGCGACCGCCGCACTAGTTGCTGCTGCGCCGGATCTCGGGCCGGACGAAGCCCGGGAGGCCTATCTCGAAGCTTTCATCTCAGCGATGTTCATCGACCGCGAGCCTGGTCGGCTGCGAGAGCTCGGCGAGCGAATCCGCCGACAGATCGAGCCACGCGATGAGCCGAGGCCGGCTGATCTTCTGCTCGACGCGCTGCTGGATCAGGCTGGGTTGCCGGTGGAGGAAGCGGTGCCGGCGATGCTGCGGGCGGTTGAAGCCTTTCGTACGCCGGAATCGCCGTGGTGGATGGAGCTCGCCGTACTGATGGCTCTCGACCTTCGGTGCGACGAGGCGACCGCGGAGATCTCCAGTCGGCAGGTGGACCTCGCGCGGCGGCAGTCTGCGTTCGCGGTTCTTCCGCAGGCACTCAAGTTCCACGCGCTCGGCCGGACGTTCTTCGGCCGGTTCGACGAGGCGGAGGCCAGTCTCGAGGAAGCCAACGCGGTCGACGAAGCGGCCGGTACCGCCAGCCTCGCGTTCGCCGAGATCATCCTCGCGGCCTGGCGCGGTGACGCCGACCAGGTCGCGGAACTGCGAGCAGCGCAGCAGGACCGCATCGGCCGGGACGAGGTCGTCGCCGAGCTGTACGCCACCGTCGTACTGCGCAACGGACTCGGCGACTACACCGCTGCCCTGGAGGCAGCCCTGGCCGCGCAAAACCAAAGCCTCCGCGGCTCGTACGTCGTCTGGCCACTCGACTCCGAGCTCGTCGAGGCGGCGGTCCGTGCCGGGCAACCCGACGCCGCCGCTCATGCGCTCTCCCTGCTCGAAGCGCTCGCCCGCGCCAATCCGACTCCGTGGGCCGTTGCGATGTCCCTCGTTTCCCAGGCGCTCGCGGAGCCCGCCTCGGCCGACACGGACAGCCGCTATCGCGAGGCGATCGATCTCCTCGGCCGGACCGAGGTCCGCGGATTCCACGCGCGCACGCGACTCCTGTACGGCGAATGGTTGCGCCGCGAAGGGCGTCGCGCCGAGGCTCGGGTCGAGTTGCAGGCGGCGTACGAGGCGCTGTCCTCGATGGGCGCGGCCGCGTTCGCCGAGCGGGCCGCGCGCGAGCTGGCGGCGACCGGGCAACGGCCACGCCGCGAGGGGACGAACCCGCTGGATCAGCTCACCGCGCAGGAGCGGCTGATCGCGACGAAGGTGGCCGGTGGCGCGACCTCGAAGGAAGTCGCCGCGACGCTCTTCCTCAGCCCCCGCACGATCGACACCCATCTGAGCAACATCTACCGCAAACTCGGGATCAGCTCGCGCCGCCAGCTGCGCGACCTCTCGCTGTGAGACCGCGCCGGATGGTTGACTCGGGGCATGGCTGGGCGGAAGGCACGGGTCGCTGATGTGCACGCGGTTGCGGGCGGGATGCCGCACGTCACCGTGGTGCAGGGTGGGGGCGAGAATCCCGTCTACCAGGTGGGCGGGAAGTCGTTCGTGTTCTTCCGGACGAAGCGGCCGGACGCGTTCGATCCGGAGACGGGTGAGCGGTACGACGATGTGATCGTGCTGTGGGTGCCTTCGGAGGACGACAAGCTGGCGCTGGTGTCGGACGAGAGCAACCCGTTCTTCACGACGTCGCACTTCGACGGGCATCTGTCGGTGCTGGTCCGCGCTAGCCAGCTCGGTGAGTTGAGCCTGCAGGAACTCACCGAGGTGATCCAGGACGCCTGGTTGTCGCGTGCCTCGAAGCGCCGGGCCGACACGTGGCTCGCAGAGCATCGGCTCAGCTCCTAGCGAGATGCGACACTTCGTCCTGTGAGCACCCCGACGCCACCGGGCCCGCCCGGCGAAGGTCAACCCGGTCCGAGCGGTCCCCCGCCAGGCTGGCAGCCTCCCCACAACCAGCCGCCCACCTCCGGGCAGCAACCGGGCCAACCGCCGTACGGACAACCTGGCCAGGGCCAGCCATCGGGCTACGGACAACAGCCCGGCGCGGGACAACAGCCTGGTGCGGGGCAGCAGCCGGGCCAGCCGACGCAGTGGACCGGGTACGACCCGAACCGGTATCAGCAGCAGGATCGGCCGCAGGATGCGACTCGGGTGTTCAACCCGAACGGCCCCGGTGGGTTCAGTGGTCCCCCCGGATATCAGCGGCCGCCGCAGAAGAACCGGGCCGCCCTGTTCATCGTCCTGCTCGTGGTGCTGCTGATCGGTGTCCTCGGCGTCGGCGGGGTCGTCGCCTACAACCTGGTCGGCGACAAGTCGTCGGACACCAGCCAGCCCGGCGGCCTGGACCCGTCCGACATCCCGACCGACATCCCGTCGGACTTCCCGTCCTACCTCCCCTCCAACGACCCGTCCCAGGAGCCGTCGCAAGAGCCGACGATGACGCTGCCGACCGCCGGCAGCGGCGACCTCGCGAAGGCGAAGGATCTCGCCCAGCGTTTCGTCAGCCAGCTCAACGCGAACAAGCCGAAGGAAGCCGCGGCTTTGGGTTGCCCGGAGTCCAAGGAACTCCTCCCCACCCTCATCGAGGTCCTGATCAAACCGCCGACGAAACTCACCATCGGCGAAGCGGTCGGCCAACTGGTGATCATCGTCCGGCTCACCGGGACGACCAACGGCCACCAGGTCACCGGCATGGTCCTCATCCAGGAAACCGGCACCCCCTGCGTCCGCGCGGTCCAGGTATCCCCGAACTGACCCGCTAGGCGGGAGCGAGCGCCCGGGCGGTCTCGATCAGATCGGTGCCGGTAGGTAATGCGGCGATGATCGGCGTGTCCAGTCCGTTGGCCACATAGGCATTGATCTGGGCTCGGCAGTCGTCGGCGGAGCCGTGCACGATCAGGTCGTCGATGACCGAAATCGGGACGGCGGCCATCGCGGCGTTGCGGTCGCCGGCTGCCCAGGCGTCGCGCATCTCCTTCATCTGCTCGCCACGGCCGAGCCAGTCGTGGAAGGCCGAGTAGCCCGGCACAGTGAGATAGGTGGCGATCAGGTAGCGGCCGATGTTGCGGGCCATCTCGGTGTCCTCGGTGACGCAGACGAAGATCCGCGCCGCAAGCTCCTTGTCGTCGCCGAGCTCGGCCCGCACCTGGCGCACATCCCCAGCAGACAGCCAGTTGGTGATCGCCCCGTCCGCCTCCCGTGCAGCCAGCCGAAGCATCTGCGGCCGCAGCGCCGCGAGCATGATCGCGGGCGGAACCTCCGGCGCCTTCTCCAGCCGGAACCGGTTGATCGTGAAGCTGTCGAACTCGCCATTCACCTTCTCGCCGGCGAACGCCTGCCGAAGGAACCGCAGTACGTCGCGGGTCCGCGCGTACGGCGGGTCGTAGGCGATCCCGTTCCACCCGGTCACGATGGTCTCCGACGACGCCCCGATCCCGAGCACGAACCGCCCCGGCGCCAGGTCCGCCAACGCCGCCGCACTCATCGCCAGCGCGGCCGGTCCACGGGTATGCACCGGTACGACGGCAGTCCCCAGCCGCAGCTCGGTGTCCCACTCGGACGCGAGCACCAGCGGCGTGAACGCATCGGCCCCGGCCACTTCAGCGGACCACAGATCCGTGTAGCCCAGCGACGCCAACTCGGTCATCAACGGCCTGTGGTCCCGCAGCGGCACCCCGGTCAACGGAACGGTCAGACCCCAACGCATCAGATCATCCTCTTCAGCAGCGAAACCGGTACGACCTCTGAACACCACACCCAGCGGACGCCACGGCCACGCCGGTACGGCGGCCTTGCCGCGCTCCGACTCGATCGCGGCGACCATCGCCTGGACACCGGGAACAGTGTCCACCACGAACGGCGGCTTCGCGGCGCCCCCGTTCAGGTCCGACTTGATGTACCCGGGCTGGATCACGCTGACCTTGATCGGCTTGCCGACCAGCTCGATCTGCAGCCCTTCACCCAGTGCGGCGATCGCGGCCTTGCTGGCGGAGTACGCGGTCATTGCCTTGGGCAACCCGCGGACGCCGGCCATCGAGGAGATCAGCACGAGGTGTCCGGCATTGCGGGCCCGGAAGAGTTCCATCGCCGCCTCGGCCTGGGCCAGCGCGGCGACGTAGTTGGTCATCGTGGTCTCCAGGTTCGCGTCGAACCGGCCGCTGCCGATCGGCGTCCCCTTGCCGATCCCCGCGTTCACGATGATCCGGTCCAGCCCGCCGAGCTCCTCGTCGACGCTGCGGAAGACCTCGAACACCTGGTCGTGGTCGGTCACGTCGAGCGGGCGGATGACGACCTTGATCCCGGGATGGGCCGCGAGCAGCTCGTCCTGCAAGGTCTTCAGCCGTTCCTCACGCCGAGCCGTCAGCACCAGGTTGTGGCCCTTGGCCGCGAACTGCCGGGCCATCTCCGCGCCGAGTCCGGCGCTCGCCCCGGTGATCAGGATGTTGCGTCGCATGAAGCAGCCCTATCTGTAGGAGAGCAGGTCGGTGCCGTCGAGGTGTGCGTGCTCGTTGTAGCTGATCAGCGTCAGGCCGCTCCGGCCGGAGACGAGCTTGGTGATCGCGGTGTTGATGGTGACCGGGTTCAGCCGCAGCCAGAGCCCGTCGTCCCCGGCCAGCAATCGCCCGGCGATCGCGGCGATCGGTCCGCCGGAGGTGAACACGATCGCGGTCTCGCCCTTGCCGAGCCGGTCGGCGGTACGGCGTACCGCCTGCTCCGATCGCTCGCAGAAGTCGGTGAAACTCTCCGCGTACCCGTCGCCGTCGCTCAGCGTCCAGCGCTCGGTCGCGGCGGTGAACATCTCCTGGAAGGCGCGGGTCGGATGCCCGGTCCGCGCCAGATCGGCGAGCAGCACGGCCCGACGCTTGTACGCCGGTTTGTGCGCCACGATCACCTGGTCGTGGTCGAACTCGTTGAACCCCTTGTCGACCTCGACGGCACCGTCGATCCCGGCGGCGGTCAGCGCGAGTTCCGCAGTACGGGCGTGGCGTTGCATGGCGCCGGCGACGACGAGCTCGGGTTTGATCCCACGCTCGGCCAGCGCGCGGCCGAGGAGGGCGGCCTGCTGCTCACCTTGCGGTGAGAGCCGGTCGTAGTCGCTGCGGCCGAACGACGCCTGCGCGTGCCGGATCAGGTAGATGGTACCCATCTCAGCCCGCCTTGCGGATGATCTGGCGGCAACGGCGTTCGAGCAGGTTCACCGGCAGCCAGAGAGTTCTTGAAGCGAGGGTTCCGGGTCTGCTTGTGGTGGTAGCGGTAGTAGATCTGCTGCGCAGATCACGGCCAGCCGGAACAGCCCGTAACACCTCGTAGAAGGCCCAGTTCGCGGGCTTCAGACCGGTCTTCTCGGCGTAGTACGCGACGATCTCGTCCCGGGTGAGCATGCCCGGGCTCGTCGGACGGCTGCATCTGGAACTGTCGGAAAGCCCAGTCGTCGTCGGCCTGGACCCAGTACGCGAGCGCGCTGCCGAGATCCATCAGCGGATCGCCGAGCGTCGCCAGCTCCCAGTCGAGTACGCCGATCACCTTCAGCGGATCGTCCGGATCCAGTACTACGTTGTCGAGCCGGAAGTCGTTGTGGATCACGCAGGTTCCGACGTCGGCCGGCTGGTTCGCGTCGAGCCAGCTCATCACCTTCTCGAAGCTCGGCACGTTCCAGGTCTTCGCCTTGCGGTAGCGACCGGACCAGCCGGAGATCTGGCGTTCGACGTACCCGTCGCCGCGGCCGAGATCCGTGAGACCTGCCGCGGCGGGATCGACCTGGTGCAGGTCGATCAGCGTGTCGATCAAGGTGTAGCCGAGTTGCCGGGTCTGCTCCGGGGTGAGGTCGACGCCGAGCGCGGACGTGCGCGGGATGGTGCCGGCGATCCGCTCCATCACGTAGAACTCGGAGCCGATCACCGCGTCGTCGTTGCAGTGGGCAACCATCGTCGGGACGTACGGGAAGACCGGCTTGAGGGCGGCCTGGATCCGGTACTCCCGGCCCATGTCGTGCGCGCCCTTCGCCTTCGTCCCCTTCGGCGGGCGACGCAGAATCAGATCGCGATCGGCGTACCGGAGCAGATAGGTGAGGTTCGAGGCACCACCGGAGAACTGCTTGACCTCCGGCAACCCGGAGGGCAGTTCGGTCTGGGCTCGCAGCCAGACATCGACGGCAGCAACGTCGAATGCGTCCTCGTCCCGAACCTCGCGCGCTCCGGCGGACGCTGCTTGATTACCGCTCGACAACAGTGCCGCCTGCTTCGGTGCGCTGTTTGGCGCGGGCGGCGATCTTGCGCATCTGGCGGTCGTAGAGGGGGCGGGCGAAGCGCTTGGTGCGCCAGGCGAGCAGGGCCGGGCGGTCCGGGATGATCAGGAAGGTCTTCTTCTGCACCCCGGCGATGACCTTGGCCGCGATGTCGTCGGCGGTGCGCGGCGACTTCTCGATCAGCTGGCGCGCGGTGGCGCCCATCGCGGTGTCGGCGCCCTGGATCGAGTCCGCCAGGTTGGTCTTGAAGAACGAGGGACAGACGACCGACACGCTCACGCCGTACGGGCTCAGCTCGTGCAGGAGCGTCTCGGAGAGCGCGACGACGCCGGCCTTCACCGTGTTGTACGAGCTCATCATCGGCGGATGCACCAGCCCGGCCGCGGAAGCGGTGTTGACGATCTGCCCGGAGCCCTGCCGCTTGAACAGCGGCGTGAACGCGCGGCAGCCGCGGACCACGCCCATCAGGTTGATGTCGATGACCCGGTCCCACTCGTCCAGCGACTCGACGTCGATCCGACCGCCGGTCGCGATGCCGGCGTTGTTCACCAGGATGTCGAGCCCACCCCAGTTCTCCTCGCACCACGCAACGGCGGCATCCCAGTCGGCGGCGTCGCGCACATTCAACTGCCGGTACTCCGTGGCGCCGTGCCCCTGGACGTCGGCGGCAACATCTGTGCTCAGCACTTGGTGGCCGTCAGCAACGAACTGCTTGACCAGGGCGGCGCCGAGCCCACTCGCGCCACCGGTGACGAGAACCCTGCTCATTCGACTCCTTGTACTTTCGCCAGCTCGATCCGGGCGACTACTCCACGGTGGACCTCGTCGGGCCCGTCAGCCAGTCGCAGGGCGCGAGCACTTGTCCAGGCGCCCGCGAGCGGGAAGTCGTCGGAGAGTCCGCCACCGCCGTGCAACTGGATCGCCATGTCGATCACGTCCTGCGCCATCCGCGGTACGGCGACCTTGATCTGGCTGACCTCGCTCAACGCGCCGGCCAGGCCCTTGGTGTCCAGCAGGTACGCCGTTTGCAGCACGAGAAGACGCGCCTGGTTGATCGCGATCCGGGCGTCCGCGATCCGCTCGCGGTTGCCGCCCAGGTTGACCAGCGGCTTGCCGAACGCAGTACGGGAGGTGCCTCGTTGCAGGGCCAGCTCCAGGGACTTCTCGGCCAGGCCGATCAGGCGCATGCAGTGATGGACGCGGCCCGGGCCGAGGCGGCCTTGGGCGATCTCGAAGGCGCGACCGGGGCCGACCAGGATGTTGGCGGCCGGCACCCGCACGTCGGTGAAGGAGACCTCGCCGTGGCCGTGCGGTTCGTCGTACCGGCTCATGGCGGGGAGCAGGCGCTCGACCTTCACGCCGGGAGTGCTGCGCGGGACGAGCACCATCGTGTGGCGCGCGTAGCGGTGCGCGTCGGGATCGGTGAGGCCCATGAAGATGAGCAGCTCGCAGTCGGGGTGGCCGACGCCGGTGCTCCACCACTTGCGGCCGTTGATGACCACCTCGTCGCCGTCGACGATCGCGGTCGCGGCCATGTTGGTGGCGTCGGACGAGGCGACGTCGGGCTCGGTCATGCAGAACGCGGACCGGATCGCGCCGTCCAGCAGGGGTTCCAGCCAGCGCTGCTTCTGCTCGCGGTGCCGTAGCGGAGCAGCACCTCCATGTTGCCGGTGTCGGGCGCGTTGCAGTTGAAGACGTACGGCGCGAGGAAGGAGCGGCCGGTCAGTTCGGCGATCGGGGCGTAGTCGAGGTTGCTCAGCCCGTCGCCGTACTGCTCGTTGCCGGGCTCGGCCGGTGGGAGGAAGAGGTTCCAGAGGCCCTGCTTCCGGGCCTTGGCCTGCAGCTCCTTGTAGACGGGCAGCGGCTGCCATGGGTCGTCGGCAGCTCTTGGTCGCGGCGTGCAGCTCGGCCTCGACCGGCTCGATCTCGGTCCGGATGAACTCCTCGACCTTGCCGATCAACTCCTGCGCCCGGCGGACGGCTCGAAACCCATCACCGTCTCCTCGCGCTCGGACTGACTCTTGACCGTAGCGCACGTACTAAGCAATGCTCAATAGCGTGACGCCGAGCGACTCGACGGCGGCGGACGCGCGCAAGCAACTGGTCGGCATCGGGCTGCAGATGCTGCGGACCCAGCCGATCCACGAGCTGTCGATCGACGCCGTGGCCGCCGAGGCCGGGATCTCCCGCGGCCTGCTGTTCCACTACTTCCCGACCAAGCGGGACTTCTACGTCGAGGTGATGAGCGCAGCCGGCCGCCGCTTGTTGCGGGTCACCAAGCCGGACCCCTCACTCCCGCCGGAGGAGCAGTTGCGCGAGATGCTGCTGGCCTTCGTCGCCTTCGTGACCCGGCGGCGCGACTCCTACATCTCGTTCGTCCGCGGCGCCGCCGGCGGAGACGTCTTCGTCGTCGAGATGTACGAGGCGACCCGCGCCGGCGCTGACCGCCCGGGTGCTCGATCTGCTCGGCGACTCGGCCGCCGAGCGACAGCCGTCTCGCCGGTCCGGACTGACGGTGCACGCCTGGCTCGCGTACGTCGAGGATCTCGCCATCGAATGGTCGGGCCTCCCGGAGGCCGAGCGCCCGGTCACTCGGCCGAGGCCCTGGTCGACCAGTCGATCGCCGCGCTGCACGCGCTCCGAGCGATCGGCTGATCAGTTCACTAGCCGGATCTTGATCAGTTCAGTGGTCGGACTCGGCGCGCGCGGTCGAGTCCCGGACGACCAGTTCGGTGGCCAGCTCGACGTGCAGTGCCTCGACCTCGTGGCGGTCGAGCAGGCGGATCAGGAGGCTGACGGCCATCCGGCCCATCTCCTGGAGCGGCTGGCGGACGGTGGTGAGCAGCGGTGACGTGGCCCGGCTGAGGTCGATGTCGTCGAAGCCCGCGATCGAGAGGTCGTGCGGGACGCGCAGGCCGCGCTCGGCGGCGGCCTGCAGCGCGCCGACGGCGGCCTTGTCGTTGAAGGCGACCAGCGCGGTCGGGCGGTTCGGGAGGTCGAGCAGTTCGCCGGCCGCGCGGTAGCCCTGCTCGGTGGTCGGCTCGACGTACCGGACCAGCGTCGGCGTCGGGGAGGATCCCGCCGTCGGCACAGCGCGGCCGCATGGCCGCCCAGCCGGGCGTCGCTGGCGAGCCACTCGCGCGGGCCGGCGATCACGCCGATCCGGGGGTGGCCGAGGCTCGACCAGGTGCGCGGTGACCTGCCGCGCGCCGGCGAAGTGGGCGGCGGAGACGGACGGCGATGTCGCGCGGCAGCGGAGTGCGGGGGTCGACGACGACGAACGGGAAGCGGCGGGCCTGGAGCTGGACGAGCTCGTCGCTGGGCTCCGGCGGCAGGATCAGGATCGCGCCGGCGAGCTCCGTGACCGCCGGTCAGCCGGGCGAGCGCCTGGGTGTGCTGGGCGGCCTCGCCCGCGTTCAGGACGAGGTGGCGGCCGTGCCGCTCGAGGGTCTCGGCGATGGACGAGACGATCAGGCCGAAGTAGTCGGTCAGCACGTACGGGCAGCGGACGTAGACCGCGCCCGCGACCGGCTTCGGCTGGCCGCCTCGGGGACCCGGTGCGCGGAGGCCGAGGCGCTCGACGGCCTGCTCGACCAGCTCCCGGGTCTGCGGGCGCGACGTTGCCCGCCTGGTTGAGCACCCGGGAGACGGTCGCGATCGAGACGCCCGGTCTCGGCCGCGATGTCCCGCACGGTGGCGCGCCCCTAGGCATTTGTTACATCGCTCTGTTTCACACTTGCACCCTAATCCCAGTCTTGACGAGATGCTAGATCGGCTGTTTTCTGACCTTGAGACAGCTGGTTGTGTTTCATTTGTTACAGCCCGCCCGCTGTAGAGGAGAACAATGAACTGGCAAACGATCGGCGGGACCGTCGCGGTCTCCGCCCTGGTGCTCAGCGGGATGACGGTCGGCGCGGATGCCGCCCGGACGCCCGCTGTGAACCACCCGACCGGATCGGCGGCCCGGGTCTGGGTCACCACGCCGGACCGTGCCGAGCTGCTGCACGAGCGGACCCCCGTCGCGTTCAGCCGGACGGACAGCAAGCTGACGACGATCACGGTCGACCCCAGCACGAAGTACCAGACGATGGACGGCTTCGGCGCCTCGATCACCGACTCGTCCGCGGCGGTGCTCTACCGCCTGAGCGCTGCCGACCGGGAGAAGACGCATGCGCTCGCTGTTCGACCCGAAGCAGGGCATCGGCGTGAGCTTCCTGCGCCAGCCGGTCGGCTCGTCCGACTTCACCGCGCGCCGCGACGCACTACACGTACGACGACATGCCGGCCGGCCAGACCGACTTCGCGCTGCGGCACTTCAGCATCGCCCACGACCAGACCCAGATCCTGCCGCTGCTGCGCCGGGCCAAGCAGCTCAACCCGGCGCTCAAGGTGATGGCTACGCCGTGGAGCCCGCCGGCCTGGATGAAGACCGGCGACTCGCTGGTCGGTGGCCGGCTCAAGGACGACCCCGCGATCTACAACGCCTACGCGCGCTACCTGGTGAAGTTCGTGCAGGCGTACGCGGCGGCCGGCGTACCGGTCGACTTCCTGTCGGTGCAGAACGAGCCGCAGAACCGCACGCCCGAGCGGCTACCCGGGCACGGACATGCCGGTGCGGCAGGAGGCCGCGGTGATCGAGGCAGCTCGGCCCGCTGCTGCGCAGCGGCCAGCCCGCGGACCAAGATCCTCGGCTACGACCACAACTGGACCACCCACCCCGGCGACGTCGGCAACACCCCGCCCGGCGAGGACCCGGAGACCGACTACCCGTACCAGCTGCTCGAGCACGCCGGCGGCGCAAGTGGATCGCCGGTACGGCGTACCACTGCTACTCCGGCGACCCGAGCGCGCAGACCGCGCTGCACAAGGCCTTCCCGGAGAAGGGGATCTGGTTCACCGAGTGCTCCGGCTCGCACGGCGCCAGCGACACCCCGGAGCAGATCTTCCGCGGCACGCTGACCTGGCACGCCCGCAACGCTGGCGCTCGGCACCACCCGCAACTGGGCGCAAGTCGGTCGTGAACTGGAACATCGCGCTGGACGCGACCGGCGGTCCGCACCTCGGCGGCTGCGGCACCTGCACCGGGCTGGTCACCGTGCAGCCGGACGGCACGGTCACCACCGACGCGGAGTACTACACGATCGGCCACCTGTCGAAGTTCGTGAAGCCGGGCGCGGTGCGGATCGGCAGCACGTCGTTCGGCACGACCGGCTGGAACGGGCAGCTGATGGACGTCGCGTTCCGCAACCCGGACGGGTCGACGGCGCTGGTCGTGCACAACGAGAACGACGAGCCGCGGACGTTCGCGGTCGCGGTCGGCGACCAGTCCTTCGAGTACACGCTGCCCGGCGGTGCGCTGGCCACCTTCACCTGGCCGCGCACGAGTGGCTCGCAGTTGTCGCCGATCTCGCTGGCCAATGCCGTTGCCACCGCGTCGCCGGCTGCTGATGCCGCGCTGGCGGTCGACGCCGACGGATCGACGCTGTGGCAGTCGAAGGCTGCGCAGGCGCCGGGCCAGTACCTGCAGGTCGACCTCGGCACCGCGAAGACCGTACGCCGGGTGTCGCTCGACAGCGGCGGCAACCTCGGCGACTACGCGCCGCGCTGGCAAGCTGACCGTACAGCAACGACGGCACCACCTGGCGACCGCTGGCCACCGGCACGTCGGACGGTCAGCTCACCAACGTGGACGTCGCGCCGACCCGGGCGCGCTATGTCCGGATCACGTCGACCGGCACCAGCGACCACTGGTGGACGCTCGCCGACGTGAGGTTCTACTGCTAACTAGATCGCCCTCCTTGGCCTCTCGTCCACAGCCTGTGGACGAGAGGTCAGGGCGTCTTCGACCCAGCGCGCGACAGTGCCGGCAGTTTTGTTGTCCTCGGCAATGATTTGCAGTCCGATCGGAAGCCCGTCGACGGGCAGCGGAAGGCTGTACGCCGCGTAGCCGGTCAGGTTGGCCAGGCGGGTGTTGCGCAGCAGCCTGGTCCGGACGTCCTTGGCCTTGCTACGGACCTCGTCGAGCATGGGGGCGACGAGCTGCACGGTCGGCAGCAGCAAGGCATCGACGCTCCCGAGTGACATCCCGAGCTCACCAGCCAGCACCCAGGCCCGCTCACGAGCCCTGACATAACGCCAGGCCGGGACCTCGGCCGCCTCGCGCAATCTCTCCTGGACATCAAGTTGGTAGCGGCGGGTATCTCGGCCGATGTGGTTCGCGACCGCCTCGGGTCCTTGCAGGTCGACTGCGGCCTGGTTGGTCTCGGTCCAGTCGGGGATCATCACCTCCAGGGTGAGGGCACCGGCTGCTTGCAGACGCTCTACGGCGGCAAGCCAGGCTCGGGTCACCTCCGGAGAACAGTCGAGGTGTTCCGGATTCTGCACCAGCCCCAGCCGTGGCGGGCCCGCAGTACGGGCTGTCTGCAGGCCGGTCAACGCGTCGACGGCGTACTGCGCGTCGGTGACTGTGGAGGTGAGTACACCGACGTGGTCGAGACTCTGGGAGAGCGGGAAGACCCCATCAGTGGACAGTGTGTCCCGGGCGGGCTTGAAGCCGACAACCCCGCACAGTGCTGCAGGGATTCGCACTGAGCCGGCAGTGTCGGTGCCGATCGCCAAGGGGACAACACCCGCCGCCACTGCCGCTGCTGCGCCGGCACTGGAGCCACCGGTGATTCGGGAGAGGTCGTACGGGTTGCGGCACGGCCCGACGCGGTTGGAAGTCCCAGTGCAACCGTAGGCGAACTCGTGGCTGTGGCTGAGTCCGATCACGATCGCCCCGGCCGCGCGCAACCGGCGTACGACGTCTGCGTCGCTGCCGCCGAGGTCGTTCATCGTGAGCGAGCCGCAGCGGTATGGGAGGCCTTCTACTTCGATGATCTCCTTCACCAGGACGGGGACGCCTGCGAGGGCACCGGCGCGGTCGTGCTCGGCTCGCGGCCTTCCGGGCACCGTCCGCGTCGAGGTGTACAACCGCGTTGAGGTCTGCTGTCTCCTGTGCTCGCCACAGAGCCCGCTCGACCAGGTCGATCGGATCTACTGCCCCGCTGCGAACGTCTGCCGCGATCTGCTCGATGGAGTCCACACTCGATATCAGAGCACGTCTACGGTCGAGCTTCCTCGTGCAGTGCGGACCGTGTAGCTGGTGGTGACGCCGGCATCGGCGTGCAGCTTGTCGACTGCGCGGTAGTCGAGCTTGGCTTCGTCACTGCCGACCTCGAGTACGCCGTACCCGTGCTGGCGCATGTCGATCATCTTCAGATGCGGGTTGTACTGCAGCCGCTTCTGCTCCTCCGCCTTCGCGCCGTTGACGCCCTTGGTGTCACCGGTGTTGGTGGACGACACGGATGGGACCAGGAACTCCACACCGGCCCGGCGGGTGCCACCGGGGCTGCCCGGAGTGCCGGGGGCGAAGCCGGTGTCCCAGAGCTCACCGGAGTACGTGTCGTGGTCGTCGCCAGTGATGACGACGAGGTCGTTGACCCGCTCGGCGGCCAGCGAGAGGAGCTCGGTGCGCTCGGCGCCGTACCCGTCCCAGGTGTCCATGAAGGCGCGCTCGCCGGCGGCACCGGTGACCATGCCCATCATCATGTTCGGGTTGGCGAGCACCTTCCAGCGGGCGGACGAGTTGCGCAGACCGTTCTCCAGCCAGGTCTTCTGAGCCGGGCCGAGCATGCTGCGACCGGGAGCATCGGCGGCAGCGCAGACGATGCTGCCGCCGTCGTCACACGGCTGGTCGTCCTTGTACTGCCGGTTGTCGATGGCGAACAGCTCTACTGTCCGGCCGAGCTTGAGGGAGCGGTAGGTGCGGGTCATGTCGTCGGAGTACCGCGGTACCGGCATCCGCTCGAACCACGCGTGCCAGGCCGCGCTCTTCTTCTCCTGGAAGAACGGCTCGGGCAGCGTCCAGTTGTCCTTGCTGTAGTTGTTGCGGAACTCGTGGTCGTCCCACAACGGCAGGAACGCGTGCTGCGCGTGCATCGCCTTGAGATCCGGGTCGCTGCGATAGAGCGTGTACTTCGCGCGCATCGTCGGCAGGATCTGCGGATAGAGGTTCAGGTCGATCCCCCGTACGCCGGGGATCGTTGCCTCGTACACGTAGTCGCCGAGGCAGACGACGAGATCGAGGTCCTCCTGCGCGAGATGGCGATGCGTCGCGTAGTACCCCTCGGTGAAGCCCTGGCAGGTGAAGAAGCCGATCCGCACCGGCTGGTTGGAGTCCGCCGGGCGCAGGGTCTGGAAGCGGCCGATCGCCGACGCGCTGTCCTTCCCGCGGAACTGGTAGAAGTACTCCGCTCCAGCTGCGAGCCCGGACGCGTTGTAGTGGATGCAGCCGTCCCACTGCTTCTCCGCGATCACCGTCGCGACGATCTCGGGCTGGGACAGGTCGCGGTTCTTCGACACCACGACGGCGAGCTCGGCATCACCGTCGAACAGGCCGCGCGGCACTCTCGTCCACAGCGTCGCGCCGTCGGTGCGCGGGACTCCGGCCATGATCCCTTCGGGGAAGGTGGCCCCGCGTGACCAGGGTCGGCGAGGCATCCGCGGCGGTCCGCAACAGCGGCGTACCGGATCTCCAGGCCTGTGCCGTGCCGGGCACTGCCGCGGTGGCTCCGGCGACGCCGAGGGCTCCTAGGACGGTCCTGCGGGTGAGGGTCATGGACAAATACTGAAAGATTTTCATGAATTCGGGAAGACCTCGGTGCGACCGATCGGTGACGCAGCGTCGACCTCACAACGCCCTTGCCGCCCGGTGAGGATGATGAAACAGCAGCGTCACGACTCGTTGCTACCGTCGCGGGCATGACCCTGATCGACGAGGTGGAGCTGCGACCGGCGCCCGGCACCGACCCGGACATCGTCGCGCTGACCACCGCCCAGCAGGCCGAACTCGCCGGCGTCTACGGCGACGACCAGCCCCTGGTCGGCCTGCACCCCGACATCCGGTTCATCCTGCTCCTGGTCGACGGCGCCCCGGTCGGCTGCGTCGGCCTGCAACCGGTCGAGCCCGGCCTCGGCGAGATCAAGCGCATGTACGTCGAACCCGCCTCCCGCGGCTGGGGCCTGTCCCGCCTCCTCCTCGCAGAGGTCGAGGCCGAGGCCCAGCGCCTGGGCATCACCCGGCTACGCCTCGAAACCGGCACCGCTCAGCAAGAGGCCATCGCCCTCTACACCCACCACGGCTACACCCCCACCCCGCCGTACCCGCCTTTCGAGGACGAACCAGCCTCCCTCTGCTACGCCAAAACCCTCAGTTGAGGTCAAGGACGAGGTAGGGGCCTTCTCGGTGGAAGCCGACTTTGGCTAGGTAGTTGCCGGAGTCGCGCATGCGGCTGGGGGCGATGACCTGGTGGAAGCCGTGGTCGGTGAAGACGTCGCTGCGGCGGTAGACGAACTCGCCGGGGGTGAAGTCGCGGTACTCCGGGAGGACGTAGTCGAGGTCGATCTGGGCCCGGCCCTCACCGGCGTCGTGGGCGAGGACCACGCCGACGGTGCGTTCGCCGCGCTGGACCAGGAACGCGTACGGGCTCGCGGCCGAGGTGAAGTCCGGGTTGAAGCTGCTGATGTCCTTGGCGTGCGCAGCCAGGACGTGGCCGAGGTAGGCGTCGGCGCTGTTGACCTCGAGTACGGCGTACTCCGCGTCGTCGTGCCGGTGCCGCACCAGCCGCCACAGGTGCACGAGGTTGATCACGGCCAGGACGGCGTTCATCCCGACCATCGGCCAGACCTGGATGGCGAGGTTGAAGCCGACCAGGATGATGCAGCCGATCAGGTTCAGCAGCCGCAGTCGAAGGATCCGGGTCTGCAGCAACGACACCACGACCAGCGCCGATCCGCCCCACCCGATGATGCTCATGACGTCCACGCCGTGAGACTAGACCAGTGGGCCGGTGGACTGCTTCGCGCAGACTGGGCGTGTGATCGAGAACCTCGAACTGAACGGCGTACCGCTCGAATCCGTGCCGCCGGCGTTGCTGCGAGCAGCCAGCTACGGCCACTTCACCTCGCTGCAGGTCCGCGATCGCCAGGTCCGCGGCCTCGCCCGGCACCTCGACCGGCTCGACCGCAGCTCCCACGAACTCTTCGGCCGCGGCCTCTCCGCCGACCGCGTCCTTTCTGTACTACGTACTGCGCTCGACCGCGCCGCGTCACCCGACGTCTCGGTCCGCATCAACGCGTTCACCCTCGGCCGCGACCTGGACGTCGACCTCCTCGTCACCGTCTCCGACCCGATCGAGCCCACGCCGATCGCGCCCCGCCTGCTCGCCTTCGACCACGAGCGCCCGGTCCCGCACCTCAAGCACGCCGGCACCTTCTCCCTGACGTACTACGGACGCCAGGCACGACTCGCCGGGTACGACGACGCGCTCTTCTTCGACCGCTCGGGCAACATCTCCGAAGCCGCGATCTGGAACATCTGCTTCGCCACCGGCGACCGCATCCTCTGGCCCGCGGCCGCCGTCCTCCCCGGCATCACCATGCTCACCCTGCAGGCCGGCCTCGACACCCTCGCCGTTGCACGTGAAACGGTCGCCATCCCACTGGCCGCCCTCGCCGAGTACGACGCGGCCTACCTCACCAACTCCATCGACCCGGCCCTCCCGGTCGCCTCGATCACGACCCCGATCGGCACCACGACGTACTCGGCCCACACTCCCTCAGCAGACCTCATAGCCAAGGCCTACGCCGCCATCCCCCTCGACACCATCTAGGCGTTGTAGGCGCCGTTGCCGAGGTCTTCGGCGAGGGTGGGACCGGTGGGGGTCCAGTCCAGGAGCTTGCGGGTCTGGTCGCTGGAGGCGGTCATCGACAGGGCGAAGAAGTGGCCGACGAAGCCGAAGTGGGCGGCGGCTTCGCTGGGATCGACGGACTTCAGTTCGAGGTCGTAGGCCTGAGCGATCAAGGTCGCGATCTCGCGGGTGGTGATGGCTTGTTCGGCGACGGCATGGAGGCGGGTGCCGGCGGGGGCGCTCTCCAGGCCGAGGCGGATCAGGCGGGCCGCGTCGTCGCGGTGGACCGCGGACCAGACGGTCGAGCCATCGCCGATGTAGCCGGAGACGCCTTGGCGGCGGGCGGCGTCGACGAGGAAGGTGATGAACCCCCAGTCGCCTGCGCCGTGGACGGTTGGGGCGAAGCGGATGGCCATCGATCGGATGCCGCGTTCGGCGTACGAGAGGACCAGGTTCTCGCTCCCGCCACGGTCGGACTCGGGACCAACGGCTGGTGAGGCGTCAGTCTCGTAGACCGTTCGACCGTCGGTCAGACCAGAGAGACCGTTGGCAACCATCAACGGCTTGCCGGAGTCCTCCAGAGCATCA
Organism: uncultured Actinomycetota bacterium; assembly: GCA_963740725.1. Classification (GTDB taxonomy): domain Bacteria; phylum Actinomycetota; class Actinomycetes; order Propionibacteriales; family Kribbellaceae; genus Kribbella. Next base: position 36,755 of record CAVUFT010000012.1, read on the forward strand.
CAAAGAGCCTGTACTGCGGCCCGTTCGGCGCGATCACTCTCCGCCGGGTTGCCCCAATCGTGCTTGTTGGCCAGGTGGACGACCGCGTCGGCGCTGGTCGCGCCGGCCCGCAACGACTCCAGGTCGTCCAGGTCTCCGCGGAGCACCTCCGCACCCTTGCCGGTCAGCAGGCTCGCCGATTCGGCCGAGCGGGCCAGGCCCAGCACCTGGTGGTTCGCGCCGAGCAGTTCGGTCACCACCGCGCTGCCGATCCAGCCACTGGCACCGGTCACGAAAACTCGCATCTTCCTCATCCTCACGTTGTCGACCTGCATTACGAGACACTATGCATCGAAATTAATAAGAAGGCAAGCTGTCTCGTATATGGTGTGAGCATGGAGAGCGCAGAGGCACGGCCCGGCAGACCGCGCAGCGACCAGGCACGCCAGGCTGTCCTGCATGCCGTCGACGATCTGCTGCAGGAGGTCGGCTACGCGGCGATGACGATGAAGGGCATCGCCGAGCGGGCCGGTGTCGGCCGCCAGACCGTGTACCGGTGGTGGTCGACCAAGGCCGAGGTCCTGCTCGAGGCCAGCGCCCTCGACGCGGTCGAAGACCTCCGGGTGCCGGATCAGGGCGAGCCGGCCGACCTACTCACGGCGTACCTGAAGGCGCTGTCCGAGTTCCTGGACTCGCCGGCCGGCGGGGCCTATCGCGCGTTGATCGGCGCCGCCCAGCAAGACACTGCCGTGGCCGAACTACTCAGCACCAACGACGTCTTCGGCGACAGCGCACGCCACGTCATCAGCCGCGTACTCGGGCCGATGACGCCCACGAAGGAGCGACTGGCGATCGACACGTTGGTCGGGCCGGTGGTCTTCGGCGCCCTCAACGGCCACCGCTTCGCCCGCAAGGACCTCCAGCAACTGGCCGCGCTCTACCTGTCAGCCTGGACGACCCGCTAGCCAGGTCGACGCCTGGTCCCCGATGATCCGGGCGAGCGCTTCCGGAGCATCGCGGGCGACCAGGTGTCCCGCCTCCGGCACCTGAGTGACCGTGACGGCCGGGTTGGCAGCGCGGAAACGTTCGACCTCCGGGTCGCCGAGCGGTGAGGTCGGCCCACCGCGGACGAGCAGGATCGGCATCGCAAGGCCGGACGCTGCGGCCAGCAGTTCGTGACTGTGCTCGAAGATGTCCGCCACGAGTTCGGCACGGTGATCCCGGAGCCCACGCTGATCGAGCCAAGCACGAACCCGCACCGCATCCGGATCCGGTACGACGTCGACCAGGATCAGCCCGGCAACGTCTTGCGGCGAATCCCCCAGCGACGCAACGGCAGCAAGCCCGCCGAGTGAAGCACCGACCACGACGACCGGCGAAGGCTCCCGCTGGATCATCGCCGTCACATCCGCGGCGATCGGCCCGAGCTTCCTCGCCTCCCCCGTACTGTCACCGTGACCACGCAGGTCGTAGGCAACACTCCGCAGCGAGAGCGCGGCCGCGATCGGCGCCCACACGCTGCGTTCTTCACCACCGGCATGGAGCAGCAGGACAGTCGGCCCGGTACCGGTCACCGTGCCGTGCAGCTGAGCGTCACCCCGGTCGAGGGTGATCAGGTTCGGTTGTTCCACCAGCTGAGCAGTTCCTCGCGGGCGCGGTCCTCGCCGAGCGGGCCTTCGTCCATCCGGAGGTTCATCAGGAACTTGTAGGCCTCGCCGACCTCGCGACCGGGCCCGATCCCGAGGATCTGCATGATCTGGTTGCCGTCCAGGTCGGGCCGGATCGAGTCCAGCTCCTCCTGCTCCCGCAGCCGCGCGATGCGCTCTTCCAGATCGTCGTACGCCGCTCGCAGCGCGTCCGCCTTGCGCTTGTTCCGGGTGGTGCAGTCGGCCCTGGTCAGGATGTGCAGCCGGCTGAGCAGATCGCCTGCGTCCCGGACGTACCGGCGTACGGCGGAATCGGTCCACTCGCCGGTGCCGTAGCCGTGGAAACGCAGGTGCAGCTCGACGAGCGTGCCGACCTGGTCGATCTGCTCGTTGCTGAACCGCAGCGCCTTCATCCGCTTCTTCGCCAGCTTCGCGCCGACCACGTCGTGGTGGTGGAACGTCACCTTGCCGCCGGCCTCGAACTTGCGGGTCTTCGGCTTGCCGATGTCGTGGATCAGCGCGGCGAACCGGCTGACGAAGTCCGGCTCGGTCCCGCCGAGCCGCGGCTCCAGCTCGATCGCCTGCTCGAGCACGGTGAGCGAGTGCTCGTAGACGTCCTTGTGCCGGTGGTGTTCGTCCCGCTCCAGCCGCAACGCGGGCAGCTCGGGCAGCACGTGGTCGGCCAGGCCGGTCGAGACCAGCAGGTCGAGCCCGATCCGCGGGTGGTCCGCGCAGACCAGCTTGATCAGTTCGTCGCGGACCCGCTCGGCGGACACGATCGTGATCCGCTCGGCCATCGCGGTCATCGCCGCGACCACGGCCGGGTCGGGCGTGAAGCCCAGCTGGGCGGCGAACCGGGCCGCGCGCATCATCCGCAGCGGGTCGTCGGAGAACGAGTCCTCGGGCGAGCCCGGGGTCCGGATCACCTTGGCGGCGACGTCGGCCAACCCGCCGTACGGGTCGACGAACTCGGTGCGACGGGAGCCGGACCGCCATCGCGTTCATCGCGAAGTCGCGCCGGGACAAGTCCCCGTCAAGGTTGTCGCCGTAGGAAACCTCCGGCTTGCGCGAGATGGGATCGTAGGACTCCGACCGGTAGGTGGTGATCTCGAGGATCCACTCGCCCTTCCGACAACCGATGGTGCCGAACGCCTTGCCGATATCCCAGACGTGGTCCGCCCAGCCGGCCAGCAGCTTCTCCACCGCCTCCGGCCGCGCCGAGGTGGCGAAGTCGAGGTCCTTGCTCCCGCGGCCTAGCAGAATGTCCCGGACAGGTCCTCCGACCAGCGCGAGTTCGTGCCCGGCCGCGGCGAACCGGCGACCCAGTTCGTCGACCACGGGCGCGATCTCCAGCAAGGCTTGGACACCTTTCCGCTGTACTGCGGACAGTGATCCAGGAGTGACAGAACGGTCGGCAGTAGAGGACACGGGGAACTAGGTTACGGTGACGGCGTGTTCAGACGGCGACTGAGGCTCTCCGCGGCGACGGCGGCGAGCCTGATGATCGTTGCGTCGGCAACAGTTTCCGCCGCGACGACGGCGGTCGCGAGCCCGGCAGCGGACGACCCCGTGGTCGACGTGACCATCGATTCGTTCACTCCGGCGACCCCCAGGCCTGGGCAGGCCGTGACGATCACCGGCCAGGTGACGAACACCAGCAACGTCACGCTGCGCGAACCCGCAGGCGATCGCGTGTATCGACGAGACCCGGCTGACCACCCGCGCCGAGCTCGCCGCGATCCCGACCGAGGAGAACAAGCCGGTCAACAACCGGAACACCTGCCACGGTCTGGACAACCCCGACTCGACCACCTTCCAGGCCTTCACCGACGCCGCTCGCCCCGAAGGCGACGGTGAAGTTCCAGCTGGTGGTGCAGTGGGCGGAGTGGCACATCGGCAAGAAGCCCGGCGTGTACGCCGTCGGCGTGATGTTCCGCGGCGATTCGAGCAAAGGGGAGCCGGATCACGGCCGGCCGGAGCCGGATCCTGATGCCGGTGATCGACGGCAAGCCGACCGCTCGCAAGGTGAACACTGCCCTCGTGGTGCCGCTGCGGCACCGGCCGACGATGCTCGGCCAACGACCGGTTCGCGAACGAGTCGCTGGCCGCAGTCGATGGCGCCGACCGGTCCGCTCGGCCGGCTGCTCGCCCTCGGCCAGAAGCAGGTGGTCACCTGGCTGGTCGATCCGGCGATGCTCGACGAGGCCCGGCAGATGCGCGGACGGCTACCGGGTGGTCGGCGCCAACAACGTCAGCAAGCCCGGCACCGGCGCGAAGGCCGTCGCGAACTGGCTGCGAGCCTTCGACGCCACCCGCGCGAAGAACCCGGTCGTCCTGCTCCCGTACGGCGACCCGGACGTGGCCGCCCTGATCGAGGCGGCGGCGCCGACTGCAGCGACCTGGTCGGCCAGTCGCGCGCGGCCACCGAGCAGTACAACCTCGGCGGCGCCCAGAGCTTCAACTCCGGGCTCTGGCTGGAGAACGGCTCGGTCACCAGCCGCAACCTGGCCGCCGCCTCCACCGGGTACGCCGGGGCGCGGTCGGACGACACCACCCTGGTCAGCAGCTCCTCCTGGGCCGCGGCCGACCGGCCGAATCTGGCACCGTCGCCGGTGTACGACGTGCTCACGCCCGAGGGCCCGGTGAAGAGCGTCCGGACCGTGATCGCGGACTCGTCGCTGACCGCGGGCGGCCCCGATCCGGCCGACGCGTCGTCGCCGCTCCAGGTCCGGCAGCGGTTCGCGGCCGAGACCGGGCTGCTCGCCTCGACCGGCAAGGGCCCGATCTCCGTCGTCGCGCTGCCGCCGCGGGGCTGGGACGCGGACGGCCTGGCCACGCGCGCAGCTGGTGCAGGGCCTCAGCACTCCCGTGGATCACGCCGGTCGACGCTGAACGACGTCAACGCGCGCGACCCCGAAACCAGCCGTCAGCAAGGCTCCCGTCCGGCGGCCCGGCCGGCGGCGACTCCGGCCGGCGCCCTGACCAGCGCACAGCTCGATCAGATCAGGCGGCTCAGCACCACGACCGGCACCTTCGTCTCGCTGCTCAGCAACATCGAGCAGGCCGACGAGAACCTGCGCCGCGCGCTGCTCCGGTCCGGCTCGTACGGCTGGCGCGGGTTCGGCGACGAGTCCCAGCGGTTCCTGAGCTACGAGCAGGGCGGCGTGACCTCGCAGCTGAACAAGGTGCACCTGGTCACCAACGCCGCCGGCGAGCGCGGCCAGCATCCGGCGATCAAGGTGAACCTGTCCGGCAGCAAGGGCCAGTTCCCGCTGACCGTCGAGAACGGGCTGGACGTCTCCATCCGGGTCGGGGTCACGGTCTCGTCGCCGAACCGGACCGACCTGCGGATCCAGCCGATCACCCTGCGCCTGGTCCCGCCGCACCAGAAGGCGACGTTCCAGATCAAGGCGAGTGCCGAGCAGAACGGTCTGATCCGCGCCGAGGCCGAGGTGGTCACGGCCCAGCAGACGCGCGTCGGCAGGCCGCAGGAGCTGGTGATCCAAGCCGCGCAGTACGGCAGTGTCGGCTGGATCCTGGTCGGTGCCGCGTGCGCGCTGTTGTTCGGTACGTCGGCGGTCCGGATCTACCGGCGGATCCGCTCCGAGAAGCGGAACCCGACCCCGTCGGCGCCCGGACCGGACCCGCTGCACCCGGCACCGCTCGACCCGCCAGGGCCGGCCGAACCGGCCACCGACCGGTCGAGCCACCGGCCGATGAACTGCAGCCGCGGCTCGCGGTCGACGCCCGAGCCGAACGGTCACGCCCAGGAAAGCTTGAAAGAAGGAGTCGGGACGAAGGATGGCTGACCGCACCCTGCGCTCCGCGGCGGTGATGGCAGCCGGAACGGTGCTGTCCCGCCTGCTCGGATTCGTCCGGATCGCCCTGCTCGCAGCCGCCATCGGTACGGCGCTGCGCGGCGACATCTTCACCGCCGCGAACACGATCCCGAACAGTCTCTACATCCTGCTGGCCGGCGGTGTCTTCAACACCGTGCTGGTCCCGCAGCTGGTCCGCGCGATCAAGAACCACGACGACGGCGGCCAGGACTTCACCAACCGGCTGCTCACGTTCGGCTTCGCCGTACTGGCTGTCGTCACGGTCGCGTGCGTGCTGCTGTCGCCGCTGATCGCGGAGCTCTACCTGCCGAAGGAACTGCACGATCCGTCGCGGGCCTCCGAGCGCGCGTCGATGATCATGTTCGTCCGGCTGTGCCTGCCGCAGATCTTCTTCTACGGCGCGTACGTGCTGGTCGGCCAGGTGCTGAACGCCCGGCGCCGGTTCGGCCCGATGATGTGGGCGCCGATCGCGAACAACATCGTCGCCTGTGCGTCGATCGTGGTGTTCCTGTTCGTCTACCGGATCGGCTCCACGCCGCCCACCTTCAGCCACGGCGAGGAGCTGCTGCTCGGGCTCGGGCACACGCTCGGCATCGCGGTCCAGCTGCTGGTGATGCTGCCGTACCTGCGGGCGAGCGGCCATCACTACAAGCCGAAGTTCGGCCTGCGCGGTACCGGCCTCGGACAGACCGCCCGGCTCGGCCTGTGGACCGTGCTGTTCGTCGCGGTCAACCAGGTGACGCTGGTGGTGGTCACGCAGCTCGCCATCGCCGGTAGCGCCTCGAATACCCCAGGCGCCAAGGCAGGTTTGGTTGCCTACAGCACCGCAATGCTGATCATCCTGGTGCCGCACGGCATCGTGACCGTCTCGCTCGCGACGGCCGCGCTGCCGCAGATGTCAGCCTTGGCATCCGAAGGCAACACAGCCGAAGTGTCCCGGCTCTCGGCCAAGTCGCTGCGGCAGGCGCTGGCCATCGTGATCCCGGCCGCCGCGGCGATGATCGCGTTCGCGCATCCGATCACGACGGTCATCTCCGGGTACGGCGCGGGCGCGAACAACACCCAGCTGATGGCGTACACGCTGATGACACTCGCGCTGGGTGTGGTCCCGTTCACCGTGCAGTACTTCCAGCTGCGCACGTTCTACGCGTTCGAGGACACCCGGACGCCGTTCTTCATGCAGTGCGCGATCGCGGCCGTCAACATCACCGCGGCGGTGGTCGGCGTACGGGTTCTGCTGGACGAGGAGCACCTGCGGTACAGCGCGGTCGTGCTGGGCGCGGCCTACTCGATCGCCTACCTGGTCGCCGTACTGCTGTCCCGCAGCGTCCTGGCCCGCCGGATCCCCCGGGTCTCCGGCTCGGGCATCGGGCTGCCGATGCTGGCGATGGTGATCGCTGCGGTCGCCGGAGCGGGTATCGGCCGGGTGGTGATCAGCGTGATCGACTCGGTGACGGACTGGAGCGGCCCGGTCACCTCGGCGCTGCTGCTGGCGATCGCTGCCGTGGTGATGTTGCCGGTGTATGTCGCCGTGGCCCGGGTACTACGTATCCACGAGGTCACCGACCTGGTGGCCATGGTCACATCCAAGCTCCCCGGCGGCGCCCGCCGCGCCTGATCCCGCGCTTGTGCGCTAGTGCACCCCGCTTGGTAGCAGCGAAGCACTAGCATGGGGCTGCGATCTGACCAGTGCCATCGAGGAGGGCGAGAGACCCCGTGTCGAACCAGACCGTCAGTCCGGGTGCTCTGCTCGCCGGGCGCTACCGGATCGCGGAGTTGCTCGCGGAGATCGACGGTGCCCGGGTCTGGCGTGCCGTCGACGAGGTGCTGAGCCGCCCGGTCGTGGTGGACGTCCTCCCGGTCGGCGACCCGCGCACGAACCTGCTCTTCGAGGCCGCCCGCCGTGCCGCCGCCGCGGCCGACCCGCGCTTCCTCCGGGTGCTGGACTGCGACATGCACGACGGCGTGACGTACTGCGTCCGCGAGTGGGCTGGTGGCCGCCCGCTGGAGCGGATGCTCGCCGCCGGGCCGCTCACCGGTCAGCAGGCCGGCTGGCTGGCCCGCGAGGTCTCCGAAGCACTGGAGAACCTGCACCGGACCGGACACTCGCACGGCTCGATCAGCCCGTCCACGGTCGTCGTGACTGACGCCGGCGCGATCAAGGTCGTCGGCCTCGCCACCGAAGCAGCCCTCCGCTCGGCCGGCCCCGGTACGCCGGAAGAGGACGTCCGCGCGCTCGGTGAGCTCCTCTACGCGTCCCTCACCGGTAGGTGGCCGAGCTCCGGCCCCGCCTGGGGAATGCAGCCTGCCCCGGTCGAACACGGCCGTCTGCTGAGCCCGCGCCAGGTGCGCGCCGGCGTACCGCGCTCTCTCGACGACATCGCCGATCGCCTCCTCGGCGATCCGCCGCGGCACCACTCGGCAGCGATCACCAGCGCGGCCGGCTTGTCCGCGGCGCTCTCGGGCGTGGTCGGCAGCTCGCACGAGCCGCCGAGCCAGATGGACGAGACGGTCGCGGTCGCGCGCCAGAACGGCAGTGTCGACGACGCCACCCAGGTGGTCCCACCGACGTACGCGCCGCCTGCGCTGGACCCGACACCGACGCCCAACTACCAGATCGGCAACGGCCAGGCAGCGCCCCAACCGGCGTACGCGACCGCGGCCGAGACCCGCCCGGTACGCCGCCAGCAGCCGCCGAGCAACAACGGTCACGGCCGCCGCAAGCCACCGAACGACGAGCCCAAGCCGCGCGGCAGCTGGGGCGGCCGGATCCTGATCCTGCTCGCCATCCTCGCGCTGCTGTCGGTGATCGGGATCGCGCAGTTCCTGGTCAAGGGTGCGATCAACAACGACCAGAGCGGCAGCGGCGCCGGAGACAAGAGCACCCCGACAACCAGCGGCCCGCCGCCGGTGACGGGCACCAAGGCCACCATCGTCGCGGCCAAGGACTTCGACCCGCCGCCGGACGGCAACGGTGCGGAGCACTCGGACGAGGTGAAGAACACCTACGACGGGAAGACCAGCACCACCTGGACGACCCAGTCCTACTTCAAGCGGCCGGACTTCGGTGGCCAGAAGGACGGGGTCGGGATCTGGTACGACCTCGGCCAGCCCACCACGGTGTCCCAGGTGACGGTCACGTTGGTCGGTGACCCGACGAGCCTCGAGGTGATGGTGCCGTCCGACCCGAGCGCCACCTCCGCGCCGACGACGATCAAGGGCTGGAAGTCGGTCGCCACCGCCGAGGACTCCGGGGAGTCCGCGGTGCTCAAGCCGGGCACGCCGGTCCAGACGCGGTTCGTGCTGGTCTGGCTGACCAAGATTCCCAAGGTCAACGGCGACTACCAGGGCGAGATCGCGGAGGTCGCGGTCCAGAAATGACCTCTCTAGATTCCGGCCCGGGCGATCCGGCGCCCTCGATCCCCCGGATCGGACCGGCCGGTGACCACCCGGCGCCTGCGCATCCGGCGTACGAGACGATGGACGACCACGAGCTGCTCCGGCTGCACGTGGCCGGGAACCCGGATTCGTTCGGGTATCTGGTCAAGCGGCACCGGGACCGGATGTGGGCGGTCGCGATCCGCACCCTCGGCGAGCCCGAGGAGGCCGCGGACGCGCTCCAGGAGGCGTTCATCTCCGCGTTCCGCCGGGCCGACTCGTTCCGCGGCGACGCCAAGGTGACCACCTGGCTGCACCGGATCGTGGTGAACGCCTGCCTGGACCGGATCCGCCGCCGCCAGGTGCGCCAGGCCGACCCGCTGCCCGAGGACGAGGACCGCGCCGCCGAGCTGGCCGGACCGTCCGAGGACGACCCGGCCGAGGTGCGCGAGCGCCGGCTGGACGTCCTGCACGCGCTCAAGCAGATCAACACCGACCAGCGCAGCGCCCTCGTCCTGGTGGACATGGAGGGCTACTCGATCGAGGAGGCGGCCGCCATCCTCGGGTGCGCGCCGGGCACGGTGAAGAGCCGGTGCGCCCGCGGCCGGGCCAAGCTGCTGCCGCTGCTGCGGCACTGGCAGACGACCCGCGGCGGCGGCGCCGAAGTACCGGCAGCTGAACCGGCCAGGAATCCGGTGGGAACCGAATGACAGGTCCCGCCGTCGAAGCGGGGTCGCCCACCCATGACCCGCGATCCCGGAGCAATCCAGCGATGACCACTCTGCGCACGTCCCACGAGGGGGCGAGTTCCCGATGACTGAGCCCGGTCTGCCGACCAGTGAGCACCTCGAGCATCTGTCCACCGACACGATCGCCGACCTGATCGAGAACCTGCTGCCCGCGACCGACGCGCATCGCGCTCGTGAACATGTGAAGGCCTGTCCGGACTGCCAGCAGACGTACGACGCGTTGCTGCAGCTGACCGAGGACCTCGCCGACGAGGGTCGCGCCGACATCCCGATCCCGCTCGACGTCGCCGAGCACCTGGACGCCGTCATCGTGTCGGAGTCCGTACTGCGGGCGTCGACCGTCGGCGTGCACTCCCTCGCCCAGCTCCGTGAGGAGCCGCGTCGTCACCTGCCGAAGCTGCTGCTCGCCGCTGCGGCGGTGCTCGCGGTCGCGGCGGCCGGCGCCGGTGTGGTGATCAGCACGATGGACCGCAGCAACGACGGCGCTGCCGGGATCAACACGACCCCGCTCCCGGACGCTGTGCCCGCGCTGACCACCCAGCAGGTCGGTCCGCAGACCCAGCGGTGGCTGGAGAAGGCGACCGGCCCGGTGCTGCACGGTGACTCCGGTGAGCTGGCCTGCGCCAAGACGTTCGCCGACAGTCGGCCGAGTCCGCAACTGCAGCTGGTGCAGCCGGTCGAGGTGGACGGCAAGCGCGCCACGCTGATCGGTCTGCAGGGTGCTTCACCGAAGGACATCCAGGTCTTCGTGGTGACCGGTTGTAGTGGTTCCGGCGGCGTCGCCACCCCGTTCTTCGACACGACGGTGACGTTGCGCAACCGGTGATCGCCGCCCTGTGAGCCGTTGCGGTACAGGCGGCCCGGGATGGGTACCGTGGGAATGGTCGGCCTCTAGGATCCGTTGAGTACGACATACCACTCGACGACAACCGAGGAACCCACTTCATGAGCGACGCAGGCGTCCGCAACGTCATCATCATCGGCTCCGGCCCGGCCGGATACACAGCCGCGGTGTACGCGGCCCGGGCGCAACTGGCACCGCTGGTCTTCGAAGGCTCGGTCACCGCTGGTGGCGCGTTGATGACCACCACCGAGGTGGAGAACTACCCGGGCTTCTCCCAGGGCATCATGGGCCCGGCGCTGATGGACGAGATGCGCACCCAGGCCGAGCGCTTCGGCGCCGAACTGGTCGCCGACGACATCGTCGCGGTCGACCTGGCCGGTGACATCAAGTCGGTCACCGACTCGGCCGGCACCGTGCACCAGGCCAGGACCGTGATCCTGGCGATGGGCTCGGGCTACCGCAAGCTGGGCCTGGAGCACGAGGAGCGGCTGTCCGGTCATGGCGTGTCCTGGTGTGCGACCTGTGACGGGTTCTTCTTCCGTCAGCACGAGATCGCCGTCATCGGCGGTGGCGACACCGCGATCGAGGAGGCCACCTTCCTGACCCGGTTCGCCGACAAGGTGACCATCGTGCACCGTCGCGACGAGCTGCGCGCCTCGAAGATCATGGCCGAGCGGGCCTTCGCGAACGACAAGATCGAGTTCGCCTGGAACTCCGAGGTCGCCTCGATCCAGGGCGAGGACAAGCTGACCGGCATCACGCTGCGGGACACCGTCACCGGTGCCACCCGCGAACTGCCGGTCACCGGCCTGTTCATCGCGATCGGTCACGACCCGCGCTCGGAGCTGGTCAAGGGCCAGATCGACCTGGACGAGGAGGGCTACGTGCTGGTCCAGAACGGCTCCACCAAGACCAACCTGCCGGGCGTCTTCGCGGCCGGCGACCTGGTCGACCACACCTACCGCCAGGCCATCACGGCCGCCGGCACCGGCTGTTCGGCCGCGCTGGACGCCGAGCGTTTCCTGGCGACGCTGGAAGACGCCGCGAACTCGGCGGCCGTCGCGGCCACCGAGCCGGTCGGCGTCTGACTCCGAACCACCTGACACACCACCTCGAGCACCAACCGAAGGAGATCGCCATGGGCGAGAAGATGAACGCTGTGACCGACGCCGAGTTCGACAGCACGGTCCTGAAGAGCGACAAGCCCGTCCTGGTGGACTTCTGGGCCGAGTGGTGTGGGCCGTGCCGCCAGGTCTCCCCGATCCTGGAGGAGCTGGCCGGCGAGCACAGCGACAAGCTGACCTTCCTGAAGATGAACGTGGACGAGAACCCGGTCACCCCGAGCAACTACCGCGTTACCGGTATCCCTACCATCAATGTCTACGTGAACGGTGAACTGGCCAAGTCCATCGTCGGTGCGAAGCCGAAGGCCGCACTGCTGAAGGAACTGGCCGCCTTCACCGGCTGATACGTAGTACCGGGTGTCCTGACCTCCGGGTCAGGACACTTTTCCGCCGCACGGCAAGGAGCATTGATGGTCGGCAATTCGTCGGATGGCGCACGGATCTACCGAATCGGCGACAGTGGGGAAGCAGTCGCCGAGATTATCGGCAAGCTGCAGCGGCTCGGTCTGCTGCAACCTGGGCGATCACTTCGTGTACGACGAGGCGACCGCTCAGGCCGTCCGGGGGTTCCAGCAGGCTCGGGGTCTGATGATCGACGGGATCGTCGGTCCGCAGACCTACCGCGCGATCGACGACGCCCGTTGGCGGCTGGGTGACCGGCTGCTGACGTACGTCGTCTCGCACCCGCTCACCGGGGACGACGTGGCCAGCCTGCAGGCGAAACTGCAGGAGCTGGGCTTCGCCGTCGCCCGCGTCGACGGCATCTTCGGACCGGACACCCAGCGCGCGGTGACCGAGTTCCAGCGCAACATGGGCCTGCCGTCCGACGGCACCTGCGGCCCCTCCACCTTCAAGGCCCTGCAGCGGATCCGCCCGATGGCGACCGGCGGGCGGCCGGACGCGTTGCGTGCCTCGGAGGCCGTTCGCGCGGCCGGTCCGCGGCTGTCCGGCAAGACCGTGGTGATCGACCCTGGGCACGGCGGGTTCGACTACGGCTGGGAGGGCTACGGGCTGCGCGAGTCCGACGTGGCCTACGACCTGGCTTCGCGGATCGAGGGCCGGCTCGGGCGCGACCGGCGTACGGGCTTATCTGTCTCGCGGTCGGGATCAAGGGCCGGACGAGCTGGCCCGGGCTGCGTTCGCCAACGAGACGGACGCGAATCTGTGCGTCTCGCTGCACACCGATGGTTCGATGAACCCGGCTGCGCAGGGCGTCGCGACGTACTACTACGGCGCTGATCTGCACGGCGCCTCGTCCAGCGTGGGCGAGCAGTTCGCCGGCTTGGTGCAGCGCGAGGTCGTCGCTCGCACCGATCTGCTGAACTGCCGCACCCACGCGAAGACCTGGGACCTGCTGCGGCGTACGAAGATGCCTGCGGTCCGGCTCGAGATCGGCTACGTGACGAACCCGCACGACTCGTCACGGCTCGCCGACCCGAACTTCCGGGACGTGATCGCCGAGGCGATCGTGGTCGCGATCCAGCGGGTCTACCTCCCGCCGGAGCAGGACGCCGCCACTGGAATGCTCCGCTTCGGCCAGCTCACCGTCTGATTGCCAGGGCGATCTTCTAGTCCTTCTCGAGAGCGATCTTCGGGAGGACTCGGTCCAGGCTGCGCGGTAGCCACCAAGCGCGGGTGCCGAGCAGCCGTAGTACGGCGGGAACTATGACGCAGCGGATCAGCAGAGCGTCCAGGAGTACGGCGACTGCGAGGCCCAGGCCGAACTGCTTCAGCATCCGGTCCGGGCTGAGCAGGAACGCCCCGAAGACGACGATCATGATCGCGGCCGCCGCGGTGATCACGCTGCCGGTATGCGCAAGCCCTTCCCGTACTGCGCTCTGGGCGTCTCCGGTCCGCCGCCACTCCTCGTGGATGCGGGAGATCAGGAAGACCTCGTAGTCCATCGAGAGCCCGAAGACGATCGCGAAGATCATCACCGGGACGAACGCCTCGATCGGACCCTTCTGGGCGCCGAGCCAGCCCTGCTGGAAGACGAGCGTGATCACGCCCAGCGAAGCGCCGATGCTGAGCAGGTTGAGCAGCGCCGCCTTCAACGGGATCAGCACCGACCGGAACACGGCCATCAACAGCAGCGCCGACAGGCCGACGACGACCAGGACGAAGATCGGCAGGCGATTGCTGACAGCGCCCGCGAAGTCATCGGCGGCCGCAGTTGAGCCACCGATGAGATAGGTGGCCTTGGTCTGCGTCTCCAGCGCGGGCAGCGTTGTGTCCCGCAGCCGCTGGACGAGATCGCTGGTCGCCTTGTCCTGCGGGGCGGACTTGGGGAACGCCATCACGGTGGCGACCTTGCCGTCGGCCATCAACTGCGGCGGCGCGATCGCGGCGATGCCGGGATCGTTGGCCAGCGCGCGGCCGAGCGCGTTCGCGGCGGCCTCGTCGCCCTGCGGAGACGACGATCAGCGGACCGTTGAAGCCAGGCCCGAATCCCTGGGCCAGCAGGTCGTACGCCTTCCGGCTGGTCTTCGCCGGAGCATCGGTGCCCGCGTCGGCGAACCCGAGCCGCAGGTCGAGCGCCGGGAGGCAGAGCGCCGCGAGCGCAACGGTTCCGAGCACGCAGCGGAATCCACGGACCGCGCTGCACCAGCGATGCCAGCTTCCGCCAGCCGTCACCGGGAGTGCGTCGCGACTTGGCCGCGTGCTTGCGGACACTGCGCTCGATCCGCTTGCCGAACAGGGTGAGCAGAGCCGGCAGCAAGCTCACCGCGGCCAGCATCGTCATCAGGACTGTCAGGGTTACGCCCAGCGCAATGCCTTGCAGGGAACCGAGTCCTAGGGCCAGCAAGCCGAGAAGCGCGATGACTACAGTGCAGCCCGCGAACAACACCGAGCGACCTGCTGTGTCGAGTGCCTTGCTGCTGGCTTCTCTGCGATCTGCGCCCTGCAGCAGTTCGCTGCGGTAGCGGGAGAAGATCAGCAAGGCGTAGTCGATACCGACCCCCAGACCGACCAGGATCATCACCGGCGCCGTGTAGGACGGCACGTTGAAGAAGTGGCTCGCAAGGACCACCAGACCGAGAGTGCTGCCGACGGCGAAGATCGCGGTCAGCAGCGGCAGGGTCGCGGCGAGCAGGGAGCCGAAGAGAAGGACGAGAATCACCAACGCTGCAAGGATTCCGGCGCCTTCGGACGCGCCACCGCTGCTCTCCTGAGCATTGCGGACCACGTCTCCACCGAGCTCGACCTGGAGTCCGTTCGCCGAGATCTCCTGCGCCTTGTGGATGATCGCGCGAGCGTCCTCGGCCGGCATGTCCGCCGCTGCGACATCCAGTGCGACGGTCGCGTACGCCGTCCGGCCGTCCTGGGATTCGGAGGGTTTCGCGACCGCGGCGACGTGTGGCAGCTTGCCGACCGCTGCCAGCATCGGGTCGATCCGCGCACGCTGGGCGGCCAGCCCGCTGCCGGCGTACAGGACGATCTGGATCGAGTCGGTCTCGCCCTGCGGCTGGTGTTCGCGGAAGGTGTCGATCACCTTCTGGGAGTCGGTGCCGGGGAGCGAGTTGTCGTTGCGGTACGCGTTGCCGACGAGTGTCGAGGCGACGGTGACGGCGACGAGGGCCAGCACCCAGAGGAACACCGCCAGGCCGGCCCGGCGCATCGCCCAGCCGGACACCCGGTGCAGGAGCCCGCCGGGAGGCTGCTGATCCTGTTCGGGTCGCTCGATGGTGGTCTGACGGCTCATCAGGTGCCCCCTGGCTTGCTATATGTAGGTCGTCTACATGTTGCCTCTCGACACTAGCAGGCGTATGAGTAGACTGGCTACATGAAGGCGGATGCGCTGCGCGGGCACCTGGACCCGATGATCCTGGCCGTGGTCGAGCACGAGCCCCTGCACGGCTACGCGATCATGGAGGCCCTGCTGGAGCGCAGCGGCGGCGAGCTGGATCTGCCGACCGGCACGCTGTACCCGGCGCTGCGGCGGCTCGAGCGCGCCGGCTACCTGGCCAGCGAGTGGAGCACGGTGGGCGGCCGCAAACGGCGTACGTATCAGCTCACGTCGGCCGGTCAGAAGATGCTCGCCACCGGGAAGACCGAGTGGGACGCGTTCCGCGCCGTTGTCGAGGGCGTACTACGGCCTCGCGGCGCTTCAGGCGAGGCGTAGGCAGCGGCGGGCCGATCGGCCGACCAGCGCCAGCGGGAGCAGGACGAACACTGCAACGATCCCCAGTCCGCCAACGCCGCCGTGGTTCTCGAGCGCGCTGGTAGTCGCCATGGCGATCGAGACGACGCCTACCGCGCCACCGCTGAGGAGCGCGAAGACGCCAGTCGCCTTGGTCACCCGATCGCGCACCGCGGGTAGCGCAGGCCGATCCCCGAAGCCAGTAGAGCGACAACGGTCCCGGCGATGGCCGTCCCGCCGATCAGCATCACGAACTGGTTCAGAACTCGCTGAACGGCGAGGGCGAGCCCGGATGCTGGCTCCAGGCCCAGGCGCCGTCCTGCCAGACGATCGGCTGGGCCAGGATCACCAGGAACAGCACCAGCGCCGTACGACGTCTTTGCGCGATCCCGAGCTCCGCGCGATAGCCGGGAACCACCTCGTCAGGTCACCGAAGTCCGCGACGGCCTGCTGCTCGGCCTCGTAGCGATCCAGACCGTCGGCCTCGAACGCCTCGGTGGCGTCCTCCAGGCTGTCCCGGGCCTCGGCCATCAGGTCCGCCCGGCGACGCCGAGGGCCCTGCAGGGCGCGGCTCAGCTCGGTCAGGTAGATCTCGACCGGTGTCTGGCCGGCACGGGTGATGGACACGGCTACCAGTATGCGTGCGAAGAAGGCTGTCTTCGTCGGGGTCTCCACTGACCTAGCCCTGGTTCGCGGGTTGGAGCTTCGCCCGCCGCCTCCGGAGTACGAAGAAGCCGACGTACGAGATCACCAGGAGTGCGAAGCCGACCTTCTCCGCGACCCAGGTGTAGCCGGCCGGGTAGACGGTGCCGTCGAGGTAGTGCTGGATGAAGCCGCCGTCGTACGGCTGCTCGCCACCGCGCCGGCGGAGGTCCTTCTCCAGCGCGGTCACCGGGCAGCCGAAGTCGAGGATGACGATGCTGAGGTTCCAGACGCCGACGAACAGGTGCGCCCAGATCACCTTCGGCCACCGCCAGGCCAGGAAGCCGCCGATCAGGAAGAAGACCAGTAAGGCGCCGTGGACCACCATCACGACGTCGGCCAGGAAGAGAGCCACTATTTCAACGGCTCGCGGCTGAGTCCGTCGCGCACCGTCACCGGCGCGGGCGGCGAATGCTCGGGCCGGATGACACCCATCAACCGCTCGACGGCGGCCGCTGTCTCACTGCGCCACGTCACCGTCGACCGCAGATCGAGCCGGAGCCGGGGATTGCGCGGATGCTCCCGTACGACGCCGAAGCCGACCGCGCGGAGGAAGTCGGTCGGCCAGACGCAGCCCGGTCCGTCCCAGCGCGAGTCGCCGAACGCCTCGACCGCGCGGAATCCGCGCTTGAGCACGTCCTTGGCGACCGCCTGGACGAGGATCTTGCCGAAGCCCATCCCGAGGTACCGCGGTTGCATCCGCCCGGTCGCCAGGACGACGGCATCGGGGCTGACCGGGGCGGTCGGGAAGGCCTGGATCCTGGGCAGATAGGCGGCCGGCGCGTACACGGCGTACCCGGCGGGCTCGTCGTCGACGAACAGGACGACGCCCGCCGTACCCCAGTCGAGCAGCAGCTGGGAGAGCCAGGCTTCCTTCTCCAGTGCGGTGTCACCCGTGCGCCCGGCTTGCCGGGCCGCGACCGGATCGAGCTCCCAGAAGACGCAGGCACGGCAGGGCGCAGGCAGCTCGCCGAGGTTGGCGAGCGTCAGCGGTTCCAGCCTGCGGGCCATCAGAACCTCATCGAGCAGCCGGGGCCGGGGTTCTGGCGTCGGGGGTCCGGGCCGCCTGGGGAGCGACATAGCGTTGCTGCACCTTGGCCGCCGGTTGGCGCCTGAACAGCTCACCGGCGAACCCGGCCAGTACGCCGAGTAGCAGCCCGCCGAGGGTCCAGCCGAACGTCTTGCCCACGCTCATCGGAGCTCCTGCCTTCCAGTGTGCCAGGGGCGGACGGCCGTCTCAGCCACCAGTCGGTGGCATGGTCGAACTTTCCCCTATAAGGCATGGTAGTGAGAGGTTGCGCCGTTCGGCAGCCCGGGCACACGAACACGCTCGGCTACTTCGGCGTAACCTGGACCTTCCCCTCGAGTCCGCCTTGGAGTCCCACCGTGAGTGCTGACCTGCCCGACGTCCGGCAGACCCGTCTCGACAATTACGTCGACCGGTACGCAGCACGGACCAAGGGCATGACCGCATCGGAGATCCGCGCACTCTTCTCGGTGGCCAGCCGGCCCGAGGTCGTCTCACTGGCCGGCGGGATGCCGAACATCGCCGGGCTTCCGCTCGACGTGGTGGGCAGCGCGGTTCGCGACCTGGTGATCGACCACGGCGCGACCGCGATGCAGTACGGCTCCGGCCAGGGCGATCCGGGGTTACGCGAGCAGATCTGCGACGTGATGCGGATCGAGGGCATCGATGCGCATCCCGACGACGTGGTGATCACGGTCGGCAGCCAGCAGGCGGTCGACCTGGTCACCCGGGTGTTCTGCGACCCGGGCGACGTGGTGATCTGCGAGGCTCCGTCGTACGTCGGGGCGCTCGGCGTTTTCCGCGCTTACCAGTGCGAGGTCGTGCATGTCGCGATGGACGACAACGGTGTGGTGCCGGAGGCGCTGGAGCAGGCGATCGAGACGGTCCGGGCGGCCGGCAAGAAGATCAAGTTCTTCTACACGATCCCGAACTTCCACAACCCGGCCGGCATCTCGATGTCGCTGGAGCGGCGGCGCCGGGTGCTGGAGATCTGCCAGCGGGCTTCACTTGCTGGTGCTCGAGGACAACCCGTACGGGTTGCTGGGCTTCGATGGCGATCCGCTGCCGGCGTTGCGGGCCGACGATCGCGAAGGCGTGATCTATCTCGGGTCGTTCTCCAAGACGTTCGCTCCGGGCTTCCGGGTCGGCTGGGTCGCGGCGCCGCACGCAGTACGGGAGAAACTCGTGCTGGCGCAGGAGTCGGCGACGTTGTGCCCGCCGGTCTTCAGCCAGCTGGCGATCTCGTCCTACCTGACCCGGCACGACTGGATGGGGCAGGTGAAGCAGTTCCGCGAGATGTATCGCGAGCGACGGGACGCGATGCTCGCGGCGCTGGCGGACAAGATGCCTGCGGCAACGACCTGGACCCGGCCCGGTGGTGGGTTCTACGTCTGGCTGACCCTGCCGGAGGGGCTCGACTCGAAGGCGATGCTGCCGCGCGCGGTGACCGCGCGGGTGGCCTATGTGCCCGGAACCGCCTTCTTTGCGGACGGTTTCGGCTCCCAGTGCATGCGGCTCTCGTACTGTCATCCGACCCCGGAACGGATCACCGAAGGTGTCGCCCGGTTGTCCGCGGTGATCAACGAGGAACTCGAACTCCGGCAGACCTTCGGTCCACTGCCGGCCGGCCACGGCCACAACTACGACGCCCCGGGACCGGAGCTGAGCTGATGGGTCCCGCGCAAAGGTTGCGCATGGATCTTCGGGCGGCTCCACGGTCCGCCAACGGGTAGCGGTACCGTTCGAATGGGCCTCGGGACCGGCGCCCCGCCGGAGTCGCCCACGAGTGATCGGGAAAGTTCTATGAGTGATCTGGGTCGAGTGCTGGTACTTGCCGGTGGACTGTCGCACGAGCGGGACGTCTCGCTGCGCTCCGGTCGACGCGTGGCCGAGGCGCTGCGCAGCGTCGGCGTCGAGGTCGAGCAGCGTGATGTCGACGCGAGCCTGGTCGACCGGCTGCGCAACGATCCACCCGACGCGATCTTCCCGGTCCTGCACGGCGTCACTGGCGAGGACGGCGCGCTCCGCCAGGTCCTCGACCTGTACGGCGTTCCGTACGTCGGCGCCGACGCGGCTGCTTGCCGGACCGCCTTCGACAAGCCGGTCGCGAGCACGATGGTCGGCTCGGCCGGACTGCACACGCCGCAGTCGATCGTGCTCGGTCACGACACCTTCCGCGAACTCGGCGCCGCGGCATTGATGGAGGCCGTGGTCGGCCAGATCGGTCTGCCGCTGGTGGTGAAGCCGGCCCGCGGCGGTTCGGCGCTCGGTGCGTCGATCGTGCGCGCGGTGGAGGATCTGCCGTCGGCGATGGTGAACAGCTACGCCTACGGCCCGGTCGCGCTGATCGAGCGGTACGTCGATGGGCACCGAGGTCGCCGTCACGGTGGTCGATACCGGCGACGGTCCGCGGCCGCTGCCTGCGGTGGAGATCCAGCCGGACTCCGGGTTCTACGACTACGAGGCTCGCTACACGGCCGGGGCTACACAGTTCATCGTGCCGGCTCGACTTGGTCCTGCTGTGGCTCAGGCTTGTGCCGATGCGGCGATCACTGCGCACAAGGCTCTCGGGCTGCGGGACCTGTCGCGGTCGGATCTGGTCGTGGACGCTTATGGTGTGCCGTGGTTCCTCGAGGTCAATGTGGCTCCGGGGATGACCGAGACTTCACTGGTCCCGATCGCCGCCGAGGCAGCCGGGATCGAGCTGGGCGTACTCTGCCGCGATCTGTTGGCCGCAGCAGCAGCACGTTGAGGTACTGATGCCTGTCGCGCCGACCACTGAGACCTCTCCGGTCACTCAGCCTGCGCGACCGTTGTGGCGCACGATCCTGACCCCGCGCTGGATCGGCCTACTGGCCCTTGCTCTGGCGATCGCCGCCGTAATGTCCGTGCTCGGCGTCTGGCAGCTGGACGTCTACCACTCGAAGACCGCGAAGGCCACAGCCTCCCGCGCAGCCGGCGCTCCCGTTCCCCTGCAGTCCCTCTTCTCCATCAACGACGGCCTCCCATCAAAGGCCGTAGGCCGCCGCGTAACCATCACCGGCACCTGGGGCCCCACCGCCGACCAGCTCTACATCACCGACCGCCGCCTAGGCGACCGCAACGGCTTCTGGGTAGTCACTCCCCTACTCCTGGATGGCGGCACTGGCACTGGGTCGCCCTCCGCGTCCGGAGCCGTGATGATCGTCCGCGGTTGGGTGCCCACCACCTCGGACCCGGCAACGAAGCCGCCGGCCGGCCGAGTGGAACTCACTGGCTCCGTCGTCTCCTCAGAAGCCCAGGACGCCTCAGGCGACGACACCAAGGCCCGCATCCTGCAATCCCTCCGGATCCCGACGATCGTGCACCTGGTCGACTACCGCGTCTACGACGCCTTCGTCGTGATGTCGTCCTCGACCCCACCGCCCGCCGCCACCGGCGCCCCCACCATCGTCCCGCCGCCTGCCCCGCCGACAGACCACGCCGGCCTCCGCAACGTCGCCTACGCCTTCCAGTGGTGGATCTTCGCCCTCTTCACCCTCTGGATGTGGACCCGCATGGTCCGAGACGCTCACCGCGACCCAGCAACCGACTGACCCGGCCCACCCGCTCCCCATCAACGCTGACCGCACCGCCTGACCGGCCGCCCGGCGCCTCTGCTTCGGTTAGCCAGTACGCGCGTCGATACCGAACCCGCCGGGCCCCTGCACCTGCCTACCCGAAGCGCCTTCTCCGGCAAGCGGTACCTTTTCAAGGTGACCTCCCCCGCAGACCCCGCCAGCCAGACCAGCACTCCGAGCACCGCGCCCGCCCTCTCAGCGGCGACCCGAGGCGCCCTGACCCGCTACCGCGTCATCGCCTACATCGTCGGCGTCATGCTCCTGGTCCTGCTCTTCGTCGCGATGCCCCTCAAGTACCTGGGCGACAACCCCTCAGCGATGAACGTGGTCGGCCCCCTCCACGGCTTCCTCTACATGGTCTACCTCCTCGCCACCTTCGACCTCTTCCGCAGAGTCCGCTGGAGCCTCCCCCGCCTCCTCCTGGTCGCCCTGGCCGGCACCATCCCCTTCCTCTCCTTCTACGCCGAACGCAAAACAACCCACGAACTAACCCCCTCCTGACCCACCTCGCACCACCCACCTCGGCCGATGTTTCACATGAAACATCGGCCGATACGTCTCTTAGTCCCTTTATCGACAAATCCATCCCGCTAGCCCCACCGGCGCAAGAGCCGAGCCGTGGCAGGACCGGAGGCGGAGCGGGAGTCGATGCCGGAGGGCAGCCGAGAGCCGGCGGCGAGGCTGGAAGCGGAGCCCCGGGGAGTCGGAGCGGGCGTCTGAGCCCGACCTGGGCCGGAGCCGGAGCTGGAGGCGTGGCCGGAGCCTTAGCCGGGGTCGAGCCAGGGCGGAGCCTTGGCCGGCGTCGAGCCGGGGCATCCAACCTCGCGCGCAGCCGCCGTCGGCATGGAGGCACCATCGACCGAGCCCGAGCCGAGCCCAAACCGGGCTTGGCCGGCGCCTGAGCTATAGACCGCGGCGGGAGCTGGAGCCGGAACTGCGCCGGACTGCGCCGGACTGGGCCGGGAGCCGGGAGCCGGGGCGGGTGTAGCGCCGGAGGTCGAGCCGGAGCCGTGGCTTCGGGTGCAGGACGTCGGCCGCGGCTCCCCGGGTGAGGATGGCCCTCGCAGCTGCTGCCGGGCTCCCGTGGGGTGCGGCGGTAGCTCGAGTTTGGGGTGAGTCGGGTGGGGCGGTCGCTGGGCTGATGTGGTGCTAGTTGAGGTACTGGTTGGTGTCGGCGCCGAGGACGGCGAGGAGGCCAAGGGCCTCTGCGTCGTGGGAGCCGGGTGGTGCGCTGTAGAGGACTAGATGTTGGTCCCGATCTGAGAGTGTGAGTGAGTCGCAGTCGACGGTGATGTCGCCGACGAGCGGGTGACTGAAGGTTTTCGTGAGCACAGGAGCGGCCTGTACGTCGTGTCGCTCCCAGAGTCGGGTGAAGTCCGAGCTGGTCTCCTGGAGCTCCTGCACGAGGCCGGTCACGTCGGGATCGGCTGGGTACCGAGCCGCGGCGGATCTGAGCTCCATCACGACGTGGTGCCGGAACTCCGCAGCGTCGGAGATTCCATACAGCGGCGGCTGTAGACGTGCCGCCGGGTCGAACGCGCGGCGTGCGAGATTCCGATCAGCAGGTGCGAGCTGCGAGAAGTCCTCCATCAACGCGGCTGCAAGATCGTTCCAGGCGAGCACCTCGAACGTCGCGGAGATGACGAAAGCAGCTGTCTGTGGCATCCGCTCCAACAGCGCAAGGATGCTCGGCCGAACATCCCGCCGATGCAGTCCCGTTCTCGTCGGCGCAGTGCCCGCCAAGACATGCAGATGATCGGACTCAATGCCGGTCAGCCGCAGCGCGGCGCTGATCCCCGCGAGCACCTCGCCCGACGGCCGCGGCGCCCTCCCCTGCTCAAGCCGCACGTAATACTCGGTGGAGATGTGCGCGAGAACCGCTACCTCCTCGCGCCGAAGCCCGGGCGTACGCCGGCGCGGTCCCGACGGCAAACCAACGTCGTCCGGCTGCACCCGCTCGCGCCGGTTACGCAAGAACGCGCCGAACTCCTGCTTGTCCATACGCCCAGTCTGCCCGCGCTCAACCAAGACATCCTGGTACAACCTGTGCCTCCCTCCCCTCGCCCGCCGCCAGAACACTGACCTCATGAGTCATGATCCGGACCTCACAACCAGCTCCTCCTCCACTACATCCGCACGCCTTCGCAGTACGCCGATCGGCCTGCTCGCGGGAAAGGTCATCTTCATCACCGGGGCGAGTCGCGGCATCGGAGCCGCCGCCGCCCGGCTCTTCGCTGCCGAAGGAGCGATTGTCGTGCTTGCCTCTCGCAGTACCGACGCACTTCAGAAGCTGGTCGCCGAGATCCGCGATGAGGGCGGCCTCGCCGATGCGGTGACTGTCGATCTGGCCGATCGCGCGAGTATCCGGGCTGCAGTCGACCGCGTCGAGGAACTACACGGACGACTCGACGGCGCGTTCAACAACGCAGCGGCTATCCAAAGGCAGCCAGGCCCACTAGAGACGACGACAGACGAGGACATCGAGGAGCAGTTCGCGGTGAACTTCCAAGCTCACTGGATCGCGATGACGGCTGAAGCCGCCCTCATGCGCCGGTCCGGCGGCGGAGCAATCGTCAATACCTCCAGCATCGGCAGCCGCCGCGCGAACCCCGACCTCCCGGCGTACGGCGCGATGAAGCGCGCGCTCAACAGCCTCACCGAGACCGCAGCCGTGACCTGGGCCCCACACCAGATCCGCGTCAACGGCATTACCCCCGGCGGCACCGCCACGGAGATGATCGACGCCTGGGAGCAGGCCTCCCCCGGCATCGTCGACCGCATCACCGCCGCGATCCCCCTCGGCCGAATGGCGGACCCCCACGAGATCGCCGAGCTCGCTGCTTGGCTACTCAGCGACCGAGCCTCCGTGGTCACCGGCGCCCTGATCCCCGCCGACGGCGGCGCCGGCGCCTAGTCCCGCAAAGCACCGCTCCACTATCCGCCGCGTACCCAGTGACCTTGCCGCGCGATCGTTCCCGCCGATGCCAGATCCGACAACTACCCCCATCGACACCCACAAGCGCCGGTCAGCCACCTATTCCTCGGGTCGCTTGCCGCGCCACTGCCCCAGTAGACGACAGCGCCGTGTCGAGCCCTGTCGACCCGCCCAAGGACCCCCGGCTACACGGTCAGGTCCGATGGTCCAGGCCGCGCGCAAGGAGCAGCTGCCGTGCGGCGGCGGGGAAGAGGTGTTGGTGGTCAAGGGAGGACGTAGGGCGCGACCTACGCGCCGGCGATCGCGGCGGTCCTTGCTTGTCACCGGACGCTGAGCGCGCGGAGGGGGAAGGTCCGTGACTCGGCTGTTCGCCCGGTCGGGCTTGTGGGCAGGAGCCAGGGAGGGAGGCGCCCCACATCTCGAGTGTCTGTTCCCAAGGCGTCCGATCGCGTTCCACGTGAAACGTCGTTCGAGCGGGAGAGGAAGAGACAACACTGGAGCCGGATGGCGCATCGAGCGCTGGTGACCGGACATGCCAGGCTAGAAAGTTCTGTGAGCGGCATCCTAAGCCGACTCCGGCCTGTGGAGTGACGGCGATAGAGGTGGCCGGTTCCGCTCTGGGTTTCACGTGAAACAAGGCTCGGACCGTCCGGGTGACCTTCCTCGGGCGTTTCACGTGGAACGGGCGCGGGTGGCGGTAGCCCGATTGAAAGGCACGCGCCCTCCTGCCGAAGGTGGCGGGAGGGCGCTGGTGGTGCTGGAGGAAAGTCAGTCGGTGGTCTTGTTCGGGTCCATCAGGGTGACGATGCGTTCGAGGTCGTCGATGGAGGCGAACTCGACGGTGATGCGGCCCTTGGTTTTGCCGAGGTCTACCTTGACGCGGGTTTCGAAGCGGTCGGAGAGGCGGTCGGCTAGATCGACCAGGCGCGGGGCTACCGGCTTGTTGCGGCGGCGGGGTGGGATCGGGTCATCGGCCGACATGTCGCCTAGGGCAACGATCTCTTCGACGGTGCGGACCGAGAGGCCTTCGGCGACGATGCGCTGGGCGAGGCGTTCGATCGCGTCGCCGCTGGGGAGACCGAGGAGTGCACGGGCGTGGCCGGCCGAGAGGACTCCGGCTGCTACGCGGCGCTGGACGCCCGACGGGAGTTTGAGGAGGCGGAGGGTGTTCGAGATCTGCGGGCGGGACCGGCCGATGCGGGTCGCGAGGACTTCCTGGGTGCAGCCGAAGTCGTCGAGCATCTGCTGGTACGCCGCGGCTTCTTCGAGCGGGTTCAGCTGACTGCGGTGCAGGTTCTCGAGGAGTGCGTCCCGGAGCATCACGTCGTCCTGGGTGTCGCGGACGATCGCCGGGATGGAGGTGAGGCCGGCCAGCTGAGTCGCGCGCCAACGGCGCTCGCCCATCACCAGTTCGAACTTGTCGTCCTCGAGCCGGCGAACCACGATCGGCTGCAGCAACCCGATCTCCTTCACCGAGTGCACCAGCTCGGCCATCGCGTCCTCGTCGAAGACGCTGCGCGGCTGCTTCGGGTTCGGCGTGATCTTGTCGACGTCGATCTCTGCGAACTCCGCGCCCGGGACTGCCGCGAGGTCAGGCTCCGGCTTCGCGGGCGGTGCGCCGGGGATCGAGCTGGACTTGCTGCCCAGGGCAGTGCTGCCGGGAGTGGTCGTGCTGGGAATCAGCGCACCGAGCCCACGTCCGAGTCGGGTGTTCATCGACGCTCCCTAGAAATTCGACTGCCCTGAACTGAGAACAACTTCGTCATGCCGCCCCCGTACCTAGACAACTCCAGAACACCACCCGGAGAAACTTCAGAACCACTGCGCCACGGTAGCCGGTCTACCCAGCCACTCGCCGCACGACCCCGCTGCCGCCACACCGAAGCCCGTACTCGCCGGGAACCAAGAGGTAGATCCACGAAGTCGGACGAACCGCTGTGAGCGTCGGACTGGAAATCACACTGCCCTCGCCCGGTGCCGCGACGAGGTCCTTCGAGGAGGGTCAGGCGTTGTTGCGCATGGCGATCTCGCGGCTCGCCTCGAGGTACGAGAGCGCGCCGGCGGACGCCGGGTCGTAGGCCAGCACGGTCTGTCCGTGGCTGGGTGCTTCAGAGATCCGCACCGAGCGCGGTACGGCGGTTCGGAGTACGGCGTCCTGGAAGTGGCCGCGGACTTCGGCTGCCACCTCGCCGGCAAGCTTGGTGCGCGCGTCGTACATGGTGAGCAGGATGGTGGAGACATCCAGCCCCGGGTTCAGGTGCGACTTCACCATGTCGATGTGCCGGAGCAGCTGGGACAGACCCTCGAGCGCGTAGTACTCGCTCTGGATCGGGACCAGGACCTCGCGGGCTGCCGTCAGTGCGTTCACGGTCAGCAGGCCGAGGGACGGCGGGCAGTCGATGAAGACGTAGTCGTACTTCTCGCCCGCTGCCTCCGTCTCGGCCAGGTGCGCGTCGAGCGCCTTCTTCAGCCGGCTCTCCCGGGCGACGATGCTGACGAGTTCGATCTCGGCGCCGGCCAGGTCGATGGTCGCCGGGACGACCATGATGCCGGGGTGCTCGGCGCAAGGGGCGAGCAGCTTGCTCAGCGGCTCCCCCTCGATGACGGCTTCGTAGACACCGGGGGTGCCCTCCGAGTGCTCGATGCCGAGCGCGGTCGAGGCGTTGCCCTGGGGGTCGAGGTCGATCACCAGGATCCGCGCGCCGTACAGCGCGAGGCCGGCGGCGACGTTCACCGTCGTGGTGGTCTTGCCGACGCCGCCCTTCTGGTTGGCAACGACGAAGACCCGGGTCTCGGCGGGCAGCGGGAACTCACGGCCCATGGTGCGTCCTTCGTTCACGAGCAAGGTCCGTTCGGTGGCGGCGGCGATCGGAGTTTCGAGAAGTCGTCGCTGTAGCTCGTCCGAGGTGGCCCGCGCGGCGATCTGTGCGGCAGTCATGGCGCCCATTCCAATAGGTGCGGGACTTGGCCCGAAGAGGATGTCCGTTGGGGTCGGGGCGGGTTTGCCCCCAGGTTCATCCACAGGCCTCTGTGGATGAATTCCCGCGTGAGGAGGTGTTTCCAGGGGGTAGTCATCCACAGGTCGTGGAGATTCCGGGAACTCTTCCTCCTCGGTCGCGGAGGGTTCCGTCGCGGGTGAAACGGCGGCTGCGGTTTCACGTGAAACGGGAGCGAGCGGGGTGTCGACGGGTCGCTCCCGAGGCCGATCGAAGCGGCCGCACGAAGCGGTGATGGTGAGCGGCTGAGGTCCGCCGAGTTGTCCGGCGGTCCCTGCCGGTCGGTGGCGGGAGCACTGGGCTCGGCTACGGCGACAGCGCCGGGAGTCACGGCGCCACCGGTGAAGGCGGTGATCGAGTCGCTAGGAACCGCGTCCCCAAGATCGCTGGAGCCGGCGCCGCGGAGGTCGCTCGGGGTGGCGTTCTGGAGGTCGCTGACGGCCCTCCCCTGGGCGTCGGCCTGGCTGTCGGCCAGGCGCTCGGCGGAGTCGGGGCCCTGGGGATCAGTGCGCTGATGGACAGCGGAAGCCGGGTGTGCCGAGGCGTCGGCCTCTTGGCCCTCGCCGGGTATGGCGGCGGACGGCGCAGCCAGTTGGGCGGACGGCGCTCCGACCTGGTCGTGGTCAGGTGCGGCGGTGGGAGATACCGGTGCCGAAGCGTCTCCGCCCTGAGCGTCGCCGGGTGTGGTGCCGGAGAGGGCGAGCGACTGGGTCGAAGAGTCTCCAACCCGATCGTCGTCAGGTGCCGTGGCCGTGGGCGCAGCCGGCTGGGTCGGGATGACTCCCGCCTCGTCGTCGCCGGGTGCCATGGCCGTGGGCGGAGCAGCCGGGCGCGCCGAGGCGTCGGCGCGCTGGCCGTCGCCGGGTGTGGTGGCGGCCGACTGCGCTGAAGGGTCACCGAGCTGATCGTTGTCAGGTGCGGTGGCCGAGGCAGACGGTTGGGCTGGAGGGGCTGCTGCCTGGGAGTTGGCAGGGGTGGCAGCCGGCTGGGGTGAGGGGCTGGGGGGTGTTCTTCAGTGGAGGTGGCGGACGGGTCTGGGTCCGGGTCTGGGGTTACCAGGCGGACTGGTGCTGGGCCCGGTGTGGGCCAGCCGATCCCCTGTGTGGTCCGGGGTTCCCCGGTGCTCTTGTCAGGCCATCCGAGGGCGCGACTCACGAACCCGCTCACCTCCCGCGTCTTCTGTGCTGGGATCCCCGCGCAGCACGTCCGGCCACAATACTCACGACTGTCGTCGGCTGGGCCAGTTCGTCCACACCGAGTTGATGAACGTGCCATTCCTCCGCCCCGAGAGCCTCCAGCTCCCGTTCGGATCCGGCCAGTTCGTCCTCCGCGGACTCCCCCTTCATCGCGAGCATCAGGCCGCCCTCGACACACAGCGGCAGGCACCAGCCGGCCAGTTTGCCCAGCGGCGCCACCGCGCGCGAGGCGACCACGTCGTACGACGCCGGGGCCAGATCCTCTGCCCGGGCACGGACGACCTCAGCGTTGTCGCAGCCGAGCTGCTCGACTGCTTCTTCGAGGAAGGTGGTGCGCCGGAGCAACGGCTCGACGAGCGCGACCTCGAGATCAGGGCGAACGATGGCGAGCACGATCCCCGGCAGGCCGGCGCCGGTGCCGATGTCGGCGACCGTCGCGTGCTCCGGGATCAAGCGCTCGAGCAGCGCGCAGTTCAGCAGATGCCGCTCCCACAGCCGCGGCACCTCGCGCGGACCGATCAGGCCGCGCAGGGTTCCCTCGGTGGCCAGCAGTTCCGCATAGGCCGCAAGCCGATCCGCCGCTCGTGGAAACAGCTTGTCCACGAGCGGCGGGGTTTCACGTGAAACGCGATCCGTCACGAGCAGTACGCGCATGGTCATTAGGCGGGCTGTACGACGACCCGGCGACGCGGCTCCTCGCCCTCGGACTCGCTGGTCAGCCCCGCGGCGGCAACGACGTCGTGGACGACCTTGCGCTCGAACGGCGTCATCGGGTCCAGCCGGACCGGCGTACCGGTGGCCTTGACGTCTTCGACGGCCTTGCGGCCGACCTCTTCCAGCTCGGCCTTCCGGTTCGCCCGGTAGTTCGAGACGTCCAGCATCAGCCGCGAGCGCTCACCGGTCTCCCGGTACACCGCCAGCCGGGTGAGCTCCTGCAGCGCCTCGAGCACCTTGCCGTTCTCGCCGACCAGGTTGCTCAGGTCGGCGCCGACGATCGACACCGCCGCCCGGTCGCCGTCGATGTCCATGTCGATGTCGCCGTCGAGATCGGCGATGTCGAGCAGCTCTTCCAGGTAGTCGGCCGCGATGTCGCTCTCGGCCTCCAGCGCCTTCAGGTGATCGTTCGCCGCCGGGGCGGACTTCTCGGTCGCCTCGGTGTTCTGCATGCCGTCGCTCACGGCCACTCCTTCACAGTTCGAGATCCGCCCCACGGGGACCCAGGTGGTACAAAGCAGAGGAAAACAAGGGGTTCCGGCGTGAACCGATCAGTTATCGGTCCTGCGGGCGGCCGGTGCCACCGGGCTTCTTCTGCGCGGCCTTCTTCTGGGCTGCCTGCCGTGCGGCCCGCGACTTCGCGGCCGGCTGGCGCTTCGCTCCGGCCGCGGGCTGCTTCGCGGCAGCCTTCTTCGCGGCGGGCTGCTGGCCGTTGCCGGCGGCTTCGTCTGCCCGTTGCTCGAAGCGGTGCTCGGCGGCCCATCCGAGTGGCTGGAGCCGCGGCGGCCGGTGTCGAGGCAGCCGGAGCCGCGCCGCCACCACGCCGGTCGCTGCGCGACTGACGCTTCGGCTGCTGCCGGACGACCGGGCGAGCCTCGGTGATGGTGTCGGTCGAGCTCTCGTCGGCGTCCGCGGGGCGGCCGGCCTTCAGGTTGTGCTCGCGCTTGCGCTCCTGCATGGCGTCGAACGCCGGCGTACCGGGCGCAGGGTTGCGGCGGATCACGTAGAACTGCTGGCCCATCGTCCACAGGTTCGAGACGAACCAGTAGATGAGCACACCGATCGGGAAGTTGAAGCCACCGATCAGGAAGAAGACCGGGAAGACGTAGAGCATGATCTTCTGCATCTGCGCCGCCTGGCCCTCGAGGGCCTCCTTCGGCATGTTCTTGCGCATCAGCTGCAGCTGGGTGGTGAACATCGTCGCGGTCATCAGGATGATCAGCACGATGGCGACGATCTTGACGTTCGTCTCGCCCGGGCCGCTGGCCTTCAGGAAGGTCTGGGAGATCTCCGCGCCGAAGATCTTCGCGTGCTGCAGGGAGTTGACGTGCGGCTCCATGATGCCGCTGTGCGCCTTGCCCTTCGACGCGTAGTCGAGCACGCGGAACAGCGCCAGGAAGATCGGCGACTGCAGCAGCAGCGGCAGGCACGAGGAGAACGGGTTGGTGCCCGTCTCCTTGTACAGCTTCATCATTTCCTGACCGAGCTTCTCCCGGTCGTGGCCGTACTTCTTCTGCAGCTCCTTCATCTTCGGCTGCAGCAGCTGCATGTTCCGGCTGGAGCGGATCTGCCGCACGAAGAGCGGGATCAGCAGGGTCCGGATGACGATGGTCAGGCCGGCGATCGAGAGCGCCCAGGCCCAGCCGCTGTTCGGATCGAACACCTGCGACAGCAGCCAGTGCCATCCCACCAGCAGCGCCGACACCGCCCAGTACAGCGGTGTCATGACGGCGTTGAAAATATCTACGATCCCGTCCCACAAGGCGAGTTCGGGGATGGCCAGAAGAGTCACTCAAGCACCTCGCTGCGCTGGCCCGGCGTCAACGGACGGCCCGGGCTGATTGGCGGAGACGGAATCTCCGCGCGATCGACATCTGTAGGTGGAACGGGGTCGTAGCCGCCGGGGTTCCACGGGTGGCAGCGGGCGAGTCTCCTCGCCGCCAGCCAGCTACCGCGCACCGCACCGTGGCGCTCGACCGCTTCCAACGCGTAAGCAGAACAACTGGGGTAGAACCGGCACACCTGCCCGTACATCGGGCTGACGACCTTCCGGTACACCTTGAGAAAGCCGATCAACCCGTACGCGACGGGCGAGATGCTTCATCGCGCATCCAGGACACGCTTCAAGGCGCCGTCCACATCGGCCACCAGTTCGTCGTACGACGAGGTGGCCGTCGCGGGCAGCGCCCGTACTACGGTCAGACTGCCGGCCGGCAGTTCGCCGAGCCGGGCCGCCATCACAGCACGCAGGCGGCGCTGCACCCGGTTCCGCAGAACCGCGTTGCCCACCGCCTTGTTCACCACGAATCCGATGCGAGCAGGCTCGGCATCGGCCGGCTGGACGCCGGAAGGGGAGAACAGATGGACCACCACCGCGCGCCGACCAGCGCGCCGTCCGGTACGGACAGCGCGACGGAAGTCGTCGGACCGGCGGAGCCGGTTCGACGAAGGCAACACGGGGTGGTCACCGTCACCAGCGGGTGTCGGCCGGGTGGCTCACGCCGCCAGGCGCTGACGGCCCTTGGTACGGCGGGAGGCGAGGATCGCGCGGCCCGCACGGGTGCGCATCCGAAGACGGAAGCCGTGCTTCTTGTGCCGGCGACGGTTGTTCGGCTGGAACGTCCGCTTGCTCACTGGAATGACTCCGGTTACTCGAGATCACGATGTCGACAAATCCACTGGTAGATCTGTCCTTGGTGCATCCTGCCTACCGCTCGAGAAACCAGGTTCCTCAGGGAGCGCAGCACGAAACGGCCGGTTCAACACCGACCGATCCACGGTACGTGGCCGCCTGTGGACAGGTCAAACCAGCCGTCCCCATAGTTTTCCACAGCCCTGTGGAAGAATCACGTCCGGCGGCCGATGTCACCCAGCGACGGAAACCGCTACCGAGGGCGACAGCCCAACCATGATTACGCTGTGACGTCTACCCGACACGCCGGAAGTTGCCCCCAATTTGCCATCCATAGCCTGTGGATGACGGCTTGAAGCGCCCCTACCGGACTTGTTAGCGTCGGCCCCTCACAGCAGTGGTCCCCTCCCTTCGGGGTGGTAACCAAGTAGCTCCGCGCTTCGTTCACAACTGTGGACAACGGTGTGGACAATGAGGAAACCGGCCGAGGAGAACAGCAACTGCACGAGGTGGCCGCCAGGCCGCACCGGCAGGGGGTCGGGTCGAAAGGTGGCGCAGCGATCAGGCGCTTCCACCGCAGCGAAGGATTCGGGGAGCAACGCGTGGTCGAGGACCAGTCCGCCAATGCGGAAATCAAGGCGGAAGTGATGGATCTGACCGAGGCGTGGAACCGCGTCCTGGCCGGCCTGCCACCGAACCAGCGAGCCTGGCTGACGAATTCCCGGCCGGTGACGCTGCACGAGAGCACCGCGATCGTCGCCGTACCGGACGACTTCACCCGGGGTCAGCTCGAGACCCGGCTGCGTCCCGACCTGGAGCGCATCCTGTCGGAGAGCTTCGGCCGCGACATCCGGATCGCGGTGACGGTCGACCCGTCGCTCGATCCCGAACTCCGCGAGCCCGCGCCGGCGCAGCCCGTAGTACAGGCGCCGACGGCTCCGATCCAGTCCGGTGCGCTGGCGCCCGGCCAGTCGCTGCAGCAGCCGGGAGCGTTCCAGCCCGGCCAGTCGATGCAGCCGACCCAGTTGCAGCCGGCTCCGCAGCAGGGGATCCAGCACGCGCCGGTGGATCGGATCGGCCAGCCGACCTCGGTCGCGCCGCCGCCGAACGGTTCTCCGATCCCGTCGGTCGCCGAGGCCCAGGGCGAGGCGCGGCTCAACCCGAAGTACACCTTCGAGACCTTCGTCATCGGTAGCTCGAACCGGTTCGCGCACGCCGCGGCCGTCGCGGTCGCCGAAGCGCCGGGCAAGGCGTACAACCCACAGTTGATCTACGGCGACTCGGGTCTGGGCAAGACCCACCTGCTGCACGCGATCGGGCACTACGTCCGCAGTCTCTACACCGGCGCGCGGGTCCGGTACGTCTCCAGCGAAGAGTTCACCAACGACTTCATCAACGCGATCCGCGACGACAAGGCCGCGCAGTTCCAGCGCCGGTACCGCGACGTCGACGTACTGCTGATCGACGACATCCAGTTCCTGGAAGGCAAGATCCAGACCCAGGAAGAGTTCTTCCACACCTTCAACACACTGCACAACGCGAACAAGCAGATCGTGATCAGCTCCGACCGGGCGCCGAAACGCCTGGAGGCGCTGGAGGACCGGCTGCGGAACCGGTTCGAGTGGGGACTGATCACCGACATCCAGCCGCCCGACCTCGAGACCCGGATCGCGATCCTCCGCAAGAAGGCCGCGACCGAACGGCTGACCGCGCCGCCCGAGGTGCTGGAGTTCATCGCCTCGAAGGTGCAGACCAACATCCGTGAACTCGAGGGCGCGCTGATCCGGGTGACGGCGTTCGCCAGCCTGAACCGGCAGCCGGTCGATCTGTCGCTGGCCGAGATCGTGCTGAAGGACCTGATCCCCGAGGGCAGCAAGCCCGAGGTGACGGCCGCGATGATCATGGGCCAGACCGCCTCGTACTTCGGGCTGTCGATCGACGACCTCTGTGGCTCCAGCCGCAGCCGGGTCCTGGTGACGGCCCGCCAGATCGCGATGTACCTGTGCCGCGAACTCACCGACCTGTCGCTGCCGAAGATCGGCCAGCAGTTCGGCGGCCGCGACCACACCACCGTGATGCACGCCGAGCGGAAGATCCGGCAGCTGATGTCGGAGCGTCGCAGCGTCTTCAACCAGGTGACCGAACTGACCAACCGGATCAAGCACCAGGCCAAGCAGCAATGAGGTCGGGGACCGGGTCGAAAAGCGTGTACGCCGAGCGCTACGACGCGGTCACACGAACCACACAGGCTGGGGACAGTCCTGTGGATAACTGTGGGTATCTCGGTGGACACTCTCGTCTCGCCTGTGGATCGGCTGTGTGCAGAAGAATCCTTCGTCACCAGCCGTCCCAAGAAGTGCCTCCGAGTTCGTCCACACCTCGTCCCCAGCCACTTTCGGCCTCTGACCTGGGAACTCCTGGCTTTTCCACACTTCCCACAGGTGCGAAGAACCCTATGGAATCCCTAAGGAAGTCCCAGTCCACAAAAGGGTGTGGCGGCCCAACCTGGGGAAAACTCCACTTTCGGGCCCTGCCCGAGCAGTGTCGGTGGGACCTGTCAGGCTGCTCTTGCGAACCCCGGAGAACCGGATTCGCGACCCGCCCGAACCGCCACGTCAAGCCCTGTTGGCGCACATCACATCTGTCCGTGGCAGGATCTGCCTGGCACACAGCCGAATCAGGAGGCACCCAGCGGTGAAGTTTCGCGTCGAGCGCGACGTACTGGCCGAGTCGGTGGCCTGGGCCGCGCGCAGCTTGCCCAGTCGTCCCAGCGTTCCGATCCTCGCCGGACTTCTCGTGGAGGCCGAGGAAGGGCAGATCACTCTGTCCGGCTTCGACTACGAGACCTCCGTCCGGGTGACCGTTCCCGCCCAGGTGGCGGACGCGGGCAAATGCCTGATCTCCGGCCGGCTCGTCGCCGACATTTCCAAGAGTCTTCCGAACCAGCCCGTGGACATCGCTGTGGACGGCGCGAAGGCGCAAGTCACTTGCGGCACGTCCCGCTTCACGCTCCAGACGCTTCCCACAGAGGAATATCCGGCTTTGCCGGACCTTCCGGCGGCCAGCGGCACAGTGCGCAGCGACGTTTTCGCCCAGGCAGTCGCTCAGGTGGTCACTGCTGCGGGTCGCGAGGACACGCTTCCGGTGCTCACCGGCGTACGGGTCGAGATCGAGGGATCCACGATCTCGTTGCTGGCCACCGACCGGTACCGGTTGGCGATTCGCGAGCTCGAATGGAGCCCGAATTCCCCAGATGCCTCTGCAGCAGCCCTTATCCCAGCCAGAGTGCTGTCCGAAACCGCGAAAGCGATGACCGGGACCGACATCATCGTCTCCCTGGCCGCTCCTGGAACCGGTGACGGCATCGTCGGCTTCGAGGGTCAGGTCTCCGGCGGCAACCGGCGGGCGACCACCCGGTTGCTCGACGGCGAGTTCCCGAAGGTGCGCGGCATCATCCCGACCGACGCCGCGATCGCGACCCGGGTCCGGATCGACACCGCGACGCTGGTCGAGGCGGTCAAGCGGGTCGCGCTGGTGGCCGAGCGGAACGCGCCGGTCCGGCTGACGTTCTCCGAGGACACCGTCACCCTCGACGCCGGCAGCGGCGACGAGGCGCAGGCGTCCGAATCGATCGAGGCCCGCGTGGTTGGCGAGCCGGTTACCGTGGGCTTCAACCCGACGTACCTGCTGGACGGTCTGAACGCGATCGGCACCTCGGTCGCGCACCTGGCCTTCACGCAGGCGACGAAGCCGGCCGAACTGACCGGCGTGAAGGACTTCGACGGCGAGCCGATCAGCGAATTCCGGTACGTGCTGATGCCGGTCCGCCTGAACAGCTGACCAGCGAAAAGCCAACAGAACAAGGGGATTCACGATGGAGCTCGGCCTTGTCGGTCTCGGCAAGATGGGCGGCAACATGCGCGAGCGGATGCGCAATGCCGGTCTGACCGTGGTGGGTTTCGACCACAATCAGGAGATCTCCGACGCCAAGGACCTCGCCGACATGGTCGGCAAGCTGACGGCGACGGACCAGCCGAAGATCGTCTGGGTGATGGTGCCGGTGCAGGCCATCGACCCGGTGCTGACCGAGCTCGCCGAACTGCTGTCCGAGGGCGACATCGTGATCGACGGCGGCAACAGCCGCTGGACCGACGACATCCGGCGGGCCGAGCTGCTGTCGAAGAAGGGCATCAAGTTCTCCGACTGCGGTGTCTCCGGCGGGGTCTGGGGTCTGGAGAACGGCTACGCGCTGATGACCGGCGGTGACGACGAGATCGTCGCCACCCTGATGCCGATCTACAACGCGCTGAAGCCCGAGGGCGAGTTCGGTTTCGTGCATGCCGGCCAGGTCGGCGCCGGGCACTTCGCGAAGATGGTCCACAACGGCATCGAGTACGCGATCATGCAGGCGTACGCCGAAGGTTTCGAGCTGCTCGAGGCCGCCGACATCGTCGCAGAACGTCCCGGAGACGTTCGACTCCTGGCGCGAAGGCACCGTGATCCGGTCCTGGCTGCTCGACCTGATGGTGAACGCGCTGAAGGAAGACACCCACCTGGACAAGATCCGCGGGTACGCCGACGACTCGGGCGAGGGTCGCTGGACCGTCGAGGCCGCGATCGACCACGCCGTACCGGTGCCGGCCATCGCCGCGTCGCTGTTCGCGCGGTTCGCGTCCCGGCAGGACGACTCCCCGGCGATGAAGGCGATCGCGGCGATGCGCAACCAGTTCGGCGGCCACGCGGTCAAGGGCGCCGAGGACCCGTCGTACGCGACGCCGCCGATCAAGCACTGAGCCTCGGGTCCGCCCCAAGCCTCAGGATTCGTTCCACAGAGGAATTCCAGTGTTCGTCACCGCTCTTGGCCTGCTCGACTTCCGGTCCTACCAGCAGGTGGAGGTCCAGCTCGGCCCGGGCGTGACCGCCTTCGTCGGTCCGAACGGCCAGGGCAAGACCAACCTGGTCGAGGCGATCCACTACACCGCGACGCTCGGTTCGCACCGGGTGGCGAACGACGCGCCACTCGTGCGGGCCGGCGCCGCCCGGGCGATCGTCCGGACCGAGCTGCGCAGCGATCACGAGCGCGATCTGATCATCGAGCTGGAAATCAATCCTGGGAGGGCAAATCGGGCCCGGGTGAACCGTTCGCCGGTGCCGCGGCCGCGGGAAGTGCTCGGACTGCTCCGGACAGTGCTGTTCGCGCCGGAGGATCTCGCCCTGGTGAAGGGTGATCCGTCCGAGCGGCGCCGCTTCCTGGACGAGTTGCTCACCCTTCGGACACCGCGGATGGCCGGCGTCCGGCAGGATTACGACCGCGTTCTGAAGCAACGCAACTCGCTGCTGCGCAGTGCCCAGCAGGCCCGTCGGCAGAACCGTTCGAGTGCCGCCGATGCGCAGTTGCGGACGCTGGAAGTGTGGGATTCCAATCTCGCCCGCACCGGTTCGGAACTCCTCGCGACCCGGCTGGAGTTGCTGGAATCCCTTCGCCCGTTGGTTTCCAGCGCGTACGACGCTGTTGCCCGAGGCAAGGGAGATGCCCGGCTCGAGTACAAGTCGTCGGTGCCGATCGAGCCCGGCCTGACGAGTCGCGAGCAGCTGGCCGCAGTACTGCTGAACGAGGTGCACGAGCGTCGGCAGGACGAACTCGACCGGGGTGTTTCGCTGGTCGGGCCGCACCGCGACGACGTCGTACTCGGGCTTGGTGACTTGCCTGCGAAGGGGTATGCGAGTCACGGTGAGTCCTGGTCGTTCGCGCTCGCGCTG
The DNA here is from genome assembly GCA_963740725.1 of uncultured Actinomycetota bacterium. Classification (GTDB taxonomy): domain Bacteria; phylum Actinomycetota; class Actinomycetes; order Propionibacteriales; family Kribbellaceae; genus Kribbella. The sequence continues at coordinate 74,016 of CAVUFT010000012.1, forward strand.
CGACTGGCGTCGTACGAACTGCTCAAGGCGGACGGGGGTGAGCCGGTGCTGATCCTCGACGACGTGTTCGCCGAGCTCGACACCTCGCGCCGCGACCGGCTCGCCGAACTGGTCGCGCCGGCCGAACAGGTCCTCGTCACCGCGGCCGTCGGAGCCGATGTGCCGCTGGAACTGAGCGGCGCCCGGTACGACGTG
>CAVUFT010000013.1:0-16043 GCA_963740725.1 uncultured Actinomycetota bacterium
ATCGATAGCTCCGAGCCCGCGATCACCGCAAGCACGATCCACGAGCGGTAGAAGGGGAACTTGGCGGCGTACCGGCCGACCAATGGGCCGTAGCAGAGACCGGCCAGCACGGGCAGGATCAGCATCGACGCGGCTGTCGTCGGAGCGAGTCCTTCGCCCCGGACCAGGAACGGGTAGCCCCAGAGCAGGCCGAACGTGCTGCCGGAGAAGCTGGTCGTGAAGTGCGTCCAGAGCCCCAGCCGGGTGCCCGGCTCCTTCCAGGCCCTGCGCAGGTTGCGGCGGACCTCGGTCAGCGACTGCTTCGTGCGGTGCACCGGTTCGTCGTACGGGCTGTTCTTCAGCAGGAAGATCACCGCGAGACCGGTGACCAGGCTGAGCACGCTCGCGGCGGCGAAGGTGGTGGTCCAGCCGAACGCGTTGAACGCGGCGGCCATCGGGACGGTCGACACGATGGCGCCGATACCGCCCAGCATGCCGGTCGCCTGCGACATCACCGGCTGCCGGAGTGCCGGGAACCAGGACATCACCACGCGCAGGACGCTGATGAAGACCAGTGCGTCACCGACACCCAGTACTGCGCGAGCGGCGAGCGCGGCCGGGTACGAGTCGACCAGGCTGAAGGCGGACTGGGCAACGAACAGCAGCCCGGATGCCGCGATCAACAGTCGCCGGGAACCGTACCGGTCGAGCAGGATGCCGACGGGCACCTGCATCGCGGCGTACACGGTCAACTGGACGACGGTGAAGCTGGCGAGCGCGGACGCGGAGATGTGGAACCGCTCGGCCGCCTGCAGACCGGCGACGCTCATCGAGCCGCGGTGCAGGATCGTGACGAGGTAGGTGAAGACAGCCGTCGCCCACACCGCCCAGGCCCGACGACCGCCCAGGGGGAAGCGGAGCTCGGTCACTGCAGGCCCCGCAGATCCGTCGCTGCGACGTGGATGTGCGCGATCACGAGCTCGCGGAACCGCTTGGCGCTGTTCCCGCCGAGGGCGTCGATCATCTCCTGGTGCGCGGCGATGGACTTGTCCATCCGGGCCGGCTGCACCTCGATCCCGGGCACGCCCATCCGGACCTGCCGGTCGCGGAGACTGTTGTAGAGCTTGGCCAGGATCTCGTTCCCGGCGGCGCTGACGATCGCCTCGTGGAAGGCCCGGTCGGCCTCCAGGAACGTCTTCGCCTCGCCGGCCTTCTTGTGCTTGCGCATCTCCTGGACCAGCGGGATCAGCTTCTCGACCAGCTGCTTGCGGCGCGGCCAGACCTTCGCGGCGGCGTGCGTCTCGATCAGCTCGCGGGCCTCGAGGACGTCGTTGATCTCCTGCGGCAACACCGGCAGGACCAGCGCACCCTTCTTCGGGTACAGCTTGACCAGGCCGGACTCCTCCAGCCGCAGCAGCGCTTCGCGCACCGGAGTACGGGAGACTCCGACCGCGGTGGCCAGCTCGCCCTCGGTCAGCAGCTCGCCGCCCGGGTAGACCCGGTCCAGAATCGCTGCCTTGACGAACGCGTAGACCCGCTCCGCCGCCGGGATCCGCTCGGCCGCCGGACCCTCCTCGGCGACGATCCGCGCGATCTCGGTCGTCTCGTCCCCCAGCACCACCCTCGCCGGCTCGTGTCCCGGCACCCCGTTTGTCACGCCTCACCCTCACCCATGCATCTCGTATCTCTGTTGTATCTATCTTACACACAACAGCTCGAGCGTTGGACTGCATTCCCTGGCCGACCGCTTCGTGGGAGCATGGCGCGATGGATACTGGGGGATCCGGGCTGAGCGTGAACTGCCTGGGTCGGCTGGAGATCACGCTCGACGGACGGCTTCTCGAGCTGCCCGGGACCAGAGCGGTCGCCGCCCTCACCCGGCTCGCGCTGTCCGCCGGTACGCCGGTCGGCGGCACCGATCTGATGACCGCGATCTGGGACGAGGAGCTGCCCGACGACCCGCGGGCCGGCCTGCACACCGTGATGGCCCGGCTCCGCCGCCTGGTCGGTGCGGACCGGGTCGTCACCGAGCCGACCGGCTACCGGCTCGTGATCGATCCCGACCGGGTCGACGCGATCCGGTTCGTCCGGCTGCTCGACGCCGCGGCTGCGACGGCCGGAGCGGCTGCGGACATGGCCGGAGTGGCCGGGGCGGTCGGTCAGATCAGGCGAGGCGGCGCTGCTCGATGAGGCGCTGGGGTTGTGGCGCGGGCGCCCCTTCGCCGATGCCGGCTCGACCTGGCTGACGCGGTTCGAGACACCCCGGTACGCCGAACGCCGGCTGGCCGCCGTCGAACGCCGGGTCGACCTGGCCCTTGCCGACGGCAACGAGACGCCCCAGCTGCCGCGGCTGCTGGAGCTGACCGCCGAGAACCCGTTGCGCGAGTCGCTGTGGAGCCGGTTGCTGACCGTGCTGGATTCGTCCGGGCGTTCGGCCGAGGCGCTGGAGCGGTACGAGGAGATCAGGCGCCGGATCGCCGACGAGCTCGGCGGCGACCCGGGTCCCCAGCTGCAGGAGGTCCACCGGCGACTGTTGATGCGTGCACCCGCGCCGGCCGCTCCGCCGCCGGTGGTGCCGGTGGTGCCGCGCCAGCTCCCTGGCAGCAGCGCGCCGCTGATCGGCCGGAAACGAGCCCTGAAGAGCCTGGACGAGCTCGCCGTTCGCGAGGCCGGTCCCCGCATCGCCGTGATCATGGGGACAGCCGGCGCAGGCAAGACCGCCCTGGCGCTGCATTGGTCCCACCAGGTCGCAGACAACTTCCCCGACGGCCAGCTCGCGGTGAATCTGCGCGGCTTCGACCCGACCGGCGTACCGGCGACCACCGACGAAGTCATCCACGGTTTCCTCGATGCCTTGCAGATCCGGCCCGAGGCCAGGCCGCGCGGTCTGGAGGCGCAGGCCGCGCTCTATCGCAGTCTGCTCGCCGACCGCCGGTTTCTGATCGTGCTGGACAACGCGCGCGACGCCGATCAGGTCCGCCCGTTGCTGCCCGGTACGCCGAGTTGTGTGGTCGTCGTGACGAGTCGTCGCCAGCTGGACGGGTTGATCGCGGCCGGCGCCGAACCCGTAGTACTGGATCGGCTGTCCGCGGACGGAGCTCGGCAGTTGCTGATCAGCCGGCTCGGTGCCGAGCGGGTCGCGCGCGAGCCGGCGGCGGCCGACGAGATCACGGCGCTCTGCTCCGGATTGCCGCTGGCGCTGACGTTGGCTGCCGCTCGCGGAGCCATTCATCGCGACCTGGCCCTGAGCGAGATCGCGGCCGGGCTCCGCGACGCCGGGACCCGGCTGGGTGAACTCTCCGGCGGCGACTCGCTCACCGACGTACGGTCTGTCTTCTCCTGGTCCTACGACGCGCTCGATCCTGAGGCCGCCCACCTCTTCCGCCTCCTCGGTGCCCATCCCGGCCCCGACATCAGTACCGCGGCCGTCGCTGCCCTGCTGGCCGTCTCGCCGGACGAGGCCCTGCCGGTACTACGGAAGCTCGAGCGCGCCCATCTGCTGGAAGAAACCGATCCGGGCCGTTTCAGCTTCCACGACCTGCTTCGCGCATACGCCACCGAGCTCGCGGAGGCCAGTCCGGATCAGGCGGCGGTCGACCGGGTCATCGACAGCTATCTCGTCACCGGGCACGCTGCGAGTCGGCTGATCGCCCCGCAGCAACTTGGCGTGCCGATCACGCCGCGGACCGAGGAAGCACGAGGCGAAGCGCTCCAGGACCAGGACCATGCGTTCGCCTGGTTCGATGCCGAACGGCAGGTCCTGATCGGCACGATCCAGGCCGCCGAGCGCCGGCCTGGTGACGAGGACCGGGTCTGGCAGCTCGTCGGCGTGATGACCATCTACCTGGACCGCGGTGGCCGTTGGCAGGAGTACTACGACCTTGCCCGGATTGCTCTGGCCGCTGCCACGAGGTCTGGTGACCTGGTGGCCGAGGAGCTGGCGTTGCGCTGGCTGTCCTGGTCCGCGGGCAGCCTCGGCAGGCTCGAGGAGGGCGCAGACTGGGCCCAGCAGGGCATCGACTGCGCTCGCCGGAGCGGTGATCGCGATGCCGAGGCGCACGCCAGTATGTCGTTGGCCTCCATGTACAACGCGCTGGGACGGCTCGACGACTCACTCCGGCTGAGCCAGGCCGCGCTGGAGGTGTACAGGTCGATCGGTGACGACCGCTGGACCGCCCAGAGCCTGAACGGAACGGGCTGGGTGCTGGCTCAGCTCGGCCGGCTCGACGAGGCAGAGCGCCAGTGTGAGGACGCCTTGGCACTTCTGCGGAAGGTGGGCGACGAGTGGTGGATGGCCGCGAGCCTGGACAGTCTCGCCCACATCGCCTTGCAGCTCGGCCGTCCGGACCAGGCCGTCGACAGGTACCGGCAGGCGCTTGAGCTCTACGAACGCCGTGGCGATCGTACTTACGAGGGCGTGGTCCGCAAGCGGCTTGGCGACGCGCTGGCGAGCGCCGGGCGGCAGGACGAGGCGGTGGCCGAGTGGTATCGGGCGCTGGACATCCTGGGCAGCCTCGGGCACCCGCTCGCGGACGAGGTTCGGGAGAAGCTGGGCGCCCCGTAGTACGGGCTGTGGACAAGTCGGTGTCAACAGGGTGTGTGCGCCTGGAAGGGCTGTTGACTCCACAGGTTGTCCACTTGTGAAGCTGGCTTGTCCACGGGTTATCCACAGGCGCTTCCACAGCTGTGGGCAAAGTGATGACTGCGGAGCGTGAGGCTGGGGACTGTGGGTAGCGCGGGGCGCAGGGTTTCCCGTGTGTTCGGCGGGCGGCGGCGTGGCCACCCGCGAAGCGTTCTAGAGTCACGGCAGCGTTTCCGTCCACTCGCTGTCGCCCCGAGGAGAGAGTGTGTCCCGAACCATTGGTACCCGCCGGCTGAGCGCCGGCCTGGCTGCGGTCGCGTTGGCGTTCACCGCGGCCGGTGCCGCCACCGCCGCCCAGGCCACGCCGTACGCGCCGGCCGGTTCCAGCTCTGCCGCCGCCGAGCCCGGTCTGCTGATGAACTACGTGGTGAACACGAAAGCGACCGGCCTGCACGTGAAGCGGGTCGAGCAGGCGGTCAAGGCCGCCGGCGGCACCGTGGTCTCGTCGTACAACCAGATCGGTGTAGTGGTCGCGCAGTCGACCAACCCGGACTTCCGCACGGATGTGAAGAAGGGCCGCAACGGCCGCGAGGTCCAGTCGGTCGGCGCCACCCGGACCGCGGCGGTCAGCGAGGGCCCGGTCGGATCGGCTGCTGCCAAGCTGACCACGACCAAGAGCCTGATGGCGGGCGATGCCACGCCGGTCGCGGATCCGCGCGAATCCGAGCAATGGGACATGCAGCAGATCAAGGCCGACCAGGCGCACAACGTCACCGACGGGTCCCGCCGGGTGCTGGTCGGGATCAACGACAGCGGCGTGGACGACACCCACCCGGACCTGGCGCCGAACTTCGACGCCCGCGACTCGGTCAACTGCATCAACAACGGTGTCCCGGACACGACCGCCGGCGCCTGGCGGCCGACCACGAGCTCGCACGGTACGCACGTCGCCGGTACGGTCGCCGCCGCCCGCAACGGGATCGGCATCGTCGGGGTCGCCCCGGGCGTCCGGATCGCGTCGGTGAAGGTCGTGAACGACGACGGGTTCATCTACCCGGAGTACGCGATCTGCGGCTGGATCTGGGCCGCGCAGCACCACATGGACGTGACGAACCACAGCTACTACATCGACCCGTGGACCTTCTGGTGCAAGGACAACGGCGACCAGGGCGCGGTCCAGGAGTCGGTCCGGCGCGCGGTCGAGTTCGCCACCAAGAAGGGCGTGCTGTCCGTCGCGGCGGCCGGTAACTCCAACTATGACCTGGCGAACAAGACCACCGACGACAGCAGTCCGGACGACAGCACCATCGTCACGCGGCCTGTCGACAACAACTGTCTCGACATGCCGACCGAACTGCCCGGCGTGATCACGGTCGCCAGCACCACCCAGACCAGGGTCAAGAGCAGCTTCTCCAACTTCGGCCTGAACAAGATCGACGTCGCGGCGCCCGGTAGCAGCATCCTCTCGACGCTGCCCGGTGGCGGCTACGGCACGATGAGCGGTACGTCGATGGCGTCGCCGCACGTCACCGGCGTCGCCGCCCTGATGAAGTCGACCCACCCGTGGTGGACCCCGCGCGACCTGGAGAAGGCCCTCCGCAAGGAAGCCGACGACACCGCGTGCCCGACCACTCCCGACGCGCGCTGCACCGGCACCACCGCCAACAACGCCTTCTTCGGCGAAGGCATCGCCGACGCGCTGGACGCAGTAACCCGCCACTGACAGAGCCAGGGGGCCCTCCGCCCAGGACCCCCTGGCTCCTCCGCCCCCAGCCAGCCCCCGACCCAGGTCGGGGGCTGGCTGTATTTATCCGTGCTGACTGAGTTTGGTGAGGGTGGTGTGGAAGGTTTGGGTGTTGACGGGGGCGAAGAAGGTTTCGTCGGTGGCTTCTACGGCGGTGATGGCTTGGCGGGCCAGGGATTTGCCGGTGGGGGTGGGGTGGACGGTTTTGGCTCGGGCGTCGGTGGGGGAGGGGTGGCGCTCGAGGAGGCCCTTGTTTTCCAGGGTTTTTAGGACCTGGGAGGTCATTTTGATGTCGGTGCCGGCTTGGGTGGCGAGGTCTTGCTGGTTGGGGGTGTGGCCCTGTTCGGTGAGCCACCAGGTGCAGGCGAGGAGGACGAACTGGACGTGGGTGAGGTCCAGGGGAGCAAGGGCAGCGGTGACCGCGCGTTGCCAGCGGAGGGTTACGTGCCAGAGGAGGAAGCCGGGGCTCTCGGCGGGGCCGCCGTCGTACCGGGTCATGCGCGGCTGCCGGTACGACGGGTCATCCGAGGGTTCCGGCGTACTTGATCAGGCCGGCCATCGCCTCGGGGAAGTCCTCGGTGATCTGCGGGCCGATCTCCGGGCCGAGCTCGTCGGCGGCGTCGCCGGTGATCTCCAGGCGATGGACGATTCGGGTGCCGTCGGCAACATCCTCCAGGGTGTGGCTGAAGCGAAGTGTCACGCCGCCGAAGCTGGTCTCATCGGCGTACCGGCTGCCCTCGGAGATCTCCACGATCGTGGAGACGATCGGGTCCTGGCCGATCGGCGTCATTGCGACGGTGCCGCCGACCTCGAAGGGTCCGGTCAAGGCGATCTCCTGCATCGACGTGTCCCAGGCGGTCCAGTTGTCGATGTCGGCCAGCGCCTGCCAGACCAGGTCACGCGGTACGTCGGTCTCCGCGGTGTGCTCGTGAATCCACATCTCAGGGCTCCTCACAGGTTTAGTCTTCGCGAAGATTATCTCCGCGAAGACTAAACCCGCAAGAGCTAGCCGGTCTTGCCGTCCAGCAGTTCGCGCAGGATGTCCAGATGACCCAGATGCCGGGCGGTCTCCTCGATCATGTGGCAGAGGATGTACCGCACCGACGCCTGATCTCCCGAGGAGGGATCCGGTGCCCGCTGCACCTCATCGAGAGAGAATCCCGCGACGATCTCGTTCGAGCGAGCGCACTCCTCGTCGTACTCGTCCAGCAGCCGGGCGAGCGGAATGCCCTCGACCATCATCTCCTCGTTCCGGGGACCACCCTGCGTCCACGGCGTCTGGCCGGTGTCCGGAACGCCAAGGATGTCCTCGTGGAACCAGGAATACTCGATCCAGCGCATATGCGAGACGAGCCCCGCGACCGTCATCAGCGGCGAGGTCGGCAGCAGTTGCCGGTACGCCGCCGCGTCGTCGAGTCCCTCGCACTTGCCGCGCACGAGCGACCGCTGCAGATCCAGCCAGCCGATCAGCTGGGTCCGCTCGTCGCCCGTCAGCGGAGGCCGAACGCCAGGCCCCGTCATGCGTTCGGCTTGGTGTAGCCGGTCGCGCCGTCCAGGAGCTCCCGGATGATGTCGAGGTGGCCGACGTGGCGTGCGGTCTCCTCGATCATGTGGCAGAGGATGTACCGCAGCGACGCGGCCTCCCCCTTGGCGACGTACGGGCCTTTCTCCACGTCATCCAGGGACGAGGCAGCGATCGCCTCGTTGGAGCGCGCGCACTCGGCGTCGTACAGATCCAGTAGCGAAGCCAGCGGTACGTCGTCGACGAACATCTCCGCGTCGGGATGGCCACCCTCGGTCCACGGCGTCTGGCCCGTGTCCGGTACGCCGAGCAGGTTGAGCTGGAACCAGGAGTACTCGTTCCAGCGCAGGTGCGCGACCAGACCGGCCATCGTCATCAACGGCGAGGTCGGCAACAACTTGCGATGTGCGTCGGTCTCGCTGAGACCTTCGCACTTCATCCGGACGAAGGATCGTTGCAGATCCAGCCAGCCGGTCAACTGAGTCCGCTCGTCAGAGGTCAGCGGCGGACGCGAAACAGCAGTCATTCAAAGCTCCAAGAAGAAAGGGAGCTGCCCGGAACTCAGCCGCGGGTGCGACGGACAGGCAGCACGACGGAGTAGCTCGACATCGCGCTCACCTCCCTTCCGTCGCTCGAGCAGAACAATAGCGGCACCGGGGACCACCGCCTACTGATTTAGCAGGCGCGCCTTGACCTCGTTCTTGAGCACTTTGCCGACCTTGGACCGCGGCAGGTCGTCCCAGACCACCACCTGCTTGGGCGTCTTCACCCCACCGAGCCGGCTCTTCACGAAGTTCCGTACTTCGGACTCGGTCACCGTCAGCCCCGGGTGCAACTGGAGTACGGCGGTCACCCGCTCGCCCCACTTCTCGTCGGGCATCCCGACGACCGCGCAGTCGCGCACGGCCGGATACGCCATCAACGCCTGCTCGACCTCGGCAGAGTAGACGTTGAAACCGCCGGTGATGATCATGTCTTTCGCTCGATCCACTATGTAGAGGTAGTTGAACTCGTCGAGGAACCCGATGTCCCCCGTGTGGTGCCACCCGTACTGCGAGGCTGCCGCCGTCGCCTCCGGGTTCTGGTAATACCCGGCCATCACGAGCGAACCCCGGACGACGATCTCGCCCCGTTCGCCGCGATCCACCAGCCGGCCGTCGTCGGCCATGATCGCCACCTGGGTGAGCGGACTCGGCCGGCCCGCGGAGGTGAACCGCTCGACCGCGAGCGACCCATCCGGATGGAAGTGGTCGGCCGGCGCCATCGTGGCGATCATCATCGGCGCCTCGCTCTGGCCGAACAGTTGCGCCATCACCGGCCCGATCCGGGTCAGCGCCTCTTCCAGCCTCGCCGCAGACATCGGCGCGGCGCCGTACCAGAAGCATTGTAGGGAGCTCAGATCCGTTGTGGGCAAGGCTTCGTGGGACAGCAGCATGTAGATCAAAGTCGGCGGCAAGAAGGTGTGCGTGACCCGATGTCTCTCGATCAAGCCCAAGAAGTCACCGAGGTCGGGTGCCGGCATGATCACCACCTCGCCGCCGAGGGCGAGGATCGGGAAGGACAGGACGCCGGCCGCGTGCGTCAACGGCGCCAGCGCGAGATACACCGGCCGACCCTCGAACGGGTAGCTCATCAAGGTGATCGCCGACATGGTTTCGATGTTCTGCCCGGTCAGCATCACCCCCTTCGGCCGCCCGGTCGTCCCGCCGGTCCCGACCAGCAGCGCCGTGTCGTCGAGGGCCGGTGCCTCCCAAGGATCAGCCGGTACGCCGTCCAGCCAGTCGGCGAGCTCCATTGCTATCGGCAACGAGTCGTCCAGGCAGATCACCGTGGTGAGCTTCGGCAGGTCCGGCAGGATCCGTTCGACCAGCGGCAGGAAGGCGCGCTGGAAGATCAGGCAGGAGCAGTCGAAGGAGTCCAGCAGTTCGCGGTTCTCGGCCGCCTCGTTGCGGGGGTTGATCGGGCACCAGATCGCGCCGGCCCGGGCGATCCCGAAGACGCAGGCGAACGAGATCGGGTTGTTCGCCGACAGGATGGCGACCTTGTCGCCCGGCGAGATCCCGGACTTCTGCAGCGCCCGCGCCACCTGGAACGAGAACTCCTGCACCTCGGCATAACTGAGGCTGGTGCCGTTCATGGTCAGGCACGGCTCAGCCGGCCCGAGCTGGGCCCCTTTGTCGAGGTAGTCGAACAACCGCACGCCGCACTCCCAAACACACGGGGGAGTCTTCCTGGAACTTGACAGGTGCGGGAGCGCCCGGGGGGTGGGTAGAACTCCCGCACCTGGTCTTGGTGGCCCGCGCCGGGTCATGCCCTTCGTGGTGCGGCGATGCCCGGCGCAGGCGTTCAGTGCTGCACGGTCACCACGGGTTCGAGCACGAGCCCGAAGCTTCGTAGTACGCCGAGCAGTTCGCGGTGCCCGAAGGCCTGGCAGGCCGAGGCGAGTCCGGCGCGATGCGGCGGCTGCTGGAGCAACGAGTACGCCGCGTAGGCCTGGAGTGCGCCGGTCTGCTTGTAGTTGCTGTTCCCGTGGATCACGCAATGCGCCCTGCCGAGCGGTCCCGACGCGTGCACGGAGTCGAGCGAGGTGTTGATCCGGGGGTTCTCCCGCGGCGGCATGCTCGGCCTGGACCGAGGCGGCAACCTCTGCGAGCGCCGCATCCTGCTGGTCGCGGGGGAGGGTCTTGATCTGGCTCTCCACCATCTTGACGGCTTCGACGACACCCTGCATGACGGTCCGGTCGAAGACGCCGCCGGCGACCTTCACGTTCGCCACCCGCGGGTCGTTCTTGAACCAGACCGGGTGGCTCGTGCCACCCCAGGGCAGCGCGAGCGCGGTCGCGTGCTGACCCGGAACGTTCACCTCGAACGTGGTCAGCGGGTCCCACTTCACCAGCTGGTTCTGCTCAAGGTAGTGCCAGTCGGCCTTCAGGATGGTGAAGATCGTCTGGGTCGACGCGTACGTCGGGAAACCCTTCCACAGCACGAGAATGTCGAGGGTGTCGAGTCCCGGCGTCTCCAGGCAGAGGTTCGCCGCGATCTCGCCGGTGGTGTACATCTGCGCGACACCTGGGGAGAGCAACAGTCCTTGCGCAGCGAACTTGTCACCCCAGTTCTTCTCCGCGTCGAGCATCCAGTCCTGCTCGCCTGTCGTGTCCAGGTAGTGGCAGCCGGCCGCCAGCGACGCCTCGACCACCTCGGGCCCGTACTTCACGAACGGCCCGACCATGTTGCTGACCACCTTGGCGCCGCTGAACAACTCGGTCAGCGCGGAGACGTTGTGCTCGACCTCGACCACCTCGTGATCGACGGTCTCGATGCCGGGGACCTTGTCCAGGACCTCCTGCACGCGAGCCTTGTCCCGCCCGGCCGCGATGAACGGAACGTTGAACTCGCGCAGGTACTCACAGACCAGTCGTCCGGTGTACCCCGAGGCGCCGTAGACGACGACAGGTTTCGTCATCACATCCCCATTCCGCCATCGACCGGCAGACCGACGCCGGTGATGAACTTCGCGGCGTCGGAGGCCAGGAACACCACGGCATCGGCCATGTCGCCGACTTCGCCGAGTCGCCCGAGCGGGGTCAACCCGATGACGTCCGTGACAGCGGCTTCGGCCGACGGCCAGAGTCCGAGGGTGACCATGTCCGCGGCCAGCTTCATGCCCATCTCGGTGGGGACCAGGCCGGGGTAAACACAGTTCACGCGTACGCCGTACCCGAGCTTGCCGGACTCCATCGCGGCCACTCTCGTGAGCCGGTCCACCGCGGACTTGGTCGCGGAGTACCCGGCGATGCCGGGGAAGGGGATCGTCGCTGCGACGCTGGAGATGTTGACCACCGAGCCACCAGACCCCGCCGGTCCACCCGGGCGCATCGCCCGGAACGCGTGCTTCACGCCGAGCGCGGTGCCCAGCACGTTGATCTCCAGCATCTTGCGGACGTCGGCCGGATCGAGGTCGACGACCAGGCCGGACAGTTCGACGCCGGCGTTGTTCACCAGGATGTCCAGGCCGCCGAGCTCACCGATCGCGGCGGTGATCGCCGCCTCCCAGTTGGCGTCGTCGGTCACGTCGAGGGGGACGAAGGCCGCGGTCGCGCCGGAGTCGTTCAGGCTGTCCGCGGTCGCCTTCCCGAGGTCTTCAGCGATGTCCGCGATCACGACCGAGGCGCCGGCCTTCGCCAGAGCTTCTGCCATTCCTGCACCGAGGCCCTGAGCGCCCCCGGTGACCAGCGCTTTCCGTCCGTTCAGGTCGTACATGCACCTCTCCCTCCCGCTGCTGTGCGGTGCCCGATCACCGGTGAGGTGCGGTGACCGGGCGATGGACACAGCGTTATGGAGTTCTGGACAGTCGTCAAGAGTTTCTTGGACAACTGTCAAGAAATCGGTTGTCGGGGTAAAGTTTCAGTGACCCAGGAGGCTTGACCGTGACCGAGGTGACCGATCGCATCTCGCGCCGGCAGGTGGACAAGTTCGCGGAGCGCCGCTCCCAGCTGGCCACCTCGGCGCTGCGAACGCTGTCCCAGCTCGGTTACGCGCGTACCAGCCTGCGGGAGATCGCCCAGAACTCGGAGTTCTCGCACGGCGTCCTGCACTACTACTTCCGCGACAAGGTCGAGCTGATCATGTACTGCGTCAAGCAGTACAAAGCCGAGTGCGTCACCCGCTACGACCAGATCGTCGCCACGGCCGAGGAGGCCGACCAGCTGAAGGTCGACTTCAGTGCAGCACTCGCCGTCACCTGCGAAGAAGACGCCACCATGCACCGCCTCTGGTACGACCTTCGCAACCAGTCCCTCTTCGAAGACTCCTTCCGCGAGGACGCCCTGGAGCTCGACAAGTCCCTCGAGCAGATGATCTGGCGCATCGTCAGCACGTACGCCGAGTTGGCCGGCCGCGAGCTAGCAATCACCCCCGCCACCGCCTACGGCCTCCTCGACGGCCTCTTCCAACAGGCCCTCTTCCGCCACCTGGCCGGCGACGAAACCGCCCTCACCACCCTCCGCACCGCCACCGAACAAACCCTCCCCAAATTCCTCCTCACCTGAGCGGGCTGTGGACAAACGCAGCGCCAACTCGGCAGAAGCTGACATGCTTGGGGCAGGACGCAGAATCTGCCGGTGAAGGGAGCCTCGGATGGATCCGCGCTTCGACCTGCCGATTTTCACGCGTGCAGAGACGTCGACCCATCTGGGTCTGTCGCCGTCCACTCTCGGTTACTGGCTCCGGACAGGCGCGCTGGACGCCACGGAGGCGCGCCCGGGCGAGGCGTCGATGACCTTCGCCAGTGTGGTCGAGGCTCATATGCTTCGCCAGTTGCGTGATGCCGGACTGTCGCTCCAGGCGATCCGGGACGCCGCCATCAGGCTGCGACGCGATGCGGGACGACCGCATCCGCTCGCCTGGCGGCGGATCGCCCACGACGGCCGGGACCTGTTGATGGAGATCACCGCCGAAGGCCGGGATCCGTCGTGGGAGCGGATCCGCGACAGCCAGGGCGGGCTGGCCGGTGTGGTGGAGGTCGGGCTCGAATCCGTCGGCTGGGCTCCTGACGACTATGCGAACCGGCTCCGGCTGATGACCTATCAAGGCGCCGACGTGATCGTCGATCCCCGGTTCTCGTTCGGTCAGCCGATCCTCGAGCGAGTGGGAGTGAGAGTCGAGGACGTCGTCGACCTGGCGCGGGCGGGCGAGCCCTACCAACTGATCGCCGATGAGTTCGGCATCGAGACCGCAGAGGTCGAAGCACTTGTCCGGCCTCACATCCGCGCCGCCTAGGTTCTACGTCGATGTAGGCCTGGGGAACTTGGCAATCCCTGAGCTGGTACGACGACTCGGCTACGAGGCGCTGACGAAGATCGAGGTCTTCGGCCGCCGCCGGGTCGAGGACACCGAGTGGATCGCGTGGGCGGACTCCGAACAGCTCGTCGTGCTCACGAAGGACGATGCGATCCGGCGACGTCCGTTGGAGCGAGCGGCGCTGGCGGAGTCGAGTCTGCGGGTGTTCTGCCTGACGAATGCGAACCTGACCAAAGTCGATCAAGTCGCCAGGTTCGAGGAGCGCTGGCCGGCGATCCTGCGCAAATGCGGGACGGCAGGGCCTTTCGTCTGCGGCGTCTACTCCGACCGCCTACAGGATCTCCCGTTCTGATGTGCAACAGAACCTGCCTGACGTAGCTGCTGCCTCCGGCGGTTGCACCCAGGCCCGCTCGCGGACCGCTGGGGCTCATCCGGGCTGTGCGGGAGGTTGTCGGTGCGTGCGGGGCGATTCGGTGCCTGCTGGCAGGACTTCTGACCGAGGCAGCGGAGGGCGCGACGGAGGAGTGCCCGTAGCTGGGGGGTGGGAGCACCGACGTAGGAGGCGCGGGGGCGGTCTTCTTTTTACAGGGTTCGGCGGTCGTTGATTCGTTTGGCTTTGCCTAGGGAGCGTTCCAGGGCGTGGGGAGGGAGGATCTCGATGGTGGCGGTGATGCCGATGCGGTTCTTGATGAGGGTGGAGAGGGAGCGGGCGGCCGCGGAGTGGTCGGTGAGGCCGGGGGCGGCTTCTACCTGGACCGTCAGCTCGTCGAGGCGGTTCGGGCGGGTGAGGATGCAGAGGTAGTGCGGGGTGAGGCCTTCGATGCCGAGGATGAGTTCCTCGATCTGGGTCGGGAAGACGTTGACGCCGCGGATGATCATCAGGTCGTCGGTGCGGCCGGTGATCTTCTCCATCCGGCGCATCCCGGGGCGGGCGGTGCCGGGGAGCAGCCGGGTCAGGTCGCGGGTGCGGTACCGCAGTACGGGGAAGGCTTGTTTCGTCAGCGTGGTGAAGACGAGTTCACCGACCTCGCCGTCCGGGAGCACCTCGCCGGTGACGGGATCGATGATCTCCGGGTAGAAGTGGTCCTCCCAGATGTGCAGGCCGTCCTTGGTCTCGACGCACTCCTGCGCGACGCCCGGGCCCATGACCTCGGACAGCCCGTAGATGTCGACCGCGTGCATCCCGGTCCGCGATTCGACCTCGGTCCGCATCTGCTCGGTCCACGGCTCCGCACCGAAGATCCCGACCCGCAACGAGGTATCCGAAGGATCGATGCCGCGAGCAACCATCTCGTCGAGGATGGAGAGAAAGTACGACGGCGTGACCATGATGATCTCGGCACCGAAGTCGCGGATCAGGTCGACCTGCCGTTCCGTCATCCCGCCGGAGACCGGTACGACGGTGCAGCCCAGCCGCTCGGCACCGTAATGCGCCCCGAGCCCACCGGTGAAAAGCCCATACCCGTAAGCGACATGGCACACGTCACCGGCGCGACCACCCGCCGCGCGGATCGACCGGGCCACCAGATCAGCCCAGTTGTCGATGTCGGCCTGCGTGTACCCAACGACGGTCGGGCGCCCCGTCGTACCGGAGGAGGCGTGCACCCGGACGACTTCCTCGCGCGGTACGGCGAACATCCCGAACGGGTAGTTCTCCCGCAGGTCGTGCTTCGAGGTGAACGGCAACCGGTGCAGGTCCTCCAGCGACTTCAGGTCGTCCGGGGCGAACCCGACGCCGTCCAGTGCTGCCCGGTAGTGCGGGACATTCTCGTACGCCGCGCGCACGGTCGTCTGCAGCCCGGCGAGCTGCCGCGTGCGGAGCTCGTCGACGGACAGCCGCTCGCCGGCGTCCTGGAGCTCCGGCGGGCACGGCTCGCCGAGGAACCGTTCGGTCATCCCAACCTCCTCAGGGGCGGGCAAGCAAGGTCGCGATGCCTTGGCCTACTCCGATGCACATCGTGGACAGCGCGTACCCGGTGTCGCGGTGGCGAAGTTCGAGTGCGGCGGTGAGGGCGAGACGGGCGCCGGACATGCCCAGGGGGTGTCCCAGGGCGATGGCGCCGCCGTTCGGGTTCACGTGGTCAGCGTCGTCGGGGAGGCCGAGTTGGCGCAAGACCGCGAGGGACTGCGCTGCGAATGCCTCGTTCAGCTCGATCACGCCGATGTCGGACAACGCGACACCGGTCCGGGCGAGCAGTTTGCGGGTGGCCGGGACCGGGCCGATCCCCATGATGCGCGGCGGTACGCCGGCCGCGGCGGTTCCGACGATCCGGGCCAGCGGGGTGACACCGAGCCGTTCGACGGCCTCGCCGCTCATCACCAGGAGAGCCGCGGCGCCGTCGTTCACGCCGGACGCGTTCCCGGCGGTGACCGTGCCGGGGGTGCGGAACGGCGTCTTCAGACCAGCGAGCGCTTCG
>CAVUFT010000014.1:0-31702 GCA_963740725.1 uncultured Actinomycetota bacterium
GCAATACGTTTTGCTCGACTCGTCGTATTGCTACGGGGGTCGTTTTCGTTGTACGGGGTGGTCATGCTTGCTCCCTCGTGTTCGTGTCGAGCAGGGTGTCGACGAGCCGGCGGTAGGCCGTGACTGCCTGGCGTAGGTCTTCCGTGTCGGCCTCGCCGCGCGTCTGGGCTACTGCGACGCGGTGCGCCTCGCGGTAGTTCACCGCAACCTCCGGGTGATCCACAGAGATGTCAGCGGCCCGCTGGTCGAAGTCGTCGACCGGGTAGCCGGACTCGCGCATCATGCGCAGTACAAGGCGGTCCGCTTGCGCTACAGCGTCCCCGGGTGCGTCGACGAAACTGCCCTGCAAGTTGTCCCACTCCGCCCGGTACTTCGCTAGGCGGACTCGCACTCAGCGGCTGCAGTCGAGCTTGGACCGCCGGTGTTCGCGTCCCGCAGATCACGCTCGGCTGCGCGGCGGTCACCGGACTGCTCGAGAGTGCGTTCGTACTCCGGCCCGAACCGCTGTTGCAGCTGGCCCGACCTTCTTCGCTGGTAGGCGTAGAACGCTGCTGCTGCAGCGAGTCACGACCAGGACGATGATGATGATGGTGATGACGGTTCCCATCAGACCTCCAGTGCGACTTCCTTATTGCTGGGCCCCGTGAGCCCGTCCGGTACCCAGGCCGAACCCGCCGCAACCGGTCGCCGTACGAAATGCGAAACGTCCGGGGAAGCTTCCCGGACGTTCGCGACAGCTGAAGTTCCCTGGATGTTTGCGACAGGTCAGGCCTTCGGGGCCAGCTTGTGGACGACGATGCCGGACTTGAAGGTGGTGGTGCCGAGCAGCTCCAGGTGAGTCAGTCGGCTGCCCGTCGAACATGCGGTCGCCACGCCGGCGAGCACCGGGAAGACCCAGAAGTGGTACTCGTCGACCAGCTTGTGCTCCAGCAGCGCCTTGGAGAACTCGCCGGTGCCGTACTTGATCAGGTTGCCGCCGTCCTGCTCCTTGAGCTGGCGCACAGCCTCGACCGCGTCGCCCTCGAGCAGCTGGGCGTTCCAGGTGGTCTCGGTGAGCGTTCGGGAGGCGACGTACTTCGGCATCGCGTTGAAGTGGTCCGTGAAGGGGTCGCCGCTGCGCTGCGACCAGGCCTCGGCGAAGCCCTCGTAGGTGACCCGGCCGAGCAGCTGGGCCTCGACGCCTTCCATCAGCGCCATCGAGTAGGCGCATGTGCTCGTCGTCCCAGTACGGCGGGCTGTAGTTCTGCGGGTCGGAGATGATGCCGTTCAGGGTGACGAAGGTGGACTCGATCAGCTTCCTCATGGTTCTGGTACCTTTCTAGGGTTGGTAGGGGTGCTTCGTGCGTGCTTCTCTCAGCGCGTGAGCCCACCAGACGAGCTGGTCGAGCACGAGCTTGGCAGCGGCGTCGTAGCCGGCGCCATGTTGCGGCCAGTTGCCGTCTGCGGCGAACTGCTCCCAGTAGCAGGGCATGGTCACGGTGTTGCGAATGGTGACCGCGTGGAGTTCGGTGAACACCTGCCGCAGCTGAGCGACGGCGTACAGGCCGCCGCTCTCCCGGCCGTAGGCGACGATCGCGACCGGCTTGGCGTGCCACTCCTCGTAGTACCAGTCCAGTGCTGTCTTCAGCGGCGCCGGAAAGCTGCAGTTGTACTCCGGTGTCACCACTGCGAACGCATCCGCAGCAGCAAGACGTGGAGCCAGTACTGCGACCGCGGCGGGCGTCGGCTCGTCAGTGTCGGTCAGTGTGGGTGGCAGGTCGGCAGTAGCGAGGTCGACTACGTCTATGTCGAGGTCTGCCCGCTTGGCTGCCTGCTGTGGCGAACCAGTTGGCCACTGTCGGTCCGAAGCGCCCACTGCGAGTACTGCCGATGATCACTGCGAGTCGTAGCGTCATCCCTGTTCACCTCCTTGCGCTGCTGTTGGGAGAGACTCTGCCGGAGGGGGTTTACGGTTTCTTTCCGGTCGGGCGTAAGACCCCGGAAAGATAGGGTGCGGCCATGCGTTTCGGGGTGCTCGGGCCGGTCACTGCCTGGACCGACGACGGGTGGCCGTCACGGTGCCAGGGCCTGAAGGTGCGCGCCCTGCTGGCCGACCTTCTGGTGCACGAGGGTCGCCCGGTGCCCGCGGACCGGTTGATCGACGACCTCTGGGGCGACGACCTGCCCGGCAATCCGGCAGGGACGCTCTCCGCGAAGGTGTCCCAGCTCCGACGCGCCTTTGAAGACGCCGAGCCAGGTAGTCGCGCTCTGGTGGTCTCGGGCCCTGCTGGGTACTCCTTGAAGGTCGACAGCGCCAGCTATGACGTACTGCGGTTCGCCGCGTGCCTGGACGAAGGGAAGCTGGCCGAGGCGCTCCAGCTCTGGCGTGGACCTGCGTACGCCGACTTCGCGGACGAGGCCTTCGTCGAAACGACCGTTGCCCGGTTGAACGAGCAGCGGCTGACCGCCTTCGAGCAGCACTTCGAGGAGCGGTTGGCGGCCGGCGAGTATCCGGTGTCGGAGCTGGCTGACTTGGTAGCGCAGCACCCGTTGCGGGAGCGGCTGCGGGCTTCGCACATGAAGGCTCTGTACTGGGCGGGTCGGCAGAGCGAGGCGCTGGAGAGCTACGAGCAGGTACGCCGGTTGCTGGCGGAGGAGCTGGGACTGGACCCGAGTCCGGAGCTGGCCGATCTGCAGCGGTCGATCCTGGCTCAGGAGCTGTCGCAGGATGGGGCGCGGCCGTACAGCCGGCACCACGGGCTGCCGGCGCCGGGTCTTGGAGCGTCGGTCAGCAATCTGCCGGCGCAAGTGAGCGAGCTGATCGGACGGGCAGAGGCGATCGAGGAGATCAAGTCCCGCCTGGTCGTCGATCGTCTGCTGACTCTCACCGGTCCCGGCGGCGTCGGCAAGACTCGCCTGGCACTTGCCTCGGCTGGCGGCGTGCTCGACAGGTTCGCCGACGGCGTGACTCTGGTCGAGCTGGCGGCCGTGGCACCGGATGCGCTGGATGTTGCCGGGTCGCTGACCGACGCAGTACAGGTTGCGCTGGAGTTGCGGGATGCGGGCGGCTCGCGGGAGTCCACTGTGGCTCGGCTAGCTGCCGTGTTGGGCGAGCGGCTGTTGGTGGTGGACAACTGTGAGCACGTCATCGATGAGGCAGCTGCGCTGGTTGACCAGCTGTTGGCTGCGGCGCCTGGCTTGCGGGTGCTTGCGACGAGTCGGGAGCCGCTGGGGATTGCTGGTGAAGCGGTGTGGAGTGTGCCGACGCTGGAGGTTCCTGGCGCAGCTAGTGAGCTGCACGAGCTTGCAGAGCTGAGTGCTGTGCAGTTGTTCGTCGCCCGGGCGACTGCTGCGGATCGAGGGTTCGTTCTGGATGCCGAGTCGGCTCCTGGCGTCTCGGTGCTTTGCCGACGGCTTGATGGGATACCGCTCGCGCTGGAGCTTGCCGCTACTCGGGTACGTGCACTGGGCGTCGACGGACTGGTTGCGCGACTCGACGACCGGTTCCGGCTGCTCGCTACTGGTCACCGGGGTGCGGCGCCTCGCCAGCAGACGTTGATGGCGATGATCGACTGGAGCTGGGACCTGCTGTCGCCTGAGGAGCAACTGGTGCTCCGACGACTCGCAGTACACGCAGACGGCTGTACTGCGGATGCAGCTGAGCAGGTGGCTTCAGGCTCCCTCGACGTGCTGATCCGACTCGTCGACCGATCCCTCGTAGTACAAGCTGGTGGGCGCTACCGACTACTGGAGTCAGTCGCCGCGTACTGCGTCGACAAGCTTCGTGAGGCCGGGGAACTCGAGCAGACACGGCTCAGCCATCGCCAGTACTACGTGCAGCTGGCTGAGCTCGCCCACTCTCACCTGTACGGCGCGGAGCAACGTGTGTGGCTCCGGCGACTGGACGACGAGTCGGGCAACTTGCGGAGCGCTCTGGACGGTGCTGTGGCGGACGGCGACTTCGTGTTCGCTACGCGGCTTGCTGTCGCGCTGGGTTGGTACTGGTTCCTTCGCGGGCGGTTTGCCGAGGCCAGGCGTTCGCTGGAGGTGCTGCCTGAGACCCCTGCGGTTGCAGCGTGGTTGGCGGGGTTTATGTATCTACAGGGAGACGCTGGCGCGGCCGCAGTACGGGATCGCTGCTTGCCGGAGGTGGATGCGCGGGCCGAGTGGTGGTTGGCGTTCAACGGCAGCGACGTCGGTGACCTGGCGACGTGTCTGGAGATGCTGGAGCACGCGCTGAAGACCTTCACGGCTGACGGGGATCAGTGGGGAGTCGCGGCGGTACTGGTGGCTCGTGCGAAGCATGCCCATGTACGTGCTGACCTGCAGGCGTTGGCGAGCGACGCTAACGAGGGCGCAGCCATCTTCAGGTCGTTGGGCGATCGCTGGGGATTGCTGCAGGCAACTGGTTGGCAAGGTGCGCACGCGGAGCTGGTGGGTGACTTCGACGAGGCTGCGCGACTCCATGCCGAGGGTCTGCGGATGGCCGAGGAGCTGGAGGCGTGGCCGGAGGTAGCGGCTGAGCTGGGTTGGCTCGGGTGGACTGCGATCCGGCAGGGCGACTACGTGCTTGCACGGGAGTACGGCGTACGGGGACTGCGGTTGGCGACCGAGCAGGGGCATCTGTCGTCGAAGGCGTTGACGGAGATCGTCCTGGGGTTCGCTGCTCGGCGTACGGGCGAGCTGGACGAGGCAGAGACGCGCCTGCAGGGCTTGGTGGATGCTGCGCGGCGACAGGATCAGCCGGTGTTGTACCTGTCGATCGTGTTGGAGGAGCTCGGGTACACGTATGAGCTGCGCGGGTCCTATGCGAAGGCGCGGGAACTGCATGCAGAGGCGTTCCGGGTCTCGCAAGACTACGAGTCGGGCCGTGGGATGTGCTGGGCCTTGGAGGGGCTTGCTGCCGCTCTTGTGGACGAGCCGGAGCTCGCTGCGTGCCTGCTGGGAGCTGCTGCGGCTGCCAGAGCAGCTGAGAACTACGTGGTGACTTTCGCGGAGGCAGCGGACATCGAGCGTGCTAGAGCTCGGGTTGTCGGCTTCGAGGCTGCCTATGAGCGCGGTGGTGCATTGTCGCTGGAAGAGGCGTTCGCAGAGGTCGCCGGCTAGTCGGCGAAGACCGCTGGTACGTCGCTGACGAGGCGGCCGAGCGTGCGGGTGAAACGCTCGCGCTCGGTGGCCGGGAGGTCCGCAATGAGGCCCTCCAGGCGCTTGGTGAGCTGGTCGTGGAACTTGCGGACCGCGTCTGCTCCGGCTGCCGTGAGGGTCACTTTGACGACCCGGCGATCACGCGGGTCGCCCTCCCGTACGACGAGACCGCGGTGCTCGGCGCGGTCGACCAGGCCGGTCAGGCTGGAGCGTTCGAGACCGAGGACGGCGGAGAGGTCCGCCATGCCGAGCGAGTCGTCGGTGAGGGCGCACAGCATCTGGGCCTGCGCGACGGTGAGGTCGCAGCCGCGCCCGACCTCGGCGTACACGGTCTGCACCAGGAACGTCAGGCGGACCAGGCCGCTCGCCGCGCCGAGAGTCTCCTTCACGCTGGGCTCCACTTGTGATTGTTCGTGGCACGAAGTAATTTGTTCGTCAGGTCAATATTACGCGGCACGAAGGATCAAGCCACACCGCAGACGAGATACTGGAGCAACGAATGGCGGACTACGGGCACGAGCTGGTCTTCGGCACGTTCCTGACCCCGGCGGTGGACAACCCTGAGCGGGTCATCGCGCTGGCGCAGCTGACCGAGCAGGTCGGGCTCGACCTGGTCACGCTGCAGGACCATCCGTACCAGCCGCGCTTGCTGGACGCGTGGACGCTGCTGTCGGTGATCGCGGCGCATACGCAGTCCGTCAAGGTTTCGACGAACGTGGCGAATCTGCCGCTGCGGCAACCCGTAGTACTGGCTCGTAGCGTTGCATCACTCGACCTGATCACTGGTGGGCGAGTGGAGCTCGGTCTGGGGGCTGGCGGGTTCCTGGAGGCGGTTGCTGCCAACGGCGGACCGCAGCGGAGTGCGGGGGAGAGTGTCGAGGCGCTGGAAGAGGCGCTGGCGATCATTCGCGAGGTGTGGACGCCTGAGGGTGGTGGGATTCGCCTGGTGGGCAAGCACTATCAGGTGTCCGGGGCGAAGCGAGGTCCGGCGCCTGCGCATGACGTGGAGATCTGGCTGGGCGCGTACAAGCCGCGGATGCTGCGTGTGACAGGGCGGCTTGCGGATGGGTGGCTGCCGTCCAGTGCGTATACGCCGCCGGAAGTGCTGGCTGGGATGAACAAGATCATTGACGAGGCTGCTGTGGAGGCTGGGCGGTCGCCTGCTGAGGTACGGCGGCTGTACAACGTGTCGGGGCGGTTCGGGAACGGCGGCGGATTCCTGCAGGGGCCGGAGGCGGCGTGGATCGAGCAGCTGGCCGAGCTGACGGTGTCGGAGGGGACGAGCACGTACATCCTGGCGTCGGACGACCCGGACGACATCCGGCGCTTCGCAGAAGTGGCAGCCGGAGTACGAGAAGCTGTCGCAGCCGAACGCTCCGGTACTGCGTACGCCGCGCGCGCTGTGGCAGACGCTGAAGTGGCGACTGAGGTCCGCGCGGGGTCGTTCAATGTCGTGCCGACGCCGGCGCCCGTCGTACGGCGTAGTGCTGTGCAGGTGCTGGATGAGTCGGAGCGGCCTACTGGGCCTGCGCTGGATCCTTCGAGGTCGTATGCGCCTCACCAGCTGGCGTCAGGGCAGCATCTGATTGACGTGCATGACCACTTGCGGGGTGAGCTCGAGCAGATCCGGGATCTGGTGGAGCAGGTGGCTGCCGGGTCGCTGGGTGTCGGGGCGGCGCGGTCGCACATCAACACGATGACTATGCGGCAGAACAACTGGACGCTTGGCGTGTACTGCGAGTCCTACTGCCGGCTGGTGACGACTCACCACTCGATCGAGGACGCTTCGCTCTTCCCGCGTCTCCGCCGTGCTGACCCGGCCCTCGCACCGGTCGTCAACCGGCTCCAGGAAGAGCACCTGATCATCCACGACGTGCTGGAAGGCGTAGACAAAGCTCTGGTCGCGCTAGTGGACGGCTCCGGCGACATTGCTGGCTTGAGGGCAGCTGTCGACCTTCTCGACGACACACTCCTGTCGCACCTGTCCTACGAGGAGCGGGAGCTAGTGGAGCCGCTGGCTCGCCTCGGCGTGATGTAGCCCGAGCGCCTGCCTCAGCCGGCGACCCGTAGTACGGGTGGCTACTTCGCTTCGCCGAGGAGGGAGGCGAGGATGTCGAGGAGGCGGAGGGTGGGGGCCTCGGCCAGCAGGCGGGCGGCGGAGGTCTGCGGGCTCGGCGATGAGGCGGACCTGGAGCAGCTTGAAGTCGCGGACGTTCGCCGGGTTGACCAGGTCGCGGTGGACGGCGGCCAGGAAGTCAGGGCCGGCCGAGGCGTCGCTGTAGGTCATCCGGATGAAGCTGTCGCTGACGGGGAAGAGATACGGCCGCTTGAGGTGCAGCAGCTTGGCCTTCTTCGCGTGGCCGAAGCCGCGGTGGCCGGAGAACTTCTCGTCGAGCTCCGTCGCGGCCTCGAACAGCGGGCTGCCGGGGGCGGCGTCCTCGAGTCGCGCGTCGACGGGGACCGCGGCGAACTCCTTCTCGGCGTCGACCTCGAGCAGCCAGGGGATGTCGAGGGCGCGCAGGTCCGAGCCGATCACCATCGTCCGGGCCAGGTCTTCCAGGGTGATCCGGTCCGGGTCGGTCCCGATGGTCGAAACGTGGGGCAGACCGTCGTAGTACTTGAGCACCGCGCCGTTCGTCTCGGCGTACAGCCGCAGCTGAGCGATTGCCTCGTCCACGACGATCTTCCTACTGCCGATAATCATGGCCACACCCTCACACTCTTCGTGGCAGACCCGCCAGCCGGATTGGGCGATCCGGCTGCGCGAATCCGAACTACATCCGGATGCGGTGCATCGTAGGGGACGGCTGAGTGATCCTCAGCACAGGGTGACATCCCCACTTGCCACAGCCTGTAACCATCCACCCCGAATCCCTCCTGTCCCTGACGTATCAGCCACCCATCACAGAGTGACGACCCACCTCTCCCGGCGGCTGCGACCGGCTCCCCGGCGGGTGCGTCCGGCTCCTCGGCGGATGCGTTCGGCTCCCCGGCGGATGCGACCGGCTCCCGGTGGGTGCGTCCGGCTCCCGGTGTGCGACGAGCGCTGCTTGGGGGGCCGGCTTCAGTACGACGGCGTTGCCTGCTGCGAGCGCCGGTTCAGTCCGCCGGAGTGGCGCCCGTTCTGGCGACGAGGTCCTCGGTGAGCGGGTAGGGACGCTCGACTGGGAGAAGCTTGGCGGCTTCCGGTGAGGGGCGGGGGAGGCCGGCGAGGGTGTGCATGGTCGGGGTGACATCTTCGATGCCGGTGATCCAGTCGTTGACGTACTTCGAGACCGCTTCGCCGGAGAGGCCGAGCTGGAGCGAGCGGACGGTTGGTTGGGGCTGCAGCGAGATCGTCTGCTCGGGGTCCCACTGGATCCGGACGGGCGACTGCTGGAGCTCGGCGCGCCAGGCGGCTTCGGAGGCGTGGTGATCGCGGTCGTAGTGGGAGAGGCAGCTGTGCGCGAGCGCCCATTCGAAGCCGGTGCGCTTGAGATGGATACGTAGTACGCGGGTCTGACCTGGCTTCGACGCCCAGCCCGAGCGGTAGGCCATCCAGAGGAAGGACGGCTTGATCCAGGTCATCCGGGACATTCCGAAGGGTGCGACGAAGGTGCCGGCGGCGAGAGCCGGTTCGGCGATCTCCGGGGCATACGCCTGATAGACCGCGATGGTCGTGTCGTCGTACGACGCTCGGATCTGCCGGCTCGGGGAAGTCACGTCGCCGATCGTAGGGCTCAGGCGAGTTCCTCGGCAGCGAGCGGCTTGTTCTCGCCGAAGCAGGCAGCCCCAGTACTACGGCGCCCAGCCCGCCCCGCCGACCACGAACTCCGCCGCCTCAGCCGGTCCACCCCCTGCACAACCACCTGGTGCCGCCGCTGCCGGGATGTTCGGCCGATGTCGGGTTAGAGACCCGCCAGTGGACGAAAAACCCGCCAGCGGACGGCTTGGGTCGGGGGGAGAGGAGGGGTCAGGTCAGGGGAGGAGGAGGTGGAGGGCTAGGGCTGTGATCAGTGCGGATGAAGCTAGGGCGGTGGTGAGGCGGCCGCGGGGGCTGGTGAGGGCTTGGCCTAGGAGGGCGCCGCCGGCGGCGAGGAGGAGTTGCCAGGTGGTGGAGGCGAGGAAGGCGGCGAGGATGAAGATGAATTGGTTGAGAGGGGTGGTGGTGTGGCGGCCGCCGAGGACCAGAGCTGTGAAGTAGATGACGGTGGTGGGGTTGAGGATGGTCATGCCGAGGAGGCTCAGGTAGGCGCGGAGCGGCGTGGGCGGGGTGTTGGCTGGGCGGGTGGAGGTCTGGAGCCGGCGGTGTTGGTTGATGGCGGTGAGCGCGGAACGCACGGCCAGGGCGATGAGTACCCCGGCTGAGATCCACTTCAGTGGGGTGGTGATCGGCTCGATGAGTGGCGCGATGGCTGAGCCGCCGAGGGTTGCGATGAGGGCGTAGAGGCCGTCGGCGGTTGCTACGCCGAGGGCGGCGTACGCGCCGGTCTTCAGGGAGGTTCGCGCGGTGAGCGAGACGAGGTAGGTCGCGACGGCTCCGACGGGCATGGCGATGCCATAGCCGGCGAGCAGCCCCGCGACGAGGGCCGCGATCACGACCGCGGCTGGATAGGCCTCCGCACTCGGCCGGTCAGCTGCTGGACCCGCACCGTACGAACGGTGGAGGTCAACAGGCGAACGGTTTCGGTCGTGGTCATAGCTGGATCTTGCGCCGCCGAGCGTGGACCCGACAACCCATTTTCGGTGCTGCGCCGAAAGCTCGGCCGACGTGGAACGCCAGGAGTTGCTAGGCGCCAGCGGGCGCCGGCGTCGGGTGGGGTCGGGCAGCGCGCAGCGCAGACCCCGGTGCTCGTGCGGGTGGTTGCTTAGGGCATCTGTTAGAGGGTGTGGGAGACGGCGGTGGTGGGGGCTAGGAAGAGGAGGACTGGGCGACCGCTGTTGGGGAGCATGTCGGTGTAGGCCTGGAGTTGGGGTGCGTAGTAGGCGACGCGAGAGTCGAGGGCGGCGGCGGGGACGGCGTCGGTTTTGTAGTCGACGATGATCAGCGTGCCGTCGTCCTCGCGGTAGATCAGGTCGACGAAGCCTTCGAGCACGGTGCCGTCGGGTTGCAGGGTGCCGATGTACGACTCACGCCAGTGTTCGCGCGCGGCGGCTCGCCGTACGACGTCTGAACCGAGCGCCGACCGGACCAGCGCGGTCACCACCTCGGCGTACTCGACGACGCCCTCCGCGAGGCACTGCCCGGCAACTGCCGCATCGAGGCCGGCGCCGGTGGCGAGGTCGACGACTTGCAGTACGCCGTGGACCGCGCGGCCGATCGCGGTGCCGTAGCGGCCCTTGGACCACGGTGGCAGCTCGATGTCGCGGGCGGCCTTGGCGCTGCCCGGATCGGCGCCGTGCAGCGCGACATCCGGGCCGGTGCCTTCGAGCCCGGAGGCGCTCTGGGCGGAACGGCGACGGCTCGCTTGGCGCGCTTCGGTGATCTTGGCTTCCCACTCCTGCCGGTTGATCGGCGGCGCGACCTCAGCCGAGGCACGAGCATCATCCGATGACGCCTCGACCGGTGGGCCGTCGAAGAACGTCGTGTGCGGTGCCTCGGCAGCCCCGGCGCTGGTGAGCAACTCGGCGTTGCTGGAGTGCCGACGCGTGCCCGAACGGTGCAACGAGACGACAAGGTGATCCCGCGCGCGGGTGGCTGCGACGTACAGCAGGCGCCGTCGCTCGTAATCGTCCATCTGCTCGTCGACGGGCTGAACGAGATCGAAGTCCTCGGTCTGCACGGAGGCCTTGAGCTTCACCGCATAGCCGCCGTCGGTCGGCCAGAGAACCTGTACGCCGCGTTGCCGGTTCGGCGCGGCCGTCATGCCGGACAGGATCACGATCGGGAACTCCAGGCCCTTCGCGGCATGGATCGTCATCACTCGTACTGCGTCCGCATCGGTCTCGGGCAGCACCGCCTCCGCGACCCGCGAGGCTTCCTCGCCCTGATGAGCTGCCCAGGCGAGGTAGGAACGGAGGCCGCCGTGCTCGACCTCGGACCAGGCTCGGGCCTGATCGACAACGAAGCGGACCCGGCGCCAGGCGTCGCGGGCTCGTGGGCCGGTCGCGGCGACTTCGAGCATGCGGCGGTCGGCGACGATCTTCGCGAGGACTTCGCTGGGGGTGAGCCAGCGGGCGGCGTAGTACGTTCGGCGCAGCCATTCCATTGCTTCACCGACGGGGTGGGTGAGGAGCGAGTCGGGGACTGGTGCGGTGAGGGTGAAGGAGCCGCCGGATCGCTTCCAGGTGAAGAGGTCGTCGTCGCCGCAGCCGAACAGCGGGGAACGCAGAGCTGTCACGAGGGCGAGTTGGTCGCTCGGGTCGCCGAGTGCGCGGGCGCAGGCGAGCAGGTCGCGGACCTCGGCAGTTTGGTAGACGAGGGAGCTGGCCTCGGCGCGGTAGGGGAGGTCGGCGCGGTCGAGGGCGTCTTCGAGAAACGGCAGCGAAGTACGAGCCGGAACCAGTACTGCGATGTCGCCGGCGCCTGCTGGTCGCCAGGTCTCGGTCTTGTCGTCGTAGACCTGCCAGCCTTCTCGCAGCGCGCGATCCACCACGGCGGCGACGTCGGCGGCTTCGCGCTCGCGGAGCGCTGTTGCTTGGGCGCGCGGGAGGTCGTCGTGGGGTTGAGCGCCCAGCACGGTGATCGCTGGTCCGCCGGGCGGCGAAGGTTCGCCGACCGCGGGGGAGTCGAGGTCGTCGGTTTCCAGAGTTGGCACGGAGACGGCGAAACCCCGCCGAAGCGGGATGACGGTGGCGAGATCGGGCTCTTCGGGCGCGGGTTCAGGCGAAGGGTCCCGGGCGGGCTCGGGCTCAGGTGCGCTGTCGTCGCCGAGGAGGGACAGTTGATCGCCGCTGACTGCGGCCGGCAGGTCTACGGCTGAGGCTTCTAAAGCATCTGGGGCTGGGCTCGCGGTGGAGGCGAGGGTCGCGGTGGCGGGCGCTTCTGAAAGTCAGGAGCCTGGGGTTGCCGTCGAGGTCAAGTGGCGGGTGGTGGGGAGCGGGGGTCTGTGGGGGGTTAGGGGTTGGTAGGTGGGTTGGGCGTTTTCTTGGGGTTGGATCAGGGTGGCGAAGACGTGGTTGACCCAGTCGAGGACCGGGGGGACGGTGCGGAAGTTCGTGGTGAGTTCGACTGTTTCGCCGAGGAGGTTCTGGGCGGTGAGGTAGGTCGCGATGTTGGCGCGGCGGAAGCGGTAGATGGACTGTTTGGGGTCGCCGACGACGAAGAGGCGACCGGGTGGGACCTCGACGTCGCGCCAGTCCGGAGCATCCGCCGCGGCGCCGCCGGCGATCCGTACGGCGAGTTCGATCTGGATCGGGTCGGTGTCCTGGAACTCGTCGAGGAGCAGGCGCTGGTAGCGATCATGGAGAGCGGACCGCACGGACGGCTCGCGCCGCAGCAGGTCTCGAGCCAGCACAAGGAGGTCGTGGAACTCGAGCCGCCCTTCGCCCCGTCGCAGCTCGGCCGACTTCAGCACCCGCACCGCGACCCAATGCGATAGATGCCGAAGGCAAGCATCGAGGAGGAGTTCGACCAGCGACCCGGCGACCTCGACCACCTCGGCGCAATCAGAACGCACCTTGTTGACGTCCGGCCAGTTCTCCTTGCGCCCGATCCGCCCCACCTTGAGACCGCGCAGCTTGTGCAGGATCGCCAGCTGCGTCTCCTGGTCGGTCGCGGTGTCGAGCATCAGCCCGAGATCGCGGATCTCGTGCAACTTCGGCAGCAGCCGATCGTCGTCGACCAGACAGTCCTCCGCAACGGTGCCGATCTGCGCAGCCGCCGCGATCAACCCATCGAGCTCCGGCATCGCCACCAGCTCGGGCGGATCCACCAGCACCCGATCGCCGATCAGGTCCCAGTCGTTCCCGAACAACCGCGCCAACGACCGAAGATGCTTCAGCTCCACCCCGACAGCCATCGCCAAGAGCAACGGCTCCGCGATCGAGTCGTCGTCCAGCAACTGCTGCTGCAACTCCGACCAGCGTTCCTCGAACGCAACCGACGACCCAACCTCATCCAGTACGTCGATCAGCGGCGGCAACCCGGCCTCGATCGGATGCGCCAGCAGCAACTGCTGGGCGAACGAGTGCAGCGTCCCGATCGACGCCGAATCCAGATCGTCCAGCGCCGCATCAGCCAGCCGCCGCGAAGGCCCTCGTCGCGCCTTCTCGAACTCCACCCGCAACCGGTCCCGCAGCTCTGCGCCGGCCTTCTCGGTGAACGTCACGGCCGCGATCGTGCTCAGCGGGATCTCGTCCCGCAGTACCAGCGTGGTCACCCGATCGACCAGCGCATGCGTCTTCCCCGACCCGGCCCCGGCTTCGACGAACAGCGTCTCGCCGGTGTCCGACCGGATCTGCTCTCGTGCCTCCGCGTCCAGCAGGTTCCTCACTCATCGAGGGCCACCTCCTCGAACGCCGGCAGCGCGCTCGGGTCGATCAACCGCACCAGCCGTTCCAGCTCGGGATCCTGCCGCTTCCGCTCCCACCTGGTCCGCACCTCGCTGTGCCCGATGCCGTCCGGGTTGCAGTACGGACATTGCACCCACAAAAAGTCCGGTACTTCGGGCGCCTTCGCCGGGAACTGCCCGGAAGCGATCGACGACACGATCACTTCCAGCGTGTCGACATAACGAGCCTCGACCTCTTCCGTCAGTGGCACCGGAATCCGCCGTCCACCCTTGCGAACGAACCAGTACGACGCCTCCACCGGCGTCGACGTCTCGCCGAGCCGGGCCCGCGCCGCATACGCATAGACCGGCAGTTGCAGCTTCGTCCCGGCCGCCACCGGGTCCGACTCGATCGCCTCGTACCGCGAGAAGCCACCCGTCTTCACATCGGTCACGTAGATCGTGCCGTCCCGTCCGAGATCGACCTTGTCCGCCGATCCGCGCAACAGCACCCGCCCCGACGGAATCGGGATCTCCACCGCCGGCTCCCCGTCGAACCCGAACCGCAACTCACTGGCGACCACAGACGCGTCGACAAGAGACCGCCATCGATCGTCATCCTCCAACAGCACCAGCAGATCACCGAGGATCCGCAGCCGCTCTCGCTGCCACAACCGTGGATGCCCGGTCAGCCCCTCGGCCTCGAAGCGATCGGCAAGGTCCGCACCGATCGCCAGCAACAACGACCGCTGCTCGGCCGACCAAGGCTCGCCGTATTCCGGCAGCGACCCCGCAAGCCGGGATACGAACGCATCAAGGCTGTTGTGGATCAGATTCCCCACCTGCAACGGCGAGATCACCAGCAGATCCTCGGGCGACTCGAGCGGCTCCACCTGCAGCAGTCGCTCGACGAAGTACGCGTGGGGGCAGGTCGCATAAGACTCCAGCGACGTCGGCGACGCCACCCGATCCTCCGACGCGTAGTCAGGCAGCCCAGGCACTCCTGACAAGTTCCCGTCGAACCGCGTGAACTCGTCCGAACCCCTGGCCCGCAGCAACAGCCGAGCCCGCTCGATCACCTGATCAGGAAGCACCAGCCCCGCCGACAGCGCACGCACCCGCCAGTCCTGCTCGGTCGCCGCCATCCTTGCCGTGGTCAACGAACCGGCGTACGACGCGGACGTCAGCAGCCGATCGCCGTACTCCGCTCGATCCCACTCCGTCGCAGCCAAAGCATGGTCACCGGTCAACGAGCGCAACGTGCCGAGCAACCAGCGCGTCGGCAATCGCCGGCTTGATCGCCGGAGATCGCCCCGCGGGAACGACGCGACCACGCGCTCCGATCCGGCGGAGAACGCCGCGAGCAGATGCCGCTGCTTCTCGTCCAGCCGATCGCGGAAGGATGCCAGCTCCGGCGCGGCCGCCTCCCGGACCCGATGGGGGAGTAGTGCGTCCTCATGAACCCGCCCCGGATAGAGGTCTTCCGACAACCCGACCACATAGACGAGGTCCACGGAGAGCCCGATGCTGGTGGACAGCGGGGCCACCAGTACGCCGGTGCCGAAGGTGCCCACCCGAGGCAGGGATTGCTGCAGCTCCAGGTCGAGAACGTCCCGCAGTACGGTCAGACTGGCCGGCGTACCGAGCTCGTCGAGGGTGGACAGACCACGCAGCGATCCCTCCACCGCGATCGCCGCATACTGCTCCTCGACCGGCAACGCGTCGGTGTCGCCCAGCAAGTCCTGGAACAGCTTGAGCACGGCCGCAGCCAGCTCCGACCACGTCTCCAACACCGCCGTCGCGAGCAGCCGCCGCCGCAGCTCAGATGCGAACCCATGCAGCCGTTCCGCCGTCTCTGCGTTGTACTGCGCACGCCGTACTGCGGCCGGCCGTGCATCCTCTGCAGCTTCCTCCTGGTCAGCCGTACGCCGTTCCGACTCCGCATACCGCCCGAGCCGAACGTCCCAGTCGTCGCCACGAACCACGCCGGCGACCCGGGACAGCCGTTCCCACTGCGGCACCGGGATGCGCTCGCCGGTGAAGTCTCGCGTCGGCGCATTCGCCAAGGCACGGAACAAGTCGGCGCGCGGCAGATCATGATCGACCAGCGCGAGCACTTCCAGCAAAGTCCGTGCCAGCGCCCGCTCATGGACCGGCCGGGTCCCAGGACCGTTGACCTCGATCTTGGCCGCCGCCAGATGCTCGTGCAGGAGCCGCGCATAAGGAGTCGCCGCCGAATACAGCACAGCGATCCGGTGCGCAGGCGTCCGAGCAAGAGCAGCAACGACGTCCCGTACGACGCAGCGCACCTCGTCATCGGCATCGGACGCGTTGAGGACCTCGGTCGCGACCGGATAGTTCTTGGAGATGGACGTCGGCAGGTCGATCCCGATCCGCTCGAGCGATCGCCGGACCGCGCGATCGGCCCGCTTCACATCCGTCAAACCAACGAGCACCGTCAGATCGGCGGACGCCGTACCGAGGGCTTCGACGAATCCGGCCTCGGCCTGCGTCAACTCCTGCGGCAGATAAAGCACCAGCGCACCGAGCTCGCCGACGATCGCAGGGTTCTCCGCAATGCGCGCGGCAGCAGTCGTCAGCAGGTCGGTCTCGTCGTACCAATCGGGTGACAGCTCACCGGTGACATGCCGATGCAGCCGGATCAGGTCAGGCCCGAGAATCGACGCCGAGGAGACACTTTCGAGAGCCGGCTCGCTGAGGTCGCGCAACTCCCGATGCGCTGCAGCAAGCGCTTGGATCGTCGATGGGTGGTCGGCGACGTCCGCGAAGACTCCGGGCGCCTTCGACAGCGCAGTACGCCACGTTGCTGCGACGATCGGGCGGGTCGCTGGGCGGCGCGGTGCGAGCAGACCGGCGGCGAGCTGTTCGGCCAAGCGGGGCAGGGTGGCGAGGTAGATCCCGGCGATCCCGGTGAGCGCCAGGAAACGGCGTGCGGCCACGCCGGCCAGGTTGTTCGGCAGCAGCAAGGTGACGGGATTCATCGGATCGCCGGCCTTCAGGCCGGCCACGACGGCACGCAGCTTCTCCAGCGCTGCCACGCCGTACGCCGTGGTTTCGATCCGGGTCGCGCTCACTCGTGCCCCCTTTCAGTCACCCCAGACGCTAGACCACTCGTCGGACAAAAACCGGCGACCCTTCCACAGGAGCAAACCGGAGAGGCGCGCCAGTGTCGCTGCGGTGGCGGCTGAGGGCTCGGACAATGAAGAAATGACCAAGGAGACCTCGATCGCCCGCGTTCTGGTGGTGCTGGTCTTCGCCCCTGCGGGCGGCCTGTTCGGCAAGGCCGTCGCCCAGGTGGCATCGGGTGCCGACTGGTGGCCGTGGCTGGCCGCGGCGGTGGTCTGGCTGGTGGTTGTCGGCCTGGCCGCGGTGGCGGTGTCCAACCGTTTCGACGAGCACAGATAATGCTCCGATGGCCGCCGCTGTGCACCACGTCGAGATCTGGGTCCCGGACCTTCCCCGAGCGTTGACGAGTTGGGGCTGGGTACTCGCCCGGCTGGGCTGGAAGGACGGCGACAGCTGGCCCGGCGGATACACCTGGATCGCGCCCGACGGCAGCTATCTGGTCGCCGAGCAGAGTCCCGCGATGTCCGCCACCGAACACGACCGGCTGCGGCCGGGGATGAACCATCTGGCTCTCAACGCCGCGAGCCGGGCCGAGCTGGACGCGATCGTCGCCGAGGCGGACGCGCACGGCTGGACACTGATGTTCGCCGACCGCCATCCGTACGCCGGCGGGCCGCAGCATTACGCCGCATTCCTGCATAACACCGACGGCTACGAGCTCGAGATCGTCGCCCCCAACTAATTAGTCGGCAGGTGAGACTTCTGATGGCTGGAGTGACACACGGGGCTGATGGTGTGACATGGTTTACGAAGGCAATCGGTAGGTCGCGTCGCAGTGGTGGAAGGACGGTGCTCGTGACGGAGAAGCCTGACGGGGAAAGCATGCCCGGACCGGTTTCTCCGGAGGTTCTGGAGGCACGGGTCCGGGGACTGCAGTTCGCGCTCGGGGAACTCCTCGAGAACGCGCGCCGGCTCACCCAGGGCGAGCACCAGCGCGCGGTGAAGCTGCATCGGCAGCTGCAGGAGCAGACGATCGTCGCCCGGCGCGAATCGCGTGGCCTGGTAGAGGCCGCGACCGCCGAGGCGCTGGCATCGGCCGAGCCCGCAGCGCGGCTGCTCGCGGACCGCCTGGCGCCAGGGCTCGCCTCGATCCCGCCGAACGACGCCCGCTGGCGGTCGAGGCAGCTGGTGGGCGCCGGCACCCCGTCGTACGTGCGGATCGGTCAGCTGGAAGCCGGTACGCCGGTCGTCGCGCCGCTGTTGCGCACGAACGGCTGGCGGGTGACCGCCGATCGCAACGAGGGCGCACGGCAACTTCTGCAGAGTGTGGCGCTGCGGCTGATCGCGGCGGCCGAGCCGTTCCGGCTGCGGATCGACGCGTTCGATCCGCGGCTGACCGGGATGATGGGGCTGCTCGGGCACCTGACCACGAAGTACCCGCAATTGGTGCCGCGGGCAACGCACACCGCGGAACAGCTGCACACCGTGCTCTCCGGGCTCGTCGATGTGTCGTCTCTGCGGGCGAGTCGGCAGGCTCAGCTCGGGCACAAGAAGTTCGAGGAGCTGATCCGCGAGACCGGGCGGGTCACCGACCCGTACCGGTTGATCGTCCTTTTCGACTACCCCTCCGGCATCGATTCCCTCGCACAGCGCGATCTCGTCCGGTTGGCGGCGACCGGCGGCGATCGCGGGATCTGCTTCCTGGTCCATCACGATCCGTCCTCGGCGGGCGAGCACGAGGTGGATCCGCGGCAACTGCTCGACCTGCTGACCCCGGTCGCGATCACCGGCGGCAAGGTCGAGGTGTCCCAGCTGCAGAACGTGCCTGCCCTGCTGGATCCGCCGTTCGACGCGAACGTTGCCGCGGGCATCTGTGACGTGGTCGCCGAACTCGCCGAGATCGCCGTCCTGCCGACCATCGAGTTCAATCGCACGCTGCCGGATCGCTCGACCTGGTGGCAACCCGTCACCGACGAGCTCAGCACAATCATCGGGTACGACGATCGCACGCCGGCGCTGGTGCGGTTGCGGAGCGGCAACCCGGCGCTCCCGCATGTCCTGGTCGGCGGCGCTGTCGGGCAAGGCAAGTCGAATCTGCTGCTCGTGCTGATCCATGGACTTGCTGCGCGGTACGACCCGGTGGATCTGGAGATGTATCTGCTCGACTTCAAGCACGGCGTCGAGTTCTCCGCGCTCGGACCGGCTGGTGATCGCGAGCACTGGCTGCCGCATGTGCGAGTGCTTGGTGTGCACAGCGATCGCGCCTTCGGGTTGGCGGTGCTGCGGCATCTGTCGGATGAGTTGGCGCGGCGCAGTGAGATCTTCAAGTCGCATGGCAATGTCGCGGATATCGCGGAGCTGCCTGCTGGACCGGAGCGACCGCCGCGCATCCTCGCAGTACTGGATGAGTTCCAGGTGCTGCTGGAGGACGATGACGAGCTTGCGGACGAGGCTGCTCGGTTGCTGGAGCGGCTGGTGCGACTTGGCCGCGCGTACGGCGTACATGTCGTGCTTGCGACCCAGACGATTGAAGGGGTCAAGCGGCTGTCGACGCGGCGCGATTCGATCTTCGGGCAGGTGCCGTATCGGATCGCGTTGAAGACGACTCCGGCTGACTCGCAGGCGATTCTGCGGACCGGGAACACGGCTGCTGCCGAGTTGCAGTTCCGTGGTGAGGCCGTGTTGAACGCGAACTTCGGGTCGCCGGACGACAACCAGCATGTGCTGGTGAGCTTCGCGGACAAGGCTGTTCTGGATGATCTGCGACGCGAGTTGTGGTTGAGATCCGGTACTACGCATCCGCCGCGGATCTTCCATCTTGCCGAGCCGGCGCATCTGGCTGACACGGCTGCTTCGGTGAAGCCAGAGCTGGGTCGGCCGTGGATGGGGTTACCGATCGCTGTGACCGAGGCGCCGGTGTCGGTCGAGGTGCGGCCCGAGCCGGGCGCCGGCGTACTGGTGCTTGGTGATGGGCCGGCGGATGCGCTCGGGGTGCTGTCCGGTTTGGCGGTGTCGGCTGCGGCGGCTTCCGTCGTACCGCCGCGGTTCATCTTTGTCGACGGCACCGACTCGTCACCTGCGGTTGCCGAGGGCAAGGGCGCGTTGATCCAGGCGCTGCGGCAGCTGGGGTCCGAGGTGGAGACGGTCGACAAACACGAGGACATCGCGCCGCGGTTGTTCTCGCTGCGCGACACCGTGCGGAACGGGCAGGTGGGTGGGGAGACCTACCTGCTGGGGTTCGGGTTCCACGGCGTACCGAAGATGCAAACGCATGCCGACGGCTACTTCGAGAGTCCGGCGAACGCGCTGCAAGACATCGTGCGCGACGGGCCGACGCAGGGGCTGATCACCTTCGGGTGGTGGAACCGGCTGCATGTTTGCACCGAGCAACTTGGGTACGGGCGGGCCAATGTCGCGACTCACTTGTTCCTGCGCCACCCGCAGGACGGCGTACGGGCTGTGTGTGGGCCGTTGGTGCGATGGGCGTCGGAGCCGCACCGCGGGCTGCTGTGGGACGGGCTGCACCCTGAGGCGCAGGTCGTCGTACCGTTCGCGCCACTGCGAGTGGACGAGGTCGACCGCTATGTGGAGCTGGTACGCCGATGAAGACTGAAGCCCAGGAGTGGGCGGAGTACACACGTGCTGTGCGGCAAGTCGCAGGGGCGCGTGCGGATGCGCAGCAGGCGCAGGACCGGCTGACTGCCAACAGGTCGAAGGCAGAAGCCACAGCGATGGCTGAGGCTGACGCCATGGCCGAGCGGGGGCGCAAGCTGGAGCTACGGCTCAACGCGCTCGCTGAGAAGGCTGCCGCTTCGTTGCAGCGAGCTGGGCTGCCTGCGGACGGCAAGAAGACGACAGTGACGATGCCTGCGATCAGGGGACTCACTGACATCGAGGCGGCGGCTGCGAAGCTCACCAAGCAGCTCGCTGACACGGTCGACAAACTTGAAGAGGTCCGTGCGAAGGCCCGGGCCGAGCAGGAGCGCCGCAAGCGCCGTACTATCAGCGCCGCACTGGTAGTGGTCGGCTTCGTACTGGTCTGGGTGATCTCCGGATCCTTCCTGGCCGCCCTGGAAGACGCTGTGATCGAGGCCGTCACCATGCTGGCCGCATCCCGCGTACTGGGCCTGCCACGGCTGCCCGGCGCACGCTGGTGGGGCTGGGGCGGCGCAGTGCTCGTCATGGTTTTGATGGCAGCAGGGTTGCCGTGGTGGATCGCGATCGCCGTACCGGTGATCATCTCCGGAACGGCGATCGTGTTGCCGAAGAAGCGCAATCCCTAGAAAGCAGAGGCAGTCAGTGTCCGACGTACAGCGGCTCAAGGAACAGCTGCAGCAGGTCTCCATGGAGGCCAAGCAGGCAGCCGGTGGCCTGGCCGGTTTCAAGCTCCGCTTCACCCAGCACAGCGCCCAGGTGGAGAGTCTGATCGCCGGTACGGCGACCGGAGTGGACCGCGACATCGCGGAGATCCTCGACGCCGCCGGCAAGGCCGTGGAACAGGCAGCCGAGGCACTGGAGATCGCGTCGGCCGGCTGCAAGAGCTACGCCGACCAGATCTAGCTGCTGGTATGCCGTCCGACCTGCAGCGTGTCGCGCAAGGTCTGGTCGAGTGCCTCGACGAGGTGCCCGCGGTAGTCATACACCTGCAACGTACTGCGGAACGCTGCCGGGAGAACGCTGCTCTAGCGATCGCCGCTTCGCAGGGGCGTGCAACCGTTGCTGCGCAGCAACTGGACGCTGCCGCACGTGCTTGCGAGGAGGCTGCCCACTACCTGTCGATGGCGCCCCCGAAGGCGAAGGCCTGGGCAACTCGGCTAGTCGGTGGCGGCTCGTCTCGCCCGGATGCTCTGTCAGCCGACCGCAACCGAACAACCGGCGGCTCCGGCGACGCCGCCGAACGAGACCTCTTCGGCCGCACCAAACGCCTGTCCTTCCCTTTCAAGCCCGCTGAGGACTCTCCGGAAGCTCCCGAACCGCCGCTAATCAAGGTCGCCCGCAAGGCCCTGGAAAAGCTCCGCAAACAACAGGCCAAAGACGAGAAGTCTCGCGAAGAGGCCGACAAGGAACGCGAAGACGCCTTCGAATTCGAAATCAAGGTCACCCCCGACGGCCGAGCCGTAGTAGTCGAGGACCAGGAGGCTCCCGAGGACCGCGCCTACGAAATCAGCGTAGACATCAACGAAGCAGCCACCGAACTCCTCCAAGCCATGTCCGCCACCCCCACCACCACCTGGCAAACCGCCACCATCACCATCACCCCCGACCAGGTAACCGCCACCTTCGACTACCCAGACCTCCCACCGCAGGCCGAACCCCCGATCATCACCGTAGAACTCCCAGAACCAGGAACCTCGAGCCACACAACCCCCGACCAGATCGAAGTCGCGACCATCGACGTCGACCTGGACTCCGCCCCGGGCTGACCCAGTGCTCGATCTGTGGCCCCTCGGCGACGGGCGATTGTCAGCTACCCAAGGAGTACAGATGGCGGATAGTGATGAGATTTTCCTAGCGGCTGGGCTTGATGAGGTTTTGGGGCGGGTCGAGTTGGCCTTGGGGTTGAACGGTGGGCGGGAGATGGAGGGCGGCGAGGGGGAGCGGGGGTATGTCGGGCATGCGCGGGCGGTCGAGGCGCCGATGGGGATCTTCGTCGGGCCGACGATATTTCCGCCGGAGCCTGGGGAGTTGCAGGCGATGGATGCCTATCCGGTGATGGTTGATGTTCAGTTCCGGACGCATAAGCCGTTGCAGGCGGAGGAGGCTCGGCTGGCGTTCGAGGCGATCGGTCCCGACGTACCGGCTCTGTTGCTGCACAACGTCACCTGGTTGGTTGCCTCCTACTTACCTGGTGAGTCGATCCACTACTTCGAGCCGAGGGTGACGCCGGACCCGGAGGACCTCGAGATCTGGGGTGCGAGGGTGCTGCGGGTCGAGTGACCCCCGGGCGGGTTAGCGGGTCTGGGGAGGCTCGAAAAAGATTTCGCGGATCTGCGTCATAGGGCCGCGGGTGCTCCGTCACTACCAGTGAACCCATCCCCACAGGGAAGTGGAAGTGATCGAAGTGAGCCGTAGGTCCTCGATGCCGCTGATGGGAACACCGACAGGCGGCCGTAAGACGCCGATCAAGCCGACCGGGCGCAGGGTGCACTGATGTCCGGCGACCATGCCAGTACCGACCCCGTTCCGCTCGCCATGCCGGAATCGGGGACGCAGCGACGCCGCGTGCGTGTGTGGTTCGGTGACCACGTCGTCGCGGATTACCAGGCGGAGGCCGAACTGGCCGACCGCTATGCAGCCGCCATGTCGCGCCGGTTCGCCGGGCTGCGGGTGACGAGCGAGCCGATCCCGCCGAGCGAGGCGTTGCCGGGCCGGAAGTTGCCGGGCGAGCGCCTCTGGGAGGTCGCACCGAAATGAGTTCCCGTCGCTTCCGGCTGATCCGCCATCACGACGTCTCCGGTGTCAGTGGCACCGGGCCGGTCGCCGAGGGCGTCCAGTTCACCGACGGAGCCGTCGCGCTCCGCTGGTACGGCGACTACCCGACCACGACCGTCTGGGACGCCATCGAATCGGTGATCGCGATCCACGGCCATGCCGGCGCCACCGAGGTCGAGTGGCTCGACCCCGATCCCGGCCCCGACCCGGTCCTCAAGCTCACACCCCGCTCCGACCTCCCGCCACGGCCCTGGCCCGACCTCCATCCGGCCCCGGAACCCCCGCCCGAAGCGGATCTCGAGGCTCAGATGCCGGACCAGTTAGCTCCTGCGTCGAAGCCTGATCTGGTGAACGATCCAGATCCGCTCCATGGGTCTGACGAGTTCGGGCCGGCCCTGGGACAGCGCGAGGCGCGAGCGCCGCGGAGTACAGGCGGCCTTGCGCCACGCAGTACGGACATCCGGGCGCGACGTAGTACGGACAGCTCCGCACTGCACAGCACGGAAACGCCCGGGCTTCCGTTGACGTAACAGAGACCACGACCGGGTCCGGCGCCGCGGATCTGGTCCGACCCTCGAGCGGGCCGCTACCTCCTCCTCCCTCCGGTAGCGGTCCGCTCGAAACCCTTTACATCGTTTCGATCAGGTCCAGATTGCGGAACGTCGGCGGTCCGTCGCAGAGCTCCGTCATCTTCGCGGCGAAGTCGCTGGTGTCCGCCCGCTTGGAGTTCTCCATCGCGGCCTCGGCCGACTCGAACTCGACGATCGTCAGGTAGCGCCCCGAATCGTCGCGATCCGCGCACGCCATCACCCGGCCGGGCGCGACGCTGCCGTCGTCGAGCGCCTCCCGTGCCTTCCGGTAGTCCTCGCTGAGCGCGCGAACCTCGTCGGGTTTCGAGGTCCGGTACTCGATGATCTGCACGAAACCAGTCATTGGTCCCCCTTGTTCTGTTCCGTACTACGTACTTCGACGCGTACGACATTTCGACAGTGCTCCCCGGTGGCGCCCCACCGCAAGAGGTAGCGTCCGGAGTTGACCGCGCGCCGCCGACAGGCCACGAAGCGTGGCTGCTTCTGCTGTCCGCAGAGGTGGTGGGTTTTGTCCGTGGCGCCTGCTTGGCTGTCCTTGTGGAGATTCTGATACTCGGTGGAACAGCCTTCGTGGGGCGCGAGATCGCGACCCAGGCGCTCGCTCGCGGGCACGCGGTCACCTGCGTCGCGCGCGGGGAGAGTGGTGCGGTGGCGGACGGCGCGACCCTGGTCGCGACCGATCGGAGCCGGCCCGACGCGTACGACGTGGTGCCGGATCGGCAGTGGGATGCCGTTTTCGAGGTGTCGTGGCAGCCAGGGTTCGTGCGGGGTGCGCTGGAAGCCTTTGCCCATAAGGCGAAACATTGGACATATATCTCGTCCGGGAACGCTTACGAGAAATTCGATACCCCCGGTGCGGACGAGTCTTCCGCCGTGCGGGCTGCATTGGAAGGGGATGTTGCCGGGCGGGAGGAGTACGGCGAGGCGAAGGTTGCCTGCGAGCTGGCCTCGGCCGAGGCGGTGGGGGACCGGTTGGTGATCGCGCGGGCCGGGTTGATCGGTGGGCCTCGGGATACCAGCGATCGCGCCGGTGCGTGGGTGGCGCGGGCTGCTCGGGCGCCGGAGGAGCCGTTGTTGGTGCCGGATACGCCTGAATTGGCGACTTCGGTGATCGACGTACGGGATCTTGCGTCCTGGTTGCTGGACTGTGCCGAAAGCGGGCGGACCGGGACGTTCGACGCGGTCGGGCCGGTGGTGCCTTTCGGCGAGTGGATCGAGTTGATGCGGTCGGTCGGGGGACATACCGGGCCGGTGGTGCTCGCGTCGCGGGAGTGGTTGGTGGCGCAGAAGGTCGAGCAGTACATGGGGCCGGAATCGCTCGCGATGTGGCTGGTCGAGCCGGGGTACGAAGGGTGGTCGAACCGGAGCGGTCAGGCGGCGGTTGCGGCCGGGTTGAAGCATCGGTCACGAGAGGAGTTCGTGCGCGACACGCTGGCCTGGGAGCGCGAACTCGGGCTCGATCGGGAGCGCAAGGCTGGGCTCAGCCCCGAGCGAGAGAGGGAGTTGATCAGGTCCGTGGGAGAGTAATGGAATGCGTTTGGTGCTGATCTCGGACACGCATCTGCCGGTGCGGGCGAAGCGGCTGCCTGCGGTTCTCTGGGACGAGATCGAGCAGGCCGACGTGGTGATCCACGCGGGCGACTGGGTGAGCGTCGAACTGCTCGACGAGCTGGAATCGCGGTCCCGGCAGCTGATCGGGTGCTGGGGCAACAACGACGGCCCCGTACTGCGGAGCAGGCTGCCCGAGGTCGCTCGGGTGTCGCTCGATGGGCTGTCGGTGGCTGTCGTGCATGAGACGGGTGCCAGCAAGGGGCGCGAGGAGCGGTGTGAACGCGCGTACCCGGGGGTGGACCTGCTCGTGTTCGGGCACAGTCATATCCCGTGGGACACGACGACGCGGCGGTGGGTTGCGTTTGCTCAACCCGGGATCGCCGACGGATCGGCGGAGGCAGCCGTACTGCACGTATCAGACGGCCGAGATCACCGCGGGGTCGGAGAACGTGTCTCCACAACCTTTGATTGGCAAGGTAGCTGAGCCGGCGACCCGTAGTACGGGCTCGACCGGCTGATCACCGGCGCTCTTTCGGAGCGCCGGGCTCGATCAGGCGCTGGCTGCTTCCTTGACCCGGGTCTTGAGCCGGTCCCGGACCTCTTCGGGGGTGTAGGCGCGACGCTTGCGCTCGCCCCGCGCGATCACCACTCCGGTTGCCGCGACACCGACAAGCCCCGCCAGTCCTACGACCTTCCATGCCTTCATGAGCACTAACCTAGCGACGTGGAGACGCGGATATCACTGGATGACGCTACGGAACTGACACGAACAGGTGACATTTGGCTGTTTCGCGGTGACAGTGCGGCCGATCGGGCGATCCAGCTGACCACCAACAGCCCGGTCAACCACGTCGGCATGGCGATCGTGCTCGAGGACATGCCGCCGCTGATGTGGCATGCCGAGCTCGGCCGCTCCCTGCCGGACATGTGGACCGGCAACCACCAGCGCGGCGTACAGCTGCACGACCTGCGCGACGCGGTGGTCACCTGGTCCCACCGCTACGGCCAGCGGGCCTGGCTGCGGCAACTCGACCACCCGATCACGCGCGAGACGGAGGACGCCGTACTGCGTACTGTCGCGCGCCTGGACGGTACGCCGTTCCCCTCCACCGCGCGGCTCGCTTCGCGCTGGGCGCGGGGGCGGATGCCGAAGTTCCGGCGTGGGGAGCGCGAGCTGGAGCTGGAGACGGCGTACTGCGCGGAGGTGGTCGCGATGACGTACGAGGAGATGGGGCTGCTCGCGGGCGGGCGGCGGCTGAACTGGTACGACCCGGGGCGGTTCTGGAGCGGCGACGACCTGGATCTGATCGGCGGGGCGAAGTTGGGCGAGGAGATCGCGGTCGACGTACCGGCTGCCTGAGCTCGATTCCATGTTCCGGGCCCGCCGCTGGTGATCCGGCGGACTGGGTGCCGGGGTTCGTGATCGGGCGGATCCGACCCGCCAACAAGCACCGCCTCTCCCCGGCGCTCCTCTTTCGGGTGATCGGAAACTGTCGGTGGGGTGTGATTGGCTTGGAACAGGTCGGGATTCGGAGGGGCCGGATCGGCTGCAGGGTTAGGATTCCCTCGTACTGGACTCGCGTTGGAGGAGGCGCTGGGGATGTATGCCGTCATCGACACCGAGACGACCGGCCTGCTGCCTGGACACCGGCATCGGGTGATCGAGATCGCGGTCGTGCTGCTGGATGCGCGGGGGCGGTTCGAGGACGAGTGGGTGACGTTGCTGAATCCGCAGCGCGATCTGGGGCCGCAGCACATCCACGGGATCCTGACTGCGGACGTGCTGGCGGCGCCGGAGTTCGGTCGATGTCGCGCGGCGGCTGGGCGAGCTGCTTGCCGGGCGGATGGTGGTGGGGCACAACGTGGAGTTCGACCTCGGGTTCCTGCGGGCCGAGTTCGCGCGGCTCGGGGCGGCGGTGCCGCTGATCACCGAGCGGTCGATGTGCACGATGGCGCTCGCGGGCTATCTGTATCCGGGGCCGAGCGGACGCTCGGGGCTTGTTGCTCGGCGGCCGGGATCCCCTTGGAGGGGTGGCATTCGGCGCTGGCCGACACGCGGGCGACGGCTGAGCTGTTCGAGCGGTATCTGCAGGCGTTTCCGTCGCCGCCGCCGTGGCAGTGGGCGTACGAAGAGGTGCGGGAGGCTGCCGTGGCCGGAGCTGCCGGGGCCGATCGTGCGCCTACCGTGCGGCCGGTGCACGCGGGCGGGCGGCACGGCTGGATGAGCCGGCTGGTCGACCAGTTGCCGCGGGTGCCGGAGCCGCCACAAGCCGACTCGTACCTGGCCGTCCTCGACATGGTTCTCGCCGACCGCGAGATCACGCAGGCCGACGCCGATCAGTTGGTGCATGTTGCGACGGACCTGGGGCTCACGCGTCCGCAGGTCGACGAACTTCATGGGTACT
The DNA here is from genome assembly GCA_963740725.1 of uncultured Actinomycetota bacterium. GTDB lineage: Bacteria > Actinomycetota > Actinomycetes > Propionibacteriales > Kribbellaceae > Kribbella. Next base: position 27,601 of record CAVUFT010000014.1, read on the forward strand.
ACGTGGCCGGGCTGGCGTCGGCGCTGTGGGCCGGTGGCGTTGTGAGCCCTGAGCAACGAGGCGATCTGGACAAGGTCGCCGTGATGCTGGGGCACCGCGCTTCCCATGTGGATGATGCCTTGGTTGCAGCAAGCCGGGGCGCCTACTCCGTGCCGGCGCGACCGGGTGCGCACGGTTTCCCTCCGGGCTCCACGATGGTCTTCACCGGAGACATGGTCGAACCCCGCGAAACCTGGTGGGACCGCGCAGTCGCCGCAGGCTTCCTCCCCCAGGAGGCCGTCCGCCCCGACACAGATTTCGTCGTCGCAGCCGACGTAGACAGCCTGTCGGTGAAGGCCCGGACGGCCCGAGCGTACGACGTACCGATCATCGCCCTAGAAGACTTCCAACGCCTCCTACCCCCGACCCCAAACCACCAACAAGCAAGCTAAACCCCACCGCCCACCAGAAGGCCAGGTCCACTTCTCCGGCGGCGCATCTCGGCGGCCCCCCGACCAGGGCAGCCGGTGGCTTGCTCGCTGTGATCACTGCTGGCGAGGAGCTGGGCGGGACGTCCGCGCGGATGAGACCGGTTCAAGCTGTAGCGGTTCGCCCGTGGCTTCGTGTCTGGTCGGAGGGGTTGGCAGGCGCGGGTGGGGCGGTGGTTGCGAGCTGCTGGTGGATAGGGTTCGGGCGTGGAGCTTGCGGAGTTGGGTGAACGGATCTATCGGACGGCGCATCTGACGGGGGAGTTCGTGCTCCGGTCGGGGGTGACGACGGATGAGTACTTCGACAAGTACCGGTTCGAGGGTGATCCGGTGCTGCTCGACGCGATCGCGGAGGCGATGGTGCCGCTGGTGCCCGCCGACATCGAAGTACTGGCTGGGCTCGAGATGGGCGGGATCCCCGTCGTCACCGCCCTCAGCCGACACACCGGCTTGCCCTGCGCCTTCGTCCGCAAGAAGGCCAAGCCCTACGGCACCCGCCGCCTCGCCGAAGGCGCCGACATCGCCGGCCGCCGCGTACTCGTCGTAGAAGACGTCGTCACCAGCGGCGGCCAGATCGTCCTCTCCACCACAGACCTCAGAGTCCTAGGCGCCGACATCCGCGAAGCCCTCTGCGTCATAGACCGAGAACAAGGCGGCGCAGAGTCCCTAGCCGCCGCCGACCTAACCCTCCTCTCCCTCCTAACCGCCACCACCCTCACCCCACCCACCTGACCCCACAGCGCAGACCCGCCCCATCCCGCACCGCGGTTTCATCCCACTCACCTGCGGCCTGGCGTAGGGCCGCAGCGAGTCGAGTTGCCAGCGGACTTTGGCGACCTCGGCCCGGCCGATGCCCGACCATCTCGGTGATCGCGCCTTCTCGCCTGTGCCCACCCGGCACCCATCGCCGCCCCGCTCGCCTTAGCCGCCCCCTGCCTTCAACCACCTCAGCTCATCCCACCCGGACCCACCGTCGCCTGCTCGCCTTGGCTGCCCCCGCCTCCAACCACCTCAGCTCATCCCACCCGCCTGAGTTCACGTCGCTGGCCCTGAGCTCATGCTCGGACACATGAGTGCAGTCGGCGCGTCTGAGCTCATCTCGGGTCGCTGCTAAGCCGCTGCGTTGGAGCTCGCACCGAGCCGAGGGGAGTCGGTTGGGGTGGGGTTATGGGGTGGTGAGGGTGGCGTCGTAGGTGGTGGCTATGGGTGGGGTTACGGGGGTGAGGATTGTGCCGGTGGTGGGGTCGCCGAAGGTTCGGGTTCGGGTGGGGTGGGTGGTGGCGTACCAGGCGATGTAGGCGCAGACGACTCCGTCGATGGCGTCTTCGAGGCGTTTGAGGTCGACCTTGCGGGTTGCGGCGTCGAGGTTCTTGCGGATCGTCTGCCACTCGGGGGTGGCGTCGAGGTGGAGGGGTGGTGATGCGTCGGCGAGGGATTCCAGGTATCCGACCAGGCGGAGCATCTCGCCGTGGAGGTGGTTGAAGTCGCGGCCGGGTTTCGCCTTGTACTGAAGGATTCGCGGTAGGTCGAACAGGGCGACCAATGCGGGATGTGGGTAGACCTCGGCGGCCCGTCGTACGGAGGTGCTCGTCGGATCGGTGTCGAGGCCGAGGAGTTCGGCGATGCGCAGCGCGCGTGATCCGTCGGCGAAGCTCGGGTTGGCGGTGTTCGCCGAGTGGCAGTGAGCGCCGTACCGGCCGAAGTACTGACCGATCAGCCTTTCGCACAAGCGTTTGCCTGACGGGTTGACCACGATCAACGGTGCGTCGAACGCGACCAGGCACGGCCCGGCGACCCATGGCGTCAACCAGTCGACGAGCTCCTCGTCCGACTGCAGGGTCGGCGACGTCACGCAGTACGCCGGCTGTCGTCGATGACCGCCAGACCGGTGACGCCTCGCTGTCCCCAGGCGAGGTCGACGCCGACGAAGTACGGGGGCGTCTCAGTCCTCGTCGTCGGCGTCGCGGCGCTCGATCTCGAACCGCAGCGACTTGCCGGACCGGATCCGCTCGACCGCGGCGAGGCAGGCGGCGTCGCTCATGTGGACGCCGATCTCGCCGAGCTTGTTGCGCAGTACCAGAGCCGCGTCCTCGGCCGAGCGGGAGCTGGACTCGTTGATCGCCTCGATCGTCGTGGCGGTGAGCTTCTCGCGAATGTCCGGGTGGACCTCGTGGATCTCGTGCGTGATTCTGAACTCCGTCATCGCGTTCTCACTCCCGGTTCGGCGGCTTGCCCCAGACCCTGCGCCAAGCGTATCCATCGGAAGCGGTTATGCGAGGACCCGGCTGACGAAACTGTCGAGTCTCTGACCTAGCCGATCGACGCGGACCTCGGCGGCGACGGTTTCGCCTTGGGGTACTTCGGGGTCGCGCAGGCCGCGGACGTACAGCGAGCAGGCGAGATCCGCGCAGATGTAGGTGCCGACGGTGTTGCCCGCGCGCCCGGCCGACCCGGCTCGTCGCGCCGCGAACAACGCGACGTCGGTGACCTGGTGCGCCGTGTGGCAGAGGTCGCACAACCCGGTACCGCGCCGCGGCTTGCCGGTCGCCGCAGTACCGAGAGCGATGCGCAGTCACGGCACCGTCCCGCGGTACTACGAGGTAGGCGCGCGCGGGTGCCTTGGGGTCACGCCAGCCGAGGTAGTCCAGCGACTCCCACGGCAACTCGTCGAAGTCACGCGGCAGCGTCATCGCCTTCACCAGACTCTTCGTCGAGTTGACGAACCCGCCCCGAATCTCCGCCGCACTCACCGGTTCCACAGCCGTTCCCTCCATCGATCAACCCCACTACCCAACCCCGCGACCCGCCCACCCGCAACCCAATAACCCCTTGCCCCCAGCAACAACCCACCAAACCCATCCCTCACTACAACGCTCGAGATCCCTGACAACAGCTACTCGGACAGAGCAGGAGTGCCGCAAGGTGACGACGCTCACCACGCTGCGCGGCGCCCTCCGCGAGGCTGGGGTGCGGGTCTGTCAAAGGAGCGGTGTAACTCGGGTTGAAGAAGGTTAGTTGCGGCCGGTGGTGAGTCGGCCCTCGAAGGCGATGTCGAAGGCGTTCAGGGCTGGTTTCCAGCGCATGGTCCAGCGTTTGCGGCCGGTGCCGGTCGGGTCCAGGCTCATCACTGCGAGGTAGACACACTTCAGCGCGGCTTGCTCGTTGGGGAAGTGTCCGCGGGCCTTGACCGCGCGGCGGATGCGGGCGTTCACGGACTCGATCGCGTTGGTCGAACAGATCACCCGGCGGATCTCGGGGTCGAAGGAGAGGAACGGAACGAACTCGGCCCAGGCGTTGTCCCACAGCCGCACGATCGCCGGGTAACTGCTCGCCCCAGGCCTCGGCGAACTCCGGCGAACCGTTCGCTTGGCCGCGGCCTCGGTCGGTGCGGTATAGACCGGCTTGCAGCGCATTGGCGATCTCGGCCCAGTCCTGCCGTGCGGCATAGCGGAAAGAGTTCCGGAAAAGGTGCACGATGCAGGTCTGGACCACGGTCCTGCGGCCACACCGTGTTGATCGCGTCAGGCAACCCGGTGAGGCCGTCGCAGACGGCCATCAGCACGTCCTCGACGCCGCGGTTCTTCCAGCTCGGTGCACACGGAGAACCAGAACTTGGCACCCTCGCCGCCACAATG
>CAVUFT010000015.1:0-58416 GCA_963740725.1 uncultured Actinomycetota bacterium
ACCAATCGCCTTGTATGATCCGCCGCAACCTCAAGCACTACGACCCCGAAGGTCAGCGCCTCGTCCTGGCCGAGGTGCTGTTCTTCGAGCGGAACGCCCGCCGGTTGCCGTGGGACATCATCCTCTGCGTCGACCAGAGCGGGAGCATGGCCGACTCGGTGATCCACAGCGCCGTGATGGCTGGGATCCTGTCCGGGCTGCCGTCGTTCCGGGTCCGGCTGGTGGTGTTCGATACCGCGGTCGTCGATCTCTCGGACCAGGTGGACGACCCGGTCGACGTGCTGATGCGGGTACAACTCGGCGGTGGGACGAACATCGCCCAGGCCTTGCGGTACTGCGGGCAGCTGGTCGAGAACCCGGAGCGAACCGTCGTCGTCCTGGTGACGGATTTCTGCGAGGGCGGTTCGCCGACAGAGCTGGTCCGGGTGGTCCGTGGCTTCGCCGAGGATCGCGTGACGATGCTCGGGCTGGCGGCCCTGGACAGCGGTGCGGAGCCTTACTACGACCGCCAGATGGCCGGCCGGCTGGCCGATGAGGGGATGCAGATCGCTGCGCTGACGCCATCGCAACTGGCCTCGTGGTTGGTGGAGGTGACCCGATGAGCGAGGTGTTGGCAGTCCTTCGCCGGTATGACGACGACGCCTGGGTGGCACTGGCGAACAAGGGCCTGCTGCGCCGCGCTCGCAAGGATCTCGAGCAGGGTGCGCCGGAGGTCGTTGCGGAGAGCAATGATTCGCTGCAGGTACGGGTGGCCGATCAGGTAGTTGCCTTCGGCGTCGATGGGCCTGTCGGAGCGACTTGCACGTGCCCGAGCAGCACCATCTGTCAGCACCTCATCGCGGCCGGAATCTGGTTGGCGGAAGCGCCGGCGACGGCCGAACCGGAGGAGCTGATCGCGGGGCTGCTGACGTTGGGGCGGGACGCGCTCGTCGAGTTCGCAGGCGCACCGGCGTACCGGTGGGCTCGTGCGTATGTCGATGACCTGGATCCGGAGCCTCGGGTCGAGCTCGGGCAGCAGGCAGTCGTCTCGCTGGTTCAGCCGCGGGTGACCTTCCGGTACATGGGCGGTGGGCCGGGCGGGATGGTGGCAGATCTCCGGCTGCCGTCGATCGAGAAGTATCAAGTCGCCGCTGTGCTGGTGGTCCAGCGGGCCAACGGGATCGAGCTGGAGCCGATCACGCGGCGGGCCGTCGTACCGGGCACGCGGCAGTTGGTGGGCGAGCGAGCCGCAGTACGGGCTGCTGTTGTGCAGTTGCTGATCGACACCGTTCGGCTGGGAGTCGCGCATCTGTCGGGGTCGGTGCTGCAGCGTTATGAGACGTTGGCTGTGTCGGCGCAAGGTGCTGAGTACTACCGGCTGGCGATGGCCCTGCGGGGGATGGGCGGACAGATCGAACTCGCTCTCGCCCGGTCGGCGCGAGCGGACGAAGAAGTTCTGCTGGAGCAGGCTGCTACGGCGTACGCGCTGGTCAGTGCGTTGGAGACAGGAGACTCCGCGCACCTGGTCGGGACTGCGCGCAGCCGGTACGACGCAGTACGGAAGCTGGAGCTGTTCGGGCTGGGGTCGGTGCCTTGGCGGACTGCCTCGGGGTATGCAGGGCTCAGCACGCTCTTCTGGGCGCCGGGCGAGGACAGGTTCGTGTCGTGGAGCGACAGTCGTCCGGTGACTGTCGCCTTCGAGCCGCGCGCCAGGTACACCTCGGTGGCGCCGTGGGTCGGGCTCGAATCGCCGGCGCAGGCGACGGGAGCACGGTTGAGTCTGTCGGACGCCAAGCTGGCCGGTGCCGGGCGGCTGTCGGGCGTCGAGAGCACGCGGGCACTGGTTCAGCCGCAGAGCGGTGCGGAGCTCGTCGGTGCGCTTCCGGTGGTCGGCGAATGGGCTGAGTTCAGTGCGCGCCGGCCGGTGAGCCTGCTCGACCCGGCCGACCCGCTCCGCGACTGGGCGGTGCTGCGCCCGGCGGAGTTCGCTCCCGGCGTACTTCAATCCGGCCGAGCAACGCTTGGAGTGGAACGTCGTCGACGCGGCGGGGGAGACACTGCCACTACATCTGCCGTTTACAACGGAGAACGACCATGCGATCAACCGCATCGAGCGGCTGCCACCGCCGGAGCCCGGAACCCTGGTGGTCGCAAAGGTCCGCCGCACCGCCGAAGGCCTGATCGGTGAGCCCCTCAGCCTCATCAACCCCACCGCGCCGACCGGCGTCGCCGTGGACGCCCTGCACTTCGATCAGCCCGGTCCGCGCGCATCCACTCCAGACCCCGCGGTGCCAGACCCGGCGGTGCCGGACCCCGCGGTGCCGGATCCCGGTGGTGCCGGACCCCGCGGTGCCCGGACCCGGTGGTGCCGACCCCGCGGTGCCGGACCCCGCGGTGCCGGACCTGGCGGTGCCGGACCCGGTCGGCGCCGGAGTCGGGCAGGCCGGAGTCAGATCCGCTGGTCGGTTCGGGGGTGCGTGGGGCAGTTCGGACCGCTCATGCTCCTGCCGGCGGGGGCCCTGCCGCGGCAGCTGATCGAGTTGCGGAGGTGGTTGGTGGCGCAGGCTGAGCGGGGGACCGGTGGGGCTTCGCCTGGAGCTTTCGGCATCGGGCTCGCGGGTCACCATCGTGCGTTGCGGGCGGTCGGATTTCCGCTGTTCGCCGTCGAAGGCACCGAGGAGCCGGCCGTGGCGCTCCTGCGATCGCTCTATCTGACCCTGCAGGTCACCCAGCTACTGACCGGCGAGTAGTTCGTGGACTGCTGTTGCGCTGGGGAGGGTTAGGGCTTGGGCGGCGGTCTTCTTGGCTTCGGTGAGGGTGGTTTGGCGGAGGCGGGACTTGATGAGGGGGATTTGGGGGCCAACTGCGCTGAGTTCGTGGATGCCTAGGCCGGCCAGGAGGACGGCGGCGTCGGGGGAGCTGGCTAGGTCGCCGCAGACTGCTACCTCGACGCCGGTGGGGACGTTGCGGACCACATGGTCGATGAGTTGGAGGACGGCGGGGTCGAGGCCGTCGGCCAAGGCGGCGACGGTGGTGTTGCCGCGGTCGGCGGCGGTTGTGTACTGGGTGAGGTCGTTGGTGCCGATGCTGACGAAGTCCAACCCCTCGGCGAGCGACGAGATGCGCAGGGCCGCCGCCGGGACCTCGACCATGATGCCGACCTTGATGCCCCAGCCCGACGAGCCGATGTCGGCCAGTTCGGCGAGCGCCCAGGCGACTTCCTCGGCCGTCGTGACCATCGGGAACATCACCTGGATGGGGGCCTCGAGCGCCACCTGGCAGATCGCCTTGAGCTGATCGCGGAGGAGTTCGGGGCGGCGGCGGAAGACGCGGATGCCGCGTTCGCCGAGGAACGGGTTGGCCTCGGCGGCCTGCGCGAGGAACGGCAGCGGCTTGTCGCCACCGATGTCCCAGGTTCGGATCGTGATCGGCTTGCCCGGGAAGGCGGCCGCGATCTCGCGGTAGACAGCGACCTGCTCATCAACGGTCGGCGCGATCCGGCGATCGCCGAACAGCACCTCGGTCCGCACCAGCCCTGACCCGTCGGCACCGACAGCGTCGATCGCATCCTGCACCGACCCGACATTCGCCAGCACCTGGATCGTCTGACCGTCCACGGTGATCGCGGGTTGGGCCGCATCGGCGAGGGCGGTCTCGCGTTCGGCGATGCGCTCGCGGATCGTCGTACGGAAGGCCTCTTCGTCCGGATCGACGACGAAGGATCCCGCGCGCGCGTCGAACCCGACCAGGGCTCCAGAAGAGACCTCGACGTCCCCGATCCCTGTGATCAAAGGGATTCCGCGCGACCGAGCGACGATCACGCCGTGCCCTGTCGTCCCCGCGGCCCGTACTGCGATGCCCGCGATCCGCTCGGCATCAAGACCGGCTGCGGTCGCCGCATCAAGCTCCCGTACTACGAGCAGCCCCGTGTCGGCTGGAGCCGTCTCGACCACGCCGATCAGCGCCCGCAGTACCCGATCACGAACGCTCCGGACGTCCTGCGCCCGCTCACGCTGATAAGGATCGTCCAGCCCCTCGAAGGTCGAAGCCACCGCGTTCATCGCGGACTTCCAAGCCTCCGGCGCATTCTTGCCCTGAGCAAGCAATGTGGCGACCGAATCAAGCACCGCCGAGTCGTCCAGCAATGCCAACTGAGCATCGAAGATCGCTGCCTCAGCGCCGCCCAGGTCCCGCAGCTTTACTAGTTGCTCAGTAGCAGCCCGCCGGGCATCCTCAGAGCGCTCCGCTTCGTCGCCCTCCTGATATCCAGCGAGCGACACCTCTTCGTCAGCAACGATCGCTGGTCCGAGCGCCACGTCCAGCCCCGACCCACTCTTGCCGACCACCGGCGCAGGAGCCGGCGCATCGTCGAAGGATCGCTCGGCCAACGCCTCGATCGCCGCCAGCGCCTCGTCTGCATCAGGCCCGCTCGCGCCGACCCGCAACCGATGTCCCTGCTGCGCATTGAGCGTCGCCACCATGCTCAAACTGCCCGCGTCGACCGGCCCGCGCCCACTCGTCAGATCGGTCACCGTGACCTGAGCATCGAACCGCCGAGCCAACGCCACCAACTTCGCCGCCGGTCTCGCGTGCAGTCCATGTTCATTGCTAACAGCAACTTCAATAAACTTGTCCGACGCAACAACGGCAGCGACGACAGTAGGCCCGTCCCCAAGATGATCCTGCTTCCCGGCCAACCCCCGCGAAGCTTCTTCCAGTACTGCGTCCAGCGCAGCCCCCGTCGACGCCGTCACGACCGCCGCAACCAATCCCTCGACCAGCGGCGCACTCGACAACTTCACTCGGTCGGCAACTGCGGGATCCACGAATTCCAAGGCCATCTCGGCACTCAGCACCGCGCTGCCCAGATCGAGCAACACCAGTACGCCGTCCGGGCTGTCCGCCGTCCCGATCGCCTCCGCAACCGCGGCCGCATCGGTACCGAACGTCGTCTCGTCCAATCCGGCAGCGACCGCGATCACCGGCCGGTCGCCCTCGGCAACCATCTCCGAAGCCAACCCGACAGCCGCCTCAGCCAGCGCCCGGCTGTGCGAGACGACAACGATCCCGATCATGCCAGCGTGCGAGCGGCCGACTCCAGCAGCAGCGTCGTGCTCGTCGCACCAGGATCCTGATGCCCCGCACTCCGCTCGCCGAGATAGCTGGCCCGCCCCTTGCGAGCAACCAGCGGCGTCGTGGCATCCCGCCCCTTCGCCGCCGCCTCGGCCGCAGCACCCAAGGCCCCGGCGAGATCCGCGCCGCCCGCAACAGCCGCGTCGTACGCCTCCAGCGCCGGCGCCCAAGCGTCGTACATGGTCTTGTCGCCCAGTTCGGCCTTGCCGCGGGCAAGGATCCCGCCGACGCCGGCCTTCAGCGCCTCGCCAACGGAAGCAGGCGTGATATCGACCGGCCAAGGCGCCACCGAAGCGCAGGAAGAACGTCCCGTACAGCGGCCCGCTCGCCCCGCCGACCTTGCTGACCAGCGTCATCCCGGCCTTCTTCAGCAACTCGTCGACGGAGTCGAAGGTCGTCTCGTCGAGCACGGCGACCACCGCCGCGAATCCACGGTCCATGTTGCTCCCGTGATCCGCGTCCCCGATCGCCGAGTCGAGCTCGGTCAGGTACGCCGCATTCTCATGCAGCGTCTTCGCCAGATCCCGCAACCAGCTCGCGAACTCATCCACACCCATGCTCACGCGCCCCAGCGTAGGCCGGGGGTGTTCACCGGTGCGTCCCAGAGACGTACCAGTTCGTCGTCCACCTTGAGGAGCGTGATCGAGCAGCCGGCCATCTCCAGGGAGGTGATGTAGTTGCCGACCAGCGACCGGGCGACGGTGATCCCCGCGCTGTCCAGCAGCCGGTTCACCTCGTTATACATAAGGTACAGCTCGATCAGCGGCGTGCCGCCCATCCCGTTCATGAAGGCGATCACCGAATCACCTTGCGAATAAGGCAGATCGCCGAGCACGGGATCGACCAGCATCGCGGCGATCTCCTTGGCCGGTGCCAGCGGCAACCGGTGCCGGCCGGGCTCGCCATGGATGCCGATGCCGACCTCCATCTCGTTCTCGGCCAGCTCGAACGTCGGCTTGCCGGCGGCCGGAACCGTGCACGAGGTCAGCGCCATCCCCATACTGCGACCGTTGTCGTTCACCCGCCGGGCGAGATCGGCGACCTCCTGCAACGGGCGGCCTTCCTCAGCGGCAGCACCGACGATCTTCTCCAGCAGCACGGTCACGCCGACGCCGCGGCGCCCGGCGGTGTAGAGGCTGTCCTGGACGGCGACGTCGTCGTTGGTGACGACGGACAGCACTTCGGTGCCCGCGTCGGCCGCGGCGAGTTCGGCGGCCATCTCGAAGTTCATCACGTCGCCGGTGTAGTTCTTCACGATGTGCAGTACGCCGGCACCCGCGTCCACCGCCTTCGTCGCGGCCATCATCTGGTCCGGCACCGGCGAGGTGAACACCTCACCCGCACACGCGGCGTCGAGCATCCCGAGCCCGACGAACCCGCCGTGCATCGGCTCGTGCCCCGACCCACCGCCGGAGATCAGCCCGACCTTCCCCGATCTCGGCGCTTCCTTGCGATAGACGATCCGGTTCTCGTGATCCACCCGCAGGCGATCGGGGTGCGCGGCCTCCATTCCCAGCAGCGCTTCACTCACAACATCGGCAGGGTCGTTGATGAGCTTCTTCATGCCCCCATCTGAGCACACCGAAGGCGACTAGGGGAGCCCCCATCGGCCCGTACTACGGAGCGCGCGGGGCCGCGTACGCCGTACCGGTCAGGTCGCCTGCTCGGCCGCGACGTCGGAGAGCAGCGGGATCGCCCGGATCGCGCCGCTGAGAGTCAGCATGGCTGCGGACGCGGCGATGATGCTGCTGAAGACGAGCAGAGCCGCGCGGGCACCGGCGTGGGCCAGCAGAACTCCGCCCAGGGCCGGCGCGACCGGCACCGTGCTGTTGGCAAGAAACCCGATCGCACTCTGGGCCCGACCCTGCATTCCGTCAGGGGTGATCATCACCTGGTAGCCGAACAGCCCGGAGTTGAACGACGGCACCAGGAAGATCGCAGCTGCCAGTAGGGCAACCAGTACTGCGGGTTGCAGGGTGAACGCCGTCGCCGAGAACGCGATAGCGATCGCCCACGCCGCGATGATCCCGATCATGCCGGTCCTGAACCGGCGGAGGATCCGCGGCGCCGCGATCGCGCCGAGGACGCCACCGATGCCGATCCCGGTCTCCAGCAGCCCGATGGTCGACGGGCGGACGCCGTGCCGCTGCAGATTGAGGATCAGCACCAGCAGCGTGCCCTGAGCGGCAAAGTTGACCAGGGTCGCAGACAACGCCATCACCCGGATCGCCGGTTCGCGGACGACCCACTTCAGGCCGGTCCTGATCGCTCGCAGGATCGGTTCGTGCTGCTCGCCGTCGGGTTCCGGCGCGGGCAGCGGGCGCCGGATCGTCACCAGCATGATCGTCATGAACAGGTACGACACGGCATCGAACGCGATCGGCAGCACCCTGCCGACCGCGTAGAGCGCTCCGCCCAGCGGCGCACCCAGCAACCCCGCCACATGCTGCCGGCCCTCGTTGGCGGCCATCGCAGTACCGAGGTCCTCCGGCTGGACGATCTTGCGGAGGGCGGCGTTCTGCGCGGGCATGAAGAACGAGTTGGCGGCGCCGGAGCAGAAGGCGACGACGATCAGATGCGCGATCGTCAGCCGGTCGAGCCACCCCGCGACCGCGACCGACCCGAACAGGATGGTGCCGGCGAGACTGCACGCGACCAGCACGTTCCGGCGGTTCACCCGATCCACGAGGGCCCCCGCGGGCAGCGAGAACACCGTCCCGCCGAGCGCACCCGCCGTACCGACCAGACCCGCCTGGACCGGCGACCCGGTGATCGCCAGCCCGAGCAGGGTGAACACGAACACGCTCATCGCCGTACCGAGCGAGCTGATGCTCTGCCCACTCATCAACCGCAGATAGTCGCCGTTGTGCAGCAGACGTCGCGGAGCCGGCATACAGGGCTAGAGCTTCTCGATCGCGCGGTCGAGCCACTCGCCGAGGAGCACTCGCTCTGCCGGGCTGAGCATCTCGAGGTCGGCGGTGATCGCGCGCAGGGCGACGGCTGCCGCGACCGCTCCGTTGTGACCCTGCGGCGGGGCATCGGTCAGCTCATCGGTCAGGATCTGCCGCAGGACGGCGTCGAAGATCTCGTCGGGGAGACCGAGGTCACGCTGCTCCGGCGGGGTGGTCAGCAACACCTGGACGGCGCCGACCCCGGCCGACTGGATCAGCCCCATCGCGCGCTGCTCACCGACGCGCAGCCGGCCGGCCTCGGCGATCCGGTGAACCCGCGTCCGGAGGACCTGCAGGCCCGACTCCGCCGCGGGTGACCGGAGAACTCTGTCCGGGTCGCTCAGGAACCGGAAGATCGCCGGGTTCGCGAGCCCGAAGTCGATCTGTGCCTGCCAGCCGGCGCGGAGATCGTCCAGCGGGTCGACGCCCTCGGCGGAGGCCGAGGCGACGATCGCCGCCTTGCTCGAGACATACGTCGCCATCACGTGCTCGGCGACCGCTTCGAGCAGTCCGTCCTTGTCGCCGAAGAGCCGGTAGATGGTCGGTGCCTGAACCCCCGCACCCTGGGCGACTCCGCGAGTCGTCACCGCGGCCGGGCCTTCCGCCCGCAACAACTGGGCGGCGACGTCGATGATCTTCGCTCGCACGTCCCCACGGGTGTCGGCCATATATCAACGATAACGCATTCTTGATATCGCTTGTTTCCAATGTTACGTTTATAGTGATTCCAGCGATAACAAGGAGATTCATGATCATCGTCACCGGTGCTACCGGCGGACTCAACGGCGCAACCGTCGACCATCTGCTGCAGCGCGTCCCCGCGAGCGAGATCGCGGTCGCCGTGCGCGACGTGGCCAAGGCGCGGCGATTCGCCGACCTTGGGGTGGAGGTCCGGCGCGGCGACTACGGCGACCCCTCGTCGCTGCCCGCCGCGTTCGCAGGTGCGGACCAGCTGCTGCTGGTCTCATCGAGCGATCCGCTGGCGGATGCCGTGAGCTTGCACCGCGCCGCCATCGAGGCCGCGGTGCGGGCCGGAGTCGGCCGCATCCTCTACACGAGTCATCAGGGCGCTGCGCTCGATACGCCGTTCGGACCTGGACGCGACCACGCACAGACCGAGCAGCTCCTCGCCGAGTCAGGGGCTGCCTGGACGTCGCTGCGCAACGGCTTCTATGCCCACACTCTCAACTGGTGCCTCGGCCCGTGGCGCGAGACCGGCGTCATCGCCGTACCCGCCGACGGCCCGGTCTCGTGGACCGCGCGAGAGGACGCCGCGGAGGCAGCCGCGGTCATCCTCGCGTCGAACGGTGCCTACGAGGGTCCGACGACCCTGACGGCGAGCGCGGCGCCTACCTTCGAAGACCTCGCCGCCGTCGCGTCCGGCATCTCAGGCCGCAGCGTAGAGCGCGTTGTGATGGATGAAGACGAATGGATAGCCGCCCAGATGGCCGCAGGGCAGAACGAGGGCGCCGCGCGCTTCATGCTCGGCATGTATCAAGCAGCGGCGGGCGGCTTCTTCGCGGGAACTGATCCGTTGCTGGGCACCCTGCTCGGCCGCGAGCCCCGTTCGGCGCGCGGCCAGCTCCTGGAGTCCGTCACCGCGCACTGATCGCGTGCGGTCAGTCCTTCGGGCGCAGCAGCGGGCGGACGACCTCGCGGGCGTCGTGGATGCGGGACTTGATCGGTGCCCAAGGGGGCACCGACCTCGGCGGCGATCTCCTCGTACGAGAGGCCGTAGACGTCGCGCAGTACGAGCGGGGTGACCATCTGCGGACGGTCCCGCTCGAGCGTCTCCAGGGCCTCCAGCAGGTCCAGCCGGGTGCCGGCGATGACGCTGGTGGTGCGCGGGTCCGGGCTTCTCCATCTGCTCGGGGCTGTGCGCCGCCTGGGCGGTGCGCTTCAGCTTCCGGTACGTCGACCGAGCCGAGTTCGCCGCGACCGAGTGCACCCAGGTCGAGAAGCTGCTCCGGCCGGAGTACGTGTGGATCTTGGTCGCGATGTTCAGCAGCGCTTCCTGAGCGGCGTCCTCGGCGTCGGCGGAGTACGGCAGCACACTGCGGCAGATCCGCAGGACGCGCGGGTGGACCAGGCGGAGCAGGTCGTCCATCGCGTGCTTGTCACCGCCGGCGGCACGCTCGGCGAGGATGCCGAGGTCGTCGGTCGGGCTGCTGCTTTCGCTCATCTGCGCCTTCGTTGTCAGCGGTCCTCCGGAAGAGGGACTCCGAGTACTCCATAATGCCTTGTATGGGGGTCCCATCCAGACTAGGCAGGTACGTCGTGCGCCGACGCCTGGGCTCAGGCGGTTTCGCGACGGTCTGGCTCGCGTACGACGAGCAGCTGGACGCCGAGGTCGCGGTCAAGGTGCTGGCCGACAACTGGGCTCACGACGACTCCGTCCGGCGCCGGTTCCTCGAGGAGGGCCGGTTCCTGCGCCGGGTCGAGTCCGAGCACGTCGTCCAGGTCCACGACGTGGGCGAACTGGAGGACGGCAGGCCGTTCCTGGTGCTCACGTACGCCGACCGCGGCACCCTCGCCGACCGGCTCAAGAAGGAGCCGCTGGCGCTGGACGTGGCCATCGGCGTGGTCGTCCAGGTCGGCCGCGGCCTCCAGGCGCTGCACCGGCGCGGACTGCTCCATCGCGACGTGAAGCCCGCCAACGTGCTCTTCCGCAGTACGGACGAGGGGGAGCGGGCGGTGCTGTCCGATCTGGGCCTGGGCAAGTCGTTGGACGAGGTGTCCAGGATCACGATGCCGGGCGGTACGCCGTCGTACGTCGCTCCCGAGCAGGCGATGGGGGAGCGGCTCGACCAGCGTGCCGATCAGTACTCGCTGGGAGCGGTCGCGTACGCCGCGTTGACCGGTCGATCCCCGCACCAGGTGGACGGGCTGGGCGCGGCCGGGCGGGTCGAAGCCGCGCCGCCGCCGAGCTCACTGGGCTTCGCCGTTCCGGACCGGATCGACGCGGCGATCGTCCGCGCGCTCGACCCCGACCGGGAGAAGCGCTGGCCGGACGTCGCCTCCTTCACCCGGGAACTCGTCGGAGCGCTGGACGAGACCACCCAGAACTTCAGCGCACCGGCCAAGAAGCCGGTCGCGGCCGTTGTCGACGAGGACAGCGCGGGTGGGGTCAAGACCGAACTGGCGGAGACCGAGGCCGTGACGGTCGGGCCGCCGGGTGAGACAACCGCGCTGAGCGACTCGAACCAACCGACCGTGATCAAGACCGGAGCGGAGGCTCTTCCCGGCCCCGAGCCCGGCCCCGAGACTGGCGCGGAGGTTGATGCCGCGGTCGGCGCCGACACGGCGGCCGCTGCTGCGACCGCGCCGGTCGCGCTGCTCGACGCGAAGGCCGCCGATGCTCCGGCGAGCGGCGAGGTCTCGGCTGCGCCGAAGAAGAGGCGCCGCGGCCGCTGGGTCGTTGCGGCGTTCCTCGCCCTGATCCTCGGCGCCGGGGCTGGTTTCCTCGCCCAGCGGTACTACGAACCGCGCCGCATCATCGAGGTCGGCCAGGGCAGCTTCACCGTCCGGGTCCCCAAGGACATGGCCGCCTTCGTCTCCCAAGGGGACTGGCAGCCGCCGGGCAGCTCGAACTCGAAGCCGTCCTTCCGGGTCAGCAAATACGACAACTGGGGAGCGGCGGGAACGACCACCCCCGGCCTCTTCGTCGGCGCGATGCCGTCGGCCAACGACCCAGCGAGGCTGCTGGCCCCTGGGACCCAGTTCGGCTGCAACAGCGACGGCCCACCGTCCTCCTCCCAGATCGCGGCAGGCGACGCCCTGGACCAGATCTCGACCGGCTGCTCGGGCGGCAACACCCTCCTGCAGCGGGTGGTGACGAACAGCGAATACACCCTGCTCGTCCAGATCCAGGTGCCCGACGGCTACCGGACCACCCCGGCCGAGATCGCCAACTCGATCACCTACACCGGCGGCGGCATTTCATGAGGATCGACTTCGAACGCCTCCGCCCCTCACCTGCGCTGATCCAGTCGGGCCGCCGGCACTTCTTCCGCCTCCGCTCGGCCGTCTTCCGCACCATCTGGCCGCGCTGACGGGATCATCAGCCAGGTCAGCAGCGCCGCGAACAGCCAGAGCCCGGCGCCGATCCACGCCAGCTGATGCAATCCACGGACGAACCCAGGCTTGGTCGCCGGGCTGCCCACAACCCCGCCGTACAAGGCGATCCCCGCAGCTCCGACAGCCTGCCGTGCGGTGTTGTTCACCCCACTGGCAAAGCCCGCCCGATCCGAAGGCAACGACGCGATCGCCGCGCTGACCACCGCCGCCGTCAGCAGCCCCATCCCAAGGCCCAGGCCGAGCTCAACCGGTACTACGGCGGCGTACGTGCCGGTCGGCCGGACCAGCAACAGCCAGGCAGATCCCGCCGCCCCGAGCAGCAACCCGGCGGTCATCGGCAGCCGTGGGCCGACCCTGGCTGTGATCCGCCCAGCGACAGGTCCCAGTACTGCGAGTGGCGTAAACAGAGGCAGCAGCTCCAGCCCGGCCCGCAGCGCACTGTGGCCGAGCCGCTCCTGCAGGTAAAGGGTCATCACCAGGATCGTGCCGAGCCCGACCAGATTCATCAGCCCGGCGATCACGTTGCTACCAAGGAATGCACGGTCCAGCACGAGCCGCGACCTGTCTGTTGGACCACTTGGGGCACGAGCGGGGACCAGCCGGAGGGCGAGGGGGATGGCTGCGCCGATCAGCGGCAGGTTGATCAGGAAGACAGCGCGCCATCCGAACGCGCTGACCAGTGCGCCGCCGAGGATCGGTCCTGAGGGCAGGGCGAGTGCACCGGCACCGGCCCAGATCCCGACGGCCCGTGCGCGGGCGGCAGCATCGGCGTACAGGTCTGTAATGACAGCGAGCGTGCCCGGCAGGAGGAGGGCGGCGCCGACGCCTTGTACTGCGCGGGCAGTCACGAGGGTCTCGATAGTTGGTGCGATGCCGCAGAAGGCCGAAGCGAGGCCGAAAACGCTCAGACCGGTGAGGACCACCTTGCGATGACCGATCCGGTCACCAAGAGCGCCGCAGATCAGCAGCAGACCGGCCAGCGCGATCATGTAGCCGCTGACGACCCACTGCTGGCCCGCAAGGCTGGTGTGAAGATTCAGCCGGATCGCTGGTAGCGCCACATTTACGACCGTGACGTCCAGCTGGACCAGGAAGATCCCGACACAAAGCACTGCGAGCAACATGGCTTCCAGCTTCCCCCGCAAACACTTCGAGCCGCGTCGAAGTGTGCCGGTGGAACTATGGAGTCATGTCCGGAGACGCAGACATAGCGGCAACCGCCGCCCTCTTGGCTGAACCAGCGCGGGCCAAGGTGCTGATGGCACTGGCCGACGGCCGGGCGCTGCCTGCTTCCCTGCTCGCGACAGAGGCAGGCGTCTCACCACAGACGGTCAGCTCACACCTCCGCAAACTCCTGGACGGAGGACTGCTCGCAGTAGAGAGCTCAGGGCGCCACAGGTACTACCGCCTGGCTGGTCCGGACGTAGCAGCCGCAGTAGAAGCCGTAGCCCGGATCGCCCGGCCCCAGCCGATCAGCTCGCTCCGGCAGAGCACCAGAGCGGCCGCGCTCCGCGAGGCCCGCACTTGCTACGACCACGTCGCGGGCCGCCTCGGAGTCGCCCTACTAGAAGCCCTCGTACGCCGGGAGGCCCTCGTCCGGACCGACGGCGGATCCGGTGCTGAGCGGCGACCCGATGACCCGCTCGCTCAGCAGTTGCCAGAGGGACCGTACGAACTGGGGCCGGCCGCGGCCGAGATCTTCGGCGAACTCGGGATCGACCTGTCAGCAGGAGATTCGTCGCGCCGGCTACTGCGGTTCTGCGTCGACTGGAGCGAGCAGCGCCACCACTTGGCAGGCCGTCTCGGCGCATCCCTCGCAACCTCGCTCTTCGACCGCGACTGGATCACCCGCCGTCCCCGTCACCGTGCCGTCGATCTCACCCCAGCCGGCCGCGCCGGCTTGGTCGAGCTCAAGTTATTGGCCCCAGGCAACTAAAGCGGCGAGTCCGACCGGGTCACGCTTTCGCTGGCGTGGTCGAGGACGTCGAGGATCGCGTCCGCGTCCTGGGGCAGGCCGTACGAGCTGAGCTCGACCGCAACGTTCCCGCTGTCGTCGAGGGGCACCCAGCGGACCATGATGCGCCGCAGAGACTTCTCTGTCTCCGGGATGTAGGTGTAGGTCAGGGTGGCGGTCCCCGTCTTCGGGTCGACGTCCTGGTCGATGATGTTGAGCAGGCGGTCGGGCGACAGGTCCTCGAGGATCCCGACCCGTTCCGCCATCGAGGCGGCCGGCGGCCGGGAGACGGTGAAACCAGCCTCGATCCGGAGCCTCCGTTTGCCGGTCGGATCGCTGAACCAGGAGTAGCGCCACTGCTCGGAGTGGGAAAGCCACCAGTTCCGCGGCGCCTTCAGGGTCACCTTGGAACGCACCACGGCCTCCGAGTAGGCAGTCCTGGTCTGATAGCTCAAGCTGTCCGGATCCAGCGCCTTGGTGTTGTCCGGCTCCGCTGTCCTCGTCGGTCGCGTCGGCGTCGGCGCGCTCGGCGTGACCGAGCCGAGTGGTACAGCGCCGCCTGCGTTCTCCGAGGCGGCGCTTGTCAGCAGGCCGATGCCGTAACCGCCTGCTCCCCCGAGCACGGTCACCGCGAGCAGCCCGGAACCGAGTAGAGCGCGCCCGATCCCACGTCCGGCCACGTTCACCCCTCCTCCCCGGTCCCCACACCAGCTACGTCCTTTGACACGGTAAACCGCCCGGAGGTTCGCCGACCCACCCCGAATGTCACACAACCGTGATCCTCAGCCGGTCTCGCTGACCGATCGGGAGGCTTCGAGGGTGACGGAATTCAGGGCTGCCGCGTCCTGGGGGAGGCCGGTGATGCTCATCTCGACCGTGGCGGTGTCGTCGCCGCCGGTGGCGACCCAGCGGACGCTGACGTAGCGGCGGGTCTTGATCGGGATGAAGGTGTAGGTCAGGGTCGAGACCTTGCGGGTCTCGCCGTTCGCTTCGACCTCGTCGTCGGACTTGGACTGGATCTGCAGGTCGTTCTCGTACGGCTGGCTCGACTTCAGGTTCGCCAGCAGCTGGTTCATCGAGTCGGTCGTCGACAGGTTCGGCGGCGGCAGCGCCGACTCGACCCGGACCGCCCGTTCCTTCTTCGGATCGAGGAATCTCACCTCGCGGGGCGTCTTCTCGCTCCGGGTGAGCACCCACCCGCGCGGCACCCGGATCGACAGGCGCATCGGGACGCCGGACTCGTCGTGGATCGTGAAGCTCACGGTGTGGAACTTCAACGACGACGCGGTCAACGGCGCCAGCAGATTGGGCTCCGGTGTCTTCCGAGGCAACGGCGGCTCCGTACTAACGCCGGTCAACGGCTGGGCTGTGCCGGCTTCGTTCAACCGGGAAGCGCCGGTGTACTTGGCGCCGCCGTAGTACCCGCCCGCACCACCTAGCAGGGCGAGCAGGACGAGCCCACTCACCAAGAGCGTCTTCCTCACCCGGCCACCAGATCCCAGAACGCCAGCTCGAACCGGACCACCCGGTCGAAAGCCTGCGCCATCTCCGGAGTCAGCTCTTCGCGATCGACGAGGGTGCCGAGCTGGTCGACGTACGCCGCGAACTCCGGCGACGACCAGTTCGCGATGAATCCCGCGTACTGCGTATCGGGGCCGGTCGTGTCGCGCACGGACGCCCAGGCGTCGTAGTAGGCCTTCTCAACGGCATAGAGGACCGTGATGGCAACCGACCAGTCCGCCAGCACCGATGCGGCGATGTACGACGAATAACCGAGATTGACCAGCGACGGCTCGACGTCGAGATCCAGCCCGCGCTCGGCCGCAGCGGCTTCGAACAGCGCCAGTTCGGGGTCGAGCGCGGCCAGTCCGCCGGCCAGCACCTCGCCCGCCTCGTCGTCCGGCGCGATCGCGACCAGGTCGGTGAGGAACGCCCGGAACGACCGGACGAAGTAGTAGTCCTCGACCAGCCAGCGGTCGAAGGCGCTCACCGGGAGCGACCCGGCGGAGGTCTGCGCCACGAACGGGTGGTCCAGGATGAGTTTCCAGGCTGTCTCCTGGCCACTCAGCAGGGCACGGGTCGTCTCAGGCACAGCGCCATTCTGACATCCGGCCGGGACAACCCCGCGGGCGCTGGGATGAATCCTTTCAATTCAAGGCCGTGGACCTCTTGACACCTGCTCCGCAGCGTCCGTAGCGTGCCCGGCGTGGGGAAGTTAACACTTCTTTCCGTTTAGTTCACGTCAATCAGCGATATTTTCTGGAGCCCTTAGCTGCTCCGAGCTCAGGAGGAACCGTGGCATCCGTCATCGAGCAACGTCCCGTCAGCCGTCGGCGTCTCCTGCAGCTGATGGGTGGAGCGGCCGCGGTCGGCACCCTGGCGGCCTGTGGGGGCACTTCGTCCGGCGGTGGCGGCGGCCAGCTGAAGATCATCGGCGCGGGCAGCCAGGAGGCCGGTCTTCGCAAGGCGCTGGACGAGTACAAGGCGAAGAACGCGGACTTCGACTTCAACCTGTCCTTCTCACCCGCTGACCAGTTGCAGACCGCACTGCGCGCGCAGCTGGCGGCCGGCAATGCGCCGGACCTGCACGCGGTCTACCCGGGCAACGGCAGTGCGATGTCGATGGTCCAGCTCAGCAAGGCCAAGCTGCTGGCGGATCTGAGCGATCAGGCCTGGACCCAGAAGATCCCGGCCGGTTTCAAGGGCGCCTACCAGCAGGACGGCAAGACCTACATCTTCTCGCCCGGCACCAGCGTGCTCGGCGCCATCTACAACAAGAAGGCCTTCGCGGCGGCCGGAGTCGAGCCGCCGACGACCTGGAGCGAGCTCCTGACGGTCTGCGAAGCCCTGAAGAAGAAGGGCATCGTGCCGCTCGCGCTCGGTGCCCAGACGCCCTGGGTGACGCAGCTGATCAACTACGCCCTGGTGCCCGGCACGGTCTACGCCAAGCAGCCGGACTTCGACGACAAGATGTCCGCGGGCTCGGCCACCTTCGCCGGCTCGGGCTGGGCCGACGCGATGAACAAGTACCTGGAGCTGCAGAAGCGCGGCTTCTTCAACGCCAACCCGAACGGTACGACGTACGAGCAGGCCACCTCGATGGTCGGCACCGGGAAGGCGGCGATGGCCGTCCAGGTCTCGGCCGTCCTGCAGGCCTATCGCGAAGCCGCGCCCTCGCCGGACGACCTCGGGATGTTCCCGTTCCCGGCGACCGACAACGTCGCGGACAACTGGATCCCGGGCGGCATCGTCGTCGGCATCGCGGTCAGCGCGAAGAGCAAGAAGGCCGACCAGGCGCGCAAGTTCATCGAGTTCTGCGGACAACCCGAGGTCGTCAGCGCCTGGGCCGAAGCAGTCGCCTGCGTTCCCCTGTACTCCGAGGGCGAGGCGAAGGTGGACCCGGTCCTGAAGCCCTTCCTGCCTTACCTGTCGGACAACAAGGCCGTCCCGTTCATGGACCAGCGCTGGCCGAACGCCGAAGTACAGCCGACCCACTTCGCCGTAGTACAGGAGTTGCTCGGTGGAAAGACCACGGTCGACGGCGCGTTGAAGAAGATGGACGAGGCCTACCGGAAGGGCGCTTGACGTCCTCCCCACCCCGAAGGATGAGGATTCCAACTACTACGCGGAGGTAGCGTGTTGAGGTTCACGCTTCAGCGAGACCCGGACCGGCGTCTCTCGGCGTGCGCTGACGGCCCGTCCGGCCGCGATGTTGATTGCCGCGTTCACATCTGCGTTTGCCCGATGGCCGCAGGCTGCGCACCGGAACACCGCTTGGCTCTCGCGGTTGTCCGGTGCGCGGTGCCCGCAGACACTACAGGTCTGCGACGTGTATGCCGCCTTCACTTTCTCGACCCGACCCGCCGCCTTGTGCTCCAAGCGAGTGACCAACTGGCCCCATCCATTGGCCAAGATGCCGCGATTGAGTCCTGCTTTGGCGCGGCGACGGTTCGGCAAGTACGTACCTGGTCGTTCAGGGGCAGGTTTGGGCTTCGGTCGCCTGGTCATCTGGGTGATACGCAGGTCCTCTACCCGGATGACGTCGAATCGCCGGGCCAGGTTGGTGCTGGTCTTCTCTACCCAATCCTTGCGGCGGTCACGGGCACGCGCAGACAGCTTTGCGATCGCAGCCCGCACCCGTTGACGACGACCGGAGCCACGACGGCATCGAGACAGTCGACGTTGCAGATGTTTGAGCCGTACCTGTTCGGTCGCCGACAGCTCAGGGCACGACAGGAGTTCGCCGGTGGAAAGTGCCGCCGAGACGGTGACGCCTCGATCCACGCCGACGACCTCGCCTGTACCAGGAGCGGAGATGGGTGGCGGGACCGCGGCGAATGCGATGTGCCAGCGGCCCGCGCGGTCGCAGGTGACCCGGTACGACTTGGCATCCGGAATGGCCCGGGACAGCCGGACCCGTACCCAGCCGACCTTCGGCACACTGACTGTGGCCCACTTCCGGCTCAGCTTGATCACCCGGGATGCCTGGCGACCGACGATACGGAAGCCGTCGTTCAGTCCGGATCTGCGCCAGGTCGGCCGCCCGTGAGAACCGCCGTAGAAGTTCCTGAGAGCCTGGTCGAAGTCGCGCAACGCCTGTTGCTGCACGGTCTGCGACCCAGTCCGCAGCCAGCCGAATGCAGCCCGTGCCTCAGTCAGCTGCCTCGCCTGTTCCGCGAACCCGGGCGTGGGGCCTTTGTCGCGAGTCCACATCGACCACTGCTCAAGGGCAAGGTTCCAGACGTATCGGGCGTGCCCGCATTGCTCCAACAGCGCAGATTGCTGCGTGCGAGTCGGATACAACCGAAACCGGGACATGGCAGCTACCCAATCAGCCGGGACCGACAGTCCCTGGATTTCGAAGGGAGGCAGTCGCGGTCCCTACCCGCCCTTGAAGGTCGGGCCTTCCCGCGACCCATCCGATGACAGCAGTTGTTGCTCCACCGACTGAGTCGGTACGACGAGAGACTGCGCGAAGGAGAAGGGGGCGCGGCGGAGTTGCGCCGCCCTGGTTCTTCGCGGCGCCGGCGCTGCTGGTCTACGCATTGGTGATGCTCTACCCGAGCATCGTCGGTGCCGGGTCGGCCTTCACCGATTGGTCCGGAGTGGGGGAGCAGCGGTCCTTCGTCGGCCTCGCGAACTTCAAGGAACTGCTGCACGACGACCAGGCCCTCGGTGCCCTGCGGAACACGCTGTTCCTGACGGTCGCGATCGTGGTCGTGCAGAACGGCCTGGGGTTGCTTCTCGCGCTCGGCGTGCACACCACCATCAAGAGCCGGATGGTGCTGCGGGTGATCTTCTTCGCGCCGGTCGTGGTCAGTCCGGTGATGGTGTCGTTCCTCTGGAAGTACGTCTACAACCCGGCGCCGGACGCGGGACTCAACGCCGCGCTGAACGCGATCGGTCTCGGCTCGCTGCGGCAGGACTGGCTCGGGAATCCGTCGCTGGCGATCTGGTCGGTCGCCTTCACGGTGATCTGGCAGTGCGCGGGCTACTCGATGGTGATCTTCCTGGCCGGCCTCGAAGGCGTGCCGCAGGAACTGCACGAGTCGGCGATGGTCGACGGCGCCGGGACGGTCGCCCGGTTCCGGCACATCACCTGGCCGCTGCTGGCGCCGGCCGTGACGATCAACGTGATGCTGTCCACGGTCGGCGGGCTGACGCTGTTCACCCAGATCATCGCGATGACGAACGGCGGTCCCGGCTACGCCACCGACACCTTGTCGACGGTGCTCTACAAACAGGCCTTCGTGTTCGGCAAGTTCGGCTACAGCACGGCAGTCGCGCTGGTGCTGGCGATCTTCGTCGCGGCGGTGTCCTTCATCCAGATCGGCTATCTGCGATCGAGGGAGACGGCCGCATGAGAACCGGGTACCGGCCACGCACCTTCGTGCTGGAGATCGTGATGGTGGCCGCCGCGGTCGCCTTCCTCTTCCCCGTCTACGCCCTGGTCACGCTGGCATTCAAGGATCCGGGACAGATCGCGAACGCCCCGCTGTCGCCGCCGAACCCGCCGTCGGTCGACAGCTTCGGGACCGCCTGGCAGTCGGCCTCACTCGGTTCCGCGTTGCTCAACAGCACCCTGATCACGGTCTCCAGCGTGATCGCCCTGATCGTGCTCGGCTCGCTGGCGGCGTACTTCCTCGCCCGCCGGGCCTCGCGGCTGAGCTACAGCCTCTACATCCTGTTCCTGGTCGGGATCATCCTTCCGTTCCAGCTCGGCATGATCCCGCTCTACCAACTCGTCAACGACCTCGGCCTGCTCGGCACCTACCAGGGCATGATCCTTTTCTACACAGGGATTCAGCTGCCCTTCACGGTCTTCCTCTACACCGGTTTCATCCGGTCCCTGCCCGCCGACTACACCAACGCGGCCCTGATCGACGGAGCCTCGCACCTGCAGGCCTTCGGCTACGTGATCTTCCCGCTGCTGCGGCCGATCACCGGCACCGTGCTGATCCTCAACGCCGTCCACATCTGGAACGACTTCTTCACCCCGCTGCTCTACCTGGGCGGCTCCGGCCGGGAGACCGTGCCGGTCCGGGTCTTTGCCTTCGTCAACGAATACACGTCCGACTACGGGTTGGTCGCAGCCGGTCTGGTGCTTGCTGCGCTCCCGATCCTGGTCGTCTTCCTGCTTCTGCAGCGCTACGTCATCCGCGGCTTCTCGAGCGGCCTGAAGGGATAACCAGTGGCTCTCCCCGAGCGCCTGGCGGCGGTACTGACCGATCCGCCCAGGTCCTTCTCACCCGTGCCGATCTGGTGGTGGAGCGGCGAACCGCTCGATCCAGCCAGGCTGCGCTGGCAGCTCGAGCGGTTCGTCGAAGGCGGCGTCTACCAACTCGTCGTACTGAACCTGGCGCCGGCCGGTTCCGACCACGGGTGCGATGCCGACGATCCGCCGTTCCTGTCCGAGGCCTGGTGGGACATCTTCCTGGGCGTGTGCGACGACGCCGAGGAGCTCGGTGTCTCGCTCTGGTTCTACGACCAGCTCGGCTTCTCGGGTGCGGACCTGCAGGCGAAACTGGTCGCCGGCTGTCCGGCGTACGCCGGGCGTCGGTTGCAGCGGGCAACGATCTCGGGCACCGGACGGCTGGTACTGCGGTGCCCGGCCGGCGGTCGTCCGATCGCAGCCGTGCTGGAGCCGCTCGACGGAGGGCCCGGACAACCGGTGACTGCGACCGGTGACGGAGCCGAGTGCGAGGCGCCGATGGAGTCCAGGCTCTCCTTGTTCTACGAGACCGACCACGGGTTCGACTACCTGAGCAAGCAAGCCTGTACTGCGTTGCTCGATCAGGTGCACGGGGAGTTCGCCCGTCGGCTGGGGGACAGGTTGGGGACGGTGGTGGTCGGCTCGTTCCAGGACGAGCTTCCCTCGATGCCCACCTGGTCGGCCGACTTCGCCGACGAGTTCGTCAGCAGGTACGGCTACGACCTCCGGGACCGCCTTGGCGCTCTCTGGGGCAGCCCGATGCCGGATGCGGATCAGGTACGACGCGACTACCACGCACTCCGCGCGGCACTGGCCGAAGAGGCGTTCTTCCGGCCACTGCACGAGTGGCATGAGGAGCGCGGACTCCTGGTCGGCTGTGACCAGCAGGACCCGGCCCGCGCCGGGCGCCCGGTCGAGGGCGTCCAGCTGTACGCCGACTACGCGCGGACCCATCGCTGGTTCAGCGCACCGGGTTCGGATCATCACGGCGACGCCCGGATCCACTCGTCGCTCGCCCACCTCTACGACCGGCCGCGGACCTGGATCGAAGCCTTCCACTCCACGGGCTGGGGCGGCACGTTGGAGGAGACCTTCGACTGGCTGCTGCCCTGGCTGCGCACCGGCGCCACCCTCTACAACCCGCACGCGGTCTACTACACGACCCGCGCCGGTTGGTGGGAATGGGCGCCCCCGTCGACAGATTGGCGGCAGCCGTACTGGCGCCACCACAAGCACTTCGCCGACGCGGTCGCCCGGCTGTGCGCCGTACTGTCGATGGGCCGACACGTCTGCGAGGTCGCCGTCCTGTTCCCGAACGCGACGGCCCAGGCCGACCTGACCATGGACGGGCCCGGGCCCGACGCCGTCCGGGCGCAGGAGGTGTATCGCGAGCTGATCGGCGACGCGACCTGGTTCGCGCCGGTACTCGGTGTGCTGGACCAGGCCCGTATCGACGCCGACGTCATCGATGACGACTCGCTCGCGGGGGCCGAGGTCGGTGCCGGCCCGCGGTTGTTCATCGCGGACGAGGAGTACGCCGCGGTGGTGTTGCCAGCAGCAACAGTTCTGGAAGGTCCGGTGGCCGAGCGGCTCGACGAGTTCGTCGCGGCCGGCGGTCTGCTGGTGGCGGTGGGCGCGCTGCCTACCCGAGGCGTTGCCGGTGGCGACAAGGCCGTTGCCCTGTTGAAGGAACGGTTTGCCCGCGGCGAGGCGCACCTGGTGAGGACCGCCGCGGAGGTTCCCGCCGTACTGGCTCGATTGTCGCGCAGGGTCGAGGCAGAGGTCCCGGTGCTGGCTCGCGAGGTGGATGGCTCGCTGGTCGTGTTCGTCCCGGCCACCGAGTGGAGCGCGACGCGGGTCGGCGACGGGCGGAAGGTCGAGCGGGGGATCAGCCATGACTGGGCCACCGTCGGCTACGACTTCGATCCGGACCGCTACCTGCGCGAGGTGACGGTCAAGGTTCGCGATGCGCCGGGTGCTCCGATGCTGGTCTCGCCGTTCGGTGGTGAGCCGAAATCCCTTGCCTGCAAGGTGGATGGCGACGTCACCGAGGTCGTTGTTCCTTTCGACCAGGGACCTGCTGCACTCCTGGTGTTTGCTGAGGGCAACGATAGCGCTATGCCGTCTCCGGCAGTGAAGTGGCAGGAGGAGTTGCTCGACGGTGACTGGGAGGCGGCCCTGCTGCCGACGCTGGACAACACCTGGGGCGACTTCAGTTGGCCGGCCGGCGGCGAGGTTGTGGTGGAGAGTTGGGCGCTCCGGCATCGGGTCGAGGGCGAAGAGCACTGGAGTTCCGCCCACGCGACGTTCGGCCCGCACGGGCTGATCGACGGCGTCCCGGTCGAGTACTCGGAGCGGCTGGGCATCTACAAGGACCCGATCCACAAGGACTCGCTAGGCCCCAAAGGACACGTGCCGGAAGAGTTCCTCGACTTCGGGGTGGTCGCGGCCGGGCAGACGGTCTCCTTCCGGACCGCCTTCAAGCTGGCTGATCCGCTCGACACCACGGTGGTGATCGGCGCACCTGCAGCCAAGGAGTTGCTGGTCGACGGCGTGCTCTTGCCGGTCGACGATGCGGGCGGTCACTTCGCCTCCGGAGGTCTGAGCCTTCCAGCCGGGCAGCACACGGTCGAACTCCGCCTGACGCCATCCGATGAGCTGCCGCTCCGAGCCAACCTGGCCTTCGTCCGCGATCCAGCGGCGTACCGGCGGCCGGAATGGATCGCACCGGCAGCGCAGCCACCGGCCGGTACGGCGATCCGGCTGACCACGACCGTCGTACCGGCTGGTGAATCGATGCTCACGTTGACCGCGAGCGGTTCGGCGCGGCTGTTCGTCAACGGCAGCGAGGTCGGTCGCCAGGGTGGGTTCCTCCCCTACGAGCGCCCGACACCGCGGGTCCGCCGGTACGACGTGGCAGCTGCGCTGCGACCGGGCGAGAACGAGGTCTCGATCGAGGTCGACCAGTGGTCGCCGATCCTCGTCGACGGGTTGGTCGTGTCCGATCACGACTGGGCCTGCGAAGTCGGCGGTGAGCGGGTCGAGGTGGTCCGCAGGCGGCAGCGCCATCGCGCACTGTCCGACCTGTACCTGACGCGACGGCCGCATCCGTTGCCCGCTGCAGCCTGGCTGGACGGCACGGACACCTCGGTGGTCGAGCCGATCACCTTCGCGGTACCGCGCGTCGAACCGCAGCGGGTCGAGTACCTGGGCTTCGATCTCCCGCCAGGCACAGTTCGCCTCGAGTTCGATCTCGCCGCTCATGCTGTGGTCGCCGTGGACGAGACCGAGATCGCTGCCGGAACCGGTCGGCTGACCGTCGAGGTTCCGGCCGGTGCCCGCAGCGGCCAGCTGACGCTGCTGACCGAGCCGGGCTTCGAGGCGGGTGCAGCCCTCGCCGGACCCATCCGGGCGATCGTCGGACCAGGCCGGCTCGGCTTGGGTAACTGGGAGGACCAGGGGCTCGCCGAGTACAGCGGCGGTGTCCGCTACCGCCGCCGAATCACCACCGGCGATCGCTTCCAACTCGACCTCGGCAAGGTGCGGGGAACGGCTGAGGTCTTCCTCGACGGCCAGAGCGCGGGCGTGCGGTTCTGTACGCCGTACGTCTTCGAGCTCGCCGCCCCGGCCGGTGAGCACACGCTCGACATCGAGGTCTTCGGGACCGTCGCGCCCTACCTGGACGCGGTCAGCCCGACCCATTTCGTGTTCCCGGGACAGCGGACGTCAGGCCTGTTCGGGCCGGTCCGGGTGAGGCATTTCCGAGAGGAGCCCTGATCAAGTGACCGAAGATCTCAGACCCGCGGTGAGACTGGCCCGGCGCCGGTTCCTCACCCTCACCGGCGCCGCCACCGCGGTGGCGTTCGGGACCAACCTTCCAGGCACGGCCGTCGGCAGTGGCGCCACGGGCGGGCTCACCGGCAACCCGTTCACGCTCGGAGTCGCGTCCGGAGATCCGCTGCCCGATGCGGTGGTGATCTGGACCAGGCTGGCGCCGAAGCCCTTCGAGCCCCTCGGCGGCGCGCCGTACAAGGAGGTCGGCGTCGACTGGCAGGTGGCGAAGGACGAGCACTTCCGCCAGGTCGTGCGAGCCGGCCGGGCCACTGCCCGCCCGGAGTTCTCGCACAGCGTGCACGTCGACGTCCAAGGACTGCAGCCCGGCCGGCACTACTGGTACCGCTTCCGTGTGGACGGCTACCTCAGCCAGACCGGCCGCACCCGTACTGCGCCGGCGCCCGGCCAGCGCGGCGGTCAGCTGACCCTCGGCGTCAGCTCCTGCCAGTCCTGGCCCGACGGCTACTACACAGCCCAGGGCCATCTGGCGTCAGAGGATGTCGACGCCGTGGTCTTCCTGGGGGACTACATCTACGAGTACGGCATCGCAGCAGCCGGCGGGTTGCGCAATCTGACCGACCCGGTGCCGGACCAGTTCCGCACCGAGGCGGACACGCTCGACCGGTACCGGCTGCAGTACGCGCTTTACAAGTCGGACCCAAATCTCCAAGCAGCCCACCTGAACGCTCCTTGGATCACTACCTGGGACGACCACGAAGTACAGGACAACTACGCCGGGCTGGTCTCCAAGAGCAACGCTCCGGTCGAAGACTTCCTAGTACGCCGTGCGAACGCGTACCGCGCGTACTGGGAACACCTGCCGTTGCGAGGGCCCGCTCCGCAAGGACCCGACTACCTGCTCTATCGCCGGTTCAGCTTCGGGCGGCTGGCCGACTTGAGTGTCCTGGACACCCGGCAGTACAGGTCCGACCAGGCCGCTGGTGACGGCTGGAAGGCAGACTCCGATGCCCGGCGCGATCCGGCGCGGGTCCTGGCCGGACAGCAACAGACCCAATGGTTCCTGGACGGGCTGAATCGGTCGCGAGCCACCTGGAGCGTGCTCGCCAACCAGGTGATCATGAGCAGGATGGATCTCGACCCGACGCCGGCGGACCTCTACAACATGGACGCCTGGGACGGGTACGCCGCCAACCAGAAGGTGATGCTCGACGGACTCGCCGCGAACCGTCATCGCAATCCGGTGGTGCTGACCGGCGACGTGCACGCGGGCTACGCGATGGACATGAAACGCGACTTCGCCGATCCGTCGTCGCAGACCTACGGGGTCGAGGTCGTGCCGACATCGTTCAGCAGCGGCGGCAACGGCGTCGACGTATCGGCGAACGGGGAGAAGTTCCTGGCCGCCAACCCGCATCTCAAGCTGGTCAACGAGAAACGGGGGTACTCCGTGCTCCGCTTCGACGAACGGGAACTCCGGGTCGACTTCCGCGCGGTGCCGTACATCGACAAGCCGGGCGCGCCGATCTCCACCATCCACTCGTTCGTGGTCGAGGCCGGCAACCCGGGCCTGAACACTGTCGCCGGGGAGGCGGTCCGATGAGGCGCCCACTAGCCGTCGTTGCTGCTGCCCTGATCGGAATAGTTGCCGCAGGCATCATGGGACCGGCCGCGGCCGATCGTTCCGTCCAACGTGGGCTGACCCTCGCGACCGACGTCGCGCAGGTCGCGGTCACTCCGGTGCCCTGTGCGAAACAAGGCTTCGAGCTACGGTTCGGGAACACCGGAAAGACCGCCGTGTACGCCGATGCCTTCCTCGACGCGGCCGCACCGCTGACGCTGTCGCGCAAGCTGGTGTCGAGCTATCTGCCGCCCGGGCTACACGCTCAAGGTTCCGATCGACGTCAACGCGCCTCGTGGTACCGCGCCGGGGAGCTACACGATCCAGATCACGGCAGGGGACCAGAAGCTCAGCCTGCCGGTGCAGGTCGGGGAGCCGCCGACCGACAACAGCGGCAACCTCGCCCGCTTCGTGCCGGTGAGCGCGTCGAGCGAACATCTGCCGGTGTACCCGGCCTGTGGTGCGGTCGACGGTGATCGCGACTCGGAGCACTGGGCGAAGACCACTGGCTGGAACGACGCGACCAAGGGAAACTTCCCCGACTGGCTTCAGGTGACCTTCGACCAGCCGCAGACCGTCGGCCGGGTCGACCTCTACACACTCGACTCGAAGCAGTACCCGGCCGCCAAGTACGGCCTGAAGGACTGGGACGTGCAGGCCAAGGTCGGTGATGCCTGGCAGACCGTCGCCGAGGTGCGTAACAACGTGGCGGGCTTGAAGAGCTCCACCTTCACCCCGGTGACGGCCACCGCCGTACGGATCCTCGCGCTGGCAAGCAACGAAGGCCCGACGTACTCGAGAGTTGTTGAACTGGAGGTCTACAACAGCTAGTCAGTACACCTCGATCCGGTCGAGGCTGATGACGGCACTGGACGACGCGGGGTTCTTGTCGCCGGTCACTCGCACCTTGAGGGTGTGGGGGCCGGCGGACAAGGTCGGGCTGACGTAGTTCAGTTGTTCGCCGACCCGGATCGAGCTGTAGTAGTCGACCCGCTGTTCCGGGCCGCCGTCGATCGAGATGGCCGCGATCCCGTTGCCGGTGTCGCGGACACTGAGCAGCGCGACCTTGGTCCCGGTGAACCTGATCGTGGCGGACGCGTTGGTCTGGCCGGACCAGTGGTCGTTGCCCCAGAAGCACTGGTTCCCACAACCGGATCCGGAGCTCCAGTTGCCGGCGTACTCGACCTGGTTCAGGCCGGTTCCGGTGTCGGTGTCGTTGATCCAGTAGTTCGCCGAACCGGGATCCCCGGACGGCAGGGTCTGGGTGGCGCCGGCCGCGAGTGGGCTGCCGAGGCTCGGCGTACCGTCGGCGTTCCAGCCGATCTTCTGCACGCGTGCGGTGCGGAACGAGTAGGTGTAGGTGCTGGTGTTCTTGCCGTGGTACGCGATCCAGTCCTCGGTCCCGTCCGGCGAGGTGAAGAACGAGTGGTGCCCCGGTCCCCAGACGCCGGTCGAGTCGTTGCGGGAGAAGCTCGGGCCGGGGATCTGCACCCAGTTCGACGCCACCATCGGGTCGAGGCCGTTCGCGATGCTCTTCATCCACAACTGGTAGTCGGGCTTGCCGGTGTCACAGGTCGAGTACGTCAGGAACGTCCGCCCGTTGCGATAGAGCGGCGTAGGACCTTCCCGTACTTCGGTGCAGCCACCGTCCGCCGGAATCGCGACCCGGGCGCCGGTCGACGTCCAGGCGTTGCTCATCCGGACGATGTAGAGCTGCGCCGGACCACCCTGGCCGCGGCCGGGACCGGTCCAGACGAAGTACTGCTGGCCGTTGTGGGTGATCGGTTCGCCGTCGATCGCGTACTCACCGAAGTCCGCGATCTTCGCCTTGAACTGGTACGGACCGAGTGGGTCGTCGCCGCTCGACTCGAGCACGTACATCCGGTGGTTGGCATCGACGCCGTCGGAGGCGGTGTAGTAGATGTACCAACGGTTGCCGACGTGCCGGAACGCGGGCGCCCACATCTGGGTGTTGCGGGTGGTGTTCGTGTCCCGCCAGACGACGGTCTCGGGCGCGACCAGCAGCGTCGCGAGGCTGGGAGACGACCAGATCCCGATGTGATCACCGGTGGTGGTCGCCACGTAGTACTTGCCGTTGGAGAAGAAGAGTGATGGGTCGGCGCCGGTATTGACCGGATTCCGGAAGCTTTGGGCCAAGATCGCCTGCTTGTCGGGGAGTTGGGCGGCCGGCGCCGGACCGGTGACGACACCGGTCAGCAATGCTGCGAGGGCCGCGATGACCAGGGCGGGGCGGAGGAACCTCATACCCCGTTTTACAACGTTGGAAGTCTCCTCGTAAACAGTTCACACCAGCACTAAATAGGTGGTCAGCTTTCACCTGCTGTGGAACCGTTGACGATATGGGGAACGTCGTATCCGGCATGAAGCTCAAGGTTCGCGTGGTGCACTACCACTGCCACGGCGTGGACTGCTGGTACGCCGACATCGACGACGCCGACGACCGTCAGCCGGACGACCCGTTCTGGTACGTCGACGGCTGCCGTAGCCAGTCGGACGCCCTCAGTGCCGCGTGCACCCAACTGGCCGGCTTCGACCAGTCGATGGCCGCAGGTGTCCTCCCCGTCCGGCTCAGCGAGGCGACCTCCCAAGCCGCCTAGTGAAACCTGTTGTTCAGGGCAACCAATGTCCCGGTGAGCGCGGCGATCCGCGGCCGGATCAGCTCGGCATCGAGCAACCGGGTCTGACCGGACCGCTCGAACTCCCATGAGCTGTCCACTACCAACGCCAGTAGCTCGGTGTTGCTCCGCAAGGTCAAGCGCTGCAGGGCGATCCGATGCGCCGCGTTCAGCCCACGCTCACCGGCCCACGCCTCGGCCAACGGCCGCGACACCTCCTCCAGCCAAGGCGTGACTGCCTTGGCGAGGCGTTCGCGGTAGTCGGCCAGCCAGGGCGAACAGGGCTCGCGGACCGCCTCAACGCTGAAGAGGGCGGCGCTCGTGCCATTGGCCACGACGGCGCGCAGCGTCGCCACGTGAGCCCGTACGGTCGCGAATCTGGGTGTTCCGCCGAACAGGTTCAGAACGACGTCGGTCTTCGGCACACAGGTGCCCAGATCAGAATCCATGGTCCCCCCACGATGCCGATCGACTGCCTTCAAGGTCCGCTCGTACCGGGCCGATGTCAAGGGCGGCTGCCCGGCCTCCTGCCGCGGGTACGGACTCCTTGGCGCCGGCGGCTGCAGTGCAGGTACCAGCCGTAGGCGAGCAGGGCGCAGATGGCGCCGTTGACCGTCCCCGCGGCGACGTCCGTGACGTGATGCATCCCGCGGTAGAGCCGCGCGAACGCGACCAGCAACGGCATGGCCAGGCAGAGGATCACCGTGGTCCAGCGCAGCCAGGTGCGTTCGATCCGCGACGCGAGCAGCGCGAGCGCGACGTACAGGCCGGTCGACGCACCTTCGTGTCCGCTGGGGTAGCTCGCCGTCGGCGGTGACTTGTCGAGCTTCTCGACCTGTGGGCGGTCGCGGTCGACGACCTTGGCCGCGATCAGGAAGATCAGTCCCTGCATGGCGATCGCCACCGGTGCGACGAACGCCAGCCGCAGATCCCGGGTCCGCCACAGCAGCAGTGACGAGACGACGACGCAGACAGCGATCACCCCGGCGGTGTTGCCGATCTGCGACCACACCGCGGTGATCGTGTTCCAGCTGCCGGTCCGGTCGCCGGCCAGATCCTTGTTGACCGACTCCTCTGCGTGGGACAGCCCGTCGAGTGGTCCTTTCAGTGCGAGGCCGAAGCCGATGATGATGCCGCCGAGTGCTACGCCGGGTGCGATGGTCCTGGTGAGGAGGTCGCCGCCGTCTTGCCGATGAAGCCGATCCATGAAGCGAACATAATGCCCAGACCGAGTACGTGCCCGGCGAAGATGTCGGACGGGAAATGCGCACCGATGAACAGCCGGTCCAGACCCACCACGAGAGGCACCACGATCGCGAGCGCGACGGCGATCCGGCGCTGGGTGGCGGTGAGGATCGGCCAGAGCAGGAAGACCAGGACGCCGGCCGCCAAGGTGATGTTCAGGGCGTGGCCGGAGGGGAACGAGTAACCCTGTGCGTGCGGGACCGGATCGTCGACGACCGGCCGGGCGCGTTGGGTGATGGGCTTGCTGACGCCCGCCGATTCCCCAGCCGACCATCATCGTCACGAACGCCCACAAGGCCCGCCCTCTGAGCTTCTTCGAGTGCCAGACCCAGATGACCACCAGGGTCGCCGCGAGGTAGACGAAGACCGGCAGGCTGACGACCTGGATCACCTTCAGCAGCGGCACCAGTCCGTGCCGGATGCTGAACCCGGTCGCCGCCCGGCTGGCCGCGTCGTCGGCCCTGATCAACGGATCGAACTGCTGGCGCACCGCGAACCCGAGCAGCACCACCGGCAGGGTGAAGACCACCATCGCCACGATGCCCCGGAGCAGCCGTCCGCTCCGCGCCCGGACCACTGCCGTTGCGCCTGCCCGTCGTGTCGCCATAACCAACCTGTACCCACTCGCCCAGCAATCGGACGCGTGAGTGCTGCCGGGGCTGCGGGCAACAGCTACCTGCGGGGACAGGTGCCTCTGGGTGATTACTTGCTCACTACGCGTTCCTCTGGTCAACGCGCCGAACGGGGCCATATTCTTTACCAAGATTTAGCCGTGACGTCCGGTCGGCGTGATCGTTGATCTGTCAGACACTTCCGATCATCGGGTCTCCTGGGGGGATCCGGAAGGGCCGCTCAGTGCATCGATTCAATCCGCCACCCAGCTGGCCTGAACCACCGAGTGACAGCTGGCGACCGCCGCACGGCTGGACGCCCGATCCCGAGTGGCCGGATGCCCCGGCCGGCTGGGGATTCTGGCTGAACCGGCACGGCCGCCCCGCCAGCGGTCCGATCGGCGCGTACGGCGCCGTCGACGCCGGCCGCCTCGAACTCGCCACCGCCGATCGCTCACTGCTCCTGATGCACTCCTGAGGTCAGCCGCCCGAGGGCCCTGTTATCGCGCTTTGATGTTATGTTACCAATCGACATAACATCGCTGGCGGGACGACGGGAGGCGGAAGCGTGGGGGAACCGTCCTGGATCGGCGTCGACCTCGGCACCCAGAGCGTGCGCGCGGTCCGCGTCGCGGCGTCCGGTGCCGTGCTCGGCCGGGCCGCTCGCCCGCTGACCAGTTCGCGCCCCGACGGAGACCGGCACGAGCAGGATCCGTTCGACTGGTTCGCCGCGGTCGACGCCACCCTCGCCGAGGTCGCCGATCCGTCCGTCGAGGGCATCGCCATCTGCTCGACCTCTGGCACCGTCCTGCTCACCGACACCGACGGCCGCCCGCTCACCCAGGCCTTGATGTACGACGACGCCCGCGCGACCGCCGAGCTCCCACGCATCGTCACCGCCGACCCGCCCCGCTGGTCAACAGCAATGCAACCCACCTGGGCCCTCCCGAAGATCCTCTGGCTCCTCGAACAGCAAGACACCGACCCGCGGCGGATCGCGCACAGTGCGGACGCCGTTGCGGCCCACCTTGTCGGTCGCCCGTCGCGACCGACACGAGTCACGCGCTGAAGACCGGCTACGACCTGGTGGCCGAGAGCTGGCCGTTCGAGGCCTTCGATCGGCTTGGGCTCGATCGCGACATCTTTCCCGAGGTCGTCCTGCCGGGCACCGAGCTGGGTCGCGTCTCGAAGGCAAAAGCCCAGGTCACCGGGGTCCCTGAGGGAACTCCGGTGTACGCCGGCATGACCGACGGCTGCGCTGCCCAGATCGCCGCCGGTGCCCTCACCCCGGGCGCCTGGAACTCCGTCCTCGGCACCACGCTCGTTCTCAAAGGCGTCAGCAAGGACCTGCTCGACGACCCGACCGGCGCCGTGTATTCGCACCGGCATCCCGACGGCGGCTGGCTCCCCGGTGGCGCCTCGAACACCGGCGCCGGCGCGCTCACCGTGATGCTCCCCGGCGCCGACCTGGACGCGTTCGACCGGCAGGCCCGCGACCTCGGCCCGGTCGACG
Source organism: uncultured Actinomycetota bacterium (assembly GCA_963740725.1). GTDB lineage: Bacteria > Actinomycetota > Actinomycetes > Propionibacteriales > Kribbellaceae > Kribbella. The sequence goes on from CAVUFT010000015.1 coordinate 32,225, forward strand.
CCGTGATCTATCCGATCACCAAACGCGGCGAGCGGTTCCCCTTCGTCGCCCCGGACGCCACCAGCTTCGCCCTCGGCGACTTCCCCGACGACCTGCATCGGTACGCCGGGGTCCTGCAGGGCGTCGCCTTCATCGAGCGGCTCGCCTTCGAACATCTGGTGAAGCTCGGCGCGGAACCGGTCGGGTCCGTTTCACTCACCGGCGGTGCAGTCCGCAGCGGCTACTGGAACCAGCTCCGCGCCAACGTGCTCGGCGTACCGGTGGAGCTCCCGGCCAGCTCCGATCCGGCGTACGGGATGGCGGTCCTTGCGGCCTCGGGCGATGCGTCGGTGACGCAGACGGCTGCCCGGATGGTGCAGGTGCCGAAGGTGCTGGAACCGCATCCCGATGAGCGGCTCGAGCACCTGTACGGCGAGTTCGTCGCGGAGCTCGATCGCCGGGGGTATCTGGGATGAGGACGATCGTCGTACTGGCCCGGCACGGCCGGACCGAGTGGCATCACGGCAACCGGTACACGGGGTCCACCGATCTGCCGATCGACGACGTCGGCCTGCGGCAGGCTGACCAGCTGCGGGACTGGGCGGAGGACTTCGCCCCGGACGCGCTCTGGTCGTCACCGATGCTCCGCGCCCGGCAGACCGCGGCCCCGGTCGCCGAAGCGTTCGGACTCCGGCCGGTCGTGGACGCACGCCTGCGCGAAGTGGACTTCGGTACTGCGGAAGGCCGGATGCTCGGCGAACTGCCCGTCGCGGTGGCGAAGGCGTTCGAGCTGGATCCGGTCGGCAACCACTTCCCGGGCGGTGAGGATCCGGCGGCCGCGGCCGATCGGGTCTACGAGGCCTTCCAGGAGATCGGCAAGGAACATGCCGGCCAGAAGGTGCTCGTGGTCGCCCACAACACCCTGATCCGGCTGCTCACCTGCCGGGTGCTCGGGCTGGAGTTGCGGGACTACCGCAGACTGCTCCCAGCGCTCGGGCCTGCTGCGCTGGTGCGGTTCCGGTGGCAACCGGACACAGTGGGCCTGGAGGCGTACAACGTTCCGGCAGTGCGAATGGAGAAGCTGGCATGACTTCAGACCTCGATGGTGACTCCCCGGAGCTGAGCCGGCCGGCCCGGCGCCAGGCCGAGATCGCGGCGTACGTCGTGAAGCACGGCTCCGTCTCGGCCAACGACCTGGTCGAGGCCTTCGGGGTCAGCGTGATGACCGTGCATCGCGACCTGGACGAGCTCGAACGCCAAGGCGTGGTCCGCAAGTATCGCGGCGGCGTGACGGCCCAGCCGACGAGCGTGTTCGAGAGCAACGTGGCGTACCGGCTGAACACCGCGCAGGCGGAGAAGTCGGCGCTGGCCCGGCACGCCCGCGCGATGATCGAGCCGGGCATGTCGGTGATGCTGGACGACTCGACCAGTGCGCTGGCGCTGATCGACCTGTTCGAGGACATCACGCCGCTGACCGTCGCGACCAACTTCCTGCCCGCGATCGGCAAGCTGAGCCAGCTCCGCGACATCACGCTGCTCGCGCTCGGTGGGATCTATTCGCCGTCGCACGACTCGTTCGGCGGGCTGCCGTGCGCGCAGGCAGTCGAGGCCCTGCACCCGGACTTCTTGTTCTGCAGCGTTTCGGCGGTGTCGGCGACGCACGCTTTCCACCAGGAGCAGGAGATCGTCCTGGTCAAGCAGGCGATGCTGCGCTCGGCGCGGACCAAGGTGCTGCTCGTCGACCACAGCAAACTGCAACGGACCGCACTGCACCGGCTGGCCCCGTTGACCGACTTCGACCTCGTGGTCGTCGACGAGAAGACCCCAGCCGATCTCATCGAAGCTCTGCGGGACAACGGCGCGCAGGTCGAGGTCGCATCGCTCTAGTCGCCCACTAGGAGGCAGCGTATGGACGTCGGGGTTGATGTCGGGACGACGGTCACCAAGGCCGTCGCCTTCGACGACGAAGGACGCGAGATCGCCGAGGCGTCCCGGCCGACCAGCCTGGTCCGGCCGGGACCGGGCCGGTTCGAACACGACACCGACGAGATCGTTGCCTCAGTCAACGAAGTTCTGACCGAGCTGGCCGCGACCGTCGGCGCCCGGTCCGGAGCGGCAGTCGCCGGCTCAAGGCCGGGAGCGGCGCCGCGGCCGGGGGTGTTGGCGATCACGGCGCAGGGGGACGGACTCTGGCTGGTCGATTCCGACGGGCACCCGGTCCGTCCCGCGATCTCCTGGCTGGATGCGCGGAGCAGTTCGATCCTCGAGCGGTGGACGTCCGACGGCGTCGCCGAAAACGTCTTCCGTGTTTCCGGCAACCGGATGTTCCCGGGCGCTTCCGGGCCGCTGCTGGCCGCAGTACTGGCTGAGGAGCCTGACGTTCTCGATCGCGCCCACACGGCGGCGTACTGCAAGGACGTCGTGATGCAGCGACTCACCGGAGTACGTGCGACCGATGTCTCCGATGCGTCGGCGCCCTTCCTGGATCCGCGAACAGGCCAGTACGACGCGGATGCCTTGGCTGCCTGCGGGCTCGCGGATCGGCAGCATCTGCTGGCACCGGTCGAGCCGAGCCCGGTGGGTGAACTCCGAGATCCGTCGGCCGGCTTTGCCTTGGGAACAAGGGTTTCCGCGGGCCCCTATGATCTTCCGGCGGCTGCCACAGGAGCCGGAGTCACCGAGGTCGGCGACGCACTACTGACTGTCGGTACGACGCTCGCCTGCCAGGTGGTCACGCAGGAGCTGCCGGTGGACGGTGAGCCGGCGGGGTTGTTCCTCGGGACTTGGACGCCGGGGACCTGGTTGCGGGCGATGCCGGCGATGGTCGGTACGGCGGCGCTCGACCGAGTGCTCGCGCTGGTCGGACTCGGGACGGAGCAGCTGGCTGGTCTGCTGGCGGAAAGCCCCGCTGGCGCTCGTGGCGTCACCGTCCTGCCGTACCTGTCGGAGGCGGGCGAGCGGGCACCATTCGTGGATACCCGGGCCCGGGGGACGTTCGACGGGATCGACCTGTCGACCAGCCAGGCGGATCTGGTCCGGGCGACCTGCGAGGGGATCGCCTACGCCGCTCGGCATTGCCTGGAAGCGGCCGGCTGGGCGGGGCGCGTGACGGTGTGCGGCGGCGGCGCCCGCAGTACGGAATGGACGCAGATCCTTGCCGATGTGCTCAACAGTCCACTGCATACGACCGAGGCTTCCCAGGTCGCCGCGCGGGGAGCCGTGATCGGTGCACGGCGGGCTGCGTCGCCCGAGGGAACCGGGTCCGAATGGATCGCGGAGACGCGGCAGCTCGATCCCGACCCGGCCCGTGCCGCCTTCTACGACGAGGGTTACGCCCATTACCTGCGCCGTGTCGAGTCCGCCCGCCTGCGCTGGGCCGACCCGGCGCCGCGCTGACCGAGAACCAGGAGTCTGATGAGAACCGTCCCCACGTTGCTCGCCGGCGACCACTTCGTCCGCAACGAGTTGCTCGCAGCAGAGCTCGGCAAGCTTCCGGACGTCACCTTCGACTTCCGCGAAGTCACCTTGCCCTGGCCGCTCACGCCGTACGGGCCGGTGGCCGAGGTGGACGAGGCGAGCGATGCCGAGGACCAGCTGATCGAGGCGCTGCCCGGTGTCGAGGTGGCCGTCACGCAGATGGGTCCGTTCACGGAGCGAGTGCTCGCCGCGGCGCCGGACCTGCGCTTCCTGGTCTGCTGCCGCGGCGGTCCGGTGAACGTGAACGTGCCCGCGGCAACCAAGCGCGGGATCATCGTGTCGTCGACACCCGGCCGGAACGCCGGCGCCGCGGCCGAGCACGCCGTCACCTTGATGTTGGGGGCCCTGCGCAACCTTCCCCGGCTGCAGCGCACGCTGGAAGAGGGCGAGTGGCGCAGTGATCTCTATGCGTACGACGAATGCGGTGGCGAGCTGGACGGTGCGACCGTCGGGTTGATCGGCTTCGGCGCGATCGGCAGCCGGGTCGCCCGGGTGATGCTCGCCTTCGGTGCCCGGGTGCTGGTGAACGACCCCTTCATCTCCACCGCACCGGAGGGGATCGAGGTGGTCGGGCTCGACGAATTGCTGCGACGCTCCGACGTGGTCAGCCTGCATGCGCGGCTGACAGAGGAGACTCGGGGCATGATCGGTGCAGAACAACTCGCGCTGATGCCGCGCGGCGGCGTACTGGTGAACACGGCTCGCGGTGGACTGCTCGACTACGACGCCACCGTCGACGCCCTCGAATCGGGACAGCTGAGCGCCGCGGCCTTCGACGTCTTCCCGGCCGAGCCGCTGCCGGCCGGGTCACGGTTGCTGACGGCACCTCATGTGGTGATGACCCCGCACCTGGCCGGCGCCACCCGGCAGACCGCCCACCGGGCAGGCTCGATCGCGGCGGAGGCAGTGGCGGCCTACCTCGCGGGTCGTGATCCGGTGGGGCTCGTCTCGTGAGGCTTGCCACCTCCGACACCTGGCTCGAACTGCTGTTGCTGTTGATCGCGTTCGTGCTGTCGATGCTGATCGGCATCGAACGGCAGATCCACCAGAAGAGCGCGGGCGTCCGGACCCACACGCTCGTCGGGACCGGCGCCGCGGTCTTCACGCTGGTCTCCGGGTTCGGCTTCTCGAACGTGCTCGGGACCGACGTCAACCTCGACCCGTCCCGGATCGCGGCCCAGGTCGTCTCCGGCGTCGGCTTCCTCGGGGCCGGGGTGATCTTCATGCGCCGCGACGTGGTGCGCGGGCTGACCACCGCGGCGACGATCTGGATGACCGCCGCGATCGGGATGGCCTGCGGCGCCGGGATGCCGGTGCTCGCGGTGGCGGGGACTGCCTTGCATCTGGTGGTGGTCGGCCCGTTCACCCGGCTGACCCGCTACCTGCCGTCGCCTGACCGCCGCAAGATCGTCACCGTCCGGTACCTCGACGGTTCCGGCGTACTGCGGGCGATCCTGCACACCGCGACCTCGATGGGCTTCGAGGCCTCGGTGCTCGCCACGGAGGTGCATCGCGAAGACGGTGAGCAGCAGGTCCGGGCCTCGATGCGGTTCACCGGCCGCGCCCCGCTGCAGAATCTCGTCCTGGCTCTCGACGACCTCGACGGTGTCACCGGCGTCCGGTTACGCGACGATGATGACGACTGATGTGATTTAGCTGAGAAAATCACACTAATTATCTATACGTCACCACAATCTGGTGATAATTTCACGGGATGTGCACTGCTGACGTCAAGGAGCTTCTTGCTCTGGCCGCCACTCTCGCAACATCCGCGGGGGCGGAACTGCTGGCCAGGCAGGCCGCCTTCAGCATCGACGGGCCGGCTGTCGAGACCAAGAGTTCGGCCAGCGATCCCGTCACCGCCGCCGATCGCGCATCCGAGAAGCTGATCACCGACGGCCTGGCCGCGGCCCGGCCCGATGACGGACTGCTCGGTGAGGAAGGCGCCTCGAAGCCCTCGGCTTCCGGCATCACCTGGGTGATCGACCCCCTCGACGGGACGGTGAACTACCTCTACGGCCGTCCGGACTGGGCCGTCAGTATCGCGGCCGAGGACGAGACCGGTGCCTTGGTCGGTGTCGTTCATCAACCGAGGACCGGGATCACCTGGCAGGCCGTGCGCGACGGGGGCGCCACGCGGAACGGCGTACGGCTGGAGTTGCGGGAGTCCCGGGACCTCGCGGCTGCTCTGGTGAGCACCGGGTTCTCGTATCTGGCGGAGCGGCGGGCCGAGCAGGCGGAGTACCTGCGGCGCGTGCTCCCCGCAGTACGGGATGTTCGTCGGGGTGGGTCCGCGGCCCTGGATCTCTGCTCGGTCGCCGACGGCACTGCTGACGCGTACTACGAACACGTGATCCAGCGATGGGATGTCGCGGCCGGCGGGCTGATCGCCCGGGAGGCCGGTGCGCGAACCGTCGGCGGTCCGGGGACGCCGCTGCCGGACGGCGTACTGGCAGCTGCGCCCGGGCTCGCCGATGCGCTACTCGACCTGTTGGCCGATCCTGCGAGGAGGGTGTCGTGACTGCTCTCGATCTGCCGGTCCGGACGCATCCGGACGAACGGCAACAAGTTGCTACAGGCGACCAGGAGCAGCGGCGGCGACGGCGGCGCGAGTACCGGCTGTTCGCCCTGCTGGTGGCGCCGAACCTGCTGGTGATCGCGGTGTTCGCCTACTGGCCGATCATCTACAACGCCTACCTCAGTCTGACCGACTGGAACATGATCGCGGCCCGGCCGAAGTTCGTCGGACTGACGAACTACGTGAACACGCTGACCGATCCCGCGTTCCACAAGACGTTGTGGATCACGCTCGTCTTCACCGGCCTGATCGTGGTCGGCAGCCTGGTGATCGGTCTGGCGCTGGCCCTGCTGTTCAACCAGCCGCTCAAGGGGCGCGGTCTGGTGCGGACGATCTCGTTCGCGCCGCACATCCTCTCCGGTGCCGCCGTCGCGACGATCTGGCTGTTCATCTTCGATCCCGGCTACGGCCTGTTGCGGGCACTGATCGAACCGTTCGGCGCTGAGCCACCGGACTGGATGAACAACTCCGACTGGGCGCTGCCGGGGCTGGTGATCGTCTACCTCTGGAAGAGCGTGGGCTTCACCGCGCTGATCTATCTGGCCGGCCTGCAGGGGTTGCCGAAGGAGCTCGACGAGGCGGCGGCGATCGACGGGGCCGGGAGCTGGACCAGGTTCCGCCGGATCAAGCTGCCGCTGCTCGCGCCGATCACCTTCTTCCTGCTGATCACCACCGTGATCGGCACGTTCCAGGCCTTCGATGTGATTGCAGTGATGACCGGTGGTGGCCCTGGTGATGCCACCACCACACTCAGCTGGTCGATCTACAACGAAGGCTTCCAGGCGTTCAACGCCGGCCGCGCGGCAACGCTGTCGATCATCATGTTCGTCATCCTGCTGATCGTCACAGCTGTCCAGGCCCGCGTGATGGAGAGGCGGGTGCATTACAAGTGAGAGTCAGACCGCTGCAGTACGTCGTACTGGTTGGTGTCGCTGCGATCTTCCTGGCGCCGCTCTACTGGTTGATCAGTACTGCGTTGAAGCAGCCCGCGGACATCTACCAATGGCCTCCGGCGTGGTGGCCGCAGGACCTGACCTGGGAGAACTTCTCACTGGCCTGGAAGGCGGCTCCGTTCGACCGGTTCTTCCTCAACTCGACGATCATCACTGTGATCGGGACGTTGGCGAAGGTGACCAACGCAGTACTGACGGCTTATGCCTTTGCCTACTTGAGGTTTCCGTTCAAGAAGGTGCTGTTCACTTTGGTGCTCGGGGCAATGATGGTGCCTGGGCATGTCACGTTGTTGCCGAACTATCTGACGATCGCCTCACTTGGCTGGATCAATACATACGCCGGGTTGATCGTGCCGGGGATCGGGTCGGCGTTCGCGACCTTCTTGATGCGCCAGCACTTTCTGACGTTGCCGACCGAGGTGACAGATGCGGCTGCTGTTGACGGGGCCGGGCATCTGCGGACTCTGTGGCGGGTGGTGCTGCCGATGTCGCAGCCGATGCTGGTCACCGTCGTGGTGATCACCGCGGTGGAGGAGTGGAACAACTTCGTCTGGCCGCTGATCGTGACCAATACGGCCAACATGCGCACGCTTCCGGTCGGGCTGCTGATCCTGAAAGACGAAGAGGGGTTGGCGAACTGGGGAACGATCATGGCCGGCACGCTGCTGGTCCTGGCCCCGATGCTGCTGATCTTCCTGGTAGCGCAGCGCTACATCGTCGGGGGCATTACCCAAGGAGCGTTGAAAGGATGAGGCGTCGTGCGTTCCTGGGGCTGGCCGCGGCCGGATCCCTGGCCGGCTGCGGTTATCGGTCGGTCGATGCGGAGTACGAGCAGCCGGCCGGCGCAGTACCGAAGCAATACGCCCAGCGGACCCGGGTCGTCTTCTGGTCGTCGTACGGCGGGGCGAACGGCAAGGCGGTCGACAAGCTCGTTGCCAAGTTCAACGAATCGCAGCAGGACGTCTACGTGGAGGCGCAGTTCCAGGGCTCGTACGACGATGTGGCGCAGAAAGTGGCCGCCTCCTTGATCGCGCGGCAGGCGCCCGACATCGCCGTACTGTCCGATGTGACCTGGGAACGGTTCTTCCTCAACGATGCGCTGGAGCCGTTGAACGGCTACTTCACCGATGGCTTCGGTCCGGCGGTCTATCAGGAGAAGCTGTTCGGGGAGTACGTGGTGAAGGGGCAGAGCTGGTGCGTGCCGTTCGCCCGGAGTACGCCGATCCTGTACTTCAACCGGGATGCTTTTGCGAAGGCGGGGTTGCCGGATCGGGCGCCTCGGACCTGGAGCGAGCTGCGGTCCTGGGGGCCGTCGTTGGCTCGCGTGCGGTCGGGTGGACGGCCGATGCGGAGTCTTGCGCTGGCGAAGGTCGACGGGGACTGGCAGTTCCAGGGCAACGTGTGGCAGTTCGGTGGGGCGTACTCCAACGGGCTCGACGTCGTGATCGACCAGGACGGTGCGGTCGCGGCCGGGGAATGGCAGCGGCGGATGGTGCACGACGACGGGTTCGCCTATATGGCGAGCAGTGCGATGACGGACTTCGCGAACGGGCTGGTCGCGATGGTTCAGGACTCGACCGGCGGATTGAAGAGCGCTATGAGCAAGGCGAAGTTCAAGGTCGGCGCCGGGTTCGTGCCCTCCGAGGTGGCGGCTGGTATCGCCACTGGTGGCGGCGGGATCGGTCTGTTGCGGAATGCGTCCGCTGAGCGCAAGCAAGCGGCGGCAGCGTTCCTCGCCTTCCTCGCGCGGCCGGAGAACTCGGCCTGGTGGACGACCCAGACCGGCTACCTGCCGGTGGTCGACAAGGCGCGGGAGGATCCGGCGCTGAAGAAGCTGATCGCGGACGAGCCCAACTACGGGGTCGCGATCGCGCAGCTGGCCAATGCTCGGAAGCAGGACGCGATCCGGCTGTTCGGGCGGAACTCCAATGTGGCCATCTACACGGGGCTGCAGCAGATCTACGCCGACAACGCGGCGCCGCGCAAAGTCTTCGGTGCGGTCGCGCGACGGCTCGAGGCGATCGGCGACGAGGTCCGGCGCCAGTACGAGGAGAAGGTCCTTTGATCATCACCGGCCATCGCGGCGCGCTCGGGTCCGAACCGGAGAACACGCTGCGCTCCTTCCGTCGCGCGGTCGCCGACGGCTGCGACGAGATCGAACTCGACCTCCGCGTCACCGCGGACGGCGAACTGGTCGTCCTTCACGACGCCACCGTCGACCGCACCACCAACGGCACCGGCGCCGTCGCCGACCTGGTCCTTGACGACCTCCGTGCCTTGGACGCCGGCCTCGGTGAAGTCATCCCGACCTGGTCTGAAACAGTCGCCGCCATCTCCGTCCGCATCCAGGCCGAAGTCAAGGCCCCTGAAGCAGTCCCCCTCCTGGTCGCCTCCCTCGAGGCCGACCCTGCGCTGGCGGCCCGCACCCTGATCACCTCATCCCAATCAGAGATCCTGCTGTCCGTACGCCGGCTCATGCCCGCCGCCGAGACCGGCCTCATCCTCGGCCGCACCCCACCCGTCGACGACGTCATCACCCTCACCAAAACCGCCCAGGCCACCTGGGCCCTCTGCGGCATCCAGGGCCTGACCACCGAAGCCGTAGCCACCCTCCACGCGCACGACCTCAGCCGTCACCGCCTGGCCCGTCCCCGACCACGAAACCCTCACGCCAAGCCGTCGCCCTCTCGGTAGACGGCATCACCACAGACCACCCCGACCGCCTCTGCCCGCCCGCTCGGCGCGCGTAGTACGGGGCCGCTGTCTTAGTGTGCGGATTTGTTCTACCGTAGAAGATAAATGTGTGATTGCCTTGGTTTATGAGTATTAGCATCGGTGTGGTCGGCGCGGGGCAGTTCGCCCCTTCGTTCCTGCGGCTGTGGAGTGCGCATCCGGACGTCAGTCAGGTGAGCCTGACCGACGTGCTGCCGGATCGCCTCGCGGAGATGGCCGAACAGCAAGGCGTCGCGATCACCTACCAGTCGTTCGAGGAGATGCTCGACTCCGACGTCGACGCGGTCGCGATCTTCACCCAGCGCTGGCTGCACGGCGAGATGGCGATCCGCGCGCTGGAAGCCGGCAAGCACGTGTACTCGACCGTGCCGATGGCGATCGAGGCCGACCAGATCGCCCGCATCATCGAGCTGGTCAAGGAGACCGGCCTGACCTACATGATGGGCGAGACGAGCTTCTACTACCCGTCCTCGGTCTACTGCCGCGACAAGCTCGCCAAGGGTGAGTTCGGGCGGGTCTTCTACTGCGAGGGCGACTACGTCCACGACATGGATCTCGGCTTCTACGCCGCCTACCAGTACTCCGGCGGCGAGGACTGGAAGAAGACCGCGTCGTTCCCACCCATGCTGTACCCGACGCATGCCGTCGGCAACGTTCTCTCGGTGACCGGGCAGCACGCCACGCACGTCTCCTGCATCGGGGTGCAGGACGATCGCGGCGACGGGGTGTTCGACAAGGAGATCAGCCAGTTCGACAACGACTTCAGCAACGCGACCGCGCTCTTCAAGCTCGCCGACGGTGGCGTGATGCGGACGAACGAGATGCGCCGCGTCGGCTACCCGTCGCACATCCGCGAGTCCCGGCTGCGCGTCTTCGGCACCGAAGGCAGCTTCGAGCAGCTCGCCACCACGAGCCTCTGGCAGACCAAGGAAGGCGTCGAGGACGTCAGCCAGCTGATGGAGACCTCGGCCGGCTCACTCGACGACTCTGACCTCGCCAACGTGGACCCGGCACTCCGCGATGCGTTCCGTTCCGGCTTGTCGCCGGTGCACGACCGCAGCCGCCTTCCTGCTGAGTTCGACGGGCTGCACAACGGGCACGAGGGTTCGCACCACTTCCTCGCCGACGACTTCGTCCGCGCGGTCGCCGACAAGACCCTCCCACCGGTCAACGCCTGGGTCGCCGCCCGCTTCACCCTCCCCGGCATCTACGCCCACCAGTCCGCCCTCCAAGGCGGCGTCCAACTAGAAATCCCCGACCACGGCGACGCCCCCGCGTAGTTCCTCACGAGGTCGTAGCTAGTTCACTACGAAGTCCTTGCGGGTAGTAGACGCCTGACATAGGAATGAGTCATGACCTCCCGCCGCCCTGCATCCCAGTTGTCCCGCCGAGCCGTCGGCTGCCTTGCGTTGACCGCATCGCTTGTCGCCGGTTCGGCCTTGGCCGGTACGGCGTCCGCGCAGCCCGCTCATCCATCGGGCGAGCTGTCGGCCGGCGGCGCCCAGGCGAGTTTGCCGCTTGGGCCTGCTGGGCTGCCCGAGACCCGGGACAGCAGGGTGCTGCAGCCTGGCGTCACGCTGACGATGATCGTTCGGGGGCAGGTGGATCCGAAGTCTGTCTGGACTGTCGAGGTGGCGATTCCGTCCAGCTCACCTGATCCGGACGCACCGGCGACCGCGATCTCCGACCGGGCGACCGCCGATGTCGCTGCGGCGAAGCTGCGAACCGCTGGTCTGGATCCCCGGGTGGAAGCCGTGCCGACGCCGCAGCTCGCCGACGCGGGTGGCAGCAACCTCGGCTACCGGGTGCGGCTTGGCTCGTTCCCCACGAAGGCCGCGGCCGATGCGCTCCGAACGAAGGTCATCGCCGCCGGGGTGGGCGCCTCCAGCGTGTTCACCGGATGGGACGGCGAGCCGGACGACGTCAGCGGATCGACCGGTCCCTGGCACGTCCAGGTGCTGACGATCGACCCGAAGAAGTTCCGCGGCAGCCTCGACGCGTCGTACGGGCTGGACCTCGAGGCGCGCGAGACCACCAGCACGCTGGCAACACTCACCGGCGCGCCCGCAGCGACCAACGCCGGCTTCTTCGTCCTCGACCCGAACTCGGGTGCTCCTGGCGATCCCGCCGGAGTCGCCGTGTACGACGGGCGCCTGGTCAGCGAGCCGACCGCCGGCCGTCCCGCGCTGGTGATCAGCGACAACGCCCGCGGTACTGCGGTCGAGCGCTTCCGCTGGCACGGCGAGATCCGCGGCGTTGGCAAGTCGCTTCCGCTCGACGGTCTCGACCGGGTGCCCGGGCTGATCCGCAACTGCGGCGGTACGGCGGACGACCTGCCGACCTCGAAGCCCCTGCACGACGTGACCTGCAAGGACCCCGACGAGCTGATCGCCTTCGACTCGGCGTACGCGGCCTCGACCCCGAGCGGTCCGGGCGCGGAGGTCGTCGTCGATCGCCATGGGGTGGTCACCGCGATCCGTACGACGACACGCGGCGGCGCGATCCCCGAAGGCGGCCGCACCGTCCAAGCCATCGGTAACCAGGTCCCGCCGCTCCTGGCCGCCGCGAAGATCGGCAAGCGCCTGGAGATCCGCGCCTCGCTGACTGACACCCGCGGCCGCGACGTACGCCTCTCGCCCCACAGTACTATCGTCAACGGCGGTCCCGAGCTGGTTCGCGACGGCCAACTGCACGCCACCCCGCTCGCCGACGGGATGGCTCCGCCGGACAACCCGAGCCAGTACTACGGCTGGGTCCACAAGCGAAACCCCCGCACGATCGCCGGCGTCGACGCCCTCGGCCGCACCGTCATCATCACCGCGGACGGTCGCTCCGAAGCCAGCCTGGGCCTGGGCATCGGCGAAGCAGCCGCGGTCGCGAAGTCCTTCGGCCTGCAAAGTGCCATCAACCTCGACGGCGGCGGCTCCACCACCATGGTCGCCAACGGCAAGGTCCTGAACGCCCCCTCGGACGCCACCGGCGAACGCCCGGTAGGAGACGCCCTGGTCATCACCCCAACCCGCTGACCCGCCAGCCGGTTCCAGGCCGGGGTGAAGGCCGCCATTCAGTACCACGGTCGCACGATCCCGGGTGTAGCCGGGACCGTGCGACGACGGGCGTCAGGTGGTGTGCAGGACGCGGCCGGTGTAGGTGATGCAGCCGTAGGCGGCGTAGCCGTGCTTGGCCGGTGCGTTGGCGACGATGTCGATGTTGACCCACCGGTTGTCGCCGCCGCAGTCGGAGTACGACCGGCCGCTGGTCTGCCCGTTGCAGCCGAGGTCGATCATCTTGACGCCCGCGCCGACGAAGTAGTCACCCGTCGTCGAGGTCGCCGACCGGAACAGCGTGATCCCGGTGTTGGTCTTCCAGTAGCAGTCGTAGACCGGAACAGCCTCGGCCTGGCTGACGGTCAGCAGGGAACCGCCACCCACGGCCAGTACCGCGCCCAGCGTGCTGAGCAGACGTTTCGCGACCATCTCATCCTCCGATTGTCTCCGGGACGACCTCACGCCGTCCGCCCCGGTCAGCATGCCGCCGGAGCCCGCCACCAACCCGGTTCTCGACCAAACCCGACCACTCCACCTCCGATCCACTCGCTCCTGTTCCGCTCGGCTAGCTTCGTGGGATGGACCAGGCTGCGGATCGGACACCTCGGGTGATCGTCTTCACCGGACTTCCGGGGACGGGGAAGTCGACGGTGGGGGAGTTGGTGGCGCGGGAGCTCGGGGCGCCGGCGTTTGCTGGGGATTGGTTGCTGGGGGCACTCAAACCGCATGGGGTGCTGACCGGGTTGGAGCGGCCGACCTTTCTCGCCATGTACTACGACTTGCTGACCACGTTGATGAATCGGCAGCTGATGCTCGGTCAGTCCGCGGTGATGGACTGTTTGATCAACGATGAGCTGGCGGATCGGTGGAGCGAGAGCGCCCGACGGTACGACGCTCGGTTTCACGTCATCGAGTGCGTCTGCAGCGACGAAGCCGAGCATCGTCGGCGCCTCGAGACCCGGACGCGGAACATTCCCGGGTGGCACGAGGTCGGTTGGGGTCATGTGGAGCGGATGCGTACGGAGTACCCGCCGCTCACCGTCCCGCATCTGACTCTCGATGCCGTCCACCCGATCGGCCAGAACCGCGAGGCCGTCTTCAATCATCTATTGTACTAGTACACTAGTTAAATGATTAGCCGTCGAATGACGCTCAAGACCGGTGCCGCCGGGCTCTGCCCACGGCTATCTGCCGCGAGTAGTTGGCGACCAGGTCGAGCCGGTGGACATCAGCAGGTTCAACCCGTCGGTCACCGGCGCATCGGGTGAGCTCGTGACCACCGCGGCGGACCTCAACCAGTTCTACCGGGCCTTGCTCACCGGCCGCCTGCTCCGCCCGGAGCAGCAGCGTCAGTTGCTGGAGATTCGTAGTACGGGCCGTGACTATGACTACGGTCTTGGGGTGGAGACCAAGCTGGTCAACGGCATCCGGCTGTGGGGCCACGACGGCGACATCTTCGGCTGCCAGGCTGCCTCTTGGATCACTGAGGACGGCCGCCGCCAACTGACTGTCGCGTTCAACCCGTGGGGCAGCGGCGACCCGAAGCCTTTGGTCGAGAGGCTGCTCGCTGCTGCCTTCTACTCGTAGATCTTCCGGAGCCGGTGGGCCATGGAGTTTTCCAGGTGCTGGTTCATGGCTGCCTCGGCGGCCGCGGGGACGCCGCTCGCGATCGCCTCGACGATCTGGCGGTGTTCGACCAGGACCTCGGGGCCGGTGTCGCGGTCGTAGTGCAGCCGGAAGATGTGCAGGTGGCAGTGGGTGCGCTCGAAGGCGAGACGGACCTGCTCGCTGCCGGACAGGCTGGTGATCAAGGTGTGGAAGCGGTTGTCGTGGGCCGTGAGTGACTTGTAGCCCGCGTAGTCCACCGACGTCGGCTCGACCGCGGTCGCGAGTTCGGCGTACAGGCGTTCGCGTCCGGCGTCGTCGAGCTGTTCGGCCGCCCGCCCTGCTGCCCACGGCTCGAGCAGCCGGCGGAACCGGTAGAGATCGTCGAACTCCGCCAGCGTCAGCAACGGAGTCGCCCGGTACCCCTTCAGAGGCTCCTTGTCGGCCAGCCCCTCGGACTCCAATCGCGCCAGCGCCTCGCGCACCGGGGTCGACGACACCTGGAAGTCGCGGGCGAGCCCGTCGATGGAGATCCGCGCGCCGGGGCGGATGGCATGGTCCATCAGCATCGTCTTGATCGCCTCGTACACGTCGTCGGCGAGCATCTGGCGCCGGAGCAGCCGGCGGTCCTGCGGCTCCACGGTCTCGGTCATCGCAATCTCCAGGGACTGGTCGCGCCCTTGACCCGGCCCGCTTCGTTCGGCAGGGTGGCACTGTAATCATGCATCATGCACGATTTGGCAGCGGACAGCTACCGGGAGGCGCCGGCCATGGTCAGTTTCGACGAGATCGGCGTGTTGCCCGAGCCGGGCGACAACGTCGCGATCTGCTCTCGCCGACTGGAGCAGGGCACCGTGGTCGACTTCGCCGGTACGACGGTGACGCTGCCGCACACGGTGCTCGAAGGCCACCGGATCGTCGCCCGCCCGATCGCCGCCGGCGAGGCGCTGCTCTCCTGGCACACCCCGTTCGCCCGGGCCCTCCGCGATCTCGCGATCGGCGACTACGTCTGTACGCCGACCAGCCTGGCCGCCGTCGCGGACCGAGGCGTCGAGGGTCTGCCCGCCGAGCCGTCGGCCGAGCAACGAGCCGCTCGATCCGTACGAGCTGGACGAGAACGCCCTCAACTTCGGCCAGCAGGTCACCTCGGTCGAACAGCCAGGCACCTTCCTCGGCTACCCCCGCGAGCAGGGCCCGGCCGGCACGCGCAACCACGTCGTACTGCTGGCGACCAGCTCCCGCACCAGCGGCTTCGTCACCGAACTCGCCAAACGATTCGACAGATGCGGATGGTTTTGATGGCGTCGTGCCGGTGGCGCATACCGAGGGCGGCGAGGAGGGGACTCCGAACAACCTGCGGATTCTGTTGGCGACGCTGGCCGGGTTTGCGCTGAATCCGAACGTCGGTGCGGTGCTGATCGTCGACACCGAGGGTGAACTCGTGTCGGGGCAGGCGATCCGGGACTTCATGGTCGAGCAGGGGTATCCGCCGATCCGCGTGCCGCACGCCTTCTTCACTCGGCGAGGCGGCTTCGAGAAGGACCTCACGGAAGCGGCCGCGCTGGTTGAGCCTTGGGTGCCGATCGTTGCGGCGCAGGAACGTGAAGAGGTTCCGCTGGCTGATCTCTGGATCGGACTGCAGTGTGGCGGATCGGACGCGTTCTCGGGTGTCAGTGCGAACCCGTTGTCCGGAGCCGTCGCGCGCGAGGTGATCCGGCACGGTGGCATCGCAGTACTGGCCGAGACCGATGAGTTGATCGGCGCGGAGCCCTACGTACTCAAGAACGTCCGCGATCTCTCGACGGCCCGACGGTTCCTGAAGACCGTGCAGTCGTTCAAGGAGCGAGTCGGTTGGCACGGTCATACGGCTGAGGGAAATCCGTCCGGCGGCAACGTCTATCGCGGGCTGTACAACATCGTCCTCAAGTCCGTCGGCGCCGCCCGCAAGCTGGATCGCGACGTCCGGCTCGACCACGTCATCGACTACGCCGAACGCGATGCCCGGCCACGGGTTCGTCTTCATGGACAGTCCCGGCAACGACCTGGAATCTGTCGCAGGGCAGGTCGCGAGCGGCTGCAACCTGATCTTCTTCACCACCGGCAACGGCTCGATCACCAACTTTCCGTTCGTGCCGACGATCAAGTTCGTCACCACCACCGACCCGGTACGAGCTGCTGCACGCCGAGATGGACGTGGACGCCGGGCGCTACCTCGACCGGTACGCCGATGGCGGAGCTGACCGACGAGACCTTCGACCTCACCGTCCGCGTCGCCTCCGGCGAACCGAGCGCCGGCGAACGCGCCGGCCACAGCCAGGTGTCGATCTGGCGCAACTGGCGCCAGAGCGGCCCGCGCGAAGGAATCTCGATCACCACCGACGGCCGTACTTCCCGCAAGCTGGCGGATCTCCCGGCAGAAGACCGCGACGCACCGCTCGCGGCCATCACCGCTAACGTTTTCCGCCGGAGCCGCTGCGGATCGGGCGGGTGCTGGGCGGCGGCGACCGGGCGTCGGTGTTGCTGGCGGCGGACGGGCGGCGGGTGCCGGAGCAGGTGGGGTCTGATCCTGCCGACCAGTCTGTGTTCCGGGATGATCGCGCTCCGGCTGGCGGAAAAGGCGGAAACGGAAAGCTGGGCGCGGCGATGCCGTCACCAGGATGGTCGCGTTGCCGCACACCGAGGGGTGCGGGTCGAGCGGCGGTGCGTCCGAGGAGACGTTCGCGCGGACGATGCTCGGCTATCTGCTGCATCCGAACGTCCGGATGGCGCTGCTGCTCGAGCACGGCTGCGAGAAGACCCACAACGACTACTTCCGGTCGCGGCTCGTCGAAGCCGGCGCGGACCCCTCCCGGTTCGGCTGGGCGAGTATCCAGGCCGACGGCGGGCTCGACGCGGTCACCGCCCGGGTCAAGGACTGGTTCGGCAGCTTCGACCTCCCCGCGCCGCGGCAGGTCGACGGAACGGTCGGCGAACTCACGGTCGCCCTCGAAGCCCGCGGCGACCTCAGCGCCGGAAACCGCCGAGGCGATGGCGTTGATCGGCCGGGAGATCGTCGGCGCGGGTGGTTCGGTCGTGCTCTCCTCACGCGGCGCCCTGGTTGCCGAAAACGTTTTCCGTGCCGCAGCGTTCGGCTCCGCCGCCGAAGTACAGCCGACGATCGCGCACGGCCAGCGGTTCACCGTTCCGGGCTGGCACGTGATGCGGATGCCTGGCACCGACTGGATGGAGACGGCGACCGGATTCGGGGCGGGCGGCGTACAGCAGATTCTGGCGCATGTCGCGGGCGGCACCTTGTCGGCGCAGCGCTTCGTCCCGGTCGTCGAATTCAGCAGCGATCCGCCGACGGTCGCGAAGTACGGGGACGACCTCGACGCCGTCGCACTCGGTGACGCAGCAGAGCAGGCGCGGGTGGGCCTCGACGTCGATCGCCGCCGTCGCGAGTCGCCGGCAAATCCCCAAGGCAGTTGCCTCCGGCAACGTCGGCTTCCAGATCACCCGCGGCCTCCTCGGCACCTCGATGTAGCCGGCCCACCCGATGCGCCGCAGACCCTTCGATGTGAAAGGCAGAACCTGATGCACCTGGTCCGTTTCCAGCTCCCAGGCCGACCGCCCCAGGCCGGGGTCCGAACCGGTGACACGGTGGCACCGGTTCGCGGCGTCACCCGGATCGCGGAGCTCCTCCGCCTCCCCGTGGAGGAGCTCCGCACTGCCCTCGCCCCGGACAACTCGGCGACCCGATCCCGCTGACCGACGTACGGCTACTGCCTCCGCTTGATGGGTATGGCGAGGTGTGGTGTGCGGGGGTGACCTATGAGCGGTCTCGGGGTGCGCGGATGGAGGAGAGTACTGAGCAGTCCGTGTACGACCGGGTGTACTCCGCGCCAAGGCCCGAGCTGTTTCCGAAGTCGCCCGCCTGGCGGCTCGTCACCGACGGCCAGTCGATCGGTATCCGGGTCGACTCCGGGCACGACGTACCGGAGCCTGAGCTGGCGATCGTCGCCAACAGTCACGGCGAGATCGTCGGGTTCACCATCTGCAACGACGTCAGCTCGCGCTCGATCGAAGGCGAGAACCCGCTCTACATCCCGCAGGCGAAGGTGTTCGCCGGCGGCTGCGCGCTGGCGACCGGGATCCGCCCGGTCTGGGAGGTCGAGGACCCGAAGGACCTGACCATCGACCTCGCGATCCGCCGCGGCGACCAAGAGGTCTTCACCGGTACGACGTCCACCAAGAACCTGATCCGCGAACTGCAGGACCTGATCGACGTCCTCTTCGTTCCCGAACGAATTCCCCGACGGCGTGATCCTCGCGACCGGCACCGGGATCGTCCCCGAACTCGACTTCGCGCTGCAGTCCGGCGACGTGGTGGAGATCGCGATCAGCGAGATCGGCACGTTGACGAATACGGTGGCAGTTGGCCGGGAACCTTTCGCCTTCCTGGCAGCCGAGACCCTGGAGGAGACCCGATGACCCCGGACACCACCCCTGCCGAGCTCGAGCAGGCCCTGACCGACGCCACCGACGCCGCGAGGCCGTTGGCTGCGTCGGAACCGGCCGTCCGGGCCGGGTGGATCCGTGCCGTCGCCGACGCGCTGGACGCCGCGGCCGACGAGCTCGTCCCGATCGCGATGCGCGAGTCGTCGCTGCCCGAGCCGCGGCTGCGCGGCGAGGTCGGTCGCAGCAGCGGCCAGCTCCGGATGTTCGCCGACGCACTCGAAGAGGGCTCGCTGCTCGAGGTCATCATCGACACCGCCGACCCGCAGGCGAAGCCGGTACCCCGGCCGGACCTCCGCCGCGTCCTCGTCCCGCTCGGCCCGGTCCTGGTCTTCGCCGCCAGCAACTTCCCCTTCGCGTTCAGCGTCTGCGGCGGCGACACCGCATCGGCCCTGGCCGCCGGCTGCCCGGTGATCGTGAAGGCGCACCCGGGCCACCCCGAGCTGTCGGTCCGCACCGCCGAGGTGATGATCGAGGCCCTCCGTGCTGCGGGCGCCCCGGCCGGCACCCTCGGTCTCATCCAGGGGTACGACGTGGGTGTCACCGCGCTCAAGGATCCCCGGATCACGGCCGCCGGATTCACCGGATCCGTCCCGGCCGGCAAGGCGCTGCACGAGATCGCGGTGACCAGGCCCGAGCCGATCCCGTTCTACGGCGAACTCGGCAGCCTCAACCCGGTCTTCGTCACCCAGGCGGCGGTCGATGCCCGAGGCAACGACATTGCCGCCGGGTACGTCGGATCCTTCACCCTCGGCGTCGGCCAGTTCTGCACCAAGCCCGGCCTGCTCTTCCTGCCGACCGGCCACGGTCTTGAGCAGCAGCTGGTCGAGGCGACCGGCGGTGTCGCCGAAGCGCCGATGCTGAACGATCGGATCGCCGAAGGCTTCTCGTCCGGTCTCGACCGGCTGCGCAAGGTCGACGGCGTCCGGGTGCTCAGCGAGGGTGGCGCAACACTGCTGGGTACGACGGCGACCGAGTTGCTGGCCCGGCGCGAGGAGATTCTCGAGGAGTGCTTCGGCCCGGTCTCGATCGTCGTCGAGTACTCGTCGATCGACGAGCTGAAAGCAGCCGTAGAAGCCTTCGAGGGCAACCTGACGGCGACTCTGCATGCCGAGGAGACCGCGGATACGGAGCTGGCCGGCGAACTGCTTCCGTTGCTGACGGCAAGGGCCGGCCGAGTGCTGTGGAACGGCTGGCCGACCGGCGTCGCTGTCTCGTGGGCGCAGCATCACGGCGGCCCGTTCCCGTCGACAGTCGGGTCCATCCACACAAGCGTCGGCGTGACGGCGGCCCGCCGGTTCCAGCGCCCTGTCGCCTACCAGGACACTCCCGACGTGGTGCTCCCCGCAGTACTGCGGGACGCCAACCCGGCTGGGGTGAGCCGTCGCATCAACGGAACCGTGACGACCGGAGAGGTGCAGCGATGAGCGATCGACCCACCGACGGCGAAGGCGGTCTGCCGCCCGTCTCCGACAACGACCAGCCGCTCGCCGGCGCGTCGCTTCCCGCCGATCCGCCCGGGCAGCCGACACCGGAGAAGACCGGTCGGCCCGCCGGCGAACCGCCGAGCCAGGCGATCCCTGCTGACAAGTCCGCGGCGCACACCGGGCGGCGGAGTTTTGATCACTGGTTCGGGGAGAAGGACCGGAACGGGTTCATTCATCGGTCCTGGATGCGGGCGCAGGGGTTCTCGGACGAGGTGTTCGACGGTCGTCCGGTGATCGGGATCTGCAACACCTGGTCCGAGCTGACGCCCTGCAACGCGCACCTGCGCCGCCTCGCCGAATCGGTGAAGCGCGGGGTCTGGCAGGCCGGCGGCTTCCCGCTCGAGTTCCCGGTGATGTCGCTCGGCGAGACGATGCTGCGCCCGACCGCGATGCTGTTCCGCAACCTGCTCAGCATGGACGTCGAGGAATCCCTGCGCGGCAACCCGATCGACGGCGCCGTCCTGCTCACCGGCTGCGACAAGACCACGCCCGGTTCCATCATGGGCGCCGCCAGCGTCGACCTGCCGACCCTCGTGGTGACCGGCGGACCGATGCTGAACGGCAAGTTCCGCGGCTGCGACATCGGCTCCGGTACGGCGGTCTGGCGGTTCACCCAGGACCTCCACGCCGGCCGGATGACGCAGGAGGACTACGCCGCCGCCGAGTCCGGGATGTCCCGCAGCAACGGGCACTGTATGACGATGGGTACGGCGTCCACGATGGCCTGCATGGCCGAGGCGCTCGGTCTCCAGCTCACCGGCTCCGCCGCGATCCCCGCGGTCGACTCCCGCCGGTATGCGATCGCCCAGCAGGCCGGTCAGCGGATCGTGCAGATGGTCGAGGAGGACCTCAAGCCGAGCGACATCCTCACCCGCGACGCCTTCGCCAACGCAGTACGGGCGAACGCTGCGATCGGTGGCTCGACCAACGCGGTCATCCACCTGCTCGCGATCGCCGGCCGGGTCGGCGTGAAGCTCACGCTGGACGACATGGACGAGTGGGCCCGCGGCGTACCGTGGCTCGTCGACCTGCAGCCGTCCGGGAAGTACCTGATGGAGGACTTCTACTACGCAGGCGGACTTCCCGCCGTACTGCGGGAGATCCTGCCGCTGCTCAAGGCGGATGCGATCACCGTCACCGGGCGGTCGATCGGCGAGAACGTCGCTCAGGCCGAGCGGACGGTCGACACCGACGTCATCAGAGCAGTCGGGAATCCGCTCGGCTCCGGCGCGGGAACCGCAGTACTGAAGGGGAATCTCGCTCCGGACGGTGCTGTCGTCAAGCAGTCTGCGGCCTCTGAGCGGTTGTTGCAGCACCGGGGTAAGGCGCTGGTGTTCAGCAGCATCGAGGAGTACGACCTGGCTGTCGACGACATGGATCTGGATGTCGACGAGGACACCGTGCTGGTGTTGCAGAACGCGGGTCCGCGCGGCTATCCGGGGATGCCTGAAGTCGGCAACATGACGATCCCGCGCAAGCTTGCCGAGCAGGGTGTGGACGACATGGTCCGGATCTCCGACGCGAGGATGAGCGGTACGGCGTACGGGACTGTGGTTCTGCATGTTGCTCCGGAGGCCGCTGTTGGTGGGCCGCTTGCGCTGGTCCGGACTGGTGACTGGATCGAGCTCGATGTGCCGGCGCGGAGCCTGCATCTCGATGTCTCCGAGGAGGAGCTGGCGAAGCGCCGAGCGGACTGGCAGCCGGTGACGGTGCCGTCGGATCGCGGCTGGGCGAGGCTCTACGTCGACCACGTCACGCAGGCCAACGAGGGCTGCGACCTGGACTTCCTGGTCGGCCGCAGCGGCTCAGCCGTCGCTCGGCAGAGCCACTGATGTCCGATTCTTGGGGGCCGTTCGAGGCGATACGAGGATTGCGCCCTGACGGCGTGCTCCCGCAAGTAACGCCCGTCCGGCGGCTGCTCCATGACGTGCCTACCGAGGCCGATCCGTACGCCGCTGCGCAGGCTGCGCTCGCCCCGTTGGCTTCGGCGATCCAGCCGGGAGCGCGGATCGCGGTGACCGCGGGCAGCCGGGGGATCCACGACCTGGTGATCGTCGTCAAGGCTGCCGTCGACTGGTTGCGATCGGTGGGCGCCGAGCCGTTCGTCGTACCGGCGATGGGTTCTCATGGTGGTGCGACGGCCGATGGTCAGCGGGAGATGCTTGCGGGCCTCGGCGTCACGCCCGAGAGCGTCGGTTGCCCGATCGAGGCGACCATGGAGACAGTTGTCCTGGGCAACTTGCCGGACGGTACGCCGGTGCATCACGATGCGTTGGCGGCCAAGGCGGACGGTGTCTTGCTGGTCAATCGGGTGAAGCCGCATACGGACTTCCACGGCCCGGTCGAGAGTGGGCTGGGCAAGATCCTCGCGATCGGGCTCGGCAATCACCGGGGCGCGGCAGCACTTCACGCCGGCGGCATCCCCGCGCTCGGCGGAGCCATCGAGGCTGCTGCGCGGATGGTGGTTGCCTCAGGCAAGATCCTGGGCGGACTCGCGATCCTCGAGAACGCCTATGAGAAGACTGCTGCTGTCGAGCTGGTCGTTGCCGACGGCATCGCCGGAGCCGCGGAGAACGCGTTGCTCCAGCGGGCCGGTGGGCTGATGGCGCGGCTGCCGTTCGACGAGCTGGATGTGCTGGTCGTGGACGAGATGGGGAAGGACAAGTCGGGGACTGGGATGGATACGAATGTGCTCGGGCGGTGCTGGGTGCATGGGATTCCCGAGTTCGAGTCGCCGTCGATCGCTGCCGTTTCGGTGCATCGGCTGTCGGAGGCGTCGCATGGGAACGCGTCGGGGCTCGGGCTCGCCGATGTGATCCCGGCGCGCATGCTGGAGCAGATCGATCTGCGGGCGAGCTACGTGAATGCGTTGACGTCGGGTGCCGGGGGAGCGCGGCGATCGCGGCTGCCGATGGTGTTGGAGGACGACGCTGCCGCAGTACTGGCTGCGGTGACGATGAGTGGGCGACGAGACTGGTCTTCGTTGCGGTTGGCCCGGATTCGCGACACGTTGTCGCCGAACGAGTTGATGGTGACGCCGGCGTTGTTGACCGAGGCCGCGGAGCGGTTCGATCTGGAGATCGCCGGGACCGCGCAGGATCTGACGGATGCCTCGGGCTGCCTTACCGGCTGGCAGGATGAGGGGCAGTGAACTCGGTCAGGGAGTTGAGATGAATCTTCGGGAAGCGCGGGCGTTGCTGGCCGAGCGCGGGCACGTGATCGGCGGGACCGGTGAGCCGGGGATGCGCTTCGCCGACGGTACGCAGTACCGGATCGAGATCCCTAGCTGCGAAGGCCCGGTGGTGATGGCCGCCGTTCTTGCGGAGGCGCTTGAGCGCGGAGTGAGCGTCGATCGGGTCTCGCAGGGCAGCGGCGTGATGATGCTGACCGACCGTGAGATCGAGGACATGGTCGAGCTGGGCGCTGCGCATGCGGTGGAGGTCTGCCTGTTCCTTGGTCCGCGCGGTGCTTGGGACATCGGTGGTCAGGCGAAGGTGTCGGCCGCGGTCGGTGGGGTTGCCCGCGGCAACGAGATGGTTGCTGCGTCGCTCTGTGATGCCTTCCGTGCGGTCGAGCTCGGGGTCCGGAGCTTGCTGGTCGGCGACCTCGGCGTACTGGAGCTGCTTGGTCTGCTGAAGAAGGACGGATCGCTGCCGGCGGATCTGGTGCTCAAGACGTCGGTGCTGATGCCGTTGGCCAATGGTCCGACTGCTGCGCTCTACGAACGGCTCGGGGCTACGAGCTTGAACGTCTCGACGGACCTGTCGCTCGGTGCGCTGGCGGAGATCCGTGCGGCGACGACTGTGCCGATCGACATGTACATCGAGGTTCCTGATGATCAGGGCGGGTTTGTGCGGTTCTACGACGTACCCGAGGTCGTCCGGATCGCATCGCCGGTCTACCTGAAGATGGGGCTGCGGAACGCGCCGAACATCTATCCGGCCGGGCTGCATCTGGCCGCGACCGCGGAGGCGCTCGGGCGCGAACGGGTTCGCCGGGCCGAGTTGGTCCTTCGCTTGCTGGCCGAACAGGAAGAAGATCAATGACGCTGGTCTCGCGGCTCCGCTCGTCGCTGGGGGACAAGGCGGTCGTCACCGATCCCGACGTACTGGACAGCCATCGCAACGATCACGCTTCGTTCTGTACTGCGGGTGTGCCGCTCGTGCTCGTCCGTCCTTCGTCCACCGCCGAGGTGCAGGAGGTGCTGCGGGCGTGCTCGGAGTACGGCGTACCGGTGGTGACGCAGGGCGCGCGGACCGGGTTGTCGGGAGCGGCGAATGCGCTGGACGGGTGTTTGTTGCTGTCGACCTCGCGGCTCGATCAGATCCTGGAGATCTCGGTCGAGGACCAGGTCGCTGTGGTTCAACCCGGAGTGGTGAACTCTGTGTTGTCTGCCGCGGTGCTCGAGAAGGGGCTGTTCTATCCGCCGGATCCGTCGTCGTGGGAGATGTCCACGATCGGTGGGAACATCGCCACGAATGCCGGTGGGTTGTGTTGCGTGAAGTACGGCGTGACGGGCGACTTCGTGCGGGCGCTCGAGGTGGTGCTGGCGTCTGGCGAGGTGATCCGGACCGGGCGGCGGTCGGCGAAGGGCGTTGCCGGGTACGACGTGACGCGGCTTCTGGTGGGGTCGGAGGGCACGCTTGGCGTGGTCACCGAGGCGACTCTGGCGTTGCGTCCTGCTCCTGAGGCAGCGTTGACTGCTGCGGCCACGTTCCTGTCGATCGAGGACGGGATCGCTGCTGCTGCGGCGGTGATGGCGTCGGATCTGCGGCCGTCGTTGCTGGAGTTCCTGGACGGCGCGACGGCTCGGGCGATCCAGGACTATCGGGACATGGGGTCTGCCGGCGGACGTCGGTTCGCTGTTGATCGCGCAGTCGGATCGTGGACCGCGAGCGGCCGCTGATGTTGCCGAGATTGCTCGCATTTGTTCGTCTTACGGCGCGGTCGAGGTCGCTGAGGCGTCCGATGCGGAGGAGTCCCGGATGCTCTTGCTGGAGGCTCGCCGGCTGGTGAACGCCGCGTTGGAGAAGCTCGGCGTGACGCTCGTGGACGACGTCGCCGTACCGCGCAGCCAGCTCGTCGCGCTACTGCACGGAATCGCCGAGATCGGCGCGAAGTACGACGTACTGATTTGTTGCCCTGGGCACGTAGGCGACGGCAACATGCACCCCACCGTCGTCTTCGACCGAGACGACCCCGCCGCCGAAGCCCGCGCCCTGGAAGCCTTCGGCGCCGTCATGCAACTCGGTTTGTCGCTCGGCGGAACCATCACCGGCGAACACGGCATCGGCAAACTCAAGTCCCAATGGCTGGCCCAAGAACTCGGCCCGATCGGCTTGGAGTTGCAACGCCAACTCAAATCCGTCTTCGACCCTCACGGTCTGCTCAACCCCGACAAACTGTTCCTCTGAGTCTCCCTGCCTGGAGTCGAACCAGGGACCTAGCCTTCGGAGGGCCGGGCGTGCATCCGTCACCAGAGAGCTTTGACTCCGGGTGCCTGGCGGCACCCGGAGTGCTTGGTTACTCGTCGACTTTGATCACGCGGACCCAGTCGGAGCAGTCGGATTCGCACCAGACGTGATCGCCCGCGTGGGCGATCCGATCGCGCTGCACGTGACCGCAGGCGAGGTGTACGCGACGCAAGGCGTGACCTTGCTGGACCGGAGCACCGGTCCTACCGCCGGGAATCTTCCTCCGCTTGTTTCTGAGGTCGGCCATAGCCGGTCCTCCTCTCTAACTTGTTGTTTGATTGAAGTGCAGGAGACAGGATTCGAACCTGCTCAGCCGAAGCAACGGGGTTACAACCCATCCCACCTCTCCCACGGTGACGCTCCTG
>CAVUFT010000016.1:0-37224 GCA_963740725.1 uncultured Actinomycetota bacterium
CATGGCGCAGCGCTGTCTGGTCACACGCATACCTGATGCTCGGAGAGGTCGAAGCGGGAAGAGCACCACTGCCGACGCTCGATGAGGCCATCGCGGCAATGCCGGCACTAAATCTGTCATGACCTCAGGGATGCCTGGCACTCTGGTGGAACTCCAGGAGAGGGCGCGCGCCTCGGCCGAGGAAGTACTTAGCGCCCGGCTGTTGCTGGAGCGAAAGCACGCTTCGAACTGGCAAAAGAGCAGGCCCGCTCAGCTGCATTGCTTGCGCAGCCCCACATACCCGTCAGGCCGCACGATCAGGAGCGTGTCGCCGTCGATGCCTTAATCACGATGGGCATGGCCCTCGTGATCGATCACCGAAGTCGCATCCGGGCCGACACTGGGAGCATCCGCCGGCAGGACAGCGACACGACGGCACCAGATCGCCCGGGGCCGTCGTTGAGCGCGCTGGCGGGGTAGTTCAGTCTCAGTTGCAGCGTGTCCGTGCTTCGCCCCTCACTCGGTACGCCACCTTTGAGTCGTTCGGAGATGAGCTTCGAGGAGAGACTCAGAATTTCGGCGGCGATGGGGAGCCGTTCCTCCTCGTAGGTATCGACGAGTGCTTCCGGGGCTACATCCAGCACCTGAGCGAGCTTCCAGCCGAGGTTGTATGCGTCCTGGATACCGGTGTTCATTCCCAGCCCTCCTGCTGGCGGGTGAACGTGAGCCGAATCTCCGGCAAGGAATACTCGGCCAACCCAGTACCGGTCGACCATCCGCACGTTGCAACGCCAGATGGACTGGGAGACAACTCCCCGGACGCGGATATCGTCTCGCCCGCTCCGCTGGTCGATCAGGCTCTGAATCTCCTCCGCGAAAACTCCTCCGCGGCATCGGCGGACACACCGATCTGGAGCTGGAAGGTATCGGTCGACGCCAGCGGGCACAGTGCCAGGAGTTTTCCGTCGGGGTCGGGCCACCAGTGCCAGAAATCTCGATCCAAGCCACTCGGTAAGTACGCCTCAGCGGCCAGTTCCGTCAACAGCGCCCGAACCCAGGCGCGATAGTCGGCGTGCGCACGCTCGACGAGACTTCCGGGTGCCGCCTCCGCGCTGGCAGCAAGGAAGGGACAGCCGTAGAAGTCCGGCGACGCGAAGGTGTCGCCTTGGATCTCGAAGACCCCGAGCAGTCGGTCTCGGGGCGCGTCCAAACGGGCCAACCCGTGGGTGATGGTCTCTTCGATGGAGGTCCGTCGTACATCGAGGTAGGCGACGATCAGCGCTTCCTTGCTGCCGAAGGTTGCGTAGAGGGACTCTTCGAAGCGCGGGCCAGCTTGCTGATCCGGTCGACGCCGACTACCTGGACACCCTCGCGGTAGAAGAGTTCGTCCGCAGCGGCCAGGATCCGGGTCACGCACGTTCGCAGTACTCGGGCCGTGCATTCAGCTCGCCATTTTCAGCGCGGCCGCGAGGTGGCGGCTGACGATCGTTCATTCCGTACTCCGTTCGCCTGAAATGATTCGGCAGCCGCCAACCACGGCTATCGGCTGACGGCGGCCGATCGTCGAGCGGTGACGATGGCGATGAAAGCGCCCACCGACAGCACACTCGCGAAACCGATCATCGACGGCCGGAGCGCGACATGCTGAATGACCAGGCTGAACGCGATCGACGGCAGCCCCATACCGACGTACGCAATGATGAAGAACATGGCGAGCACGCCGGCCCGCGAAGCCGGTACGGCGACGATCGCCGCCTGAGTCACACCGCTCTTGATGAGGAGCCCCGCGCCACCGCCGGCAAGAGCCGCAGATGTGAGCGCCAGCCACAGCGTCGGCTGGTAAAGCGACACCGCGGTCAGCGCCAGCCCGATCGGGAACAGAAGCCCGCCGATCAAGAGCACCGTCGACTGCGCGAGCTTGCCGAGCGCGAGCTGCGCGACGGCCGACGCGGCGAAGGCGGCGAACGGCACAAGGCCGGCCACGAAGTATGACGTGATGCCCAACTCGCCGCGCACGATGATGGCGCCGAGCGAGGCGAACAGTCCCATCACGGCAAACGCGAAGAACCCGACGGCTGCTGCCGCCCCGAAGGCTGCGCGCTGACCTGGACGCAGCGCAAAGCGCACCGGCCGATCCTGATCCGCCGCCGCGGTGTCGACGGTCTCGGGGCTGGCCAGCACGAGCACGAGAAGCCCCGCCATCAACACCCCGAAGATGATGTACGGCGTACGCAAGGGCGACGGCGCCCACTGGGCCAGTGCTCCCGCTACCAGCGGGCCGAGTGCGAGACCACCGAGATTGACCGCTGTCGCGACCAGTGCCGGTACAGGTGATCCGTCCCGCCCGGGACGCGCCTCATGGTACAGATCCGCGAGATAGGCGGTAGCTGTCGACGCGATCAGACCGATCGCCACACCAGTAAGCACCCGGCCGATGATCAGGCCAGGCAGCTCAGGCCAGAAGGCCAGCACCGCATCGGCAGCAATCGCGACCAGCAGGCCAGGAACGATCACCCGGCGGCGGCCGAGCCGATCGGACAGGTGGCCGAGCAGCCGGAAGCTGGAGCCGGTGCCGACGACCAGCACCGCAAAGGCGATCGTCACCGTGGTCGCGCCGAAGTGATCTCTCACCTGGTAGATCGGCCACAGCGGGGTGGGGACGGTACCGAACGCCATCACCGTCAGGAACCCGGCCGCGACGAACCAGAAACCGGCCAGATGCCGCCCGGGGCCGGCAACGGCGACCCGGGACGAATATGTTGCTGTACTCATTTCCAACCTCTCGCGAGCGAATGATGCTTCCACTCGTGAGAACCTCCTGCCCATGCCGGCCGATGCCAGATTTGATGGGCCTGGAGGAGATGCCTTCCATCTGTTCTGGAGATCCGGTGGTGCGAGCCCCTGCAGCCCGCGCCGTGCCGTGCCAGCATGCCGGCTGAGAACGCGGCGGCCGCAGGACTGGTCTCGGCGTGCGGCGGCAGGATCAGGTAGAGGTGTCGATCCATCTGGACCCCGTCCACACGGAGGTGTCGCAGCACGCTGTCCGGATCGGTCAGAACCCTGTACTGCAGTCCCACCGGGGTGAATCCGACACCGGCACCGGCGGCGATCATCTCCAGCAGCACCTCCCAGTCACCGACCTCCGCGACGATCCGCCGGGTCAGTCCGGCCCCAGCGAACAAGGCATCGGACAGCAACCGAGCGGTCCAGCCCGGCGGCACATCGACGAAGCGTTCGCCGGCGAGGTCGGCGACCGTCACATGGTCGCGGCCGGCAAGTTCGTGATCGCTGCGACAGGTCAGCGCAAGCGGTTCGCTGGCCAGCGACGTGAGGCGCAGCCGGCTGCGTTGCTCCAGAGCCGGTCCGATGGCGCAATCGAGTTCGCCACTCTCCACCATGTCGAGCATGGCCAGCGCGGCGGCGGGGTGCATCCGAACGTCGACGCCGGGGTGGTCGCGCAGGAACGAGCCGAGGTAGCCCGCGAACGGCACGAGGTACTGGGCGGACAGCGCGATGCCTAGGCGGAGCCGGCCCACGAGCACCTCCCGCGTCTCCTGGACCGCGCGACGGGCAGTTTCTGCAGCGCGCAACGCCTCGCGGGCCGGCGCCAACAGCGCCTCTCCGGTGGCCGTGAGCCGCACCGGCCGGGTCCCGCGGAGATAGAGCTCGGACCCCAGCTCGCGTTCCAGGGCCTGCAGCGAGTTCGAAAGTCCGGACTGCACGATCAGCTCCCGACGCGCCGCAGCGGTCACGCTGCGCTCCTCCGCAAGCGCGATGAAATGGCGTAGCTGGCGCAACTCCATGCCTGAACCTCCATCTGCTGAGCGGATCGAGCGTAACGCCGTCGGGCTGCCGCTACCCGGAAGCAGGCGGCAGATTGCGGCGCGGCCATCTGTCCCACAGATGACCGGCATCTGAGTGCCGCCCCGGCGGATCGTCCTGCTCGGCGACAGCATGACCGAGTCCAACGACCAGCTACGAGCCGCCCTATCGCAGGCCACCGCCCTCGCTCCGGACTTCGCGTACCGCACTTGACCGGCATCTGATCCCAAAGGGAGAACAGTTCCGGGTCCGTCCTGGCAGGGCTGCATGATCCAGCCCGCCGCGCCGCTGACAGGACCTACCGCAGGAAGCCGACGATCAGGTCCATCACCTCGCGGCTGTCCCAGACGTCAGGTGTGTCGGACAGTGCGCCATGGCCGGCGCCCTTCAGGACGTAGCGGGTGCTCGAGATCCCGGCGCGGCGGAGGGCCTGGTGAAGGTGGGCGGTCTGCGCCGGCGGGATCATCCGGTCGTCGTCGCCGTGAAAGAGCAGGAACGGCGGCGTCTGCGGGGTGATCCGCTGCGCCGGGTCCGCCGCCCGGGCCTCGTCCGGATGGTCGGCGAAGGCGCGGCCCGGACCGAGCGCGTACGCCGGGATCGCCGCCTTCGGCGCGGTGTGGACAGCTGCCATCCGGGCATCGAAACCGGTGGCGATCTCGGCGAGATCGGAGGCGCCGAAGACGACCACCGCGGCGGCGAGCTGGTTCGCGGGTTCGGTGGCGGCCATCGCGGCCAGGTACCCACCGGCCGACTCTCCCCAGACCGACACGCGGGCGGCGTCGATGCCGTAGCCCGTTGCGTTCGCCCGGAGGAACTCGAGCGCCGAGGCGACATCGGCCAGTCCGTCGCGATAGATCGCACCGTCGGACGTCGTCCGGTAGTCGATGCTCGCGACAACGAATCCCTGGGCGGCGACGTACCGGCGCTGTTTGCGCGCCATCCCCCGACGCGCCGCCACGAACCCACCGCCCGGCAGGTAGAGCACCAGCGGGTGGGCGCCGGGAACGGCCGGCGTCAGGATGTCCATCCGCTGCTTGCCGTCGGTGTACGCGAGGCCGGAGAACGACCGTACGTCGACCTTGCCGATGCCGTCGCGCGGATCGGGGTCGATCAGGACGCTGTCCGGATCGGTCTCGGGCGCAGCGATCGAGGAGAAGCGGATCGGATGCCCGCTGAGAGCCGCCAGCGTGGTGACGAGCCGCATGGCCAATTTCATCCGAGTGTCCTTTCCACAGGTGGTTGCCAGGGCCGCGCGAAGGCGAGCGCAACGGCCGCGAGCAGCAAGGCGGCCAGCATGGCCAGCGCCATCGCACCGACAGCGCCGCCGCTGAGCGGGCTGGTCAACGCGCCGAACAGGTACGACGCCCCGCCTGACAGCGCGGCCGCGGCGCCGGCGCGCGAGCGCCCGATTGTTTGCGTAATCGTGGTGACCGAAGGAAACGTACCGCCGATACCGAATAGCACTACCGCGAGACACACCCAGATGCCTGCCAAGGTCGGCGCGATTGTCGCCTCCAGCGCGAGTGCGACCGCACCCAGGACGCCGACCGTGATGTAGCCGACCAGGAGCTTCGACGGCGCGATCCGTTTCGAGCTCACCCCGAACACAACGTTCGCGAGCATGACCGCCGCGTTCGAGGCGAAGGCCCGCCGACAGACGGAAAGTTGGAGGACCTTATGTCGGCCCCGTCGCGTTCTGTCGGACTTGCCAGCCACAGAAAGAAGGTGGCTTGAGCACAAGAACCGCTTCCTGGCCGGCGATGTCTGGCGGGTGACGCAAGAGTCAGGTGAGATTTCACCAGTCGCTGCATTCAGCAAGCGGAGTCGACTACCCGAGTTCACTGCCGCCTTCGCACTGGTGGAAAGCGACGTTTGCTCCGGCGAACCACGCGACGTTGATAGTGTGCGGGCAGGCCGTGACTGGCGCTTGGAGATGGATACGACCATCGTGGAGCGGCCTCGTCGTAGGACGTCGTGCCGTGCGCCTGGGCCTCTGGAAACTATCCGGGAGGGCCGCGTGTTCCACGACCACAGCTCGCTCATAATTCCACCGTCCAGGCCGCGTTTGGTCGGGATTGTCAACATCACCACGGACTCGTTCTCCGATGGCGGCAGGTTCCTGGCCACCGAAGACGCCTTGAAGCAGGCTTGGCGACTGCATGAGGCAGGTGCCGACATTATCGAGCTCGGCCCCGCAGCCAGTCACCCCGGCGCCCAACGCGTAACAGCCGCTGAGGAGATCCGGCGGCTGGCCGGCCTCGTCGAGGAGTTAGTGGCCGCACGCGTCCCAGTCATGATCGACTCATACCTGCCCGAGACCCAGCGATTCGCCGCCGCTCGCGGTGCAACCTACCTAAACGACATCCAGGGCTTCCCCGACCCCGAGCGCTATGCCGAGTTGGCAGACACCGGTTGCGGGTTGGTTGTGATGCACTCAGTCCAGCGACGCGGGCCGGCAACCGCGGTACGGACCGACCCGAGAACTGTGCAAGGGAGCCTCGAGCAATTCTTCCGCGAACGACTGCTCGCGCTCCAAACCGGCGGGATTGACCACGAGAGACTGATCATCGACCCTGGAATCGGCCACTTCCTAGGCAATACGCCCGAGCCATCGCTCCGGGTGCTGACCGGGCTAAAGCAATTGAAGGCTGAGTTCGGAGTGCCGGTCCTGATCTCGCCGTCCAAGAAGTCGTTCCTACGAGCGCTGACAGGTCGAAGCGTCGCCGATGTCGGCCCTGCAACACTGGCGGCGGAGCTGTATGCGGCCAGCCAAGGGGCGGACTTCATCCGCACGCACGATGTCGCCGCGATCGGTGACGCGCTCACGATCTTCGCCGCTCTCAGCGAAGCGACCCGGAGCGCGGATCAGTAGTCGAACTCCGCGGTCGTGTTCTGCCTCGGCATCACTGCCGTCAATTCGATCCTGTACGGGTTGCCGTTCGAACGGTTCGTGGCCGCGACCCGCACCGAGGAGCCCGATATCGACGTTGATTTCGACTCCGACCGGCGCGAAGGAGTCATCCAGTACGTCCACGACAAATACGGCCGGCGTAACGCCGCCCAGGTCGCCAACGTCATCAGCTACCGCCCCTGAGCCGTTGCCGATTGCGATGAAATCTGCCCGTCGCGCTTGGCGTTGAACCTGCGCTTTGCAGAGCGTGTGTGCGGCCTGGGGTGCGCACTAGAACGGTGGGGGTCCAACGATCTCGATGCCGCCGTTCTCCTGGGCGCTCTGCGCGATTCGGGAAAAGTCAACGATGCATGCCGATCCCTCGAAGGGCTCGCTGGCGCCACGGTAGAAGGACTCGCATTCGCAGGTCGGCTGGATTCCGAGCACCCTGGCCGTTGCGCTCTCGACCGTGAAGGCGTGGGGTACGTCTGCCGGCACCATGACGAAGTCGCCGGGTCCGATCTCGTGTTCGTCGTCGTTGATGCGGTACCGGATCTGCCCGTCGAGCACCCACATGGACTCCGAGACCGGGTGCGTATGGATCGGGGTCCACTTGCCCTCGACCATGTCGACCTCGATCAGGCTGATGTCCTCGTTGGCACCGCTGAGCTTCCAGGTGAACACTCCACCGCCGAAGAACCATCGCTTCTCGCCCTCGCCCGCCCGTCGGATCACCGGCGCGAGCGTCGTCTTTTCAGTCATCTGACCCTCCCATCCTTCGTGGGACTACAGTCCCGTAATGAGCTTCACATACCATGAAGACCATGTCAACGGACTACCTGGAGTCGGGTCGCACGCGGCAGAAGCAACGCACCCGCGACCAACTGATCGCTGCGGCGCGCGAACTGATCACCGCGGGCGATACGCCCCGTGTCGAGGAGGTCGCCGAGGCTGCCGGGATCTCGCGCACCACCGCCTACCGCTACTTCGCCTCACAGGCCGAACTCCTCGCCGCGGCATACCCGGAGACAGGAGCCGCATCGGTCCTTCCCGACCCGCCGCCGGCAGCCCTGGAAGAGCGCGTGGCCGCCGTTGCCGGGTTCGTCATCGGCGGCGTGCAGGATGCTGAGCCGCAGCAGCGCGCGATGCTGCGACTCTCGCTGGGCGAGGTCCCGCACGAGCTGCCGCTGCGCAAGGGCCGCGCCATCAGGTGGTTCGTCGAGGCGCTCGCACCCATGGCCGACTCGATCGGTGACGAGAGCGTGCACCGGCTTGCGCTAGCACTCCGCGCCGCCTGTGGCATCGAGACCCGCGTCTGGCTGAGCGACGTTGCCGGACTCGCGCCCTCAGAAGTCAGTGACCTCCAGCAATGGATGGTCGACGCCCTCGTCAAGCAGGCCCTCGAGACACCGCCGACATGACCCTCGGTGGCGTGTCCACCGCTCAACCATCCCAGCTACTTGAGCTTTCATAGCCGCGTGATGTCGGCTGGTTCAGATTTGACCGACGACCGGCATACCCAGATCAGTGAGACCTCGTGGCGTCGTGGAAGGTCTTGGTGAAGTTGCTCTTGGCGGCTTGTCCGGAACGAGTTCCTCGGCTTCACCGCCTGGCACAACCACAACACGTAGTCCCGGACCTCGGCCCACGTCACCTTCTCCCGATCGACCTCGATGACCTGCAGCCAACGCCACCACCGCAACAGGTCGTAGGCGAACAGGCGCCCTCATCATCCGCGGCCGGCTCGAACGCGCCAACAACGTCACTAACCTCATCGCCCGAACATCTCCAGCAGCAGTCGGGTTGTGTCCCTACGCAGAGACTCGCGTAGGGGCACAACCAGTTGCATCTCCCGACGCCGTCTGCGCCGCGACGCGTTGCTTTCACTAGCGGGGCGACGGAGGAGTCCCGCGACCCGGGGCGGGTGGGAGCAGCGGAGTAGGGCGCGACGCAGGAGCCGCCGTTGCGGAGCTGCGCGGGGCGGCAGCTACCGGATGCGCATTCCGGAGATCGCGCGGGAGATGACCAGTCGCTGGATCTCCGACGTGCCCTCGAAAATGGTGTAGATCTTCGAGTCCCGGTGCATGCGTTCTACGGGGTATTCGCGGGTGTAGCCGTTGCCGCCGAGGATTTGGATGGCGTCTTCGGTGGCCTTGACGGCGACTTCGCTGGCCTTGAGTTTGGCCATGGAGCCTTCGCCGTGGCGGTAGTCGGGGGTTTGGCCGCGCATCAGGGCGGCGGACATGAAGCCGGCGCGCCAGACGAGCAGGCGGGCGGCGTCGATCTCCATCGCCATGTCGGCGAGCTTGAAGGCGATGCCCTGGTTGTCGATGATCGGGCGGCCGAACTGCTCGCGACCCTTCGCATACTCGAGAGCGAACTCGTACGCCGCGCGCGCGATCCCGATCGCCTGCGAACCCACGATGTGCCGGGTCATCTCGAAGGTCGCCATCGAGGCGTTCCCGCGCGCCCCGTTGTTCTCGCGGGACTTGGCGAGCCGGGCGTCGAGTTTCTCCTTTCCACCAAGGACGTTCGCCGCCGGGATCCGTACGTTGTCGAAGAACACATCCGCGGTGTGCGACGCCCGCAGACCGTGCTTCTTCAGCTTGGTGCCCTGCTCCAGACCCTTCACTTCAGACTTCGGTACGACGAACGCCGCCTGCCCGCGACTCCCCAGCGACGGGTCCACGGTCGCCACCACGACGTGGATGTCAGCAATACCGCCGTTGGTCGCCCAGGCCTTCTGACCGTTGATGACCCATTCGTCGGTCTTCTCGTCGTACGTCGCCTTCGTGCGAATCGCCGACACATCCGAACCAGCACCGGGCTCGGACGAACAGAATGCAGCAACCTGCACGTCGTCAGGCGCCCCGTAGCACCGTGGCAGCCACTGACTCCACTGCTCAGGCGTCCCGTTCGAGAAGATCGCCGACGAGGCCAGCCCGGTGCCGACCAGCGACATCCCGATCCCCGCGTCGCCCCAGAACAGCTCTTCCTGGACCAGCGGCATCAGCAGCCCGGACGGGTCGATGAAGAGGTTGATGCTTCCGTCCATCGAGTACAGCCCGATCTTGGCCGCCTCCTGGATCACCGGCCACGGCGTCGCCTCGCGCTCGTCCCACTCGGACGCGGCGGGGCGGATCACGTCAGCGGCGAAGGTGTGCGCCCAGTCCCGGATCTCGATCTGCTCGTCGTTCAGATTCAGGTTGAACGTCTGCCACTCCGGCTTCGACCGCTCGGCCGCGAGCTCGCCTGCCAGTGTCATCACGTCGGTCGACAGAGGTGGCGGGGTGGACTCGGTCATGGTCATCGATTCCTCCGGAGCGAGCTGCAGGGTGGTCGTTCAAAGAGTGATGTTACCCACGAGTGTAACTATCGTTTGCACCGAGGGGTACTGCTGTGACTAAGATCGGTGCATGAGCTCCGCGCTGCTGGCGATCGGGCGCCGCCGGACCACGGCGGAGCGCCGTCGCGACCGGGAGCGCGAGATCATCCACGCCACCCGCGAGCTGTTCGACGAGCGCGGCACCATCGACGCCCAGATCGACGACATCGCCAAGCGGGTCGGCATCAACAAGGCGCTGATCTACCGGCACTTCGCCGGCAAGGAAGAGCTGTTCGCGCTCACCCTGGTCGACTACCTCGGCGAACTCGACAAGAAGCTCGAAGAAGTCGACGCGCCGAGACGCGCCCCGCTCAACCGACTGCGCGCGCTCAGCGAGGTCTTCGTCGACTTCTGCCTGGAATACCCGGCCTTCGCCGACTGCGCGATGAGCCTGCTCCGGCGTACCGGCGAGGAACTGTTCGGCGAAATCACCGAACCGGTCATGACAAAACTCGGTACTGCGATGGCAAGCGCCCTCGAGCGAATTTCGACCATCCTCAAGGCAGGCCAGAAGACCGGCGTGTTCGGCGCAGCGGATACCGATTACTTGGCCAATCACCTTTACACCCAGACCCTCGGTGCGATGCACATGGCGCGAATGGGCCTGATCGTCTCCCAGGAAACACCCGGCTTGGGGCACCCCGTAGTACACCAGGCAAACATCGAAACAGTCCGTACTACGGCAATCACCGCGACCCTCGCGACCGCAGTGGGCCTTGAAGCCCTCACCGCGAAAAAGACTTCCGCCCGTACGACAAGCACCCGGCGCTCCACTTCACGCAAAGCAGGAGAGAACCCGTGACCGAGACCCGCAAGGTGGCCGTTGTCGCCGGCAACCGAATCCCGTTCGCCCGGCAGGACAAGACCTACCGGCACGCCTCCAACTCCGACATGCTCACCGCCGCCCTGAACGGCCTGGTCGACCGCACCGGACTCGGCGGCCAGGAGCTCGGCGAGGTGGTCGCCGGCGCGGTCCTCAAGCACGCCCGCGACTGGAACATGGTCCGCGAGGTGGTCCTCGGCTCGAAACTCGCGCCCACCACCCCGGCGTACGACCTCCAGCAGGCCTGCGGCACCGGCCTCGAAGCCGCGATCCTGGTCGGCAACAAGATCGCGCTCGGCCAGATCGAGGCGGGCATCGCCGGCGGCGTCGACACCGCGAGCGACGCGCCGATCGCGGTCAACGACCAGCTGCGCAACATCCTGCTCGACCTCAACCGGGCCAGGTCGTTCCAGGACCGGCTCAAGGTGCTCGCCAGGGTTCGCCCGAAGGACGTAGTACCGGAGATTCCGCGCAATGCAGAGCCGCGGACCGGCAAGTCGATGGGCGATCACGCGGCCCTGACCGCGCTCGAATGGGGCATCACCCGCGAGGCGCAGGACGAGCTGGCTTACAGGTCACACATCAACCTCGCGGCGGCGTACGACCGTGGTTTCCAGCAGGACCTGATCACGCCGTACCTCGGTCTCGAGAAGGACCAGAACCTCCGCCCGGACACCACGCTGGAGAAGCTCGCCAAGCTCAAAACCGTTTACGGCAAGGGCGAAACGGCCACGATGACGGCCGGCAACTCCACTCCCCTGACCGACGGAGCGTCCGCAGTACTGCTCTCGACCGACGAGTGGGCCAAGGAGCACGGACTCAAGCCGCTCGCCTATCTGACGCATTCGCAGACCGCCGCCGTCGACTACGTGAAGGGCGCCGAGGGGCTGCTGATGGCTCCCGCGTACGCCGTACCGCGGATGCTCGCTCGCGCCGGACTGACGCTGCAGGACTTCGACTACTACGAGATCCACGAGGCGTTCGCGTCGCAGGTGCTCGCGACGCTGAAGGCCTGGGAGGACCCGATCTTCTGCAAGGAACGCCTCGGCCTGGACGCGCCGCTGGGCGAGATCGAACGCGACAAGCTGAACGTGAACGGCAGTTCGCTGGCCGCGGGACACCCGTTCGCCGCCACCGGTGGGCGGATCGTCGCCGCACTCGCCAAGCAGCTGCACGAGAACGGCGGTGGGCGCGGGCTGATCTCGATCTGCGCCGCCGGCGGGCAGGGCGTGGTCGCCATCCTGGAGGGGAACAACTGATGACCGATCGCTACCAGACCTTCACCCGGACGCCGCTCGGCAAGACGCTGGTGAAGAATCTCGGCCTGCCGGACCCGGCCCCGTTGCAGCGCTGGATCGACGGATCGGCGGTGATCGACGGACCGGTCGTCTTCGGCGCCTCCGCGGAAACCGATGCAGGCAAGGCGATCCAGGCCTTGCTGCGCGACATCGGAGCATCATTCAGTACTGCGGCCGAAGGCGTCGCGTCGAGCGAGTTGCGGCCCAAGGCGCTGGTGTTCGACGCGA
Source organism: uncultured Actinomycetota bacterium (assembly GCA_963740725.1). Lineage (GTDB taxonomy): Bacteria > Actinomycetota > Actinomycetes > Propionibacteriales > Kribbellaceae > Kribbella. Next base: position 12,426 of record CAVUFT010000016.1, read on the forward strand.
CCGGGATCTCCTCGACCGCCGAGCTCACGTCGCTGCAGCGGTTCTTCTCCCCCGTCATCCGCCAGCTCGGTACTGCGGGTCGCGTGATCGTCGTCGGGCGCACTCCCGAGCTCGCGGCGAACGCCGAGCAGCAGATCGCCCAGCGCGCGATCGAAGGCTTCACCCGTTCGCTCGGCAAGGAGGTCAAGCGCGGGCGCAACGGTCAACCTCGTGTATGTCGCGCCGGATGCGCATGATCAGCTCGACTCGACGCTGCGGTTCTTCCTGTCGCCCAAGTCGGCGTTCGTGAGTGGCCAGGTCGTCCGGGTCGGCACCGGTCAGCTCGTCAGCAACGATCCGACCGCTCCCCTGGCCGGCAAGGTCGCTCTCGTCACCGGAGCCGCGCGCGGCATCGGCGCCGCGATCGCGGAGACCCTGGCCCGTGACGGCGCGAAGGTGATCGGCGTCGACGTACCGCAGAACGCGAACTACCTGCGCAAGGTGATGTCCTCGATCGGCGGCAGCGAACTGCTTCTGGACGTCACCGCGATCGATGCACCACAACGAATTGCGGCTGCTGCTGACGAAGGCCTCGACATCGTTGTCCACAACGCCGGAATCACCCGGGACAAGCGGCTCGCGAACATGCGGACCGACGTCTGGGACGCAGTACTGGATGTGAACCTCCGGGCTCCCGAGCGGATCACGACGCATCTGCTGGAGTCCGGCGCGCTGCGCGACGGCGCCTCCGTCATCGGCGTCTCGTCGATCGCCGGCATCGCGGGCAACAACGGGCAGACCAACTACGCCACCTCCAAGGCCGGCGTGATCGGCCTGGTCCAGGCGCTGGCACCGCGGCTCGGCGAGCGGCAGATCCGGATCAATGCGGTCGCGCCCGGATTCATCGAGACCGAGATGACCGCCCGGGTCCCGTTCATGATCCGCGAGGTCGGCCGCCGGCTGAACTCGCTGCAACAGGGCGGCCTGCCGATCGACGTGGCCGAGACGATCGCCTGGTTCGCCGATCCGGCCTCCGCGGGCGTCACCGCCAACGTGGTCCGCGTCTGCGGCCAGAGCCTGCTCGGAGCCTGAGATGCCGACCCGCCGGTACGACGATTCGCCCGGACTCGGGTCGCTCTACGCCCGGACGGTGAAGGCGACACTGCGCAAAGCGGAGTACGAGCCGGATCTCGACGGGCTGACGCTCGAGCTCCCGCGAACCTCGGTCGACCAGGACCACCTCACGGCGTACCGGGAGGTGACTGGTTTCGCTGCGGGACCTGCGTTGCCGGTCACTTATCCGCACGTGCTCGCGTTTCCGCTGCATCTGGATCTGATGTCCGACCCGTCGTTTCCCTATAAGCCGATGGGGATCGTGCATCTGTCGAACACGATCACCCAGCTGAAGCCGATCCCGATGCACGCCGAACTGTCGATCAACGTGCACAGCGGCCCGGAACGCCCGCACCCGAAGGGCACGGTATTCGACATCCTCAGCTCGGTCAGCGTCGACGACGAGGTCGTCTGGACCGACTCGACCTCGCTCCTGAGCCGATCAACCGGTACGCCGTCCGCCCACGCCGACCTGCTGCCCGACCCTTCCCTGGAAGCCAACGCGCTCTGGGACCTCCGCGCGAACCTCGGCCGCCGGTACGCCGCAGCCTCGGGCGACCGCAACCCGATCCACCTCTGGAAGCTCTCCGCCCAGGCCTTCGGCTTCCCCCGCCAGATCGCCCACGGCATGTGGGCCAAGGCCGCCGCCCTAGCCTCAATTCAACGCGCCCAAGCGCTACCCGACGCATTCACCGTCCGCGTAGATTTCCGCAAACCCTTACTACTCCCGTCGCGCGTTCTGTTCGGCCACCGCCCCAACGGCCCGGCCACAGATTTCGCCCTCTACAACGACGACCACACCACCACCCACCTCATCGGCCAGCTAATCCCCCGCTGAACCGTTTTACCTGATCAAACGCTCATTTCCGCCTCGGGAACCGGCGCGCTGGAATTGCTCGTCTGACAGCACTTGAGGGCTCATGATGTAGCCAAGGCTGTCCTCAAACCGGAGCACAGCCCATCCGCTGGGGGCCCGCTGCAAACCGGTCATGCCTCCACGCGATCTGCCCGATCCAAGAAGTGGAGCACCACCATGGATGCACCTGACCGCCGCCCTGAGGTCCGTGACCCGGACCACGACATGGTCGACCCGATCGGCCCGCCTGAGCTGCCGAAACTGCCGCGGTTTCTCGCCCGTTCCCTGGCTCTGACCGGCGTCGCCGTCGCCAGTCCTTTGATCGTCCTGGTGATCGATACCTCCGGAACTCCGACCACCCGGTGCTGACGGTTCTGTGACCGGAGTCCTGCCGAGTTCGTGATCCGGCGACTACAGTACGGCGGCATGGGTGACGGGGTACGGATCGTGGGGCGAGACCGAGAGGTCGACCTCCTGCAGGACGCCCTTTCCGCTGCCAGGAAGGGCACAGCCAGCGCAATTTTTCTGGTGGGTGAGCCTGGGATCGGCAAGACCAGGCTCACCGCTGAAGCAATCAACCAGGCAGTCGACGCTGACATGGTTGCCGTCCGCGGCCGAGCAAGCACCATCGGGCCGATCGTTCCCTACCGGCCGCTGATCGAGGCGTTACAAGCTTTGTCACGGGCCGGCAGTCTTCCCGACTGGAGCTCTCTCGGTACCTACGGAGGAGTCCTTGGCCAGTTGCTGCCGAGCCCGACCAACCCGATCGGATCCAGCGTCGGCTCCTCCGTAGTCGTTGCGGAAGCCTTGCTTCGGCTCCTGACCGTGGTCGGCGATCAGCGCGGTTGCTTGTTCGTCCTTGACGACCTGCATGATGCCGATGCCGAGACGCTGGCAATCGTTGAGTACATGCTCGACAATCTTGACCCGGCGCCACTCGTCCTGCTCCTGGCCTGCAGGGCCGAGGCCTGCGGCGCCATGGATCTGGCTGTCACCGCGCGGCAGCGAGGCACGGCGACCGTACTGGAACCCGCGCCTCTGACGCGTGACCAGATTCAGCTGCTCGCATCTCAGCGACTGGAGATCGACCCCGCGGACCTACCCACTTCTCTCATCGATCGATTGAACGCCGACAGCGCCGGAAATCCGTTCGTCGTCGAGGAGTTGGCCTTCACTCTCGGCCGGCAGACCAGCGAAGAGTCCGCGAACTCGACCGTGCCGGTCAACGTCGCTCGAAGCGTCACCCGGCGCGCCGATCGGCTTGGGCCGGACGGCCGGACAACCCTGACTACGGCTGCGGTGATCGGTCAACGTTTTCCGCTGACGCTGCTCCGACAGGCAACTGGAGCGACCGATTCGGAGACCTTGACCGTTGTGGCGGCCGGTGTCGCCTCACAACTCGTTCGCCCCGACAGCCCGGCGCCGGACTGGTACACATTCCGCCATCCCTTGACCGCTGAGGCGCTCATCAGTGACCTCAGCCCGAGCGAGCTTGCCGGCTACTCCGGCCAGGTCGCCGAGGCCATCGCCTCCCTCTATCCCGAACTTCCTGGCGAGTGGTGCGCACGATCCGCCGAACTGCGCGAGAACGCGGGTGATCTGGCGACGGCTTCTCATCTGTACGCCGAGGCGGGTCGCCGGGCGCTGGCCGCCGGAGCAGTGAAGTCCGCGGTCACATTGCTCGTCCGTGCCGACCTCGACCCGAATGGCGATCCTCGCTACCGGGCTGATCTGCTGGGTGACCTCCTCCTCGCAGTGGCCGAATCCGGTGAGTTCAGCCGCATCCCTTCGCTCGAGAAGACACTCGAGGAACTGACCGCGGCTGGGCTGTCGAGTGCCCGACGAGCCGTATTGCACGCACAACTCGCGAACGCCGCGCACATCGCCGCGGACCAGGCACGAGCACAGGAGCAGATCGCCGCAGCCCGGAGCTTGCTCGGCCCGAACCCTGCCGCGGCCGAGTCGGCACAGGTCGACGTGATCGGTGCCTACATCGAACTGAACCTGTCGAATCCCGAGCGGCTCCAGGTCGCCGCCGACTTGGCAAGGCGCGCGGCAAAGGCCGGAGAAGAGGCGGGCTTACCCGTCGTTACCTGCGATGCACTCCAGCTCGTCGGCTATCTCAGCCGCGACCGTGACGACGACGAGGCCAATCAGCTCTTCCGCGAGGCCCGTGAGATTGCCGTACGCAACGAGCTGCCGATCTTCCGGGTCTACTCCGAGGTCTTCCTTGCCCGCTCGCTGTGCGTGAACACCGGCCGGACCGCCGAGCTCGAGAAGGCGCGCCAAAATGCGTTGCACATCGGCGCCCTGCCGCTGGCCTACGAGGCCGGCTATCTACTGGCCCTCCAGCAGATGCAGCGCTGCGAGTTCGAGGCCGCAGGCCAGGAACTCGATGCTGCCCTGACCACCGCGATCCGGCTGCATCTCGGCCGCACTGTTCCGTTCCTCCGGCTCGGGCATGCCATCCGCGCAGCTCACCAAGGCAACCGCGCGGAGATGGAGAAGGCCCTCGATCTGCTGACCGTCGAGGATCAATCGGTGCCAGGTGTTCGACCGTCGACCTTCGGCCTGGCTCGCGCAATCTGCTCGCTGTTGGAGGAGGACTCCGACCGGGCCAGCCAGGAGTTCGCCCAAGCGATGGCGCTCGATCTCGAGAATCCCACCATGCTCGACTTCGGCAAGCACGGACTGATCCCGCTCGTCGGTGTCCTCGAGCGCCGCGAAAGCTGGCCGCACTACTTGGCGCTTGCTGAGCGGAGCGCGAGTCGGACCCGGTGGAACACGCAGTTCGCGCAGTTCGCACATGCCGTGTTGTTAGGGCGGGATGGGGATGTGGAGGGGGCTTCGCGGGCTGCGGCAGTGGCGTTGGAGGCGGCGGAGATTTATCCGTTGGGGCGGCATTTGGCGTTGCGGTTGGTGATTCCGGCGGCGTTCGAGGATGGGTGGGGGGAGCCGGTGGTTTGGGCTCGGGAGGCTGAGGAGTACTTCCAGGCTCATCAGATTCCGGCGGTGGCTAGTGCTTGTCGGGGGTTGTTGCGGAGTATGGGGGCGCCGGTTCGGCAGCGGCGTAGTGGGGATGAGGCGGTGCCTTCGGATTTGCGGAAGTTGGGGGTTACCGTGCGGGAGTTGGAGGTGGGCCGCCTGCTGGCACAGCGGATTCCTAACAAGGCGATTGCCAAGCGGTTGCATATTTCGCCGCGGACGGTGGAGAAGCACGTCGCGAACTTGCTGACCAAGACGGGGCAGCATGATCGCGACGCGTTCGCCTCCTATGCTCAGGACAGTTTCAACTGATCGAGGATTCGGTCCAGTGCCTCGTGGACGGGGGCGGCTGGGAGTTTGTTGCCGGAGCGTTCGCGGATTGCCAGTTGGTGGGCGGCGGCTTCTCGGGGGCCGATGACGGCCTGGTACGGCGCGTGGCGGTTTTCGCGGATCCGGGCGTTGAGGGTGCCTTCGTCGGCGTAGGCGACTTCGGCTCGGATACCTAGGGCCACGGCTTGGCGGAGGACGTCCGCCGCTAGTTTCTCTTCGGAGGAAGAGATCGGGAGTACTACGAGTTGGACCGGGGCGAGCCAAGCAGGGAAGGCTCCGCCGTGGACCTCGATCAGCTGGGCGACCGCGCGTTCGATGCTGCCGATGATGGAGCGGTGCACCATCACCGGGCGATGTTTGTTGCCGTCAGCACCGATGTATTCGAGGTCGAAGCGTTCCGGTTGGTGGAAGTCGATCTGGATGGTGGAGAGGCTGGACTCGCGGCCGGCGAAGTCTTCGATCTGGATGTCGATCTTGGGACCGTAGAACGCGGCGTCGCCAGGCGCGTCCTCGTAGTCGACACCCGCGCTCTCCAGGACCTCGCGCAGCAGACGAGCGGCTAGGGCCCAGCTGTCTGCATCGCCGACGTACTTGCTGTCCGGCGACGCCGAAGCGGGCGTCCTCGGCAGGTAGGGACAGCACGTAGCGCGATGCGCTGATGCCCATGTCGTGGTGAGCCTTGTTGATCAGGTCGAGAGCGGCGCGGGCCTCCCCCGCGACCTGGTCGAGGCTGCAGAAGATGTGCCCGTCGTTCAGCTGGATCGCGCGGACTCTGGTCAGGCCGCCCAGTACGCCGGACAGCTCCGAGCGGTACATCCCGCCGATCTCCGACATTCGCAGCGGGAGTTCGCGGTAGCTGTGCGAGCGCGATCGGTACATCAACGCGTGATGCGGGCACAGGCTCGGCCGTAGTACGAGCTGCTCTTCGCCGATGTCCATCGGTGGGTACATGTCTTCGCTGTACTTCGACCAGTGGCCCGAGATCTCGTACAACTCGCGCTTGCCGAGCACCGGCGAGTACACCTGCTGGTAGCCGGCTCTTCGTTCCACGTCGGAGATGTAGCGCTCGAGTGCCTGGCGAATCGCGGCACCAGCAGGCAGCCAGTACGGCAGGCCCGCGCCGATCAGCGGGTCCGAGTCGAAGATGCCTAGCTCGCGGCCTAGTTTGCGGTGGTCGTACATGGTGTGAACTCCTCAAGATGTGAGGCGAGTGTCCACATGGCGAAGCCCCGGGGCACTCGCCCCGGGGCTTCGTTTAGACAGTCAGCTGTCAGCGCGCCGGGACGTTCCTCGGCGTCGTCGTCACCACTGCGCGCTTGATCATGTCTCCAAAAGTAGCAGAGCCCGTCAATCCAGGTCGAGTCCAATAGGCCGGATCAGGCCCTCCTGCGCGACCGACGCGATCAAGCGACCGTCCTGGCTGAAGAGCCGGCCGGTCGCGAAACCACGCGCCCCCGAAGCCGACGGCGAGGCCTGGTCGTAGAGCAGCCACTCGTCGGCCCGGAACGGCCGGTGGAACCAGAGAGCGTGATCCAGCGACGCCGGCTGGATCCGCCGGTCGCCGATGATGATCCCGTGCGGCAACAAGCTTGCCCCGAGCAACGTCAGGTCGCTGGCATACGCCAGAACGCAAGCATGCAAGGCGGGTTCGTCCGGAAGCTTGCCTGCGGCACGGATCCAGAACTGCCGGCCACTCAACCCGGCCAGCCGTACGTCGAGCGCGGCCCACTCCTTGTTCCAGTCCTCGGCCTTCCGCCCCGATCGCCTGCTCGAACACCGAGGCTAGCGTCGGCGCATCCTCCGGCGCGACCAGGTCGGTCGGCATCGGGTCGGAGTGGTCGAGGCCCGGCTCGGGCTGCTGGTACGACGTCGACATGTAGAAGATCGTCTTCTCGTGCTGCGACGCCACCACCCGGCGACTGCTGAACGCCTTGCCGTCCTTGATCCGCTCGACGTGGTACTCGATCGGTACTGCGGTGTCGCCCGGCCGCAGGAAGTAGCCGTGCAACGAGTGCACGATCCGCTCGGGGTCGACCGTGTCGCTCGCCGCGACCAGCGCCTGGCCGAGCACCTGCCCGCCGAACACCCGCTGCGCCGACGGTCTGCGGCTGCCGGCCGCGGTAACAGGTCGGCGTCGATCGTCTCCAGGTCGAGCAGCTCGACCAGATCCTCCAGGGACTCAGGCATGCCTCATCCTGACAGGTCCGGTACGACGGATCCCGGAAGGTAGCTGTGGCCGCGATCACCCGGCTCTTTTCGGTGAGCTTTCGGTCGCTGTCGGTAGGTTGATGAGCGCTCAATCATCAAACGCCTGACCAGGAGTTCGCCGTGAGTCCCCTCCGCTCGCTCACCCGCCCGGTGCACGCATCCCGCGACCTGGTCCTGCTGATCGCCCGGGTCGGGCTCGGCGTCGTCTTCATCGCCCACGGCTGGCAGAAGTACCGCACCAACGGGATCGACGGCACCGCGACCGGCTTCGACCAGATGGGCGTCCCCGCCCCCACCCTCTCCGCGTACTACGCGACCGCGGTCGAGCTGATCGGCGGAGCCGCGCTCATCCTCGGCGCACTCACCACCGTCGCCGGCGTCCTGCTGGCCGCTCGACATGGTCGGCGCGTTCGCCTTCGTCCACCTGCTCGAACGGCCCGTTCGTCGCGGACGGCGGCTGGGAGCTGGTCGTCGTCCTGGGTCTGGCCGCCCTCACGCTGGCAGCAGTTGGCGCAGGCCGGTACTCCGTAGACAACAGCTTCAGCCGAGCCGCCCGGCGCACACCGGTCCACGCCTGACAACGACGATCGGCCGGGCTCCCTGGGGAGCCCGGCCGACGTGCGTTACGGAGTACGGATCAGTTGTCGTCTTCGCGGTTGAGTTCTGCGAGGAACTGCTCGACCTCGGCGCCCAGTTCCTCGGCTGAAGGGGTGGAGCCGGCCAGGAGACTGCCTCGGGTGACGGAGCCTTCGGCGGCGTCGTACTGGGTCTCCAGGGCGTTGACGACCGCGGCCGCCTCGTCGGAAGCCTCGACCTGCTCGTCGACCATGCGGCCGGTGATCGCTGCCTCGTCGAGGAGCGCCTTGCTCGGCAGCAGGAGACCGGTCGCGGCGGAGATGGCGTGGACCAGAGCCAGGGCCGCGCCCGGGAAGCGGTTCTCGGCCAGGTAGTGCGGGACGTGGACCGCGAAGCCCATCGCGTCCTTGCCGGCCTCACCGAGGCGGACCTGGAGCATCGTCGCCGCGCTCGCGGGGAGACGCATCTCGCCGTCCCAGATGTTCGAGCGGGTCACCAGCTCGGGCCGCGTCGCGTGCGACGGTCATGCCGAGCGGGCGGGTGTGCGGGACGCCCATCGGGATGCCGTGGACGCCGATCGTCAGCGTCACGTTGTAGCGCTCGATCAGCTGCCGTACCGCGCCGGCGAAGCGGTTCCAGTGGTTGTCGGGCTCGACGCCCTCCAGCAGCAGGAACTCCACACCCGGCGTCGTCCTTCATCAGATGCAGGGACAACTGCGGCGGGCTGTAGTCGACGAAGCGGTCCTCGGCGAACGTCACCTCGGGGCGACGCGCCCGGTAGTCGTGGAGCAGGTCGACGTCGAATCGCGCCAGCAGACGGCTGTCCAGTACTTCGAGCAGGTGGTCGGCGGTGACCCGGCCGGCCTGCCCGCGTCCATGAACCCGTCGAGCGAATGCACCAGCACCTTCGGCGCAGCCGCCGGGCCGGTCGCCACCGACTCGTCGACGATCTCGTAGAGGTCGTCCGGTCGTAGCATCGTCGTCTCCTTCTCACTGGCCTTCAGGGCGGGTCGGCTCTGTCTATCCTGCCTTCTCTGGGTTCAACGTCTCGGGGTCGGGCCGTCATTCCGGCTGCGGGAAAGTTTTCCGGCAGCTGGGCCAAGGTGTCCGCCGGCGGACACGACGCGGACAGGGCGAGCGATTTGGAAAGCGCTTGCTAGCGTACTCCTGTGCGCACCGAACCAGATTCCGCTCTCACCGTCCCCCACGGCCGCCGCCCGCGCGGCCCGTCGTGATGCTCGCGATGAACGAGTCCAGCCGAGCCCGGGTGCTGGTCCCCCAGGTCCGCGCCCATCTCGACCAGATCGCCGACGTGCCTCGACCGGACGTCCGGCGCCGAGGCGGCGTGCCGACCGCGCGGATGCGGCGCTGCCGGTGCGAGCGAGCAATGCGTATCTTGCCGATCCCGCGATTCGGGAGGCGCTGGCGGATGTCGAGGTGCTGCTGACCGGGTGGGGCTGCCCGGCGATCACGCCCGACGTACTGGCGGCGGCGCCCAAGCTGCAGGCGATCATCCATGCGGCCGGGTCGGTGAAGGGGTTCGTGGATCCGGCCGTCTTCGACCGCGGGATCCAGGTCTCGTCCGCGGTGGTGGCGAATGCGCTGCCGGTCGCGGAGTTCACGGTCGCGACCATCGTGCTGAGCGGCAAGCGGGCGTTCCGGCTCGGCGCGGAGTACAAGCGGTCCCGGCGCAAGCCGGACCCGAGCTTCGTTCCGGGCAACTACGGCAGCACGGTCGGGCTGCTCGGCGCCTCGCGGATCGGCCGGATGGTTGCTGAGCGACTGCGCGCCTTCGACCTCGAGGTACTGATCAGTGATCCTTACCTGAGCGAGGCAGAAGCTGCCGACATGGGCACTGAACTCGTCGATCTGGACACGCTGTTCACCAGGAGCGACATCCTGAGCGTGCACGCGCCATTGCTGCCCGAGACGGTCGGGATGGTCGACGCGCGGCTGCTCGGGCTGCTGCAGGACGGCTCGGTGCTGATCAACACGTCCCGCGGCCGGATCATCGACGCCGCCGCGCTCGAGAAGGAATGCCGATCGGGCCGGATCGACGCGGTGCTCGACGTCACGGATCCGGAGCCGTTGCCGCCGGACTCGCCGCTGCTCGACCTGCCGAACGTGTTCCTCACGCCGCACCTGGCCGGTGCCGTCGGCAACGAGGTCGCCCGGCTGGGCGAACTGGCCGTCGGCGAGGTGGAACGCTTCGCCACCGGCGCTCCCCTGCAGCACTCGATCAGCGCCGCCGAACTTCCGGAGGATCGCATGAACCGCCTGGTACTCCCCGCCACCGACCGGGTGCTGTCCCGCCAGACGGGCTGGGTCCGGGCGCACTGGGAGGCGCTCGCGGATCACCTGCTCGACTCGCTGATCCCCTACACCTCCCCCGGCGCCGCCCGGCTGGTCATGCCTGGGCGGCCCAGCCGCTCGGGCACCGACTCGGACGAGCTCGAGGGCTTCGCGCGCTCGTTCATGCTCGCGGCGTTCCGGATCGCCGGGCGTCCGCGGCAAGGGCTGCGAGAAGCTGATCGAGCGGTACGCGCGGGGTGTCGCGAACGGCGCGAACCCGACCACCCCGAGGCCTGGCTGCGCCTGACGCCCCGCTCCCAGCAGATGGTCGAGGCGGCGGCGATCGCGGTCGCGCTGCACGAGTCCCGCGAGTGGATCTGGGACCGCCTGGACACCCGCGCGCAGGAGCAGGTGGCGGAGTGGCTCGGCGGGTTCATCGGGTCGACGACGCACGACAACAACTGGCGGCTCTTCCAGGTGGTCAGCGAGCAGTTCCTCGCGTAGTGTCGGAGCGCCGTACTCGAAGGAGGACATCGAGGGCGGGCTGGACCGGATCGAGGACTGGTACGTCGGCGACGGCTGGTACTCCGATGGGGACGGCCAGAACTTCGACAACTACATCGGCTGGGCGATGCACCTCTACCCGGGGCTGTGGGCCCGGATGGCGGCGGCGAGCCCTGGTACGGAGTACGAGGACCGCCTGAAGGTCTATCGCGATCGGCTGAGTCTCTTCCTCGAGGACGCCGTGCATCTGGTCGGCAATGACGGTGCACCGATCTACCAGGGTCGCTCGCTGACGTACCGGATGGCCGCGGCTGCGCCGTACTGGATGGGCCAGATCCTGGACGCGTCGCCGCTGAGCCCGGGACAGACGCGGCGTCTTTGCTCCGGGATCGCGCGGCATTTCGTGCAGCACGGCGTACCGGATGAGCGTGGGCTGCTGACGCTCGGGTGGTACGACACGTTCCTGCCGACGACACAGTCGTACTCCGGGCCTGGGTCGCCGTACTGGGCGAGTAAGGGGTTCGTCGGGTTGCTGCTGCCGCCGGAACACCCGGTATGGAGCGCTCCCGAGGAGACCGTGCCGCTCGACGAGGCCGATCAGGTCCGCTCGATGGCGGCTCCGGGGTGGATCGTGCAGGCGAGCCGGCACGATCAGCTCGTGCGGTTGGTCAATCACGGGGCCGACCACGCTCCCCCGGTTGAGCCTTCGGGCGTCGAGCCTGCGGGCGATCCGCACTATGACCGGCTGGCGTTCGCCAATCACGCCGGGCCGGATCTCACCGACTCGTCGCCGCGGATCGACAACCTGATCGCGCTGGTGGACGGGCAGGGCCGGACGTCCTCGCGGGGGCGGATCCGGCGGCTGTCGATCGGGGCGCGATCGGCCGCTTCGTGGCACAAGGCCTGGCTCGGCGAGGATGGTCCGTGGCCGATCGAGACCGCGTCGGTCGTGCACGGCGGCTGGGAGATCCGATGTTCGCTGGTCGAGGGACCGGCCGGCGCGCTCGTGCGCAGCGGCGGCTATGCGGTCGCCGGCGACTCCTTGCCTTCGGCAACGGCCGGCGAGGGCTGGGCGTCCGCGCGGAACTCCGACGGGCTGATGTCGGCGGTCGTGAACCTGCACGGGTACGACGAAGCCGGTGTGCACCGCGATCTCGGCGCGAACCCGTTCGGGCCGCACTCGGCCACGCCGTACCTGACGGCAGCTCACAGCGGCGAACCGTTGGTGCTCGTGTACGCCGTGTTGCTGACCCGGGACGCTCTGCCGCCGGCCGCTTTCGCCGAAGGCATCGAACTCGAGGTGACCGGTCACGAGATCACCATCACACTGCCTGGCGACGGGCACCGAGACGGTTCGGTTGGGGAACCGCTGAGGCCGTACCGTTGGAGTTATGACCTCAGCAACTCCCACCGATGCCCTCGCCGAGGCCGTGGCGGCCGATCCGAGCACTGAGAACCAGGAGAAGTTGTGGAAGGCAACGTTCTCGCTGGAGCGCTGGTGGTTCGTCCAGCGCGGCGAGCCGGAGAACCCGCAGCCGTTCGTCGGGGTGCACGCGGATCAGCCTTTTTTGATGGCTTTCACGACTGCTGAGCGAGCGCGGACGTTTGCTGTGGAGAACGGACTGGCGGGTCCGGACGAGGAAGTTCTGGTGCTCGCGCTGACGCCGGCCGACGCCGTCGTACAGGCTCCGGTCTGGCTGCAGCAAGGGATCGCGGCGATCACCTTCGACCACGGGATCAGCGGGTACTTCGCGCCGCTGGGCAACCTGCCTGCGATCCGGTCGCATGTGCGCCGACCTGGCGTGACACGCCGTTAGGCCAGCCTCGCCAACGGTGAGATTTCGTTCGCAAGACGCACTACATTGGCCCGTATGAGCACGTACGCGAAACTCCTTCAAGAACAGATCCGCAACGAATTCACGGCGTCCCAGCAGTACACGGCCGTCGCGGTCTGGTACGACGACCAGGACCTCCCGCAGCTCGCCGGCGCACTTCTACAAGCAGTCCCTGGAAGAGCGCAACCACGCGATGATGATGGTCCAGTACCTGCTGGACATGGACATCCGGCCGCAGATCCCCGGGATCGGCGAGGTGGTGAACGACTTCAACTCCGCGCTGGAGCCGCTCGAACTCGCGCTGCAGCAGGAGATCACGGTCACCAAGCAGATCGAGACGCTGGCCCGGACCGCGCGCGACGACGGCGACTACGTCGGCGAGCAGTTCATGCAGTGGTTCCTCAAGGAGCAGGTCGAGGAGGTCTCCGCGATGACGACCCTCGTCAACGTCGCGAAGCGGGCCGGCGACAACCTGTTCCACCTCGAGGACTTCCTGGCCCGCGAGGTCGTCGGCGCCACCGGCGCCGACCCGACGGCCCCCGCGGCCGCCGGCGGCACTGTCTGACCCTGGAAGAACACGTGCTCAAGCCGCCGCGCACCGCGCACGCGGCGGCTCAGGGCTATCGATGCCGTCGGCAACGACCCCGGTGCCCCGCAGGCACCGTGCGGGTCACCAGAAGCCGGTGCCATGCAGGCACCGGCTGGGCGGGCTACCAGGAGCCGCCGCCTCCGCCGCCTCCACCACCGCCGGAGTCGCCGCCGCTGAAGCCGGAGGAGCTGCCGCCACCGCCGCCGCTGCCGGCTGGTGCGGGCGGCGGGTCGAAGGTGTGGGCCACAGTCTGGCTGATGCTGCCGGCCGCGAATCCTGAGCTGTAGTACGAAGGACCGGCGTACCAGTAGGGGTCGGGGGTGATCCGCCCGGCCGCGACCAGTTGGGCGCAGACCCGCTGCCAGCGATCGGCGAGTTCGAAAGCGATGGCCCAGGGCAAGTACTTGCTGAAGATGTCCTCGCCCTCCTCGAACTTGAGCTGATCCGCCTCGGCCGTCGCGAGATAGGTCCGGAACCCGACCAACTGGTCGGTGACCGCCCGGCCCGCCGGGTTCCGCTTGCCCTTGCCGCGTTTGCCGAGCCACAGCGCGAAGCCGACGATCACGAACACGGCCGGGACCAGGAACGTGATCGCGCGGCCGATGTTGCCCGAGGCAGCAGACACCCCGGTCCCGACGACCCCCGAACCGACGACTGCCAGAGCGACGATCGCCAGACAGCCGCCCAGGGCGCCACCACCGACGCTCGAGCCACCGCCAGCGCGCGGCAACCGCACGTACCAGTTGCGTTGTTTGATCTGCTCGCGGAGCTGGCCGATCATCGCGTCGTGCGCCTGGCGCATCGAGGTGTCGCCGACGCCGCGCCGCTCCAGGGTGATCTCGGCGCCTGGCTGCAGGCCGGGGAACAAGCCTTGCATCAAGACCTGTTCGTGGGGTGCGGTCGCAACGGCGGGATTGACGAGCACGGCCTTCTGCTCGGCGCCGGTGTTGTCGATCCGCACGCCACCGCGAACGGCGAGGTCGATCAGGGTGGCCGCGGTCTCGGTCGTGTTCGCCACCGCGTCGATCAGCAGGCCGCCCTCGGCGACCGGGATCCTCGGTGGGGAGAACGCGACCGGCAGCTGGCTCTCCTTCAGATCGTCCTTGACCGCCGCCGCGTTCATGCCGCTCGGCGGAAAGGTGCCCGGCGGCAGCCCGGCGAACCGCTCGTCTTTGCCGCCGAAGATCCGGTAGAGCACTCCGCCGAGGACGGCGGCGAACGAGACCAGGCCGGCGATGATCAGGTCGCGGACCTTGAGGCCGAGGCGTTCGAGCAGGCTGGGCGGGTCGACCACGATCGGGGTGTCGTTCTTGACCGCACCCGCCTTGATCCCCGCGACAATGGTGAGCTGCTGACTGATGGGGATGTTCGCCTGGGTGAAGGTTGCCCGTCCCCCAGCGACCGTCGCCTGCTGGCACTTGGTCTTGGAACCGCTCGGCCCCGCGTAGCAGGTCACATTCTGAACGCCCTGTGGGACGGTCGCGTTCACGGTGACCTTGGTGAGCGGTGCGGTCCAGCCGTTGCCGGTGGCATCCCAGTAGAGCTCGCTGTGGTCGGCGAAGTGCCGGAGCGCGCCGCGTACGTCGTACGTGATGACGTAGGTCGCCTCGGTGCCGCTGATCGTCTGGTTGGGGTCGCCGATCTTGATCTGGATGCTCTGGTCGCGCTGGCCGTTCGACTTGTTCGTGGTCGTGTCGAAGGTGTCCGGCGCCTTCGTGGGGCTGTCGACCGTGATGTTCGAGATCTCGTACTTCTGGTCCTTCGACTTGTCGTCGGCCCAGACCTCACGCGTGATCAGGTTGCGGTAGATGCCGTGCCGGCCGGAGCTGCCGAAGTGGTAGGCGATCGTCTCCTTGACCTTCAGGACGCCGTCGGCCGTGACGTTGTAGTCGATCTGCAGGTTCCGTACGACGTCGCCCGACCTCGCCGGCCTTGCTCGGTGCCGCTGCTGCGGGCGCGGCGGTTGCGAAACCGGCGAGCACCAGGCCGGCGAAAGCCGCCGAGACGGCGGTCATGAATCCCCTACGCATGCGGCGACAGTATCGAGACCCGGGGTCTGATCGGCGCAGGACGGGCGGTTCAGGCCGAAGGCGCAGAGTCGGCTGCCCGGATCGCCGCCTCGACGAGGTCCGCGGCGGTCGTTTCGCGGGTGCGGCGGTTGCGGTCGTAGTACTGGGTGGTCGCGATGCTGGCGTGTCCGACGTCGGCCTGGACGTGCTGGATGCGGGCGTCCTGCTCCAGCGCGATCGTCACGTAGGCGTGCCGGAGGGCGTGCGGGTGGACGCGGTCGGCCACGTCTTGCGAGCGCCGGGCCCGCCTGTACTGCGATGCGGCGAAGCAGGGCGTTCATGTCGAAGCGGGAGCAGCGGGCGCCGTCGCGGGTGGCATGAGTGGGGTGGTCGCCGGCGTTCGTCCGGCCTCGTACTGCGGGTGCTGTGGCTTGGGCTGTGCGGTCGCGCTCGGCTAGGTAGTTCTCTAGCGCCGTGGCGGCCAGCGCGGTGAGGTAGACCTCGCGGTGGATGCCGCCCTTGCCTAGTACGCGGAGCATCGGTTCGCCGCCGGAGACCATGAGGTTGTCGCGGTCCAGGCCGACCAGTTCGGAGACGCGGAGGCCGAGGGTGAGTAGAGCGACTACGGCGACTGCGCGGGCGGCGTACAGGTTGCGGTGGCGGGTCTTGTTGGGGAGCTGGGCTGCTGCGTCCAGTAGGGCTTTCAGCTGGGTTGCGGTGAGGCGGATCGTGGGTGAGGCGTCCCGGGCGCTGCGGTTGAGGCCTAGGCGGGTGCGGTTGAGCGCGGCTGGGTTTGCTGGGACGGCGCCTAGCTCTGTGAGGTACGCGTAGAAGGCTGAGAGCGTGGAGAGCATGCGCTGTCTGGTGCGCTTGCTGGCGTCTGCAGCTTCGAGCGTGTGCAGCCAGGCCTTCACGTGCGTGCCGGTGGCTTCCCGTGGATCCAGTGCTCTGGTCGCACACCACCTGAACCACGCCAAGTCGTGCAACACACCAGTGCTCGCCGCCGGTGGACTCTTCCGTACTACGTCCGCCGGTGGACTCCAGACTGCCCACTCCTGCGGGATCCCGAGCGCGTAGGCGTAGGTCTGGCGGGTGCCTTGGTTGGAGTACTGACTCAGCCACTCCATCACCAGTCGCTGGAACGCCGCGCCGTCCTCAACGCCCGGCCAAACCCCATCGCCCCCGGTGATCAACTCGCCGGGTCCACCGGGGCCGCCAGCTCTGGCTGCGCCGCCCGTTCCACCGGCTCCACCGGCTCCGGCTGCGCCGGCTGCTCCAGCAGCGGGAGGCATCCCGGCCGCCTCCAGCACGGCTAGTGCATCACCTGCGAAGTCCTCGGGGCGGTTGTCCATGGGCTGATTTTCCCCGGCTGGGTTGCCCGTTTCGGGGTGCCGCGCCGTCGCGCCAACGAAACGCTGGTTTCGTGGGTTTCTGGTTTGGTTTTGGAAACGCCGTACCGGTTATGCGGTTTTGAAACCGCTAACTTCTACGCTTCGGAGCGTGGAAATCGATGCTGGACGATGTGGCTACAGCAAGTGCCGGGCTGAGCTGCCGGCGCCTGGAATGCAGGGCGGGCGGCCGCGGAGCTTCTGCCGGGACACGCGCTGGGATGGCGGACGGACTTGTTCGCAGATGGCCCGGGCTGAGCGGGAGGCGCTGGGCGCGCTGGGACTGGATGCTGGGAGCAGCACGTTCCGGCTGGATGCAGAGCGGCTGCGGGACCAGCTGGACGCAGTACGAGGTCCTGTTGATGCACTGACCGCTGCGCTGGCTGCAGTGACCACCCGGCTGGATGAGGTCGAGGCTGCTGCGGTTGCGGCAGTTGAGACCGCGCATGCGCAGGTGGCAGAAGCAGAGCGGACACGACTTGCTGCTGAGGAAGCACGGGAGCAGGCGGAGAGCAGGGCTCGGCAGAGTGCGGCCGCTGCTGAGAGAGCCGCCAAGGAACGCACTGAGGCTGTTGAGCGCGCTAACGCTGCTGCACGCCAGGCGTTGCAGGCGACTGAGGCGCTGGGCGCCGCTCGCCACGAGGCTGACCAGGCGACCGCCGCACAGCGCAGTGCCGAGTTACTTGCCGGCCGGCTCGAGGAGCGGGTCGCAGCTGCGGAGAAGGAGTCGCGCGACACCGCAGTACTGGCTGAGCGCGCTCGGCAGAGCGAGACGCCGCCCAGCAAGAACGTGAGGTGCTGAGGGTCTGAGCTGAGCGCCGAGCGCGACCGAGTTCGGGCAGCCGAGGCTGCTCAAGCACAGGCAGAAGCTGCCGGGCTGGCGCTCAAGGAGCAGTTGGCCGGAGCCGAGCGGGCACTCGAGACCGCGGACGCCCTTCGCGCGGCTGCTGAAGAGCAGACGCGGTCGGAGCAGGAACTACGTGCCGAGCAGGCGCGGTCGGAGGAGCAACTGCGCGCCGAGCTTGCTGGACTTCGCAGCGAGCTGTCCGGGCTCGCCGCTGACAACGAGAGGCTTGCTGGTGAGGTCCAGCAGTTGAAGGCAGCTCCGCAAACTACCGCTCGCCTGCACCCGGACGATCTCCAAGCAGTTCTGGCTGCTGTCTCCTCCCCTGCCGTTCGCTAGCCACCCGCCAACCGGACCTTGCGCGGGGCTTGTGCTGGGTGGGCGGTTGGGGGAATGGTGGCTTAACCAGGAGGAACGCTATGGCAGACAAGGCGAATACTTCCCAGGGCGCCGGAGCCGCTCCCAGTGCGGACAGCCCGGCCGCCATTCGTAACGTGGTGCTTGTCGGGCCGTCGGGTGCCGGCAAGACCACCCTCGTCGAGGCGTTGCTGGTCGCCTCCGGGGTGCTGAACAGACCGGGGTCCGTGCTCGACGGTACGACGGTCTGTGACAGCGACGACGCGGAGATCCGGCAACAGCGGTCCGTCGGGCTGGCGCTCGCGTCACTCCCCCACGACGGCATCAAGGTGAACCTGATCGACACCCCTGGGTACGCCGATTTCGTCGGCGAACTCCGGGCCGGGCTCAGAGCGGCAGATTGCGCTCTCTTCGTGATCCCGGCGAACGAGTCCGTCGACGAGCCGACCAAGGCGCTCTGGCAGGAGTGCGACCAGGTCGGGATGCCGCGCGCGGTGGTCGTCACGAAGCTCGATCACGCCCGGGCGAACTACCAGAACGCGCTCTCGGCTGCCCAGAACGCGTTCGGGGACAAGGTTCTGCCGCTCTACCTGCCGACTGGTGACGGCCTGGTCGGGTTGCTGAGCCAGACGCAGTACAAGTACGAGAACGGCAAGCGGACCACGCACGATCCCGACCCGTCGTACGCGGACCAGATCGAGGAACAGCGCGGCACCCTGATCGAAGGCATCATCGAGGAGTCCGAGGACGAGTCGCTGATGGAGCGCTATCTCGGCGGTGAGCAGATCGGCCAGGACGTGCTGATCGAGGACCTCGAGAGAGCGGTTGCCCGCGGTTCGTTCTTCCCGGTGATCCCGGTCTGCAGCGGGACCGGCGTCGGCACCCTCGAACTGCTCGAGATCGCGACGAGTGGGTTCCCCTCGCCGCCCGAGCACCAGGTGCCCGAGGTGTTCTCGCCGCACGGCGTACCGAAGAAGAAGCTGCCCTGCGACCCGAGCGGACCGCTGCTCGCCGAGGTGGTGAAGACGACGTCGGACCCGTACGTCGGCAGGGTCAGCCTGGTCCGGGTGTTCTCCGGCACCATCAGGCCCGACACGACGGTTCACGTGTCGGGCCATTTCACGTCCTTCTTCGGTGAGAACAACACGCATGCCGACCACGACGAGGACGAGCGGATCGGCACGCTGTCGTTCCCCCTGGGCAAGCAGCAGCGACCTGCGTCGAACGTGGTCGCGGGTGACCTCTGCGCGATCGGCCGGCTGACTCGCGCCGAGACCGGAGACACCTTGTCCGACAAGGCGGAGCCGCTGCTGCTCAAGCCGTGGACGATGCCGGAGCCGCTGCTGCCGATCGCCGTACAGGCTCATGCGAAGACGGACGAGGACAAGTTGTCGGTCGGGCTGCAGCGGCTTGCCGCCGAGGATCCGACGCTGCGGATCGAGCAGAACGCGGAGACGCATCAGATCGTGCTCTGGTGCATGGGCGAGGCGCACTCGGACGTCGTACTGGATGCACTGGCCAATCGGTACGGCGTGACGGTGGACACCGTGGAGCTTCGGGTGCCGTTGCGGGAGACGTTCGGCGGCAAGGCGAAGGGGCATGGGCGGCATGTGAAGCAGTCCGGCGGGCATGGCCAGTACGCCGTCTGCGATATCGAGGTGGAGCCGCTGCCCCAGGGCGCCGAGTTCGAGTTCGTCGACAAGGTGGTGGGCGGGTCGGTGCCGCGGCAGTTCATCCCGAGCGTGGAGAAGGGGGTTCGCGCGCAGATGGAGCGCGGCGTCGGCGCCGGCTATCCGGTGGTGAACATCCGGGTCACGCTGCTCGATGGGAAGGCGCACAGCGTCGACTCGTCGGACATGGCGTTCCAGATGGCCGGCGGACTCGCGCTCCGGGAGGCGGCGAACGCGACCAAGGTGAATCTGCTGGAGCCGGTGGATCTCGTCTCGGTGCTGGTTCCTGATGATCTGGTCGGCTCGGTGATGAGCGATTTGTCCGGGCGGCGGGGTCGGCTGCTGGGGACCGAGCGCGTCGGCGACAACCGGACGATGGTCAAGGCCGAGGTCCCGCAGGTCGAGATCACTCGCTATGCGATCGACCTGAGATCGCTCTCCCACGGCGCTGCCTCGTTCTCGAGAACGTTCTCCCGCTACGAGGCGATGCCGGACTCAGCAGCTGCTCGCGTGAAGTCCTAGGAGAGGCGGCGGCGGACGTCTTTGGTGCGGAGGTAGGCGGCGACGTCGTCGTAGCGTTCGGCCTGGTTGGCGAACTCGATGTAGGAGCGGACGCGGTGTAGCCAGTCGAGGGTGGACGGCTTCACGGTCGGGAGCGCCTCGGTGAGGTGACGCATCGACAGCGGCGGCTCTCCCCCGGTGGCGAGCGCTTCGTCGATCACGCGGTCGACCGAGCGTTCCACCAGCGCGCGGAGGTCTGCGCCGCTGAACATCGGGGCGTCCTGAGCGAGTGCGGCGAGATCCAGCTTGTCGGCCGGGACGTCCTTCAGCAGGACCTTCAAGATGTCCGCGCGGGCCGGCTCGTCGGGCGGCGGCACGAAGATCACCCGGTCGAACCGTCCCGGCCGGAGCATCGCCTCATCCACATCCCAGGGCGCGTTCGTCGCCGCGAGCACGAGCAGACCATCGTTGTCGGAACCGATCGCGTCGAGCTCTTGAAGCAGTACGTCGACCAGCCGACGTGATTCCGAACCGCCGTGCTTGTGTCGGGCGAACGCGAGTGCGTCCAGCTCGTCGAGGAAGAGAACGCAGGGCGCATTGGCCCGAGCCCGCTCGAAGGCGGCATGCAGGTTCCTCTCGGAGACGCCGAGGTACGGATCCATCACGTCCTCGATCCGGACGTTCACGAACGGCAGACCGCACTCGCCCGCGGTCGCCCTCGCTAGCAGCGTCTTCCCGCAACCGGGCGGTCCGTAGAGCATCACGCCGCCACCCGACCGACGGCCGTACTTCTCGTAGAGCTCCGGCCGGCTCAACGGGAGGATCACCATCCGGTGGATGATCCGCTTGATCTCTTCCATCCCGCCGACCTGGTCGAAGGTCGTCAGCTCGCGAGCCACGTCACTCACGAAGTCCTCGCCGGCCTCCGGCCCGACCTTCACCTTCACCCCACTGCGGCTGATGATCATCTCGTCCACCAGCTGCTGCAGCCGCCCGGTGCCCTCGACCACGCCGGCCTGCCGCGCGCTCTCGAGGCAATTGCGCACCAATGCGAGCCGCCCGTTCGCCGCCGCCAACTCACCGACCGCCACCAACTGGTCATCGGGAACACCGTGCTGATCCAGCAGTACGACGTACTGGTCGAGCGCCGCCTCGGTCTCGCCGGCCGTGACGAGCGATTCCGCCAGCACCAGCCGCAGCAGCCCGTCGTCCGGGTTCGCCTCCACGGCTTTGCGCAGCGCGGAGATCCGATCGTCGGTCATGAACCCCACTTTCGGTTGATCCAGCGTTTTACCAGCGGCGGCGCGACCCACGAGTACACACAGAACGCGAACCAAGCTACCGCCGCCACGCCAGCGGCTACTCCGAGGTGCGCGGCTCGCAATCCGTAGATCACTGCGACCGCGCAAACCCAGACGACAAGCGGGTTGAAGCGCTGGAACGGGCGGAGTGGCAGGAGTAGCGGGTGGTTCGCCAGCTTGGCGCTCCGGGCTGCGGCGCGGAGGTCCGGGTCGTCGGGATGAGCCGCAGCGGCGGACGCGAGAGAGCGGTATCCCGACCGTGGATCGCCGGTGAGCATGGACGCCGTACCGTGCAGTGCTCGTGCGTTCGGATCCTCGGGATCGTGGAAGAGCGCTTCCTCGGTGTGCCGGAACATCTCCTTGTCCTTGCCGAGCGCGAACGCGACCTGGGCCCTCGCCCCAGAAACAGCAGCGCTCTCGGGAGCGTGCGAGGCAGCGCGTTCCACCAACGCACCGGCCTTCTCGGCCTGCCCAGCGGCGAGACAGACCATCGCGTAGCCGATCAGCAGATCCGGTTCGTTCGGATCCATGCTCAGGCCTTGGAGGAAGGCTGCCTCGGCCTCCGGCAGACGTCCCTCCGCTCGAAGGGCCGAACCCAGGATCTGGAGCAGCAGGGGCGACTGGCCGTAGTGCGACAAGCCGTCACGCAGTACGTCGATAGCTTCGGTATTGCGGTCCAATGCGTGCAGAGCCGCGCCCCGGAAGAGGTAGGCCCGGTAGTCGAGGGCCGCATCGCCCCACAGGCCCTGCAGCTCATCGAGCGTCCGCTCGGGATGGCCGATCTGCAACCAGTGGCCGGCCATCTGCAGCCGTGCTTCGCTCGGCTCGCTCACAGGAGCCCCGCCACGACCGCGAGCAGAACCGCCTCGATGATGCCGCCACCGATGACAGCGGCGATCCCCGGAAGCCAGAGTGAGCGGTAGTCCTGACCGCGAAGCTGGAAGGCGCGGTCCATCGGGCGCTGGATCCGGAGCTGGGCGAGGCACGTGACGACGGCGACCACCCGGATGGCGACGCGTACGCCGCTCACCGTGGAGCTGTCGACCAGAGCGATCACGACCGCGGCCAGGATCAGACCGACCGCACCGGCCAGCAGGATCAGCCGCCGCTTGTCCGGGGCGACGCCCAGTCGGCGCGCGTTGAGGAAGGCGATCGCCGTCGTGGAGATGACGCCGCCGAAGAAGGCGACGTACGCCTGCGACATCAGCCGCCAAGGACGCACCGACATGTCGACGCCGGCGCCGATGGTCGGGCGCAGCAGTTCGTCGGACATCGGGCTCCTGGTCACTGATCGGGTCGGGCGAACGCAGCTTAGGCCAGCCACGCCACGCTTGTCCCCGGTCCTCGGGCAAGCCTCACGGAGCTCTAGGGTTGCCCCATGAGTGAGAACTGTCTTTTCTGCGGGATCGTTGCGGGCACCATCCCGTCGCAGCAGGTGGCGTCGAACGAGCAGGCGATCGCCTTCATGGACATCAACCCGGCCACTCGCGGGCATCTGCTGGTGATCCCGCGAGCACACTCCACCGACCTCCGGGAGGCAGCTCCGGAGGATCTCACCGCCGCGACCCTGCTCGCCCAGTCGCTCGTCTCGCGCGTCATCGAGCGCCTCGACGCGGACGGCGCGAACCTGCTCAGCTGCATCGGCGCCGACGCCTGGCAGAGCGTGTTCCACACCCACCTGCACGTCATCCCCCGCTACAAGGACGACCCGCTGCAGCTCCCGTGGCACCCGACTCCGGGCGACATGGACGCCATCGCCACCACCGCCGCAGAGCTGCGCTAGCGGCGAGCGACCAGCTCGTAAACGGCCAGCGAGCTCACCGATCAGCGCATCCCAGTCATACCTCTGTACTGCGCTCCGCCCGGCCTCGCGCAGCTTCGAACGCTCGTCCACCGAACCGAGCAGCCGCGAAGCAGACCGGGCGAGCGCGGCCGCATTGCCCGGCTCGAACAACTCCCCCAGCCGACCACCGTCGAGCACCTGCCGGAAAGCAGCCAGGTCGCTCGCCAGCACCGGCGCTCCGGAAGCCATCGCCTCGAGCAGCACGATGCCGAAGCTCTCCCCACCGGTGTGCGGCGCGACGTACACATCGGACCCGGCGAACATATCGGCCCGCGCCGCATCGTCGATCGCGCCGAGAAACAGAACGTTCTCCCGGCAGTACGACGGCAGTGATCGCCGCGCCTCATCAGCCTGTCCGGCACCGGCGACCAGCACCCGAAGGTCAGGGCGCTCGGTCACCAGGTGCGGGACCGCAGCGAGCAGGACCGCGAGACCTTTCCGCGGTTCGTCGATCCGGCCGAGGAAGCTGATCGTTCCGTCCGCGCCCTGCCATTCCGGTCGTGGCCGCCCGGTGAACCGAGCCGTATAGAGCCCGTTCGGGATCACTACGGCCTCGCCGCCGATGTGCTGCACCATCATCGAGCGCGCGTTCTCCGACACCGCGATCCGCGCGTCGAGCTTCTCCAATGCCGGTCGCAGCAGCCCGGCGGCCGCACTCATCGCGCGCGATCGCACCTGCCAGGTATGGAAGGTCGCGACGAACGGCCCGTCGCCGGACCACAACGCGATGATCGAGGCGCTCGGGGTGGTCGGCTCGTGGACATGGACGACGTCGAACTCCCCCTCGGCGAGCCACGCTCGGACGCGGGCCGCAGTACGGGGCCCGAAGGTCACGCGCGCGACCGAGCCGTTGTAGGGCACACCGACGGCGTGACCTGCGCTGACGACGTACGGCGGCGCTGGGCGTCCCTCGTCGACCGGGGCGAGCACCGACACCTCGTGGCCGCGCGACAGCAGTGCCTCGGCGAGATCGCGGACGTGGTTCTGCACTCCCCCCGGCGTACCCAGGGAGTAGGGGCAGACCAGGCCGACCTTCACGTATCAGTCCACGAAGATCCGTTGCAGCATGTGCCAGTCCTGCGGATGCGCGGCGATCCCCTCGGCGAACGCGTCCGCGCAGCGCTGGGTCATCGCGGCGGGACCGCCGGCGCGCTCGATGGTCTCGTGGAACGTGATGACCAGATCGGGACCGTCGTAATGCAGTGTCGCCGGGATGAGCGGGGCGCCGGTGCGGACACTCAATGCGGCCGGGCCGGCGGGCATGCGGGATTGGCGGCCGAAGAACGTCACCGGTACGCCGCGCTCACTCAGGTCGCGATCGGCGACGAGGCAGACGAACCCGCCTGCACGCAGGCGTTCCGCCAGTACGCCGAACACGTGATCGTCGCTGCCGGTGAGCGGGAGGACCTCCATGCCGAGCTTCTTGCGGTAGGCAACGAAGCGGTCGAAGAGCGACTCCGGCGGAGGCGTTCCGCGACGGTCGACACGGGCATCCCGGTCTGGCCCGCCCAGGCGCCGGCATGGTCGTAGTTCGCGAGGTGCGGGAGCGCGCAGATGACGCCGCGGCCCGCGTCGTGGGCGTCGCGGAGCAGCTTCTCGTTGACGGTCCGGACGCGGCC
>CAVUFT010000017.1:0-66017 GCA_963740725.1 uncultured Actinomycetota bacterium
CTGGGTACGCCGTCCGCGTCCGGGACGTATCGGCAGCGATGGCGTGTGGGCGCCCTGAGTTTGAGCACTGCCCCCTGACCAGCGGAAGGCGTTCCCACTGGCGGAGATCGGCACCGCCGATTTCGGACATTCCCTTGACCCGTCCGCATCGTTGCCGAAAGCACGGATCGCGGCACGCGGGTGTTGTCAGGTCGTCGGTTCGTCGAGGACGAGGCGCTGTCCGCCGTCGACCAGCTCACGACAGATGTCGAGGTGCCCCGCATGAGTGGCCGTCTCGACGATCACGTGCAGCAAAACCTCGCGTAGGGAGGAGTACGGAGGGGCGCCGCCGTCCTCGAACCACCAGACCGGCTCCGCGTCCAGCGGCAACTCGGCGACAGCCGCATTGGCCAGCCTGCACTCTCGGCGTACTGCTCGACAAGCTCTCGTCGCTTTGGAGGTCGGGCGCGGTCCAGCCGTCGTACCCCTGGGGAAGATCCACCTGCTCGCCAGCCATGACGGCCCGAAACCACACGCGCTCGACATCCAAGGTCAGGTGCCTGATGACACCCCGGGGTGTCCAGCCTGAGGGCACCTGGGAGCGGCGGCGAGCCTCGGCCGGCATCGCCATGACCTGTTCCACGACATGCGTCCGCTGCGCGTCGAGCCACTCAAGCAGCGCGCGCTTCGTGGCCTGCTCTGCATTCATGTCCACGCCTACAGTCAACCCGAAGTGTGAGGCGGGAAATGAAGAAACCCCCGGGCGGAGGAACTGGCCTCTGACGGGTACCTGGGGGTTTTGGTGGAGCCGCCTGTCGGAATCGAACCGACGACCTTCTCATTATTCAAGGATCCGCGACATAATGCCTGGTCAGGAGGCTGTTGGGCGGCGAAAGGCCTTGTATAGCTGGGATTCGTCCGATCGTTTGGGGCTCAGGTCGGTTCGTCAGGGATCGTTGCGGAGTTCTCGTTGTGCGTACTTTTGTGCGTACTTTTTTGGGGCCACGGGTGTGCGATTCGTGTACCTAATCGCACCCTTCAGTAGCCTCGAGGGGCCTGTCTTGATACATGACACCGGGTCATCGACAGATCCATTGACAGGTCAGTGCATAGACCCGGCGGGCGGTGGCCGCGTTGCCGTCGGCACGTTCATGGGCATGGGCCGCCGGTCACTGGGCAGATCATGCTCGTGTACGGCGGGTGAGGAAGGTTGTACAGGCGCACAAACTCCGCAGTCGGCGCGTAGCTGGTCTTCAGGAGGCGGGCGAAAACAAGGATGGTCACCCGTGCGGCGCCGGCCTGACGCAGCCGCACAGCGGCTCCTTGCGTGTGGCCGCCGGTGACCCATGTGTCGTCGAGCAAGACGACATGATGCCCAGTGAGGTCGTAAGAGCATTGGTAGAACGCCGGGTTCGGTTCACGCCGGTGATTGGCGTCGGCCGGAAGGTCGGAGGCAGCGCTGAGCCGGATCCGATGCCAGCTTTCCGGAAGCAGCGGCGTGAACTTCTCCAGAGGATGCTGGCCGGCACGGCCAGTCAGCGACGGCACGATCGCCAAACAGGTGACGGGATGGCCGGTGAACCGGTCAATGCAGAACTTGTGGGCTATAACGAAAACTGCGGTGAGCAACGCGAGCCGCCGCTGTGCGGCCTCGAACGAGACGGAGTCCTTGTACTTGTACACGTCGGTGTAGGCCTGGTAGCCCTGCACTGCATAGGTCAGCGGCACGGCGAGGTCCGAGGTTAAGTGATACCCGGGCTGCCCCGGGACCTCATGCCCGGCGCGATGAGCCTGGCACTTGAAGCACAAGGGATAGCCCGAGGTCACCTCGCGGGTACAGATGGAGCAGGTGACACCCGCGATCCGCAGCGGGTTTGTCATGACGCCGGCGATCTCCGGCAGGAGCTGATCGAGCTGCTGAGTCACTTGACGAGGTCGGCCAACAGTTCATCGAGCTGCCGCGGGCGCTTGAGAACTCCCCTGATTGCTTCAACCGCGCTGTCTGCGTCGCTGACAACCTGCACGTCGTACGCCGAGCCGGCCAGTTCGCGGCCCCATTCGGTGGTGCTCGCAACGTCGCGAGTAAGGATCAGCGGCCGACCGTGAGCAACGGCCTGGCGGGCCTGGGTCCTGGCTCCGGAGTGCTCCCCAGCGGCCACAATCAGCGTGCACATCCCATATGCCGACATTGTCGCGTTGCGCATCGGGAACGACGCTTTGGTCGGGCCACTACCTGGCCAGAACTGCGACAGCACCAAGCCTTCACGCTCGATGCGCTGCTGTAACTGCCTGTTTGCAGCCGGGTAGACCTGATCGATTCCTGTCCCGATGACCGCGACCGTGCGGCCGCCTGCCGCAAGGGCCGCCTGGTGGGCAGCAGTGTCGATGCCCTCGGCAAGACCGGACACCACCGCGACCCCCATGCTCACAAGTGAGTTCGCCACTTCACGAGCGATCCGTACTGCCGCCGGTGACGCCTTGCGCGACCCCACGATGCAGGCGCCCAGCTCAGCCTCTCCACGTGCGGCCAGATGACCACGGGCGAACAGAAGCGGCGGCACGTCGTGCACCTCGAGCAACTGGGGCGGAAAGTCGTCGTCGAACAGCGTGAGCACACGAGCCAGGTCACTCCAGGCGCGCAAGTCTTGCTGGGCCGCCTTAAGCAGCAACGCCACCGGGTCGGAATCGAGCAGCGTCTGCGGATTCTCGCGGTGGAGCACATCAAGTGCTCCAGCCTCGCGGACCTCGGTCACCACCGCGCGCCATGACTTGCGCGCTTCGGTGTGGCGCAGCAGCGCCACCAGCGCCAGCGCCTCATCGTCGACCACCCGGCTCACCACCTCTCCTTGTGCCGGACGATACCGGCATCACGTGCCCAGCCCCAGCAATTCCCTGCCCCACGGATCGTCTTTCGGGAGCCACGGAGACGCCCCAGGCGTGAAAACCACTCCCATCAATTCGAACATACATTCGACAGAAGGCCAAGCGGAGCGGCAGACATAGCGGCCATGCGGAGCAGCCACGGCCCTAAGCCACAGCACGCACCGACGGATCACGTTGCGGCCACTCAGCTCGAGGCGCCTGCGAGTACCTCTAAATGGTGCGCCGCAGGTCGTTTACCTGGATGATGACCCCAGCCGCTCACAACATTTGTTCCCCGAAGTGGGTACCGAAGTTGCCGTGGCCGATTCGACCCGTAAAGAAGTAATCCCCGTCGACGGGCTCCTGCCCTGACCGTTGAGCGCACGCTCGCAGATCTGGTCGAGTTCGGCACCGACCTGTGTCTGATCGCTATCCCGGCGGCAAGCACAGCAGTCGCGTCAAAGACCTAGTAGACGTCGTCGTACTGGCACACACCCAGACAGTCGACTGCGCGAGCTACAGCTCGCAATCACCGCCAAACAGAACCTCAGCAACATCGAACCGTTCACGGCTTTCCGTACAGGCGTGAAACACCCGCCCACCCGAGGCGCCGAAGCCCTCCCCCTGGCAGGTGGTTCGCCAGTGAGCGGACTCGGTCAGCGGACCTCAGACTTCGGGAAGTGCCCCGAGCATGCGCTCCTCGACGGTCTGGCCGACCCTGGCCGCCGTATCACGCAGCCAGATGTGCGCTGCGTCGTGCGTGTGCACCGGATGCCACCACAGCGCTTCCCGGAGCGGCACGGCCTCGTACGGCGGCTCCATGACGCGGACCGGGAAGCGCCCGGGCAATGCCTCAGCGAGGCGTGCCTGGATGAGGGCCACCCGGCGGGTGCCTGCGACCATCAGCGGCATCAACTGGAAGTTGTCCACTGAGACCTCTACCCGCGGCTCGATGCCGAGCATGCCGATCTGACGAACGGCGGGCGCGTCGTACGTGCGCTGGTACGTCACCCACGGCAGCCGCGTCAGGTCGGCGAGGGTGAGCTGCTCGCCGACCTCAGGGTTGTCGTCGGCAACGAGATAGACCCAGCTGTCCCGATAAAGATCGACCGCGGGGAAGCCCCGAATGATGCCGTGGGGCAACAGCAGCCCGTCGACGGTACTCAACAGCGCCGCGGTGTCCTCGATGAGTTCCGTTGACACCTGTTTGAACCGGATTCGGACACCCTGCGCCTCGGCATGGACCGTACGGGCGAGCTCGGCACCGAAGACGGCCATCGCGTAGTCGGAAGCGACCAGGGTGAACTCGCGGTCCGCGCGAAGGGGGTCGAAATCGGCCCGGCTGGCGAAAACGCGCTCCAGCAGATCGCAGGCGGTGGCGGTGCGGTCGAGGAGAGCGAGGCCGAGCGCCGTCAGCTCGTAGCGTCCGCCGGCTCGGGAAAGCAGATCATCGTCGAAATGACGTCGCAGCCGGGCCAGAGCTGCACTCATGGCGGGCTGACTGAGCCCGATGCGTCGACCCGCCCTGGTCACGTTGCGCTCCTCCAGCAGAGCGCGCAGAGCGATGACCAGGTTCAGATCCAGGCTGGCGAGGTTCACGAAAACGTCCCGGTGCGAAGTCGACGGTGCAGGTATCTACGCCATGGATGATATGCATCCGAAGAATCTATTTCCCAGATTGCCCCTGACGAGCCAGGTTGGTGACATCGCGATCACATCAATCGTTGCCAGGAGAGTTCGATGAACGAGTTCGTCATTGCCGGTGCGAAGGTGTTCGACGGCGAGAAGGATGTCGGCCAGGTCGACGTACACGTCGCCGACGGCGTCATAGTTTCCGTGGGCGGGCCGGGTACTGCCGGGGTGGAGGTCGTCGACGGCACGGGCGCGACCCTGCTGCCGGGCCTGATCGACGCGCACACCCACACGGACGCCGCAATGCTGCGCCAGGCGCTGACCTTCGGCGTCACCACCGAACTCGACATGGGCTCGGTCCCTACCACGATGATTCCGCTGCGCGCCGAGGTCGAGACCGACCGGAGTCTCGCGGACGTGCGGAGCGCTTCCTTCTCGCTCACCCACCTCGACGGCCACCCCCATCAGTTCCGGAAGGGCCTCAATGATCCGATCTGGCCGACCGCGACCACCGTTGCCGAGGCAACCGGATTCGTCGAGGACCGGATCAGCGAGGGCGCGGACTACATCAAGCTGATCGCCGAGAGCGGCGCGGCGTTCGGCTTCCAGATGCCGCATGTGCCACTGGAAATTCATGCCGCCGTGATCGCCGAGGCACACGCTCGGGGAAAGCTGGTGATGGCTCACGCCATGACGCTGCGCGAGACCGAGCAGATGGTTGACGCCGGTGCCGACGGCCTGGCCCATTTGTTCGCGGACACGGCCCATACCTCGGAAATCGTCGACCGCATCGCCGCCGCGAACGTCTTCGTGGTGCCGACACTGACGCCCCTTGCCTCCATCGTCGGGATGCCCCACGGCACGGAACTGGCACAGGATCCCCGCGTCGCCAGCAAGCTTTCCCCAGAACTGCGGACCCATTTGTCCCAGACTTTCGGAGGCATGCCCGCCGCACACTTCGACATGGCCCTGGCCACGATCGCAGCCCTGCGTCAGGCCGGAGTCGACGTGATCGCAGGCACCGACGCCGCAGCTCTGGCCGTACGCGGCGTAACCCACGGAGCGAGTTTGCACAGCGAACTCCAACTGCTGGTTCTGGCCGGCTACACCCCGACCGAGGCTCTGCGCTCGGCCACCGCACTGACAGCACGACTGTTCGGCCTTCACGACCGTGGCCGCATCGAGCAAGGCCTGCGCGCAGATCTCGTCCTCGTCGACGGCGATCCCATCACAACCATCAGCGACACCCTCTCGACCCGCGCAGTCTGGCGCCAGGGCACCCGGCTCGCACCCGCATCCTTGCTCGACTCCCGCTGAACCCACCAACGACAGTCAGGCGTAGCTCGTCGATCTGCTGACCCAGTCCCTCATACCCGTGAGCCGCTGGGGAATCTGCCACAGAACAAGCAAATGGCCGGCCACCCCTTGCGGTGACCGGCCGTTCGTTTCCTTGCGGAGCTGAGGGTGTGTCCTGTCAGGACATACCCGACACATCGCTCAAGACATACCTGACCGAATCTGCGAGCCCGGCGGGACCGGTGCCCAGGCTGCGGGTGTATCCAAAGCCAGGCTGATTATGAGCCGCAGTCGGGCCTCAGCTACCTCTCACCATGTCGAGGGCGCCCTTGAGGTCGAGGCCAGCTTTGGTGCCGCCGTCACAGAGGATGTCAACGCCGGTCAGGTAGCCGGGCCGATCGCTGGCACAGAAGGCGAGGACCTCGGCGATCTCCTCGGGCTTCCCGTAGCGGTGCAGGGCGGCGTACTCCAAGAGTTTGTGCGATCCGCTCTTCTCCTCCAGCCGACCCATTCCGGTGTCGAAACTGCCCGGGGAGACGGACAGGACACGTGCACCATGAGCACCAAATCGTGCAGCCATCTCCTGGGAGTACCACATGACGAAGTTCTTGCTGAGGGAGTAGGCCAGCCCCGAGCGCAGGCGGCGTGGCACGAGGTTGGCGCGGGCGGTGAGCTTGGCCGCCAGGCCTGTGGCATCGGTGAATGCAAGTCGGTAGGCGCGGTGCGAGATCAGGGCCCGGGGTGCCATGTGAGCGGCGGAGGAGGCCACATTGACCAGGGCGAAACCATCCCTCGCCAAGGCCAGGGCGGTCTCGGTGACATGGATGGTTCCCACGGCGTTGATGGCGATCATCTTTGCAGCGTCGCCCATCTGTGGGCTGACGCCGGCGGCATGCACGACAGCGCGCAAAGTGCCGTCGGCGTTGGCCTGCCGGAACAAGTTCTCGACCGACTCCCGGAGCGTGATGTCGCATCGGGCGGCGCTGACAGCGACGCCGTCGTGGCTCAGCTGCGCGACGGCGTCGTCGAGGCGTTGCTGATCGACGTCGGCGATGACGATGCGGTGGTCACGTCCAAGGATCCGTGCGGTCGCCAAGCCCATGCCACCCGCGCCTCCGGTGACGATCGCTGTCTTCATGCTCCCCATCTCCTGGGTTCGCGGCGCGCTGCTCGATGCGGGCACCGTCACGTGCATCATTCCGGCCGTACAACCGATTACCAAGCACGCCGCGCTCGGGGCGGGTACTAGCCGTACTCGGCTCAGCAAGGCTGACCGGCGGCAGCGGTCAGCCGAGCTCGGCCGGCCGGTAGGGTTGCAGCCGTCCGCCCGTGTCGATCTACTGTCGGAGCGCACCGTGGTCAGCCCGTTCGATGCCGACGAAGTCTTCTCCGATGCGGCTGCAGGCAGCCTTCGGCTACCGCGGCGTCAGGCCGGCAGCTCACCGCAGAGTTTGGCAGTCACTCTGATTGCCGACTACACGTTGCGGGATCGCGGATGGTTGCCGAGTGCAGCGATCGTCTCGCTTCTGGGTGAGTTCGGCGTGACGGCCGGAACAGCGCGGACGACGATCAGCCGGCTCGGTCGACGCGGCGTGCTCGAGAGCAGCCGGCAAGGACGCGAGAGCGTGTATCGACTGACCGGGGCTGCCGCGGACAGCCTGCTGGTCGGCAGCCGCTCGATTGCCGTCTTCGGCCTCGAGGCGAAATCCTGGGACGGCTTCTGGACACTGCTGACCTTCACCTTGCCGAACGAGGAGAAGGTGGTTCGCAACGCCTTCCGCGGGCACCTCCGCTGGCGCGGCTTCGCGCCGCTGTACGACGGCGTCTGGGTATCCCCGCATGCGCTCTCCGAGCAAGAGCACGCCGATCTGATCGCAGTCGCTCCGGCCATCACGGCCGTGTTCCGGGCGGAGCATGTTCAGTACCGGTCGGGTACTGGACGTAGTCCGGTCCAGGCCTGGGACCTGGACTCGATCGCCGCGGACTACTCCGACTTCGTCCAGCGCTGGCAGCCGATGTGTTCGCGAGTCCTGGCGGGTGAAGTTAAAAGTCAGGAGGCAGTGGTGGCCCGCACCGAGGTGATGGACACCTACCGGCGGTTTCCCTCGCTGGACCCCCTGCTGCCGGACGCGCTCATGCCGCCGGACTGGCCGCGGGCGCTCGCGCGCGAGGTGTTCGTGACCGTGTACGACGCGCTCGTTGAACCGGCCGAAGCCCACGTGCGGGCGGTTGCCGGTGAGCCGTCGTCGGGCATCCGGGCGCACACGGTCGCCGACATGACGTCGATGTCCACCAACGAGTAACAGTTCGCTGTGCTCGTTCACAAATTTATGTCACCCAACTCTTGCGCTGCCGCACTTCCCTGCGGTTCTATCTGCAGGAAGTGCCCTGTCGAAGCGCTTCGACAGGCTGCCCGCCCCATCATTCAGCGACGTTCCACAGGAGGGACGTATGACCAAACGACTGAGTTTTGCAGCCATGTTCGGGCTGCTCGCATCGCTTCTCGTCACCGCACCGGCGCAGAGCACCGCGGCAGTGATCCAGCCCGCCGCGCAGGCGAGTGCCGCGCAGATCGTGGCCGATCTCGGCGCCGGATGGAACCTCGGGAACTCCTTGGAGGCCAACTCCAACGGGTATCCCAGCGAGACCGCGTGGGGCAACCCCACCGTGACCCAGGCGATGATCGACAAGGTCAAGGCGGCCGGGTTCAAGTCCGTCCGGATCCCGGTCTCCTATCTTCGCAACATCGGAGCCGGACCGAACTACACCGTCAACTCCGCCTGGCTCAATCGGATCCAGCAGGTCGTCAACTACGCCTACTACCGCGGCCTGAACGTGATGATCAACATGCACGGCGACGGCTACAAAACCATCCCCCATGCCTGGCTGATCTGCGACGCGGCCAACCAGAACGAGATCAAGGCCAAGTACCAGAAGGTCTGGCAACAGATCGCCTATCGCTTCCAGGGCTATGACAACCGCCTGATCTTCGAGTCGATGAACGAGAACTTCGACGGGCAGTACGGCCGCCCGACGCAGCCGTGCTACTCGAACATCAACGCCTACAACCAGATCTTCGTCGACACCGTCCGGCGGACCGGCGGCAACAACGCCTCCCGCTATCTACTCGTCCCCGGCTGGAACACCAACATCGACTACACCGCCGGCAACTACGGCTTCAAGATCCCGACCGACCAGTACCGGTCCTCGTCGATACCCAGCACCGAGCGCCGGATCATGATCTCGGTCCACTACTACGCCCCCTGGGACTTCGCCGGCGAAGAGAATCGCACCATCACCCAGTGGGGACGCAACGCGACCAACCCCTCGCGGAAGTCGACCTGGGGCCAGGAGGACTACCTGAACTCCCAGCTGAAGCTGATGTACGACAAGTTCGTCGTCAGTGGCTACCCGGTCGTCGTCGGTGAGTACGGCTCGATCGACAAGACCTCGGCCGACTCCTCGAACAACCGGTACCGCGCGGACTTCGCCCGAGCGGTCGTCTCGACATCCAAGCGGTACGGCGCCGCGACCTTCTACTGGGACAACGGGGTCAACGGGCAGTACGGCTTCGGCCTGTTCAACCGCAGCTCTACCGCGGTGACCCAGCAGGGCATCATCGACGCCATCAGGGGCGGCTTGTCCGGCTGACCGAACTGGTTCGGCAGAACAGACGAAAGGGCCCGGCGATTGAACTGGTCCCCGGAAGTTGGACTAGCTGGATAAGAGCCTAGGCCGCGAGGGTCTGGGTCCGGTATTGCACCGGGCTCAGGCCCTCGAGTCTTGTTGAGATGCGGTCATGGTTGTACCAGTGGATGTAGTCGTGCAGCGCCGTGGCCAGCGCGTCGATGGTCAGGTAGCGGACGTGGTGGAAGGCTTCTTCTTTGAGGTGTCCGAAGAAGTTCTCGATCACGGCGTTGTCGTAGCAGTTGCCCTTGCGAGACATCGACTGGGTTGCTCCGGCCTCGGTCAGCAGACGCTGCCAGGAGACGTGCTGGTACTGGAATCCCTGGTCGGAGTGCACCAACGGAGCAGCGTCCTCGTCGAGGGTGGCCAGCGCGGCCCGCAGCGAGCTGTTGGTCAGGTGCAGGTTCGGCGAGGTCTGGAGCGAGTAGGCGATGATCTGGCGGTCGAACAGGTCCATCACCGGTGACAGGTAGAGCTTGTGGTCGCCGATGCGGAACTCGGTGACATCGGTGACCCATTTCTGGTTCGGTGCGTCGGCGGTGAAGTCGCGGTTTAGCAGGTTCGCCGCGACCTGGCCGGTCTCGCCCTGATACGACAGATAGCGTCTCTTGCGACGGACCCGGCAGATCAGCCCGAGTTGCCGCATCAGCTTCAGCACGGTCTTCTTCGCGATCTGCCAGCCGGCCTTGACCAGTTCGTGGTGGACCCGGCGATGCCCGTAACGGGCGTGGTTTCTGGTGAAGACCTCGGTGATCGCGGCCTTCAGCCCAGCACGCGGATCGGGCCGTGCCAGGCGGGCCTGGTGATAGAAGAACGTTGCCCGGGCCAGTCCGGCGACCTGCAACAACACATCCAGGCGATGTTCAGCCTTGAGAGACACGACGGCACGAACCTTCACCGTCGTTCTTGCGCCCTCAAGGCCCGCAATTTTCCCAGGTAGGCGTTCTCCGCCCGCAATCGTTCGTTCTCCCGGCGGAGCCGCTCCAACTCGCCGTCACGGCCCTGTCCGGCACCATCCGGCGCCTGACCCGAGACCGGTGGACGCCCGGCACGCTTGGGCCGCAACCCGCCCTCGCCCTCGTTACGGAACTTCCGCGCCCAGGTCTCGATCAGCTTCGGCGAGGACAAGTCGAACTCACGGGCCAGCTCGACCTTGGTCTCACCGGCCAAGAACCGCCGCACCACGGCCAGCTTGAACTCGAACGAGAAAACCCGCTTCGTCGGCTTGACCACCAACGCTCCACCTCCACGCACCCGCCACCGGTCATACAGCCGGTGAACAGCATGCTCGCTCACCCCCAACCGCTTCGCGGCCGCACTCCAGCCCCACTCCGACTCGAACAACCCTATCGCCGCGGCACGCTGCGACTCAGACAACGAACTACTCACACGCATAAAACTGCTCCCCGGAAGTCGGAACTGAGAAACTCAGTCCAACTTCCGGGGACCAGTTCAATCGCCGGGCCCTTTTCGGTTCGGTGGTTATCTCAGATAGGCCGCGAGCGGGATCTGCTGATCGCGGACCGCCTTGCTCACGACGCCGGCGATCTGCCGTGCACCGGCCGGCTCGAAGTGCGTGTGATCCTTGCAGAAGAAGGCACCCACCGGGCCGCGTCCGAAGTCACCGTTGAAGGGACAGAATCGGAGGGTGTTGTAGAGCGTGTAGCTCAACTTGTGCAGGTCGATGACGGGCACCTGGTTGGTGCTTGCTGCTGTGTTGGTCTCCGAGATGAACCCGCGCGTGCCGACCGCGGTGCCGCCCGAGCACCTGATGGCCGACACCGGGGTCAGGAAGACCGGATGAGCGCCGCGTGCCTTCGCCGCAGCAGCCATGACGCCCAAGAGCTCGCGGTAGCGGGCCGAACCCACATGCCGGGGGCAGGTGCTGGAACCGTCGTTGATGCCGAACTGGATGAACAGGTAGTCGCCGGCCTTCATCCCCGTGGTCGAGTCGAGCATCGCGCGCCACCGCGCGGAATAGCCGCCTGGGCCGATGATGCACTCGCCGGCCGAGTTCTTCCGGCTGGTGACGTTCGGGTCGTACAACCAGGTCTGAATACTGCGGCCGCCGATCGCGCTGTTCTTCACGGTCACGTCACCGGTGAAGTACTGCGCGAACTGCTGGCCCCAGCCGGCAGGGCAAGTGACTCCACCCGACGGGTTAGCCATGGTGGAGTCGCCCGCCAGCCAGACCGTGATTCGCGGCAGGGCGGTCGGAGCCGCCGCGCGGCCGGATTCGCTACCGCGTTCGCAACTGTCGGACGTCGTACGGGTCTCGGGGTGGAGGGGTGCCGCCGACGCGACAACGGTCGAGAAGACGGTGGCCAGGCCGGCCAGTAGAGAGACGGCTACGGATCGACGTTTCATGGTGTACTCCATGATCGTTGGCATCGGGGCGGTTAGAGGTACTGGTCGAGGACCGGTGCCAGGCGCTGGGCGATCTTGGCGTGGCCGGCTGGACTCGGGTGGACGGAGTCGACCAGGTCAGTGGTGGAGTTGATCCAACCGGTGGTGTCGACGAAGTGGACCTTGCTGTCTCCGGCGGTGGTCCGGGCCGCGACGGCATTGCGGGTCTCGGGTACGTACCGGTTACGGAAGGTCTGCAAGGCGAAGATGTGGGCGTTCGGGTAGGCCCGGCGCACTCGCTCGAGGATGGTCACATAGCCCTGCTGGAACTGCGCTGCGGTCACGCCGTGGCCGACGTCGTTGGTGCCAAGGTTGATGACGACACCGGTCGCCTGATAGGCCGCGAAGTTCCAGTCGTTGGAGGTTGCCCGTGACGACGTGCGCTGGAAGAAGTCCATCATGCCGATGCAGTCCCGGCTGACCAGGCACGCACCGCCTTCGGCCACCTGGGTGTGGCCGGCGCCGAGCGCCTCGCCGGTCCGCCACGGGTAGGCGACGAAGGGCCGGTCCGCGTTGGGCTGGCCGACGGTGATCGAGTCACCGATGAACTCGACGAGGTTCTGCGGCCGGGTGACCGGCGCGGTCTGCCCACCCGAGGCAAGGATGAGACCGCCGAACCCAGGGTCACCGTTGTACGAACCGGCGCGCTCGCGGTAACCGATCCGAACGCTGTGTGCGCCGCTCGCCAGGCCGGTCGCCAAGGTGACGTTGCCGGAGACGTTCCGGCGCCAGTACGTCGGTCCACCGTCGATCGAATAGAACAGGTCGGCGGCGTTGCGCTGACGGACGCCGATCGAGCTCCCGGTGAAGCGGGCATCGACGTACCCACCGGCCCAGCCCATCGTGTAGAACGACGCGTTCGACCGGTTCCAGCGCCCGAAGTACTGGAGATTCGGGTCATCCAGCCGGCCATTGCCGGCCGACCCACCGGCCGTAACCTCGACCTCGAGGTAGTCCACATTGGGCAGACCGGCGGCGCTGGTCGGGCTGAGAGCGATCGTGTTGCTCCCAGCCCGAACCTGCAGCACCACGGTTTTGGTCGCCCAGGTCGACCAGGCGCCGGTCGCCTCGAACGTCGTTCCCGCTGCCCGCGAACCGTTGACGACGACATCGGCCGACCGCGCGGTCGTCGTGCCGGCGGCGAAGCGGATGCTCACCGCGGCGGTGCCCGCCGCAGTGGCGTCGACGGTGAACTGCGCGGCGGCGCCGACGGCGTTCGAGCCGTTGCAGAATCCAGTGCCCGAGTAGCCCGCGTGGTCGGTGTCGATGGTGCCGCTGCAGGTTGCCGGAGCGGATTCGGCTTCGTACCGGACCGGTGCCGCCGAGGCGGTGGGGCCCGGCAGCATGACCGCCGCGCAGGCGATCACGGTGGCAGCGATGAACGACGATCTCAGATGCATGATGGTCTCCGTACTGTGGTTACGGGGCGGATGTGCGAGGGACCACGTCGATGACGGCTTTCACCTGTCCCCTGCTGGTAGTGCCGGTGATGGTGACTTGACCAGGCGCGTCGGTTGCTCCAGGTGGTAGCGCCTGCCAGCGAACGGGGACCGCGGCGATCCGCTTGGTCGCGGTGATCAGCATCTGAACGGTCGACGGCAGCAACGGCCTCGAGCCCACCGCTGTGGTGCGGTAGACGGTGTCCTCGAGGACGTACTTGGCGCGGCTGGCGTTGTACACGTTGATCGAAGCGTGCGGCTCCCAGGTGTTCGCCAGCTCGGGTACGGCGCGGAACATCGTCTGCCAACCGGCCGGCTCCCACACCAGGACACCGACGCCCTGGTTGTCGACCACGTCGTTGGCGGTCTGGAACACGCGCTGGATGGCGTCGGCCTGTCCTTGGATCGTGCGCGGGTACGGCGAGTTCGGCATCGGGGATCCGTTGCCGCCGGACGCGGGATAGGAGGTCTCGGCGACCTCCAACTCGTAGCCGGGATAGGCCTTGGCCATCGTGTGCAGATTGAGCTCGAGAGCCTCCGGCGTGCCGTGCCACTCCGGGTAGTACGAGATCGCCAGTACGTCGGGCTTCTGGCCCTTGGCCTTGACCCGGGTCAGGAACTGGTTCCAGAACTCCATCGTCTTGGCCAGCCTGCCGGTACCGACGATGACGTGGATCTCGACCTTGGAACGTGGTGACGTGTCGCGAACCGCCTTGATACCGGACGCGGCGAGTGTGGTGAACCGGTCCCAGGACTCGTCGTACAGGCGCTGCTCGGCCGGATCGGTCGATCCCCAGTATTTCCAGAGCAGGCCGCCGCCGGGCTGGGACTGGTATACCG
Organism: uncultured Actinomycetota bacterium; assembly: GCA_963740725.1. Taxonomy (GTDB): domain Bacteria; phylum Actinomycetota; class Actinomycetes; order Propionibacteriales; family Kribbellaceae; genus Kribbella. The sequence goes on from CAVUFT010000017.1 coordinate 14,142, forward strand.
GCGCCTGGTCGACGAAGTACTTCGGGGCCGTCGTCCCGATCAGTGCGGCCTCACTGCCGTACAGGAAGCCGTTGATCACCTCGTTGCCGACCGCAACCTTCTCGGGCACGGTGCCCTGTGCGGCGAGCCGGCGGAGGTAGCCGGCCGTGTAGTCGTACACCGACCGGGTCAGGTCGTCGAACTCCAGTTCGGCCCAGTGTCGTGGCTTCGGTTGCTTGCTCGGGTCAGCCCACGAGTCGGCGTAATGGAAGTCGATCCCGAGACCCAGCTTCCGTTGCTTGATCCACCGCGCCGAGGTGAGGGACCGATCCGGGCCCTGCCGCGGGACCGGGGTCAGCTCCCCCGTGCTCTCATTCCTCGGCTCGTTGAAGACCCGCAACCGGAAGAACTGCAGGCCCCGGTCCTTGACCACGTCCAGCAGGTGCGGCCCGGCGCCACGGTTCGCACCCAGCGGATCGACCCAGTACTGCCGGTCCTGCTGGTCGTCCACCCACGACAGGTCGGCGCCCAGTACGACGTCGTCGCGCAGGTAGTTCAGCACCTCGAACTCGCTGACCCTGCTACCGGCCTGCGAGCCGACCAGGGTGAGGCGCACATACCGCGTTCCGGGCCGGGTGAACAGATGAACGGCACCCCGCGAGCGGACCCGATCGCCCGAGCGGTCGGCGATGCGGGACCACCGGCGACCGTCGGAGGACGCGTCGACGACGTACCGGTTCGGTACGTCGGGGTCCGCGAACAGCACCCGCACCTTGCGGAGGTTGTCATAAGCTCCGCCCAGATCCACGGTCAGCCGTTGGGAGCCGGGCTTGTCGGGGGCCCAGGACGTCGTCGGATCTCCGTCGATGGCGCGCTTCGCGGTCTCCGAGCCGCTGCTCGCCGTCGCCGAGGCCCAGAACTTCGCGGCGATGTTGCTTTCGATGGGCTTGATGTCCGCCGTCCCGTAGATCGCATGGGCCGGCCCCGTGTGGACAACGGCGGCGGTCACGCACGCGAGGACCGTCAGCCCGGCGATGACAGGTCGTAAGCTCATGATGCCTCCCAGCGTTGGAGCAGGCGGTCGTACTCGGCCTGGGTGATGGGCAGGACGGTGCCGTGACGCGGCCGTCCGGGCAGGGTGTAGCTGGTGACCGGCGTCCACTGCCGGGCGTTCAGATCGGTGGTGGTGAACGGGACGTAGCCCCGGCCGCCGTACTCGTCGATGAACATGTACCAGCGCTCGGCCGTGTTGGACTTGAACACGAGCGGCCCCTCGCCCTGCCGGATCGCGTTCTTGCCGAGGCACTCGGCAACGAACGAGAAGTTGCGGTTGAGGATCGTCGCCGACTTCTCGGCGAGGATGAACTTCCCGCAGGCAGACTGCGACGAGCTGCGCTCGTCCTTGGTGAAGCGGAAGTAGGTCCCGTTGTGCTTGATCAGCGTCGAGTCGATCGTGGAATAACCCTTGTCCACCCACACCTGCGCGGCACTGAAGGTCCGGAAGTCCGACGTCGTCGCGTACATCATCCGGTTGTAGGTGGTCCTCGTGTGGCCCGGGTCGCTGGTCGAGTACAGCTTCGAGGCCCAGAACACGACGTACTTGCCGAGGGTCTCGTCGTAGTACGCCTCCGGCGCCCAGGTGTTGCCGGCCGTGTCGGGTGAGACCCGGGCCAGCCGCGGCGCGCTCCAGTTCACCAGGTCGGTCGATTCCCAGACCACGATGGACTTGCTGCCGGTCCGTTGGACCTGGTCCCAGTTGCCGTTGCCGTACATCCGCAGGTCGGTGGCGATCTGGTAGAACTTGTCGCCCTGCGGCGAGCGGATGATGAACGGGTCGCGCGCACCGCGCGTGCCCACGGTCGTGGTCAGCACCGGCCGGCCGTCGTTGAGCTGCCGCCACCGGGTCGGGTCGTTGCCCTGGCTGAGCGCGAAGTAGACCTGCTCCCCCACCGAGGTGTTCTCACCGGTGAAGTACGAGAAGAGATAGCCGGCGTACGTCGGCGCAGCCGCCGACTGGCCGGGGACAAGCGCAGCCGCGATGGCGATCAGCGCGCAGAAGAGGACCACGGGGGTACGGCGCCGCGGTGACGCCGAGTCGTGCGAAGACTGTGTCATCGGATCCGTCCAAAGGGTTGCGAGGACATACCCGGCCGGGGAGCCGCTCGCCTGGTGAACGAGCGGCGCCCCGGCTGGTTTTGGAGGCCTCAGACGCGACGGCGGCTGAAGCGCTGGTTGGTCGCGCCGTTCACGGTCCACAAGGCGATCCGGGCACCGTCGACGGTCGAGCGCTCCCAGACATCCATGGCCAGGCCCGAGTCGCGGTGGACGAGGCTGATCACGTCACCGCCGTGATCGGCCACGCGCCACTGCTGGCCGGTGGCAGCGCTTTCGGGCTGCTGGACGACGTCCGAGCCGGTCGCGGTGCCGGTGGGCTGGAGGAACAGGTTGCTGTGCTTGGCCTTGATGCGGACGTAGCCGCCGCCGGCATCCACGAACTCGAACTGCTGGTTCGTGGCGGTGCTGACGGTCCGCTGGACGAGTCGCGCCCCGGCGGCGGTTGACGCCCCGTCGATGGCGGCGGCCCTGCTGCTGTGCTGGGCCACGAGGGTGAAGACCCCTGGAACGGGCGTCGTGTCGCCCAACTGGGCTTCCCACCGCGTGTTCGACCCGGACGCGTCGGCGGGCAACCGGTCGCGGGCGGCGGTGTCGCCGTACATCGTCCAGCGGGCCCAGTCGACGACCGTCCGCGGGAAGCGCTGGTCGCTCCAGAAGCTGGTGTGGCTGCCGCCGACGAAGGTGAGGAACGCCTTCGGCCAGGTCATTTCGGTGTACGCCTGCCGGGCCGAGGAGTACGCCGTGGTCGAGTCCCGGTCACCGTGGACGAACAGGACCTTGGCGTTGACCGAACTGGACGGATTGCCCATGTCCACGCAGGACTGCGGGTTGGCGGAGATGATTCGGCTGTCAGGCCAGGAGGTCAGGAGGCCGTGGGTGACCATACCGCCCAGCGAGTGGCCCGAGACCCCGACGCCGATGCCGGTGTTGATGCGGCCGGCCAACGGTCCGCTCGCATTGAGCGCGAGGGTGTTGGTGATGATCTGGGAGACGTCCTTGGAGGTGTTGCCGTTGTTGACGTCACCGAAGTTGTGGTTGAAGTGCGGCGCGGGGACGATGAAGCCCGCCGAGGCCAGCGCCCGGATGATGAACAGCGAATTCTGCGGGCTGCTGCCGTAGCCGTGCGTCATGTTGTACACGGGGAAGACGCCGTTGGCCGCGGGGGCGTCCGTCACCGGGTTCCCGCCGGCCGTGCCGGTGGCCGGGTAGTAGACGTACGTCGTACACGGGCGGCTGCCGCGCGTCCAGTTGTAGCGGCGTACGCCGACCGCGAACGGGGTGGTCGGCGCCGTGCCGAGTGGTCCGACGGCAGCGAGTGCCTGCTGCGCGCCGAGCACGGTCAGGCCGGCGCCGGCACCGACCTTGAGAAAGGTTCGACGGTGCATGGTCATGATGGCTCCTTGGGGCGAAGGGATGATGCGGTCGGGTTACTGCAGCCAGCGGATGTTGGGGTTGAGCCGGCCGGTCCGGTCGAAGACGGCCTGGTTCTCCCAGGCGTTACCGGAGTTGTTGATGTCCTCGGGATCCCAGCCGTTACCGGGTACGGCGGCGTGCCAGGTGGGTTCCCACCAGAAGACGCCGCTCGCGCCGGCGTTGCGGGAGGTGTTCTGTACGGCGGCGAAGTTGGACTGTTGCCCGGCCGGCGTGGCCGGGTAGCCGGCACACGGCTGCGAGGAAGTGATGATGTTGCCGGCGTGGTCGTAGTTGGCCGTGGTGAACGGGTACGCGGTCTCGGCCAGGATCACCGGTTTGCCGTACCGCGATTTCATGTCGGAGACGACGCCGGCCATTCCGGACATGCTGCCGTGCCAGTAGCAGTAGTAGGACAGCGCGGTCACGTCCCACTGGACGCCCTGGGCACGAATGCCGTCGTAGAACCCGCGCGCGCCACTCTCCACGTTCGCGGTGTGGATGACCACCTGCGTGGAACTGTTGCACGCCTTGGTCGCGTTGTAACCGGCCTTGAGCAGCAGACCGAGGTTGGCGTAGCCGTTGCGGACCCGGCCCTCCTCCCACAGCATCCCGTTGTGGATCTCGTTGCCGATCTGCACGCTGTCCGGTGTGGTGCCCTGAGCCTTGAGGCTCGTGCACACGTCGTAGGTGTAGTTGTAGACGTCGGTCTGCAGCTGGCTGATTCCGTGGCCTGCCCACGCGGCGGGTTTGTACTGCTTGCCCGGGTCCGCCCACGTATCGGAGTAGTGGAAGTCGACCATCAGCTTCAGGCCCTTGGCCTTCACCGTGCGCGCATACTCCAGGACCTTGGCCTTGTTGTTGTAACCGCTGCGCGGGTTGTTCCAGATCCGCAGCCGGATGTAGTTGACGCCGGCACTCTTGAGGATGTCCAGCGGATCGCCCTGAGTGCCGTTGGCGTCGTAGTACTTCGTCCCGAGGTCTCCGGCCCGCTGCAGCGTCGACACGTCCGCGCCGCGCATGATCGTGTCGTTGCTTGCGTCGCCGGTCGTGACGTCGAGGTAGTCGATGTTGCCCAGTCCACCGGCCGTGGTCGCGGCCAGCCGGACGGTGTTGGTCCCGGCGTTCAACTGCACGGTGACGGTCGCGATCGCCCACGTCGTCCACGAACTGGTGGCCGCGAACGCCGTACCGGCTCGCACCACCGCACCGTTGACGCTCACGTCGCCAGGGCGGTTCGCGCCGCTGCCGTTGGCATAGCGGAACGCCAGTGTCGCCGTACCCGCGGCAGCCGCGGTCACCGTGAACGAGACCGCACTGCCGACGGCGTTCGACGTGTCGCAGAAACCGCTGCCGGAGTAGCCGGAATGGTTGGAGGCGATGGCACCGTCGCAACCGGCGGGGGCGGACTCCGCCTCGTACCGGCTGGTCGCGTCAGGCGCGTCGGCGGGCTGCGCGACCACTTCGGTGGGGGCGGTGAGAAGTCCGGTCGAGAGGGCGGCGGCCGCCAGGACCGCGGTGACTTTTCCGAGTTTCATGAGGGTCTCCGTTATCCCTTGATTCCGGACGTGACCACGCTCCGGATGAAGTAACGCTGGGCGAACAGGAAGATGAGCAGGACCGGGATCATGTACAGGGCCGCACCGGCCGCCTGCACGGTCGGGATCGCGTTGCCGCGCGGATCGCGGTACCACGACGTGATCGCGACCGAGAGGGTCGTGTGATCGACGTCGAGCAACAGCGCCGGCGCGATGTAGTCACCCCAGGTCCAGGTGAACGACAGCAGCAACGACGTGACGAGGGCGGGCCACGACAACGGCAGGAAGATCCGGACGAACATCCGGACCCAACCGCAGCCGTCGATGATGGCGGCGTCCTCCAGTTCGCGCGGGATCGCCGCGAAGAACTGCCGGAAAAGGAACACCAGGTACGGCGAGGCCGCGAGCCCCCACAACACCCAGGGCCAATACGTGTTGACCAGCCCGATCCGGGCGAACAGCACGTAGGTCGGCAGCAAGGTCAGGATCTGCGGCAGCATCATGGTCGACAGCACCACCAGGAACAGGGCGTGCTTGCCCCGGCCCCGCAGACGGGCGAACCCGAAGCCGACCAGCGCGCTGGTCGCCGTGACGAGCAGTGCGTAGACGGAGGAGAGGAAGAGCGAGTTGGCCGTGTAGGCGACGAAGTTGATGTCTGTCAGAGCATGGGTGAAGTTCTCCCACTGTGCGTCCCCGGGCAGGATCCTGGCCGGCAGCGCCGCCCACTCCTCGCGGGACTTCAGCGCTGCGAGCATCAGCCAGCCGATCGGCCCGGCGAACAGGATCGCCAGCCCCAGCAGCAGGATGTAGAGCCCGGCAGTGCTCAGCCGAAAGCGCGGCCGGGTCGACGCCGCGCTCCCCCGTTCAGCTACGGCCATCGTTGTCCACCTCGTAGTACACCCAGAGCCGGCTCGAGCGCTGCACCAGCACGGTGATCGCCAGGATCACCAGGAAGAACACCCACAACATCGCCGAGCCGTAGCCGAACCTGCTCGAGGAGAAGAACTCCTCGTAGACCTGGACCATGTACAGGTGCGTGCCGCGCGGCACCTGCCCCACGCCCGCGATGCTGTTCGTCTCGGCCAGCAGCAACGGCTGCACGATGATCTGAAACGAAGCGATCACTCCCGTCACCACTTGGAAGAACAGCACCGGGGAGATCATCGGCACGGTGACGTGCTGGAACACCCGCCAACGACTGGCACCGTCCACGACGGCGGCCTCCTCCAGCTCTGGGGGCACCCCTTGCAAGGCGGCGAGCGTGATGACCATGCCACCGCCCAGCCCCCAGAGCGACACGGTGACGAGTGCGTAGAACGCCATCGGGTCGACCAGCCAGGTGATCGACCCGATCCCCACGGCCTCGAGCATCGTGTTGATGAGACCGGCGTCGCGGTTGAACACCAACTTCCACATGATCGCCATCGCGACCACCGGCACCACCGACGGCAGGAAGAAGATCGTCCGCCAGAGGCCGAGCGCCTTCAGCCGCCGGTTCAGCAGCACCGCCAGCCCCAAGGCGCCCGCGACGCTGAGCGGCACCACGATCGCTGCGAACCCAAGGGTTCGCAGCAGCGCGGCCCACGCGTCGGCGTCCCGGAGCAGTTCGGCGTAGTTGGCTGCCCCGACCCATCGCCAGCGCGGTGAACTACCGTCGAAGTTCGTCAGACTCATCGCGAACGCGTAGCCGAGTGGCACCGCGGTCAGCAGCAGGAACCCGGCCACCCAGGGCGAGACGAACAAGTAGAAGGTCCGGCTCGAGTACCGCGACCAGCTGCGCTCCGCCATCAGCCGATCTGCTCTTTACCTTGTTTGAGCTCCTTGTTGATCTCGTCGGTGATCGCCCGGCAGGCCTCCTCCACACTCGCCTGGTTCTTGATCGCCCTCTGCAGATGCTTGTCGATCACACTGTTGCACTTGTCGCTCGTCACGTACGGCGAGTCGGGCAGCGGCGCAGCGTGCGTCAGTTCCGTCTGGGCGACCTGGAACGCCTGCTTCTGGTACGGCAACTCCTGGGGAAGCTTTGGCAGCAATGACTTCAACGCGGGCAATCCCCACCCGCTCTTGGCGCGCTCCTCGGCCGGTGGACCCGCCATGAAGTACTCCATCAGCTTCCAGGCTTCGTCCTTGTGCTTGGCCTTCGCGGGGATGTAGGCACCGACCCCCGCGTACGTCGGACTGACCCGCTTGTCTCCCATCACCGGGGCGGGCGCCATCCGGATGCTGCCCTGCAGCGCCGTCTCCTTGACGAAGTTGCCGCCGAACCAGTAGCCGTCCTGGGTGATCGCCATTCGCTTCGCCAGGAACGTGGTCAGGTCGGCGCCGTCCGGCAGCGGGTTCAGCGAGGTCGGCCCGATTCCCGCCCGGCCGAAGTCGACGTACCAGCCGATCGCCCGCCGACCGGCCGGCGTGGTCAGGTCGACCGTGGTCAAGTCGTCGCTGTAGACCTGCTCCCCCTGCTGCATGATCATCGTCATGATCGGCGCCCAGAGGCTCCAGGCCCACTCCAGGCCCAGCCCGTAGACCTGTGCCTTGCCGCCCGAGCGAACGGTCAACCGCTTGCCGATGGCAAGGAGGTCGTCGTGACCCACCGGCTCACTCTCGCTCAGGTGCGGCACCTTGGCCTGGTCGAACAGCTTGGTGTTGTACCAGAGGGTGGCGTCCTGGCTCCAGTCCTTGACGATGCCGTAGCAAGGGCCTTGGCCGATCTTGCTGCCGTCCCAGCGGAAGCTGTCGTTGACACCGAGCAGGTCGTCGCCGCGCAGGACCTGGCTCTTGTCCAGGTACGGCGTCAGGTCCGTGGCCAGCCCGCGGGCGTTGGTGTTCGCACTGCCGACCGCCGTCGCCCGGACCAGGTCCGGAGGGTTGCCGGAGGCAAGCATGGCGTTGAGCCGGGTACCGTCGCTCTGGATGAACTCGACCCGGATGCCCGGATTGTCCTTCTCGAACCCCGCGATGTGTTCCTTGGTCAGCTCGTTGTTGTTGTACATCACGGTGAGCGTCACGGTTCCTGCGGACCCGCCGTTCGACGATGAGCCGGAGGTGCCGGCGTTGCAACCGCTCAGTACGGTTGCCACCCCACCGGCGGTCAGTGCCGATCGGGCCAGGAACCGGCGCCGCGTGATCTCAGGGTTCATTCCGATCCTCCACAGTCATACGTTCAGGAATCCGTCCAGGGCCGCCGTCGGCCGTCTGGTGCCGGAGTTCCAGGCAGTCATTTCGTAGCCGGTGAAGGGCGAATAGCCTTCGGGCTCCCAGTAGAAGGTGCCGAGACCGCCGAAGCTCTTGGTCCCGCTGACGAACTGCCGCAGGGCATCGCGGGTCTGGGTCGCCCGGCTCACCGGTCCGCCGAACTCGACGTGCATGATCGGCTTGCCGTAGGTGGACTGGATGGTCCGCATGTTGCCGATGATCGGGGCGACGTTGCTCCCCGCGGCGTACGACGAGAGTCCGATGATGTCGTACTTGCCACCGTTGCCGCGGTAGGCGTTCATGAAGTTGCGGATGCTGTCCATCTTCTGCGGCTGCGCGAGATGGATCATCACCGGCGTCGTCGGGAAGATCTGCTTGGACACGTCGTAGGCCGCGTTCAGCAGACCGGTCATCTGGGCCGGTTTGCTGACGCTGCCGATCGGGCGGCAGATCCCGCTGTTCTGCTCGTTACCGATCTTCACCCAGCCCGGCGTCACGCCCGCGGCCTTCATGACGTTCAGCGAGCTGGTCATGTAGCTGCGCATCGCGCCGAGCATCTGGGTGTAGTTCATGTTCGCCCAGGCCCGCGGCGGATTCTGCACGCCGACCGAGTTCCAGGTGTCGCCGTAGTGGTAGCCGAGCAGGACCTGCAGACCGGCGTCTCGGCAGCGCGCCGCCATCCGGGCGGTCTCCTCGATACTGCAGTGCCCGTTGGCGGGACTGCTCGACGGATTCACCCAGGTCCGCAGGCTGATCGCGGTGACGCCGTACGACTTGAGAATCGTGAACAGGTCCTGGCGCTGCCCCGAGCGGTTGTTCCAGTAGAAGCCGTTCGCTTCCATCTGCGGCATCCAGCTGATGTCGGCGCCTTTGACGAAGGTGGCTTCCGGTGTCGCCTGGGCCGGAGCGGCCCCCAGGGCGAGCACACCCGCACCTACAGCGGCACCCGCCAGCAGGGTTCGCCGGGAGACACCCGGGGTGGGATCGTCGATCATGTCGAGCTCCTTCCGCAGGGGCGGTGTGGAATGGAGGAAATCTGAACGACACGCAATTGTCTGTGCACGTTCACACTTCGAAGATGAAAGCGCATGGTCAGCGGCCTGACAAGGGCTGAGCGTCAGTTGTGTGCACGTGCACAGCATTTGTCAAATTTTGTCAACCCGCGGGCCGACGGGTCAGGCGCGCAGATCCTCGCCATGGTTTGCGAGCCGCAGCCGCAGCCGGTCGAGCTCGTTATCGACGAGGACACTGCCGGCCTGCTGGGCTGCCAGGACGACCGGGCGAGCCAGGGCCACAGCTGCATCTGCCGCACCCCCACAGGCGTGGCTGTCGGCCAGCCGGAGTATGAGCATCAGCTGACTTGACGGCATGCCGGCCGGGAGGTTCGCCAGCGCCGACTCGGCAAACGTGACGGCGCGACGGGCACTCACCCGGTCTCCGGTCGTCTCCGCCAGGTCACGCATGGCCCCCGCCAGATGCGACGCGACGTAGGTGACTCCCTCCGCGTCGAACAGCCATGGAGCCTCGAAGCGGTCACCGTCACCGAGCCGCTCAGCGGCCCGCTGGACTTCGGCGGACAACCGCGCTACCTGTCGCCGGTCGCCGAGCAGCGCGTACCCGCGGAACTCGCCGAGCCCAGCCTGTACGGCGATCCAGCGGCGACTGCCGTTCACCGCCGCCGCGGCCTGCGCGTAGGCCACCGCGGTGCCGCCGTCGCGCTCCAGCAAGGCCAGGCTGCTCATCGAGCTGAGAGTCGAGCACGCTGCCGCGTAGTCGCCGGACGCCGAGGCCCACTCCACGCTTCGATGCAACCACGCCATCCCGAGAGCGCGCTGTCCGCGATCAACCCGCAGCCACGCGGCACGATCGGCGCACAAGGCGGCGATCCGGAGCATCGCCATCGCGATCGGCTCGGACGTCTTCGGCACCAAGGCCACAGTCGCTCTGAGCGTCTGCTCCAGGGGCGCGAGGAACGGGGCGCCGCGTCCTTGGAGATCCGCCTCGATCGCCGCGACGAGCGTCGCCGCCAGAACGTGCACCGCGTCGGTGCCGGTCGACTTCAGTTCACCACCGACCAGGCCGGCCATTCCGTCAGCGGCCGTGGCCACCATGCAGCCGTCCGTCCCGTGCAGCGGACAGATGACGCCGTACGCCGGTAGCCGGAACCGCCGGGGCGGCTGCGGGTACGCGACTACGTCCCGGACGGTCGGCCTGGGCATTGGCACCCCGACCGTTCCGACCGACCCCGGGCGTTCGCTCTCGTACTGACGGCGCGCTCGGGCGTTCGCCGCCGCACTGACCAGCGAGCCACCCGCTCCGAGCAGCTCGTCAGCCCCGCCGGCGAAGGCGATTCGAGGCACCCGGGCGCCGCTCTCCAGCTTCGAGACGTACGTGTGGCTGTAGCCGAGAAGGGTGGCCAGCTGCACCTGAGTCAGCCCCGCCTGTTCGCGCAGACGGCGTAGTTCCCGCCCGAACCGGTCGTCGTCCGTTCCAGCCTTACGCATACCTCGTTATAGCGTCAGGAGCACTGCTTGTCAGCCCTCTCCCGGCCGTCAGGGCCGGCGGTAGGAACGGAAGTAGTCGACCACGAACTCCTTCGGCCGGCGGTCCGAGGGGTCGACCGAGCCGGTCCAGCCGGCGTTCTCGTAGACGCCGAGCAGGAACACCATCGGATAGTTCGGGGAGACGTTCATCGTCTTGGTGAGCACGTTGTCGACGTACAGCTTCATCTGCGTCGGCGTCCACTCGAGGGCGTAGATGTGCATCTCGCTCGCGACGTCGAACCCGACCCGGATGTCGTGATGGATCTCCTGCGCGTTCGGGTCGCCCCACTTGAACATGCCGAAGTTGAAGTTCCGCGGCGTGCGTCCGGGGTGCTCGACGATGTCCACCTCGGCCGACTGGCTCGCGGTGTCCTGCTTGCCGATCATCCAGAACGCGGCGTGCAGGCCGCTACGGGCCGACGTCTTCGCGCGGATCTCGAAGTACCCGTACTTCGCGGTGTACTTCATCACGGTCGGGATCGAGTGGTCGAACCGGTTGTTCTTGTGCAGACCGTTGCGCTGCCCGGTCTGGATACTCGACACCTTCATCTTGTCGTCGGAGTAGTACGTCGGCTGGTTGTCGTCGATCCGCAGCACCAGCGCGTTGTTGCGGAGCCCGTAGCGGGCCGCTGAACGCGCCTGCGTCGTCCGCGACTCGAGATAGTTGGTGATCCAGAGACTCGAGTCCAGACTGCCGTTGAACTCGTCGTGCCGGTCGAGGACCCAGCCCGGCTTCTCCAGCGGGTTCGGCGGCCGGTCAGCCGCCTGAGCGACCGGACCCGCACCGGCCGCGGCTACCGCCGCTAGCGAAAGGACCGCGGCGGCTGTGATCAGTTTACGAGGTCGTGGCCAGAGCTTGTGCACCACTGTCATCTCCTGGGGCAGAAGGGGCGGACCCCCACCGTAGAAGCACGCAGCCGTTTGTTGCCCAAGGCCCACTCAGCTGTCAAAGAACTGTCAAACCCGGCTCGGGATCAGGCCGAGCCGCGGACGACCAGCTCGGTCGGCAGGATGACAGTGGCTGACCCCTCACCGCCGATCTGGGCGAGCAACTGACGCACCATCGATTCGCTGATCCGGTCCCACGGCTGCCGGATCGTGGTCAACTGCGGCTGTACGGCGGTCGCCACCGGCGAATCGTCGAAGCCACCGACGGCGATGTCATCGGGAATGCTCAGCCCGGACCGCCCGATCGTAGTCAGTGCGCCGTCGGCCATCAGGTCCGATGCGACGAAGACGGCGTCGAGGTCCGGCACCTGGGTGAGCAGCTGCCGCATACAGGCGGCACCGCTCGCCCGGCTGTAGTCGCCGATCGCTACCAGCCGCTTGTCATGACGCACGCCGTACTCGGTCAGGGTCTCGCGGTAACCGGCGAGGCGCTCGACCCCGCCCGGAGTGTCCTGCGGGCCGGCGATGGTCGCGATCCGGCGCCGGCCGGAGTCGAGCAGATGGCGCATCATGGTCCGGGCGCCCTCGCGGTCGTCGGCTGCGACGTACGACACCGCGCCGGTCCGGCCGAGCGGTTTGCCACAGCAGACGAACGGCAGACCGGCCCGCTGCAGGTGCTCGATCATCGGATTGCCGCGATGCGACGAGACCAGCAGGACGCCGTCGACGTGGTGCGCGGAGAAGTACCGGGACGATCCGCCGGCGCTCGGCCTCGGTTCCGGCGGTGATCAGGACGAGCGGCACGTCGTGCTTGGCCAGGGCCGTGGTGCAGCTGAGCAACAGGGTCGTGAAGTTCGGATCCTCGAACAACATGTCCTGTGTCTCCGACACCAGGAACGCCACCGTGCCGGCCCGCCGCGTCACCAGGCTGCGGGCCGCGAGATTCACGACGTACCCGAGTTTGCGGATGGCCGCGTTGACCGCGTCCTGGGAAGCCGGGCTGACGTTGCGCCCACCCTGCAGGACGCGCGAGACCGTGCCGCGGGAGACTCCGGCTTCCGCGGCCAGGTCATGGATCGTCGGCGGGCGCTGGGAACGCGCACGCGGTTGGTGATTTGGTGCCGTATCCGTCATCGGTCCTCGTCTGTCGCTGCCGTCGTGACGACCTTACTTCCCTGGCCATCCAGTGGTGGGTTGGAACCACGTCCACTGTGAACCTACTGTGTACGTTCACAATCCAGGCGACAATGAGGCGGGGGATCCATGGAGCGATGGCCAGTGGGACTGGAAGCCATGGCCTACGGCGGCGACTACACGCCGGAGCAGTGGCCTGCTGAGGTCTGGGTCGACGACCGGCGCTTGATGCGCTCAGCCGGGGTGACCATGGTCAGTGTCGGGATCTTCGCCTGGTCGCTGCTGGAACCGGATCCCGGCCGGTACGAGTTCGATTGGCTGGATCACCAGCTGGACTTGCTGCACGCCGACGGTATCCGCGTCGACCTCGGTACGCCGACGGTCGTCCCACCCGCCTGGTTCTACCGCGGCACCCCGAGGCGCTGCCGGTCACCCGGGACGGGGTCAGGCTTGAGTTCGGTGGCCGCGGCGCGATCTGCCCCAGCTCGCCGGCGTACCAGCAGGCGTCCGTCGCAATCACCGAGCAACTTGCACGCCGGTACGGCGATCATCCCGCCGTCGCGCTGTGGCACGTCCACAACGAGTACGGCGCACCGGTGTGTGCCTGCTACTGCGACACCTCGACCGCGGCCTTCCGCCGTGGCTGCGCAACCGCTACCCGACGATCAAGGAGCTCAACGAGGCCTGGGGTACCGCCTTCTGGGGCCAGACCTACAACTCCTGGTCACAGATGGAACCGCCACGCCACGTACCTCCCGTCGCCAATCCGGGCCAGCAACTGGACTGGGCGCGGTTCACCAGTGACGCGCTACTGCGAGAACTTCAAGCGCGAGCGGGACGTCCTGCACACGCTGTCGCGCCCAGATTCCGGTGACGACGAACTTCATGCCGGGGTTGGCGCAGTGCGATTCGCTGGACTACTGGGCCTGGGCCCGCGAGGTCGACCTCGTCACCAACGACCACTACCTGGTCACCGAGGCCGACCGCAACCACATCGGTCTGGCGATGTCCGCCGACATCACCCGCTCGTTGGCCGGCGGCCGGCCGTGGCTGCTGCTCGAACATTCCACCGGCGCGGTGAACTGGCAGCCACGCAACCTCGCGAAGCGCCGGGTGAGATGGCGCGCAACAGCCTCGCGCACGTGGCCCGCGGCTCGGACGGCGCCATGTTCTTCCAGTGGCGGGCGTCCCGGTCCGGTGCGGAGAAGTTCCACTCGGCGATGCTTCCCCACGCCGGGACGGACAGTCGGGTCTGGCGCGAGGTCGTGCAACTCGGCCAGGACATCGCCGCGCTCGCGCCGGTCCGCGGCAGCCGCGTGGTCGCCGACATCGCGATGCTGTGGGACTGGCACTCGTGGTGGGCGCAGCGTCTGGAGTGGCGGCCGAGCGCCGACCTCGACGCCCGCGAACGCGCCGACGCCTGGTACGCCGCCGCCTACAACCGGCACCTCACCGTCGACTTCGCCCATCCGGGAGCCGAGCTCAGCGCTTATCCGCTGGTCGTCGTACCGGCTCTGTACTCGATGACCGAGGCGACGGCCGCCAACCTGCACGAGTACGTCGCGAACGGCGGCGTACTGGTTGTGTCCTGCTTCTCCGGAATCGTGGACGAGCACGACATGATTCATCCCGGCGCTCACCCGGGCGCGCTGCGCGACCTGCTCGGCCTGACGATCGAGGAGTTCACTCCCCTGCGCGCCGACGAGGAGGTCCGGCTGGACAACGGGCTCACCGGTCAGGTGTGGTCGGAGATCGTCGTCCTGCGCGGTGCGGAACAGGTCTGGTCGTACGCCGACGGCCCCGCCGCGGGACAGCCCGCCGTCACCCGCCACTCCGTCGGCCGCGGCACCGCCTGGTACGTGTCGACGTGTCCTAGCGAGGACGGGCTCGCGGCCGTGCTCCAGGCTGCGGGTGGGCTCACCTCACCCGAGCTACCGCGCGATGTCGAACTGGTCGAACGCGTCGGAGCCGATGGACGCTATCTCTTCGCCATCAACCACACCGCCGACAACGCGAAAATCCCCCTGACCGACCCGGGCACCGAACTACTCACCGGCGCCCAGGTCGCGGGGACATTCCACCTGCCCGCAGGCGCAGCCCGCGTCGTCGCCCTGGACGGGTAACGGGCGGGCTGCGCCTGAAGCTCAGGAGCGGACCAGGCTGTAGTCGTCGACGTTCACCCAGTTCCCGCCGTTCGCGTCGGACTGCACACCGACCTGGATCGATCCGTTGGTCACGGTGATCCCGGAGACGGTAACCTTCGTCCAGCTGCCGATCGACCGGTTGATCGAAGAGCTCAGTTCGCTGCCGCCGAAGTTCCTGGTGAAGATGGTCGCCTTCCGCTGACCGCCGCTGCTCTTGACCCAGGCCGACAAGGCGTAGGTGCCGTTCGGGACTGCGATGGTCTGGTACCTGCTGGAGCTGTACGCCGACGACCCGGTCTGCGAGAACGACCAGCGGCCGGTGTGCCCGCCGAGCTTGTTGTTGTTACCGGACCCGGTGTTGGTCCAGCCGGCGAGGCTGCTCAGCGCGACCCGATCGGCCTCGGCGCTCGGGTTGAGCACGTAGTTGTTGCCGCTGCCGACCGACCAGGTGCCGGCGGCCGCGTCGACGTTCCACTGACTCACTGAGTGGAACGTCGGCGTCGTACCGCTGAAGGTGACCGGCATCCACTGGTTGTAGCCGATACCGTTACCGGCGAAGTCGGCCCAGCGGTCGCCGCCGAACATCACGAACGATCCCGCCGTTCCGGTCACCGTGAAGGCCAGGCCGGTCTGCGTCACGTGCGAGAAGTCGGCGCTGGTGCCCTTCAGCACGAACTCCGCGGAGTACGGGCCCATGATGTTGCGCGACGAGATGCAGTAGGTCTGGGACGAGTTCCAGCCGTGCAGGTCCGACGAGCAGAAGTAGTACGTGCCGGCGTTCTTGAACATGATGTTGCCTTCACGACCGCCCGACGAGCTGTTGTAGATGTTCTTCGCGGGTTCGACGTGCAGGTAGTCCGAGGGGCGCAACGCCGAGACGTACAGGTGCGACCGGCCGCTCTTGTTGCTGAAGATCACGTACGCCTTGCCGTCCTCGTCGGTGAAGATCGACTGGTCACCGGACATGCCGGTGGTGACGTTCGCAATGTTCGACTGGGTACCGGCCCGGGTGAAGCGGCCGTTCGGCGTACTGCTGGTGAGGAAGACGAGGCCGCTGTCTAGCTGGGAGACCAGCACGTACTTCCCGGTGTTGGGGTTGCGGGCGACACCGACCCGGCCGATCCAGCCGCCGTTCAGCTCCGACGACGTGATCGCGTTGCCTTCGAACTTCCAGTTCGCCAGGTCGGTGGAGGAGTAGATGGTGATCGCGCTGAAACCCGTGTTGCCGTTCTTCCCACCGGCGGGGTTGTTGTAGTAGGTGACCGCGCCGTTGTACCTGACGCCGTACAGGTAGTAGACGTTCCCGACCTTCAGCACGCCACCACCTTGGGAGTAGATCGGGTTCCCGGCGGTGTCCTTCCAGAACACGTCGTTCTGGATGGTGGCGCTCGCGGCGAGGTCCTGCTGCGGCGCGGGGGCGCCGGCGGCAGCGCTACCGCCGGCCAGCACCAGGGTCACCGCGAGCGGAAGCGTGACCGCTGCGATCAGTCGTCTGGAAAGTTTCCTCAGCATTGTCAGATCCTTTGATGGGACGGTTAGGGGCGATACGTCCGAAAGTGCGAGCCGCTCAGGACTCGAAGGCACCGAGATCCGGTGCGGTTCCGCGGTACGGCAGACCGACGTTCGTGCCCTTGTCGATCAGCGTGCTGTTCGCGGCCGGCCGGAGGGCGGGCCGCACCGGCAGGCTGCCATCGGCTTGCCGGGGTGCGTCCCAACCGGAGGTCGAGACGCTCTGGAACTGCGCGTCGTTGAGGGTGACGCCCAGGTTCCAGGAGTTGTAGGAGGCGCTGGTACCGGACATGTTCGACAGCAACGTGCCGCCGTACGCGATGTTGTTGCGGAGGTTGCCCTTGCCGGTCGCGGCGCCGCTCGACGTGATGCCGAGCATGTTGTAGTCCGGGCGGTTGTTGTAGCTGGTGTTGTTGAAGTAGTCGTTGGCCAGCGGGTGGTGGTTGGCGTAGACGCCCGCCGCCTTGTTGTTGAAGGCCACCGACGAGCGCAGGGTGTGCTTCGCGGCGTTGCTGACGTACTTGCCGCCGTAGCCGCCGACCTTGAAGCCGTTGCCGTTGCCGGACGGCGTCGTGGTCCCCGGCAGGTAGCCGTTGCGCCAGGCCCAGGAGTTCTCGATGGTGACGGACGAGTAGGCGTTGATCAGGTCGAACCCGTCGTCGGAGTTCCACCAGGCGCGGCAGCCGCGGAACACGTTGCCGGGGTGGCCGGCCGAGATGTGCGCACCGAAGCCGTCGGCGCTCTCGCCGGCGCCGTTGGAGGTGCGCGGGTCGTAGTTGTCGTGCGAGTCGGAGTTGAGCACGAGATTGTCGCCGCCGTCCTGGATGAACAGGCCGGGTCCCATGTTGTGGTGGGCGTTGATCAGCTCGAAGACGTTGTTGCTGCCCGAGATCCAGATCCCCCACGACTCGTGGTTCAGGTTGTTGTTCTGCGGAACGCCCTTGACCTCGAGCCCTTTGAGGTGGATCCAGTTGCCGGTGACATCGAATCCCTTGATCCGGCAGTTGTCGCTGACCCGGGCGAAGTCGAACACCGGGGTCTCGCCCGGATAGGCCCAGTAGCGGATCAGGTTGCCCGAAGCGCCGCTCTTGTTCAGGGTGATGGCGTCCACCCGATCGGTGCCGCTCTGGCATCCGCGGTTGGCCCGGGTATAGGCGTAGGTGCCGCCGCGGAAGTAGACGGTGTCACCCGGCTGGGCGACCGCCTGGGCATGGGCGATCGAGGCCCAGGGCGCGGACTGGGTGCCCGCGGCGCTGTCACTTCCGGACGGGGCGACGTAGTAGGTCTTGCTGGCCAGGGTGTTCCCGGCGGCCGGTCCACTGCCGGTCGCTGTGGTCGCCGCGACGGCGATCGCAGCAGCGACCAACGCGCGCGTCATCGCTGATTTCATGAGCCTCACTCCTCGCTGGCTGTGCACGTGCACGCTTGATCACCGAGCGTTCTGCTAAGGGATGGAAGCGCATACCGGAAGAGATGACAAGGCCTCGGAGCTGGACATTGGGAACGTGCACAGGAAGAGTGTTACGAACTCGATCAAGTGTGATCGTTCGTGTTCGCAGCGTTGACCCGGCACTCCGGCACGCACTGCCATGGACATCCGCCCTTAGCGAGGAGACCGCCCCATGGACTCACCAGGAAAACTCAACCGCCGTACTCTGCTCGCCGCGGCCGGGGCCACGGCCGCCGGCGGAGTGCTCGTCAACACCGGTACGGCGCACGCCGACGCGACCGTCCGCGTCGATCCCGCGGCCGACCAGGGTGGATGGGAAGGCTGGGGCACCTCGCTGGCCTGGTGGGCGAACGTGTTCGGCGACCAGGACGACTTCGCCGACCTGTTCTTCACCACCAAAACCGTGCCCTACAACGGCGCCGCCCTTCCCGGGCTCGGCCTGAACATCGCTCGCTACAACCTCGGCGCCTGCAGTTGGAACGCAGTCAACGGCCAGCGGATGGCCGTCTCGCCCAACATCCCGCGGTTCAAGCAGATAGAGGGATTCTGGCAGGACTCGCACAGCGAGGACCCCGCATCGTGGAACTGGGACGCCGACGCCAAGCAGCGCGCGATGCTGACCAAGGCGACCCAGCGCGGCGCGATCAGCGAGCTGTTCGCGAACTCGCCGATGTGGTGGATGTGCCGGAACCGCAACCCCTCCGGCTCGGCGAGTGGCGGCAACAACCTCCCGGCGGGGAACCACCGGCGGCACGCACTGCACCTGGCCGCCACCGCCCGGCACGCCCAGGACCACTGGGGTGTGAACTTCCGCACCGTTGCCTCGTTCAACGAACCGTCCTCGAACTGGTGGAAGGCCGACGGCAAGCAAGAGGGTTGCCACATCGACGCGACCTCTCAGCGCAGCGTCATCGCCAACCTCCGCACCGAACTCGATCGGCTGAGCCTGAGCAGCGTGGCGATCTCGTCCTCCGACGAGACGAACTACGACCTCGCCCGGACGACCTGGGCCAGCTTCGACACCGGCGTGGACTACGCGGTGGCGGCCCACGACCCGGCCACGGGGCGACTGGTGATCGTCGCCGCGAACACCGGTTCGGCCCAGACGCTGACCTTCGACCTGTCGCGGTTCGGCACCGTGACGAACGGTACGGCGACTCGCTGGTCGACGCTCACTGCGGGATCCGGCGACCGGCACACGCTCCGCCAGGACATCACGGTCAGCGGCAAGCTCATCCGCGTGCCGATCGCGGCGAGCGCCGTACAGACGATTCAGCTCGAGGGCGTGACCCGATGAAGGCACTGCTCGCCGCCGTGGTCCTCGCCAGCGCGGTGATCCAGCCTGGCGTCGCGCAGGCCGGCCCGGGTGTCACCGTGTTGTCGGACACCCTGTTGGACCAGTCCGCGCTCTACTTCGTGTCGTACGACGGGTTGGTCAACAACAACGCGTTCCAGGACGCACTCGTCACCTACAACGGCTACCAGTACGCGGCGTGGTACACGTTCAGCCGCAAGGCCGTGGTCGCGCGGCGCACGTTGGGCAGCACCAGTTGGCAGAAGGCGGTGCTACCGCACAGCCTGAGCGCCAACGACTCGCACAACGTGATCTCGCTCGGGATCTCCCCGCAGGACGGCACCCTGCACGTGGCGATGGACACGCACAACACGCGGCTCTACTACACGAAATCGGTGGCTGGACTCGCCACTCAGCCCGGTACGCACCCGTGGTCTGCGTCCGTTTTCGGAGCAGTGCAACGGACCCTGGGCAGTGCCGAGCTCGGGAACATGACCTACCCGCAGTTCGTCGTGACGCCCGAGGGCAGGCTGCAGTTCAGCTACCGGACCGGCGGATCCGGCAACGGTGTGAACGAGCTGGCGGAGTACACGAGTGGCAGTTGGCGCAAGCTCGGCGGCTGGTCGTCCGCGACCGGCAACTACACCGGCCCGAACGGCGTCGTCTCCACGACCCGCAACATGTACCTGCACGGTCTGACCTACGACAAGCGCGGACGCCTGCACGCGGCCTTCACCTGGCGCGAAGGGAACTCCGGTGTGCTGTGCAACGCCGGCGGCCTGACCAATCACGACACCGGCTATGTCTACAGCGACGACCGAGGCCGGACCTGGCGCAACGGCGCCGGCACGGTCGTGGGCACCACCGGCGGCTCGCGGGTCTCGATCAACTCCCCCGGCGTGATCGCCGACCCTCTGGACCCGAACCACGGCCTGATGAACCAGGAAGCCCAGGCCGCAGACTCCACCAACAGCCCGCACGTCGTCATCAGCTACGTCCCGGGCCGCTTCACCCAATGCGTCACGAACTATGCCCAGCAACGCACCCAGAACGGCCGCACCTTTCATCTGGTCCGCAACGCCGACGGCACCTGGACCAAACACGAGATCCCCGTCCCGCCAGGAAGCACCCAGCGCACCAAGATCGTCTTCGACCGCAACGACAACGCCTACCTGATCATGCCCCGCGGCCGCATCGTCTCCGCCACCAAGGCCACCGGCTGGACCGACTGGACCCTCGTCTTCGACCGCCCGGCGCTCAACGCCTTCGGCGAAGTCAACGTGGACACCTCCAGGATCGCGGCCGACGGGGTCCTCTCCTTCCAGTACCAGCAACGTTCCTCGGGAACCACCCCCTCCCCCATCCGGGTCATCGACATCCGTCTCGGCTGACCCTGCTTCCGATCCACAACCAGAAAGAGGTACCGCCCCGTGCCCACGCATCAGTTCGCGACTGCTCTCGCCGCCCTCGGCCTCGTGATTCCCACCGTCCTGGCGACCCCGGCGTCCGCCGGACCGCAGGCCCTACCTCCGCAGTGCTCCGGAACCTCGCCGATCAAGTGCCACTTCGATGTTGCCCCGGGCAACTATGACGTCACGGTCCAGCTCGGCAGCTCGTCCCGGGCGGCCAACACCGCCATGTCGGTGGAGGCGCGCCGGCAGGTGCTGAGCGCGGTCGCGACCAGCGCCGGTCAGGTCGTCCAGAGCGTGGCGACGGTCAACGTCCGCAACCCCGAAGGTCAGCCCACCGGCCAGGGTGGAACCGGCACTTCGGGTCTGAGCATCACCTTCGACGGCAGCGCGCCGGCGATCGGCTCGCTGACCGTGAAGCCGGCCGTCGCTCCGCTGGTCGTGTATCTGGCCGGTGACTCGACCACCTGCGACCAGTTCTACTCGCCGTATGCGGGCTGGGGACAGGCGTTCCCGACCAAGATCAAGAACGGCGCCGTGGTCGCGAACTACGGCGACTCCGGAGAGAGCTCGGGGAGCTTCTTGAACAACAGCGCCCTGTTCCCGCGGATGAAGCCGCTGATCAAGAGCAAGGACCTGGTCCTCATCCAGTTCGGCCACAACGACAAGCAGACCTCGGCGACGACCTTCCGCAACAACCTCACCAGGATGATCAACGGCGTTCGGGAGCGCGGCGGCGTACCGGTCCTGGTGACCCCGCCGGTCCGCCGCGGCTTCAGCGGCGGCAAGCTGACCGCGACCGCGCGGCACGTCAACGGCGTCGGGGTCGACCTGCCCGCCCAGATGCGGTCGCTCGGCCGGAGCGCGAACGTGCCGGTGATCGACCTGACCGCGAAGAGCCAGGCCCTGGTCGAGTCCCTCGGCCCGACGGCCTCCCAGCCGATCTACCTCACCCGCGAGGAGGGAGACAACACGCACTTCTCGATGTACGGCGCGGGCCAGATGTCGAACCTCGTCGTCCAAGGCGTCCGTGAACTCAACCTGCCACTGACCGCCTACCTGCGCTGAGATCGGAGCAACTCATGAAGAGATCGACGATCAGGGATCGCCTGGTCATCACGGTCGCCGGCACCGTTGCGGTCGCATTGTTGCCGAACGCCGCGGCCGGAGCAGTCCCGTTCCGGACGGCAGAGGCTACTGAGCAGCCGGCCAAGATCCAGGCCGAGAAGCTGAACCGCGGTGTGATCAGTGTGCACAGCGCGAACGGCAACCAGGTCAGCTGGCGATCGCTGGTCGACGACCCGGCCGGCAGCGCCTTCAACGTCTATCGCAATGGCACGAAGGTGAATCGGGTCCCGCTCAGCGGCCCGACCAGTTTCGTGGACGCGGGCGGACCCGCCGGCGCGAAGTACACCGTACGGGCAGTGGTCGGTGGCGCCGAGCAGCGGACGACCTTCGCTGCCGAGGACTCGCTGACCATGAACACCGTTCCGGGCGCCGAGGCCAGCTCACGCGACGTGCCGTTGCAGATCCCACCGGGCGGCCGGACGCCGTCGGGTGAGAACTACACCTACGTCGCGAACGATACGAGTGTGGGTGATCTGGACGGTGACGGGCAGTACGAGATCATCCTGAAGTGGGACCCGACCAACGCCAAGGACAACGCGCAGTCCGGGTACACCGGCAACGTCTACCTCGATGCGTACAAGCTGAACGGCACGCGGTTGTGGCGGATCGACCTGGGCCGCAACATCCGGGCCGGCGCGCACTACACGCAGTTCCAGGTCTTCGACTACGACGGTGACGGCAAGGCCGAGGTCGCGGTCAAGACAGCCGACGGCACCCGATCCGGCACAGGTCAGGTGATCGGCAACGGATCAGCCGACCACCGCAACTCGACCGGCCGGATCCTGGCCGGACCCGAGTTCCTGTCGGTGTTCCGCGGCACCGACGGCGCGATGCTGGCGACGGCGAATTACCAGCCGCCGCGCGGGAACGTGTCGTCCTGGGGTGACACCACCGGCAATCGCGTCGACCGGTTCCTAGCCGGTACGGCGTACCTGGACGGCACGCGGCCGAGCATCATCATGGCGCGTGGGTACTACACGCGGTCGGTGATCGCGGCGTGGGACTTCCGCAACGGCGCGCTGACGCAACGCTGGATCTTCGACTCCAACAGCGCCGGCAGCCAGTGGTCCGGCAAGGGCAACCACCAGCTGTCGATCGCCGATGTCGATACCGACGGTCGCGACGAGGTGCTGTACGGCGGGATGGCCATCGACGACAACGGCAAGGGTCTGTGGCAAACCCCCTACCACCACGGCGACGCGTACCACGTCAGCGACTTCATCCCCTCCCGGCCAGGGCTCGAGGTGTTCAAGCCATCCGAATGGACCAGCGAGCCTGCGCACTGGATGGCTGACGCCCGCACCGGCCAGATCATCTGGAGCGCGCCCTCCTGCGGTTGTGACAACGGCCGTGCGGTCGCCGCGGACATCTGGGCGGGCAACCCCGGGGCCGAGGCCTGGTCGGCATCGGTCAGCGGGCTACGCAGCGGGACCAACGGACGGCAAGTGGCGGCACGCAAGCCGGGGTCGACCAACTTCGTGATCTGGTGGGACGGCGACGCGCAGCGCGAATTGCTCGACGGCACGCAGATCGAGCAAGTACGGCACCGGTGGCGACACCCGCCTGCTGACCGGCTCCGGTGTGCTGTCGAACAACGGCACAAAGTCCACACCCGCATTGTCGGCCGACATCCTCGGTGACTGGCGCGAAGAAGTCATCTGGCGGACCTCGGACAACCGCGCCCTGCGGATCTACTCAACCACCGACAGCACGTCGATCACCCGGCCGTCACTGATGCAGGACCGCCAGTACCGGCTGGCCGTCGCCTGGCAGAACACCTCCTACAACCAGCCCCCACACCCCAGCTTCGCGATCAGCAACTGAGCCCTACCCTTCCAGGCGGCTGCAAAGCCGTTGAAGTCACCATCCAAGTGAGCGGAATACACCAATCAGTCCAGGCCAGCAACAAGCACTCTCTCCTGACCGCGAGGCAATCGAGTCCTCCGGCACAGGCGGGCAAGACGTGAACGTCATCTGGTATTGCCTCTGACGATCAGTGCGCCCAACCCCAGGCCAGCGCTCTGGCCTGGGGTTTGCTGGGGAGGATCTGGCTGGTCGGTGAGGACGCGCACCACACCGAAGGCCGGGGCGGTGATGATGGCGTCGGACCGCCAGGATGTTGAGGCGCTCATCGCGGCCACAGACACGATGGCGCTCGGAGCGATCAGTGCGGTGCGGGCGATCGGGCTCGTCCCCGGAGCAGACATCGCAGTGGCCGGTTTCGACGACGTGGTGGACGCCGACGACGTCACCCCCGGCCTGACCAGCGTGAACCTCGCGCTGGAGTCGGTCGGAGCTGCGGTCGTCGAGATGGCGACCTCGGCGGGCCGCGAGACCCACCGGGCAGACCGGTTCGAGGCACGCGTCGTCTTGCGTGACAGTACGCTGCGGCGGCGATGACGGTACGGCGCGCGTTCGTCGGGCCCAGGCCGTACCGGATCGAGCTACTGCGCCGCCTTGATCCCGGACTTGATCTCGGCGATCAGTTCGTCGGCCGCCTGCTGCTGCCCGGGTTGGCGATCCAACGTCGCCGAGTCGACGCCGAAGAAGCCGAGCACACTGTTGAACACCCGACTCCGCCCGTAAACGACGGGAGCACTCTTCGAGCGAGGAACACCCCGGCAACTCGCTGCCCTACGGAGTCAACGGCCACATCCCGGGCCCGCTGCTTCACCGCGTCTCGGTCAGGCCCAAACCAAGACCTTTCCGCGAGCGCAGAAGGACCATGCCACGACCTGGCCCGATCTGGCGTCC
Organism: uncultured Actinomycetota bacterium; assembly: GCA_963740725.1. Taxonomy (GTDB): domain Bacteria; phylum Actinomycetota; class Actinomycetes; order Propionibacteriales; family Kribbellaceae; genus Kribbella. Next base: position 38,629 of record CAVUFT010000017.1, read on the forward strand.
GTCTCGGGTCCCATCGGCGGCGCTCTATCGCCCCTCGCGTGACCGCTACAGGGTCATTCGGAGCCCACGCCCCACTTGGGGCAACAGGGATACCAGGCAGGGGCCCTCATCGACGCCAGGATGAGACCACAACTAGCCCCTGCACAGAGCCCGCCAGCTTCAATGCGCGCCGAGGACGTGTACCCGGTCACCGTCCGAGACGCGCCCGTACACGCGCGTGAGGAGCAAACCCCCGCCCGCCGGCGCGGCCTACACCACCGCGGATACCTGCAGAACCCCGTCTGTGCGTACTTTTGTGCGTACCTGGCAGATCCGGTTCGAGTGGAAGGCCCTCTGACTCAGGCGTTTTGCCTGGTCAGAGGGCCTTTCGTGGAGCCGCCTGTCGGAATCGAACCGACGACCTTCTCATTACGAGTGAGACGCTCTGCCGACTGAGCTAAGGCGGCGTGGCCCGAGGGCCGATGCAAGAGTGTAGCGGGAGCTTCGGAGGATTCCGAATCGGATATCAGCCTGCCGAGGGGGTCGTCCGTCGGGGGACTCTTTCCGGCGGGCGGAGGAGGATCGGAAAGAAACCGTAAACGGTGTTCGGCAGAGTCTGGGGCAGACGGAAGAAGAGTCCGTCCCAACGCTGAGAGGGAAGACCCATGAGCGAGTTGAACGCGGAGCGGGCGCGGCAGGGGATCGTCGAACACACCCGGCGGCTGGCGGAATCGGCTGCGAAGGCTGGGCCTCACGCGGCCGTGCCGACCGCGCCGGAGTGGACCGTCACTGAGCTGGTCGAGCACCTCGGGCAGACCCAGCACTGGGTCGCGGACATCATCGAGCGGCGCATCACCGACCCCACCCAGCTGCCCACCGAGGTGGCCGTACTCCCCGCCGATCCCGGTGAATGGGAGGCGTGGCTGTCGGAATCCGCCCAGCGAGTCGCGGACGCCTGCTCCGACGACGCACTCGAGGCGCAGGTCTTCAACGCCGCGGGCGACGAGCGGTCCGGCGCGCAGTTCTGGCTGTCCAGCATGCTCAACGAGGCAGTCGTCCACGGATTCGACGCAGCCAACGCGGCCAACGCGGCCAGCGCGGCCAGCGCGGCGAACGCGGCCGGTACGGCAAACGCAGCCGGTACGGCGAACGCGGCGAACGCGGCGAACGCGGCGAATGCGGCCGGTGCGGGAACGCGGCTGGTACGGGGAGCGCGGCTGGTACGGCGTACGGGATGGGTCGGGCGGCAGGCGTCGACATTGATGCCGATATCGCAGCCGCGCTCATCAGCAACCACCTCACGATGCTGACCTCGCCCACCTGGGAGATGCAGCGGCCCGCGTCCGCTCATGCCATCCGCGGCACCGGGCAGACCCTGCAATGGCTGGCCACCGACACCGCAGGCGACGCGGGCGCATGGTTCGTCGTACGGCGGCCCGACGGAGCCACTTGGGAGCGCGGAACCCATCCGGCGGATGTCACGATCACGGGCCCGGCAGGATCGCTGCTGCTGACTATGACCCGGAGGCTCCCGCTCACCGACCGCGACGCCACCGGCATCAGCATCGACGGCGACACCGCCCTCGCCCAGCACTGGCTCGACAGCACCGCCCACGTCTCCGACTGACCTGCCGCGGCCACCCGAGGTCTCAGACGTAGCTGTGGGAGCGGGAGAGGTCTGTGACGAGGTTGGGATTGCCGTCCTCGGCGATACGTCGTACCAGGTCCTTCGCTCGCTCGGAGGCGCCTTCGGGAGACTCGCCGGCGACCCAGTCGAGTTCGGGCTGGGTGATGCCGACGAGTTGGATGAAGTCGACCCGGCCGTGGATCGTGTCGATCCCAGGGACCTCCGTGTCCAGCACGGTCAGATAGCTCGTCAAGAGGGTGTCGCTCTCGGGCCGCAGGGGCCGGCCTTGACCGCTGATGAACTGGAACGGCTCGAACCAGCGCTCTGACTTATACGTGTACCGGCCGAGGTTGCTCAACGAGCTGACCGCCCACCGGCACTCGTCCGGCCCGGAGGCGCGGACCTTCATCGTCATCTCGTACCCCCAACCGCTGAACTCGCCGCCGAACGACTCCTCATCGACGTACAGCTTGGACATCCCGTACGTCAGCAGGTGCTGATACCCGTTCGCGCTGGGAAAGATGCTGTACCCATCGATGTACTCCTCGCCCCCGAACATCGCCCGCGCATGCAGATCTGCCCCGAGGTGCGGAGGAGTGACCCCCGGATAGAGCGCCTCGAACGCCGCATCGATCGCCACCCACCCAGGCGCCCAATCATCCTCGGCTTCGGCCCGAGCAAGGTACTCGCCCTTGGTCATCATCACCCGATCATGTCAGCCACGAAGACCAACGCGCGCAGGGGAGACGCGGCCGCCCGACGGTAGGTTGGTGGGTGCAGCTGAACCAGTCGTACGACGGGCAGCCGTCCCGACCGGCCGAGCTGACAGGCCCGTTCTGGGTGATGATCTATCCCCCCACACTGGTCTTCATCATCGTCCTAGGCGTAGTTCTGCTCTGATCCTTGAAACCCGCGGTCGAGTCGGGTGAGGGCGTTGTGCAGGAAGGCGTCGCGGCGTCGGGTTGCTGGGCCGAGGGTGGTGCGGGTGTTGAGGGCTGCTACTGCATCCCAGTAGGCGATGTCGGTGGCGGGGCGGCCGGTGGCTTGTTGCCAGCCTTCGGTGACGGCGTCGATAGCGTCGAGTCCGTAGGCGATGGCGACTTGTTTGCGGAGTTCGCCGAGGTCGACTCCTGGGTCGCCGACGCCGGCAGTCTTCCAGTCGATCAGGATGCAGCGGGAGCCGTCGGTCCACGCCAGGTTGCCCGGCCAGACGTCGCCGTGGAGGAAGACGGTCGGGCGCTGTGGTTGGGGGATGCTCTGAATCAATTCGTCTGCTGTTTGCAAGAGGGGCGTGGTCGCCAGGTCGCCCTGGCGTCGGTCTTTGGCGAAGTCGTCGACGGCGATCGGGCGTGGTCTCAGGGGGAGATCGGGCCGGGGCGTCAGCGGGATCGCGTGGAGCTGGGCGAGTGTTGCACCCGTGATGCGGAGTCTCGAGACTGAGATTGCGCGTGGCCAGACGGTGCTGGCGGCGACAAAAGTCTCCAGGGTTGCTGGTGCGCCGGCCGCAGTGCCGGAGAGGTCCATGGCAATCAGGCGCGGCGCCGGCAAGCCGTTGCTTTGGGCAACTTGTAGTGCTGCGGCGCCGGTAGCGATCATCTCTGCGTCGATGCGGGGCGTGAGGGAACGTAGTACGAAATGTTCCGTACGCCGGTGTGCGGCGACCCGCAGCTGCCAAGGACCCTGGCCGTCGTGGAGTGCCCGCACGGATTCGATGATCGCGTTGCCGCCAAGGGAATCGGCGGCCCAGCGCAAGAGTCGCTCGGTCTCTGAGGTCTTACCCGTCCCGCACTGGCCGAGGTTGGCACAGCACTGGGTAGGGGTCAAGAGTTCCAGAGGTCGCGTATCCGTAGGTGGTCGGGCTCGGGGCGGTCGGCGGCTTGGGTGGCTGCGGCGACTTTGCGGTGTGACTCGTCCGGAGCTGACCAACCGAAGCGGGTGAAGGTTGGGTGGGCGCCCAACTGCGCGAGTACGTCGAGGTCTGGGGTCAGGTGGTTGGTCAGCTCGAGCTCCTCCAGGTGCGGAAGAGTCGTCAGCGGGGTCCAGTCGGTGAGGCTTCTGAGTTGGCCGAGGTTCACGCGGCGGAGGTTGGTGAGGTCTTGCATCGGAGGCAGGGCGGTCAGTTGGGAGAGGCCGTAGAGGTCCAGGAATTCGAGTGAGGATCCCAGCGGCGGCAGTTCGGTCAGGGTGCGGGCGCGGTTGATGGCGAGGGCTCGAAGTTTCGGTACTGCGGCCAGTTGGCTCGCCGTACGGGCACTGAGCGCTCCGCGGAGATCGAGCAACTCGAGCTGCGGAAGACGGGCGAGAAAGTCGGCGGGCACCCGCGTATCCAGGAGCGTCAAGTACCGCACATGCTGCAGCCGATCGACGTCACCGTCGACCAACTTCGTCCCGATCACCCAGGCAGAACCATCCCCGTCGTCCCGCCACTCCTCCGGAGTCACATCAAGCAGCCTCGCAGCCCCCACCGACATTAATGATGGATGGACCCTCGGGCAGCGTGGCTCATCCGCCGACTGTCGCCCTGCTGGGCTGACTTCAAATTGGTCCGCCGCTGTCCGGGGGCGCGTCGCCGACCGGGCGGACATGACCTAATAAGAGCCTGGCATAGCCTCATTAATGTCTTGTCTGCCGCCCGGCCGGCGTCGACCTGTCCGATCGACACGGAAGGCAAGATCCATCATGACAGGCGCAATTGTTGCCACGACCACGGTGATCGGGGGTGCCGACACCCACGCCGACACGGTCCACGTCGCCGCGCTCGACCAGGTCGGCCGCGAGCTGGGTGACCGCGAGTTCCCGACCACTCCTGAGGGGCTATCAGGCCGCGCTGGCGTTCTTGTCGGCGTTCGGGACACTGGCGATGATCGGGATCGAGGGCACCAGCTCCTACGGCGCCGGGCTGGCCCGTGCTGCCTACGCGGTTGGGATCGAGGTCCGAGAAGTCACCCGGCCTGACCGTGCCCAGCGCCGGATGCGTGGAAAGTCGGACCCCCTCGACGCCTACCAGGCTGCCCGCGCAGTGTTGTCCGGCCGCGCGGAGGCCGCCGCCAAGGACGAGCGCATCGAAGCGGTCCGGGCCTTGCACACCGCGCGCCGGTCTGCGATCAAGGCACGCACCGCCGCGATGAACCAGATCCACCACATGCTCATCACCGCACCCGCGGCCCTGCGAGAGAAATACCGGCCACTGAAAGACAAACCATTGATCGACGCCTTGGTCAATTGCCGCCCGCACGTCATCCAGACTCAACCATCCAGGCCGTGTCGAGTGCGCTGAAAACCCTCGCCAGGCGCCACCAGTTCCTCACCCAGCAAGCCGCCGAGCTCGAACACCAGATCCGCGATCTGGCCCGGGCCGCGAACCCTCACCTGCTATCGATACGCGGGGTCGGGCCGGCCACCGCCGCGCAACTGCTCATCACCGCCGGCGCCAACCCTGACCGGCTGCGCAGCGAAGCCTCGTTCGCCGCGCTGTGTGGCACCGCCCCGGTTCCAGCTTCCTCGGGCAAAACGACCCGCCACCGGCTCTCACGCGGTGGCGACCGGGCCGCCAACCACGCCCTGCACACCATCGCCTTGGTCCGAATGACCTGCGACCCCCGCACCCGCGACTACGCCCGAGCTCAGCGCGCCAAGGGCCGCAGTACCGCCGAGATCCTCCGGCTCCTCAAACGCGCCCTCGCCCGCGAAATCTTCCGATCCCTCACCCAAGGCCAAACCGCCCCCGAGCTCGCCGACCTACGCCCCACCCGGCAAGCCAAGAACATCACCCTCACCACAGCAGCCCACGCCATGAACACCTACGTCAACAAAATCGCCCGCACCGAACTCGGCACCTACCCCGACTACGACCTCGCCCACCGCTACCGCACCTGGCTCAACGCCGCTTGACACCCATAGGAGCATCAGTTCCGACCCGCCGACACCTTTCAGTGCTTGAGGTTGAACCCCTCCGACGTCAACCGTGCCCGCAGATCCTTCACCTCAGCCGGCGGCCGCGGCGCCCGCCAATTCGACTCCTCACTACCCCGAGAAGCCGACCCACCCTCATCCCGCTTCCGCCGCCGACGCCACCACATTCCCCGAGCATGCCCCATCGGAAGGCTCCTCGGCCATCCCTGATGATGGATGGATGCGAACCCGCCTAGCTGACCTATTCGCCGGGGTCGATGGCGTGTTGCTCGACTTTGATGGGCCGGTGGCGGATTTGTTTCCGCGCGGCGTGTGGGTCGCGCATCGCAGAGGAGGCCCGTACGCCGGTACGACGGGCGCGCGTGGCGATCCCGGAGCCGGTTGCGAGCACGGTCGACCATCTCGAGGTGTTGCAGTTTGCGGCGGCGCACGCACCGGGTGCGCTGGAGGAGGCCGAGCGGGTGGCGGTTGCGGGGGAGGTGGAGAGCGCGAAGGTGGCGCCGCTGACGGTGGGGGCGCGGGAGTTTCTCGACGCGTGTGGTGAGAGCGGGCGGCAGGTGGCGATCGTGAGCAACAACGCTGCTGAGGCGATCGAGGTGTTTCTCGAGCTGCATGGGTTGAGGAGTCAGGTTGCCTTCGTGCTGGGGCGACCGTTTGCCCGGCCGGAGTTGATGAAGCCTGATGTGGGGTTGGCGGTTGAGGCGTTGCGGTTGCTCGGCGTACGGGCTGAGCGTGCCTGCATGGTGGGGGATTCGGTGTCGGATGTTGAGTTTGCGCATCGTTCTGGGGTGGTGGCTGTCGGCTATGCGAAGAACGCGAAGCGGGGGCGGGAGCTTGCCGAGGCAGGGGCCGACGTGGTGGTTCAGAGCATGAAGGAACTGGTCGGCTGACGAGGTCTCGCAAACTGTCTGTGGGTGGGTCTACTGTGCGAGCCAAGGGGAAATTTGACTCGGGCAAGGAGTTTTCTGATGGCATCACGACTGAATCCGTACATCAGCTACAACGGCAACGCGCGCGAGGCGTTCGAGTTCTACAAAGAGGTGTTCGGCGGCGAACTGGCCATGAACACCTTCGGTGAATTCGGTGCCTCGGAGTCGCCTGATGCCGACAAGATCATGCACGCGATGCTCGAGGCGCCGAACGGGTTCACGCTGATGGGTTCGGACACGCCCGCGGAGCTCGAGTTCAAGCCGGGCACCACGATGTCGGTGAGCCTGAGCGGGGACGACGACGGCGACGACCTGCGGGGGTACTACGAGAAGCTGGCCGAAGCCGGCACCGTCACGATGCCGCTGGAGAAGCAGATGTGGGGCGACGAGTTCGGCATGGTGGTCGACCAGTTCGGCGTGTCCTGGATGGTGAACATCACCGCGCCGCAGGGCTGATTGACCGGCGAGTTCCTGCGCCTCCCCGACGGACGGCGGGCGCAGTACTGGAGTGTGGGCGATGGGCCGGCCGTGTTCTTCCTGCACGGGTGCCCGGACACCCGCCATGCCGCGTTCCCTGGTGCCGAGGCGGCGCGCGACGTCGGCGTGCGGCTGATCGCGGTGAATCGCCCGGGGTACGGGCGGTCCGACGCGAGCGCGTCGGATCACCTGACCGTGGCCGATGACGTCGCGGCGGTGGCGGATCTGCTCGGCGTCGAGCGATACGCAGTACTGGGGATGTCTATCGGTGGGCCGTATGCGTTGGCGTGTGCAGCGCTGCGGCCTGAGCGGGTTCGGGCGGTGCGGGGTGGTCGCGAGTACGGCGAATGTGCCCGCGCTGGATCCGCCGTGGCACCGGGATGATCTGACGCCGGAGAAGCAGGACTTCATCCGGAACGCTCGCGCGGCAAAGCGTCGACGAGGCGATCGAGTTGATGCGCCCCGAGTTCGAGGCGTACGTCGCGCAGCTCGACCCGGTCGGCTCGGAGGACGAAGCGCTCGCCGCGAAGTGGATCAACGGGCTGCACCCACTCGACCAGGCTGTGCTTGCGCGACAGGATCCGGCCGAGCTAGCCGCAGCTGCACGCGAGGCTCTGACAAACACGGCCGGATACCTCCGCGACGCCGCGATCACCTTCAGAGCCTGGGCCTTCCGACCCGAGACGATCAGCTGTCCCACGACGATCTGGCACGGCACCGAGGACCCCAACGCGTCGATCCGCAACGCCCGCTGGCTCGCCAAGCAGATCCCCGGCGCCACGCTGGAGTTGCGCCCGACCGCTCACCTCAGCACGCTGCACAGCGCAGTGGCCCGAGCTCCTCGCCAGGCTGAAAATGGGTACGCCGACTGATCGCTGACCGCTACCGTCGGAGGCAAGCCGGCGGAATGAGGAGAGCGTGAACGAGGTCCTGTACGACGCGGTGCGGCACAACAACTGGGCGAGCAAACAGCTGGTCGTGTTCTGCCGCGATCAGAACCTCACCCCGGAACAACTCGAGGCGACCGGGGTCGGCACCTTCGGAACGATCCTCCAGACGCTGCACCACATCGTCACCTGCGACGCCAGCTACCTGCGGCGCCTGGCGGACAGCGACCAGCTCGCCTGGGTCGACGGCGGTCCGGCCGAGGCCGACTTCGACACGCTGGAGCAGTGGATCGAGGAAGCTCGCCTGCTCTGGGAAGACGTCCTCGCCAAGCCGATCGATACCGAACGCATCATCGTCATCGACGACGGTCTCCGCGAATGCCACGCAGGCATCTTCATCGCCCAGGCCCTGAACCACGCCAACCACCACCGCGAACAGGTCTGCGCCATCCTCACCGGCCTGGGCATCGAACCCCCCGACATCCAAGCCTGGGAGTACGCCTGGCACACCAACCGAATCTGGGACCGCTGAGTCGTGGAGCCGGCGGTCGTCACCGAGGTGTGGCGGGGGCGGTTGTGGAGTGCTGTCCCGCAGGTGGTGGTGGAGCGGTCGGGAGATCACTGGGTGACGTTTACGCCGGCCGGTGTTGTCGGGGCTTATGCGAGTAGTCGTGGGGTGCCGGGGCGCGAGGGGTTGTCGCGGGCGCAGCGGAAGCTGGCGGCGATGGAAAGCCTTGTTTACAACGTAGTTGAAACCGCGACGGACCTTGCCGCGTTGACGTTCCACACGCGGGGTGCATGGTCGAGTGTCAACCTCGGCTGGAAGGGCGGCGAGTTCGTCGGGTGGTATGTGAACTTCGAGCAGCCGTACGAGGAAACGCAGTACGGGCTGGAGACGATGGATCTGGTGCTGGATCTACTGATCGATCCGGACGGCAATCCGCAGGTGAAAGACAAGGACGACTACGCGGAAGCAGTCGAGCGCGGGATCCTCGACGAACACCCAGATCTCGAACAAGAACAGGCCCGCGTACTACGTGAGCTCAGCGCCCGCCGAGGTCCTTTCGACCCCGCCTGGATCGCCTGGCACCCCGACCCGGCCTGGCCGATCCCGGTTCTCCCGGCGGAGTTCCGCGCGGGCGGCTCGGCCTGGGCGATCAGCCGTCGTACTGCTTGACCAAGGCGCGTGGTGCCTGGCACCGCCACCCGTCGGTGAGGAGTTCGGCCAGCTCGGTCGAATCGACCGCCGCCAGCCGAACCAGGATCGCGGGGAAACCGTTGTAGTGCGGCTCGGTGAAGAACTTGTCCGGATCAGCCGCGAGGAGTTCCTGCTTGGCTGCCTCGCCCGCGACCCGGATCGCGAGCACCTCCGGATTCGGCACGCGAGGTTTCTTCGGTTCGACGCGCTCGTTCCAGACCCAGGCGAATCCCTTGTCCTTGCCTTTGTTCGGGACCGAGAAGGCGAAGCCCTCAGCGGATTCCGTGACCTCGGGCAGGGCGAGCGCGAGGCGGCGTACGTCGTCTTGGCTAGCCATGAGTACGGCGTACCAGATCGGCTGATTCCGGTACAGGGGTTACCGGTACGCCGTGGTCGAACCAGCTGATCAGGTTTGCCACGACGAGGCCGCCCATCGCATCGCGAGTCGGGACGCTGGCGGAGCCGACGTGGGGGAGCAGTACTGCGTTGTCGACCTCCAGCAGACCGGGATGCACCTCCGGCTCGTGCTCGAAGACATCGAGCCCGGCGCCAAGAATCGCTTTGGAACGCAGGGCTTCCACCAACGCAGCCTCGTCGACGACAGATCCGCGGGCGACGTTGATCAAGATGCCATCCGGACCGAGCGCCTGCAGAACTTCGGAATTCACGAGGTGGCGGGTCTCGTCGCCGCCCGGGACGACGATGGTCAGGATGTCGACCGCGGCAGCCAGCTCGAGCAGCGTCGGATAGTAGCGGTAGGCAACGTCTTTCGGGTGACGGTTGTGATAGGCAACAGAAACGCCGAAGGGCTCGACCCGGCGAGCGATCGCCTCGCCGATCCGGCCGAGCCCGATGATCCCCATCGTGCGGCCGTTCAGGGTCGACGGCGTCAACGGATACGCCCGCTCCAGCCACTTCCCGGCCCGCAGATACCGCTCGGCCTGCGGAAGCTGGCGGACAGTCATCAGCAGCAACCCGAGAGCGGTATCGGCGACCTCGTCATCGAGTACGCCGGGAGTGTTCGTCACCACGACACCGCGCTCAGCAGCCGCCGTCGCGTCGATCTTGTCGTATCCCACGCCGAAGCTCGCCACGAGCTGGAGCGCGGGGAAGCGATCGAGGAAGGCGCCGTCGATCGGCGTACCGGCGTTGGCCACGGCAACGATGTCCTTGGCCCGCTCGGCCAGCAGGGCATCCGGGTCGTCCGCCTCCCAGAGCCGGATCACCTCGCAGCGGCCGTCCAGCCCGGCCTGCACCGACCGGTTCATCGGACCAGGCATCAATACGGTGGGCAGCGCCATCAATGCTCCTCTGGAGTTCACTACAGCTTCGCCCGATCAACCCTAGTATCGATGAGGGACGAGTGAGGAGCCGGCCATGATCATCGACTGCGCGTACTACCGGGACGGCCGCCGCCAGCACGTCGGGGCGATGTCGATCGAGGATGCCGCCGAACACTGCCGGGAAGGCGGGTTCGTCTGGCTCGGGCTCTTCGATCCGACCCCGGCCGAGCTCGAAGAGGCGAGCAAGTGCTTCGGGCTGCACGAACTCGCGGTCGAGGACGCGCAGACGTTCCATCTGCGGCCGAAGGTCGAGCCCTACGAGGGTGACATCCGGCTCGTCATCCTGCGCACCGCCCGGTACGACGACGAGCGGGAGGAGGTCGACTTCGGCGAGGTGAGCGTCTTCGTCGGGCCGTCCTTCGTGATCACCGTGCGCGAAGGCGTCGCGAGCGAGTTGCACGGCGCCCGGACCCGGCTCGAGCAGCGGCCCGAGTTGCTGGAGAACGGCACCAACTCGGTGCTCTGGGCAATCCTGGACCAGGTGGTCGACACCTACGGCCCGGTGGTCGCCGAGCTGGAGCGCGACATCGAGGAGGTCGAGCGGACGGTGTTCGCGGGGTCGGTGGCGCCGACCGAGCGGATCTACTTCCTGCGCCGCGAGGTGACCGACTTCTACCGCGCGGTGCACCCGCTGCTCGCAGTACTGGCAACTATCGAGCGCGGTGCGCGCAACACCGGACTGCTTCCGTACTTCCGCGACGTCCACGACCACCTGGTCCTGGTCAACGAGGAAGTCGCCGCCCAACGAGACCTGCTCGCCACGGTCCTGGAGGCGAACATGGCAGTCATCTCGGTCGAGCAGACCAAGGTGAGCGTCCAGCAGAACGCCACCATCGAACAGCTCACCATCCTCGCCACCGTCTTCCTCCCCCTCACCTTCGTCACCGGCTTCTTCGGCCAGAACTTCGGCTGGCTAGTCGACCACGTCGACAAAGAATGGGACTTCATGGTCCTGGGCCTAGGCGGCCTCCTCCTCCCCTGCATAGCCCTCTTCATCTGGATCCGCCGCCAACGAGCCACCCGAAAAACCACCTGACACCCAGCTCTGGTCGCAGCGCAGGTGCTCCCCTTCACCGGCTAGCGTGCGTGGGATGGATGCGCGGCTGATCGTGGTGCGGGGGCCTTCTGGGGCGGGGAAGAGTTCAGTGGTGGAGGGCATCAGAGCGGCGTACGGGCGTGGGGTGGCTTGGATCGAGCAGGATCACATTCGGCGGACGATCTTTCAGGAGGATCAGGAGCCGGACGGGGCCAATATCGCGGCGATCGGGCAGTTGGCGGAGTTGGCGTTGGCGCGGGGGTATCACGCGGTGGTCGAGGGGATCCTGCCGACGGTTCGGTACGGCGAGATGCTGCGTGAGCTGGTCAAGAGGCACCCGGCGTTCGTCTACTTCCTCGACATCCCGTTCGACGAGACCGTGCGGCGGCACGCAACGCGGGCGAAGGCCAGTGCGTTCGACGCGGACGCGATGCGCGAGTGGTATCGCGGGCACGACCCCCTCGGCGTACCGGGCGAAGTCATCATCGCGGAGAGCAGCTCGCTGGACGAGACGGTCCGCCGGGTGCTCAGCGAGACGGGGTTAGTTGCAGCGGCAGGTTAAGTCGTGGTCAGGGAGATGCGCTGAGTAGTGGTGGTTGAGTAGGTTGCGGGAATGTCTTTGAAGGATCTCGTCTATGCCCTGTACGCACGCCGAGTCCGTAGCCAGCTGAAAGGCCGGGCGCTGCCGGAGCACATCGGGATCGTGATGGACGGGAACCGGCGGTGGGCGCGCGGCAAGGGGCACGCGAATCCGAGCGTCGGCCATCGGTACGGCGCGTTGCACGTCGAGAAGGCGCTCGGCTGGTGCGAGACCGCCGGAGTCAACCACGTGACGGTCTTCCTCTGCTCCACGGAGAACCTGGTCAAGCGCGGTGACGCAGAGGTCGCGTACCTGATGGAGGTCACCGAGGAGATCGTCGCCAGCCGTCTCTCCCAACCGGGCGGTCGCTGGCAGGTCCACATCGCGGGCCTGCTCGACCTGCTTCCCGACAGCACCGCGCACGCGCTGAAGAAGGCGGTCGAGGCGACGAAGGACTGCGCGACCGGCAACCACATCACCCTCGCGATCGGGTACGGCGGTCGCCAGGAAGTCGTCGAGGCAGTCCGCTCGCTCCTGGAATCCGAGGCCGACGCCGGCAATGACCTCAACACCCTCGCCGAGACCCTGAACGCCGACGACATCACCAAGCACCTTTACACGGTCGGCCAGCCGGACCCCGACCTGATCATCCGCACCAGCGGCGAACAGCGCATGTCGAACTTCCTCCTCTGGCAGAGCGCGTACTCCGAGCTCTACTTCTGCGAGGCCTACTGGCCGGCGTTCCGCGAGGTCGACTTCCTCCGCGCCCTCCGCTCGTACGCCGACCGCCACCGCCGCCGCGGCGCGTAGTACCGGTCCTCAGCCGCAGTCTTTCGGACTGTATTCGTCCATCGTGACGACTTCGTTGGCGTCGCCGTAGCCGACCTTCCAGCGCAGGACCTGGCCCGGCTCGAGGTCTTTCAACTCCGTCACGGTGAAGGTGACGTCTTTGGCATTCGACCAGTCGTTTTCCTTCTTGCCCCGCAGTTGGTAGTGCTGGGTCACGTCGAGTTCCGGGACCGGTGATTGCGGCTTCCATTTCCCCGCACCTTCGACCAGCGGGAACTGCACGATGCCCTTCGGTGACTTCGGATTGGACCACTCCACCAGCACCGTCTCCGGATCGGTCTTGAGCCTCCCGAGCCGGACCAGCTTCAGCTTGTCGATGTCGCCCTTGCAGTCCTGCAGTACGACGATCGTCCGGCCCGCGTCGTCCACGCTCAGCCCGACCGTGCCGGACTGGCCCGGCCCGCAACCGGTCAACGACGCGCAGGTGATCGCCAGCAGGAGGAGGACCCGGGACCGTCGCATCCGGTCATGCTAGAGCGAGCTGAGGTCTTCGAAGATCAAAGCGGTGCGGGTGGCGAGGACTTCGGGGATGGCCTGGAGTTTCTCCAGGACGACCCGGCGGAGGCCTTCGTTGTCGGCGGCCCGGACCAGCAGGATGGCGTCGAAGTCGCCGCCGACCAGCGCCATGTGCTTGACCTCGGGGATCGCCTGGAGCTGAGCCCGCAGGGTGCGCCAAGAGCTCTGGCGGAGACTGAGAGTCACGTACGCCGAGGTCGCCAGCCCTAGTTTCAACGGGTCGACCGTTGCCGTGAAGCCGGTGATCACCCCGGTCTGCGTCAGCCGCTCGACGCGCGCGTAAGCGTTTGCGCGGGAGATGTGCACCTGATCGGCGAGCGCCCGGATCGACATCCGGCCGTCCTTTCCGAGCGCTTCGACGAGCTGCCGGTCGACCTCGTCGAGAGCCGGGGCGACGAAATGGGCTGCCATCTGTCCAGCATCCATCGACGCGGGCGAGTCCAGATCAGACAAAATGCGCTCCAATTCAAGCTCTAGCTGACCGACTGTCTCGTGATTTTCCCAGCTATAGATCCGTTTGGCCAGAAGTACGACGATGAGCCATCCGTCCGTCTCCCTGCGCAGGAGGGTCCATGACTACCGTCGAGGAGCGTTTGCTCCCCTCCGCCGAACCGATCCAGTTGATCGACGAACACGGCGTACCGCACGACCATTCGCAGTACGAGCTGCCCGCTGAGCAGACCTTGGTCGACGGTTACGCGCAGTTGGTCAAGGGACGCCGGATCAACGACCAGGCCGGCGCACTCGTCCGGCAGGGCCGCCTCGCGGTCTACCCGTCGTCGCACGGGCAGGAGGCGTGCCAGGTCGCGGCCACGATGGTGCTGCGCGATCAGGACTGGCTCTTCCCGACGTACCGCGACACGGTGTCGATCATCAGCCGCGGGGTCGACCCGATCGAGACGCTGACGCTGCTGCGCGGCGACTGGCACTCCGGGTACGACCCGTATCAGCGCAATGTCGCCCCGCAGGCCACGCCGCTGGCGACGCAGCTGATCCACGCGGTCGGAGTCGCGCACGCCGCGAGACTCAAGGGCGAGGACACCGTCGTGATGGCGTTGTGCGGCGACGGCGCGACCAGCGAGGGCGACTTCCATGAGGCGCTCAACTTCGCCGCCGTGTTCAAGGCGCCGGTGGTCTTCTTCATCCAGAACAACGAGTACGCGATCTCCGTGCCGCTCGCCCGGCAGACGATCGCGCCTTCCCTTGCCCACAAGGGGATCGGGTACGGCGTACCGGGAGAACGGGCCGACGGCAACGACCTGGCCGGCCTGCTCGCAGTACTGGGACAGGCTGTCGACAAGGCGCGTAATGGCGAAGGACCGCAGCTGATCGAGGCGCACACGTATCGCGTGCAGGCGCACACGAACGCGGACGACGCCACCCGCTACCGCAACGACGCCGAGGTCACGCCTTGGCTCGAACGCGATCCGCTGAAGCGCCTTGAGGCCTACCTGTTTGAACGCGGTCTCCTGGACGAGGCTTCGAAGAAGCAGGCCGTCGCTGCCGCTGACGAAGCTGCTGAGGCGTTGCGGGTCGGGCTGATGGAAGAGGTCCAGCCGGATCCTGCGGAGCTGTTCGACTACCTGTACGCCGAGAAGACGCCGCAGCTTCGCGAGCAAGCCGCCTTCCTGCAGGACGAGCTCGCTCGGGAGGACTCATGAGCACGACGACTCTGGTGAAGCTGACCATGGCGCAGGCGTTGAACCAGGCGCTGCGGGATGCGATGAAGGCCGACGACACCGTACTGATGTTCGGTGAGGACGTCGGGGCGCTCGGTGGGGTCTTCCGGATCACCGACGGGCTGACTGCGGAGTTCGGCGAGGACCGGTGTTTCGACACCCCGCTGGCCGAGTCGGGCATCGTCGGGATGGCGGTCGGGCTGGCGATGAACGGGATGCGGCCGGTCGTCGAGATGCAGTTCGACGCGTTCGGGTACCCGGCGTTCGAGCAGGTCGTCTCGCATGTCGCGAAGATGCGGAACCGGACCCGCGGCCGGGTCGCGCTGCCGATGGTGATCCGGATGCCGTACGCCGGTGGCATCGGCGGGGTCGAGCACCACTGCGACTCGTCCGAGAGCTACTACGCGCACACTCCGGGGCTGACGGTGGTCGCCCCGGCGACGGTCGCGGACGCGTACACCCTTCTCCGCAAGGCGATCGAGTTCCCCGACCCGGTGATCTTCATGGAGCCGAAGAAGCTCTACTGGGCGAAGGAAGAGGTCGATCTGACGGTCGAGCAGCCGGGGATCGGGACTGCCGTCGTACGCCGGGAAGGGCGCGATGCGACTCTGATCGCGTACGGGCCGTCGGTGCCGATCGCGTTGGAGGCCGCCGAGGTGGCTGCGGCGGATGGACGTTCGCTCCAGGTTGTCGATCTGCGGTCGATCGTGCCGTTCGATGACGAGACGGTGTGCGCGGCGGTTCGTAGTACGGGCCGGGCGGTTGTCGTTGCCGAGGCGAGCGGGTTCGCGAGTGTGTCGTCGGAGATCGTCGCGCGGGTGACCGAGCGGTGCTTCCACTCGCTGGCGGCGCCGATCCGGCGGGTGACCGGGTTCGACATTCCGTACCCGCCGCCGAAGCTGGAGCGGCACCAGTTGCCGGGTGTGGATCGCATTCTCGACGCGGTCGATGATCTGCAGTGGGAGGACTCGTGACCACGCAGACGTTCCTGCTGCCGGATCTCGGTGAGGGGCTGACCGAGGCGGAGGTCGTCCGCTGGCTCGTTGCCGTGGGTGATGTGGTCGCGGTCGACGCGCCGGTCGCCGAGGTCGAGACGGCCAAGTCGGTCGTCGAGGTGCCGTCGCCGTACGCCGGTGTCGTCGCCGAACTCCACGGCGACGCGGGCACCATGATCGACGTCGGCAAACCGCTGATCACGATCGGCATCCTCGCCCCCGCCGCCGAAACCTACCGCGAGGAAGAAAAAGCCGGCTCCGGCAACGTCCTCATCGGCTACGGAACCCCGGAGGGTGAGGCAAACGGGCGCCGCCGGCGCCGGAAAACGTTTGCGCCGGATGGCGTCGCCATCCGGCCCGCGGACGCGCGCGATGCAGCCGCGCCGGCGAGCGCCGCCGCGGCGGCAGCTCCGGCGAGCACGGCCGCGGCGGCAGCTCCGGCGAGCACTGCCGAGGTGGCAGCGCCGGCGGGAACGGCCGTGGCGGGTGACGGCCGGTCGGCGGACCGCGGGGTGCGGGTGCCCCTGGTGATTTCGCCGCTCGTGCGGCGGTTGGCGCGGGATGCGCAGGTTGATCTCCGCGCGGTGCACGGCTCTGGTGCGGGTGGGGTGATCACCCGCAAGGACGTGGATGCGGTGATTGCTGCTGGTCGGCAGGTTGAGGCTGTGGCGAGTCCTGTTGTTGCGGCAGTTCCGGCTGAGCGGACTGGGTTGGCGGAGTTGCGGCGGGTGGGGATGTCTGGGTTCCGGAAGGCGGTCGCGGCGACTTTGAGTCGGAGCCGGGCTGAGATTCCGGAGGCTACGACCTGGGTGGATGTGGATGCTACGGCGTTGGTCGAGCTCAGAGAGTCGTTGCGGACGGCAACTGATGCGGGGCCGGGGCTGCTGGCGTTGATGGCACGGTTCGTCGTGGCGGGGCTGCAGAAGTATCCGGAATTGAATGGGTTCGTCGACACCGAGCGCGAAGAATTGGTCCAGTACGACGGGGTGAACCTTGGGTTGGCGGCGCAGACGGAACGCGGCCTCGTCGTACCGGCTGTTGCCAACGCTCATTCGCTCACGGCGCGCGGGCTCGATGCCGAGATCCGGCGATTGACCGCTTCGGCGCGGGACGGGAAGTTGACGCCGCGGGAGTTGTCCTGCGGCACGTTCACGCTGAACAACTACGGCAGCTTCGGGGTCGACGGTAGCGCGGCGATCATCAACCACCCGCAGGTCGCGATCCTCGGCGTCGGCCGGATCATCGACCGCCCGTGGGTGGTCGACGGCGAACTGGCGATCCGCAAGCTCACCCAGCTCTCGCTCGTCTTCGACCACCGCGTCTGCGACGGCGGAGTAGCAGCGGGCTTCCTCCGCTTCGTCGCCGACGCCTTCGAGAACCCCGCCTCAGCCTTCGCCGACCTGTGACGAACCGCCACCACTGATCAACCCCTGCTCCACCACCTCCAACCGCCCCTCCGCACGCTCAGCGCACCCCCGCTCCAGCACTTAGTCGGTGTTGGCGGTCCGCCCTGACCGGATCACCCGCGCCGCGCGAGGCAGTGGGCGGGGAATTGCCGACAGCGGGGTGGTGGGCGGGGGGATCAGCGGAGTTGGCGGGGGCGGAGGCCGATGAGGATGGCGCGGAGGCCGGCGTCGAAGCGGGCCTGGGGGCCGGCGAGGTCTTCGCGGTTGAGGTAGGCGGCGAGGGTGGCGGCGCCTACGCCTAGTTGATCGCCGGCGGCGTCGGCCCATTGTTGCTCGGTCATGCCGCTGCGCTGGACGGTTGCAGTCCAGGCGGCGTCAGTGACCGCGGCTCCGACGACATAGTGGAAGACCGCGGAGACAGCGGCATCAAGGTGGACGCCCTTGAATCCTGCTGTGTGCAGGATCGTGAGCACGCGCTCGGCGTACGCCTGATAGTTCGGCCCGAGTCCCGCGTGGCTCGCGAGCAGCTGTGGCGCCCAGGCGTGCTGCCCGAGTACGTCGTACGCCGCTCGCGCGAGCACCGTGAGCCGATCACGCCAGTCGCCCTCATCGGCAGGCACCAGCGCCTCGCCGATCACGGTGTCGACGACCAGCTCGAGCAGATCGTTCTTGTTCGCCACTCGCCAGTACAAGGCTGACGTCGCAGCCGTGCCCGAGTTCGGTCGCCATCCGGCGCATCGACAGCTTCTCGAGCCCGTCGCGATCCAGCAGCTCGATCGCCGCCCGGACGATGTCGTCCCGGCTCAGCGGTGCCCGCGTCTGCCCCGGCTCCGCGCGCAGCCAGACCGATCCCAGCGCTGTTCTCTCGTCCGCTTCTCGTGCCACGGTCGGACAATACAATGTTTCAGGAAGTGACACGCTGTATCAGAAACTGGCCGATGGCCGATCCCCGTGGGACCGGCCATCGGCGAACCAGGTCAGCTGTTGATCTGGGTCTGCAGTGCGGTGGCGTACGTCGCGACCTCGGCGTACACGCCGGGGTTGCCGGCGTCCGCGCAGCCGATGCCCCACGAGACGATGCCGAAGAGGCGGCCGTTCAGGACGAGCGGGCCACCGGAGTCGCCCTGGCAGGAGTCCTTGCCGCCCTGCTTGTAACCGGCGCAGATCTCGCCGTTGGCGATGTAGCCGTCGCTGGCGTACACCTGACCGCAGTACGCGTCACCGAGGACCGGGACGAGCACCTTCTGGAAGCGGTCCGCCGGGCCGGTGCCCTCGGTGTCGCCCCAGCCGTAGACGGTCGACTGGGCGCCGACCGCGTCGGCGGCGCGGCTGGTCTCCAGCGGCAGCGTGGCGACACCGGTGAACGGCGTGGTCAGCGTCATCACCGCGACGTCGTGGCCGGCGACGCGACCGTACTGCGGGTCCTTCCAGATCTTCGAGATCTTCGAGGTCTTGCCGCCGGTGGTGAGCTGCAGGTTGTCCCGGCCCTGGATCGCGGTGTAAGTGCTGCGGGCCTCCTCGACGCAGTGGGCGGCGGTGACGATCTTGTTCGCCTTCACCAGCGTCGCGCCGCACCACTGGCCGTACCGGTCGGGGGAACCGCTGTTGTTCAGCGCGATGGCCCAGGGCGCCTGCGCGGTGCTGGCCAGCGATCCACCCACGATGTTGGTGGTGGGCGGTGGGGTCCGGGCTTCAGCCGTGCCGATGGCACCGGCGGAAGCGAGGGCGACCGTGGCCGCGACGAGAGCCGCACGGGCGAACTTGAGCTTTCCTGTCATGTTTCACACTCCAGGGTGAACAAAGTGGCCGCAAGGGCGGAGCAGCCATGTGCGGAGAAGAGTCACTCGCGCACAGGGTGTAGCGCAACCGTTTGTTTGGGCACATCGGTGACGGCGCAGTGCTGTGTCACGGTCAGCCGGTCGAGTAGGCCGGAGGTGAGGGCGACAGTCAGTCCGGAGGCGGCTAGTGCGGCGCCGACCCAGTTGGGGGCGGTGTAGCCGAGGCCGTGCTCGATGGTGAGGCCGCCGAGGTACGCGCCGATCGCGTTCCCGAGGTTGAAGGCGGCGATGTTCGCAGCAGATGCCAGTGCCGGGGCGCCCGCGGCCTTGTCCATCACCCGCTTCTGCAGCGGCGCCACAGTCGCGAAACCGGCCGCTCCGAACAACGCGATGGTGATTGCCGACAGCAACTGTGCGTGCGCGGTAAAGACGAAGACGACCAGTACTGCGGCCAGCAGCGCGAGGATCACATACAGACTCGGCATCAGCGACCGGTCCGCCGCCTTGCCGCCGAGCAGGTTTCCGACGACCAGACCGCCGCCGAACAGCACCAGCAGCCAGGTCACGGCGCCATTCGAGAAGCCGGCGACCGACGTCATCATCGGCGCGATGTAGGTGAACGACGCGAACACTCCGGCGAACCCGAGCGCGGTCATCGCCAATGCGAGCCAGACCTGCAGACTGCGGAACACGGCCAATTCGCTGCGCAGGCCAGGCCCTTCGCTCACGGACTGCTTCGGGACCAGCGCGACGATCCCGATCAGCCCGATGATGCCGAGCACGGTGACGGCCCAGAACGTGGAGCGCCAGCCGAAGTGCTGGCCGAGCGCAGTGCCACCCGGTACGCCGAGGACGTTCGCCACGGTCAGTCCGGTGAACATCAGCGCGATCGCGCTGGCCTGCTTCGCCTTCGGGACCAGCGACGCGGCGACCACGGATCCGACGCCGAAGAAGGCGCCGTGCGCGAGCGCCGCGACGATCCGGCCGGTCATCAGTACGCCGTACGAGGGAGCCAGCGCCGAGATCAGGTTGCCCACGATGAAGATGCCCATCAAGGCGATCAGCACGGTCTTGCGGGAGACCTTCGACCCGATCGCGGTCAGCAGCGGCGCGCCGACAACGACGCCGAGGGCGTAGCCGGAGATCAGCAGACCGGCCGACGGGATGCTGACCCCGAAGTCGGTGGCGACGTCGGGCAGCAAGCCCATGATGACGAATTCGGTGGTGCCGATCCCGAAGGCACCGATGGCCAGCGCAAGCAACGCGGCAGGCATGGCTTCTTCTCTCCTCGAAGGTAGTCTTGTGACTGTTACCGGCGTCCGCGATAGTTGCACACGCGGGCTATTGCATAAGCGTCATACTGCCTCATGCGTCGGTAGAGTTCAAGTGAGGGGCCGAGGAGGAGCTGTGGGACTACCGGATGACGCCGCCGAAGCGCGTGCGCAGGGATGGCGGACGCTGGCGGCTCTGCACGCCCGGATCGAGGACGAGCTGGAGCGCGCGCTGCAGAAGCAGCACGGGCTCTCCGTGAGTGAGTACAGCGTGCTCGACGTGCTCGCGCGGCAGGACGACTACCACCTGCGGATGAACCAGTTGTCGAACGCGGTGGTGCTCAGCCAGTCCGCGACGACCCGCCTGGTGAACCGCCTCGAGGACCGCAAGCTGCTCGAGCGCTACCTGTGTCCGACGGACCGCCGCGGCATCTACACCGAGGTCACCCAGGCCGGCCGCGACCTGCTCGACCAGGCCCAGCCGACGCACGACGCAGTACTGACTGCCGCTCTCGACAAGGCAGCCGAGCTCCCCGAGCTCTCCCCGCTGGTCGAAGCCCTCGCGAAGCTCGCCCTCCCCGTCAGCTAACGCCGCGGGGCCTGAGTCCTCGACGGCTTCTCGAAGCGGTGGCTGTGGGTTGGCTGAAGATCGTGGCTGGAAGGTGGTCCTGCGGGAGGGCGGCTGGCCAGGATCGGGGGTATGGGTGAGATCAGCGAACGAGCCGCTGTCAGGCGGGTGCATGACCGGTTGGGGTTCGGGCTGGGGCCGGGGGATGCGGAGGCTGGGTACGACGCTGCCGTACGGCGGTTGCTCGGAGCTGCCGTCGATGGGGCGGCTCCGCCTGCGCTGACGGCGCCAGCTCCGGTCGAGCGGCCCGGCAAGGGCGAGAAGCCCAGCAAAGACAAGCCCAGCAAGGACAAGCCCAGCAAAGAAGCGAAGAAGGCGGCGAACAAGGCCCGGGTTGCGCAAGAAGCCAAGGTGACCGGGTGGTGGCTCGACCGGATGGTGTCGAGCGGGGGAGCGGTGAAGGGACCCGCAGGGGCCGCGACGGAGCGGCTGACCTGGTTCTGGCATGGGCATTTCGCGACCAGTGAGCAGAAGGTGCGGAGTCCGCAGCTGATGCTGGCGCAGAACCAGACGTTCCGGAAGCTTGCCCGGGGCAGCTTCACCGAGCTTGCCCGGGCGCTGGTGGTGGATCCGGCGATGATCCGATGGCTGGACGGGAACGACAACCGGGAAGGGTCGCCGAACGAGAACCTGGCGCGGGAGTTCCTCGAGCTCTTCACGTTGGGGATCGGGCACTATGCCGAGACCGATGTGTTCGAAGGGGCCCGGGCGCTGACCGGCTGGACGATCCGGCGGAACTCTACAGAGGCGCGGTTCGTGCCTGCGAGGCACGACTCCGGATCGAAGACGATGCTCGGCAAGACCGGCAACTTCGATGCCAAGGGGTTCGTGGATCTCGCGCTGGCCAAGCCGGAGTCGGCGGCGTTCGTGATCGGGCGGTTGTGGTTCCGGCTGGTATCCGCGACTCCACCGACCGCCGCGACGATGGATCGGTTGGTGGCGGCCTATGGCGCCCGGCGAGATGTCGGTGCTGTGTTGAAGGCGATCACGGCTGAGGATGCCTTCCGGGACAGTACTTCGGCGTTGGTGAAGCAGCCTGTCGAGTGGGCGGTCGGGTTGATGCGGGCGCTCGGCGTGCAACCTTCGAAGTTTGATGACAAGACGCGGGTGAAACTGCTCGCGGGGCTGCGCGGGATGGGGCAGTTGCCGTTGCGGCCGCCGAGTGTTGGCGGGTGGCCGTCGGGCGGGAGCTGGTTGACCACCTCGGCCGGGGTGACCCGATTGCAGCTTGCGCTCTTGCTGGCAAGGAATGCCGAGCTCGGGCAGCTGCAGAAGTCCAGCGCGCGCGTCGACGGAGTACGGGCTCTGCTCGGGGTCGATCAGTGGTCCGCGCGGACCCGGGATGCATTGGCCGGCGTGCCGAACCTGCGCAACTGGTCGCTGTTGCGGCTTGTGCGCCCGAATACGTAGTGAGCGGTTGAGGAGAATCATGGACAACCTGACGCGGCGCCGGTTCCTGACGATGAGCGGGGTGACGGCTGCGGGTGCGCTCGCGGTCGGAGCGACCCAGGTGAGCTGGTCCGATCTGATGAATGCGGCGGTGCGGAATCCCTTGCAGAGTGGGGATTCCGTGCTGGTCGTGGTGACGCTGTACGGCGGGAACGACGGGTTGAACACGGTGGTCCCGGCCGGCGATCCGGCGTACCAGAAGGCGCGGCCGGACCTGGCGTATCAGGCGGACGAAGTACTGGATCTTGGGGACGGGCTGGGGTTCAATCCGGGATTGAAGGGGCTGAAGGGGTTCTGGGACGACAAGTCGCTCGCGATCGTGCGTGGGGTCGGGTACCCGGATCCGGATCGCAGTCACTTCCGGTCGATGGCGATCTGGCAGACCGCCTCGCCGAAGACGCCGGTGCCGACCGGGTGGCTCGGGCGTTGGCTCGACGCGACCGGCGCGGATCCGTTGCACGCGGTGTCGGTGGAGCCGACGCTGCCGCCGTTGTTAGCAGGGGCAACGACGGCGGCAGCGTCATTACCTGTTCGTGGGTTGAAGTTGCCGGGCGGGAAGGTCGGTACTGCGTTCGCGGCGCTGGGGAAGCCGAGTCCCGGTGAGGAGCACTGGCAGGCAGAGGCGGCGAAATCGCTGCAGGACTTGCAGGAGGCGGTTCGCGTGCTGGGCGGGGCGGTGCACGATCAGGCGGAGACGCCGGATGACGAGGATGACGAGAAGACTCGCGGGGCCTCTGCCGGTGGTGGGTCTGCCTTGGGAGCCCAGTTGGAGTTGGTGGCTGGGTTGGTCGAGGCGGGGGTGCCGACTCGGGCGTACTCGGTTTCGCTTGGTGGGTTCGACACGCATGCCGATGAAAGGGGCACTCAGCAACGATTGCTGGGTGAGCTGGATGGTGCGCTGACGCCCTTCGTGCAGCGGATGCGGAAGAGCGATCGCGGGCGGCAGGTCGTCGTACTGGTGTACTCGGAGTTCGGGCGGCGGGTGCACGCGAACGGGAGTGACGGGACGGATCACGGGACGGCTGGGCCGCTCTTCGTGATCGGTGATCGGGTGAAGGGCGGGTTCTTCGGGGAGCAGCCGAGTCTGACCGATCTGGACAACGGCGATCTGAAGGCGACGACGGACTTCCGGGACGTCTACGGGACCGTACTGCGGGACGTGCTCGGGGCTGATGCGGGGAAGGTTCTCGATGGGTACGACGGTCAGGTGGCCGGGTTGCTCAAGGTTTGACCTGTCGGCAGCGTGAGGAGGAAGGCGGCGCCGGGCCGGCCATCGGCGCGGTCGAGGCAGACGAGTTCACCGCCGTGTGCACGGGCGAATCCTCGGGCGATCGGCAGACCGAGACCGGAACCGCGGCTGTTGTCGCCGTGCACGAGACGCTGGAAGATCCGCTCTCTGTCCTCTGGTGGAACACCTGGACCGTTGTCCTGAACAACAATCTCGACGACGGAGTTGTGGTTGATCAAGATCTCTACCTGACCCGCTCCTGCGGTGGCGTGGCGGGCGTTGTCGAGGAGGTTGGCGAGGATCTGGGTCAGGCGGTCGGGGTCGGCGTACAGGGTCACGGCCGGGCCGGCGACGCGTGATCGTGAGGGCTGGGGCCACCAGGTGGAGGCGGTCGAGTTGGGTGGTGACGATCTCGTGCAGGCGGACCGGGCGGCAGCGGAGTTCGAGGCCGGCGTCGATGCGGGCGAGTTCCAGCAGGTCGGCGATCAGGGTGCCGGCTCGCCGGGACTCGCGGACCAGGAGGAGTTCTAGTTCCTCGCGGCGTTGGGTCGGGGCGTCAGGAGCCAACTGGAGCAGGGTTTCTGCTGCGGATTGGAGACCGGCTACCGGCGTACGGAGCTCGTGGGCTGCGTCGGCGACGAACTGGCGCATCCGCTGTTCGGAACTGCGGGCGGTGTGTTCGGCGCCTTCGAGGGAGTCGAGCATCTCGTCGAAGGCGGCGGCGGTTCGGCCGAGTTCGGTGTCGGTGCGGGTCGGTTGCAGGCGTCCGCCTCGGCGACCGGCGGCGATGGAACGGGCGAGGGAAGTCATCGCGTCGAGCGGGGCCAGGGCGAAGCGCATGCCGAGGATGAGGGCGAGGGCGGTGATCAGGAGTGCCGCGGCGCCGGAGAGGAAGAGGACCCGGCGGAGGGTGCGGCTGGCGCCGTCGAGCAGGGAGGTGTCGGCGGTGAGGATCAGGGTGGCGCCGCGGGTGCGCTGACCGGCCTGCAGGGTTGCGCGAACCTCGCGGATCTGGCCGGTCGGCTCGATCGGTGGGGCGCCGAATTGCTGGCCGGTCCGGAGGGTGAGCGTGACTCGGATGCCGTCGGCGTCGATTCTGCGGACGAGGTTGGCGGGGGCGACGTTCTGCCTGGCCAGTTGCTGGGCGAGCTGGGCGCGGCCGTTGAGCAGGGTGTTGAGGTTGCGTTCGGCTTGGGCGTCGAAAATCTGCTTCACCGCGAGACCGGTGATCGGCAGGACGAGAAGCAAGACAATCAATGCGGTCGCCGTCACCCGGCGTCGCAGAGACACCGTCCGCAACTGCTCTCTCGAAGGTTGGAGAGTCGGCAACGCGACGGTCGGTTCCGAGGGCTCCGACGGACCTGACGGTTGCGTGGGCGCCGCAGCGGGGGGCGGCGGGGCTGGTGTTGGGGTGGGCCTTGGGGAGCCGGGCTGGTGGGGTGGGGTGCTCATGGGACGGGATCCGGGGGTGTGGCTCGGAGGATGTAGCCGGAGCCTCGGACGGTGTGGAGCAGGCGGGGGCCGGTGGCTTCGAGTTTGCGGCGGAGGGCGCTGACGTGGACTTCGACGAGGTTGGCGGCGTAGTCGTCGTAGCCCCAGACGGCGGCGAGGATCTGTGCCTTGCCGACGACCTTGTCCCGGCGGCCGGCCAGGAAGGTCAGCAGTTTGAGTTCGGTGGCGGTCAGGTCTATCGGCTGACCGGCGCGGGTGACCGAGTTCGCCTCGACGTCGATGAGGAGGTCGTCGATCTCCAGCACGGTGCGGAGGCGGCCCATCCGGCGGAGTACGGCCTCGACGCGGGCGATCAGTTCGGCGAGGACGAACGGCTTCACCACGTAGTCGTCGGCGCCCGTTCTCAAACCGTGCAATCGGTCCTCGACCGCGTCCCGGGCGGTCAATAACACGATCCCCGCGCTCGACAGTCGCCGGACGACCTCCAGCAGCTCGAACCCGTCCCGCCCGGGCAGCATCACGTCGAGCAGCACCAGATCCGGCCGGAAGGAGGCGAGGTCGTGCTCGATCGACCCGCCGTCGGGGCGGGTCAGGACGAGGTGGCCGGTCTCCTCCAGGGCAATCCCGACCGCGGTCCGGATCGCCTCCGCGTCCTCGACCACCAGGACCCTCGCCGCCATCCGCCCATCGTCGCACCCGATCGCGGAACGCGCCGAGCCCGCCGCGACAACCTTCAGCAGAACTTCAGCCGCGTGAGTATGGTCGAAGGAGCGGAAGGACCTGCAGATGAAGCGACCGAACCGAGTCAGGGCGTACGTCTGGCTGATGGGTACCTGCCTGACCTTGATCGGCCTCGCCTGGTTCGTGGTGCGCCTGTTCTCGGTGCCGGTCGCGATCGGCATGAGCTGCGTCGCCGCCGTCATCCCACCCATCGCCGTCATCGTCGCCAACCGCCCCGACGACTGATCCACCGACTCCGAGACAGAGCTCTCCCGTCGTTTCGGCCGGGATCTGTTCGGTGGGAGACGCGGCGGGTGCCGTTGTGGTCGACGTGGAAGGTGTAGCCGTGGGGACTGGTCCATTCGAGGGTGTGCCTGTTGATGCGGCGGACCTTCCAGTCGCCGTGGGTCTTGAGGCGGTGGCTGAAGCGGCGTAGTGGGGTGAGGTTGTCGGTGCTGGTTTGTTCTGTCGGGCTATCTGGCGTGTAGGGCTGGATGTGGTCGAGGTCGGTGGAGCTGGTGGTTTCTCCGGTGCCGTAGGGGAACTGTTCGACGGGGTAGCGCAGATTGATGTGGTCGCGGATGCGGGTAGGGATCTCGTAGGCGTGGACGCTGGCGGCCGTGTTGAGGTCGATCACCGGGCGCACGACGATGCGGTGATGGCCGAGGAGTTCCTCGAGTCGGTCCGCGTAGACAGGTCCGTAGCCTTCGACGCGCGCGACACCGCCACCGGCGAGGAGGGTCTCGTCGGTGATGTGCACGTTGACCACGGTCTGGTAGGTCCGCCGTCGGTCGGGGTGATCGCGCCGGGTGGCGTCGATCTTGCGGCGGAGTTCCAGGCGTGCGGCAGCTTCGTCGGTCGGCGCCGGAGCCCGGTCGAACGGATGGTCCGGTGTGTCCGGGTGAGGCGTGTCCCGATCGGCTTCGTCGTCCGCGGCGGGCTCGTCGTCCGCAGCGGTGGGCTGGGTGGCGCCGGCGAGGTGCTGGGCGGCCGCGGCGAGGAGGTCGGCGGCGAGTTCGGGGTCGGACAGGAGGCCGGCTGCTTTCGCGCGGCGTTGGTCGAGAGGGGCGTCGTCACCGAGGGCGGCCAGGGCGTTGGCGAGTTGGGCGATGGTGGCGTTCAGTTGGATGACGTCGCCGGTCGCGGCCTTGATGAACAAGGTGGTGGTTCCGTGGTCGTCGGTGCGACCGACCCACACGCCACGTTCCTTCGCCTTCTCTTCCGCTTTCGCTTTGGCGGCCGCGGGATCGGCGTCCCAGCTCGCGGCCTTGATGATCTTCTTCAACTGCAGCAAGGTCACCGAGTCGATGATGTCGGCGACCCGACGGTCCACGATCGCGGCAGCGTCCAGCGAAAGCGTCACGCAGTCCTGGACGAGTTGGAGGGCCTTCCATCCGGTTGCGTCGCCGGCCTGGACCCGTTCCCAGGTGAGCGGGAATCGATACTGTAA